>NZ_RJUE01000007.1 GCF_024343735.1 Lacihabitans sp. CCS-44
GAATTTGGCCTGCGTAAATACCTCAAAACCCGAAGGAAGTATTCCATCAAATGTCACAGAATATTTTACAGATTTCTTTCCGCTTTTATTATCGAGCCCCTCTTTAAGTTTGCCAGACATCTCACTCACCATGGTGCTGTCTACCCGAATCAAATTGTACTTTAACTGCTCGCTATAAGCATAATAATCTGAAAAAGTAGTGTAGATGAACTCATAGACTTCCTTAAAGTAATGATAGTCAATCTTTGAAAGCCTTTCCGAAATGGAGCTTCTGACAACGGTTTCCCTTTCATCTAAGTCAAACAGTACTTTAAATCCAGAATCGTTAAAAGTATCTTCTAAAGTGCGTTGGCTTAATTTCTCATTGTCTAGAATTCCATAAAGTAGTAGATGAACTCATAGACTTCCTTAAAGTAATGATAGTCAATCTTTGAAAGCCTTTCCGAAATGGAGCTTCTGACAACGGTTTCCCTTTCATCTAAGTCAAACAGTACTTTAAATCCAGAATCGTTAAAAGTATCTTCTAAAGTGCGTTGGCTTAATTTCTCATTGTCTAGAATTCCATAAAGTAGTAGATAGAATACCTTTTTGGCATGCAATACTTTAGTATAATAGTCAACATTCGTATTAGAGGATAGGTGGGTTAATAAAGCCTCTGGTATTAACCCTATCAGTTGGCTTACTGATACCTTGTGGTTCTTGAAATTTGTCATTAGATTTTAAGAAAGCGTAGCCAAAGATACAAATTCATAAGTCTAAGACAACGACAAATCATTAATAACAAAAAATGGCCGGAAGATATTTAATCTTCCGACCATGACTAGCCTAAGCTCCTTTTTTTACCAAGTTCTCACCCTTAACAATTGACCGCTCAAACTGAAATCTAACCTGACTCTGTTGCTAAGTTTGACCTCATATTTGTTTGCCGACTTTTCTGCCTTTACAATGGCGACTCCTGGATAATTTTTTGTGACGTAATCCAAAATTACCTGCGGAAGTGCTGCAATAGGATCATCAGAAACCTTAGTTCCACCTTTGCTGCTACCCGATACTTCAATAAAAATACCAGAAATACTAAACTCCAACTTGGTCAAATCAGAAAGTGTAATCTCGAATTTTGTCAAATACTTTTCTGCTTTGATAATAGTTTTCCCAGAATAATTTACATTGATGTAAGTAGTAATGGCTGATGGCAATGAACTGACAGACACGTTTGTACCATCACCTGAAGCATTTGCTAATACCGAGAATATCGAAGAACTATCATCTGGTTTAAGAAGCGAATCGTCGCAAGAACTAAGAGACAACACAACCAAAGACAAAAAAGATAAGCCAAAACTTCTGGATGTTTTCATAATTTTAAATTAATTTACGGTGATAATTGTTTTTTGCATTTAAGTATCTTCTCACCTAAAAAATGTAACTACATATAATATTATTTTTTTGCAACCATCGTTAATATTCCACCGTAGAAAGCTTTAGATATCCCGAATTGAATGAAAAAAGAGTACATATTTATAATTATCGCGTTAGTGAGTTGGATGTTTTCTTGTAATCCTAATCTTACAGAAGATAGCATTTCTCCTGACGACAACAACTCTTCAAACAACAACCAAACCACTAATAACCAAACAAATTCAAATACTACTGCAAAAGGAAATTGTAATTTAATAGCTTATAAAGACACATTATTCTTTCTTGAAAACCTTAAAGACGACTTAAAAATAAACCCTCTGGTGAAACGAGACGGAGAATACGGTGCTTATCCAGAAGGATTAGAAATAAATGAGTCACACGGTGAAATAAATATTACAAAGAGTGAATCTGGACTTCGTTATAATGTATTTTTTATTCCCAAAAACTCAAAAGATACTTGTTTTACTCATTTGACAATCTCTGGTGTAGATTATATGAGTAAAATATACGTCTTGGACAAAAATGAAAAAGTTGCCGCTCCCATTTACAACAATAATCCAAATTTTGCTATACCAGGGGTAAATACAAGAACTACAGAATTTGATGATGATGATGATGATGACAATGGGAATGGTTTTTTAGACGAGCCTCTTCCGGGCCAGCAAGTTATAGCTCAAGGTTTAGATATTTCAAAAATTGATGGTAAGATAGTGCTTGACAACTCACTTCGGAAAGGGTTATTGGGTGCTTCTCCAAAAAATGGCTCAACAAAAAAACTAAAGCTCTATTACAGATTAGATGATAAAAGTGGTAAGGCACTTAACAAAATAGAGTTAGAGTTTCATTTTTTCGAGAAAGAAAGTGACGTACCCAAAAGCCTAAAAGATAAGATTTTTGAAAACCAGAATTCTTTCTATAATCCTAATTTTGGACTAAAATATGCTCGTATTTTTAGAATTTTTCGTAAGCCAAGACCTCCTCAGATAGTGATTGTTGGACGGAATTATTGAGTTTTTTTTAAAAAAAATGAAATCAAAATACCTTTCTTCTTTCGTAAGTGTTTTTATTTTCGGAATAGTCCTCTCTCAACCATTCGGGGTTAGCATTAATAAAGAACTGCAAAAAGGTCTTTATTTTTTTAATCTTGAAAATCCAACGAAAGCTACTGACATCGAGGCAAAAAAGCACTTTCTAAAAATTGCTGATCTAAAACCAAAAAACAAAGACGAAGCGATCAAAATTGCGAAGGCAAATGAAAAACTTGGAGTTTTAAATCAAACTTATTTCCAAAATCGTGAAGCCTTAACTTTTTACAAAAAAAGTGTTGAAATTGCCCGAAAAAACAACTTGGCCGACACCTCCATCTTTGCATCATTATTGTACTTGAGTGGTGTACATTATTATAACGCCGCCTACGACTCTTGCCTTTATTATCTATCAGAAGCTGAAATATTGCTTGATAAAAACCCAAAATTACCTGAAGCCGAAAGACTCTTCAATACCAAAGGTGTGTTGCTTTTTGAATCAGGAAATTTCCGCCAAAGTCTTGTTTACTTCAAGAAAGCAGAAACTTTGGTAGGCACAGATGAGCTCTCCAATCTCAACAACCAAGCCTTGGCTCTTCAATTCTTAAATCAACCAGATAGTACCCTAAAAATTTTGAACAAACTCACAAAAAAATTTCCGAAGGAGAACGACCTGAAAATTAATCTAGCCTCTGTTTTAATAGAACTTAATCAACCTATAAAGGCCATTTCTGTTTTAAAAAAGCCAACTAATGACTCTTTGATATACTTTAACACCATAGGCAAGGCATATTTTAAGCTCCGCGACTTCCAAAAAGCAAAATTATATTTTAGCAAATCTATAGAACTAAAAAATAAAAAAAAGGCCGACAAAGCTTATTCTCATTATTATCTAGGCAAAATTGCGGCTAAGGATAACTTACATTATGATGCTTTGTTTCATTTTCAAATGGCATTACAAAACATTGATTTCTTTTTCAAAGAAAAGAATATTTACAAAAATCCAATAAAAAATAGTAGTGGTTTTTATTCATTTTTTATTCTAGATATTCTCACAGAAAAAGCAATGAGTTTTGGAGAACTGTATATAAAAACATCCGAACTTCGCTACTTAAGAGGTGCCATTAATGCATTTGAAGCTTTCAGAATATCTGCTCAAAGTATTTCTAAAACTTATAATCAAGAAAATGCAAGGCTAGACATTATAGAAAATTTACATCCTAAATATCAGGCATATATACGTTTTTTATGGAATGCATATAATAATACAAACAATAAAGAATATGCTGAGCGGGCATTTGAAATAAGTGAGGAAAGCAAAGCGACCGTTTTGTCATTGGGAATAAATGAAAACATAATAAAAAACAACAGCGACATTCCTGATGACCTACTTAAAGCAGAGCAAATTTTGCACATTTCATTAGCTGCCTTGAAAAAAAATATTGAAAACACCAGTGAAGACAAACAAATTGAAAAGTATCTTGAAGTAATTAACGAAACCGAAATAAGGCTGGGAAAACTCAACGAGAAACTTGAAAATTATCCGGAATATAGATTGAAGAAGTTTCAACAAAATCAATTGGTAAAAATAAAAGAGGTACGAAAATATTTACAAAAAAATGAAGTACTACTCAGCTATTTTGACTTAGGAAAAGAAGCAATTGTTTTTGCTATAACAAAAACAAAATTTGAAACAACTACAATAAAAAACAAAGCCTTATTTGAGCAAAAAATCAAGGATTTAAAAGCACAAACTCAAAAAGTAACCAAACTAGAAAATACCAAATTTATTTATGCCGATTTAATTAAACCCTTCAAAAATATTATTCAACCCTACTTTCACATCATTTTTATCGGAGATGGTATTACGAACGGTTTGCCTATGGAATGTCTCGTTGGGCACAATGGGGAATACTTGATAAAAAGCAATCCCATTTCTTACCTTTTTTCCGCTAAATTTATCCAAACTACTAAAAAAGTAAGTAAATCGAACAGAATACTGGCATTTGCTCCATTTGCAAATGACAAAAACAACCCGGACTTTCTTCCCAATTCAAAAAAAGAAGTAGACAACTTACTTGATTCTAAGATTTTTTTGGATTCTGATGCCACTAAAAAAGTCTTTTTAGAAAACGCCAAAGACTTCCCCATAATCCATTTGTCCACACACGCAGTAGCTGATCTCAAATTGCCAGAAAAGTCCTTTATTAAGTTTCATAACAACCAAACACAAAAAGAAGACAACAAGCTTTATTTGTTCGAACTTTCTGCCGGAATGCTCAAGAATACACAATTAGTTTTTCTATCTGCATGTGATTCTTATGGGAACACCCACCTCGACGGTGAGGGTATCAGAGGCCTATCACGAGGTTTTTATTTAGCAGGAAGCCAAAGCATTATTTCATCACTATGGAAAGCTGAAGACTATTCCACGGCCTATCTCACCAAAAAATTCTATAAACATCTTGCTGACGGAGCGACTTACCCCATTGCTTTACAAAAGGCTAAATTGGATTTAATTGAAGACCCGACAATGGTGCAATTTAGGCATCCAAAATATTGGGCTCATCTGGTATATGTTGGCTTTCAAAAAGATAATGAATACTGGATTTACAATTATTTAAAATATCTCCTTGGTGCTTTGGCAATTCTTTTAGTTGCGTTTTTGTTCAAAAAAAACTTTCTTTCCATGCCAAAATCTTGATTTTTGTAACGTAAATCCAATCAAAAGTCGATTTATATGGATTCGTATATTCCATTTTCTGAATCATTCCTTCAGCCTCAGAGTATTTGTTTAAGCCAATCAAACTTTGACATTTATAAAATTCAATTTCATTTTTATAAACATTGGTTTTGTCCCTAGGCTCCAATTTTTCAATTAATTCAAGTACTTTGTTGTATTCTTTTTTATTAAAATAAGCCATAGCCGTCAAAAATTCAAGCTTTTCAGTAGGTTCATTGCTCGAGACATACAATTTTATCAAACCCTCATAGTCTTTTGTTAAATAAAGAAACTCTGCACGTGGTTTTTCTTCAGCATCTCCTCTTTGATTGGGTTCTATATATTCAATCGGCACGTTTTCAAGCAAATCTGCCCCTTCAATTAGGTTAGTCCAAAAGGCACTAAAAGTCAACAACCCAAAAATAATTATGGCTGCTATTTTTATTTTTGGAAAACTAAATTTCGATTCATTACGGATTTGATATGCCTTATTTGCTTTCTCTACATCGCTTTTTAAGCCTTGAAATCTTAACAATTCCAAGACAACTTTGTAATCATTAAAAGACGATTTTAATTCTGGATTCTCCAACAATTGTTGTTCAAAGCCTAGCCTTGCCTCAAAAGTCATTTTGTTGTTCAAATAGTCATCAAAAATTTCAAATCCTTCCATTTTCTATTAAAATATTCTTAGTGCTTTATACAACGATTCCTTTAAATGGGGCTGTTGGTTCAGTTTTTCTGTCATTGATTTCATACATTTGGCCTTTTTGTTTCTTAACACTTGGTCGTTCTCAAAATCGGTAAAAGCGAGTATTTCTTTTAAGGATAATTCTTCATAATAAAACTTCTGAAGTATAACCTTACAAACCGATCCTAATGTTGACAATACATTTGAAATTAAGTCCAAAGCTTCATTTTTATTCAATTGTTCCTGAATATCTTCCTCAAACTTAGGATTGGCTTCTACCCAAATATTGGCTCTTCTAAATTCCGCCTTTTGTTTTTTCAATTTCCCCAACCAAATGTTTTTTGCGACAGCATACAAAAAAGATTTCAGACTTGATTCACCTTTAAATTTATCATTTTGAACAATCTGAACAAACGCTAGAAATGTCTCTTGAATAACATCCTCAGCATCCTCTTTAGTACCGCTATTATTCAATACCATATTTTTCAAAAAGCCAAAATACTCCTTATACAAATATTGCAAACAAGTATTTAACTCCGTATTGGACTTAAGTTTTACCAAAATTTCTTTCTCTTTCCCTGCAGTGAATAGAGTCATGTTTTACTGATAATTGTTTTAATTTATCTTATTTTATGTTGTTTGTCATATTGTTAAGTATGAGTTGTTTGTAAAAATGTAACTTAAACAAAATCTATTTATAAAATTAAGCCTTATTTTTTGTTCTCAAAAACTTCATCGTATAGCATCCCAAAAAAAGAGTCATTTATCCAATAAATAATAAGATAATGCTTCATCGTAATTTTGAATACAACAAAAAATATGTTAGAATTGAGGAATTTTAAGAACACTTATCAATGAAAAGAATATTCTTTATACTTATTCTCACTTTTGGGTATTCCAAAATAACTTTTGGCCAAAGCGAAGAAGCTCAAATAAAAAAAGCAATCGAAACCTTCTTTGATGGCATGTATAAAAGAGATACCATGCTAATAAAAAGTGTATTACACAAAAACTGTTCGCTAAATTCAGTAAATATAAAGCCTGATCAAGCTGCCACACAAAAATCAGAAAGTATAGCTGGACTTCTTAAATCCATTGGTACAATTCCCCAAAATGTGGTTTTGGAAGAAAGGCTTTTAGAGCATAAAATACAAATTGACGAGGCTTTAGCTATAGACTGGACACCTTACGAATTTTATGTAAACGAAAAACTCTCGCACAAGGGCACCAATGTGTTTACGCTTATTAAAACTGAAAACAAATGGAAAATCATTGCCATAATAGATACCCGAAAACGATAAAATCAATTAAAAATATTGGCCAAAACAAATCCTTCTGGCTAAAAATAAATTTAAAAAAAAATGAATAAACTCCTTATTTTCACTGTATTCAGTCTATTTATAATTGGATGTAATAAACCCAAAGAAAACAAGCAACTTAAGACCCTTTTTGAGCATTATTATGAGGAAAGACTCCAGTTTTTCCCTCTTGAGGCCACCTCTCAGGGCGACAATCGTTTCAATGACAAACTGCCTATAGATATTTCTGAAGGTTACAGAAAGAGCCTTTTGAGCTTCTACCAAACATATCTTAATAGTCTGGATAGAATCGAAACCAAAGAATTGTCAGAAGACGAACTAATTCAGTACAATACATTAAGATTTAATCTAAACACCGAGATAGAAGGCTTAACATACCCATCGCATTTAACTCCCTTCAATCAGTTTACAGGTTTGCCTTTGACCTTTGCTCAGCTAGGAAGTGGGGAAGCTTCACAGCCATTCAAAACCACCCAGGATTATGACAATTGGCTTAAACGTATAGATCAATTTGTAATTTGGGCCGATACAGCCATTGCTAATTTTGACAAAGGTATTGCCAGTCAATTTGTTCTTCCAAAATCTTTGGTTGTTAAAATGATACCTCAAATGCACGATTTGTCTGAGCCAGCCGCCACTGAAAATCTATTCTTTGAGCCAATAAAAAAGCTCCCTACCAATTTTACTCCTGAACAAAAAATAAGCTATACACAAAAATATACTGAAGCAATAGATAAGAAAATAAGACCAGCATACAAAAAGCTCGAGGTTTATTTAGCTAAAACTTACCTTAAGGCGGCAAGGCCATCTAGTGGTATTGGAGCCTTAAAAATTGGCAAGAAATATTATGACTATCAAACTTACTACTGGACCACTTCTCTAAAAACTCCCGATGAAATTTTTCAAACAGGGCTATCAGAAGTGAGTCGGATACAAAAAGAAATGTTGAAAGTAAAAGACCAAGTAGGGTTTAAAGGAGATTTGTTGACTTTCTTTGAAAGTGTAAAATCTGACCCCAAATTAATGCCATATAAAACACCAGAAGAAGTTTTGGCAGCTTTCAAAGCCATTCAAACCAAGATAGACCCTAACCTAAAAAAAATATTCAATAATACCCCAAAAACAGGGTTTGAAATAAGAAGAACGGAGGCATTCAGAGAAGCTTCAGCAAGTGCTGAATATATGCAAGGCACCGCAGATGGCAGCAGACCGGGTATCTTCTATGTACCGATTCTTGATGCCACCAAATTCAATATCACTTCGGGTATGGAGTCTCTTTTTCTGCACGAGGCTATACCAGGGCATCATTATCAAGTTTCATTGCAGCAAGAAAACCAAACTATTCCAAAATTCATGCGTTTCGGTTGGTATGGAGCTTACGGAGAAGGTTGGGCATTATATACTGAGTCTCTTGGAAAGGAGCTTGGTCTCTATACTGACCCATATCAGTATTTTGGCTCTTTGGGTGATGAAATGCACCGTGCTATTCGCTTGGTCGTAGATGTTGGCATACACATAAAAGGCTGGAGCAGAGAAGAAGCATTAAACTATATGCTACAAAATGAAGCGATCTCCAAGGAAGGGGCAATTGCCGAAATTGAGCGTTACATGGCCATACCAGGACAAGCTCTTTCATACAAAATTGGGGCATTGAAAATCCGAGAATTAAGAGCAAAATATACAACTTCTTTGGGTGAAAAATTTAATCTAGCTGATTTTCATGATCAAGTACTGAAAAATGGCTGCTTGCCGTTGAGTGTTTTAGAAGAAACTCTCGATGCGTGGGCTAATAAGTTAGCTAAATGATACGAAAAGCCACCAATTCAGACCTAGAAAATGTAAAAAAGCTGATTGAAGAGCTTGAAGAACAACTCTTTGACTTTGATAAATTCAAAGAGATTTTTCTGAAAAATATAAGCAATACAGAGGTTCATTATTTCGTAGCTGAAGTAGATAATGAAGTAGTTGGTTTTATGAGTTTATTCGAATCTACCCCACTGCACCATTGTCAAAGACTAGCTGAAATTCAAGAACTTATCATAAATGAAAAATATAGAGGACTGAGTATAGGCAAAGAATTCATAAGATTGGCAGAAGACCTAGGAAAAGAAAACAATTGGCTCCAAATAGAACTTTCTAGCAACGTAAAAAGACTAAAAGCCCATAGCTTTTATATAAGAAATGGATTCAGCAGAGGACACTACAAATTTGTAAAAAAAATAAAATAGTAAAAGGCCGAAAGGCCTTTTACTATTTTTTAATAATTTTCAGTGAATAAGTTTGCAGATTGGTCTGTACTTTCACTATATATTGTCCTGATGAGAGGCTTTTTGCACTTTCGTTTACTTTTGTGCTTTTCTTCAATACTTTTCCTGAGTTATCTAATATTTCCATTAAAATAAGTTTTTCATTTTCTGGCAAAATCAAATTAAGATTATCCTCTACAGGATTAGGAGCCGCAATAACCTTCTGACTAAGAATGGGCTCATTTGCCAAAACTGCCATCGAAATTGCATTTGAAGAAACACTAAAACAACCATCACTAGTTACGCTTTTTACTGTATAAACTCCACCAAAATCTTTCTTCAAGGTGGTGCTGGTAGTTTGTCCGCCAATTGGATTATTATTAACAAAAAACTGATACAGAGTACCCCCAGAAGCCACAACTGAAGTCACATTGTCGGTGAGTTTTGGAGTGGTTGGGGTGATACAAAAAGTCATATCAGCAGTAGCTCCGGCATATTTTGAATCACCTACTTGTATTGCCCTAATGGTTACTTTACCTGGTGTAGACCCCAAAACTACCATTTTACCATTAATGCTCGCATCTCCTGACACTACAGCGTAAATAAGGCCAAGCTTTGAGCTTGACGTAGCCACAATTTCGAATGATGTCTTTGGCAACTTATCAGAAATAGAATTTATCGTAATAGTTTGGGCTTCTTTAGTTGGCAAAGCTCTTGTACCCACGGCATAGGTAATGCCCCACTTGGCATCCGTAAATAACACTTCAGAGGCACCATTTGGAGATATTTTGTCACTTTTAAGATTTGCTCCTTTTATAACCGCCACATTACCATCTAAAGCATTAAATAGCAGCTTATTGTCTGCCTTTGTAAAATTTGGATAGCCTATGTCATTGTTTTCTTCCACAACCTGTACATTGTTGGTAGATTTTCCAAAATCTATTGTTATCACGTAAAAAACATCTTCCTTCGACACAAAATAATCGAAAGCATATATACCTGTATTGGTTTTGGCCAAAGCGGGATTTCCGATATTGTCTCCTTCTTCAAGATTCGAAAACATTTTTTCTATAACCCCATCTGAAAAATCCTTTTTCAACGGATCCCAAACTCTTATAATACCCACATCCCAGTATTCGAAACTTTTGAAGGTACTTTTAGCTTCATTAAAAGCATCGTAGACAATAAACTCACCAGAATAATCCCATTCAAATGAATCTGCATACAATACTTCCCCCGTATTAACTCCCTGTGTATAAGTAGGATTATACAACTCAAACTTTTTATTTTTGTTGTTTACCAAATCAAAAACATATATAAATACGTCGTTTTTACTTGCCAATGCCGCCAATTGTTTTCCGTCTTTTGATATAGCTACATTACGCCAAGATGGCTCAGATGAAAGCTTTTGAGGTGCAGAGTTTTTAGATAAATCAACTCTATAGATATGAAAATCTTTACCTACAAAATACACAAAAGTTCCGTCGTCAGTAATACTTGGCTTACCTAAACATCCCAATCCATTGGAAATTTTGATAAAGGTAGCAGCATTTAACGCTCCAGAGTAAAGACTATTATCTGTTGGGTCAAAAGCCACCAAAGACTCCGTACCAGGGTTTGTAGGAATTGTATTTTCAGTAGAGCTATTTCCAGTACCCGTGGTACCAGTATTAGTTGAGCCGTCTGTAATTCCTACAAAGTCAAAAGCCGCTTTTGCCGAAGCGGTCTCTTGGCCTTCACCATAAATGTCTTTTGCTGATTGAATGACAGCAACTCTCAAGTCTGCAAACTTCGACGTCCTTGTCAAGTAAGTAGTCATAGCACGCCAATAGACTTTTTCGGCTTTGTCTTTATTCATGCCAGAAGCCGTGGCAAACTTATAAAAAGCATGATTCGGTATTCCACTATTTACATGCACACCTCCATTGTCTTCACTCGGTGTATCTTTCAGAAACTGATATTGTGACATGTTTTTTGGTTGATAACCATTATCATTTTTACCACCTTGGTTTGGATTTTCTAATGACCTCAACGCCCCAGAAGGAAAAACATCTAGTTTTACTACATCTTCACCTAAAGTCCAATCATCCCTATCAATCAAAGCTCCAAATATATCTGCAAAAGATTCATTTAGAGCTCCCGATTGATTCCTATACTCCAGCCTAGCTGTATTCTCAATTACTCCATGGGTCATTTCATGACCTGCTACATCAAGAGCCCCTGCCAAAGGCTTAAAACCATCCTTACCATTGCCATATCCCATAAATTGACCATTCCAATAGGCATTATCCATACCTTTCCCGTCTTCATCTGTAATATTTATGACTGACAAAATATTCCCTTTTGAGCCATTTAATGAATTCCGATTAAACTTTGTCAAATAATAATCATAGCAAATGGAAGCATTTATGTGAGCTGAAACCGCTGTGGCGTTCCAACTATTTTTGTTTGTAGAACTTACTTGCACCAGAGCCATTTCTTCATCATCTACCCTAGAATTCTGGGCATCAATAGTCCAAATTGCTCCTTTTGGGCTATTTGGCAAGCTAGATTGAGGATTAAACATATTCTTCGTTGCATCAATCATAAAGAAATTTTGACCTACCTGCACAGCGTTGAAACTTTTAGTTATTCCATTCAAATCTTTTGAACTTGCAATCACCACTCCATCTAGCGTACAGGTATGATTGTATTTATTAAGTACTAAACCAGAGTGTGCATCAATAAAATAGACCCATCGCTCCAAAATATTTGGCCTTACAGTGATATAATAAACTAGGTTATTCTTTTTCTCAATATTCAAAATCATTAGCTCGGCAGTATCTTTATCCAATTCCAAAAACTGGCTCATTTTTCCATTCTTTTGAACAATCGTATTCTTACCAAGATCTTTCAAACTAAGCTCTATAGCGGCCGAAGAACTTATGTTTGGAATGGTGTTAAGTACCGGACTAGCAAATATTTTACCCATCATAAACTCTGCTACACCATTTTTATTGGCATGAACTACCGCCTCTCCACCATAGATAGGTACCCCTTTAAAAGATTGGACCAATTTCAAATGTCTGAAGCCCAAGCCATCAGTTTCGTCAGCAACTAATCTAAACTCATCCTCTGGATTATTGACCTTCAAATCTCTTCTTACCGAGTTTAGGAAACTACTGCTCATGTCTCCACTACTTTTCCTAGCATTTCGTTGATCTTTTGAGTACGTTGGATTATCTATAAAAACAACCGCTCCAGACTCTTCGTCTTTTAAAATTCTTTTAGATGTAAGTTTTGGAGAAAAACTAAATTTCGGATTAGAAATCTGCGAATTTTTCTTGCCGGAAATTATCTCAAAATCAGCAGTGATAGAGGCTCCTTCTGGGGTTCTTTTCTTGCTTTCAAAACCCTTTTGAGCAAAAGCAAAAAGAGAAAAAAACAATAGTGTAAAAGAAAGTAGATTTTTTTTCATTATTTTCAAAATTTATTGAAATTATAATTTACAACAATACACTCAATATGAAAATTCAATTTGAGCCATTTACAAAGTTCATACAATATAATATATTTATATAAAATATTTAAAAAATATAGTTTAAATACAACAAAAAGTACATTAAACAGTTATTTTACACCATAAAGTACAAATTTTATTATATTTGCATTATAGCATATATACTTCAAAAAATCTTCAAATTACGATGTCTTTAGTACACGATTTAGGTCTGGGAATCAATCAAAAAGCTCTCAAAATAAATCTTGATCCGAAAATTTATGGCACTTTTGCCGAGATTGGGGCAGGACAAGATGTAGCTGCTGCTTTCTTTAAAGCAGGAGGTGCTTCGGGTACTATAGCCAAGTCTATGTCGGCCTATGATATGAAGTTTTCTGATGCTATTTATGGACCAGTAGCAGATGGCCGCTATGTATGCGAAGAGCGTGTAATAAGCATGTTAGATCATGAATACAATCTCTTAATAGAGAGACTGGACGAACAAAGAGGAGAAAGCACACAGTTTTTTTCTTTTGCCAACACCGTCGTTACACTCAATTATCATAAAAACAATCAGCCGCATGGATGGATGGGATGTAGGTTTCAGCTTACTCCAAACGGCGAATTCCATGATGTCACCTTACATGTCAGGATGCTCGACAATGACACTTTGCTTCAACAGCAAGCCTTAGGTATAATAGGTGTAAATCTCATATATGGTTGCTTTTATTACCATCAGAAGCCAGAGATATTATTGGAATCATTGAGAGACAACCTCACAAAGGGGCGAATTCAGATTGATGCTATAAAGTTTGAAGGCCCTGCTTTCGAAAAAGTAGATGGTAGACTTATGAGTCTGAGGTTAGTAAAAAATGGTTTTTGTGACCTTGCTCTTTTTGGCCCAGATGGCAAGATTCTGCAACCTTCAGATGTCTTGTATAAAAAACACATTTTGGTACTTAGGGGTCGTTTTAGACCTGTTATTAATGTACACTTGGACATGCTCGAAAACGGAGTAAAGCAATTTATACAAGAACCTGATGTGGATGAAAGCAAAATGATAGTGGTTTCTGAACTCACTTTAAATGCACTTCAAGAAGGTCAAGATGATTCTATCGACGACAAAGATTTTCTCGACCGTGTAGATATTTTATGCTCATTAGGCCAAACCGTAATGATAACCAATTATGTAGAATATTATAAATTGGTGGCCTATCTGTCTAAAATAACCAAACTCAAGATTGGCTTAATCATAGGTTTCCCAAATTTAGAATACATCTTCAATGAAGAAAACTACAAAGATTTGCCAGGTGAAATATTAGAATCCTTTGCAACGTTATTTAGTAGGAAACTTAAATTATTTGTTTACCCTACTTTGAGAAACAACATCATCATGAACTGCATGAAGTTCAACCCTCCAGCACATTTAAATGATTTATATAGATTTCTAATTGCAAACAACAAAATCGAGGACATTTATCATTATAACAAATCCAATTTGAACATCCAAACTGACAACATGTTAGAATTAATACAAAGGGGCGAAGAAGGATGGGAGGAACATGTACCAGCCGAGGTAGTCACATTTATCAAAGACAGATGTCTATTTGGTTTTCCTTGCGTAGTTATTCCTAAAAAGTAAACAACAATGCCAAAATATTTATTGATACTTATTCTGATAAGTAATTTCGCTGTGTCTCAAACAGCCAAAATTATCTTACCAAATCAAAAAAACTGGAATGTTGCAAGAGAAGGCTCAGAACTAAATTTCAAACTGAGCATAAGCCCTGACACTTTACTAAACAACTACCAATTCAGTATTCAGCAAGGAAAAATAGCAGGAATGAATCTAGATTCGATCGGGAACTTTCTGTGGAAACCCGCTTACCATTTGGTAGATAGAATTGAGTCCGAGAGAATTTTTCAAATAGTAGTAGTAGCCTTGAACAAGGAAGGTCTTCAAATGACCACCATTCTTGACTTAAAAATACTTCATACCAACAGACCACCCATTTTAAGCGACTTAGGAACATTTTATGTGCAATTTAATAGCCCAAATACGTATAAAGTAAACTCCGAAGTAGCTTACGACGAAGATAATGACCCTATAGCTTTTGTTCCAATTCTCGAAACACTACCTGAAGGAATGATGATGTCTACACAAGGAGAAATTACTTGGAGACCATCAAATAATCAATTTAATTCTCTAAAAGAAAAACCACTTTATATTGACTTCTTGATTCAGGACCAGCCATCTAAAACACAAACAAAAGGCAAAATAAAAATAGAGGCTACACAAATGGATTTGCCTCCTCAAATAACTGTCATACCCAAAAACGAAAACTTACTTATCAAAGAAAACGAAAACGTAAATCTTAGATTTTATCTATCAGACCCGAACGGCGATGATGATATTCAAGTTTTTGATTTTTTAACCAATCAAACCGGCATTCCAAAAACAAGTCTTATAAAAAACACCAACAATCAGTACGAATTCGTCTGGATTCCCGGCTATGAGTTCGTTCAAGATCCTAGAGACACTTTGGGTTTTTATATAGATTTTTTTGTTTTAGACAAAGCAAAAAAACGTGAAGTAAAAAGAATATTCTTCACAATAAAAAACACTATCAATGAAGCTGAGTTAGATAAGAAAAACTACAGCTTATATTATGGCACTTTGGCTAGGGCTTGGGAACTGACCGAACAACTTAAAGAAAAAGAAGAAGAACTAAAAAAAGCGTATAATAGGTCAAAAAAAGGCAAAAAACAGAGATCTGTTTTAAATGCATCTTTGGGTGCTACCACTGGACTTTCCTCAATCTTATCCAAAAACAATCCCGACACACAAAGACTTATCTCTACATTTGGAGGAACCACTGTACTGACCATCGGTACACTCGAAGCCACTGAGGTAATAGGAAAATCGATGAAAGATTTGATAGACCGCCTTAATTATGTGATAGAAAAGAAAAACGAACTTCAGACCAAAGGAGATATTTTTTCTAGGGATTTTTCTTTAAAAGCTGCAAGAAGAAATCCAGAATTCATTAAAAAAGTGGACGAATTTATGGGAACTATGAATCTAAAAGGGCTTGTTGCTCTTGAACTCAATGCCACTTGGGAAGCAAAAAATAAAGCTACAGAGAAGAATATTGAAAAAACTTTCAAAGATTTTGTTAGCTGGTAAACCACAGCTAACAAAACCCTTCTTCAAGAAAAAAGCAGCCTAAAATTCTGATTAAAAGCTACATCTGTAGAAGGAGATTTTTTAGGCAAAAAAGTCTTCATATAAGAATACCACCACTCAAAAATATCTTCGAAATTTTAGCTTAAACTTCTTGGTTGATATTTTATAAATACATATCTTCATTTCAAAGATTGAGAGTTCAATCTAAAACAAAACTATTTGTTTCACCTAAATAGAAATGTGAGTATGAAAATCGAAGTAAATGCAGTGCACTTCAGTGCCGACAATGGACTCAAGGAGTTTATCCAAAAAAAACTTAACAAACTCGAAACATTTTATGACAAAATAATAAGTAGTGAGGTCTTCCTCAGATTAGATAAGGGAGAAAAACTAAACACCCACAAAAAACTTATAGAAATTAAACTAAATGTTCCTGGAAGTTCGATATTTGTGAAAGAGTCGGGAGATACTTTTGAGGCCGCCACAGACTTAGCAATGGACACGCTTACAAGAAAAGTAAAACAATTTAAAGAGAAAACAAAAACAATAGGAAGGGATATGCCAGAGACGCTTGTCCCCGAAGAAATAGAAGAAGACTAACAAAATAAAAGCCCTGAAATTCAGGGCTTTTTTGTTTTAAACATGTATTCTTTTAAATAATTTGGCTCAAATAAAGTCAAATCCTCGAAATCGCCTGACATGTATTTGTCATAGCAAATCTTCCCAGAAAAAACGGCTGAAGGCAAAATGATTTCTCTCAAGAATTGAGCATTGGGATACTTTATTACCTCCTCACATTTGGCACTTCCTTCACCAAAAAACAGAACCTTGTTGTTATCTAAAATATCCTGAAAACTGTTTGAATCAACAATAATAGCTTCAACTTCGGAGATTATTTTTCTTGAATTTGCATCAAAGAACGCACTGTAGACTTCCATCCTCCGAGCATCTATTAATGGACACAGTAAATCTCCATTAAACCCAAAAACTTGATGAGCCAATAAATCTAAAGTACCAAACGACAAAAGCGGCTTATCCAAGGCAAAAGCCAAACCTTTGGCAGTAGAAACAGCAATTCTTAGTCCTGTATACGAACCTGGGCCTTTTGCTACAGCTATCGCACCGAGTTCCTTTTTATCAACTTTAGCCGTCTTTAAAACATTATCAATGAGCGTAGTTAGCATTTCGGCAGAAGACCGCTCAATTCTAGACTCTGCTGATGAAACAAGATTAAAACCATCGAACAAAGCCACCGAACATCCGGTAGTGGAAGCATCTAGAGAAAGTATCATTTACCAGCTAATAAAGATTTGTATTTTTGAGGATTCCCGAAAAGCTTAAGAGCCTCCTGAATATCTTTGTCTTTTTCAAAAGCAACGAACTTCATGGCTTTTTGATAATAATATCTACTCAAAATTTCTAATTCCAAAGCTTCTTTTATCTGCTCCCAGTTTTTCTTCACCAAACCTTGGGTATTCAAATCCGCCACTTTCTTCAAGTCGTCTAAATTCGATTTCATTTTTGTATAATCTCCACTTTCCTTAGAACTTTTGATCAAGGCATCAATAGCTTTCTGATCCGCAGTTTCATAAACAAACTTTTGATTTTTAAGCCAAGACTCAAACTCACCCATTGTTTTATTCTCTAAACTGAAGTTTTCTTTGGGTTTTTCATTTTGATTGTCAAAATAATACTTGTTTGCATAGTAGAAAACCATCTTGGTTTTAACCAAAGTCTTTACATAATCAGACTGGTCTGCCGACTTGGTGGCAATATCTGGATCAATTCCAGCCCCATCCAATACCAAACGTCCGTTTTTGGTCTTAAAAGGTACTCGCAAAGAATCTGGCAATTTACCAAAAGACCCATCGGCCTGTCTGTGACCGTAATCTATGGCCTGAATACACCTGCCAGAAGGTATGTAATATTTAGAAGTAGTCACTTTCATTTTGGTGTTGTAGCTCAAATCTTTGGTTATTTGCACCAATCCTTTTCCAAACGAACGCTGGCCAATGAGTACGGCTCTGTCATAATCTTGCAAGGTACCCCCTACAATTTCGGAAGCCGAAGCACTTCGTCCATTAATCAAAACCACTATCGGCATGTCAGTATCTAAAGGCTGTTCTTTGGTTTGATACTTGTAGTTCCACTCCTTTACTTTTCCTTTGGTTTCTACCACCAAAAGATTCTTCGGAAGGTAAAAATTACAAATCTCCACAGCCATGTTCAATAATCCACCTGGATTGCCCCTGAGGTCAAGCACCAAGTTTTTCATGCCTTTGTCTTTAAGCTCTAAAGTAGCGGTTTTTATTTCTTTTGCAGCAGTTCTACTAAAATCGGTGAGTTGAATATATCCAACCTCTTCGTTTATCATGCCATAATGTGGTACATTGGGTGTTTTTATAACATCTCTACCCACACTTATTTGTAAAGGCTTGCTTTGCCCTACTCTATCCAAAGACAATTTTACTGAAGTACCTGTTTGGCCTTTCAGTAATCTTCCAAATTCAGCATCTGTTTTGTCCGTAACATCCACATTGTTTATTTTAAGTACTTGATCACCAATCTTTATTCCTGCTTTGTCTGCGGGAGAATCTTCGTACAACATAGACACTACGTGCTTTCCTTCAAAGTATTCTATGGTAGCTCCAATGCCATTATAAGCACCCACATTCATCGTGAAATAATCCTCTATCTCGTCTTCAGGATAAAACACCGTGTAAGGATCGAGCTCTTTCAACATGGCTTGAATACCCACTCTCATAGCCTTAGTTGGATTTATTTCGTCTACGTAGAGGGCATTAAGCTCTTTGTACATCGTTGCAAAAACATCTAAATTTTTGGCTATTTCAAAAAGTCTGTCGTCAACTTTATATGCTGAAAACCCAATGGCACCCATCAATAAAAATCCCAAAAGGAATAGCCTATGTTTTTTATTTGTTTTCAGAAAAAAATTCTTCATTTTGTTTTATTCGGTAATGTTATAAAACGCAAAAAATAAGGATATCGTTTATAGTTTAATAAAAAGCCAAAATCTTTACATTTGCACCAAAGTAAACATCAGCAATGACAATACCAAAATTAAAGCTCAGCCAAAATATTTTATTGTGTATACTATTTTCAGTGATACAAGTATTTATAATTCACAAGGCCATTATCATCTACATACCTTTGTTATTTACTATACTTTTTTCGTTGGTTTATGGACTTCTAGAACCAAAAAGAGGTTGGATACTCGCACTTTTACAGATAGTGATATTGATTCTTGGCTATTGGATTCTGAATTTATCGGGATACGTGGCTACAAAGCCCTATGAGGCGGTATTCGTCACTCATATAAGTATTTTTCCGTCTTTAGTGGCTAGCTTTATTACCAGTTTCCTTTTCAAGTCTAGCTAATAAGTTTTTCATTGCTTTTTCAATTATAGAAAACTCAATTATTTCATTGGCTACGTATATCAGTGCCAATGTTATATTTCCAGAAAAAATTACCTTGTTGGTTCTGTAAGCTTCCTTGGTTCGCCTTTTAATTTTATTTCTGTCAGTGGCATTTTTAAATTTCCGTTTAGACACCGACACCAAAACCTGAGGAAGAGCCTCTCTTATAGCTTCATCGGTTTTTTCAAAGGAATAAATAACTTTGAATGGATACACCAAAAAAGAATTGTTGGCAGTAGAATTTCGGTCAAAAAGTGCCGAAATTACTTTTTTACTCTTAATACGTTCGATTTTGCCTAAACTATTCTTTTTTTTCACTTAGGTATATATGAAAAAAGCCGCAATAAGCGGCTAATATCTTAATAAAATGTAAAACCTCAAATCTTATTTATGAGATTTTTCATCCGAAACCGATAGTTTAGCTCTACCTCTAGCACGACGAGCAGTAATTACTCTTCTTCCGCCTGGAGTAGACATACGCTCACGAAATCCGTGTTTGTTAGTACGCTTTCTATTTGATGGTTGGAATGTACGTTTCATATCCTTTTTCTATTAATTTTGTTCCTCGATTCTGAATTGGACTGCAAAGGTATCAAATATTTTGTAATAAAAAAACTCAAGCTCTAATGATTCAATACTTTTTTTCATTTCTTCCCGAAAACAGCCTTGTAGAAATCAGGATATTGATTCCGAAAGTACTTGAAAAAAGCTTGGAGTTGCATTTGCCCATGTGGAGACCAGGAAGATATCAACTGCAAAATTTCGCAAAAAACGTCCTGAATTTCAGTGCAAACACACAAAATGGCGAAAAACTTCATTGGCAAAAAACGCAAAAGAACGTTTGGAATGTCCAAGAAACCCAAAACCAAGACATCGAAATTCGCTATCAATATTATACCAAAGAGCTCAATGCTGGCTCAAGTTTTGTAAACAAGCATTTTGCTTATGTAAATCCAGTAAATCTGTGTTTGTACTTACCCAAACGAATCAATGAGCCTTTTGAGGTGATTATACAAAGGCAAAATATTGATGCTCAGTTTTCTTGTGGAATTCAGCCGCTTAGTGAAATTGAAAATCTTCTAACCCTATTTCCAAAAGATTTTCATCATTTCTTTGATTCTCCATTTATTCTTTCAAAAGATATTTTTCATGAGGAGTTTTCGGTCCGTGATGTAAGTTTCCACATTTGGATAGAAGGCATATTCCAGATTGACAAACAAGAGTTGATTGATGATTTATCAAAAATAGCCAAAACACAAATTCAGATTTTTGGTGAGTTTCCAGAAAAAGATTATCATTTTATGCTGATAGTGCCCGAAAACACCTATTACCATGGCGTCGAACATCGAAACTCTACCGTGATGGTTTTGGGCGAAAACGGAGTTTTGCCAAAAAGCTATTACAACGACCTGCTCGGTCTGGCTTCTCATGAGCTTTTTCATGCTTGGAACATCGCCAAGATTCGCCCAAAAGAACTCCTTCCTTATAAATACGGCCAAGAAAACTATTTTGAAACTTGTTTTGTAGCCGAGGGTTTTACAACTTACTATGGCGACAAAATACTATTTGAAAGTGGAGTGATAAGCTATGAAGAATATCTGCATGAACTCGAAACCACTTTCAGAAGGCACTTTGAAGAAGCTGACAATGCATCTCAGTCACTACTAGAAAGTAGCTTTGACCTTTGGGTGGATGGTTACGAAAAAGGCACCCCCAACAAAAAAGTGAGTGTTTACAGCAAAGGAGCCATTGTTGCTATGATTTTGGACTTGAAAATTAGAAAGAAATATAAAGAGAAAAAATCACTCGATGATGTGATGAAAAAACTCTGGAAGACATTCGGAAATCAAAAAGAAGGCTATACCTATCAAGATATCCAGAAAATATGCGAAAAAGTATATAGGGAATCACTCCAAGATTTCTTCTGCCTCTGTATCGAAAGCAACCTTTCCATATTTGACTACAACAACGAACACTTGAATTACTTGGGCTTAAAAATAGTCAGGGATGAAAACAGGTGCAGGATTTCATCTTTATAGGGCAAAGCTTAAACACAAATGAAACCAAAAATCTATCAATTTAAGGCCTAACACAAAATGTTTTAGCTTAATTTGTTTCAAACACTTGTATATTAATAGATTATTTTTTAGTATCTTTGCAGCCGTATTTGTTTCAAATACTATATTTTAGATACATTATTGGTTTTTTATGAGTAAACTGCGTATTTTATACATCTCCTCCGAAATTGACCCCTTTTTAGAAATTTCAGAAATTGCTTCTTTGTTAAGAAAACTCCCACAGGAAATGCAGGAAAGAGGCATGGAGATAAGGATATTGATACCGCGATTTGGACTTATCAACGAAAGAAAGCACAGATTACATGAAGTCGTTAGACTTTCTGGAATCAACATTAGCATCGGCGAAGAAGAAAAACCTTTGATTATCAAAGTTGCCTCTATTCCGTCTGCTAAACTCCAAGTGTATTTCTTAGACAACGAAGATTATTTCCAAAGAAAAACTGTTTTTACTGACAAAACTGGGAATTTCTACGATGACAACGACGAGCGTGCAATTTTCTTCTGCAAGGGTGCGTTAGAAACTGTGAAGAAACTTGGATGGGCTCCTGACGTAGTGCATTGCACAGACTGGATGACTGCGTTGATTCCGTTGTACTTAAAAACTACTTATAAAAACGACCCTATTTTTAAGAATACCAAAACCATTTTTACAGTTTACAACAACGTCTTCGAACACAAATTCACAGACGATATGTTTCCAAAAGTAAAGATGATGGATATAAGCGACGAAAACTTGGCCAATTTAAGGTCACAGGATTTCCTCGGATTCATAAAAATAGGTTGTCAATATGCCGATGTAGTTGTTACGGCAAACCCATCTTTGAATGATTCAATAAAAAATGCGTTGAATGAAACGGCAGACAGACAAATTGATTCTTTTATTGATGATGAAAACTCCGCTGAAACATTCTTTAACCTTTATACGGAGCTGGCAGATTGATTATTTTATGAAAAAAATTCTTATCGACTTACACAAAATAAGCCTCTTGCTTATTGCTGTTCTATTGTTCTCTTGTGAAAACCCCTCGGAAATTGGATTTGACTTTGATGGAAACGCTGATGCCACATCTGCTTACAGCGACACACTAAGTTTAGACATTTCTACCATTTTGACTGACTCTACAGTTAACGGAAAGGCAAATTATATACTTGCGGGAATAGTTAACGATCCAATATTTGGATTGATTAAAACCTCAGCTTATTTCCAACCTTCATTAGCTACTTATACCACTGCTTCTGGTACAGCTGCTTTAGACACTTTCAGCGTAAAGTCCAACCCAATCGCTGATTCTTTAAGACTTAGAATTGTAAATTCAGGACTTATTTATGGCGACACAATTACTAGAAGTTTTTACAATATTTATAGGCTAAAAAGCCCCATGAATTATTCAAAAAACTATAATGGAGATGAAAGCATTGAATATGAAGAAGCATCTTTGGCAAGATTTGGAATAAATTCTAAATCTTTTGTGAGTGATTCTAATACCAGCATTGCGGTGTTCATAGATTTACCTAAAAGTATAGCCCAGGAGATTTTAAATACTGCTCCTACCACAGGATCAGATAATTCAAAATTCTCATCTGCAATAAAAGGATTTGCAATAGTGCCGGAAGGCAGCAATAAGGCAGTTTATTCTTTTACAACAGGCCCTTTGAGTGCAGCCACCAGTACTTTGATTGCAAACTGGCACTATCAAGGAGATACTACAAAATATAATTATGCCTTTGACCTCAACGGGCCGAGACATTCATATATAAGCTTCGACAGAACTTCCAGTGTATTGTCGCAACTGTCCAAAGCTAAAAACGAATTGAGTGCAAAACTTACCAATAACTCATCCTTTGTACAAGGAGGTAGTGGAATTAGCACCAAAATCAATTTTGCCAACCTAAAGAACTTAGGGGCTAATATAAGAGTTAGCAAAGCAATTCTTGAATTCAACTTAAAACCCGAGTCTATCAATCCTCTTCATCCTAAGATATTCAATTTTGTTCTGGCTGAAGTGGATTCTAGAAATCAACAGACTCGTAATAGTTCAAACGCTTTGACCTATTTAACTCCAATTGGTAACGACTTATCAGGTGTTGTGTATTCTTTAGTAGATTCTACTAACACCGTCAACTTAGATGTTACGAATTACCTCCAAAAAATTACCAATAAGACGGTTACATCAAATGGATTGATGATAATGCCCGCAGTATTAACTACAACTGGCAATGGCCTACTGGCTAATGACAACCTCCGCCGAGCGGTGTTTACCAAACCTAAGTTAAAAATATATTATACAAAATACTAAGAGCTCTCGTAGCTCTTTTTTTTTGCTTAAATTATTCATTTTAACAAAATGTGTTCGGACCCCTATATGATTTTTTTAATATTTCTACCTTTAGCAAGGACATATTCTGTTAACTAAATAAACTTCATTTTTAGATCAAATGAACTTCCCATTCGCCAGCTATAACTCCACGCATTTCAATGAATCGTAAAAAAAATCAATACAAACGGCCGTTAAATAAGTTATTCCCTAATTTTAAATTTATTTAAAAAATCATAAGGCTTTTTCTTGAAAAATAATTAATATTTTTGCAATAAGGACGAAAAAACAATTGTAATATTTCAAGAATAATATATGTGTGGAATAGTAGCTTACATAGGACCGAGAGACGCAGCTTCTTTGATTTTAAAAGGACTAAAAAGATTAGAATACAGAGGTTATGACAGTTCGGGCATAGCCATCATCAATGAAAATGGCTTAGGGGTTTTCAAGAAAAAAGGAAAAGTTGTTGACTTAGAAAGCATACTGAATAAAGATTTAATATCTGCTCATGTGGGCATTGGACATACAAGGTGGGCAACACATGGAGAACCTAATGACGTAAATGCTCACCCGCATAAATCCAACTCAGGTAGATTTGCCATCATCCATAATGGAATAATCGAAAATTATTCTTCTATAAAACAGATACTTACCAATAAAGGATACATTTTTCATAGCCAAACCGATACAGAGGTTTTGGTAAATTTCATAGAAGAAATCCAAAAAACAAAGAACTGCGACCTACCAGAGGCTGTTAGAATTGCCCTCAAAGAAGTTGTTGGGGCTTATGCCATTGTTGTTTTGGATGCTGAAAATCCTGACGAATTAGTGGCCGCCAGAAAAGGCAGCCCTTTGGTAATCGGAATAGGTAAAGATGAATATTTCTTTGCATCTGACGCTACGCCAATTATAGAATACACCAAAGAAGTGGTTTATTTAGACGATTTGGAAATTGCAGTTGTCAATAAAGATGGTTTAACTATCAAGAATCTTCAAAACGAAGAGCAAGACCCTTATATACAAACCGTAGAACTTGAGCTTGAAGCCATTGAGAAAGGCGGTTATGATCACTTCATGCTTAAAGAAATTTTTGAGCAGCCGAAGTCAATAGCCGATTGCTTAAGAGGTAGGATAAATCCTGACGAAGCTATTATTCAGTTGGGTGGTTTGAGAAATCACATTTCGAAACTAGCCAAAGCTAAACGAATCGTATTTGTTGCTTGTGGGACGTCTTGGCACGCAGGTCTAGTTGGTGAGTACCTATTTGAAGAGTTGGCTAGAATCAATGTGGAAGTAGAATATGCTTCAGAATTCAGATACAGAAATCCCATCATAAAGGAAGGTGATTTTGTAATTGCAATTTCTCAGTCTGGCGAAACGGCCGATACATTAGCAGCCCTGGAATTGGCAAAATCTAAAGGTGCCATTATTTTGGGTGTTTGTAATGTAGTGGGCTCATCCATTTCGAGAATTACAGAAGCGGGAGTTTACACGCATGCTGGTCCAGAAATAGGCGTAGCAAGTACAAAAGCCTTTACAGCCCAGGTAACAGTGCTGACAATGATAGCCATTGCCACTGCTCAAGCCAAAGGAACTATTAATGACGAAACTTACAGAAGATTGTTGATAGAATTGTCGGCCATACCTTCTAAAGTAGAAGAAATTTTGAAAAGTGCTGAAGAAATAAAAGATATCTCTAGACTCTTTACTTTTGCTTCTAATTTTATTTTCTTAGGAAGAGGCTTGAATTTCCCGGTAGCACTAGAAGGAGCCTTGAAACTTAAAGAGATTTCTTACATTCATGCTGAGGGGTATCCTGCGGCGGAAATGAAACACGGACCGATTGCTTTGATTGATGAAGATATGCCTGTGGTATTTATAGCCACCAAGGATAGTTCTTACGAAAAAGTGGTATCCAACATCCAAGAAGTAAAAGCTAGAAAAGGTAGAGTAATTGCCATTGTGTCAGAAGGTGACGTAGAAGTCAAAAAGATGGTTGACTTTGCCATTGAAGTTCCCAATACTGATGAAATATTACAACCCTTGCTTACGGTTATTCCATTGCAAATCCTATCCTACTATATTGCTGTGATGAGAGGCCGTAATGTGGATCAGCCGAGAAATCTGGCGAAATCAGTTACGGTAGAATAATACTCAAAAAGCTTTTTCAAAAGTCATAAACAAAAAATCGAACGGGTCCAGATAGGTCTCGTTCTTTTTTAATGTGTAGTGCAAATGAGGCCCTGTAACCTTGCCTGTAGAGCCCACTTTACCAATGTTTTGCCCTTTGATTACCACTTGACCTTTTTTTACAGAAATCTTGCTCAAATGTCCATAGATAGATTCAAAACCATATTTGTGTTTGATTTTGATAAAATTCCCCAGATCCTCTCTAAAACCAGCATCTATTACCTTACCGTTTCCACTGGCTATCACTTGCTCTCCACTGACACCTTGCAAGTCTATGCCTCGATGAAATTTCAGTACATGATGAACTGGGTGTTTCCTGGTTCCATAAAACGAGTTTACTGAAATTTCTCTCGCTAAGGGATTACCTCCAGGTATGTTGTTGGCAAACAAAAAATTAAATGGATCGTTGTGGACATAGTTAACGATTTCGTTAAGTTCTACGATTGGGCTGAGTTCAATCTCCCAATAGTCATCTAAGAACAAGGCACTGTCGGGTTTTGCACTCAACTGAGCGTTAGCTAATTGAGAAAAAAACAATAAAAAAAACAAATATCTTAAAGTCATATCTTATTAAAAACAAACAAAATTACATTTTTAATGCTTAATTGCCTCCAATTTTAACATCCTTAACACAAATGGAGGTATTTGACACCATAAATGAGACGCAAAAGCATTTAAAAAGTTCCCAAAATAAAACCATTGGGTTTGTACCCACTATGGGTGCTTTACATCATGGGCACATCGCTTTGATAAAAAAATCGTTCGCCGAAAATGACCTAACTGTTTGTAGTATTTTCGTAAATCCAACCCAATTTAACAACCCAGAGGATTTAAAAAAGTATCCGAGAACCCTTGATGAGGACTGTAAAATGTTAGAAGAGGCAGGCTGCGATGTAGTTTTTGCCCCTACCGCTGAAGAAATGTACCCCAATCTTCCTCAAATAAAACTCAACTTTGGCTACTTGGAGGAAATAATGGAAGGCAAATTCAGACCCGGTCATTTTAATGGCGTGGGTATAGTGGTGGCCAAATTATTCCATATTGTAAAGCCAAACAAAACATATTTTGGTCAAAAAGACATCCAACAAGTGGCTGTTATTAACCGGCTTATAAAAGATTTTAGCTTTGACTTAGAGATGATAGTCTGCGATACTATCAGAGAAAATGATGGATTGGCAATGTCTTCTCGAAATAGGAGGCTTTCAGATGAGGCACGGGCCATGGCACCAAAAATTTACGAATCTTTAAAACTCGGAGAGAAACTTTTGCTGGCTGGAGAATCAATCGAAAGTGTAAAAAGTAAAATTTCTGATTTCTATCGAACATACTCAGAATTCGAACTTGAATACTACGAAATTACAGACTTTGAAAGTCTAGAAAGTATATCCAAGATTAGTCCAGAACGTAAAACGGCCATCATCATCGCTGCACACTTAGGTGGTGTAAGACTAATAGATAACTACATTTTTTGAACCATTTTTATCGATAATTGTTGATTTAATAAAGATATTTTAGATAATGAAGTGGTATAATTTAACAGACATCCAACAACTCGAAACCATTAAAGAAGAGTCTGCCGGCCAACCAGTAGCCATATTTAAGCACAGTACCAGATGCTCAATAAGTGCAACTGCTTTGGATAGATTTGAAAGAAATTGGGCGAAAAACCAAGACATCAAAGACCTCAAATTGTATTATTTGGATTTAATATCTCACAGGGACATTTCTAACAAAATAGCCTCCGAATTTGAAGTTGAACATGAATCGCCGCAGATACTCTTGCTAAAAAATGGAGAAGTTGTTTACAATGAATCGCATTATGGTATCGACTTCAACGAAATACTATCGAAAGTTCAATAAGCTATAACCAGCCAATATTCTGCTACTTTCTGGACAAAAACCTTATGCTCGGCTTCATAGTCGGGCATTTTTATTTTTCCAAATAAGCCATCAGATTTTTCTGTTAAAGTCAAATTTTCTTTAAAATCTACCTTGCGTTTGCCATAGAGTTTATACAAAGCCTCTTTTGCCGACCAAAGAATGGTAGCTTTATCGATATCCTCCGCCACCCAGCCCAATTCAGCTTTTGAACATAATCTACCAATAACTTTAAAAATTTGATGACGAGGCTTTTCAATATCCATACCAACCGCTCCAGCTTTGGATAGCACTACTCCGACATATTCCAGTGTATGCGTTACTGAAATCTCATAGGTAGAATTCCTCAAAAAAGGCTTTCCATGCTCGTCTTTGATTATGCCGTCAAAAGGTATTTTTTCTAAAAAACACATTTGAGCAATGGCGTTTTTCCCTGCCAAATATTCCTTTTTCTTGGTTTCATGGCTAATACTTTCCAAAATTTCTTTGTCATTCTCATCAGGGTTTACAAGTTCTACCAATTCTTCCAAGGTTTCGGTGAGATTCCAAACCATAAAGTGAATTTCCTCAGATAATATTTTGTTGAAAAATAACGGCATCAAATATTTTTGGTGGAAAATTGCAATAAATATCACGAATTAGAAAGTTCTACCAAGAAAAAAATGAATTTTAATATAGAAAAAATAGAAACCTTTACGGGTCACAAAGATTGTGTTTATACACTCTGTGAAGGCAATTCTTTGAATAGCTTTTTTTCAGCAGGTGGGGACGGAATGGTGGTGGAATGGGCAAAAGCTGACCTTGGAAAACCAATAGCTAAAGTCGAGAACTCCATTTATGCCATGTTTAATTTACCAGATGAAAACAGACTTTGGATTGCGAACAATACGCAAGGCTTACATTTGATAGACACAAAAGAGAAAAAAGAGCTGCTCAATTTGCCTCTTGGAAAAGTTTCTATGTTTGATATTAAGAAAAATAACCATTTGTTAATAATCGCTGACAACATTGGTTTTTTACATATCCTTGACACGGAAATCAACAAATTCGTAAAGCACTTTGAAGGAGCCCAGAAAAGTGCCCGCTCCATTGCTGTGAATACAAAAAGAAACGAAATGGCTGTGGGTTTTTCAGACTGGAAAATAAGAATTTATGACCTAGAAAATTACCAGCTAAAGTACGCCCTTGATGCTCATCAAAACTCCGTTTTTAGTTTACAATACATCAACAACGAAGAAATGCTCGTTTCTGGTGGTCGTGATGCACATTTGATGATTTGGGACTGTCAAAATGGTTACGAAAATACTGAAATTATTCCAGCTCATTTGTTTGCCATCAACCACATTATCTACATAGAAGAACATAAAATACTGGCCACCAGCAGTATGGATAAATCTATCAAAATATGGGATTCAGAAAATCTAAAACTGAAAAAAGTAATAGATAAATCAAAAAATGCCTCTCATGGCACCTCTGTAAATAAATTGCTTTGGTTAGAAAAAGAACAAGTATTGCTTTCGGCCAGCGACGACCGAACTATTTCAATGTGGAATTTATTTTAACTTACATTGTTTTTTTTGTTATTTTGTGGAAAATTAGAAAGCAAAATTTTTCAGAAGAGCCAACAGGAAAAAAAACAAAGCTATTGGAAAATAAATCTGAACACATTTTGTTCTTTTAACAAGGGTCTCAGATTGTTTTTCCTAAATACAATACAAAAATGAAAATCACGTCATTAGAAATTAAGCAACACGAGTTCGAGAAATCTTTTAGAGGTTACGATATTGAAGAAGTAAACCATTTTTTATCGAACATCGCCCAAGAATGGGAACGCATGCTAAGCGAATCAAAGATGCTTAAAATGCAATTGGATATTTCTGAAAAAGAAGCATCTAAGCTGCGTGAAGTGGAGATGACACTGATAAAGACCCTCAGAACTGCCGAAGACACCAGCACGAGACTCACAGAAAATGCAGCCAGCGAAGCTAGCAAAAAAATAGCTGAAGCAGAACAAAGAGCCGCTCAAATCATAGCCGAAGCCGAAAATACAGCCAGCCAGTTGGTTGCCGAAGCTGAGCAAAAAGTAAAAGATGTTAACACTGCAGCAAAAACTGAATTTACTGACCTTGAAACAAACTTCCAAAACCTTGAGGTTCAGAAAGTTCAACTTCTTGGACAACTAAAATCAATTGCTTCTAAAATTGACAGTATCGTAAATGATAACAGTGAATCTTTTCAAGAAACACCTGTTTCGGTTGTTGCCAAGGAAATACCAGTTATAGCAAAAGAGCCAAGTATAGAAATGGAAATAGATGAGGAAATTGTTGAGGAGGAAACTTTAGAAGAAGTCGCTGCCGCTGTGAAAGAACAAGATGATGTTGAATCTCATGGAATAAGTTTCTCCTCTGCTGTAAACGAAATAAATCTGGAGAGCAGTCAAGATGACAAAACGAATTTAGAAATTATTGAGGGTATTGGGCCAAAAATAAAAGAGGTACTCAACAACGCAAGAATTGTTACATTTAGAGACTTGGCCACAACACCTATTTACAGAATAAAAGATATTTTGGATGCGGCAGGGTCGCAGATTTCGGCTCATGACCCCAGCACGTGGGTAGAGCAGTCGTTGCTTGCCGAAAATGGTCAATGGGAACAATTGGAAGATCTCAAAAACTACCTCGTGGCTGGAAGAGTGCCTAAGGAAGACATTATAGAAGATAAACCAAAGGCTGAACCAATTCCTGAATCTGGCAGTACGGAAGAAATGCTCGATAAAGTGAACAAAGTAAAAGCGGCAATCAGAAAAGCAATGGTAGAAAAAGCTGAACCTAAAGAGCCAAAATCGGTTAATGATTTTATTGCAGAGAAAAAACAGAGCGGTTCGTTTTTCGACAACTTAAACTAAGCCAATATGGGCCAGATAGCTTTAGAGGGCATGGAGTTCTTTGCCTATCATGGGCATTTTGACGAAGAACAAAAAATAGGGAACAAATACAGCATTGACGTACTTATAGAAACCGATTTGTCAAGACCAGCCAGTTCTGACAACTTAAAAGACACGATCGACTATGGGGATGTGTACCAAATGGTTAGAATGGTGATGTCGAAAAAGCATCGTTTATTGGAGCATGTCGGTCACGAAATAATAGACGCCATTAGGTTTAAGTTCAATGCAATAAAAAAAGTTACTGTCGAAGTTTCTAAGTTCAATCCTCCCATTGGTGGGGTTTGTCACAGAGCCAAAGTAAAACTTGAAGAAAGTTTCTGAAAAACATATCTTGAAAAAAAGTATATTTACATTACAATTCTGGCTTCTTTGCACTAGTTCATTCCTGTTCTTTTCTAGTTTTAATATGCTCATCCCTGAGCTTCCCGAATACCTTTCAAAAATGGGAGGCGGTGAATTCAAAGGCCTCATCATATCATTATTTACGCTTACAGCTGGACTTTCGCGTCCTTTTAGTGGCAAACTTACCGACAAAGTGGGCAGAGTGCCTGTTATGGCTTTTGGCTCTTTGGTATGTTTTGTGTGTGGTTTTTTATACCCTTTAGCTACTACAGTTATTCCATTTTTCCTTCTTAGGTTTGTTCATGGATTCTCAACGGGTTTCAAACCTACCGGAACCTCAGCATATATTGCAGATATTGTTCCTGCTGACAGACGCGGCGAATCCATGGGCGTTCATGGTCTCATAGGGGGCTTAGGGATGGCATTCGGACCAGCTTTGGGCGGATGGATAGTTCAACATTTCGACATCAATGTATTATTTTATACCTCCTCAATTCTTTCTTTGTTGTCGATTTTGATATTGCTCAATATGAAAGAAACTTTGAGCATTGAAAGGAAAGAAAAATTTGCAGCTGCTCATTTAAAAATAAATCGCCACGAAATTATAGACAAATCTGTGATGCCTGTCGTTATTGTAATATTTTTCACCTCTTTTGCCTACGGCACCATCGTCACTTTAGTACCCGATTTGAGCCAAAGTATTGGTTTAAAAAACAAAGGATATTATTTTTTGGTATACACACTTGCCTCAATTGCTATTAGATTTTTAGCTGGAAAGTGGTCAGACAAAAATGGTAGAGAACAAGTACTCGTAATAGGCTGTTGGACATTGATATTTGCAATTCTTATCATTGCATTTGCTCAAAACGTCTTTATTTTGACTATCTCAGCCATTTTATTTGGAGTGAGCATGGGTATTATTTCTCCTATTTCACAGGCATGGACGGTAGATTTATGCCAAGAAGAAAATCGAGGAAAAGCCATAGCTACCATGTATATAGCTCTCGAGGCGGGAATAGGATTTGGGGCGTTACTGCCCACCTTTATCTATCAAAACAAAATAGAAAATCTGCCCGAAACATTCTTATTTTCTATGGCGGTTGTATCCATAGCCTTGATCTACCTTATTCTTTACAAAAGAAAGAAAAAAACTATACACTACATTTAATATTTCAGCAAATAGCCTCATGCTAAATTGGAAACCAGCACGCATCGTTTTATCTTTGTATCAGTAATATAAGCTATCGAATAATGGAAATAATAGACGGAAAATTAATATCTGCACAAGTAAAAGCCGAACTTCAGATTGAAGTGGATAAAATTAAAGCCGACGGCGGTAAAATACCTCATCTCGCAGCGGTTTTGATTGGCGACAATGGTGCAAGCGAAACCTATGTAGCTTCTAAAATAAAATCTTGTGAACAGATTGGTTTTAAATCTACATTAATTAGAAGAGATTCTACCAGCACCGAAGCCGAAGTTTTAGAAATAATTGACCAGCTAAACAAAGACGAAGATATTGATGGTTTTATAGTTCAGTTGCCCCTTCCTGCTCATATTGACGTTGATAAAGTAATAGAGGCCATCGACCCTAAAAAAGATGTAGATGGTTTTCATCCAATCAATATTGGCAGAATGGCCAAAGGTTTGCCTGCTTATATTTCTGCTACGCCTTACGGAGTATTGGAGCTTATAAAAAGATACAAGATAGAAACTGCCGGCAAGCATTGCGTTGTGGTAGGAAGAAGCCAAATAGTTGGACTTCCGATGAGTATTTTGATGCAAAGAAACACCTACCCTGGCAACTGCACAGTGACATTGGTACATAGCCGCACCCAAAACCTAAAAGAAATGTGCCTCCAAGCAGATATTTTGGTAGCCGCACTAGGTAAACCCGAGTTTATAACTGCCGACATGATAAAAGATGGTGCTGTGGTAATAGATGTTGGTTTGACAAGAGTGGTGGATGAATCTAAAAAAAGTGGATTTGCTTTGAAAGGTGACGTGAAATTTGACGAAGTAGCACCAAAAACAAGCTTCATAACGCCAGTACCTGGTGGAGTAGGCTTAATGACGGTGGCTGCCTTAATGTACAACACACTTTTGGCATCTAGAAAAGAAATTTACAAGTAATAAATATTCTTTTTCAAGTAGTTTACCGTATTCCATTCTTTAATTCAATTCTTTTTGTAACCTTAAAGGTTTCAAAAAACCTACTATTAAACCAATAAACAGTAACTAGGCAACCAAGGGCAAAAACAACTGTCAAATTGTCAGAAGTCACTGCATTGGAACATCCTTTGATTGTTAGCTATCTGTAATTTAAAAATAATACAGACAATGGTAACAGAAAAAGGTACAATTTCGATTAACACCGAGAACATTTTTCCGATAATTAAAAAATTCTTGTATTCCGACCACGAAATCTTCCTGAGAGAATTGGTTTCGAATGCGGTGGATGCAACACAAAAAATCAAAAAACTATCTTCTATTGGTCAGTTTGACGGCGAATTGGGCGATTTGAAAATAAAAGTCTCTTTCGACAAAGACGCCAAAACCATCACCATATCCGACAAAGGATTGGGTATGACCGCCGACGAAATCAAAAAGTATATCAATCAGATAGCTTTTTCTGGAGCCAAAGAATTTGTAGAAAAATACAAAGATGAGTCTGACAAAACACAGATAATCGGACAATTTGGCTTAGGCTTTTACTCTGCCTTTATGGTAGCCAAAGAAGTAGAAATAATTACGAAATCTTATCAGGATGCACCAGCAGCAAGGTGGTTTAGCGATGGCACTACGGAATTTGAGATTTCACCAGTGGAAAAGGCCGAAAGAGGAACTGATATTATTCTACACGTTGCCGAAGATTCCGAGGAGTTTTTGGAAGAAAGCAAACTGGAGCAAGTATTGATAAAATACGGCAAATTTTTGCCTGTAGAAATAGAATTCAACGAGAAAGTAATCAATAACCCTTCTCCTATTTGGGTAAAGACACCGTTGGATTTGAAAGATGAAGACTACATAGCTTTCTACAAAGAGTTGTATCCTTACGCCGAAGATCCGTTGTTCTGGATTCACCTAAATGTAGATTATCCGTTTAATCTTACTGGTGTTTTGTACTTCCCGAAAGTGAAGCAAGACTTCCAACTGAACAGAGAAAAAATACAATTATATAGCCGCCAGGTATTTATTACGGATGATGTGAAAGACATTGTCCCTGAGTTCTTGCAGTTGCTACACGGTGTGATAGACTCACCAGATATTCCGTTGAACGTTTCGAGAAGTTATCTTCAAGCCGATGGCAACGTAAAACGTATCAACTCGCACATTACCAAGAAAGTAGCCGATAAATTATCTGATTTATTCAGAGACGACCGCAAGGCTTTTGAGGAAAAATGGGAGAGCATTGGTTTGTTTGTAAAATACGGCATTATATCTGACGATAAGTTTTTTGACAGGGCCAAAGATTTTATATTGCTCAAAAACACCGAAGGTGCGTGTTTTACAATAGAAGAATACAAAACCAAGCTAGAAGTCAACCAAAAAGACAAAGACGGCAAAGTTGTAGGGCTTTACGCCAACGACATCAGCAAGCAGGACGCCTTTATCAGCGGAGCCAAAAAGCGTGAGTTTGATGTATTGGTGTTCGATGACGTGTTGGATTCGCACTTTATCAATGCCATGGAAAGTAAGGTTGAAAACTTGACCTTCAAACGTGTGGATGCTGACACTTTCGACAAGCTGATAGACAAAGGTCTGAAACAAGAGGTGGTATTGGGCGAAGAGGAGAAAAAGAAAGTAGAAGAAACCTTCAAGGAGTTTGTGGGCAACAACATTGTGCAGATAGAAGCCTTGCCAGTGGACGAAATCCCTGTATCTATTGTGGTGCCTGAGTTTATGCGTAGATACGCCGACATGTCTAAGGTAAACGGCCAAGGAGGTATGTTTGGCAATATGCCGATGATGTACAACTTGGTAGTAAACGGCAATCACCCAATCATAGGTAAAATAGCCAAAGAAGGTAACGAAAGCGGCCTCGCAAAGCAACTCTACGACTTGGCCTTGCTCTCACAAGGTATGCTAAATGGTGCTGATTTGACGCAATTTATTGAGCGTTCGGTGGAGAAACTGGGGTAATATTAACTCATTAATTTTAACAAAAAAGCCGCTCGAAAGCGGCTTTTTTTGTACGTTTCATAAAATATGTTGGGATTCTACTAAAAATGGCACCAAAACACCTTTAGATTTTACCCAAAATAATGGAAAACATCTTTGAATTTCTACTTTTAAGCCTTCACCTTAGACGACAATAAGCTAATAATTAGCATTTTGTGAACTCTCATTAAACTAAAAAATATAAGCTAAGAAATTAAATAATTTCCTAACCGAATTAAAAAGAAATATCGGAATCAGAATTGCTTTAGAAAGCTTCTCAAAATGCGAAAAAAATCAAGGTTTTACCTTTGTCTGCAGTGGGAGTCTGTTTTGAAAAGGTTAAATTCAAATAAAAAAACATAACATTATTCGCCTTAACAACAATAACCGGTACAAATTCCACTCAACCCCTAACACCCTTTCCATTTTTCTATTAATTTTGGTTAAGAACCTTAATAAATGAATAGAATAATAGTTTGCCTCGCTTTTTGTTTTATTTCTAATATGTTATTTGCACAAAAAGCAGTTCCTGTTAAACCTAGGATTCTGATTAGTACCGATATTGGTGGCACTGACCCTGACGATAATCAATCAATGGCTCACTTGTTGATGTACAGTGACAGGTTTGATATTGAAGGACTTGTTTCTTCCCCGTCCTATGGCAGCGGCAGCAAAGAGGAAATTTTGAGAATGATCAGTTTATTCGAAAAAGACTTGCCTAAGCTCCAGAAGCATCAAAAGGGCATTCCGACACCCGAATATTTGCGTTCAGTAACCAAACAAGGGCGAAAAGGAAATGCTCCATTCATGGGTTACACAAAAGCCACCGAGGGATCGGATTGGATAATTAAATGTGCAAAAAAGGAAAGTGAACAGCCTTTGTGGATTTTAGGCTGGGGCGGATTGGAGGATTTGGCCCAGGCTCTACACGACGCCCCCGAAATTCAAAGTAAAATAAGGGTGTATTGGATTGGAGGTCCCAATAAAAAATGGAGTGCAAACAGCTACGCCTATATTGCCGAAAACTTTCCAAACCTTTGGTTTATTGAGGTCAACGCTTCATATTATGGTTTCTTTTCAAACACCAACTCGATAGACAGCGTAAAAAGCTCTGACTATTACGACAAATACATCCAAGCAGCTGGGCATTTGGGTAAAGATTTTAAAAGCTATTACAACGGTGAGATAAAAATGGGCGATACGCCGTCACTTTTATATATGATGGATGGCGACCCTGATAATCCTATGCGAGAAAGTTGGGGAGGTAGCTTTGAAGCCATCAATCATAGCTCGCGAGTGGTATATGACCGCATCACCAGTATCAAAGACACGGTAGCATTTTGTACGGTTGTTGAGTTTAGATTTAAGGGAGATGAAATCGACATCCCTGCAGACTCTACATGCTTTTGGATGGAGACGACTTATAAAAACAATGTACAAAAATGGGCAGGCTATTATTTGGGCAAAGGACAATATGCCGTTAAATATGCACCCAAACAAGCAGAAATAGTCAACTACAAATTCACCTCAAATTTGCCTAATTTTCCAGAAAAAGAAGGAAAATTAGTTGTTGATAATCTATGGCCTGGAAAAAGCCATAACGCTGATTTTAAACTTGGTACCCATTGGTATTCTGACAAATCAGACCCACTACTGTATGATGGAAAAATACAAGGCGGTCAAACAATTTCGAAATGGCGGTCAAGCATTTTGCTGGATTGGGCTGAGCGTTGGGAGTGGCTTAGATAAGTTTGAATAAACTGAAAGTTACATAACTGAATATTCTTTAAAATAGCTAAAAATCAAATGTAGATTATTAGGATTAAGACAGACTCTTTCTTTTAATAGATAAAAGTGATAAAGTCTATTTTTAAATAGAGCAAAGTGAGAGCAAAGACTCACACAATGGTATAAATCATGCTAAGTGAACACCTGTCACAAAATTAGTTTATTGACAGGATCTCTATCTCAAACAAAAGTGGAGAGTTGCCAGGAATACCATTTGTACCAGAACTTCCATAACCCAAATTTGATGGAAAAATCAGCGTAGACGACTCTCCTACTCGCATTTTGGCGATGCCTTCGTCAAAACCTTTGATTACTTGGCCTCCACCCAAAACAAAACTAAATGAACCAGAGTCAAATTTCTTACCAGTCAATAATTTGCCTGTATAGTTAAGTGTTACCACTTTGCCCTTCACCAAGATTGTTCCAGCAGCATTTTCTTTAGTGCGAATATATCGTAAACCCGAGACTGTTTTTTCGGTTACCACCAAACCTTTATTTTGAATATAGCTTTCAATTTGTTCCTCTTCGGTACCAGACAGCGTGTCTTTTTCACACGAAAAGATTACCACAGACCACAACAATACCGCTAAAACTTTGAAATACTTCATGAATAACAATTTAAGATTTTTATAAATATAAACTCACCCACCAAATCAATAAGGCCTGTAGAGGCAGCCTTCCCCAACGTATTATTGGAGATATTTTCTGGAATTTCTCACCAGTGGCCATGTATATATTAGCAGGAAAAACGAGAAGCAAAAGCAATATTAATCCCCATGCCGAAGCTGCCTGCATTTTAGGTAAGAGCAAATTATATCCAAAAACGATTTCAGCAATTCCGCTAATCCAAACCGCCTCCTTATGAAACGGCAGATAAGGTGGCATTATGGAAAGGAAAAATTTGGGCTTAGCAAAATGCATTATACCAACTACAATAAAAAACACACTACAAAGAACTTGGTGCCACTCAAACATATCAACAATTCAATTTAAAGCCCACACCATGAATATTTTCTATTTTTATCTTTGGGTCATTCGAGAGCATTTTACGAATTCTGGTCACGAAAACATCCATACTGCGACCCAAGAAATAGTCGTCTCTTCCCCAAATGGCCGTCAGGATTTCCTCTCGCTTAGTGATTTGATTTTTACGCTCACACAAAAACTTCAATACCTCAGCCTCACGATGCGTGAGCTTCTGAATTTCTTCGGCTAGTTTAAGTGTTTGCTGCGAAAAACAAAACTCATAGTCTCCACAAGAAAAGACGTCAGTGGTTGCTGTAGAATCAGAAACGGCATTTCTTTTCAAAAACACTTTAATTCGAAGCACCAATTCTTCTATACTGAAGGGCTTGGTGATGTAATCGTCTCCACCAATCTTTAGGCCGGCTATTTTGTCTTCCTGAAGTGTTTTGGCTGTCAAAAATATGATAGGAATTTGGGAATTCTGGGTTCTGATTTTTTCTGCTAAAGAAAAACCATCTAACTCCGGCAAGTTGACATCGAGCAAACAAAGGTCAAACTTTTCTTTTTTGAAAAACTTCCAAGCTTCTTTACCGTCAGAGAAATGAACTATCTCAAATCCCTCCTCTTCCAAGTTGTCTTTGGTCACAAAACCCAAGTTGGGATCGTCTTCAACATACAATATTTTCGCCATTTTTTTATTTAATCAGGTAACGTAATGTAGATTTCAAAAACCGAGCCTAGGCCTATTTCGCTGTCTACATTTATTTTCCATTTGTGAAGGTTGATAATTTCTTTTACATAATTAAGTCCAAGCCCAAAACCCTTGACATTGTGCAAGTTACCTGTTGGCACGCGATAAAACTTATTAAAAATCTTGGGTAGTGCTTCTTTCGGAATACCAATTCCTTTATCTGAAATAGATACAATCAATAAATTGTTCTCATTTCTAGTGGATATTTTTATTTTGGCAGGTTTGCCCGAATACTTTATGGCGTTATCTATGAGATTCCTGATAACGTTCATCAAATGCATCCTGTCCGCATTTATAGTAGTCTTTGTAGCATTTAAATCTAAAGTAAAATTGTCTTCCAACTCAGCTTTAACACTATCAGATACCTCACCGATAATCTCGTGCAATTCTTGCAGTTTCAAATCCAGCTCTATTTGCCCTTTGCCAATTCTCGCTGTAGCCAGTACCGATTCTACCTGATTTTTAAGTCTATTATTCTCCTGTTTTATAATCTGTACATATTTCTTAAATCGCTCAGGTTGCTCCAAAATTTTGCTTTGTGCCAATACATCTGTAGCAATTTTTATGGTAGAGATGGGCGTTTGAAACTCGTGCGTCATGTTATTTATAAAATCTCTCTGGACCTCACTCAGGCGTTTTTGCTTTAAAATTATAAACATAGCATAGGCAAAAAACGCCATTACTACCATGGTAATAATAGAAGAAACTATCCAAAAATCCAGTTTGCTGGTCAAGTAGCTTTTTTGACTTGGAAATTTCACACCGAAATAATTGAGGAATTTATCGGTAGTTGGCAATATAATAGTATGATCCACTTCTTCGACCTCATAGTCACTATTGATATGAGCCCCGAAAACTATTTTATCCGTTTCGCAGTCATAAATACCATACTCAAAGTCAGTATTAATGTTATTTTTCTTGAATTCTTCTTTGAGCAAATGTTCCAAAAGGCTTTGCTGAAGTGGTACACGCAGGTTTACTACATAATAATCTGACGAATACTGACTTACAGGATTTTCAATTTTGGCGAGCTTGTATGACTTTGAAATCTGATTGGCGACGTTACGAAGTGCCACCATAGTAGACTGCCTAAACTGCTGGTCTTTAAGGTCGAAGGCCTTTTTTACCCAATAAATCTGAATTGCAATAATACCGCTTATGGCAATTACTCCTAAAATAATCACAAGTCTAATAGTATTCCTACTCAATGTTTCTTATATTTTCTTTTTGGGAAAGTCCTGTATTCTTACAAAGATAATAAGTGTTTTTTAAGAATTTAAATGATTCCTTGAATATATGGCTTAGCTTCCTTATTTTGCGGTTTTTATTCTCTATTTAACCTTTAACAAATGCAAAAATTACAAACACTTGACTATTTGGTGTTCTTTTTCTACTTTATTGTAGTGGCAGGATACGGATATTGGATTTATAACCGAAAAAAGACCAAAGAAACATCCACAAAAGACTTCTTTTTGGCTGAAGGTTCGCTTACTTGGTGGGCAATCGGAGCTTCTTTGATAGCCTCAAACATCTCTGCCGAACAGATGATAGGTATGTCTGGTAATGGTTTCTCCATGGGTTTGGGTATTTCTACTTATGAATGGATGGCCGCTGCAACGCTTATAATTGTTGCGGTATTTTTTATGCCCATTTACTTGAAAAACAACATTTCTACTATGCCGCAGTTTTTGAGCCAACGTTATAACAAAACGGTGAGCTTAATTATGGCTATTTTTTGGTTGTTATTGTATATCATGGTGAATCTAACCTCTATCTTGTACCTAGGAGCTTTGGCGGTTTCGGGTATATCAGGACTCGATTTTTATACTTGTATGGTTTTCTTGGCTGTTTTTGCCATAATCATCACCATCGGTGGTATGAAGGTAATCGGTTATACTGACGTTATTCAGGTATTTTTCTTGGTTATTGGAGGCTTGGCAGCCACTTATTTGGCCGTGACTTTGGTGTCAGAAAAATATGAATTAACTGGCCTAGTGAATGGCTTCAAAATGATGACCCAAAATCACGACGACCACTTCCACATGATATATCCAAAAGGAAATCCAAATTATATGTCTTTACCAGGTCTAACTGTCCTTTTTGGCGGTATGTGGATTGTAAACCTCAACTACTGGGGTTGTAACCAATACATTACCCAAAGAGCCTTGGGTGCAGATTTGAATACTGCAAGAAATGGACTTTTGTTCGCAGCATTCTTAAAATTATTGATGCCAGTTATTGTGACGCTTCCGGGTATTGCAGCTTATGCATTGTATCAAAAGGGCCTATTTCAGCAAGAAATGTTGGGCGTGGATGGCACTTTTAACCAAGACAGAGCCTATCCGGTTCTCTTGAATTTACTACCAGTTGGACTAAAGGGATTATCCTTCGCTGCACTTACAGCTGCAGTTGTAGCCTCACTTGCAGGTAAAGCCAACAGTATTTCTACCATTTTTACATTGGATGTATTTAAGCCGTATTTTGCCAAAGACATGACCGAAAAGAAATTGGTTTTGGTAGGTAGATACACTATTGTTGTGGCCATGATTTTAGCGATTGTGATTTCTCCGTTTATGGGAATAGAGAAAAAGGGCGGCTTCCAGTTTATTCAGGAAATGACAGGACTTCTGTCTCCAGGTATTTTTGCTGCATTTATCATGGGCTTTTTCTGGAAAAAAACCAATTCAGCTGGAGCATTCTTTGCGATAGTTGGGGGATTTGCTTTAGCTCTAGCTATGCACAACAACTGGCTTCCAGGTACAGACTGGACCACCGTACCTTTCTTAGATAGAATGGGGTGGGTTTTTGTAATTTGTGTTGCTGTTATGTTTGTTCTTAGTTTGGTATTGCCAGACGAGAAAAAAGGCCTAGAGGTAGATTCTTCTATGTTTAAGACCTCAAAAGGATTTGCGGTAGGAGCTACTATAGTGATTGCAACTATTGTATTCCTATATAGCTATTTCTGGTAATTGGTTTGTTATTGGTGGATTAGTTCCTAATTACTCGGACACTGAGCGAAGCCAAAGTGTAAGTTGCTCAATTAGTAAATGATGAACAATTTCTATTTTAGAATTTACTTGTCCTAAACTTACCAGATTTGAATCGGCCATAGAGCAAAACGAGATTTAATTCTTTAGAAAAGAACATAGTTTGACAACAAAAAAGGAGCTTTCGCTCCTTTTTTGTTCTTCTGAATTATTCAAAAATTATTATTTCGTCGTCCTCGTACCACTTTTCATATTGTGGCTCAAACTCTTTCTCTATAATGTTTCGTTTGATTTTCATTGTGGGAGTCATTTTGTTGTTTTCCACCGTCCACAAATCTTTCAGTATTACTATTTTCTTTATTTTTTCGTAAGATTTTAAGGTTGGATTGAGTTTTTCTAATTGCCCCTTAAAATTATCAGTTAACTCATCCTTAGATACTTTTCTACCAATTTCAGAAACAACCACTAGGGCTATAGGCTGTGGTAAACTTTGCCCAACCACGCAAATCTGCTCCACAAAACTATTCTCGGCAAAACCCATTTCTATTTGTGCAGGTGCTACGTACTCACCCTTAGAGGTTTTATACATTTCTTTTACCCTACCCGTAATCTTCAGATAATTACCGTTGTCTACTTCACCAACATCGCCAGTATGAATCCAGCCTTCCACATCCATTGTTTCAGCAGTCATTTTAGGTTCTTTGTAATAGCCCAACATATTCCATTTTGAGCGAGTCAATATTTCGCCAGTGTCTTTGTCTATTTTGACCTCCATTTCAGGGTAAATTTTACCCACGGAACCCTCAACTTTATGGCCCAGTGGCATCATACACACCGCTCCAAGGTTCTCGGTCATGCCATAAGCCTCGTGTATTTCGATGTCTAACTTCCTAAACCAATGAATTAAACTCGCAGGCATAGGAGCTGCTCCTGTAAAACACATCCACGTTTCTGCCAAACCAAGACCTTTCTTGATCTTCTTTTTTATAATCGAATTGATTACCGGAATTCTCAACAAAAGATTCAATCGTTTTTGGGGTAATTTCGACAAAATACCCAACTGAAACTTAGTCCATATTCGTGGAACAGCCAAAAAATGGGTTGGATTGGCATTCTGGAGATTCTTAGAAAATGTGTCTAGGTTCTCGGCAAAATAAATGACCCCACCCGTAACAATACCGAGAGATTCAACAATGTTGCGTTCGGCTATATGACAAAGTGGCAAATATGAGAAAAATTTGGTTCCAGAACTTTCTGCAAAAACAAAATTTCGGGTGGCATATAGACATTCCGAAACAGCCGCAAAATTCACCATTACACCTTTCGGATTTCCAGTAGTGCCGGAGGTGTAAATAATGGTGAAAAGTTCCTTCAAATCTGGCAAAACATCCTTTTCATCAGCTGGGTATTTATCCAAAATATCATCCCACTGGACATGTTCAAAATCTGGATTGTAGTTAGGAAAAGAAACGCATTTCAGACCTGCCGGAATACCCCTTTTCATGCCTTGCCAATCGTCCAGTTTGCCAATAAATACCAGCTTGGCTTCAGAGTGCACCAGTATTTGTTTGACTTGATCAGCCGTAAGCGTTGGATACATAGGTACCGAAATATGCCCCGAATGCATGATGGCCAAGTCGGTTATAATCCACTCAGCACAGTTTTTTGAAATAAGAGCTATGTTGCTTTTGGGCGGTAAACCTAGACTATTAATAAAGGTAGAAATCTTGCGAATTTGCTGCCCAGCTTTTTCCCAAGAAAAATCCAAGAAATCATCGCCGAATGGTTGCTTTAAAAAAACATTCTGAGGTGTGTATTTTTCCCAGTGATAAAAATATTCAAGGATAGACTTTTCTCTCTTTACTTCCATTGGCTTAGATCTGATTAAAATTATTATACTTTTTGTAAAAATAATGATATTTGCGAGAATCTAAAACTTTGAAAACAAATTTGTAAAGAATAGGCCTTAACCAACTGAATATTTTACTTTGTAAAAATCTAAAAACTTCAAAATGGTTTCTACGTGTGTACCCAAGCCTACATTTAGAAACTGATTTTCCTCTATTTCCACACCGTCTTTAATGATTTTAGGCGAAAAACCCAGAGGCAAATGCATAGTTTTGGATTGTATTGCCCAAATTCTACCGTCTTTGTCAAAAGTAGGCCCGCCACTTTGCCCCCTAAGCCCCGGCGTGCTGGTTTCTATCCATTTGTAATCATAATAATTGTCAGGACTTTTGCCAGTAACCACCTGACGTGTCATTATTCCGTCCATTGGAAATGTCGGTATCGGAAAAATAGAAGAATCAAAAGAGAAACTTTGGGTATCCTCCAAGAAACTGGCTTTCAAATCGTAAAAAGGATATCCCAATTTGCACAAACTTGTGGCTGGCTGCACTTTAGATGGATGCTGAAAAATGGGATACTTTTTAACAAAGTTTGGATTATAATTCACGATTTTACCTATGGCCAAATCGCTCTCATGCAAAACATGAAACTGCCCAATATGATGGTTGTCTGCTCCAAACCACATCGAATGATTAAGAATCCATTTCGGATTTGGCTCCAAACCGACTGTAGGACTATTCTGAAACTTAGCCAACTCGGCTTGATGTTCTTGATAAAGCTGCAAGCCTTGCAATACATGTGCGGCGGTCACTATCCAGCCCTCATCGTTGATAATCACAAAACTCCCTAGACCACTTTCTACTGTTTTGTCATAGAATCTGTTGGAAATAATGAGTGGAAAAGTATACTGTGCGGCTATTTTATAAGCTTCAGAGAACATGTTGAAATTCCTTTTTTTATTTACTTGAATATACTTTTTCTCCGGCTATGTAGGTTGCATTTACCTTAACCGAACGTATTTTGGATGAGTCAATCACCATAATATCATCTTCCAAAACCACAAAATCAGCCATTTTACCTTTTTCTATGCTGCCTCTTTCTTTCTCTTCAAAATTGGCGAACGCACTCCAAATTGTCATAGCTTTCAAAGCATTTTCTTTGCTGAGGGCATTTTCCATCTGAAAACCTCCAGCAGGCCAATTGTTGTTGTCCTGACGAGCAAATGCCGAATGGAAGCCAAACAAAGGATTGACAAATTCTACTGGAAAATCACTTCCGTTGGCTATCAAACCGTTTTGCTTTCTCAATTCCTCAAACGGATAGGCATGTTTTACCCTTTCTTTGCCCAATCTGGCTTCCGCCCAATACATATCTGAAGTAGCATGCGTAGCTTGAATAGATGGAATCACAGAATATTTACCAAACTTCTGGACATCGGCTGGATTCACAACTTGACAATGCTCAATTCTCCACCTTCTATCGTTTTTACCTTTTAGATATTTTCCATACAAATCTAAAACTAGCCTGTTAGCAGAGTCACCAATGCAGTGGGTATTAACCTGGTAACCAGACTTATATATCTGAGAGAAATATTTATCCATTTCGTTTTTGCTCGTAAGCAAAAATCCCGAATTAGAACTTTGGTCAGCATAGGGCTTTAACAATACTGCTCCTCTTGACCCCAAAGCACCGTCGGCATATACTTTGAAAGATCGTACATTCATCCTATCAGTTTTGATAATGCCTTTTTTTGTAAAATAATCGACATTGCGAATTCCTACTGAAACCATGGCATAATCTCTGATTTTCAGACTACCTTCTTTGTGCATTTTCATCATAAGTTCTATGTCTTCTTGGCTAATCCCCGCATCAGAAACTGTTGTGAGTCCATATTTTATGCTTTCCGCCTGAGCAGCCAAAATCTGTTGTCTTTTCACTTTTTCATCCTCTTTGGGCATTACTCTTTTTACCAAACCCATGGCATTATCTACCAATATTCCAGTGAGTTGTCCATCTACGACCTCCACATCACCGCCAGAAATTTTGCTTGAAGGAGATATTTTGGCCATTTGAATGACCTTAGAATTTACCAACATCGCGTGTCCGTCAATTCTGGTCAGCATAACTGGCACATTTGGAAAAATCTGGTCTAAATCGTCCTTATTTGGAAAAACTTTCACATCCCAATCGTTCTGATCCCAACCACGGCCAACTAGCCATTCCTGGTTAGGATTCGCTTTTCTAAATTCTTGGAGCCTCGTCAGAATTTCTTTATACGACTTGGCTCCCACCAAATCACATTGCGAAAGCATTTGCCCCAAACCCAGAAAATGCGAATGTGGGTCGTAAAACCCGGGATACACAGGTTTGTTTTGCAAATCAATCCTAGACTTGGCGGAATATTTTTTATCCAAATTTGCAAAATCGCCGACTTCAACGAACACACCATCGTTGACTACAAACGCATTGGCTTTGTTAAATTTGGCATCTACCGTATAAACCTGGGCGTGATGAACCAATAAATCAACCTGCTTTTTTTGTGCAAAAACTAAGTTGGCAAAAAATAGAATTGTTATAATCTTTTTCATTTCAAAATAGTTTATTCTTCGTTTCCAAATCTTTGTAAACCCAAAGCCGAGCTAAAAAACAATGCATTGAAAAACAACTTATTGGTACCGAACCATATTCCTCTAAAATTGGGATTATCAGAAAACAAAATAATCTGTCCAGCACCTGAGCTTTCTGATATTATGGCAGCTGAATTGGCGATTTTAGAAAGTGAACTGGGATGCACATAACCACAAACCCAAGGATTGTCGGTGTATTGAGCAACTGTCGAAACTGCATTTTTCGATTTTTCTAAAAAGGTATTGTTGTTTCGATAAACGTGAAGCGAATTCGATTCAAAGCCAAAACCCAATGGATGAGTGGTATCAATATTTACTTCAAAAATAGCCCCGCCGGTAGATTTAGCACCCACAGCATCTGTAAGTTTTTCAAAGTTCATTCTTTTAGGGTCTTTTTCGGGCTCTACGGTAATAACTTTTGACTCCGAAATCTCCTTTTTGATTACCCATTCAGATGCAGTTTTTAAGGTTATCAAATTACCTCCTTGTTTTACCCAATCCTTAATTTTCTTAATAGCGGCATCGTTAAGAGCGTCATACTGACCACTGACCATTACCAAATGTGTGTAAGAATTCAAGTTTACCCTCGCAAATTGAGTCAGTTCCAGCTTAGTAATGGGCATCTGCAATTTAGTCTCCAAAAGATGCCAAATCTCTCCAACTTCGTATTGACTGGTACCCAATCCTGCCAAAACCATAGCTTTGGGCTTAATTACAGTTTTGAAAGAATTACTACCTAAATCAATCCCGCCTGAACTAAAACCCGTAGAAACTGGGAAAATCTCTACGTTTGCGGCAATTTGAACCTGTTTTAGTAGTTCTGAAAGTTCCTGAGAACCTATCTTTTGATTTTGAACTGGAATCAATAAACTTCCATGAGACCAGTTTTTACCACCGTTTGCAAAAGATTTTAAGGCCACTTTTACCAAAATGTCTTTATCCAAAAGCTTATACAAAACCTTGGCAGCATTGTAATCTCTCCAGTCAATCAAATAGGCATAATCTGATTTTACAAATTCATTGTTCTTGGGATCTAATGAAGCCTCGGTTATAGCGGCTCCTAAATCTGGCAAAACCTTGGTTTCTGCATGTTTTAGTCCAAAAGCCAATGCTAGATTCCAAGTTGACGTATCGTAGAAAACACTATCCGCAAAAGTTTTTGGTCTATCAAAAATAGATTTCACCAATAAAGATTGAGGTTGATTGAGCGGAATGAATATCGCATTTCCTTTCTTAAAACTCGCTTCGCCCACTTTCGTGTCATTTTTGAGTTGGTAGGCTTTTATCTTGTGCTGCAGCAACAAATCCCAAAAAGCTTTGTTTCTATTTTGATCAAAATCGTCACCAATCACATATCCTTTTATAAGACTTTTAGAAGCGTCCTTTTCAATATTCTTGAAAAAATCTGATTGGTGCTTTAGCAATATTTTTCTTTCTCCTACACCTGCATGAATGGTGGCTATGGCATTCACCAACTGATTTCTAACCGCAAATTTATAAGTCAAAACACCATTTTCGGACTCCTGAGCGTGACCACGGCTGCTTCCTTGCTCAAATAATAAGCCCAAACCACCTTGCATGTCAGGATATGAACTGCCATAGCCTGGATAGAAATTATCAAAAGACTCTTTGGTATAATAAAAAGAGCCGATTTCGTTCATGGCATTCTCGAAATACTTGACAAATTTACCATTCAGCATCTTGTAATTGTCTTGAGTCACGAGAGGGTTTTCGGCATTGCTTTTTGTTGGCTCGAAGAAATGTGTACTGTTGGTGCCCATTTCGTGGAAATCCGTTACCACGTTCGGCATCCATTGGTGATAATACTTCAGACGGTTGCGAGATTCTTTGTGAACTGCCAAATACCAGTCTCTGTTCAAGTCAAACCAATAATGATTTACTCTTCCTGAAGGCCAAACCTCGTTGTGCTCGCGGTCGTTTGGATCAGTCACGTTGGGCTCACCTTTGTGCATATTTACCCAATTGTTGAATCTATCTCTTCCGTCGGGATTCACGATGGGCTCCATCAAAAATACAGCGTTATCGTAAATTTTTAAAGCTTCATCTCCTTGAATAGCAGCCAAATAATAGGCAGTAAGTAAAGATGCTTCTCCTCCTGAGGCTTCGTTTCCATGTACATTATAACCCAGCCAAACGACTGATGGCTGATTGTCAAAATCAACACTTTTACCCTCTACAATGTCCAAATGATTTTTGCGAATCGTCTCCAGTTTGGTTAGATTTTCTGGTTTTGCAAAATGAACAATAATTTGCTCTCTATGCTCATTGGTTTCTCCAATACTTGCCACTTTTATTCTGTCTGAGGCTTTTTCCAAAACCCGCATGTATTCCACAATTTTGTCATATCTGGTATGGTGACTTCCTATCGGATAGCCTAAAAATTGCTGCGGAGAGGGTATTTGAGAATTAAGATTTTTCTTTGGCAGAAAATATTCGTTTTGAGAAAACACCGAAATGCAGGAAAGCAGGACAAAAACTAAGAGTAATGTTTTTTTCATGAATAAAAAGATGGTTAATGGTGTAATTAGACCCAAATTAAGCATATTTCTAATTAGAAGCGTATTTTTTGGGCAAAAAAGAAAGAGACCCAATAACATTAAGTCTCCTTCTAATAAAAACCATTACAAAACCAACATTACATAACGCCCATTTTTCCCATTTGATAGTCTCGCATGGCTTGCATCAACTCGGTGGTGGTGTTCATCACAAACGGTCCTTGAGAAACCATTGGCTCGTTTATTGGGTCGCCAGTTCCAACTATTATTCGAGTATCTGACTGAGCTTTCAGTTCAATATCTGTATTTTTTGTATCGAAAACCACCAATTGATGTCCAATCACCAATTTACCATTCACCAAAACTTCGCCATCTACCACATAAAACAAAACGTTTTTGCCTTCTTCAATTTTCAGAGAATAGTCGCCGCCGTCCTTCATGTTGATGTTATACATTTCCAAACCTGTCAAAGATTTAGCTACCCCAGTTTTTCCCTCCAAAACACCAGAAATAACTGCAATTTCGGTTTTTGTGTCTTGCTTTATTACTTTAGGAATTTCGTTTTCCTGAAAACCTTGATAGTTTGGCTGGCTCATTTTCAACGCTGCTGGAAGATTCATCCAAAGCTGTAGAATTTCCATTTTACCACCATTTTCTCGCTGATTTTTGGAAAGATTTTCAGAATGTACAATTCCTCTTGCTGCTGTCATCCATTGTACTCCTCCAGTTTTTATAACCGACTGATGAGCATGCCCATCGGCGTGTTCAATTTCTCCGTCAAGAATAAAAGTCAGCGTCTCAAAACCTCGGTGCGGATGTGGCCCAAAAGGCAATCCTTGGTTATGAGGAGCGAATTGATGCGGCCCATGGTGATGTAACAAAATAAACGGGCTAATTTGCTCTAAACCAACATCGGGTATGGGTTGATACATTCTGTGTTCACCTACTCTTTGAGCCGAAGAACTTGTTATTTTTAATATTTCTTTTTTCATAATTGTAATTTTCTCGCAAAGCCGCAAGGATGCAAAGAAATGACCATTTCCAAATTTGTCTTTTGACTAAGCCATGAATCTTTCATCTAGTTAATTTGTGATTTTCTCGTAAAGCCTCAAGAACGTAAAGAAATGACTATTTTCAAATTTGTCTTTTGACTAAGTCATGAATCTTTCATCTGCTTAGAAAGTCATTGGAACTTCCATTAAAAGTATTTCAGAACCAGTACTTGCTTTAATTTCGAAAGTATTGGTTTCCGAAATACCTAGGCCATCTCTCCTACTTAGAGATTTGCCTGCCACTTCTGCAGAACCTTCTAAAACATACACATAAACACCATTTTTGGCATTTTTCAAATCGTAGGTCAAAGTCTTTCCTGCAGACAAGTCTGTCAAAGTAAACCAAGACTGCTGGTTCATTTTTATGCCTTCGTCAGAGCTTTCTAATGGAGATACCACTGTTTGAAATTTGTCTTTTCTGCCTGCCAAATCAAAAACTTTTTGCTCATATCTCGGTGCAATATTTCTTTTTTCAGGAAATACCCAAATCTGCAAAAACTTCACAGGACTTTTAGAATCCTCATTTTTTTCAGAGTGAGCCACGCCTGTTCCGGCAGACATAATCTGTACTTCACCTTTTCGAATCACGGTTTTATTACCCATGCTGTCTTGGTGTTCCAAAGCACCTTCGAGCGGTATCGAAACTATCTCCATATTGTCATGTGGGTGTTTACCAAATCCCATTCCGCCTGAAACATGATCGTCGTTTAGCACTCTTAAAGCACCAAAATGCTCCCACTGTGGGTTGTAATAATTTGCAAAACTAAATGTATGATAAGAATCTAACCAACCATGGTTGGCGTGTCCTCTGTCGTTGGCTGCTTTAAATATTGTTTTCATATAATTTACATTTGTATTTAATGTTAATACATCTTTATTTGTTAATTAGTTCCTAATATTTCAAAATCATCAAATAGTTTTCCTATTTTTAGTCCAAATAAACAGACTAAGATATGAGATTCCTTTTACTGTTCCTTCTTGTAGCTTCATTACCAGCATTTTCACAAAGACAATTCCCAGAAATTGATTCGTATGGCGGAGTTTATCCAATTCCCGAAGCAGAGCAATTGGTTGATCCCAATAAAAAATACAAGGTGGTTTTTGATATCACCTCAGCCGCTAAAAACCAAACTACAGAAATGAATCCTAGTTTTGAATCCGTGGCAAGATTTATAAACCTTCATGGTTTGGCTGGTGTAAAAAAAGAAAATTTGGATATTGCGGTAGTTATCCATTTTCAAGCCACTCCAACCATATTGAGCGATGAATCTTTTATGATGGAATATAAAGAGAAAAACCCAAACACCGAGGTTATAAATAAACTTGGAGAAAACGGTGTGAAATTTTATGTTTGTGGCCAATCACTGAGGATGAGAAAATTGGTTGACTACAAACGAAACAGCAACATTCGTGTAGCTCATGGGGCACTTTTAGCCTTGAGTCATTTTCAAAGTCAGGGATATTCTTTGATGACTTTACATTAACAATGCAACCAATTTAAAACAAAATACATCTTTAAACAAAAACACTATTTAACAATGAAGAGACTAATTTTAAGCCTAATCGTAACCTTTACATTTTCTAACATTTTTGCAAATGGCGAATTTGAAAACAGCACTTCCAAAAGCGAATTTGACCAAATAAAGCAAATAGAAGCTTTTGTGGAGGCAAATCCAGAAACAACATTGAGTGATATTAAAGCCCACAATCCAGAACTTATAAATGGTATTGAACTTTTAGATGATACTTCTGCAAATTCAATAAGTGCTGTGAAAGACATGCCATTGCTGAGTGGATTTTGGTGGGGCTGCTGCTTAGGTGTTATTGGACTTGCCATTGTTTATTTTGTAACCGACCATGACAAAGACCAAGTAAGAAAAGCATTGTTTGGTTGTTTAATAGCGACTGTACTGTGGGGTGTAGGCGGTTTGTGGAATCCTTTTGGTTGGTAAGAAATTTTCGATGAAAATATATTTTAAACCTCTTGGGTAACCAAGAGGTTTTTTTCATTAACTTTAGTCAAACATTTAATAATCAATGGAAAAGAAACTTAAAAGAACAATCGGCAAAGAGGCCATGTTTATGGGCATTTGTGGTGGATTGGGTAAGTATTTCGACCTAGACCCAACCATTGTAAGGATATTGGTAGCCCTAACTACCTTTTTTAGCTTTGGCTCGCTTATTCTCGTTTACATCATTTTGGCATTCATTATTCCGAAAGAAGAGGCAATCAATATTTAATATTTCAATTTTTACATTAATCTTTGACGTAGTTGGAATAACCAATTGACACGCAACATTTTGCCAAATCTCAAGGCATTTGGAAAAGAATTCACTACTTTTGCAGCCAATTTCAAAAAAAAGCAAATAGCATGTTAAGGACACATACCTGTGGAGAACTTCGAATTTCTAGTCTTGGCGAATCGGTTACTTTGTGTGGCTGGGTTCAGAAAGTAAGAGACAAAGGCGGCATGATTTGGGTGGATTTAAGAGACCGCTATGGTATCACCCAATTGATATTCGAAGAAGGAAAAACCACGGCTGATGTATTGGACAAAGTAAGAACTCTCGGAAGAGAATTTGTAATAAAAGCTGAAGGAAAAGTAATAGAGCGGTTATCAAAAAATGATAAAATAGACACTGGAGCAGTGGAGATTTTGGTGGAAAATATCGAAATTTTGAATCCCGCTAAATTACCTCCATTCCTCATAGAAGACGAAACAGACGGTGGTGACGAGCTTCGAATGAAGTATCGTTATCTGGATTTGAGAAGAAACCCCGTTCGTCAAAACCTACTTTTAAGACATAAAGTTGCCCAACAAACCAGAATATTTCTTGATGCTCAGCAATTTATAGAAGTAGAAACTCCAGTTTTGATAAAATCAACTCCTGAGGGTGCAAGAGACTTTGTGGTGCCTAGTAGAATGAATCCAGGCGAATTTTATGCTTTGCCACAGTCACCCCAAACGTTCAAGCAACTGTTGATGATTTCAGGTTTTGACCGCTACTATCAAATAGTTAAGTGCTTTAGAGACGAGGATTTGAGGGCTGACCGCCAACCAGAATTTACGCAAATTGACTGTGAGATGTCATACGTAGAGCAGGAGGATGTTTTGAATATGTTTGAAGGATTAATCAAACATTTGTTCAAAACGGTTAAAGAAATCGACCTACCAGAAGTACCAAGAATGACCTATGCGGATGCTATGAAACTCTATGGTTGCGACAAGCCAGATATTAGGTTTGATATGAAGTTTGTAGAACTTAACGAACTGGTACAGAACAAAGGATTCCAAGTTTTTGACGATGCAGAATTGGTTGTGGGCATAAACGCCTCAGGCTGTGCAGAATACACCAGAAAACAAATAGATGAACTGACCGAATGGATGAAACGCCCTCAAATTGGTGCCAAAGGATTGGTTTATATCAGATTCAATGCCGATGGAACCGTCAAATCTTCAGTAGATAAATTTTATTCAGAAGAAGACTTAAAAGCAATAGGCGAGAAATTCAATGCAAAAGCGGGCGATTTAATTCTAATCATTTCAGGACAAGCAGACAAAGCAAGAAAACAACTCAACGAACTTCGCCTTGAGATGGGCAACAGATTGGGATTGAGAAACCCTGATGAGTACAAAGTACTTTGGGTGGTTGATTTCCCTCTTTTGGAGTTTGGTGAAGCTGAAAATCGTTGGTTTGCTATGCACCATCCGTTCACAGCACCAAAACCCGAAGATGTGGCTTTGCTAGACACAGATTTGGGCAAAGTAAGAGCCAATGCATATGACATGGTTATCAATGGAACAGAAGTTGGTGGTGGTTCGGTAAGAATCTTCCAGAAACCATTGCAACAAAGAATGTTCGAAATCCTTGGATTTTCAGACGAAGAAGCTAAAAAACAATTTGGTTTCTTGATGGAAGCTTTTGAATATGGAGCACCTCCTCACGCAGGTTTAGCATTCGGCTTTGACAGATTGGTTTCACTTTTTGGTGGAGCAGAATCTATCAGAGACTTCATCGCTTTCCCGAAAAATAACAGTGGCCGTGATGTGATGATTGACTCACCTTCAAGTATTTCGGACTTGCAATTGAAAGAACTAAGCATAAACGTAGCGACAAAATAATTCTCGCTTGTTCCATATCAAAAAAGAGCTATTTCTATCGATTTAGCTCTTTTTTATTTCACGATTTTATTGAAGACAAAAGCTATTGCAAAACCAATTCCGATGCCTAAAACATCAGCCAAAATATCTAATAAATCAAAAGCTCGGTGAAAACTTACTGGCAATAAATACTGAACAAGCTCAATAAAAACTGCGAAAAAAGTAAGGCCAATGGCAACTTTACCATAATTTTTTAAAAACATAAACCAAGAAAAACCCAAAACTGCAAAAGCCACAAAATGGGCGGTTTTATCATCTGTTACATCTGGAATTCTTTCAGAAGGAATAAAGCACAAAATGCCAATAACAACAGTTAAAAATATGGAAAAGTAGGGTTTTAGATAGAACAAATCGTGCAATTTCTTTACAAACATTTTATAAAAATTATGGTGAAATAAAAACAAAATACGGGATAACAAAGCCATAAAATAAAAAAAGTACTGAAACAGGTCAGTACTTTTCAAATTCTTAACGTAAACCTTATCTAGTTATCCAGCTAAATTCATATTCAAGTTCTGGAACCTTAGTTCTGTCTGCAATTCGCTTCAACCTGTTCGGCAAGGCCATCAAATAATCTCTGGCTTTTTCGGCTGAATCATTCAATTCCGAAATCTTATCTATTTTCCAATCTACCAACAAATCCTCCAAAATTTTGATGTAATCCATCGTAGTATACACACCCAAACGTTGAGCAGAATCGGAGAAATGCGAAAAAACATCTCCCATTTTTTGACCAGTTTCTCTTAGAAAATGAGCAGGCATCACGATTTTCTTTTTCATCATATACTCAAAAGCAATCATCATTTCCGAAGGATCCACTTCAAAGAAACGCTCCACAAAAGTTTTGTAAGCCTTTGCATGACGCATTTCGTCGGCCGCTATAACTCCACAGACTTTTGATAAATGACTGTTGCCAAACTTCTTAGCCAAAGTGGCCGTTCTACGGTGCGAAACATTGGTGGCCAATTCCTGAAAAGAAGTGTACACAAAGTTTTTGTAAGGATCTGTGTCTGTTTCAATGTCAAAACCATCCGCAATGAGCCACTGCGTAGAAGTCTCCATTTCTTTCATGTTTACTCTTCCAGACAAATACAAATACTTGTTCAGCAAATCTCCATGCCTGTTTTCTTCAGCAGACCACCACCTGACCCACTTCGTCCAACCACCTTGCTTATCTTCCGCTTGATTAACCCCATCAACCGCCATCAACCACGACGAGTAGGTAGGCAAAGCTTCTTCGGTGACACAATCCCCCACCAAAACAGCCATATAGTCATAAGGAAGTTCTCTACAAGATTCCTGAAGTTCTTTTATTTCTGTAGTAAAATTTTCTTTTGTAGAGTCAGGCAAAAAATCAGTTGGTTGCCAGTTAGTTTCTATCGGATTAAGAAATTCTTCAATCAAGCTATCCAATTTCTCTCCTACAAACTTCATCACTTCAATTCTCGAAAGTGGCGATTTCATAAATTATCTTATTTAAATGATGAACAAAAGTAAATAAAAATAAACTGTCAGCAATCTGAAACTCTTAAAATCTTAGACATAATTCTAAACTCAATTTACTTATTACAATAAAAAAAATAGCCTTAAATTTGCACAAAAAAAGTTTAGTGAAAAAGATTCTTGACTACATACTCGGCTCCATTTACATTCTATATTTTGGCATACTATTGGTCATTTTTCATCCCATTCAATTTATTGCCTACGAAGTTTTTGGCCAGAAGGCTCACCAGAAAACAGTAGAATGGCTAAACTTCTGGATTGTTATTGGTTGGTACCTGACAGGTTCAAGCATTTCCTTTTCTCAAAAAGTAAAACTCCCGACCGACAAAACCATCATTTTTATTTCAAACCACCAAAGTATGTTTGACATACCGGGCATCATTTGGTTTCTAAGAAAAAACACACCCTTGTTTATCTCTAAAGTAGAACTCTCTAAAGGAATTCCGAGTATATCTTACAACTTGAGAGTAGGGAAAGCCGCATTAATAAACAGAAACGACCCAAAACAGGCCATCGGAGAAATTATTCGATTTGCAAAATATATTTCAGGAAACAATTATTCAGGCGTAATTTTCCCAGAAGGAACACGCTCCAGAACGGGTAAATTAAAGCCTTTTGCCGTCGGTGGCGTGGCTACTTTATTAAAGAAATGCCCCGAGGCGGATGTGGTTCCTATTGCTATCGTAAATACCGGAAAGTTTAACCCAAAGGGAATTTTTCCGCTCACAAGTTTTACAAAAATGTCATGGACTACCCTGACTCCCATCCACACCAAAGGTAAAACAGCCGAAGAAATAGTTGGAGAATCTGAAAAACAAATCAGTGATTTTTTAAATAATTTATAGCATTATTGCCAAATTTTTCGTTTTTTCACGTCAAGAAGCATTCGAATTACGTATTTATGACGAATTTTGCATGTTGAACAACAAACAAGACCAAAAGAATATTATATGAATTACCAGATTTTCAGTGAAGGTGAGTTTAAGTATATAGATGAAGGTGAAGGTCAACCATTACTCATTTTGCACGGACTTTTTGGTGCATTGAGCAATTTTGATGGAGTTATAGAAGGATTCAGGAAAAATTTCAGAATAATTATACCCGTAATGCCCATCTATGAAATGCCTATGAGAGAGGCAAGTTTAGAAGGTTTACAGGCATTTATTGAGCGATTTGTTGCCTTAAAAAATCTAAAAGACATTATCCTTCTCGGAAATTCTTTAGGCGGTCATGTTGGACTATTGTACACGCTGGCACATCAAGACAACATCAAAGCCCTTATTCTTACTGGTAGTTCAGGACTTTTCGAAAACACCATGGGCGGCTCTTTTCCTAAAAGAGGCTCTTATGAATACATCAAAGAAAGAGTAGAATACACTTTTTATGATCCAAAAACAGCTACTAAAGAGCTACTGGATGAGGTTTTTGAAATAACTTCGAGCATTCCAAAATGTATGAACATCGTTCAAATAGCCAAATCGGCTCAAAGAACAAACATGGCTAAAGAAATCCCGGCCATTACAGTGCCTACCTGCTTGATCTGGGGGTTAAATGACACCATCACACCACCACACGTAGGTCACGAATTCAACAGATTGATTCCGAATTCTGAATTGCATTTTATAGACAAATGTTGCCATGCACCTATGATGGAGCAGCCAGAGCCTTTTGTAAAAATGATGGGCGGTTTTTTAGAAAAAATAATGATGTCCGAAATAGTACTCAAATAATACCTACCACATGGTAGCCAAAGAACTTATAGACAGCAACATACCTGTTTTAAAACAAACGGACAATGTTGACAGAGCATTACAACTCATGAGCGAATGTAATAATACTCATTTGCCTTATGTACATGATGCGATTTTCTCAGGTTTTTTTTCGGAAGAATTCTTACTCAATTACGATTATGATACGGTCCTTGAGGATATAAGACCTGAAATGGTCGAACTTAAAATTGACTCAAACTTACCTATTCTAGAGCTTATCAAAGTTTTCTCTCGTACTTCCTTTGAACTACTTCCGGTTTTTGATAGCACCGATGTATTTCTAGGCGTAATAGAAAAAAAAGAAGCCAACGAAAGGTTTATAGAAAAATTGGCTTTGAATGACAACGGCGGGATTATTGAAATAAATCTCCACCACAAGGAATATTCACTGAGTGAAATTTCGAAAATAGTGGAATTTGAATATGCCAAAATCGTGAGCCTATTTCTGTCTAATGACAGTCAAAACCAAATGCATCTAACGCTTAAGCTTGATATTGCCCAGATAAGTGGAGTCGTTAACTCTCTCGAGAGATACGGATATGATGTAGTCTCATACTTTGCCTCAGAGCCAGTTACAAACATAGAAAAGGATCGCTACGACCTTTTAATGAAATATTTGAGCATCTAAAATACCAATTTTATGAAATTTGCCATTCATGGAAGAGTTTTTAAATCAGACTCTACAACTGCCATACAAGATATATTCGACGAATTAAAAGATAACAAGATTTCCTATCAGGTATCCGACTCATTTACGGAAATTTTACAAGAAGCTCAAATACAATTTGACAATACAAAGGTATTCAAAAACGCTCAAGATTTACATGATATTGATATAGCCCTTAGCTTGGGAGGCGATGGTTCTTTCTTAGAAACCCTGGGACTTGTTGCTAGCAATGAGATTCCTGTTTTAGGTATAAATTTTGGCAGATTAGGCTTCTTAACTGACATACAACCCCAAAATATCAAGAAAACCATCAAGAAAATCTTAGCAAAGCAATACAAAATAGATGAAAGATTAATGATTCATGCAGAAGCTCAGAATGAGTTTTTTGAATCAGGCATGAATTTTGCTCTTAACGAAATAGCTATTTCTAAAACCGACACTTCGTCTATGATAGTGATTCATGCTTACATAGATGGCGATTTTCTTAATAGCTATTGGGCTGATGGGCTCATGGTGTCTACACCAACTGGATCAACGGGATATAATCTAAGTTGTGGAGGTCCTTTGGTGATGCCAAAATCTGAGAATTTCATTATTACTCCGATATGCCCTCACAATTTGTTTGTAAGGCCAATAATAGTTTCTAGCCAAAGTAAAATAACGCTAAAAGTTGAAAGTAGAAGTAAGAACTTCTTGGTATCTATGGATTCTAGAGCGAAAATCATTGGCGATGATGTTGGCGAAATCAACATCAACATGGAAACTTTCAAAGCAAAGCTTGTAAAAATTGATGGTATGAGCTTTTTAAGCACACTCAGAAAGAAATTGAACTGGGGAGATGATATTAGAAACAGAAATTAAAAAAATATTCAATAAAAGCGAATTTAAAATCGTTTTAGAAAAAATTAGAAAACTAGGAAACACTATGTTGAAGCCCATAAATAAATACTACAATATCATTTTGGCATTAATGATGACTGTAACAACCCATACTTTTGCACAGAAAAATGGTCTTTTTAGCAAAAAAAATGTTTTGAACCAGTATGCCACAGTGGGTATTGGAGGGGGGAGTTCACATTATTTTGGAGACCTTGCACCTTATTCTAGATTTTACTACGGAATATACACCAACGTAAGGTGGAACGGAAGTATCAACTACACAAGATTTTTAAATGCAAACGCTGCAGCAAGAATCTCTTATACCTACGCTAGATTGTATGGAGATGACTATACCTTTGCTTCAAGAAATTTAGAAAAAATGTCTGCTAACTATATCCGAAACCTAAGTTTCAGAAACGATCTTCAAGAATTTACGCTATCGGGTATCTTCAATATTTTACCTCAATACGGCAAAGGGGCCAAGGGCAGAAGTAATATTATGCCCTATGGAGCAGTCGGAATTGGGATTTATGGGCACAATCCGAAAGCTAGAGGAGTTGTTGGTTTCGACCCAAACACTGGTTTACCAGTGAAAGCGGGATGGGAAGCATTGAAACCTTTAAACACATCCGGCCAAGGAATACCAGGTAGCACATTAAAAACATATTCGCTTGTTCAGCCTGTAATGCCAATAGCCTTAGGGCTCAGAGTCAAAATCAACTCTAACTTTGATTTTACAGCAGAAGCAGGTTTCAGGCTGACCCCTTTTGACTACTTAGACGACGTGGGCAACACCAGTTATCCTTCAAAATCATTGATGGTATCTAACTACGGTCCAGAGGCAGCAGCTTTTAGCTACAGAGCTGGTGAAGATTACGCAGCCAATTCAGGAGATTTAAGACTTGTAAACTTTATTCAAGCAGCCTCTCAACAGGGTTTTAACACATCTGGAATTGCACCATCAACAAATGCAGAGGAGATATACCCGTACTCATCAATGAGAGGTTCCAAAAGAATAGATAGCTACATTCTTACGCAGTTTACGTTAAGTTATGTATTGAGTAATAACATCAAATGCCCTGTTATTAAATGATTTAACCTTTACCTTTTTTTATTTGTAAGAAAAATATTGGAACTTTACTGTTGCAAACAAAAGGTATGTTAAAAAAAACACTGCTATTTTTATTCATTTCGTATTTTTCATTGGCTCAAAAACTTGAAATAGGAGCAGGCCTAGGACCTACTTATTATAAAGGAGATATACAACCAACTTTCAGGATACTAAACCCTTCTGTAGCCACTAACCTTTTTGTTCGCTACAATGTTTCTAAAGTTATTTCGGTAAAAGCCAACGCCATGATAGGTTTCGTTGGAGGGAATGACGAAAAGTCTGGCAATGCCTTGAATAAATCTAGAGGTCTAAAATTCACCAATACACTGTGGGATTACAATGGCCAAATAGAGTATAATTTTTTGAACTTTCGGACGCACAACGGTAGATATGAACACCAGTGGACTCCTTACTTATTTGGTGGATTTGGCAATTCTCAATTTTTAAGAAGGAAATATACAAACGGAGGTACTTCAAATATTAACTCTATCATTGCTGGGCCTGATCCAGTATTACCATTTGGTATTGGATATAAAAAAATCATCAACGGCAAATGGAACTTCGGCGTTGAGTTTAGTACCAGAGTATTGCTTCGTAAGAAAAATGCTGACTTTTTTGATGGTTTCGGCTTCAATAATACAACTGAAGAACCAGAAAGCTTTTATCCTTCATTTGAAAGCAATGCTAAAAATTTCAAATTATTTCAAAGCCCCAATACCCTCCAAAAAGACAAATACTTCCATTTAACTTTCTCTGTAAGTTATCTTTTTTATAAGGTTCATTGCCCTCCTGGCAAATAAAGAATTCCGTTTTGAGCATTATTAAGCTGCTTTAAATCAATTAAAACTATATTTTAGCTTTATTAAGATACACTGCTTTTTATTCCTTTATCTTTTTTGTATTTTTGCAATCCTTTTCAAACGGACAAATACTATTTTTTTATTGGAAGACATCGATTTAAACAATTTACCCAAGCATATAGCCGTTATCATGGATGGTAATGGGAGGTGGGCTAAAAGCAAAGGTGCCATGCGTATTTTTGGTCACCATCATGGAATTACTGCAGTAAGAGATACCGTAGAGGGCTGTGCAGAATTGGGAGTTGGCTACCTTACACTCTATACCTTTTCTACTGAAAACTGGGGGAGACCTAAGGCCGAAGTAGACGGTATCATGAGCCTATTGATTAAAACCATTGGCGACGAAATACCGAGTCTACACAAAAACAACGTGAGACTAAAATGTATTGGTGACTTAGAAATGTTACCCAAAAGTGCCAGAAATGAAATGCTTGCAGGAATAGAAAAAACCAAAGATAACACAGGCTTGGTGCTTAGTTTAGCTCTCAGTTATAGCGGAAAGTGGGATATAGTGCAGGCTATTAAACAAATAGCCACCAAAATAAAAAGCGATGAACTAGGTGTGGAGGATATCAATGAAAGCATGTTTAACAAGTTTTTGTCAACATACCCAGACCCCGACGTTGATTTTTTAATAAGAACCGGAGGAGACCATAGAATAAGTAACTATCTACTTTGGCAGTCTGCATACGCAGAACTTCTGTTCTTAGACGATGTTTTTTGGCCCGATTTCAGAAAAGAGCATTTAAAAGACGCCATAAAGACTTATCAACAAAGAGAGAGACGATTCGGAAAAACAGGAGATCAGATAAAAACAAATAAATGAGGAATTCTTTAAAACCATTCATATTAACAGCCTTAATTTTTGCGGTACACTTCGCTGCAAACGCCCAAAGAGTAGGACTTCCTCGTTTAAACCGAACGGTATCCGAAGAATCATTGGTAGATTACACAAGTCCAAAAGACTATATTATAGGTGGCATAGTAGTTACTGGTGTCCAATTCTTAGACGCAAATACACTTATATCAGTTTCTGGCCTTAATGTAAACGATGAAATAAAAATACCTGGAGAGCGAATTTCCACTGCCATAAAAAGACTAATGGATCAAGGAATTATCGAGGATGTTTCTATAAACATTACAAAGGTAGAGGGCAAAACTGTATTTCTTGAATTGGCTTTAAAAGAAAGACCAAGACTAAATAAGATTGTTCTCAATGGAATCAGAAAGGGTGAAAAGGAAACTGTTGAAGACAAAATAAAAACGTATAAAGGCAAGGTAATAACTGATGCCATGGTTAAAAACATCCAAAATCTTGTAAAAAAACATTTTCTCGACAAAGGTTTTAGAAACTGTACTGTACAAGTTCAGCAGATTGCAGATACGATAAGGGTTAACAACGCCTCTTTAGTTTTTAATATTTCAAAGAAAGCCAAGGTTAAAATAAATGACATTCAACTAAATGGAATAAATGAGCTTCCAGAATGGAAGATTCTTTCTAAAATGAAAGGCACTAAAGAAAAAGCTCCTTTAAGAATCTTTACCCCTTCCAAGTTTATTACAAAAAAATATAAGGAAGACAAAGAAAAACTCGTATCCTATTTAAATAAAAACGGATATAGAAATGCCCAGATCGTGAGCGATTCCATTTATGTAGTAGATGATAAAAATATTAATATTGTCTTAAATGTAACAGAAGGGAAAAGGTTTTACTATAGAAACATTACCTGGACGGGAAATTATTTGAGAAATGCAGATACTTTAGGTCTAATATTGGGTGTAAAAAAAGGCGATATTTACAATCCTGAAGAGCTTGAGAAAAAAATAAATGGTAAACCTCAACAGGATGTTAGTTCGTATTACATGGACGACGGTTATCTCTACTTTAGTTGTCAACCTATAGAAATAGCTATCGAAGGCGACTCTATAGATATAGAAATGAGAATTACAGAAGGTAAGCAGGCAACAATAAATAAGATTATCTTAAACGGTAATACAAAAACCAGTGACCATGTAGTTCTAAGAGAAATACTCACAAAACCTGGCCAGAAGTTTAGCAAAACAGACTTGGTAGAAACCGTTCAAATGCTATCAAAACTTGGATACTTTGACCCACAAAAGATTGAACCAAAGCCAGTACCGCAAAACGATGGAACTGTAAATATTGAATATAACGTAGAAGAGAAATCCAACGACAATATTGAACTTTCGGGTGGATGGAGCGGAATTCAGGGTATTATTGGTACGTTTGGTATAGTTTTCAACAACTTTGCTATACGTAAAATACTTAATCTCAAAGAATACAAGCCTCTTCCGAAAGGAGATGGGCAGAGATTCGCCATCAGATTTCAGGCTAACGGCGGCTTCCAAAACTATTCTCTTTCATTTACTGAACCTTGGCTTGGAGGCAAAAAACCCAACTCTTTCTCTGTAAGTTTATTCCATTCAGTGCAAGATTACAGTAAAATAGCAGACAGAATGCAAAGACTATATGCAAATTCTACCAGCAGTTCTTATTATGGAAATGTATATAATTCTGCACTTTATCAAGGTTTTTTTAGAAATACCGGTGGATCTGTGACTTATGGAAAGAGGCTTAATTGGCCAGACAGAAACTTTAACTTTAGTTCAGCACTTTCATATCAATATTATGATGTTGAGAATAGCTTCCTACTTTCAAACTTCAGAAATGGACAAGCACATGATGTTTCGCTAGGATTTAATGTTTCAAGATATAGCCTTGATAATCCTCAATTTACAAGAAGTGGTTCTAACATTTCCTTAAATACAACATTTAACCCTCCTTATTCATTGTTTGGTACTCCGAAATCTGGAAAACTATGGATAGAAGGGCACAAATGGATGTTTGATGCTGACTGGTATGCACCAGTGTTTGGAAAACTAATATTTCATGCAAAAGGAAACATGGGTTTCTTGGGAAGATATAACACAAGTACCAGCTATAGCCCTTTTGGCAGATTTGTGATTGGTGGTGCAGGTATGGGCCTTCAAAACACCAACAGCATAGGGGTAGAACTAATTGGATTGAGAGGGTATGATGAAGGTGTTGTATATGAAGCCACTTACAACGAAAAAGTGGCCGCATCTCAAGCTACTGGCACATACTCCAGAACAGGGGGAATTATTTATAGTAAATATGCACTAGAACTTCGTTATCCCGTTTCATTAAATCCTCAAGCTACCATTTTTGTATTAGGATTTGCTGAGGCTGGCAACAGCTGGGGAAGCTACAAAGACTATAACCCATTCAAATTGAGACGATCTGCGGGTATTGGTGCAAGGATTTTCATGGCTGCTTTTGGATTAATTGGTATTGATTATGGCTATGGCTTTGACCCGATTCCTGGATTAAACAACCAAGGTAGAAAAGGATTTACATTCAGTATTGGCCAACAGATACGTTAATGTTAAATTTCTGTTAATCAGAATTAAAAATATAAACTATTGATGTGCGTTTTCGTCTTAAGAACACGAAACCATAGAATAAAAAACAGAAAGGACTAAATCTAAAAAAAATGAAATTGAAAATATTTTTTTTATTTTTGATGCTCTCAGGTTTCCAAACCATTGCTCAAAAATTTGGCTACATTGATACGGAATACATCATGAACAAAATGCCAGAATACAAAAAGGCAAGTGAAACGATGAATCAATTTGCGGAGAAATGGACAAAAGATTTACAAGCTAAATATGCGGAGACAGAAAAAATGAAACAGAAATATCAGCAGGAAGAAATACTTCTGACGGCCGATATGAAAAAAGAAAAACTGAGTGAAATTGACAAAAAAGAAGACGAACTGAGAATATTAAACAACAGCATCTTCGGACTTAACGGTCAGCTTTTTCAGAAGAAAAAGGAAATATTGAAGCCAATATTAGATGAAATATACAAAACATCAGAAAAAATAGCTCGAAAATATAAACTTAGTTTTATCTTTGACAAAGCATCGGACATGAGTATGTTCTATGCTGACCCAAGACATGATTATACAGATTTTGTAATCGAGGAGCTGGGATTAAATATTAAAAAGTAAACCAATTTAATTTTATTAATACTACAGAAATGAAAATCAAACTATTTGTAATTGCTTTAACAATTTTAGCAAGTATTTCAACTAACGCTCAGAATCTTAAAATAGGTTATACCAACATAGAGTTTATTCTTCAAAACTTGCCTGATTCTAAAGATATACAAGCAAAATTATCAACAGAAAAAGCTCAGTACGATAAGCTTTACCAAGACAAGTTAGCTGAAGCTCAAAAAATGTTCGAAGATTATCAAAAAAATGCTCCTTCTATGTCTGCAGTAATCAAAGCTGACAAAGAGAAGACTTTACAAAACAAGCAAAACGAATTGCAAGAATTGCAACAAAATGCTGAAGCGGCACTTTCTCGTAAACAACAAGAGATGATAGCTCCAGTAATGGATAAAATCCAAACGGCCATAGACGCAGTGGCTAAAGAGAATGGTTACACTTACGTGTTAAACTCTGATGCTGGATATGGCACTACACCCGTAATATTGGTAGCTCCTGAGACTGACAACATCACCAACTTGGTATTCAAGAAAATGGGGGTTCCAGTTCCTGCTGAAACCAAAGACGCTGCTCCAGCTGCAACTGCTCCAAAAAAATAATTTCTAGATTTATATAGAATAAACTAAGCCTTTGGTAAATGCCAAAGGCTTTTTTTATATCAACACGATGTCATCGGCGTGCACAAAAATGAGATTTTGTACTTTGAGGTTTTCTTGAAGAATCGCTGAAGATATTTTTGCTTTTCCTACTGCGAGTATTTGTTTGTTTTCATCCACTATTTCTACCAATTCTCCCGACTCGAACTCTCCTTCAAAAGAAATAATACCAACAGCAAGTAAGCTTTTGCGACTCATCAACGCCTTGCTAGCTCCTTTGTCTATTATCACACTTCCCACAGAAATGGCACCACTCGCAATCCATTTGTTTTTAGCAGATAAATTGGCTTCTTGAGGTAAGAAGGTCGTTCCCACATTTTCAGAAATGGCATTCAATATTCCGTCAGCTAGCTTCATACCAAAAATAATGACTTTTATTCCCATTTTGTTAGCTAAATGCGTGAAAGTCAGTTTCGAGGCCATACCTCCAAGTCCTAGAGCTGTTTTAGATTTACTGACCATACCTAGAATATGTTCGTCTATCTTTTCTACCTGCGGCACCAATAGTCCTTCTTTATCCAATAAACCACCTGAGGCAGTGCATAGCATCAATACATTTGCTCCAAATCCACCAGCAATCAAAGTAGCAAGTTCGTCATTGTCAGAGAATTTAAGCTCTCTGTTACTCACAACGTCATTTTCGTTGGCAATGGGAATCACGTTACTTTTCCATAGTTCCTCATACGTTTCTTTGAGCTGTAAAAACTGCTGACGGTTGGCGAAATGCTGCCTTTCTAAAAGACTCTGAGCCACTTTTATTCCGTATTTCTCAAAAGCCTGATCATACATTTTTAGTAAAAGCGGATTCCCAATAGCAGCGGCTGCTTTTCTTTGGCTGATAGTACCTTCATAGTTTTGAACAAAGTGTTTCCCAGCACCTACAGCTCCAGAAGATACAATAACGATTCTATATTTTTTTAGCAAAACAGCTGACTGCCGTGCTATTTCATTAATAATTTCTATATCTGGTGTACCAGAAGCTTTTGTGATAGAAGCTGTACCAAACTTCAGAACTAGGAGTTGTCTTTTCATCGTCAGTCAATATTTCGAGGCAAACCAAGGCTTTTTGCTAAATCGCCGTGAATACCATTATAAAAAAAGTCTAAGATTTTATTTATGTCATCTTCAAACTCAATTTTGTAATCTTCGTGAATTCCTTTAAGGTTTTTGAGCAACAGAATCATTTTCTTGAGGTTAAACTCATTGAGTTTTAAATTGTATTTCAGGTCGGCTTTGTTAAAAACAAATGGATAATAACTTACGAATTTGAGGATAAGCATAACCACTAACCTAACCTCCCCTACTTTATCAGCAGTGATTCTTTTATGATGAGAAATCAAAGCGAAAAAGCTTCTTTGGATTGTAAGCAATTCTTTAGATTTTATTGCCTTATACCTTTTTAGCTTTTCAATCTCCTCAGCTACAATGTCTTGCCTTATTTTAAGGTCTATTTCAGGATGTTCTAGTAATTTAAAATGAAGCTGCTCAACCAGAAACTTATCCTTATTTATTAACCTAATGAGAATCTTGTTCTTTTCTTTCGTGGGCAAAGCAATAATGGCCTCTTCTAATTCCTTATCAATCAGTTTTGCCATTTTACCATATCATTAAAATTCGCCAAAAGGCTGAAATCAAAACCAAAATAAGGCACAAAGGTGTAAGCACTTTCCAACAAAGATACATCAACTGGTCTATTCTGAGGCGAGGCAATGTCCATCTGACCCACATTTGTACCAACATGCCAAAATAAGCTTTGGAAAACAACCAAAAAGCACCCCAAAGATGCATAGAAAGCGTACCATCTGTACCTGAAGTCCATGTAGCCAGCTTTAAAGGCCCAATGTTTGGCAACGGAGAATTCCAACCTCCTAGAAACAATATGGCAGTTAAAAATGCCAACAAAAGCATCATACCATATTCTGCAAGAAAAAGTATCGCCCAACGAAAACCTGAATATTCGGTATGAAATCCTGCAATTAACTCTGATTCAGCTTCGGGCAAATCAAAAGGTGCTCGGTTTGCTTCGGCTAATCCAGCTATAATAAAAATAATAAAAACCACAAACAAAAATGGGCTTCTAAAAATATTCCAAGTCAAAAAACCTCCAACTTGTGTGGTTTCAATGCCTAATGCTTTTATACCAAACAGATAATTCGGCTCAAGTGAGAATATCCCTTGTTGACCAATAATTTCTTGCAAATTAAGACTTGAACTCGTAATGGCTACACACAAAATACAAAGCCCAATAGGCACTTCATAAGAGAGTATCTGAGCTACTGAACGCATAGACCCCAACAAAGCATACTTGTTGTTAGAAGACCAGCCCGCCATCAAAATACCGATAATGTCTAATGAAATAACTCCCATTAAGACAAAGACACCCGACTGTAGGTCAGCTCCTTGCAACAATCTGTTGACTGGAACTAATGCAAAACCAGAAAATATAGCAGCGAAAATTAAATAAGGAGCAGCTTTAAAGAGCTTTTTATCAGCAGTATCCGGTATAATATCTTCTTTTTGGAATAGCTTTATCAAGTCGGCTATCAATTGTAAAAGTCCCCACTTGCCTACTTCCATAGGTCCAAGCCTGTCTTGAATAAATGCCGAGAGCTTTCGTTCGAGATACACACTCACGATAACATTGGCACCTATAACTGCTAGGAAAACAAGTAAGGCTATTATCATAGCTTAAAATTCGGCGTTTTTAGGCGTACGTGGAAAAGGAATAACGTCACGGATGTTGCTCATACCAGTAACAAACAATACCAAACGCTCAAAACCTAAACCGAAACCTGAATGCGGAGCTGAACCGAATCTACGAGTATCCAAATACCACCAGAGATTTTCTGGGTCGATACCCACTTCTCCGATTCTGGTCATCAGTTTTTCATAATTATCTTCTCTTTGAGAGCCACCTATTATTTCACCAATACCTGGGAAAAGAACATCCATCGCCCTAACTGTCTTTCCATCTTCGTCTTGCTTCATGTAGAAAGCCTTGATGTCTTTTGGGTAGTTGGTAAGTATTACTGGTTTTTTAAAATGCTTCTCCACCAAATATCGCTCATGCTCCGACTGTAGGTCTATACCCCAGCCCACTTCATACTGAAACTGCTTCTTTTGGGCTGGTTTTGACTTCAGCAAGATTTCAATGGCTTCGGTGTAGGTCAATCTTTCGAAGCTATTTTCAACCACAAAACTTAACTTTTCCAACAAAGTCTGCTCCGAACGCTCATTTTGAGGTTTTGACTTTTCTTCTTCCAAAAGTCTGTTTTGAAGAAACTCTAAATCGTCTTTGCAGTTGTCTACAGCATACTGAATGACGTATTTGACAAAGCTTTCTGCCAAGTTCATGTTGTCTTCTAATTCATAAAAGGCAACTTCCGGCTCTATCATCCAGAATTCGGCAAGGTGACGGGTAGTGTTAGAATTTTCGGCTCTAAAAGTTGGACCAAAAGTGTAAATTTTTGAAAGAGCCATAGCTCCCAACTCGCCTTCGAGCTGACCAGAAACCGTTAAAGATGTTTCTCTTCCGAAGAAATCTTGACTAAAATCTACAGTTCCGTCTTCGTTTTTTGGAGCTGAATTAGGCTCAAAAGTACTCACCCTGAACATCTCCCCAGCACCCTCGGCATCAGAAGCTGTAACTATTGGTGTATGCAGATAGAAGAATCCATTGTCGTTGTAATATTTATGTACTGCAAAAGCCAAGGCATGCCTAACGCGGAATATGGCACCGAAAACGTTGGTTCTGAAACGCAAATGGGCTTTCTCTCTCAAAAACTCCAAACTGTGCTTCTTAGGCTGCATTGGGAATGTTTCGTCTGCCGTTCCATACACTTCTATAGATTTGGCTACGACCTCAACAGCTTGACCAGAACCAGCAGAAGCTACTAAAATACCACTAACGGCTATACACGCTCCAGTAGTTATTTTCTTAAGTGTTTCTTCATCTATGCCTCCATCTTCTACTACCGCCTGAATATTTTTTATTGTGGAGCCGTCATTTAGATTGATAAAAACGATATTGGCCTGACCTCTTTTGGTTCTAACCCACCCTTTGACAACTACATTTTGACTTTCTGGCGAAAGCTGAAGAATTTCTTTAATCTGCATTTTTACGAAAATTTATAATCGATTTAAATTTCCTGCAAAATTAAGGATTTTGAGGGTCATTTGCTATGCAAATAGATGATAATTAAATGAGAAAAAATAAACTCAAATAATGTTACTGGTCAGTAGACTTAAAAGTGGCCTCTTCGGCGTATTTTATTAACAAAGGGAAATCGAGCTGAGTAATCACATTCTTTTCTTTCACATGTGCTCCGAAAACTTTTTCAACCGGAATCTTGAAATTGGCTTTTATAGTAAGCGAATAAAAATCGTTCAAAGGCTCATTAGCAGAACTCAAATTTGGTACACAAATCTTATTCTCTTCGCTTTTTTCTATTTTCTCGGCATCAATCAGCATCGGAAAAACACAATCGTACACCTCAAATTGCCTTTTTATAAGCACTTTACGACTTGGAAGCTTTGCCTTTCCAGACCACCAAATATCTTTCACTGCATTCATCGCCTCTATGGTGCTTTCTTTACCACTCAAAGCCTTTAGCCCTTCCAATGTCTCTTTTACATTGGCGGTCATTTCGGTTTCATATTCTCCATCACTTAAAATAGATTTCATACCCAAATGCACACCCAGAAGGTTTGAGTAAGCATCTTCTACAGAAAAACTTGAATATCGCTCAGGAACAAGAGGTATAAAAGACGCCCCATAAGAAGTAGATATTTCGTGCCAAACCGAAAGGTCGTAAGCTATTTTCCCCGCCAAATGCACAATATCCTCGTCTGTAAAATTGTCAGGAACTTGTACATTAAGTGTTTTCATACCACCTTCATTGCCCAATTTAAGAGAAAATGAGCCCAAATGCCTTTCTTCTTTAATTAAAAGATAGAGATAAGCTGTAAAATCTGCGATGTCACGCAGGTGACCCATGTCTATAAAACCACCCAATTGAGTATAAATGATTCCGTTGTTTTCAGCTTTACTACCTAAATATTTGTGTTCTCCGATAAGTTCGGGCGAGGTAACCTCAGTATATTTTATGAAAGGCATACCCGCAACTTTCACATCCACTCCAAAAGAGCAGCACGTCCTGATGATTCTTGGAGGAGGATTTTTGAGGTTTACGTCTTTAGGAGCCTTGGCAAATAAGCCAAAAGAAACAAACAATAGTATTATTAATCGCATAATTTTGTATCTCCATGAAATTGCGTGCAAAATTAAGTTTTTTGATGCAATTTTACCGAAAAGATAGTATTAAATTGATAATAGATTTTATAAACAATAAGTTCATTCTATGCTGCAAAGTATCCCGTCAAAACTCGACATCATGACTTCGCATGAGCGAATAAAGCCTTATATAAATAGAACACCCGTTTTGTCTTCTGACAAAATCAACGAATTATGTGGTTGTGAAGTATTTTTTAAATGCGAAAACCTACAGAAAATCGGTGCGTTTAAGGCTAGAGGTGGGCTAAATGCGGCTTTGAGTTTAGATAAATCTCTGATAGAAAAAGGTTTGTGCACACATTCTTCGGGAAATCATGCCCAAGCAGTGGCTCTTGCTGCCAAATTGCTCCATGTAAAAGCCTACATTGTAATGCCGAGCAATGCACCAAAACCGAAAGTAAATGGGGTATTGAGTCTTGGAGCAGAATTGATATTTTGTGAGCCAACCCTTGAAGCACGTGAAAATGGGGTAAAAAAGATAATAGAAAAAACTGGGGCTGTTTTTATTCATCCTTTTGACAACTATGACGTGATTGCTGGCCAAGCTACCGCTTCAAAGGAACTTTTGGAAGAACAACCCGATCTAGATGCTATACTTGCTCCTGTGGGTGGTGGTGGCTTATTAAGTGGAACTGGCTTGACTGCAAAATACTTTTCAAAAAAAGCCAAAGTGTATGCAGGCGAACCCGAGGGTGCAGCAGATGCTGTTCTTTCTTTCAAATCAGGAAAAGTAGAAAAAGCTCCTTTTATCAATACTGTAGCCGATGGTTTGTTGACCAATCTTTCTGAAAAAACACTGGAGATAATCAGAGATACAGTTAGAGACATACTTTTAGTAAACGATGAAGAAATCATGGCGGCGTTGAAGTTGGTTTTTGAAAACCTCAAGATTATCATAGAACCATCGTGTGCTGTGCCATTAGCAGCACTTATTAAAAACAAAGAAGTATTTAAAAATCAACAAGTTGGCATCATATTGAGTGGTGGAAATGTGGATTTGAGTAAGTTGACATTTTGATATGAATAAAATCATAGATAACAGAAACAAAACCAATTATTTTTACTCAAAAACATCACTAAATGAATAGCACCGAAATCAAAGCCATCATTCTTCAGACCATTCAGTTTTTAGTTATCATTATGATAATCAGCTTTGTGCTGGATATAGGATTCGACAGATTTACCAAAGAACCATTTATGGAGCTAGTAAGCAACTGGTTTGCATCAATTTTTACACTTAGCAAAATGGGCCTTTGGGTGCTGATATCGCTCGTCTACAGCTATTTCAGAGTGACAAAGCTCAAAAAATCTTAATTGGATATAAATCTATCAAAAAAATAGCTCGAAGCAATGCTCCGAGCTATTCCAATCTATTAAACCCTAATTATTATTGTGCTAAAGTTGCAAATGTCTCTTGTTTTGTTGGCATTATAGCCCACATGATAAGATACATAAATACTATCGGAACTGGCGTAAAAAATGCTCCTACTGCCAAAACTCTCACCAACGTAACGTCGATATTGAAATACTCGGCAATCCCAGCCATAACACCACCCAACATAGATTCGTTTCCTTTTATTCTAAATAGCTTTTTCATATTTGTAATTTGTTTATTTTGTTTTGTTTGATGATTCAAAACTAATATACGGCAAGGTACTGTGTATAACAAAGTACATGAATGGATAGAAATAGTGATGAAATGTATTTTTTGATTATGGTGTTTGAAATTTAATACATTCAGTAATGTATTACTTTAAAATGGCACGCTGATGACGCTCCGATAGCTATCGGAACAAGCAATGCTGATTTTTACAGATTGGGTGTAAATCGCCAAGTTGGCATTACTAATGTGAGTAATAATCAATTCACCAGTACCCCAGTAACCAATTCACCAGTAACCAATAACCGAGCCCCCTACTTCATATCTACAATTGTAACACCCTGACCTCCACGGTCAGCATGTTCGTCAGACATCTTTTTCACTGATTTATAATGCTTTAGGTGATTCCTGACCAAATTCCTCAAAATACCATCACCCTTGCCATGAACAATACGAAGTTGCGGATAACCCAAAAATATGGCATCGTCCATAAGCAAATCTACTTCTTGAATGGCCTCTTCGCCACGTTTTCCTCTTATATCAAGATTGAAACTAAAATTGACCATCTTCTCATTGATATCAATTCCTTTCAGGTTTTCGCGTGGTGTTTCTTTTACTGCAGACTTAAACTCTTTCTTCGAAACACGTTCTAACCTATTGAGTTTTATATTAGACTTTAATTCTCCTAATGACACTTCTGCGTCTTTTCCGTTGAGACTAACTACTTGTCCGAAAGTCTCTTGTCCAATTATTTTCACAAAATCACCCTGAGCTATTTTGCCTTCGGCTTTTTGGAATACATCAGCAGTTTGTTTTTGAACCTGGGGTTTTTCGGGTTTCAGTTTTTCTTCTTTGAACTCCTCCAACATTTGCCTTACCACTTTGGTGGTTTCTTTCTCGGCTTTATTTTCTTTTATTTCACGAATGGTGCTTTCAATCTGCTTATTGGCATCTTTTAACAACACTTTGGCACTTTCTTTGGCTTCATTTAGAATCCGCTTTTTATCCGTTTCTAAGAAATTCTTTAAACCATTATATTGCTCAATCTTTTGTTTAAGTTCAGATGTTTCCTTTTTGAGAATACTATTTTGTTCGGCAAAAACTTTCTTCTCAATCTCCAGTTCTTTGAGCAATTTCTCAAAATTCACCTGACTTTTGCCGAGTTTTCTTTTCGAATTCTCGATGATATGTCGCGGCAAACCAATTTTTTGGGCTACTTCCAGTGCAAAAGAACTTCCAGGTTGACCCATTTCAAGTTCATAAAGCGGATCTAAATGCTCTGCATCAAACTTCATGGCTCCGTTTATCAAGCCTTCGTTTTTATCAGCAAATATTTTGAGATTAGTATAGTGCGTATTTACTACCCCAAAAGCCCGATTTTTGAGTAAATTCTCTAAAATTGACTCCGCAATGGCTCCACCTAAACTTGGCTCTGTACCTGTTCCAAACTCATCTATCAAAAACAAGGTGTGCTTGTCTGAATGCACCAAAAACTCTCGCATGTTGGTAAGGTGTGAACTATACGTACTCAGGTCATTTTCAATACTTTGCTCGTCACCAATATCTATAAATACACTTTTAAAAATCCCAACCTTTGAGTCGGGAGAAACCGGCACCAACAGACCACATTGGACCATATACTGAATCAATCCGATAGTTTTAAGCATCACTGACTTCCCACCCGCATTTGGCCCAGAAACTACTAAAATCCTCTTCTCTGGCTCAAGAACAACTCTCAATGGCACTATAGACTTGTTGACCTTTTTATGAGCCAAAAATAATAATGGATGAACGGCCTTTGTCCAATCAACAATCGTTTCGTTGAGCAAAAGTGGGCTTGTAGCGTCAATTTTCTGAGCCAATTTGGCCTTTGCCCTTATAAAATCCATAAGGCCAAGAAAATGATAGGACTTTTCGAGGTCGGCAATGTGTGGACGAAGAGCTGAAGTTAAATTCTCAAGAATTTTGATAACCTCTCTTCGCTCCTTTATTTCTAGGTCCCTTATTTCATTGTTTGACTCTAATACTTCGCCTGGTTCTACAAAAGCTATTTGCCCCGAAGCAGATTCGTCATGTACAAAGCCTTGCAATTTTCGTTTATGTTCAGCTAATAATGGCAAAACCAGGCGGCCATTTCTATAAGCCAAACTCATGTCTTCGCTTATCCAACCAGAATTTTTGGCGGTTCTATAAATCCTTTCTAATGTACGTTTTACATTATTCTGCTCAACAGACAACTTTCTTCTGATCTCATAAAGTTCTTTAGAAGCATTGTCTTTCACTTTGCCTTTTTCGTCAATCACCCCTCCTATTTGCCCAATCAAATCACCCCAACCGTCTTGCTTATCTGCTGGAAGGGTGTTTTGCATTAAAGTACGCAGCTGCGGATATCTACCTTCTTCTTTATTCTTAAAAAAATGAATAATTTGCTGAATGGTGGTGAGCGAAAGTTTAATATCAAAAAACTCTTCCTCGTCTAAATAAGACCCCGGAATAACGGCCCTTTTCAGAAAAGGAATAACGTCTAAATAATTCTGATTAGGAAATGAAGACTCTAGCTGCAATATCAATCTGAATTCAGCGGTTTGGTCAATCATTTTTTTGATGATATCAAACCTATCAGAAAAACGAATTTTATCAACAAAAGTCCTCCCAAGCGAACTCACACATTCTTCGGCAATTAATGTCCTGATTTTATCGAAACCTAACTTAATTTCTATATTTTGGGGGTATAACATCCCTGAAAGTTTAATTTTTTGAATACAAAAGTAAGACTATTTGGAAAGGAAATAAAATGTAATTAGAACGACATCGAAGAAACTCCAAGTTTGCTGTTTGTCAAATCACTTTTAAAAAACATATTTAGGGGTAAAACCAGCAATAAAAATAAAGAAAACGCTTATTTTTGGAGAATTATAATTATCCTATTCGTCAGTTAAATGAAATACCTTTTCTCCATCTTAGTCTTAGTTTTTTTAGTTTCATGCAAAGACAACAACAAGCTTTTTGAAAAATTAAACTCTGGCGACACCAACATCGATTTTATAAATAAAATAACTGAAAATGAACTAGATAACGTACTCAACTACGAATATTTCTACAATGGGGGTGGAGTGGCTTCTGCAGATTTCAACAAAGATGGCTTACAAGATTTGTACTATACAGCCAACCAAGGTTCTGACAAAATTTATATCAACAAAGGCGAACTCAAATTTGATGACATTACTGAGAAAAGTGGTATAAAATTTAATGGAGAATGGAAAACTGGCGTAAGCGTGGTGGATATCAACAACGACGGCTGGCAAGATATATATGTGTCGGTTTCGGCCAATATTGAGAACCCTGAATTAAGAGCCAATAAACTGTATATCAACAACAAAGACCTAACATTTACAGATAAAGCGGCCGAATATGGACTTGATTTAAAAACTTACAGTACGCAAGCAGCCTTTTTTGATTATGACAAAGACGGCGACCAAGATGCATATATTCTCAACCACAACGTGAAAGACTTCAAAAGATTCGATGTCCAAGCTGTTCATTTTATGAGAGATTCGTTGGCTGGCCATAGATTGATGCAAAACAATGGAGGGAAATTTACAGACGTAAGCATTGCCGCAGGTATAAAAGGCAACCCTATTGGATTTGGACTTGGCATACATACTGCAGACCTCAACAACGACGGCTGGGCAGACATTTATGTATCTAATGACTACCTTGAAGAGGATTATTTATACATCAACAATAAAAACGGAACTTTTACCGACGAAATAAAATCAAGGACTAACCACACGAGTTATTTCTCTATGGGTAATGAAATAGGCGATATAAACAATGACCTATTGCCCGACATCATGACCACTGATATGTTGCCAGAAGATAATAAAAGGCAGAAATTACTCTTTGGCCCCGAAAAATATGAGGCCTACCTTTCTATGCTTAAAAATGGTATTCAGCCGTCTTTTATGCGAAACATGCTGCAAGTCAATAACGGAAATGACACTTTTAGTGAGATAGGTCAACTCGCTGGCATTTCAAACACAGATTGGTCATGGTCTGTATTGTTTGCCGATTATGACAACGACGGTTACAAAGACATTTTCGTTTCTAATGGCTATCTACGCGACTACACCAACATGGATTTTATGAAATATTATGCCGATGAAGGTCAGCAGTCTAGCACAAATGTAATGGATGTTATCAAAAAAATGCCTTCGACCAAAACACCGAATTACATTTTTCAAAACAACAAAAACCTGACTTTTTCTAACAAACAAAAAGACTGGGGTTTTGAAGATGCAGTGATTTCGAATGGTACTATTTCGGTTGATTTAGACAATGACGGGGATTTAGAAATTGTGACTAATAACCTCAACGAAGAATCATTTATTTACAAAAATCTAAGTACTGAAAACAAAACTGGCAACTACCTGATTATTAGTAGCCCTGACCCTAGGAAAAATGGTGCAAAATTCTATGTTTTTGGTGAAAATATGAAGCAAGTGCAAGAATACACCCCCGTACATGGATACCAAAGTAGCAGTAATGCGAATATCATTTTTGGGCTTGGTAATCTTACAAAAATCGATAGCTTAATAATAGTTTGGCCTGATGGAAAGATGCAAAAACAAACAGATATCGCATCTAACCAAACGCTGAAAATTGAGTACAAACCAAATCATAACTCTTTCGAAATAGGGCAAATTCCTTTGCTTTTTAGAGAAAACATGGCATTTGATTTTACACATAATCAAATGCCTTTGAATGATTTTTCGAGGCAAATACTTCTTCCTCAAATGTATTCGTACCAAGGGCCGAGAATAACCAAAGGTGACATAAACAACGATGGATTAGAAGATGTATTTGTTGGTAGTGGCAAAGGCTCGCCATCGGAGCTTTTTATCCAACAAACAAACGGCACCTTTGTAAAAAAAGAACAAGCTGTATTTAAGCAAGACGAACTTTGCACCGATACAGACGCTGTTTTCATGGATATTGAAAGAGATGGAGATCTCGACCTGATAGTTAGCAGTGGTGGTTATGAGTATTTACCAAACGATTTGATGCTCCAAAACAGGGTTTATATCAACGATGGAAAGGGGAATTTCACAAAGTCTTTTGATGCATTGGTTGACACGCCTTTTGCAGACTCTAGCCTCGAAGCCATAGATTTTGACAAAGATGGCGACCTTGACTTGGTGGTGGGCGGTTCTATTGTCCCTTGGAATTTCCCGATTTCTAATCCAAGCCGACTTTACCGCAACGACAACGGAAAGTTCGTGAAAGTAGATGACCAGCTTTTTGCTAATTTAGGTATCGTAACAGACATAGAAGCAATAGATTATAACAAAGATGGCTGGCAAGATTTGGTAATTGTGGGTGAGTGGGTAGGCATTCAAATTTTAGAAAACAACAATGGTATTTTCTCGAAAGTAGAGAACGAACTCTCAAAACTAATTGGATCTTGGTCGAGTGTAAAAGTAGCAGACTTCGACAATGACGGCGACCAGGACATTGTAGCTGGTAATCAAGGTTTCAACTCGCAGCTAAAGGCAAGCCTAAAAGAACCAGTAAGTTTATTTTATCAAGATTTTGACGAAAACGGCAAAATAGACCCTATTCTAGGATACTACACACAAGGCAAAAACTATCCGGCCTACAGCCGAGATGAGATTTCTGACCAATTGGTGAGTTTGAAGAAAAAATATATAACCCATGAAGCCTATTCAACTGCCACTATTGACGAAGTGCTGGCAGACTTTAAGAACAAAGACATCAAAAAATTAGAGATTAATACTTTAGAAACCACTTATCTGGAGAATAATAATGGAACGTTCAAAGTTAAAACGCTTCCAATTCAAGCTCAGTTTTCACCAGTTTACGCCATTGAAAGCAGTGATTTAAACGGTGATGGATATTTAGATCTGATTTTGGCTGGAAATCAATCTAAAGGGCGAGTAAGGCTTGGAAATATAGATGCAAATTATGTTCAGGTTTATTTAAATGACAAAAAAGGCAACTTTAACTATCACTCAAACCTAGGCGTAAAAGGTGACGTTAGAGGCCTAAAAATGATTAAAAACCAATTACTTGTGGGAATAAATTCGGGTAAAGCTAGGAGTTTTAAATTGAATACTTCTATTCAAAACAACACCAACCTATGAAAATAACTTTAATCTCACTCCTGTTTGTATTTTCTATTTTTGAAAGCCAAGCAAAGACTGAATTTCAAAAAGTGCCTGAAAGTGATACTTTAAAGACAGATTCTTTAGAAAACGAAAAAAGGAAATTTCGTAATGAAATGTCTCAGGAATTAGAAAGTATTCTTAATTATTGGATAAAAAACTCAATTGATAAGGAAAATGGTGGCTTTATAGGAAAAGTAGACGGAAACGATAAAGTATATCCAAATGCAGACAAAGGTTTGGTATTGAATAGTCGGATTTTGTGGACGTTTTCAGCAGCCTATATTCACAACCCAAAGCCCGAGTACAAAATGATGGCAGATAGGTCATATACTTATCTGATGAAATATTTTTGGGATAAGAAAAACGGTGGTGGATATTGGTCGGTGGATTATTTGGGCAAGCCTAAAGAAAAACACAAGCAAATGTATGGTCAAGGATTTATGCTTTATGGGCTTTCGGAATATTACAGAGCATTTGGCAATAAATCTGCATTAAATACCGCTATCACATTGTTCAAACTCATAGAAAAACATGGATATGACACAAAAAATGGTGGGTATTTTGAAGTAGCTACAGAAGATTGGAAAATAACCGAAGACAAAGTAATAACCCAAGGGAAAAGCGACCAAAAAAAGTCTATGAATACGCATCTGCATATCATTGAGCCCTATACCAATCTATATAGAGTTTGGAAAGACCCATTTCTAAAAAAGCAACTCTACGGACTTTTGACAAATTTCACTGAAAATATTATTGATAAAAATACCAAAACGCAGATACTTTTCCTCACTGATGATTGGCAACCAAGGTCAGAGATTATTTCCTATGGGCATGATATAGAGGCATCATGGCTGCTTCTAGAAACCGCCGAAGTATTGCATGATAAAACATGGATTGAAAAAATAAAACCATTCTCTATCGGCTTGAGTGATGCTGCCCAAAAAGGTATTGATAATGATGGCGGCATGTTTTATGAAATTGATGGCTCACACCTAAAAACCCAAAAAGATTGGTGGCCACAGGCAGAAGCGATGGTTGGATTTTATAATAGTTATCAAATTTCAAGTGATCTAAAATACTTCAATCAATCTAGAAAGTCTTGGGATTTCATAAAGAAAAACCTCCTCACAGCTACTGGAGAATGGTATTGGGGTGTTGATGCCAACGGCAAACCTCTCACCAACATGGACAAAATAGGAATGTGGAAATGCCCCTACCACAACGCAAGGGCATGTATGGAAATGATTCGACGGTTGGAGTAAACCCCGACTTAGCTCAATTTCACCGCAGTTCCAGAAGCAGAAACCATCAACATTCCGCCGTTTTTACCCACTGTTTCGTAGTCTAAATCTATGCCGACCACTGCATCTGCACCATATTTGCGGGCTCTGTCTATCATTTCAGACATGGCAGTATCTTTTGCTTCACGCAATACTCGCTCATAAGAACCCGAACGCCCGCCTACGATGTCTCGAATTCCTGCTAAAAAATCCTTGAAAATATTGGCTCCAATAATAGTTTCACCTGTAACGATGGCTTTGTATTCCACAATAGTGCGACCTTCGATGCTGGGAGTAGTTGTTAGTAACATGCTTTTGTTTATTTTTTATTCAAAAGTAGATGCCCAGCCAGTTACAATGCAAAAGAAAGTTTATGATTGGATATTTTGATATTATGGATGGTGAAAATAGGCAAATTACCTCATCTTTGCTCTTTTGGCCAAAAACGAAGACAATATCTGATCGAAACCTTGTTCTATATCTACTTCGATATAATCAATTTTATATTGACCGCACTTAATTTTAAGTTCATGATGAAAATCTTCCAAAACTGAAATATATTTTTCTTTGACCTGAGATGGTTGAATTTTTACTTTTTCGCCAGATTCTAAGTCTATAAACTCATAAGGGCGTTCATCAAAATCAAAATCCAGCTCGGTCTTTTTGTCAGTTACATGAAAAAGCAAAACTTCGTGTTTGTTGTGTTTGAGGTGCTGCATGGCCGAAAATATCCTTTCCATATCATCCATATTCTCAAACATATCGCTAAATATCACCACCAACGACCGTGTATGTATCTTGTCGGCTATCTCGTGCAGAGTCTCTATAACCGATGTTTTTTGAAGCTCATGTTTGCGATTCAACACCTTCTCCAACTCATGGTATATCTTCATGATATGCGTAGTAGTAGACTTGCACTCGGTATGTGTTTCTATTTTGTCTGAAAAAGTCACTAAACTTACCGCATCCCGCTGTCTTTGTAGCATATTGGCTAGTGTTCCAGCCGCTAAAACCGAAAAATTAAGCTTTCCATTGTTCTTAATTGGGTAATACATCGATGAGGAAACATCTACCAGCAAATGACATCTTAGGTTTGTTTCTTCCTCAAAACGTTTTACAAAAAGCTTATCAGTCTTTCCAAAAACTTTCCAGTCGATGTGCCGCGTACTTTCGCCGGAGTTGTACAATCGGTGTTCAGCAAACTCCACCGAAAAGCCATGAAAAGGAGATTTGTGGAGGCCTGTAATAAAACCTTCTACCAATTGTTTCGACAAAAAATCTAAATTGCCGTATTCTCTTATTTTAGCTAAGTCTAATTTCTGCATTTAATTCTTTTTTTTGGAGGCCGAAGTTTCTGGCAAATACGGCACCACTACCTGAGTGCTATCTTTTGAAAACACCTCTTGGAAGTTATCCTCTGTACTACCGTCTCTAAATAACATGATTTCTCTGTCAATTCCTACCACTTTCGCATTGATACTCATGATTCCTTTTTGAAGTAGTCCAATTCTTCTGGCAGCTTCGTAAGATAGGTCTAATACTCTACCTTTTGTGAAAGGACCGCGGTCGTTTACCCTAACAACTACCCATTCTTTTGTTACTGGATTTTCAACTTCAATCATAGTCCCAAATGGAAAATACTTGTGGGCACAAGTAAAATCTCTATTATTTAAACGTTCTCCGCTAGCGGTTTTTCTTCCGTTAAATTTTTTTCCATAATAGGACGTCTTACCTTTAAAAGTCTTTCCAATTTCGACCTTCTGTGCTCTTAGATTTATCGACAGCAGCAATAAAAAAAAAGTGATTGGAATGTACTTTAAAATACTTTTTTCCCTTAAATCCATATTTGCAAAAAGAATAGATTTATTTAAATTTTATTGTTCAGGTCAGAAAGTTTTGGACAACATTACTCACAAAGTACAAAAATATATTTACATATTTATGTTTCTCCTCGATGAATAGCACTTTTTTTGTTTGATTTTTTTTTATTTGAGGCAATAAAAACTTATTTTTGGAAATCAAACAACCCATAAAAATTCTACAAGTGGAAAGAGAAGAGCAAGAGAAGATTTTTTCAAAGAGAATAAAGGCAGGTAAACGAACTTATTTTTTTGACGTAAGAGCCACACGATCAAATGATTACTATCTCACGGTGACCGAAAGTCGTAGGTTTCAAAAAGATGGAGAGTTTGTTTTTGAAAAAAGCAAACTTTTTATTTACAAAGAAGATTTTGACAAAGTCTTAGAAGCCCTACAAGAAACTGTGAATCATATCAAATCTGAACTCATGCCACACGTAGATTTTGAACAGTTTAAGAACGCAGATGAGAATTATACAGAAAAACAAATTTCAAAAAAAACAGACGATGATTTATTGAACTCTAGCTATAAATGGGACTAATACATATCGCCTGAAAGAATTATTTGCTTTCCTGTTTTATTGATTTGTTTGGCAAATTCGAGCATTGCAGCCGCTACCTTTTGTCCGTGAATAGCTTTGTAGTTTTTGGGAATTAAGAAACCAAAAAAGTTCATAACTTTCTGACCTACACGCTCCCCAAGTCTAAATTCGGCTCTTTCTCCCAGAAGCATAGATGGTCGAAAAATACCGAGACAATCAAATTGTAAGTCCGTTAGTGCATTTTCTATTTCGCCTTTTACTTTGTTATAAAAAACAACTGATGATGAATCAGAACCCATAGCGGTAATTATTGCAAAACGCTTCACTCCCTTTTGCTTGGCTGTTCTGGCAGTATTCAAAGGAAACTCAAAATCTACTTTTCTGAACGCTTCCTTACTACCTGCTTTTTTGATAGTAGTACCCAAGCAGCAAAAAACCACACAATTACTGTTAAAAACATTTTCTGGAAGTTTTTCAAAATCTACCTCAATCTCTTTTACTTTGACATATTTATTTTCAGTTTTTTTTCTGACTAAGGCAGAAATTTTAGAAAAATCTGAATCCATGTCCAGCTGTTTAACCAATTCTGAGCCCACTAAACCTGTAGAGCCCACAACAATTGCCTCCATTACGGTTTTATTTAATTATCTCTAAAATTTCATCTAAATACTCTCTTGAATTACTCAATCTTGGCACTTTGTGTTGTCCTCCAAGTTTCCCACGTTTTTCCATCCAAGTATAAAATGTACCGTTGGCCACAAAATGCACTTTAGGCAGTACTAAGGCAATATCATTCTGCCTTTTGGCATCATAATCTGAATTAACCTCACGAAGTTTGTTGTCTAAAATAGTTACAAATTCTTCAGGATTTTCGGGAAATTTGGAACACTCGACAATCCACTCATGTCCACCTTTGCTGTCTGAATCCATATACACTGGCCCAGCGGTATATTCTTTCAAATCTACTTTGGCATTTGCAGCGGCCTCTGTCAATGCTTGGTCGGCATTTTCTACCATCAATTCCTCACCAAATGCATTGATAAAATGTTTGGTGCGGCCTGTTATTTTTATTCTAAACGGATATTTTGAAGTAAATTTTACTGTATCTCCTATTTTGTAACGCCAAAGCCCTCCATTTGTCGAAATCACCATAGCGTAACTTTTTTCAAGCTCCACCTCGTCGAGTGTCAGTGCCCTTGGATATTCTTTTTCCCATTCTTCTACTGGCAGAAACTCATAAAAAACACCATAGTCAAGCATCAGGAGCATTTGGTCTTGTAAAGCGAAGTCGTCCTGAATAGCAAAGAAACCCTCCGACGCATTATAAGTTTCGAAATAGTTCACCTTATCACTTGGAAAAAGTCTATCTCTAAAAAGGCTTCTATATGGTGTAAACGAAACAGCTCCATGAAAAAAGACCTCGAAATTTGGCCAAACTTCAAGAGCATTTTTTGCTCCCATGCGTTCTACGATGCTCTCAATCAATACCACCGTCCAAGTGGGTACTCCTGCTATGCCGGTTACGTTTTCTATGGAACAAATCTCGATCATTCTCTCCATTTTGTCTTCCCAACGGTCTAAAAGTGCTATTTCTGGTGGAGGAATACGAAACATTTCAGCCCATTTGGGCATGTTCCGGGTTATTATGGCCGAAATATCTCCAGTCATAGCTGGTGTATTGAACGGATTGGGATGTAAAGATCCCCCTATCGAAATACTCTTTCCGTCAAAAAGCTGAGAATCAATTTTGTTGTCAAAATATAAAGTCAGCATATCCTTTCCGCCCCTATAATTGCACTCTTCTAGAGATTCTTCTGATACTGGGATAAATTTGCTTCTAGAATTTGTAGTGCCAGAGGACTTTGAAAACCAGTTGATTTCCGAAGGCCAAAGCACGTTTTTCTCACCACGCATCACTCTCTCAATCCAAGGATAATGCTCCTCGTAAGTCACTACAGGTACTCTTTCCTGAAAATCCTTGATGGTAGTAATACTGGCAAAGTTATATTTGAGGCCAAAGTCTGTAAACTTTGCCCTGTCTATCAAACTAAAAAATTGCTCGCTCTGAGTCTCCACCGGATACATTTTAAAATGTTCGATGCGAGACCTGCGTCTTTTGATAAAAAATCCTACTACTTCGGTAACTAAACTCAAAATAAAACTTATTTTTTGATGTATTTTATCGCTCTGTCAGGGTAATCAGTGATGATGCCGTGACAGCCAATTGCATACATTCTGTCCATATCAGTTACATTATTTACCGTCCAAGGTATCACTTTTATACCCATTTGATGCAGATAACTCACTTTGTTTTTCGACAAAACGGTGAAATTTGGACTCCAAATATCGGGTTTAAATCCGAGTTTTTCAAGATTGAAATCAATTTCGTTGTTGTCCTCAGCTTCAATTAATGCTGAAATGCTGTATTTCTTTGGTTCTTGATTTAGGAAATGTAAATATTGCAAGACCTTAAAATCAAAACTTTGTAGGGTCAATTCACTATTAGTTAAACTCTTATCCACCACTGCTAATACTAAATCTACAAATTCTTCTGAAGAAGGTTGAGTTCTAAAATATTCGTCGGGAATGCTTTTAATTTCGATATTATATGAAATAGCCTTTTTGTTTTGTGAAAATATATACTTTGAAACTTCTTCGAAAACTTCAGAAAGTAAAGGTTTGTAAGCTTTAATTTTTGCTTGTTCTGGAAAATCAGCATTCCCTCTTTGACCCACATCATGCTGTCTAATTCCCTCATAATCCATCAAATACAGATTAGAATCACTCTCAGACTTATAAAATGTACCATCAGGTCTCGTTGTAATTTGAGAGTTAAAAAATGGATCGTGTGAAACCACCACTTTTCTGTCGTTTGAAATCACAACGTCAAGTTCTAGACTATCAACTCCCAAATCAATCGCTTTTCTGAATGCTTCAATCGTATTTTCGGGCATCAAGCCTCTGCAACCACGGTGTCCTTGAATCTCAAATGCCCTTTTAGTTCTCATCTCATCTGAGGTTTTGAGAATTTACAATTTCAAATCCATCCTAAGGCCACCATTAAAATTTCTTGGTGGTGATGGATTGTAATATCTATTTCCAAAGGCATTAAAATCGTAACCCGAAGAATATTTTTCATCAAACAAATTGTCGATACCACCATAAATTTTTAATCCAACTTTTTTGAAAGTCGTTGAAAAACCTCCACGCAATTGCGACAAAAATACATCTTCAGAAAAAACCAGATTTGCATCGTTCAACGGCATTTTTGAAAGATAGTTCACATCAAAATTTATGAAAAATCCTTGTTTTTGAACTACGTCCAATTTAAAAAAACCATTATACTTTGAAACCCCTGGCAGACTTTTCTGAGCAAGATCGGTTGTACCTGACACAAACTGTTTATACTTGAAATCGTTGTAAACCAAGTTCAGCCCAAGATTGGCTTCTTTGATAAATTTAGTAGTATTGGTTTTTATGAAACCAAAATTATTTGACAACTCTATGCCATTTTGTAAAATTTCTCCTGTGTTCAAGAAATATTCATTGCCGCTTGACGTCAAATTTCTCACTAATCCATTCTTAATATTTTGTTGAAAGAATACCAGTTCCGCATTCCAACACGATGAAGAAGCGTGTTTAAATCCCAATTCTTTGCTAAGACCTTTTTCAGCTTTTAATAATTCAAAATTTGGAGAGTTCTGAACAGAAGAAACCAATTCCTGGGCCGTTGGAGACGAAAACCCACTACTAATATTGACAAAAACAGAATTGCTCGCTCCCAGACCTTTCAAAAGAGATACTCTCGGAGAAAAAGGCACCACTGGTTTATCTGAAACATCTATTCGGCTGGCAGTAGTCAAAACTGGATTCCTCTGAAAATCATATTTTTGGTTATTGACACTTAAGCCCGAAGTCAATATAAAATCATAAGGCAATGTCCATTGTCCTTGAAAAAACACTGAATTTTGACTCGATTTTATTTCGTCAGAATAGATGGCTGCTGCCTTTTCTCCCAAATTATTTACAAAAACGTCGAAAGTAGATGAAGTTTGTAAGCCTTCTGAGCCCAACCAAAATTTTATTTGATTGTATTTTTTAGAAAGTACCACTCTGTAGCCTGCCGTGTGTTCTTTTCTTTGTTCAAAATTTGTAATAAAAGGATTTTCTAAGCGATTGCCAGTAAAAAATACAGCTGAATTTATTTCCCAATTTTGCTTTAGACGCCATTGATCAGAAAGTCCGAGCATGCCAATTTTTTGTTGAATACCCGCTTTTTGTTCTTCGGCTCCTGGCGTGACTGCAGTTTTAGGTCTTGCAGCCTTTGGATTAGCTCCCATTTGTGCCAAAGTAAGTCCTCCGGGCGTGCGGTAATCTATATCAGAAAGTAAACCAAACAGGTTGATGGTATGTTTTTCAAGAAAAAAAGTATGGCTAAGATTGAGCGTCTTTCTGTCCATAGCTGAATTGTCTCTATAACCATCGGTGCTATTTCTAGAGAAATTAACGAACGTATTACCTTTTGCACTACCTTGTTGGTAGCCAAAAAAAGCGTTTTTTGTATTATAACTGCCTACATGCAGACCCGAACTGAAACTATGACCAGACATGGCGTTTTTGGTTTGCAAACTTATAACTCCTCCAATACCAGCTCCATAAATACTGCCTGATGGGCCTTTGAGTATCTCAATATTCCCTACACTGTTGATATCCAACTGATTGAAATAACTCTGGCCGTTGCCATCTGAAATAGGAATGTTATTCCAATAGACTTTTACATTTCTTACCCCAAAAGGTGACCGTAAAGAACTTCCTCTGATGGCTATTCTATAACTTCCAGGTGAACGCTCCTCAAGTCTAACTCCTGCTTGGGCGTTTAGAACTTCTAATGGATTGGTATTACCAAACCTCTCGATGTTTTTAAAAAAAATTTTACTTACCGAGGCTCCTGTTTTTAATATACTTTGATTGGTTTCAAATCCTTTAACAACTGTTTCATCAAGCAGAATTGTTGAGTCTGCTTGTGAATAGCCTTTAAAAAGACTCAAAAATAAAAAAGCATAGCTTATTATTTTGCAGCATGCTTTTCCCATTCTTTGTAGCTTAGGTTATATTGATCTAAAACATCCTGCGGCACTCCGTCCCATTTATTGGGTGTATTGCCCAAATACCCAAGATCTTTCACACCCATTTCTGATGTATAAAAACCTGTCGCTGTGAGGTTTCTCATTAAATTAAAAAAACTCACACCTTGTGAATGTTCCTTTTTTGCTTTGTTGGGATATGCCACCAAATCTACTATTTTAAGCCTCTCTGCGGAAGTCAATGCCACAAACTTCTTCGAGAACATTTTCTTAGATTCGTTGTTGAGCCACATTAAGCCACCTCGCATGGGCGTTTGGTGCTGGGGCATATCTTTTACGATGAATTCTATAAAAGCTGGCACTCCGGCCTGGCTGGCACTACCAGATGTTTTGTCGGCAGGAATTATTATATCAGCCAAAATCGTGATAACTGACATTTCAGCCACTGTAAAAAACTTTGCGGCTTTTAGCTTATTATTATGTATTATTTCGTCCCGAAGTCTTCCGTCCTGAGCTTCTGGTATTTCTTTTACCGTAGCTGCTTTAGGTTTTACTTGGCCGATAGCCTCTCCCGAAACTATCACACCAGCCGTACCTAATCCTATATTTTTTAAAATATCTCTCCTATTCATTATTTAATATTTTTAAACTTAAGAATAATTATAAACTCTTAGCTTTTACTTCTTTCATGATAAACTCCGAAGCTCTGAGCGACAATGCCAAAATAGTCCAAGTAGGGTTTTTGTCTGCTTGTGAAACAAATGGGCCACCATCTACAACAAACAAATTCTTGACATCATGTGCCTGACAGTTTTTGTTCAAAGCCGACTTGCCAGGGTCATTACCCATTCTTACCGTTCCTACTTCGTGAATTATTCTTCCCGGAGCAGCTAGCCCGTAATTGGTATCCGCACCAGGCTTGGTACCGTTGGCAATCCCACCCAATGCATGAATAATTTCTTCAAAAGTATCCTGCATGTGCTTGGCTTGCTTCACTTCATGGTCACTCCATTTATAGTTAAATCTTAGTACAGGAATTCCCCATTTATCTACCACATTTGGATCTATTTCACAATAGTTATCCTCACGAGCAATGGCCTCTCCCCTTCCGGCCATACCGATATCTGTACCATAGAAAAATCTGTAATCATCCTTCAGAGATGCCCCGTATCCGCCTGCTTCTTTTACATTTCCGCTACGATCTGGATACTTCCCGTTTACGTTTTCCATACCAAATCCAAAACCGTAGCCTGGCATACGCTGACCACCACCGTATTCAATGTGATATCCTCTAGGAAAATCTAGTTTTGAGTTGTCTAACCACCATGGCGAATATACGTGCATACCACCTACACCATCTTCGTTGTATCTTTTACGATTAGTCAAATGCGGAATAAATGCACTACGACTTGCTCCAGTGCTGTCGTGCAAATATTTACCTACCACACCCGAAGCATTTGCGAGCCCGTTTGGATTAATGCTCGACTTGGAATTTAGCAATAGACGAGAAGACTCGCAAGCACTTGCTGCCAATATTACTATTTTGCCCTTTACAGTGGTCTCTTCTAAAGTATATTTGTTTACATACGACACCCCAGTAGCCTTTCCAGTTTCGTCGGTCAGTACTTCACGAGCCATTGCGTTATTTATCAAAGTCAGATTTCCTGTTTTCATGGCAGGTATCACCAAAACCGATGAGGAAGAAAAGTCTGCATAGGCCATACATCCTCTGCTGCATTGACCGCAGTAGAAACATTCTCCTCTACCATTCAAAGGCTTTGTAAGCATCGACATACGCGAAGGTATGGTCAAAACACCTGTTTTCTTATTGGCCTCCATGAGCATCAACTCATGCAGACGTGGCTTGGGTGCTGGTAAAAATATACTATCAGGGTCGTTAGAAAGGCCTTCTTTTGTGCCAAAAACTCCAATAAGTTTATCTACCTCGTCGTAGTATGGAGCCATGTCGTCATAACTGATTGGCCAGTCGTCGCCAAGCCCATCAACGCTTTTTCTTTTGAAATCTTTTGGTCCAAAACGAAGCGAAATTCTACCCCAATGGTTGGTTCTGCCGCCCAGCATTCTAGACCTAAACCAGTCAAATTCTGTTCCTTTTTTACGGGTGTAGGGTTCTCCTTCGATTTCCCAACCTCCCCATGCGGCATCAAAATCGCCAAAGGCACGTACCGTGCTGGCACCTCTTCGAGGCGACTCCCATGGGCCTTTTAACTGATTGATGTATTTAGGATCGGCTGGATCAAAATAACCACCGGCTTCGAGCATACAAACTTTTGCTCCGGCTTTGGTTAGCTGATATGCAGCCATGCCTCCACCGGCACCTGAGCCAACTATCACAACATCAAACACATTGGCTTGCTCCTTTATCTGAAAATCCTTCATATTGCTATGGTTGAATATTTAATTTCCCTAAAAATAAAGGGATTTTTCGGTTAAATAAAGCGGCATTTCATTTTTTTTAAATTTTTTTATTAATACATCAAACCTCGTTAGGTAGTCTATTTATTAACTAATGAAAACATTCAATAATGTTTCTAATGTTCCGTAAGAAAAATCGCTTTAAAAGATTGAGATTTAGTCTAAATATTTTTTTATAATTTTGCAGTTCTTTCAAAGGATAGAGAATCTGCTGATTAGCCAAAATGTGGCCAATGTATTTTCTTAAAAAAAACCAACCTAGTAAATTGACATTTCAAAAATGACCATTACCCAAAAATGCTTTTTAATTCTGTAAGTTTTGGTATTTTCCTTCCGATAGTTTTTTTTCTTTATTGGTTTGTTTTCAATAAAAAATTAAATCATCAAAATCTATTGCTTCTGGTAGCCAGCTATTTTTTTTATGGCTGCTGGGACTATCGATTTTTGTTCTTGCTGATGTTTTCTACTTTTTTAGACTATTACTCAGGCATAAAAATATTTGAAGCTAAAACCACCGCTCTAAAAAAAACATGGCTTTGGATAAGCATAGGTATCAATCTGGGTTTTCTTGGCTTATTTAAATATTACAATTTCTTCATGGACTCGCTTGCTGTTGGTCTTACAGCTGCAGGAGTTGGTTCGCATTTTGATACACTCAAAATAATCCTTCCTATAGGTATTTCTTTTTATACTTTTCATGGTTTATCTTATGTAATAGACATTTACAAAGACAAAATTAAGCCAGAAAGAGACTTTGTTGAATATTCAGTTTTTGTGAGCTTTTTCCCTTTGTTGGTAGCTGGGCCTATTGAAAGAGCCACACATTTATTGCCACAAATTCAAAAGAAAAGAGTTTTTGACTACGCCATGGCAGTGGATGGTTCCAAGCAAATTCTTTGGGGGCTATTCAAAAAAATAGTAATAGCTGATAATTGTGCTCAATATGCCAATATGTTTTTTAACAATTCTGAGGACTATGGCGGCAGTTCACTTTATTTGGGGGCCTTGTTTTTTACTTTCCAAATTTACTGCGATTTCTCAGGGTATTCTGACGTAGCATTGGGTACAGCACGACTTTTCGGCATGGAACTTTTACGCAATTTTGCGTTCCCCTATTTTTCAAGAGATATCGCCGAGTTTTGGCGTAGGTGGCACATTTCGCTTTCTACTTGGTTCAGAGATTACCTCTACATTCCGCTTGGAGGAAGTAAAGGTAGCTTAGGCAAAAAAATCAGAAATACGTTTATTATCTTCATTGTCAGTGGATTTTGGCATGGAGCCAACTGGACATTTATCATTTGGGGTGCCATAAATGCCTTGCTGTTTTTACCACTTTTGATTTCAAAAAATAATAGAAACAACCTTGAAACAGTGGCTCAAGGCAAATTATTCCCAACTACCAAAGAGGTTTTCCAAATGGTGATCACTTTTCATTTTACACTTTTGGCTTGGGTGTTTTTTAGAGCTGAGAGCGTCTCTCACGCGTTTTCTTATATTTCAGAAATCTTTTCAGCGAGTTTGTTTACCATTCCACATTTTGAAGGACAAAACAAGGCGTTGGTTACTCTTAGTCTAGTTTTCGGGTTTATGGTAGTAGAATGGATGGGTCGCGAACAACAATTTGCTTTGCAAAAGTTTGGCAACAAATGGAAATCAACTTTTAGATATGCCTTTTATTATGCTTTAGTAGCTATAATATTCTTATTTGGTGGATCTCAACAAGCGTTTATCTATTTCCAATTCTAGCAATGAAAAAATACCTATCTAAACTCGGACTCTTTCTCTTGCCACTAATTATTTTGGGAAGTGTAGCTTTGTTTTTTTATGTAAAAATAGACGTTTATGGAGATTTTGGAAAGAAAGACAGTTTTGCATGGAACTATAATTTCCAGCAACTCAATGATATATCTACCAAAAAACTTTTAACTATAGACAGAACTTACAACTCTTATGTGTTTGGTAGTAGCCGAAGTTGCAGTGTTTATGGATGCTATTTGCAAACTAAACTGCCCGATTCAAGGTTTTTTCATTATGCCAATTGGAACGAAACCATCGGAGGAATACTCGCCAAGCTTCAATATTTGGATGAAAAAGGATGTGATTTGAAAAACATAATGGTGTATATCGACACCGACTACACTTTTGATGGTGAAGGAAAACTAAGCCCAATGGATCATTACTTGATCACCAAAGAATCAAAATTCAAGTATTATTATAACCATCTCATTAGTTTTTTCTCAAATTTCGACACCGACAAACTCAAAATATTGATGGGTAAAGGTGAACAAACAAGCTCTTTTGTAAATCGAAAACTAGACCCTATTACGAACGACTTTAACCATGAATGTTCGGCAGACGAAATCAGGAAATACCAATATGTACAGTCTGATGAGGAGTTTAAACACAAAATGGATTCTCTAAAAAAGTCTGGTTTTATGTATGAAAGACCGAAAACACAACAATACAAATCGCCACAAATATCCGAAGAAGAAGCAGTGATGGTTGAACAGATTGCCAAACTTTTAGAAAAGCATCAATCAAAATATTTCGTTGTACTAACACCACTCTATGACCAACAAAAACTCAACAACAAGGACTTTGATATCCTGAAAAAATATTTTAAAAGCAACCTTTATGACTTTTCAGGAAAAAACAAATACACAGAAGATTTTTATAACTATCCAGACAGAATTCACTTTCAAAACTATATTTCTAAGGAGATTATTGATTCGGTGGTGGTGAGGTGAGTTCTCTTTGTGGCAAGATTATTTACAAAAAAAATCAAAATTCAGAAAAGTAGTAGCTCCAGAGGGAATCGAACCCACACCAGAGGTACCGGAAACCTCCGTTCTATCCATTAAACTATGGAGCCAGAAAAATAAAGCACAAAACTAATTTTTTTTTGCCAGTCTTTAAACCTTTTTCTTTTTTAAGTATCCAATACCTGAAAATTCCAGTTCGGGATAATTTATTAAACTTTAAAAATTTACAAGTCATGAAAACTCTTTTTAAAACAATCGCCTTCGTATTTGCCTTGGTATTAACCGCAAACTTTGCTTCAGCTCAACACCCACACAAAAGAAAAATGATGATGGATAAAAAAGAAGATCGCAGAGATCGTAAAGAAGATGTAAAAGACAAAGCCGAAGATCGCAGAGATGCAGCAGAAGACAGAAAAGACAGAGCTGAAGACATCCGCGACAAACGAGAAGATAAATGGGATGCCGCTCATGATGGTGGTCGCAAAGACAGACTAGAAGATATCAGAGACAAAAAAGAAGATGTGAGAGATGCCAGAGAGGACAAAAAAGACAAAATGGAAGATAAGCGTGACAGAAAAGAGGATATCAAAGATAAAAAGGAAGACAGAAAAGACCGCAGAAGAGGTTCTTACTAAAACACAAAAGAGGCTGATGATCAGCCTCTTTTTTTATATCTTAAATATTGCTTTTAGTTCAGTAGCATCCTCAGGCTTCATTCTTCCTGCCAAAACCAACCTCAACTGCCTCCTGCGTAAAGCTCCTTCAAATAATTCATACTCTAAGTCTGTTTCAGGAATTGCCTCAGCTATTTCTATTGGCCTACCTGACTGATCCACAGCCACAAATGTTAAAAAAGCCTGATTAGTTTTACTTTTTTGTCCAGCCGGAATATTCTCTGAAAACACATCTACCACTACTTCCATAGATGTATTAAACGCCCGTGTAATTTTGGCTTCAAGAGTCACTACATTTCCAAGAGGAATAGGATTCACGAACGAAACATTATCGACCGAAGCCGTTACTACTATTCTGTTACTGTGTTTTTGTGCGGCTATGGCACCGGCCACGTCCATCATTCGCATTAGGTTACCGCCCATCAAATTCCCCAAAGTATTGGTATCGTTGGGCATTACCATCTCCGTCATGATGGTTAGTGATTCTTTTACATGTTTTGCCTTGGGCATTAGTTTGTTGTTAATTTTTGCAAAAATAAACTCAGAAATCCAATGATTCGAAGATTTACAGACAAATATGATTCCAGACAAACCATAAGCATTCACAAAACTTTCTTGGATAAATTTTGAAATGAAATCAAAATACATTTACTTTGAATCACAAAGTACTTTTCAAAAACCTCATTGATGAATTTAAAACCAAGCAAGCCCACCATTAGTATATTGATTTTGATTGCTTTATGCTCATCATTACTAATTATACGAGTTTACAAAACAGGCACTTATTTGGGTTTATTTCTGGTCTGGAATCTATTCTTGGCCATTACTCCTATTGTTTTTATATTTTTAGCAAAAAAACTGCACGATAATTTCGGATTTCAGAAGCTTGGTTTGAAAATAGCCATTACAGGGCTTATGACCACTTGGCTTTTATTTTTTCCAAACTCTCCTTATATCATTACTGACCTCATGCATTTGAGTCATTTGCCCAAACATTTGTTGTGGTTTGACTCTGTCGGTATTTTTATAACCGCACTCACAGGGCTTGTAGTCGGTCTATATTCAATGTATAATTTTCAACTATTATCAAAAAAGCTTTTCGGCAATACAATAGCTTGGTTTTTAGTTTTGGGCAGTGCGGTGCTTAGCGGTTTTGGGCTTTACCTTGGCCGCTTTGCCAGATTTAACAGTTGGGATTTCTTCTCAAATCCAGCTAACCTTATCAAGCAATCGATGGTCGAAACCAGTAATCCTTTGGCTATGCAAACGACTTTGGTTTTTAGTATTGTGCTGATTGGCTTATATTTGTCTTTTTATAATTTAATATCTTTCAAGCATGAAAATATCGAAAATGCTTCGAAGTTTTAAGTTTGCTTTGGCAGGCATGATACATTTGGTGCGGTTTGAAAACAACGCACAATTTCATTTTTTGGCCACCTTACTAGTCATTTTCGCAGGATATTGGCTTAAAATTGACCGAAACGAATGGGTCATCGTCATTTTTGCCATGGCCTTGGTTTGGTCGGCAGAGGCGTTTAATTCGGCTATAGAAAAACTTTGTGACAAAGTAGAACCCGAAAAAGACCCCATAATAGGCAAAGTAAAAGACATGGCAGCCGCTGGAGTTTTGTTTTTGGCCATCGCAGCCGCAATAGTAGGATGTATAATATTTTTACCCAAAATATTTTAAGAGATGAACGAACACCTCGAAAACCTGAAAGAAATAAGAACGCTCATGGAGCGATCATCTAAGTTTTTGTCATTGAGTGGATTATCCGGTATTTCTGCTGGTATTATTGCTTTAGTTGGGGCATTTATGGTGTACACCGAAAAAGTAAAAATCACAGGAAATAGCGACCCAAAAGGAATTCTAGATGCCGCAAACGTTGAAGGAGATTTCAAACTTTATGTATTCAAAATAGCTCTATTCACGCTTTTGGGAGCCTTGATAGGTGGAATATATTTTACGATAAGAAAAGCAAAAAAGAACAAGGAGAAAGTTTGGAACAATTTATCCAAAAAACTTTTGATAAATTTGACCATTCCTTTGATAGCCGGAGCCATATATTCATTGGCTTTGGTACAGCAAAATAATATGTGGATGGCCGCCTCATCTACATTAATTTTTTACGGACTGGCCTTAATTTTCGCCTCAAACTATACCGTAAGAGATGTTTTCTCATTGGGTATTTGTGAAATATCGCTTGGCCTTTTAAGTATATTTTTTACAGGTTATACCTTCTTGTTTTGGGTGATTGGCTTCGGCCTTTTACATATTTTGTATGGCGGATTAATGTATTTTAAGTACGATAAATGATTTTAGAACAGTTCAATAAAACTTTTGAGAGCAAAGCTCGCTTGGGCATCATGTCGGTATTGATGGTCAATGAGTCTGTGAATTTCAATTCGCTCAAAGAACTGTTAAACCTCACCGATGGCAATCTTGCCACACATGTAAAAGCCTTAGAAGAAGCCGGTTACCTGTTAGTACAAAAAGAATTTATCGGACGAAAACCCAACACGCTATATTCGGTAACAGTCGATGGCCGCAAAGCTTTCGAGCAACATTTGAGTGTTTTGGAGCAATTTATCAAAAACTCCTAATCTCCAAAATTCCATTTTTACGGCAAAAATCCGTAAATTGCGACTTCAAAAAAGCTATACTATGTCTGACCGTTACATGCAAAGAGGCGTATCTGCCTCCAAAGAAGATGTTCATAAAGCCATCGAAAAACTTGACAAAGGCCTTTTTCCAAAAGCTTTTTGTAAGATTTCACCCGATATTTTGGGAGGAGACGATGCCTATTGCAACATCATGCATGCCGACGGAGCAGGTACAAAAACCTCTTTGGCGTATTTGTATTGGAAAGAAACGGGAGACCTATCGGTTTGGAAAGGTATTGCCCAAGACTCTATCATCATGAACACCGACGACCTGCTTTGTGTGGGAGCTACTGGACCGATTTTGATGTCATCATCGATAGACCGAAACAAAAACAAGATTCCGGGTGAAGTAATAGCCGAAATAATCAATGGAAGTGAGGAAGTTCTGGCTATGCTCAGAGAAAACGGAGTAGAAATCTATAGCACCGGTGGCGAAACTGCTGACGTGGGAGATTTGGTAAAAACAATAACTGTCAATACCACCGTAATAGCCCGCATGAAAAAAGCCGATGTAATTGACAACGCCAACATAAAGGCTGGAAATGTTATCGTTGGATTGGCGTCTTACGGAAAAGCAACTTACGAAACCGAATACAACGGAGGTATGGGCAGCAATGGACTTACCTCTGCTCGTCATGATGTTTTAGATAACATTTATGCTGAAAGATATCCAGAAAGCTTCGATCAAGATATTCATAGTTCGTTGGTTTACAGTGGTTCTAAACTCCTGACAGATAAAATATCCATTTCGGAAGATTTGATGGTGAATGTGGGAAAATTGGTACTCTCTCCTACTCGTACCTATGCCCCTGTGGTAAAAGAAATACTGACAAAATTGAAAGGAAAAATTGACGGCATGGTGCATTGCAGTGGCGGTGCTCAAACCAAAGTGCTTCATTTTGTGGATAATGTTCATATCACAAAGGACAACTTGTTCCCAATTCCTCCCCTATTCAAACTCATCCAAGAGCAGTCTGGCACTTCGTGGGCAGAGATGTACAAAGTATTCAACATGGGCCATCGTTTAGAGGTTTACCTTTCACCAGAACACGCCCAAGAAATCATCAAAATTTCAGAAAGCTTCGGCATTCCTGCTCAGATTGTGGGCCGAGTTGAAGCTTCGGATGCTAAGAGATTAACTATCAAGAGTGAATTTGGTGTGTTTGAGTATTGATGCCTTTTGAACACAGATGACACGGATTTAACAGATCATACTGATTTTTCAATTGTAAATACTCTGAAAAATCTTAAGCAATCCGTGTAAATCAGTCAAATCAGTGTCATCCGTGTTCCATCAACACGCCACAACCCGCCAGCACCATGACACCAAAGAACAGTAAATAGAAATCCATTTTCTATATTTACAGTTTCAACCATTCTATCCTGATGAAAGCCTTACAATTTGCCTTAATCCTATTCCTATTTTCGTTAAAAACCTTTGCACAAAATACCGCCAAGCCTTGGGCTTACTGGTGGTGGCAAGGCAGTGCCGTAAACAAGGCGGATTTAAGAGCTAATCTTCAAAAATATGCCGAAGCGGGCTTTGGTGGCTTACACATTATTCCTATTTATGGCGTAAAAGGTGAGGAACATAATTTTATTCATTTTCTAAGTCCAAAGTGGATCGAAATGTTAGAATATACCGTAAAAGAGGCCGAAAGTCTGCATCTGGGCATCGATATGACGCTGGGCACAGGTTGGCCTTTTGGCGGAATTGATATAAAACCCGAGCATGCAGCCAAGACTTTTGAGCTAGTTTACGAAGCTGACCAACTTCCAATCCTCAAACCAAAAATCACCAAACAACAAGTAAAAAGGGCCGCTCCGGGAGCCGAAGGCTTGGTATTGGATCACTTTGATAAAGCCAATGTAGAGCACTATTTGGCCAAATTCGACAGCGTTTTTGCAAGGAACAATATCGGCATTCGAGCTTTCTATAATGATTCCTACGAGGTGTATGGAGCAGACTGGACAGAACATTTCTTTGAGAAGTTTAAGAACAAACGTGGCTATGAACTAGGAGAACATCTCAATATATTCGAAAACAAATCGACATTTACAGAAGAGGAAAAACAAATATACTCTGACTATCAATTGACCATTTCAGAGTTGCTTTTGGAAGAATTCACACAGCCTTACGCTGCCTTTGCGAAAAAATATGGCAAACTGAGTCGAAACGAATCGCATGGATCTCCAGGCAATGTTTTGGATTTATACGCTGCCAATTCAATTCCTGAAACCGAATTTTTTGGCTCAAAACCATTTGACATTCCACTTTATAGACAAGACCCAGAATACAGCGAAAAGCAATTTGGTAAGCCGAACAAAATGGTACTTAAACTGGCTTCTTCGCCAGCAAATGTTTTTGGGAAAAAACTGGTGAGTTCAGAAACCGCCACATGGCTTGGGAATCATTTCAAAGTGAGTTTATCGCAAGTCAAGCCTATCATTGATGAGTCATTTCTGGGCGGAGTAAACCATGTTTTCTATCATGGAGCCAACTACACACCGGTGGATGCACCATGGCCGGGCTGGATGTTTTATGCCTCAACCAACTTCAATTTCAACTCGCACTTTTGGAACGAACTCCCGCTCCTCAACAAATACATAGAAAACTGCCAGAACTTACTCCAAAAGAGTACTACTGACAATGAAGTTTTAGTATACTTCCCGATTCAAGACCTATGGCATAAACCAAAGAAGGGCGTTTATATGATGGACGTCCACAATATCGAAAAGAATGGCATTTTCAATGATAAATACCGTCAACTTTTGAAAGATTTGGAAATCGCAGGCTACAGTTTTGATTTTGTATCAGATTTGCAAATAACCCAAATGGCTGAACAGAAATTAAGCAAGTCAAATTACAAAACAATCATAATTCCGGAAGTAGAATACATTCCACTTCAGACTTTACAGGCTATTAAAAAGTTGAATTCGGCTGGAATAAAACCCATTTTCGAACAAGTTCTACCACAGAAAACAACTGGATATTTGGACTTGGAGAAAAATCAGCAAATTTTCGTGAGGGAATTAGCCAGTCTTAAAAATACAGTAAGCACATCGGTTATTTCAAAACTAAAAACACAGACAGTAAAGAGAGAGGTCATTCAAGACAAAGGATTGGATTACTTAAGAAAAAACTACGAAGACGGCCTTTTATATTTCATTGCTAATCAACACCAGTTGTTTGAAAAAGGCGAATTGACTTTTGAAAACAAATACAAATACAACTATTTATACAACCCGAAAGCCGATTCTTGGCACGAAATCGATGCAAAAAAAACAGGAATCTCAAAAAAAATAAACCTAGAATTGAAATCAGGAGAGAGCTTATTTCTATTTTTCTCCAACACCAAAAAAGGCAACCTCAAACCAAATTACATTAATAGCCATACAAATAATTTGGATTTGAGTTCTAACTGGAACTTAGTTTTCACAGAAGGAAAACCCAATATACCGAATCCGCAATCATTTAGATTGCTAAAATCTTGGACACTTGCAGACTCAATTGCAGGATTTTTCAATGGTTATGGGGAATATCAAAAGACTTTCAATTTACCCGAAAGTTCTGTGAGTAAACCAGCCCAAATCCAATTGGGCGATGTAAGAGAAACTGCCGAGGTATGGATAAATGATATCAAAATAGGAACAGCTTGGAGTTTGCCATATAACTTACAAATACCTGAAGGTATACTAAAAACCCAAAACGAAATAAAAATCAAGGTTAGGAATTTGTCGGCCAATGAGATCAAATACTTGGACATAAACAAAGTGAACTGGAAGAAATTCTACGATATAAACATTGTGGATATCCAATATAAACCTTTCGACGCATCGCACTGGAAACCAGTCGATTCTGGTCTTCTTGGACCTATTATCCTGAAATATTAGACATAAAAAAAGAGTCGCATGCGACTCTTTTTTTATGTCTAACAAAATCTGACTACAATCCTAAACCAGCATACAATTTAACCTCGTCAACACTAATCATAGCATCACACATGATCACCAAACGCTCAACAACGTTTCGTAACTCACGCACATTACCCGTCCAAGGAAGATTCTTCATGTATTCCATAGCTTCTGGTGAAAACGTTTTAGGTTGATCACCGTATTCTTCAGCCACATCGCCTAAAAACTTATCTGCCAACAACGGAATATCGTCTCTACGCTCAGCCAAAGGTGGTACATAGATAGGAATCACGTTGAGCCTGTGGTAAAGGTCTTCACGGAAGTTACCCTCTGCTATTTCTTTTTTCAAATCTTTATTTGTGGCAGCTATAATCCTTACGTTTATCTTGATCTCCTTCTCGCCACCTACTCGGGTTATTTTGTGTTCTTGTAGTGCACGTAATACCTTGGCTTGGGCGGAAAGACTCATATCTCCAATCTCGTCCAAAAACAACGTGCCATTGTCAGCTTGTTCAAACTTGCCAATTCTTTGTTTTATAGCTGAAGTAAAAGCTCACTTTTCATGTCCAAAAAGCTCACTTTCAATCAACTCTGAAGGTATAGCAGCACAGTTAACTTCTATAAGAGGCCTCTTCAACCTGTTACTTTTCTCATGTATTTGCTTGGCTACCATCTCTTTACCCGAGCCATTAGGGCCTGTAACCAATATTCTTGCTTCGGTAGGAGCCACACGATCAATAGTTTCTTTAACCTTTGTGATTAGAGGAGATTCCCCAACTATCTCATTAAGTTTATAAACCCTTTTCTTTAGAGTTTTTATTACCTCAACGTCATTGCTCTTCTCAATAGCGTTTCTCACTGTCACCAAAAGTCTATTCAAATCTGGTGGCTTAGTAATAAAGTCAAAGGCACCCCTTTTGGTTGCTTCAACTGCATTTTCAACATTTCCAAATGCCGAAACCATCACAAACTGAGTAATAACACCCTCTTCTTTTGCCTTTAAAAGTACGTCTAAGCCATCCATTTTAGGCATCTTGATGTCACACAAAGCCACATCATATTGACTTGCAAGCACCATGTCTAGGCCTTCCTGTCCATCTTTGGCTTCATCCACATCATAGCCTTCGTATTCGAGGATGTCCCTCAGAGCATCTCGGATGGTTTTTTCGTCATCAATTACTAAAATTTTGGCCATGGGATAAGAAAAAAATTCTTTATTAGGTTTAACTAAATATTTCGCAATTTACCCAAAAAGTTTATATAAAAAGGCCTCTAAGCTTAATATTTATCCCTTAAATAAAAAAAAACAATAAAAAAAAGCATTCTAAAAACAATGTTGGTCATCTTTGGTTTCTTAAAAAATATAGCACATAATGAAAAAAATTGCGGTGATTGGTAGTGGGCCCGGCGGCCTGGCGGTTGCTATCAGGTTGGCTACCATGAAATACCAAGTAGAAGTTTTCGAATCTAACCACTACCCTGGAGGCAAACTTAACGAATTTCATTCAGAAGGTTTTCGATTTGATGGTGGTCCATCTCTTTTTACACTGCCTTCATTAGTTGACGACTTATTCATAGCCGCAGGCAAAAAACCACAAGATTATTTCAAATACAATAAGCTAGACGAAGTTTGCAGATACTTTTGGGAAGATAAAACACGATTGACGATTCCTGCAAGCAACGAACTTTTTGACAAATCCGTTGCTGAAACTCTGCATGAAAAGCCTGGCAAGATTTTGCAGTATCTTAAAAATAGCTCATTCAAATATGAGGTTTTGAGCGAACTTTTCATTTATAGAAGTTTACACAAATTATCTACATGGTTGTCTAAAGAGGCCTTTAGAGGCTATTTTAACATCCTGAAAATGGGTATTTTTGAAACATTCCATCAGTTGAATCGGAAGTCATTTAGTAATATAAAAACCGTTCAACTATTTGACCGCTATGCTACTTACAACGGCTCAAGCCCTTTCAAAACTCCCGCTACCATGAGCATTATTCCGCATTTGGAATATAACATTGGAGCGTTTTTACCCGAAAAAGGAATGTATCACATTGCAGATTCCCTATATAAACTTGCAATGGAATTGGGAGTAAGGTTTCATTTCAACGCAAAGGTAGATGAAATAATTATTGAAAATGACATAGCTAAAGCTATAAGACTAGGTCAGAAAATAACCGAAAGCTATGACGCAATAGTTAGTAACATGGATATTACGCCTACTTATTTAAAACTTATGCCCAAAATCAAGCCCCCAAAAAAACTTTTAAATCAAGAAAAAAGTGGTTCTGGCTTGATTTTTTATTGGGGAATAAATAGAGAGTTTTCTCAGCTTGGCTTACACAATATTTTCTTTAGTGATGATTATAAAACAGAATTTCATCGTCAATTTGAAGACAAAGACATTTCAGAAGATCCGACAATCTACATAAATATCACAAGCAAAATAATTACATCAGACGCTCCAAATGGCTCAGAAAACTGGTTTGTACTCATAAATGCTCCTTCAAATGTAGGTCAGGATTGGGAATTGATTATAAAAAAAACTAGAGCTGCAATACTCACAAAACTCAAGCGAATTTTGGGTGTAGATATTGAACCTTATATTGTTACCGAGAGAGTGTTAGACCCTGTTAAAATAGAAATTAATACATCAAGCAGCCAAGGTTCCTTATATGGAAACAGTTCAAACAACAGATATGCAGCTTTTCTACGCCACCCAAACTTCTCCAACAATATAAAAAATTTATATTTTGTTGGTGGAAGTGTGCATCCAGGAGGAGGAATTCCCCTTGCTATTTCATCAGCAAAAATCACATCTGAAATTATGGCACGGAAATTGTCATGATGTAAATACTACCATAAAATAAAAAATTCTCTTAAAAAAGTTTAGTTTTTCGCTTTGATGAGAGTATTCCTAATAAAACTTTAAAGATAAAAACAAACACCTAAAATTACACATAACTAACTAATTAAAAGCACATTGAATAGAACTTAATAAATCCCGCCCAGTTTCACCTATCTTCAAAACTACAGTATGGTATAGTTTTTGTAACCACTTAATTAGAATTATCGAGTGAATTTATAAAAACTACCTACGTGAAAAAGAATTCTTTATTGTTTATCGGAATTTTGTTTTTTTCTACGTTGATTTTTTCTTGCAAAAAGAAGAAGGATGATCCTGCTAGTCAGAATACAAAATGCCCACTGTTATCAGTAGATGGCCCAACAGGCAACATTCGAAACTACGAATGGGTTGGCAGTAAACTAGTTCGGGTTTTCAGCAGAGATTCTATTCCAACAGTTGTTGTATTTCGTTACAACAACAAAAACCTCGCAGAGTCAATGGAGATCACTACAGAAAATAGTGCCGAAAAATACCTTGTAAAGTTTGTTTATGGAGCTGATAATATCATCAACAAAAGTAATGTATCAATCAACGGAATTCAATTCATGACCAATGAATTTGTTTACAATGAAAACAACCAACTTTCAAGTATAAAAACAACGGTTGAGCTTTTTGGAAGAAAAGTTTCTGGCAAAACCCGTCTTGAATATGCAAATAGTAACGTGGCCAAAGTATATTCTTCCATAAACGATGAACTTGAGACTTTGGCATTTACTGGAGAAAAATATGATACTAAAAAACAATTTTTCCCAGAAGTGTACAAAACTGCCGCTCTTGGTTTTGTTGGCATCGCCAACAACTTCTTTTCTTATTTCGGAGAAAACAATATGATCTCTGGAAAAGTGTACAACGACAGAGGAAAAGTGGATCAAGAGACCCAAATTGATTATTTATACAATAATACCGGATTACCAATTCAATCCGAAACTGTTTCTGTAAGAAACGGTAAAAAAAGCGTCGAAGTGTGTAGTTACAGTTTCGACTGCAAATGAGTTGGCTTAAGTGCAATAAAACTAATAATCCTAGTGATCAAAAGAAGTCTCCAATTTTTGGAGATTTTCTTTTTTATAAACTATCCTAATCAACACATTATCAAAATACAAAACACTATTTCTAATATTCTAAGCTTTTTTTCGTATTGATTGGGCATGGTTTTTGTATTTTTTCTAAACATGGTTATGGAATTCTAAATTCCACACTTAAGTATTACAATAGTTTTAAAACAAGAGATATTTCAAACCAATAATTAGATGGATTTTTTATCAAAAATAAAAAAAACAATAACTGCAAAAACCGTAGAAAACCTAGCGACTTTTCTAGGAGAAAAAACCACGGATGTAGAATCAGGAATTGGATTAAGCCTAAATTCATTCATTGCAGGAATTTTGAAATATGCACAGTCAGATGTTGAGCTTAAAAACATCATTAATGTATTAAACGATGGTGGCCATACTGGTGACATCTTAAACAATATAGAATCGTTTTCTAGCAACTTCGAAAAAACACAACTACTGGTAACTATTGGTAACAACATATCTACCCATTTCCTCGGCAATAAAGTTTCACTTTTGGTAGAAAAAGTATCTGAGATTTCAGAAATACGTAAAACAAGTGCATCATCACTTTTAAGTTTATCGGCACCTATAGTATTAGGATTTATTGGTAAAACAATGAAAGAGAACAGTTTGGACTTGGTTGGCTTAAGAAACCATTTTAAAGAAATAAATGATCCTATAATTCATTCATTACCCCCCGCAATAAATAATATTTTCCAATTCAAAAAGAGTGTAAACTCTCCGATTCCAGCTAATTTGACAGCTTCAAGTCCAGAAAAAAAAGCAAAAACTAGCACAAATAAAAAAGTAAATTGGCTCATAATTTTACCTTGGTTAATTCTGGGCATTGCTGGCTTGTCAGTTTTATACTTCGCCAAATTTGCAAAAAAAGAAATCAGCGAAATCCCGATGACGGTAGTAACAGAAAAACCTCAAGATGACCTCATCCCTGAAGACTTCCTTCCTGACTCTACGATATCGAATTTGCCCGTAGAAAAAAATATCGTCCCGATACCCTTAGAGAAAAACCCTCCGACTGAAGAAAAAAAGGTCGTTGAAGAAAATAAGTCATCAGGTACAAAACAACAAACAACTGCTGAAGAAGCAAAAAAAGAGAGTTCAAAACCAATTATTAAGAATGAAACTCCAACAACTAGAATTTCTACTGAGAGTAAAATTACAGAACAGGACACAAAAACCCCTTCTGGATGGAGTATATTAAATGGTACGGCTTTCAAAAAGAATAGTGCAGAAATCTCCAACTCTTCCGTGATTAATGGATTATTTGGACAATTGAAAAATGCGAACAAAAGTATCAGAATTTCTCCACTTTCTGGTGGCAATAAAGCTTTAGCTGAAGACAGAGCCTACGCATTGAGAGAGTTTTTAATAGAAAAAGGAATATCTGAAGACCAAATTACAGTAACGAACCCATTGACTGGTTTTAATCCAAATGGAATAGTATACAGAATCTCTAACTAAATGCTAAATATTTTGGCCGATTTCTTAAATTTGCTGTAAAAAAATCAATGGCAAACTTAGAGACCTCGATTATACATCAAACATTAGAAAATGAAAATACAGGAGCCATAGTATCTCCATTGATTCAAAGTACAACTTTCAAAAGAGATGACAATGGGGCTTTTTTAGAGGGTAGAGATATTTACACAAGAGCCTCCAATCCAAACAGGAGATTATTAGAAAAAAAACTATCCATGCTGGAAAATGGAACAGATGCTGCATGCTTTGCTTCGGGTCAAGCCGCCACTATGAGTATCATTCATTCACTAGGTCAAAATTCACATGTTATACTTCCCGACGATATTTATTATGGTACAAGAGTAATTCTAGAGAATTTATACAAAAACTGGAATATTACTTTTAGCATTGTAGATATGTCAGATATTAAAAATATCGAGCACGCAATCCAGTTGAATACAAAATTAGTATGGGTAGAAACTCCATCAAATCCTAGTTTAAAAATTGCAGATTTAGTAGAAATAGCTAAGCTCTGTAATGAAAACAAGATCCTTTCTGCTGCAGATAATACTTGGTCGTCGCCATACTTCACCAAACCGCTTGACTTGGGTATCGACATTGTTATGCATTCAACTACAAAATACCTCGGTGGTCATTCTGATATTTTAGGTGGAGTGGTGATTTGGAACGAAAAAATCGACCAACAAACAGCACAGTCCATCAGAGATTACCAAACCATCGGAGGCGGTGTGCCTTCACCGTCAGATTGTTGGCTATTGAACCGTAGCCTTTCTACTTTCTTTTTGAGAATGGAGAAGCACAGTGCCAATGCCATCGTACTTGCTAATTTTCTTAACAATCATCCAAAAGTAGAGAAAGTATTCTATCCGGGATTAATCACTCATCCAAACCATGACGTTGCAAAAAAGCAAATGATTAACGGCTTTGGTGGAATGATGTCTATTCTGACAAAAGGAAATGAGCAGGACTGTCTTAAAATTGCATCAAAACTCAAGATATTCCAACATGCTACAAGCTTAGGTGGAGTAGAAAGTTTGGTGGACCATAGGAAATCTGCGGAAGGCTTGCATTCGGTTTCTCCAGAGAATTTACTCAGAATATCAGTTGGGATCGAAAATATTGATGATTTATTAGAAGATTTCAGTCAAGCTCTAAGCTAAAGCCAATAAAAAATCGTTATTTTGCTATTTAATTTAAAAAAATCTCATCAAGGGACTTCAGACTTGTTCAATCTTATGAAAAAAATACTTTTCTTATCTTTTGTTATTTTCAACCTCAATGCTCAAAATCTAAAAACCAAGTTTAATTGGCACAATCTTGATATAATAGAAGATGGCATTAGGGGCATGAGCACAGAAAAAGCTTATACCGAATTACTAAAAAATAGAACTTCAAAAACGGTTATTGTTGGTGTGATTGACTCTGGAATTGATATCAAACATGAAGATTTGAAGGATAATATATGGGTCAATACCAAAGAAATTGCAAACAACGGGATTGATGATGACAACAACGGTTTTATAGATGATGTAAACGGTTGGGATTTTATAGGAGGAGCGGACGGAAAAGATATAAATCATGAACAACTTGAATCTGTAAGATTATACAAGGCTCTTTTTGAAAAATATGGAGACAATCCAAGCAAACGTGATAAAAAGAAAAATAAGGCAGATTTGGCTTTGATGAAAAGTTTAAAAGAGGAAATTGAAAATAAAAAAAGCGAGGCAACTCAGTATCTTCCCATGTACAAAGGTATGTTAGATAAAATTTCTAAAGCCGAAGATATTTTAAGTCAAACTATTGGCAAATCGCCGATTTCCAAAGAAGATGTTCAGAAAATTGATGATCAAAATGTAGACAGATCAGTGCGTGCTGCCAAACAAGTATGGCTAAATTTGAACGCTATGGGAGCCACCAAAGCTGACATAATGGATGGAGTAACACATTTTGAAGAAGAACTCAACTACAACCTAAACAATGACTTTGATGCTAGAAAAGTAATCGGAGACGACTTGAAATCTCTTGGCTATAGCAAATATGGCAACAACGAAGTCACTGGCCCAGACGCCATGCACGGAACACATGTAGCAGGCATTATAGGTGCTTCTAGAAATAATTCTTTTGGTGTGAAAGGCGTAGCGGATAATGTCAAAATAATGACCATAAGATGTGTACCAAACGGAGATGAAAGAGACAAAGACGTGGCCAATGCAATCAAATATGCAGTTGATAACGGAGCTGAAATAATCAATATGAGTTTTGGAAAGCCTTATTCTCCAGAAAAAAACTGGGTAGATGAGGCCGTAAAATATGCTGAATCCAAAGGTGTCCTTCTAGTTTCTGCTGCTGGAAATGAGAATGAAGATATTGACCAGCATGTGCATTATCCTACAAGAATCTTAAAGTCTGGTACAGAAGTTAAAAATTGGATAACTGTTGGTGCAAGTAACTTTGAAGATGGAGAAAGCTTACCTGCTGAATTTTCGAATTATGGCAAAAAGGGAGTTGATGTTTTCGCACCAGGAGTAGCTATTTACTCTACAGTTCCAGGTTCTAAATATGAAGAAAAGCAAGGTACTAGCATGGCATCTCCGGCAGTTGCTGGAGTAGCTGCTTTATTGAAATCTTATTTTCCCAATCTCACTGCTCAACAGCTGAAAAATATCATTCTTGAGTCTACTGTAAAACTTTCTGGACAAGAAGTAAATGTTCCTGGAGAAAAAATCAAGAAGGATTTTGCAGAGTTAAGTGTTACTGCTGGAATTGTGAATACTTATAATGCCGTTAAAATGGCCATTCAGATTTCTGAAAAACAATAATGTTTAAGGATTTTAAAGTAATTTTGCATCCGAAACATAAAATTTCGGATGAACATTATTCTTTTTGACCAACCCAGCTTTCGTAATCAATTAAAACCAATTACCCTTACCCGGCCAATTGGAAAAGTAAGAATTGGAATACTCACCATAGATGAAAAATGGAAGAAATATCTGGATTCTGAGGTGTCATTTCTTACTGAAGAGTATTTAAATAAGAAATTTCCTACAAATTACGATGACAAAAACATTTATATAAATGCGTCTTGCTTACCAAATACCGATTTTGCAAAAGCTATTTTGGAACTAAAAGAAAATGAAACTTTAGTTTATAATAACCTCCCAATAGCTTTTTGTAGTTCATTAAAATTCGGATTTGGTGGACAAGAAATTAGCGGTAATAGAAATCTGACCTACTCTGGACAGGATATTGTTTGCATAAAAGAACTTCCTCATTTATTTCTAAATAATGGTCAACAGATTCAATCAGACTTTGATTTATTAACAGCCAACCGTCACTCAAATAAAATTGAAGACAAACACACAGCTGTGTATAACGAAAAAAATATTTTCATAGAAGATGGCGTCAGTATTAAAGCAGCTATTTTTAACGCTGAAAATGGCCCGATTTATATTAGTAAAAACGCGATTATACAAGAAGGTAGTTTATTAATTGGACCTGTCTCTATCGGGGAGGATTCAATGGTAGCTTTTGGAGCTAAAATTCGACCAAATACCACATTGGGTCCAGTTTCGAGAGTTGGTGGGGAGGTTGGAAATACTATTTTTCAGGGATACTCTAACAAAGCCCATGACGGCTTTCTTGGCAATTCATATATAGGAGAATGGTGCAATTTAGGAGCCAACACCAACAATTCAAATCTCAAAAATGATTATAAAAGTGTAAAAATTTATAATTACGACTTACACGATTTCTACGACACGCAAGAAATATTCTGTGGTACTTTTATGGGAGATTTCTCTAAAGCTGGAATCAGTACGATGTTTAATACTGGAACTGTGGTTGGAGTTTCTTCAAATATATATGGATCAGGATTTCAAGAAAAATACATTTCAAGTTTTTCTTGGGGAGGAAAAAGTGAAGGTTATGAGAAATACCGATTTGACAAAGCAATAGATGTTATTAATGCAACTATGGCACGTAGAGAAAAACAACTTAATACAGATGAAATAGAAATCCTGAGCTATTTGTCCAATAATAATCAATAAGGAAAATGCAATTTGCTGAGATACCTGGCTTGGAAGAGGTTAAAAACCACTTGATAAATTCTGTAAAAACCAATCATGTTGCCCATGCTATACTTTTCGATGGAGCATCAGGTAGTGCTTCATTGCCTATGGCTTTAGCTTTTGCTACCTATATAAATTGCCAACAACCCTCGGATTTTGATTCATGTGGTGTATGTGCTTCCTGTCAAAAAATCAAGAAAATTGCTCACCCTGATTTTATTTTCGCTTACCCTACTGCTGGCGGAAAAAAAATACTCTCAGAGAATTTTATTAAAGAATGGAGAAACTTTCTTGAGGATAGTCCATACGGAACACTTTCTGATTGGCTTGAAGCCATAGAAATAAAGCAAGGAAATATTCCAGTTGAAGAATCCCGCCAAATAATTCAAAATTTAAGTCTAAAATCTTACGAAGGAGGATACAAAATAGTTCTTATATGGATGGTTGAGGCAATGGGACAATCTGCTGCAAATGCCCTATTAAAAATACTTGAAGAGCCCCCGGAGAAGACACTCTTCCTTCTCATAACCAGTGATTCTAATAGGTTGCTTACTACGATAATTTCACGGACACAGAGAATTGCAATTAGAAATACCAGCAATGCAGAGCTTACTTCTTTTCTTACAAAAACCAAAGGTGTCTCTGAAGAAAGGGCAAATCAAATCTATTTTTTATCTGAAGGAAACATCAACAAAGCCTTAGAAATAATAGATCAAAAAGACCAAAATGAGAAAAGTTGGTTTGCAAATTGGATGCGGTATTGCTATGCTTTTGACTTAGCAAAACTCATTCCCTTATCTGATGATTTCGATGCTCTGACCAAAGAAAATCAAAAAAGTCTTTTAGAGTATGGACTAAAGATGATAAGAGAAATATATCTTCAATCAGTCGGAACTGAAAATCTAATTAAGCTCGAGGGAGAAGAACTTCAGTTTGTTCAAAAATTTTCCAGAGTATTCAAATTTGAAAATATTAGTCAAATAGTTGAAGAAATATCGCACAGTCAACTTTTGATAGAAAGGAATGTTCGTGCCAAGATTGTATTCTTAGATGCCTCCCTAGCTATAGCTCGTCTAATAAAATGATATTATCAGTTAACGATATTGTGTGAGTTAGCATTCCTGTATTTCTCTAATTTCAGCATTTTTTTCAAACCCTTTATCGAATTAACTGGCCCTTCGTCAATAAATAAGTTAACTACAGCTGCAGGCAATTCTCCACCTGGATCTGAGTGAAATATATAGGTACCCTTCACTCCATTTGCAGTTGGAACAAACGTCCATTTTGCATAAAAATCTTTGATTCTAACAAGATCCTTCTTTTCAGGTAAACTCCTCCAATTGCAAATATCTTCTGAAACCACCTCTTTAGTCTGAAGATTTTGATACAACTTATTGATAGCAACTATGTCTCTATCCGAAGAGGGCCAAGGCATATCAATTCTATTATAGTACTCCACTTGATTCGGGCCGATAACCTTTAATACTTTTGAATGATCTACCTTATAAATCCACTTATTAAAAGAAGAAACATCTAATAAAGCCTCAGTTATAGTACTTAAATTACAATCAAACATTGTTTCTATCTTCACATCTTTCAAATTCCCACTCCCTACTTTCCTATGATAAATTGAAATCCCATCCGATTTTTTAATAAATTTCCAATCGTTGGTTTGCGAGAACCCAATATTTGAAAAGAAACAAAGTAGAATTGTTACGAAAACAGCTTTAAAATTCATAAATGATGTTAATTTATTCAAATACTTAAATATTGAGAAACTACAACTTATACTTTACAATCAAAACTAAAAAATATTAAGAAGAATTACTTTCTATAATCAGTCTAAAACAAAAAAACCTCAACACTTACGTATTGAGGTTTCATAAATAAAAAACTGGCATCTACCTACTCTCCCGGGTTTGATCCAAGTACCATCGGCGGTGCGGGGCTTAACTGCTCTGTTCGAAATGGGAAGAGGTGATCACCCGCCCTATCAACACCATGAATAATCCTGCCCCCTAGCCCCCGATGGGGGAATCTAGTTGACTATTTCTTCTGACTGTCTTTTGGACATCTAAATTCTTTTGACATTAATGTTAGCTCTCTTTATTCCCCCTTTGGGGGTTAGGGGGCTAACATTGTGATTGAGAAAGACTGAAAATAAAAATTTAAGAGCTCTCGGTTCATTAGTACTACTCGGCTGCATACATTACTGCACTTCCACCTGTAGCCTATCTACGTCATAATCTCTAACGTTCCTCAAGGGAAGTCTCATCTTGAGGTGGGTTTCACACTTAGATGCTTTCAGCGTTTATCCCGTCCCGACTTAGCTACTCTGCCGTGCCCTTGGCAAGACAACAGATACACCAGCGGTCAGTCCAATTCGGTCCTCTCGTACTAAAATCAGAGCCTCTCAAACTTCCTACGCCCACCACAGATAGGGACCGAACTGTCTCACGACGTTCTGAACCCAGCTCGCGTGCCACTTTAATCGGCGAACAGCCGAACCCTTGGGACCTTCTCCAGCCCCAGGATGTGACGAGCCGACATCGAGGTGCCAAACCTCCCCGTCGATATGAGCTCTTGGGGGAGATCAGCCTGTTATCCCCGGAGTACCTTTTATCCTTTGAGCGATGGCCCTTCCATGCAGAACCACCGGATCACTATATCCTACTTTCGTACCTGTTCGACTTGTTTGTCTCGCAGTCAAGCTCCCTTTTGCTATTGCACTCATCGCACGGTTACCAAGCGTGCTGAGGGAACCTTTGAAAGCCTCCGTTACTCTTTTGGAGGCGACCACCCCAGTCAAACTACCCACCAAGCGGTGTCCCCCA
>NZ_RJUE01000008.1 GCF_024343735.1 Lacihabitans sp. CCS-44
TGGAGCCAACACAGTAGCTTGATAAGTAAGTACTTGAGAAGCGGCAGAAGCGATATTAGCGATGCTCCATGTCAAGGTATCGTTCAGCAGACTGCCAGCATTACTGATGTTTCTGATATTGGCATATCCGTTCGGAATGGCGTCTTCAATAACAACAGCAGTAGCAGCATCAGGTCCAGCATTATTCACCGTGATAGTAAAAGTGACGGTATCGCCTACATTAGGAGTAGGATTATTGATGATTTTGGTCAAACTCAAATTGGCCACTTGTGGCACTGCAGTTATCTGACTTTGATCATCTTCAACAGGGTTATCATTACTTGGGGTACTATTTGGGTCATATTGATCCGAATTGGTCACCTGAGCAATGTTTGTAAAGTTTCTACCAAGAATTGGAGCGGAAATTCTTGCTTGATATGTTAGCAATAAGTCTGAGCCATTTGCCAATGAAATGTTTGTCCAATTAATGATAGAGCCATTTAGAATGCCAGAGTTACTAATGTTTGTAATTCCATAATATCCGTTAGGCATAATATCTTCAACACTTACGTTTGTAGCCATATTTGGCCCCGAATTGTGAAGTGTCAGCGTAAAAGTCACCAAGTCACCTACATTTGGTGAAATATCGTTGATAGATTTAACCAAGCTCAGATTTGCTGTGTTTGGTGTTACAGTTACTTCCGACTGGTCATTTTCTCCATTGGTATTATTACCCGGCGTACTATTCGGGTCAAATTGATCAACAGAAAAGACCTGGGCTATATTTGTGAAATTGATACCCGGAGCTGGTGATTCTACAACAGCTTGGTAAGTTAAGACCACTGAAGAGCCACTTGCTAAGCTTAATATTGTCCATTCTAGATTGCTTCCAACAAATGTACCTGAATTGCTAACATTGCTGATGTTGGTGTATCCATTTGGAATTATATCTTGAAGTAGAATATTTGTTGCTAAGTTAGGCCCAGCGTTATGCAATGTGATCGTAAAAGTAACTACCTCACCTGGATTTGGATTAAGGTTATTTACTTGCTTTGTCAAACTTAAATCAGCTTGCTGAGGCACTGCGGTTATCTCGGCTTGATCGTCTTCTGTACCAACATTGTTGTTTGGAATACTATTTGGGTCAAATTGATCCGCACCAACTATTTCTACGATGTTTCGATGACTGATTCCTATTCCTGATTGCTCAACACGAACTTGATAAGTGAAAACGGTATCAGCACCATTGGCTAAACTATCGATAGTCCAACTTATTTCGTTTCCAGTAAGTATTCCACTACCCGAAATGCTCCCAATGTTAGAATATCCATTCGGAATTATGTCTTTCACAGAAATATCTGTTGCTGCATCAGGGCCGGCATTGCTTACTGTTATAGTGAAAGTAACAAGATCACCATTTTGAGGATATAAATCACTTATTTGTTTACTAATACTTAGGTTTGAAATTTGAGGAATGGTAGTAACCTGAGACTGATCATCTTCAAAAGTATTGTTATTGTTTGGGCTACTATTTGGGTCAAATTCCTCTACATCAGAAATCTGTGCAATATTAGTGAAATAGGTACCTAAAAGAGGGGCTTGGACAGTTACATCATAGCTCAAAATCAAATTACTGCCATTTGCTAAAGTAGAGATATTCCACGTAAGAATATTTCCAACCAATACACCAGAATTACTAATATTTGTGATACTTGAATATCCGTTAGGTATCGTGTCTTTAATTATGATGTTGTTAGCTATATCTGGTCCAATATTATTCAAATCTATCGTGAAAGTTATTATTTCACCTACTTGTGGGGTAAGGTTATTAACTTGTTTTAATAGACTCAAATTTGCAACTCTTGGAACTGCCGTGATTTCAGCTTGATCGTTCTCAGTTGCTACATCGTTATTGGGTACGCTATTAGGGTCAAACTGATCTGAAGCAACGATTTGTGCTACATTTTTAAAGTTTATGCCTAAAGCAGGGGCATTTACAGTGGCTTGGTATGTAATAATTAAATTCGCACCATTTGCTATACTAATGCCTGTCCAGTTTATTGTATTTCCAGTAAGACTTCCAGAATTGGTAATATTTATAATATTTCCATATCCATTTGGAACAATATCTTCAATGGCTACATTAGTAGCTTGGTCAGGACCAGCATTGTGCAGAGTAATAGTGAAAGTAACAACGTCTCCCACATTTGGAGTTGCGTCGCTAATTTGCTTGGTTAGACTTAAGTCAGCCCCTTGCAACGTTGCTGTTACCGAAGCTTGATCATCCTCTGTGCTAATGCTATTGTTAGGACTACTGTCTGGGTCAAACTGGTTCGATGCTGAAACTTGGGCTACATTTGTAAAGCTTACGCCTGAGCCTGGAGACAAAACAGAAGCCTGATAGGTAAATGTTTGATTTGTTCCAAAAGCTAAATTGGCTAAATTCCAAGTTATTGTATTTCCCAATAAAACTCCGCCATTGCTTATATTCGTAATCGTTCCAAATCCATTTGCCACAACGTTTGCTACGGCCACATTTGTGGCAGTGTTTGGTCCGTCATTGTTCAAAGTAACGGTAAAAGTAACAACATCACCAACAGTAGGTAATACATTACTTATTTGATTTGCCAAACTCAAATCTGCAATTAATGGAACAGCGGTAGTGCTAGACTGATCGTCTTCAGTAGAAATTCCGTTATTCGGCGTACTATCAACGTCTTGCTCATTTGCTGCTGTAACTTGGGCCACCGTGGCATAATTTGTTCCTACCAATGGTGGTGCTACTGTAGCTTGGTAACTAAGTGTTTGGCTGCTGTTGTTAGTAACATTAGCAAGATTCCAGGTAATAGTATTTCCTGATAAAATTCCACCATTGCTGATATTAATAATATTAGTGAAACCATTTGGTACAATGTTTTTTATTTCAACATTGGTGGCTGAACTGAGGTCTGCATTAGATAAATCTACTGTAAAAGTGACGATTTCACCAACATTAGGACTACTATTGCTTATTTGATTTACAAGTGATAAATCGATAATTGGAACTGGCACTGGGGCAGCACTACTTTCATTATTTGCTAAATTCTGCTCAGGTTGGTCTCCAGAAATTGAGGCTGTGTTTAGATATCCACCGGGTGCTATTACTTTGGCAGTTATGAATAAATCTTCGGAATCACCATTTAACATATTCCCAACATTCCAACTTGCCCCAACCCACGTTCCTTTTGATGTACTCACAGCTACAAGTTCATATCCAGTAGGTAATACATCAGTAACAACCACATTTGTGGCGTTGGTTGGGCCAAAGTTAGTTGCTTTTACATTGAATATTACAGTGTCACCCACAAAAGGATTAGCTATATTCACAGTTTTTAAAACCTCCAAATCGGTCACTGCTAACCCGAAATTGTTTCCACAAGTACCTTGGCCCGCAGCTGTAAAAGAAGCAATGTAATAGCCGGTAGGAGATGGACTTGGATTTGTTAAGGAATATCCAGCCGGTATTGGTTGGGTAAGTTGCACAATATATTGACTTGCAATAGGTTGAGAATAATTTACTCTGATGTTATCAAAGTATACAAGGTCTCCAGGAACCATCAGTGAGCTTCCCGAGCTCACAAATCTGATAGTAGTGGTTGGAGATCTATAATTGGTGATATCAAAGGTCATCGAACCTGTCTGATTACCATCAGCACCCGTGAATCTTTTAAGTAAAGTCCAGCTAGAAGGAGTTGCGGAGGTTGCAATCTGTAAATCAACATAGTCATTAACCTGAAGATCAAGGTTTTGTTCGTTGAAGTCCAAAGATAAACTTGCAGAAACAGCATCGGTAATATTTAATGATCTGTAAGCCCCGCTAACCACATTTGCGTCAGATTGAATCCTTAGACCATTGCTGCTTAATATTTGTACGTTATTTTGACCAAAAGTTCCAAGATCACCAATTTTTGTCCAGCTAGTAGTCCAATTGGTTGTTCCATTACTTTGATTTGGCGTAATACTTGCATTAAATTGGTCAAGATAATACAAACTATTAGTAAGAGGGTTAATGACAAAATTGAAATAACCACTACTATCAGACAATTTAGAATCAATAGTTGGTTCACCAAGGTCAATGATGCCGTTTTTGTTTAAATCTGAAATCAGATTTACAGAAGTGTTTTCAAGTCCAATTTCTCCTACGCTGAAAGAACCATTGTTGTTATTATCGATATAAACAGTTCCGCTAATTTCATTGATCAATGGAGAAGAAGCACACGAAACAGTAATATTTACTAAGGCCACATCACAAATTTGGGGGTCTTCTAAGCTACAAACTCTATATTCGAACTGGTCAGCTCCTGTGAAACCTTGATTTGGCGTATAATTTATTGTTCCGTTTGAGTTTACACTTACTGTTCCATTTGAAGGTAAAATAGTAACACCAGTAAATGATACCTTAGAAGTATCAGGTTTTCCGATTATATCATTTTGAAGAACATTTATCACAACATTTTTGTCAACCGACGTAAATGCGTTGTCATCACTACTAATAAGTTTTGGCAAAACCCCAAGATAGTTGTCTTTGTCACAAACTCCCAATACTACAAAACTTGCGGTTTGAGTATTTAAAGTAGCAGGTATATATGCTCCATTGGTATTGCTGGTGTTTACTTTAGCTACATAACATACGGGCGGATTTTTGTAAAAAGATAACTCTATATTATCAATCCAAAAGTAGTCGTCTGTAGACACTGATCCGTTGGTTATGAACTGCAAAGTATTTACACCGTTAGGATCGTAGGCCGTTATGGGCAAATATACATTTGTGTAATTAACATCAGTACCTACTGCTAATCCATCATTTAAAGTAAAAACTGTAGTACCGTTTATTAATACATTTACACCTTCGCCTTGTCGATCCAAGCTTTGTCTTCGATAGCTGAATTTTAAAACAGCACTTATGGTATTGTTGAACGTAAGTGCTCTGTTTATTCCATTTACTGGTCCAGAAAGTCTAATGGCGTTTCCAAACCCAGATCCGTCTGTCATTATTCTTACATCGCCTGTATTTACCACTCCATCATCGCTTGACTCTGTCCAATTATTGTTCCAATTTAGGCCACCGTCGTTGCCAGAGTAGCTAACAGAAGGGTCAAAATCGTCTCTAGCGTTGTTGCCATCTCTTGTACTGAATGTGTAGTTTCCAGAAATATCTGAAACAGTGGATTCTGTTATCCCTTCTCCAATGTCTACAACACCGTTGCAGTTTGCATCAAGGTACAAATCAACTTTTACACCCACTGCTGGGGCTTCTCCATTATATATACCATCGTCTGGCAATGATTCAACAAACACTTTACCTCGGAAAAGATTCTCATTAGAATTTGCGATACAAGTAGATATTCTTATTTTCACTAAAGCCACGTCACAGATACCAGGATATTCAACAGAACAAAGTCTGTATTCAAACTCATCGGTTCCTTGAAATCCATTATTTGGCGTATATGTTAAAGTTCCATCGGGGTTTATAGTTACAGTTCCATTACTTGGTTGCAACAATCCAAGCGTAGTTATAGAGTTTGGATTAGGGGTACATAAAAACCCATAATCGTTGGTTTGAACATCTATTATTACTGGAATGTTGGGTTCTGTGTCACTAATGTCATCATTAGCAATAATCAATTGTTGTAAACAACGAGGCTCCATAACGTAACCCACATCCATACCTGGAGACCCTGCCGGTGCTCCATTGGGATCTTGTCCCCAAATGGCTGCTATCTTTGTTCCATCACAAGTAAAAACCGAAAGGCCAGTTTGGTCATTGTCTGGATCTAAGATTTTATAAGATTGAAGAGCGGTGATTGGAACAGCGATATCGTAAGGCATACCACATGGACTTGTAGTTGCCGTTTGGGATGCTAAATTACCATCATATTTTATGTAAAGCGTAGTAGCTGTAGGTGCCGTTACCCAAACTGGGTTAAAGTTTCCTGATAAGTTACTACTTCCTGGTGCCCAGGCCACACTAGCAAATGTTGAAAGTCTAGATTCGGGTATCATGTTGAAAGACCAGTCAAAAGATCTTCCATCAGCATCTGCGTCGAAAACTGCAACAGCCGTAAATGCTTCACCATTTCTACTAGCAAACTTATAAGCCGCCGCTTGATTTAGGTCCAGATATCCATAAGATTTTCCTGCTAAAGCAAAAGAACCAGAGGCTCCAGTACCTGAAGACCAATCAATGGTAATTGAGGTAGCCAAGTTATTGGTAAAAAATGCGTAAACTGGTGCTGTACTTAAGGTGGTGTGAGCAGGAGAATAATAGACATCGCCATAAAAATTACCCGGAAGTAAGGCAATGTTTCTTGTTCCATAATTATCTATACTTCCAAAAACCACATCGACACCAAAATTATTAGTTGAGGTAATAATTGCTCCAGATTTAATATCATTCGCATTGTTAATATCCGTGGCTGTGCCTGGTGTAGAGGAAGTGCCATCATAAAACCAAACCTCACCTTCATTTAAGGTTGGAGAAGAAATGTCTACTGTGCCATCAGCATCATAATCTAGGTTTATGATAGTATTGTTTTCAGAAGCTCTTGCAAAAATACCTGTATATTTGAAGGCTGCTGTAGAACCAAGGGTATTATCCTCTCCAAAAGGAATTACGAAAAATTTTCCAAATCTGGTTAAGTCGAAAACGTTAGTCTTAAGGTTTTGGACATCAAAATTGTTGCTTCCTGTAGCAGAACCCGCGTCGCCAGATATCTTTGAAATGGCTATATCATTTGAACTTAAAATTTTGTCCTTACCATCAAAATGAAAGTCACTTGCACTTCTAGGATTATATCTAAAATGATCATCTATTAGGATATATCCACCTGCAGGAATAATATCGGTTGGGTAGCCAGGGGCTCTTCCATTGTTTAATATCCCATCTCCCCATACTTCTGTGGTAACTTGCGATGGTATTGTTATATCGCTTTCATAGCCATCTTCCCAATGGTCAAATGTTATGGTGTTTCCAGGATAAGGGATTTTTATACTGATTACTGTTCTAACAGAGTCTGTCAAAAAGCTTCCACCACCTGCACTCCACAGAGCTTTTCGAAGAAAGCTTGTGCTTTCAGGGAAAGGGAGATAGTAGGTTTTACTTTTTGTAGCTTCAGAACATGGATCATTTAGAGATTCTTCTATTTGAACATTCACCGTAGCTTCAGAACAACATGCTGCCGAACTACTAGAACAAACGCTATAGGTAAATTGGTCAGTTCCATAAAAATTTCCGTTCGGTAGGTAGGTTATTTCTCCATTTGATCCAATCTGAATAAAACCATTACTTGGCTGATTTACAATTGTTATTCTTGAAGGGTCAGTATCACCCAAATCATTGTTTAAAACCTCAATTATCACTGGAGAACCCTGTGAACCAGTAGCGTTGTCGTTGGCTGCAGAGATATAAGTGGTACTGATTGTATGAGAACTAGACCTTGGGCCATTACAGCCATATGCGGTAGCTGTTATAGTAGAGGTTCCAGTCCAGCCAGCCAAGAATGTAACTGCACCTGTCGAAGTATTGATTGTATTGCCAAAGGTCAAACTTGCTCCATCAAGAGCATAAGATATACTTGTTGAATTTGTAGAAGTGGCAGTATATAATATTGTAGATGCTACCTGACATCTTATTGATGCTGTGCCAAGTGAGAATATTGGCAAACCAACTGTAGGCGTAACTGTTACTGTATGAATGGTGCTTTTTGGTCCACTGCATCCTGTGGCAACAGCAGTAATCCTTGTAGTACCACTCCATCCTGCAGAATAAGTTACAACACCTGTATTGGCATCAATGGTATTTCCTCCAGCCAAACTCAAACCATCAAGATTGTACGTAAGGGATGTTTCATTAGTTGAAGTAGCCGTATATTGAACACTTCCGACACCTTGACACCTTATAGATGTGGAACCCATTCCAAAAACAGGATTTGTAACTGAAGGAGTAGTTGTAATTGTGTGGGTTTGCTGAGTTGGGCCATAACAACCAGAGGCAGTTACCGTTACTGTAGAGGTGCCAGTCCAAGATGCCGAAAATGTAACTGCACCAGTACTTGCGTTAATGGTATTGCCACCATTCAAACTTGTAGCGTCTAAACTATAAACTCTGCTTGTAGAATTTGCGGCAGTTGCAGTGTACATTATTGTTCCCAAACCTTGACAACGTATAGAGCTAAGTCCAAGAGCAAAAACTGGAACTTGAACAGCTTGAGCTGTTGTAACAGTATGAGTAGTTGATTTTGGTCCGTTACAGCCAGAAGCAGTTACCGTAATTGTAGATGTACCAAACCAAGCAGGAGCAAATACTACTTCTCCAGTAGCTGTATTTATGGTATTTCCACCAGACAAACTTGTATTGTCTAATGCATAACTTATGCCCGAATTGTTGGTAGCATTGGCCGCATATACAACACTTCCCCCACCTATACATCTGTTTGAACTACTTCCCAATACGAAAACAGGATTACCAACTGTGGGTGTAGTAGTTATAACATGGGTTGAAGTTAAGGGCCCAAAACATCCATAAGCAGTTGCAGTAACTGTAGAATTTCCAGACCAAGTGTTGCTAAATGTTACTGTTCCTGTCGAAGCATTAATTGTATTTCCTGCCCCTATACTGGTGGCATCTAAAGAATAAGAAATGCTGGTAGAATTCAGAGCTGTAGCTGAATAATTAACGCTTCCTGCATTTTGACATCGAACCGAACCACTTCCCAACGAGAAAATCGGAGCTTGTAAAGGTTGAGCTGTGGTAACTGTGTGTGTGGTGCTTTTTGGTCCATTACAACCCGTTGCAGTGGCTGTTACTTGTGAGACTCCAAACCAGGTACTCACAAAAGTTACTTCTCCAGTAGTCGCGTTTATTGTATTTCCAGCATTGACACTGTTAATGTCTAATGTAAAGGCAATTCCAGTATTGTTGGTTGCTGTCGCAGAGTAAACTATACTTGCTGCACTTTGGCATCGTGTAGAGTTCAATCCTAAACTAAATGTTGGTGAACCAACAGTAGGTGTAATCGTTACTGTATGAATGGCAGTTTTAGGTCCATTACAACCGTAAGCTGTAGCTGTAATGGTAGAGGTTCCTGTCCAGCCAGCAACGAAAGTTACTACGCCTGTTGAGGAGTTAATAGTGTTTCCACCAGATAAACTTGCGGCATTTAATGAATAAACTACACTGGTTGAATTTGTGGCGGTTGCTGAATAAGATATTGACTCAGCCCCTTGGCATCTTGTTGAACTAGCTCCAGAGTCAAATATTGGTGTTTCTACACTTGCAGTGCTAGAAGCTGTATGTGATGCTGAAGCGGAACTATTACATCCAGATGCGGTGGCTGTGATAATTGCATCACCGATCCAACCTGATAAATAATTTACTCTTCCGTTAGAGGCATTTATTGTATTCCCAGCCAATAGGCTTGCAGCATCTAGTGAATAGGTTATGCTGGTACTATTCGAAGCTGTTGCGGTGTATATAATGTTTCCATTTGCTTGGCATCTAAAAGAATTGCTTCCCAACGCAAAAGTAGGTGTTCCGACACTTGCAGTAGTGGTTACTGTATGTGTTGCGGTTTTAGGGCCATTACAGCCAGTAGCAGTAGCGGTTATTGTTGAAGTTCCACTCCAAGTGGAGGTAAAATTAACCTCTCCAGTAGCTGCATTTATCGTGTTTCCGGCTAATGTACTTGTGGCATCCAGCGTATAAGTCAAACTTGTTGCGTTTGATGCAGTTGCAGTATAGCTTGTATTTCCTGCTGCTTGACAGCGAGTAGAGGAGCTACCCAAGGCAAAAACAGGAGTAGTAACTGATGGGGTAACTGTAACAGTATGACTGGCACTAGTTGGGCCATTACAACCAGTGGCTGTAGCAGTTATTGTTGAAGTTCCAGCCCAAGTGGATACATATGTCACTGCTCCAGTACTTGCGTTTATGGTGTTACCTGCTAGTGTACTAACCAAATTTAATGCGTATGTAATGCCTGTTGAATTGCTTGCAGATGCATTATAAACAACAGTTGCCGCTCCTTGACATCTTGTTGAACTAACCCCAGAAGTGAAGGTTGGTGTGCCTACGCTTGGTGTAATAGTTACTGTATGACTAGCACTACTTGGTCCATTACAACCATTTGCTGTCGCAGTAATAATTGCAGATCCATTATATCCATTTAAAAAAGTAACTGCACCGGTACTTGCATTAATAGTATTGCCCGCTGTGCTGCTTGTAGCATCCAATGTGTATGTAATACTCGTAGAATTACTGGCTGTTGCCGAATACGTTACCGTTCCTGCACCTTGGCACCTGGTAGAACTTGAACCTGTACCAAAAATCGGAGTGCCAACAGTCGGAGTTATGGTCACCGTATGGTTAGCCGTCTTTGGTCCATTACAACCTGTAGCAGTTGCAGTTATAGTAGAAGTTCCAGACCATCCAGCTACGTAGTTTACCTCTCCAGTGAGGTTATTAATAGTATTGCCAGCGGTTAAACTTGCAGTATTTAAGGAATAAGAAATGCCCGTTGCGTTGATAGCTGTGGCGGTATAAGTAATATTGCCTAGGCCTTGACATCTAATAGAACTAGCCCCTATACCAAATATAGGAGTCTCAACAGATGGCGTTATGGTGACAGTATGGGTTGAACTTGTAGGTCCATTACAGCCTTGTGCTGTGGCAGTAATAATGGCCGTTCCAGTATATCCAGCAGTAAATGTCACCGCTCCTGTTGCGGAGTTTATACTGTTTCCGGCAGATAAGCTAGTTGCGTCTAAGCTGAAGGTAATACTAGTAGAGTTTGATGCAGTTGCTCCAAAATTCACAACAGCTGCATTTTGGCATCGGGTAGAGCTTGCTCCTAATCCAAATGTCGGAACTCCTACTGATGGAGTCGTAGTTACTGTATGTGTAGCATTGGTAGGCCCATTACACCCAATAGCTGTGGCAGTAATTACGGTAGTTCCACTCCAGTTAGCCGCATAGCTAACCTCACCAGTCAAAGTATTTATGGTATTTCCTGCATTCTGACTTGTTATGTCGATAGAATAAGTTACGCTTGTAGAATTAGAGGCAGCGGCTGAATAAGTCACACTTCCTGCAGCTTGACATCTGATAGAACTATTTCCCATTCCAAAAGACGGTGTTCCTACTGATGCCACAATAGTAACATTAGTAGTTGCTGTGGCACTACATGCTGTGCCGTCAGTTACAGTTAGGGTATAGATTCCTCCATTCGAAGTGCCTACATTATTCAATGATGGATTTTGTAAGCTTGAAGAAAACCCATTGGGTCCAGACCATGAAAATATTGTGCCCCCTGAAGAACTTCCCGTCAGATTAAGGATGCCATTCACACATACTGGGGAATCACTAGCAGCGATGGCTGTGATTGGGGTATAGCATGGGTGATGAAAACCTTGATCTAGAAAATATTCCAGAGTGGTACTGCTTACATGAAAAATATTGGTAATGCCAACTTTTTCGGCTCCAATTAGACCATCATTTCCATCAGAATCTAACTGGTTGGATGAAAGAGGATTGCTTTTTGGTGAGACAAGAAAATCTCCACCTGGGTTTCTGAAAACCAAGTAATAGTCTGATTCTGAAAGATTTGAAAATTCAAAAAAACCAGGATTTCCCAGCGAATCGTCAATGGTAACAACAAACGATGACATTACATCGGTTGATGGGTCAGGAGAAGAGCCGGATGGAATATATAACTCCACACGTACATTGTTTATTCCAGATAAAACAGATTCATCTTGAATACCGTTTGCATTGATATCCTCCCAGACATAATTGCCAACTTTGTTTTGAGAAAAAACACTCGAACTTATAATTATTAGGTAGCACGTAATAAGAATGAAATAAATCTTTTTCATAATCCTATTATTTATAGTGCTTGTAGTAGTGGAATTCGTACAAAAATGATGCCACCTAATAACTTATTTCAGGTAAAAAAAACTGTGATTTTAAAAAAAAAGCTAAAAGGTGAGTAAAGGAGAGTGAATTTCAAAAAGTCATTTATATTTGTAAATTAATAAAAAACAACCCTAAAATACAATGGAATCAATACTAGGAATCATTTTTCACTCTATAGGAGGCTTCTCTTCAGGCAGTTTCTACATGCCATTCAAAAAAGTTAAAGGCTGGGCTTGGGAAAGTTATTGGATAGTGGGTGGATTATTTTCTTGGTTGATTGTTCCTCCCATTGCTGCCTACTTAACTATTCCAAATTTTGGAGAAATAATTTCTGGCATGGACTCTTCTGTACTAAATTTTACATTTTTAATGGGATTGTTGTGGGGAATCGGTGGACTTACCTATGGTTTGGGTGTACGATATTTGGGTATGTCGCTCGGCAACTCTGTAGTTTTGGGTTTTTGTTCAGCCTTTGGTGCCTTGGTTCCAGCTATTTATTACGATTTTAACCCTACTGACGGCAAAACTACCTTTACTGACATGCTTCATAGCAGTGGAGGCCAAATGGTTCTTACAGGCGTGTTGGTTTGTATTGTCGGTATTGCAGTTTTAGGAAGAGCCGGCCTTTTGAAGGAAAAAAGTCTTACAAAAGAACAAAAAGTAGCCAGTGTAAAAGAATTTAGTTTGGTAAAAGGACTCATAATAGCCATCATTTCAGGTATTTTAAGCTCGTTTTTTAACTTTGGAATTGAAGCAGGAAAACCAATGGCTGATGCCGCTGTGGCTTCGGGTAACAATCCTCTATTTCAGAACAACGTTACTTATATTATCATTATGTGGGGTGGGCTCACTACCAATTTTTTGTGGTGTATGTATCTTAATTTCAAGAACAAAACCTTTGGCGACTATACAAATGCCAAAACACCAATAGTGAGTAACGTGCTTTTTTCAGGTATAGCAGGCACCATGTGGTTTTTGCAGTTTTTCTTCTATGGCATGGGCGAAAGCAAACTCGGCAACGGTGCCAGTTCATGGATACTTCACATGGCTACCATCATACTTACGGCCAATCTTTGGGGGCTTTGGCTTAAAGAGTGGAAAGGCGTATCGGCCAAAGCCTTCCGCACTTTTGTGATTGGAATAGCCATCATGATGTTGTCAATTTTCTTGGTGGGTATTGGCAATTCGATGTAAGATTCTATTTTTTGTAAAAAAAATATTTAACCAAGCTGCTCTATTATTGAGTGGCTTGGTTTTTTGTTTTATTAAGTATTAATTTATACCTCATTTGTTCCAATCTGTCGAATATTTCTCCCGCTTTATATATTTAATAAAACTCTAATTTTAGCGTTTGCTATATTTGATTTGCATTTTTATTAATCGATTTTTTTTATAACAAAACACAAAATATGATACGTTTGATTTTCACTATTCCTCTGGTTTTTCTTGGCCTTTTGGTTTCAATGTTTTCTACTGATACCAATCAAGATTCGGAAATGACCATTTGTGCTTATATGCCTCAAAATAAGTCTAGTATAAATTCTGCAACGGAAAATAATGCGTCCATAAAAACAACAGATATTCCCTTTGAAAACGATCCAAATAAAGCCTACAGCATGCCATTGTTGGCTAAAACTGCCTCTGGCGATGTGATGCTTTCTTGGACCGAGAAAGACGACCAAGGTTTGGTATCGTTTTGTGTGGCTTTTTCTAAAGACCAAGGCAAGACATTTTCTGACAAAAAGGTGATTTTTTCTGGAAATGGCATCGGTAATAGCCGTATGATGAGAGCTAAAGTGTTGAGCAAGAAAAACGGAACTTTGGTGGCCATATTTACCAATCGTGGTGAAAGTGTTCCCAATGCTTCTGGCCGAGGAGGTCGTTCGGGCAACATCGTTTTTTGTGAATCAAAAGACGGTGGAAATACTTGGACAAAACCAGCAAATGTAGATTCTGACCCCAAGCAAGGAATAGTAAGAGGTTTTTTTGATGCCATTGTGATGAGCAACGACGAAATTGCAGTTGCTTACCTGAAAGACGTGGCCAATAGCACCAAACACGAAGAAAGAGACTTGAGATTGGTAACTTCAAAAGATGGTGTTTTTCAACCTGAGCGATTGATTGATCCTGTTGTTTGTGACTGTTGTCCTATTAATTTTTTGATTGATGCAGATGGAGCTTTAAATGTTTTTTACAGAGATAATAATGACAACATCAGAGATATAGCCCGCATGACTTCTAAAGACAATGGCCAAACTTTCTCTAAACCCGAAATAGTTTTCAACGACAAATGGGAAATAAATGGTTGCCCTCACAGCGGTGCGGTTTCTAGCATCAATGGCAAGGGAGGCTTGGTTTCGTGGTTTTCAGGTACTGACAAAGAAATGGGTATCAGAGTAGCTACTACCGAAGGTAAAAGGCTTTTTGTATTGGACGATGCTTCTGCCAAAAATCAATATTTGGTAAAAATACCTTCGGCTTCAGTACTTTTTTGGGAGCAAAACAAAGATGAAAACAACCCATCTCAAATTGCTTTCAGGAAAATCGCAGACAACAAAGTATCGGAGATTACATGGATAGAAGGCTCAGCAAACTCAACCAACGTAACTGGCTTAACAGTCGGAAATACCGTCATTGTCGCCAACGAAATTATTCAATCTAATAAAAAGAATAAGCTAAAAATAAGCACAGTAAGTATTTGATATTTTGTGTAAGATTAAGATATCACTTTGTGAACCTTCGTGGCTCCTTAGTGTACCTTTGTGTAATAGTCTCAGATAGTATAATTAAACCTAAAGCAATGAAAAAATCAGTTTTGTCAATCGCATTTTTGCTAGTTTCTACCTTTACTTTTGCCCAATGGAGCATAGACAAAGGTCATACCAAATTTACTTTTATAGCCGAGCACCACGGTTTGTCTGAAGTGGATGGTTACTTTAAGAAATTTGATGGAAAAATTACTGCCGCCAAAGATGATTTGTCCGATGCAGTTTTTGAGATTTCGATAGAGTCGGCCAGTATCAACACCGACTTAGAAATGCGTGACAATCACCTCAAAAGCGAGGATATGTTTAATGTCGAGAAGTTTCCTGCGATAACTTTTAAAAGTACCAAACTCACCAAAGTATCAGGCAATAAATATAAAATGGCTGGAAATATAACTATTAAAGGTATCACAAAACCAATCACATTAGATGTTACTATGAACGGACCAATGGCTCATCCAAATCCAAACAACAAAATACCACAGTTGGGCATAAAAGCTACTGGAACAATTAAAAGAAGCGAATTCGGCATTGGAGGAAAACTGGAAAACGTGATGGTGGGTGACGAAATCGCTATCAGAGCAACAGGTGAGTTTCAGAAAAAATAAGAAATTAGCGATTAAGGATTACGATAATCTTAAATATGTTTTGTAAATTAAGATTTCAATTATTCCAAACGCAAATTTTTATACATCACCTAAAATAAACAGTACAATGCTTAAAAAAATCTTTATCGGTCTGGCAGTCGTTTTGATTGCTATCCAGTTTGTAAAACCAGAAAAAAACATTTCTGACGACAATACTTACGCCATTACCACCAAATATGATATGCCAGACGATGTCAAAAAGACGTTTGAAGTGGCTTGTAACGATTGCCACTCAAATAAGACTGTCTACCCGTGGTACTCTAATATTCAGCCCATTGCGTGGTTTTTAGATCATCATGTGGTAGATGGAAAGAAACATTTCAATATCTCTACTTTTACAAAATTACCTATAGCTGTTCAAAACCACAAGCTGGAAGAGACAATAGAAATGGTCAAAGAAAAAGAGATGCCATTGGAGTCATACACCTATTTTGGTTTGCACAAAGAAGCCAATCTTACAGACACTCAAAGAGAAGCAATAGTAAGCTGGGCCAGTGCTCAAATGGATTCTTTGAAAGCACATTATCCTGCTGATAGCCTGAAAATGAAGCCAAGACCCAAACCAGCAAAGTAAAGAACATTCACCTACCAAATAAGCCGTCGAAACATATTGACGGTTTTTTTGTTAGAAAATTTACGGAGTCTTGAATATCTAAGATATTACAAAACTTGAAATGGTTAAAATTGTGCAATATAAAAACTTTGTGAAACTCAAAAACGCCCAGCGAATACTTTGAAGTACTCTGTGGTAAAAAAATTGCGTTAGTTCTAACCTTTTGAATTAAATATCCGTAGTAAATAAAATTAAAACCTTAACAAAACTATGTTTAAACTAAGCTTTATCCTTCCTATTATTTTTTCGTTTGTCCTGTTTGTTCCGAGTTTTGATAATTTAGACACAAAATCAGAACCTATGACCATTTGTCATACTTTTCCGAGTGATGACATGCGTCAGTTTGCACTTGATCCTGAGTTTCAGGCCTTGCATTTTGCACCAGCTCCACTTCAATATACTGGAGTAGGAACCAATGTAACTTTCAAAACAACGGATGGAACAGATAGCAAAGGTTATTTGGTAAAAGCCAAAAAGAAATCAAATAAGTGGCTATTTGTGTATCAAGAATGGTGGGGATTGAACGATTATATCAGACGTGAATCAGATACATTCTACAAAGATTTGGGTGAAAATGTAAACGTTTTGGCGGTAGATATGTACGATGGACAATCCACTTCTAATCCTCAAGAAGCGGGTAAATTGATGTCAGGTACAAAGGAGGCTCGTTTGGTAGCTATAGTAAATGGTGCCACTACTTTCGCAGGCAAAAAAGCAAAAATAGCCAATGTTGGCTGGTGTTTTGGTGGTGCTTGGTCGCTTCGTTCGGCTATTTTGGGAGGTAAGCAAACTGTTGGTTCGGTTATGTATTATGGCATGCCAGTAAGTGATGTAAATGAACTCAAAAAACTCAATTCTGACGTACTCGGTCTTTTCGCTACAGAAACGAGAATTTCGAAAGAAGTAATTGAGAAATTTGCTGAAAACATGAAAGCCGCAGGCAAAAAGCTGGACTACAAAATATTTGATGGTGTCCACGGATTTGCCAATCCAAGCAATACTAAACATGACCCAGCCCTTACCAAAGAAGCCTACGATATGGCTTTGGGCTATTTGAAGGGTAAGTTTTGAGGTGAATTTATTTTTACATTTAAGCCACATTGAATTTTATTCTTTGTGGCTTTTTGTTTTATAGATTATTCGATTCATCGGCACATATCTTCATTTTGACTCGTTAATTTTTAAATATATTTATTGTGGTTTTATATTCTATATTTCCCCTTTTAGTCCAATCCTTATTTTCAGTAGATGAAAAAACATTTCTATGGTTATTTTTTGAAAAAATATAAAATATCTTTGTTGTGATTCTTGGGCTTATATAATTATCTTAAAATCTATCTAAAATGAACAGAAGAGAACTCATACAGAGGGTTACGTTTATGCTTGGGGGCGTTATGGCCGCACCTTTGATGGCCGGTGCCATGGGAGAGGTGCTGAATTCCGAGCCAGGTTTGGTGGCCGACGATTTGCAGGAAAAACTATTGGCTGAAGTAGCTGATATTATTATTCCTGCTACATCTACACCAGGTGCCAAAGAGGCTGGAGCCCATAATTTTATCATCAGAGTGGTGCGTGATTGTTTCACAAAAGACGAACAAAAGAAGTTTTATGATGGTCTGGCTAAGCTGAACGACGACAGCAAATCAAAATTTGGAAAAGGTTTTGTGGATTTGACACTCCCACAAAAAAACGAAATGATAGAAGACGCTACGGTGTACAACAAAGACTTTTTCAGAGAAATGAAAAATCTAACCATTACCGGATATTTTACTTCTGAAATCGGTGCTACGCAGGCTTTGGCTTATGATCCAATTCCGGGTAAATTTGATGGCTGTACAACTTTGGAAAAAGGCCAAAAAGCCTGGGCTTTATAATTTCAACCTCTTAAATACAAAAGAACAATCATGAATTTAAATATAGATGCAGTAAAAGCTCAGACTTTCGATGCCATCGTCATTGGCTCTGGTATTTCAGGAGGATGGGCCTCTAAAGAACTCACTGAAAAGGGCTTAAAAGTTTTAATGCTCGACAAAGGCAAGCAGTTGGAACACGTAAGTGGCTACGAAAACGCCATGAAGAATCCTTGGGACACGATGTATAATGGACGTTTAACAGTAGCCCAGAAAGAATCACATCCGAAGTTAGCAAGAGATTATCCTTACAACGAAAACACGGAAAAATATTGGATGAACGACTCGCATTCGATGTATCAGGAAGAAAAGCGTTTCGACTGGTTCAGACCTGATATAGTGGGCGGAAAATCAATTATGTGGGGTCGTCAGTCCTATAGATTAAGTGATATCGATTTCGAAGCCAACCTAAAAGAAGGTATAGCTGTGGACTGGCCGATCAGATACAAAGACGTGGCTCCATGGTATTCTTATGTTGAGAAATTTGCAGGTATTTCGGGCGAGAAATTGGGATTACCTCAATTGCCCGATTCTGATTTCTTACCAGCCATGGATATGTATTGTGTAGAAAAAGAAGTTAAGAAAAAAATTGCTGAGCATTTTCCTGGGAGAATAATGACGATTGGGCGTGTGGCAAACCTTTCTGAGGCTCAAAAAGCACAAACAGGTGTGGGGCGTTCAGGGTGTCAATATCGCAACAAATGCTCTCTGGGTTGTCCTTATGGTGCATATTTTAGTACGCAGTCGGCCACATTGCCTGCTGCTATGAAAACGGGTAGATTGACAGTAAGGCCTGATTCTGTTGTAAAAGAAATTATGTACGATGAAAATAAAAATCGTGCAACTGGGGTAAGAGTAATCGACACAAACACTTTAGAGGTAGTAGAATTTTATGCCAAAATAGTATTTGTAAATGGCAGTACGCTGGGTTCAACATCAGTATTATTGAATTCAACTTCCAACAGATTTCCGAATGGAATGGGGAATGACTCTGGCGAATTGGGACACAATTTGATGGATCACCACTTTAAAATAGGAGCTAGTGGCGAGTGGGAAGGTGGCAAAGATAATTATTATTTGGGTAGAAGAGCCAATGGTATTTATGTGCCTCGTTATAGAAATATTGGTAACGACAAACGCGATTATGTGCGTGGTTTCGGTTATCAAGGTGGAGGCTCAAGAGCGGGCTTTAACCAAGGCTCGGAACCAAAGGCCTTCGGGGCTGAGATGAAAGAGGCTCTAACCAAACCAGGTCCATGGAGAATGGGCTTGAGTGGTTTTGGAGAATGCTTACCTTATCACGAAAACCGTATGTATCTTCACAAAACCGAAAAAGACAAATGGGGATTACCGATAGCCGTTTTTGATGCTGAATTTAAAGAAAATGAAGCCAAAATGCGTATAGATATGCAGAACGATGCTCAGGAAATGCTTGAGAAAGCAGGAATGAAAAACGTGCGTTCGTACGACAATAAATCTTACCCAGGCATGGCCATCCATGAAATGGGAACTGCTCGTATGGGTCGAGATCCTAAAACATCAGTTTTGAATGGCAATAACCAACTTCACGCAGTACCAAATGTTTTCGTAACTGATGGTGCGGCCATGACCTCAGCGTCGTGTGTGAATCCATCTTTGACTTACATGGCACTTACAGCTCGTGCAGCCGATTTTGTGGTGAAAGAAATGAAGAAAAGGAATATTTGATTCAAGTCCTTGTAAAACAAAAAAGACTCTTTAGGTTATCCTGAAGAGCCTTTTTTTTGATATATATAATAATGACTATTAGAAAGTTAAAGCATTAACGGCAGCTGAGTTTGATGTAGTAGGAGAAGATTTTAAGGTTGCTCCTGTGTTTGAATACGTACCCCCCGAGTACAATCCCCATCCCGAAGAATTTCCTGTGAAGTTTCCTCCAGTGTAAGTACCGCCATAATATATTTTGTAGGCAGCATTTTTTGCAAGATTTGGACTAGAAAAATGGAAAATCGCAGCAGCACTTTTAGGCTTGTAGGTTACTAAATCTTTTCCAGCGGCATCTTCAATATGGATCATAGATGTAGCGGCCAATGAAGCACTTGACTTAATGAACATACTTACTTGCGTAGATGAGGTGCTCATCGACTTGGTCATGTTGGAGTTTGGCCCTGAGGCTATAATTGTTCCACCACTTATGATGAAGTTACCGTTAATATCAATGCCTTCGTTTCCACTGACTATGGTCGTGCCACCCTTGATAAAGAAATTGCCGTTGACATCAACACCATCTGAGCCTGTCACTATCAATACTCCTCCGCTCACCGTCAGGCTACTTCCATCGTTTGACTCTGTTCCGCCAGAAACCGTTCCGTAAGAGGTATTTATGCCATCATTTGAGGCTGTAAGGTTGGTTACTCCACCGTTTATGTTGATGAAAATTGACTCCATGCCTTCATAAGATTTTGTTACGTTTATAGTTCCGTTGTTTACCGTTATGGAGGCTGCCGATTTTAAACCGTCGTCAGTTGCAGATATATTTAGCTCTCCGTTGTTCATCACAAATGCTCCATCGCTTTTGAAACCTTTGGCCTCGCTGGTGAGCGAGCTGCTGTAGGTGAATTTAGCTCCAGAGGCGGTAATGTTTGTGGTACCTCCTCCTACGGTAGCCGTGCCGTCCACATTTATTCCTTTGCCACCTTGGCCAGTACAGGTGATGGTTAAATCTCCGCCGTTTATTTTCAGGTTTTTATCACAATTTATTCCGGCTGGGGCGGCTATGTCAGCATCTGTGGTATTGTAGTAAGCCGCACCCGTATTTGTGATTTTTACTGTGCCTGCATTAATTGTAAAATCTCCACCTGTTTTTATTCCTTTTGACCCTTTGCCCGACACGGCCAAGGTAATGGCGTCTATGGTACTGATGGTGGTATAGCTTTGGCTTTTTAGAGCATTTCCTTTTTCGCCAGAAGTGTTCACGGTTATTTTCCCACCTTTTATCAAAACGTAAGGTGTTATGGTTGCATCTGTTCCAGAATAGGGAGCCGAAATACCATCATCCACACTATTAACTGTTATTGTGCCACCATTCAGGGCCACATAGCCTTCTTCGGCCACTATGCCGTCGCCAGATGATGTAACGGTCACCGTTCCATTGTCCATCAAGAAGTAATCGTTGGCATGAATTCCGTCTTTTACGGCAGATTTTATGTTGATGTTTGACTCGCTTATGGCTATATAATCATCGGCTACAATACCGTGCTTGTTGTTTCCAGTCACATTTAAGGTTCCTGTTCCCATAAAACTCAATTGACCTTCGCTAAAAAACGCACCTTTTTGGTCTTCGATATTGGTGGCATAAGTGACGCCGTCTACAAGGTTGTTAGTTGTTCCAGCCAAAATGTTGATTGTTCCTTTTTTTGCTGATTGAATGTTGATTGCTGGCCCAATGCTATTGGTAATACTGGCACCTTTTAAAGTAATATTATAACGATATTCGCTGTATATTTTAAAACTTCCCTTCGTCGCATTTCCTGACAATAGATAAACAATTTCTTTGGAAACATTAGTCGATTTTACGGTCACATCGGCTCCACTTAAAGTTATGGCTACACCATCGTTTTGGTAAGGATTACTAATGGCGGCACTTGTGCCAGCGTAGTTTATTACCACAGTGTCTTTAGCAGGAGTGGCTGTTCCAGAAGTTCCAGCGGCTATAACAAGCGAAACTGTACAACTTTGCCCACCTAAACTTAAATTAAAAATTGCGTTTCCGGCTGAGCTGGGTGTTCCCGAAATACTATAAACCAAGCTACCGGCTCCGCTGCTTAATGTTCCGGCTGCTACGGTGGCGGTCAGTCCTTCAACACCAATTGATGATGCCGTCGATACATCGTAAGCACCGCCATTTCCACCCGTATAATTCATGGTTACTGTGCCCGTGTAGGCAGTTCCACTTGTTCCATTCGCCGGAGCGGCTACACAAACTAGGGTAGAAATACTAGATTTTGAGACGGCCACTGGTAAAGCCAAAGTGCAAGTTTGGCCACCTAAAGAAATGGTAAAATTTGCAGTGCCAGATGAAGCAGGCGTACCTGTGATTAGGAAATTGGCGGTGCCACTTCCTTCAGCCAAAGTACCTGCTTGTAAAGTTCCTGTAAGACCAGTAACGCCTGAAGAAGCCACTCCATCTCCGGCAGTATAAGCAACTCCGTTGCCACCTGTATAAGGAACACTCGCAGTGGCTGTGTATGATGCTCCACTCGTGGCAGCGACTGAAAATGTGGCGTTTGAGCAGGTAAGTGCGGTGATTGTGGCTCCTTCGGCGTCAATGGAGGCATTTTCATTACAAGAGATTGTTCCTAGCAAAGCTAAAAGAAAGAGTACTTTAGAGAATTTCATTGTTAAATGCGTTGTAATTATTTTTCTGAATTGCTAAAACGGTCATTTTAAATACCGCTGGGCTTTGGTCAGATTTTTTTAAACTTTTGTATTTTAGAACTTTAAAATCTATTACGCTTTATTTTTTTGGTTTGTTATTCTAAATCTCAATTTGGCACATAAAAATACATTTTGTCTAAAATATTATAGGCAGAATACAATATTGAAGCTTAAAATCAGATTTTTGTTGATTAATTATTTCTAAGTTTTGTCGGTTTTATATAAACAAAAGCATAATTTCGCAGTCGTTCAACCAAAAAATATTTAATGGCCAATCTGAATACAAAACTCAATAAAACAAACACCTATGACGCCATAGTGGTGGGCTCAGGGATGAGTGGGAGCTGGGCAGCAAAAGAACTTTCAGAAAAAGGTCTAAAGACACTTGTTTTAGAAAAAGGACGGATGGTTAACCATTTGGAAGATTATCCGACCATGAACCAAGACCCATGGGATAAGGAACACAGAGGTGCCCTCACTGCTGAAGACAGAAAAAAACATCATATTCAGATCAGAAGCGGTTTTGTGGGTGAAGATACCAAACATTTCTGGACCAATGACTTAGATAATCCTTATCAAGAAATTCAACCTTTCGACTGGATTCGTGGTCATCACACGGGAGGTAGAAGTTTGCTTTGGGGCAAACATACCTATCGTTGGAGCGAGCATGACTTTGAAGCCAATGCCCGCGAAGGAATAGCCATAGATTGGCCTATTCGATATAAAGATATAGCTCCATGGTATAGTTATGTAGAGAAATTCGTTGGCATAAGTGGCGAAAAACTTGGCTTAAGCCATTTTCCTGATGGAGAGTTTCAGCCACCGTTTCCTCTAAATTGCCTGGAGGATTATTTTAAGTCTCAAATTCAAAGCAAATTTAAAGGTAGATACGTTACCTCTGGTCGTGTAGCTCACTTGACAGAACCCACTGAGGAGCAGCTTAAATTGGGCCGAGGGAAATGCCAGAACAGAAACCGCTGCTCTCGAGGTTGTCCTTTTGGGGCTTACTTTAGTGCGAATTCTTCAACTTTACCTGCTGCAAACAATACGGGTAATTTTGTTATTAGACCGCATTCAGTGGTGAAAGAGGTGTTATTTGATAACCAAACACAAAAAGCAACTGGCGTGGTAGTGATAGACGCCGAAACCATGGAGGAGCACACTTTCAAAGCAAAAATTATATTTTTGAATGCCTCGGCTATGTCCACAGCTCAGATTTTGCTGAACTCCAAATCCGACCGTTTTCCGAATGGAATGGGAAATGATTCGGGCGAATTGGGGCACAATATTATGGATCATCATTATCATGTGGGAGCCATGGGCGATTTTGACGGTATGGAGGAAGATTATTACAAAGGGCGTAAGCCTGTGGGTATTTTTATTCCAAAATATGTAAACATTGATGCTCAAACACAGAATAAGAGCTTTTTGCGTGGTTATGATTTTCAAGGAGCTTCGGGAAGGAGCAGTTGGGGTAGAGGAGGTGATGCAGTAGGTATTGGTGCTGATTTCAAAGAATCCCTGTACAAACCTGGCGGCTGGAGCATGTCATTGATGGGATTTGGCGAGGTTTTGCCTTATCATGAAAATAAAATGCACTTAGACTTTTCGAAAACTGATAAATGGGGAATTCCACAGATAGTTTTCGATGCCGGATTTAAGAAAAATGAGTTGGAGATGCGGAAGCAAATAAAAGCGGATGCTGTTGAAATGTTGGAAGCATCAGGGTTTAAAAATATAAAATCTTTTGATAATTCGGGTGGAATGGGTGTAGGTGTGCATGAAATGGGAACTGCCCGAATGGGCCACGATCCCAAGACATCGGTGTTGAATGGAAATAATCAGTTGCACGCTGTAAAAAATGTGTTCATTACTGACGGAGCGTGTATGACAAGCTCAAACTGCGTGAATCCATCGATAACCTACATGGCCTTATCAGCTCGTGCAGCCAACTATGCAGTAGAACAACTCAATAAGCATAACCTATGAGTCTGGAGTGGGTAAAGACGCAATGCATTGCGTCTCAAGGAGTGGGTAAAGACGCAATGCATTGCGTCTAGGCAGAATAAGACGTATTGCGTCTAGGCAGAATAAGACGCATTGCGTCTAGGTAGAATAAGACGCAATGCGTCTAAGCAAAGCAAGACGCATTGCGTCTCAATAAGTAAAAGAAACAAACAATGAACAGAAGAGATTATATAAAAAATACAGCCGCAGCACTTGGATTAACCTTGACAGGCATTTCAATGTCTGAAATGCTACTTTCGTGTCAGACTCAGGCCAACCTAGATTGGAAGCCAGCCTTTTTTACAAACAATCAAGCGGCATTGATAGCAGATATAGCTGAATCCATTCTTCCAAAAACCAAAACTCCTGGAGCAAAAGAAATGGCAGTTCCGCAGTTTATTGACAAAATGGTAAAAGAAACAATGGATGAGGCCTCTCAGAAAAGTTTGGTAGAAGGATTGGAATCCTTTGAAGATGAGGTAAAAGCAAAGTATGATACCAATTTTATATTATTGAAAGCAGACCAAAAGAAAGAGTTTTTGGAAAAGCTCGACAAAGAAAAACCTCGCTCGGGATTAAGTATGTGGGGCATAGCTCTTGAAAAAGATGCTCCCCAGCCTACTTTCTTCAAGATAATCAAGGGCTTAACATTATTTGGATTTTATACTTCCGAAGAAATCGGTCGAAACGTTTTGGTTTACGACCCAGTTCCAGGAGAATATATTGGCTGTATGCCTCTAAAAGGTCAAAATTCTTGGACAGAATAGTGATTTATCAGTACAGTAAAGGACAGTTATAGTAAACCTTTACCATTCTTTTGTGTTAGATTTTATAAAAAAAATACATTTAAATATGTCATTTAACAAAGACAGTTTCAAACACGCAAGTTACCTATGGGACGACGCCAAAGCTGCAGAAATGGCTGGCGACGAAGTTGCGTTATTTATATATCGTTCAAATCTTCTTGGGGCCGATTTGCGGTTGACCAATTATGGCGGTGGAAACACCTCAGTAAAAATCACTGATAAAGACCCACTTACAGGTCAAGAAACAGAAGTGATGTGGATCAAAGGCTCGGGCGGCGACATAGGCACTTTGAAAAAGTCGGGTTGTGCGGCCTTGTATATGGACAGGCTACTAAACCTTGAAAATGTATATAAAGGCATCGACCATGAAGACGAAATGGTGGAGCTTTTCAATCATTGTATTTTTGACTTGGCTTCAAAAGCCCCTTCTATAGATACTCCGCTTCATGGATTTTTACCGTTCAAGCACATAGACCACCTTCATCCAGATGCGGCTATTGCAATTGCAGCTGCAAAAGACGGAAAGAAAATAACTGATGAGTTATTCAACGGCGAAATCGGTTGGGTGGGCTGGCAAAGGCCAGGCTTTGATTTGGGATTAAAACTCAGAGCTTGCTTAAATGAGGCCGCAGCCAAAGGCATCACACTAAAAGGAATAATGTTGGGCTCTCACGGTTTGTTTACTTGGGGCGATACCGCATATTCTAGCTATATCAATACCCTCGAAGTTATCGAAAAATGTGCTCAATATTTGGAGGATAATTTCGGAAAAACGAGACCAGTTTTTGGTGGAAAGAAAATTGATAGCCTTTCAGAAACTGATAGAAAGGCCAAAGCATCGGCCTTGGCTCCAACATTGAGAGGTTATTGCTCTTCAGAACGTAAAATGGTGGGTCATTTTACAGATGACAGCCGTGTCTTAGAATTTATCAACTCTAATGATTTGGCAAAGTTGGCTCCTTTGGGCACTTCATGTCCTGACCACTTCTTGCGAACTAAAATCGCTCCATTGGTTTTAGAACCAGCCAAAATAGAAGACAAAACCTATTTGGATACAGTTTTTGAAGAATACAGAACAGGTTACAAAGCCTATTATGATGCTTGTAAACATCCCAATTCACCAGCCATGCGTGACCCAAATCCTGTGGTAATTCTTTATCCGGGTGTAGGAATGTTCACATTTGCTAAAGACAAAACCATGGCTCGTTTGGCTTCAGAATACTATACCAACGCCATAAATGTAATGAAAGGTGCGGAGGCAGTTTCGGAATATACTGCCCTTCCACATCAGGAAGCCTTTGATATTGAATATTGGTTGTTAGAAGAAGCTAAGCTACAAAGGATGCCAAAACCCAAGGCTCTTTCTGGCCGTATAGCTCTGATAACAGGCAGTGCAGGCGGAATAGGAAAAGCAATTGCCAAAAAATTTGCAGAAGAAGGTGCTTGTGTGATTTTGAACGATATTAATCAGGAAAGATTAGATACTGCAACTGAAGAGTTTTTAAAGCTTTACGGTAAAGACGCCGTTGCATCTACCTTATTAAATGTAACCGACAAGGATTCTACATTTACAGCCTTTGAAAACGCGGCTTTGGCATTTGGAGGCGTAGATATTGTTGTAAATAACGCAGGAATCAGTATTTCTAAATCAATAGCCGAGCATAGCCTTGAAGAGTGGGATAGACTGTATGATATTTTAGTAAAAGGCCAATTTATAGTATCTCAAGCGGGCGTAGCTATTATGCGTAAGCAAGGAATTGGAGGAGATATCGTAAATATTGTCTCTAAAAATGCTGTGGTAGCAGGACCAAATAATCCGGGATATGGATCTGCCAAAGCAGCTCAAGCTCACATGACCAGATTGATGGCGGCAGAGTTGGGTGCTGACAAGATCAGAGTAAATACAGTGAACCCTGATGCCGTAATTTCTGACTCAAATATTTGGGCGGGAGGATGGGCCGAAGGCCGTGCCAAAGCCTACGGAATTACGGTTGCAGAATTGCCCGCTTATTATGCCAAAAGAACGCTTCTGAATGAAATTATCTTGCCAGATGATATTGCCAACGCATGTTTCGCATTTGTGGGTGGATTGCTAAATAAGTCAACAGGAAACGCTATAAATGTTGATGGCGGAGTAGCTATGGGCTTTTATAGGTGATTTTAGGGCACACGGATTTTATGGATTTGACACGGATAAAAATTTATAATCATTTATTTTTTTTAAGAAATTAATGATAAAGTAGGTTCTTAATCTGCATTAATGCACATATTGATAAGAAATCTAAATCTAATCTAAAAATGAAGCACGATGAACTAACAAAAAGAATCATAAAAGTCTATTATCAAGTATATAATGAACTGGGTTATGGTTTTTTAGAAAGAGTATATCAAAATGCTATGTTTGTGGCTTTAAAGCAAGAAGAACTAGAAGTAGTTGCCCAAAAGAAAATTGATGTCTGGTTTAGAGGCTATAAAGTGGGAGAGTATTTTGCTGATTTAGTGGTTGAGGGTTTAGTGATTATTGAATTAAAAGCCGCTGACTATTTAGTTGAAGAGAATGAAGCCCAATTACTTAATTATCTTAGAGGAACGAATATCGAAGTAGGCTTACTTTTCAATTTTGGGAAAAAAGCAGATTTTAAAAGAAAAGTGTATGATAATAATTTGAAATTTATACCCATTTAAATAATATTTTAGCAGGTTTGTACATAATCTATCAAAAAAATATCCGTGTCTAATCTGTGTTAACCCGTGTTCAATAAACAACAAAAGATGATAATTTCTCAAAATATAATTGACGACCATAACGCCAAGCAATTGGCTAAACATAAGGTACTTTTTGATTTCGCCAAAAACGAAACAGAAGGTGTTGAAAAAATAATTCAACGATTAATAGACTTCCAAGTCGCCATTCCATCTTGGGCATTGGGTACTGGTGGTACTCGTTTTGGACGTTTTCCAGGTGGCGGTGAACCAAGAAGTTTGGAAGAAAAAATTGAAGACGTAGGACTTTTGCATAAGTTAAACAAAACTTCTGGAGCCATTTCATTGCACATTCCTTGGGATATTCCAACATCTCCAAAAGACATTCAGACACTTGCTGCACAGCACGGTCTCGCTTTTGATGCAGTAAACTCGAACACTTTTCAAGATCAAGCAGGCCAAGCATTAAGCTACAAGTTTGGTTCTTTGCAAAATGTTAATAAGGCCATTCGCAAGCAAGCAATTGACCATAACATTGAGGTTATTAAACATGGTGTTGATTTAGGTTCTAAATCTTTAACGGTTTGGTTATCAGATGGTTCGTGTTTTCCTGGTCAATTAAATTTCAGAAAAGCTTTCGAAAATACACTTGAAAGTTTGCAAGAAATATATGCAGCACTACCAGCTGATTGGAAAATGTTTGTAGAGTACAAAGCCTTCGAACCGAACTTTTATTCGATGACAGTTGGGGATTGGGGACAATCACATTTGTATGCTTCAAAATTGGGAGAAAAGGCATTCACTTTGGTGGATTTGGGTCATCATTTGCCAAACGCCAACATTGAGCAAATAGTAAGTCTCTTAATGATGGAAGGTAAATTGGGTGGTTTTCACTTCAACGATTCAAAATATGGCGACGACGACCTAACTGTTGGAAGTATCAATCCTTATCAGTTGTTTTTGATATTCAATGAATTGACTCAAGGTGATCAGCCAAATAATTCCCCTTTTGAGTTGGGCTCTGGTTTTGGATGGATGATAGATGCTTCGCATAACATCAAAGATCCATTGGAGGATTTATTGCAATCGGTAGAAGCCATTATGGTTGCTTATGCTCAGTCTCTTTTAGTTGATGCAAAAGCATTAGAAGCCGCTCGTGATTCCAACGATGTGGTAAAAGCTCAAGAAATAATCCAAGCTGCCTATCGCACAGACGTAAGACCAATCGTGGCCGAAGCAAGGTTGAGAGCAGGAGCGGCTATTTCACCTATCGGTATTTTCCGTGATTTACAAGTTCGTAAGGCTTTGATAGGTGAACGCGGACTGAAAACCGTTGCAACTGGATTGTGATATTAATTGTTAGTATATTTGAAACATAATATTAAATCGAAATGATTACGATAACAATAAAAAGTAACGGGCCGAGTAACCCTAGAGCTATAGAAATTGCAAAGAAATTATTAGAGTCCAAAAAGCAAATGCAAGAAGAGTCCAAGGCTTTTGCCAAAACTAGTGAATTTCAAGAAATCAAGAAGAGACTCCAAGAGAAAAATGGAAGGAAGCAACCAGTTTGAAAATTATTATGATTTTGAATTTGCCGGAGGAGTCAGCCATTCCTATATATTCAAAACAATAAATGAAGTTGTTTTTGAAATCAAGTTTAAACCTTCAGATTATATTTTCGGTTACTCTGAGGTTATAAGTAATAATGCTTTTGAGTTAGGTATTGTTATTTTGGAAGGGAAAATAGGTGTTGGAAAGGATGATAAAATCCCTTCTACAATTGCTGAAATAGTTTTTGATTTTTTCTCAAAAAAATCCGATGATGTTATAATTTATATTTGTGATTCATCGGACTCAAGACAGCTTGCAAGAAAAAGAAAATTTGATTCTTGGGCAGAATATTTTAAAGGTTCCGATTATTTTAAAGTGGATGCTGAAATTATTGATATAGAAAAAAATAAAATTTATAGCTCGCTAATACTCAAGTCTGATAATCCCAACTTTAGAGAAATAATAAAATATTTTGGCTCCTTATCTTCAAAATATTCCAAATGAAAGTAGCCCTATTTATACCCTGTTACATAGACCAATTCTACCCTAAAGTTGGCATTGCCACACTGCAATTATTGGAGAAATTGGGTTGTGAAGTGCATTTTCCAGCAAATCAAACTTGTTGCGGGCAGCCCATGGCCAATTCTGGCTATGAGCATATTACAGGTGATTGCACAAAACTTTTTCAAGATAATTTTAACGAATACGACTACGTAGTTTCTCCCTCAGGAAGTTGTACTTTACACGTAAAAGAACACATTCCTCTGAAAGGCAGAATTTATGAATTAATAGAGTTTATTACGGACATATTAAAAATCGAAAGCCTCGAAGGTGAGTTTAAACATAAAGTAGGGCTTCACCAAAGTTGCCACGGGCAACGAGGTTTACATTTGAGCCAAATGTCAGAACTTAATGCTCCTTTTTTCTCAAAACCAGAGCAATTTCTCAAAAACCTTAAAGGCTTGGAATTAGTTACTTTGGATAGAAAAGACGAGTGTTGTGGCTTTGGCGGTACCTTTTGCGTGGCCGAGGAGGCCGTTTCTGTAAGAATGGGTCAAGATCGTCTTTCGGATCACCTAAAAAACGGAACCGAAATATTGACAGGAGGCGATACTTCTTGCCTAATGCATATGGAAGGTATAATTCGTAGAGAAAAACACGATATCAAAGTCATGCATATTGCAGAAATTCTTAATCAAGCAATGATAGTTCCGGGTTTAGAGAGCTGAGTATGAGTATTGTAATTAAGTAAACTAATATTTAGGTTAAAATAATTAGCAATTGAGAGTTGGTAAATCATTTGAAAATCATGTTAAAAAGTAGTTCTTCACTCACCGCTCACAACTCACAACTCGGAACACACAGTGAACGAGCCGAAATATTCAACAAAGACTTTGATCGTACCACTTGGCACGATGAAACTCTCTATTTCGTTCGTCAAAAACGAGACAAAGCGGCTTTTCAAATAAATGATTGGGAACTTTTGAGGGAAACGGCATCTCAAATCAAGAATAACGTACTCTCCAATATGCACGATTATTTGGTGCAATTTGAGGAAAATGCCATTAAAAACAACATAAAAGTACATTGGGCAGCTGATGCCAAAGAACATAACGCGATAGTTTACGGAATAATTTCTGAATATTACAAAGGAGACATTCCTGCTGATACTTTTAAAGGTATGGTAAAGTCTAAGTCGATGCTGACGGAGGAATGCCATATGAACGAGTTTTTGGCAGAAAAAGGCATTGAAGTTATCGATACCGATTTGGGTGAGCGGATAGTGCAATTGGCAGAGGAGCCACCCTCGCATATTGTGATGCCTTGTATTCATTGGAAAAAAGAAGAAATAGGAGAGTTGTTTCATAAACATTTGGGCACTGAAAAAGGCAACAAAGACCCTCAATATCTAACAGAAGCCGCACGTCAGCACCTGAGAGACAAGTTTTTGACTCGTCCGATTGCTCTTACGGGAGTCAATTTTGCAGTAGCCGAAACGGGCGAATTTGTAGTTTGTACCAATGAAGGCAATGCCGACATGGGAGCTCATTTGGCTGATGTTCATATAGCCAGTATGGGATTTGAGAAAATTATTCCTCAAAAAAAGCATTTAGGGGTATTTTTGAGATTGTTGGCTAGGAGTGCTACTGGTCAGCCTATTACCACATATTCGAGTCATTTCAAAAAGCCACGTGAAGGCCAACAAATGCACATCGTGATTGTGGACAACGGTCGTTCAACGCAGTTGGGCCGTGAAGATTTTCGAAATTCTTTGAAATGTATAAGATGTGCGGCATGTTTCAACACTTGTCCGGTTTACCGTAGAAGTGGAGGCCATAGTTATCACAATGCCGTAGCTGGGCCTATTGGGTCTATTTTAGCTCCGAATCTAGATATGCGAGCCAACGCCGATTTGCCATTTGCAAGTACACTTTGTGGTTCTTGTACCAATGTTTGTCCAGTTAAAATCGACATTCACCTACAGTTGTACAAATGGCGACAAGTTTTAGTGCAAGAAGGTTATACACCAGCGTCTAAAACCTTGGCCATGAAAGGCATGTCAACAGTTTTATCAAACCCGAGTATATTTAAATTTTCAGGAAAAGTGGGTAGAATGTTGATGGATAAATTGCCTTTTTTGGTGAATAACAGCATGAATCCTTGGTACAAGCAACGTGAAATGCCTGAGCCACCAGAGGAGAGTTTTAGAGAATGGTATAAAAAAAATAGGAAATGAGTAGTAGAGAAAACATACTTTCCAGAATAAAGCAGAATCAGCCAGAGCTGTTGCCTTTGCCAGATTTGTTGGTTTTGGGTACTGAACAGTATGATTTGGTGCAAAAATTCACCGAAATTTTGGAAGGCATAGGAGGGAAGGTTTTGCAAGTTTCGGATTACGAAGAAATTAAAAAATACATTATAGCGAATTATCCCGTCAATGCAAGAGTGATTTCTACTTTGACAGAATTTTCAGAAAACAAAGACTGGCAAACGGCAGATCCCCATTCGCTCAAGGATGCTGACTTTTTAATAATTAAAGGGCAATTTGCGGTGGCAGAAAATGGAGCAATATGGCTGACAGAGTCGGAAATGGGACAACGTGTAGCTCCATTTATTACTCAATATTTAGCCATAGTTATCGATAAATCCACTATTCTGCCCACCATGCATCAGGCTTATGGACAAATAGGTATGGCGGATTATGGCTTTGGAGTATTTTTGGCTGGCCCATCCAAAACTGCGGATATTGAACAATCATTGGTTCTTGGGGCTCATGGAGCTCGTGGCTTGGTGGTGTTTTTGGTTTAAAGTTCTAATTCTTTGATAAAATCTTTTATTTTCTAAAATCCGTTTATAATTCTATATTTGTTGAAAATATTTGGTTATGAATGCATTTAGAGAATATTATGAGGGTACAGACGATACATTAGTTATCAAAATTCCAAAAGAATATCAAAAAAAACGACTTGAGGTGATTATTCTTCCAGCTGAGGATACAGATTATAAGTTGCAATTATTGGCCATTATGGATAAAATCTCAACAGATGCCCAAAAAAGTGGCCTTACTGAAGAGAAACTTCAAGAATTACTTGATGAAAAAGATAGTATTTGACACCAATGTATTGGTAAGTGCTTTACTTTTTAAAACATCAACCTCAAGATTAGCGTACGAGAAAGCTCTACTAAACCACCAAATAATTAGTTCTTTAGAATGTTATATAGAACTTGTAGAAGTTTTGAGTCGATCCAAATTTTCTAAATATTTTTCTGAAATAGACAAATCGATTTTTTTAATTAATTATTATCGCTCCACCGAATTTGTAAAAGTAAATATTATAGTTGAAGATTGTAGAGACAAAAAAGATAATAAATTTCTGGCTTTAGCACTTGAGCATTCTTCTGATTTTATAGTTTCTGGAGATAGTGATTTGCTTGTCCTAAATCCTTATAAAAATATCCCCATCATTACCCCAAATCAATTTTTGAAATAAAATCCTCCAACAAGAATGAACCATGCTCTCATAATTTTCATCAAAAACCCCGAACTCGGCAAGGTAAAAACCCGATTGGCAGCCACTATTGGTAATGAAAAAGCACTTGAGGTGTTTAAAAAACTGCTTGTCAATATTCATGACAAATCTTTGGATGTCAGGGCTGATAAGCTCTTGTTTTATTCATTCTTTGTGGATAAAAATGACATTTGGGAAAATGATGTTTTCAAGAAGTATGTTCAGAATCAATCCCCAGATTTGGGTCAAAGAATGCTTTCGGCATTTGAGGAGGCCAAAGACTTGGGTTACGTTAAAGTATTAATTGTTGGTAGCGATATCTACGAAGTTTCTACCGAAATTCTTCAAAAAGGTTTTGAACTTTTGGAAGACGCTGAAACTGTCTTAGGACCATCTCATGACGGCGGTTATTATGCTATTGGCTTTAATTTCGAAAAAATAAATTCAGATACTTTTCTACAAGATATTTTCCTCAATAAAACATGGAGCCATGAACACGTGGCTCAGGAAGCTTTAGACGTCATAAATTCATTTTCTTATACTTGCAACTTACTCCCCTCCCTCAGCGACATTGATACAGAAGAAGATTTAAAAAATTTTCCTGACTTATACAATATTCTATAAAAACTAATGTTTTAGTTTTGTAACTATTTTTTATTTATAAGTATAAAGCCCTGGTTTTCAATAATTAGTTTGGTAACTATTTGTTAAAAAATGTAAAATAGGTGCTTTACATTTTTTTTGTAAAAGAACCCAGCCCAAATTGCAATCCAATATTCACTAATAAACTATTAATTATGAAATTAAGACTATTACTCTTGATCTTTTTCATGTCCGCACTCAAGATATTTTCACAAAGTGGCTACAGTATCAAAGGTTCACTTATCGACAATGAAAACGCTCCGCTCTCCTTTACCTCTGTGTTTCTACTAATTCCATCCGATTCATCTTTGGTCACATTTGTAAGAGCAGATGCCGACGGGAATTTCATTTTTAAAAATGTAAAAAAGCAAGATTATCTGATAAAAGCCACGTTTTTGGGCTATGTGCCCATGCAAGAGCTTATCAAGTTTGACGCTGCGAATCTTAGCAAGGATTTAGGTAAAATCACTTTGAAACCTATCCAAAAAGAACTTTTTGAAGTGGTTGTAAGAACTGCAAAAGCACCCATCAACATCAAAGGCGACACAGTAGAATACGACGCCAGTAAGTTTAAAGTACCGCCAGGCTCTACTGTGGAGGATTTACTTAGAAAATTGCCGGGTGTACAAATCGATGCCGACGGTAATATAAAAGCCCAGGGCGAGGAAGTAAAAAAAGTTACGGTAGATGGTAAGAGGTTTTTTGGAGATGACCCAAAGCTTGCCACTAAGAATTTACCGGCAGAGGCTATAACCAAAGTACAGGTTTTTAATGATAAATCTGAGCAGTCAAAACTGACTGGTATAGATGACGGTAAGAAAGAAAAAACTGTCAATCTTGAACTGAAAGAAGAGTTTAAGAAGGGTGGTTTTGGTAAAGGCACAGTTGGAGCTGGAACAGACGAACGTGTAATGGCTAAGGCCAACTATAACAAATTTGACTCTAAAAATCAGTTTAATGTGGTGGGTTTTGGTAATAATATTAATCAATCGGGTTTGTCGAATAATGATTATCAGGATTTCCGTGGTAGCCAATCTTATAACTGGAACGATAACGCCGACTTTGGGTTTTCGCAAGGTGGCATGCGGTTTATTTATTGGGACGACAACCAAGAAGAGGGCTTAGAATTGCCGCGTTCTTGGGGGCCAGGCCAAGGTTTGTCTAAAAACTTTGCGGGTGGAATAAACTATAATTATGATACCAAAAAAACGAAAGTGAGCTCAAATTACTTTTTTAACCAAACTACCCAAAACCTTGATCAAACTATAAATTCGCAGACTTTTCTGCCTACTTCCAATTATTTCAACAATGAGATAAGCCAAAATCGCAATTTTTCAGAAAACCATCGACTGAGTTTTAGGTTTGAAAAACAAATTGATTCCTTGAATACATTGGTTTTGAATGTAAATGGAAAATTGGGCACACGTTCACAACAATCCAACAGTTCCAGAGAATTCTTGAACACGAGCAGTGAAAAATTCAGAAACCAAGTTTCAGAAAATGGTTTTGAAGGAGATAACTTTATACTTTCGAGTGCTTTGATTTACCGTCACAAATTCAAGAAAAAAGGCCGTAATTTTGCATTATCAGGTACTTATAATATCAATAACAACGACCAAGAGGGTATTCAAAAATCAAATATTGAGGAGTTTAAAGTTACGGGCGAAAGCTTCCCACTTTTTGGAAGAATACCAAATATCAATCAGAATGTTGGGGCATTTACAAACACGGAGGAAATCAAATCGAGTGTTTTGTTTATTGAACCACTGAGCAAGAAATTTTTCCTAGAGACCTTCTATAACTTTGGCAATACCAATCAGTTGGTGGATAGAGACGTTTTTGATTTGTTCAGCGATACAAAGCCGAGGGTGGATTCTCTAAGTAGATATTTCGACAACACCATCAACAATAACAGATTGGGTTCGTCGCTCCGATACTCAAACAAAGGCTTCAATATTGCCTTTGGAATGGCTGCCCAACGTATATCTTTGGATGGGATTCTTGCTAATGACCAAGGAAAACCAACAATTGGCCAGATTTCAAATTCATATGATGCTCTATTGCCCAATATTAGTGTGAATTTTGATCTAAAAAACAACAAGTATCTTTACGGAAGTTACGAAGTAGGTATGGAAGCACCGAAAATTCGTGATTTACAGCCGTTTACAGATAATTCTAATCCACTATTCATAAGAGTGGGTAATCCAGGGCTCAAACCTACTACCAATCAAGGAGGTTCATTGGGTTTTGGAATGTACAATCCGGTTTCCTTTATCAATATCTGGACAAACGTAGGTTATAACTATTACAAAAATCAAGTTATTTATAATCAGCAAATTAACAGCAGTTTAATTACTACGCTGACACCTGAGAATATAACTGGTGGAGACAACTTCAATTATTCGGTAAACTTTGGTTTTCCGATAAAGAAAACAAAAGCTTCGGCGTCTGTAGGGACTTACAGCAACATCGGTAAAAACTTGATATACATAAACAATCAGCTCAACGAAAACACCAATAACAACATGAACTTTAACGCCAGGCTAGATCTAACGCCTGTAGATTGGTTCTCTTTGTTTTTGTCTGGCTCTACCGGAATAAACAATGCGAAGTATTCTTTGAGTAGTACACAAAATCAGAAATTCTTTAATAATACTGCAAGAGCTAACATGGTATTGCAAATGCCTAAATCTGTGTTTTTAACTGCAGATTTCAATTATAATCAATACAAAAATGCAAAATTGGGTTTTGATCAAAAACTCCCTATATTGAACCTCAGTACTTATAAAGTTGTAGGAAAAGCCAAAAAGTCGGAGATAAGGTTGAGCATGTACGATGTGTTTAAGAAGAACGTGGGCGTTAGACAAAGTGCCTTCCAAAACATTATTCAAAGTACAGTTTCACAAACATTGTCTCGCTATTTTATGGTGTCTTATACCTACAATATGCGTGGTGTAGCAGCAAGTGTTAAAAAATCAAGATGGGAAAACTAAACAACAACAATCAAATGAGAATAATATTATTAGCGATACTTCTACTAAATACTATACAGCTTTCTTTCGGACAAAATTCTGCTGGGAAGATTACTTTTGAAAAGAAGAGAGATTGGGTGAAAATACAGAGTAAAGCCACGTATCTATCTAAAGAACAGAAAGATAGGATGGCTCAAACTTGGAAAAATGAAACAGAGTATAAGCAAAAAATGGTTTTGAGTTTTAACGAAAAACAAAGTCATTATACGTTTGAAAATCAAGAGGAGCAGTCAGAAGATGGCACGTATTCTTGGAGAAATGACCTGATGGTGATTACGAGAGATTTTGAAAATGGAAAGATTTTGGAATTGTACGAGACTTTGGGAAAATCCTATGTGGTGGAGGATTCATTGAAGTTTAGTAAATGGAAAATCTTGAATGAGATAAAAGAAGTGAGTGGGTATATTTGTATGAAAGCATCTACTTATGAACCCGTAAAGAGGCAAAATGTAGTAGCGTGGTTTACAACGGATATCCCTGTTTCATCTGGTCCAGAGCGGTTTGGAGGATTGCCTGGCATGATTCTCGAAATCAACATCGACGATGACGCCATAGTGTACACATCGAGTGTAATAGCATTAGCTCCAATCCAAGAAATTCCGAAATTACCCAAGAAATTGAAGGGGAAAAAAGTAACCATTGATTTTCTAAATAAAGAGACTGAGGAATACATCAAGCAACAAGAGGCCATGCACAATTTTCCTTGGGCTATTCGGTATTAAAAGCGATTATTTTTGATTCTGAAACCTCGTTTGTGATGGCATGAACGAGGTTTTTTGTTGGCCCAAGTTTGTGTCCGCAAAAACTTTCTGAATTGAACACGGATTCTATGGATGTGACACGGATAAAATTCTTATTCCGTCGAAGTTCCTTTGGTTAGATTAGAGAATTTTTTCTAGATAAGTTTATTAAACGTACGTTTATACTCAGTTTTCAAAGCAAAGATTTTCCTACTCTATTAATGTGAGATATTAAATCCGAATTTTCCAAATCATAATAACTTAAAACATCCACATGGTAAGGAATTGGGAGCCTTTCATTCAATATGCCTGCTATATCCATCGCCATTTTTAGGCAGTTTCCAGAGCCTTTAATGGCCAAATCTATGTCTGAACCATTTCTGAAAGTACCCTTAGCTCTACTTCCAAATACGATAACCTCTTTTATTTCTGGATAACTCTCAAAAGTTTGCTTGATGTATTCAAAAGATTTATCACTTATTCCAAAGTCGTTCATAGTTTTTTAGAAAGGTACGCTTCTAATGTTTTTAGCTTTTCGAAATATTCGTTTTTTATCAGGGAGTAAGCCAGTTCAGCATTTTTTTTGTCATAAGTATGGCTCATGAGATTTCTCTTTTCGAGCATATCAATCCATGTATCACCATCTTCTATTAATTCATAAGAAAAAGCAGTTTTTATAACCTCTCTAGGATAATTTACTTCAACTTCCATTTCTTTGAGATAGTCTTTCATGGTTTTCCACGCCAACTCAAAAGTGTATTCAAAAATCTGTATTATTCCTGATTTTTCAAGATCTGACGGCTTCGATATTTCAATGCCTTCAGTAAGATTTGCCAAAGCAAGCCTATAATTCGCAAATCGCTGTTTCCACCTAATATCTTGATTGTCCATAGACTTCAATTTTTAAAATCTAAAAATAGTAAATTTTGGCTATAATCTAAATTTTCACAAACATTCACCTCTTCTTCGCAAACCACCTGTAAAACCTCGACTCTTCAATATCCGCCATATAGTTCCAGATGACGTTATTGTTGGGGTTTACTATGGTTTTGTGGTCTTGAATGAGAATATCTTTGCCTTCTAGGTTTTTAAGTATTTTACCTATTTTTTGAAGTTTTGGATTCTCAGCGGCCATGAGTTTATCATCCCAGTCGGTTTTGTGGCTGATGTTTTCGGCACTTGTCCAGATAATGGGCTTGCCTACTTCAAAACCTATATGCCATACGGCACTTACGGCCATGTAAGCCAACACTGCCCATTTTCTCCAATCCGATTTTTCTTCAATCAAAAACTGCCCAACCAATAGCATTAGGAAAAACAACGCAGGTATAGAAAGCCTTCCAGGGAAATCAATGCCAAAACCCTGCTGAAAGAAGGGTAGGGGAACAAGGACAATTAGAATTAGCCAGAAAAGTGCATTTTTTTTGAATTTTGAACTAATTAGAAAAGCAATAATAGCCCAAGAAAGCAGATAAAAAACAATTAGAATTTTTGGTCTGTGGTGTAGCACTTGGAAGAACTTACCAGCTTTGTTGGAGTCGATATAGATGAAGTTGAGACCTACCACTAGAGCAGCTCCAATAATATTTTGAAAGCTAAGATAATGTTTGATGTTTTTCCATAAATCATCTTTAAGTGTGCCCTCATAGTTTTTCCAAATACTAAAAATGACAAATGGGAACATACCCACAAATGCGAAAGGACTCAAAAAAAATGTAAGGCTATAGAGGTAGAAAATGTTCTCTTTCGGACCTTTGTTGAATATCAAAAGTAGAATCAGCCAAGCTGTAAGTGATTGATTAAAAGTCCAATATATTAATCCAAGGTTACTGTCGGCGTAGAGTATCATTCCTGCCCAAAGCGGATTGGCTGTTTCGGTATAAATATCAATGAAGGAGTTTTTGTACAAAGCTCCAATAAAAAAGAGCGTTCCCCAGCCAAAGAAAAGTAAAAGCAGTTTATAATTGAATTTTCTGAGATATTTACCCGTTTGAAAAACCACCAGAACTGTTCCGACGAATGTCCAGAAAAATAGAGCAAATCTGCCAAATTCTAAACCAAAAGCTTTGCCGATAGCTGCCGTGGGAAGATAAAAGCCAAGATAATACGTCATCATGGTAGTTTTTCCTTCAAGAAAATGCCCCGGGAAACCAGAAACTTTGTACATCACGGGCCAGTCGTATTTTACCAAATCGGCAAAAAGGGCTCCGCGGTATAAGTGATCATTGTTTTGGTAAGTATAGTGCCCAATTCCTGAAAAAAAAATGATGAGTAAAATAATGACTAACGAGACCCAAATGGTTCTAGGATTTTTACTTACTAAATAGTTTACAGAGAAATCGGGATGGACGTTTTTCAGGCATAAAAAAATAGAAATCAATGTAACACTCGAAAAAACTATAGTGGAAGCTAAATTGAGCCATCCCAGGCAAAAAATCAAGAATGGAAGGCTCAAATATAAGTATCCTGCCTTTGTCAATATGCCGTCCCAGTTTGGTTTCATCGGCCTTCTTCTTCAAGTATGTTGGTTGAACGCTTAATAACTTTGAGTATTAAATATACGACAGTGCTGACTGCAAAGCCCCAAAACCAGAAAGTTGGTTTAAAACTGTATTCGCCCCATTTGATGTATTCACCGACTACTTCGAAGATATAAAACAAACCAAACATGGCTGCAACACCGTTTTTCTCTTTTTTCAATATTTTTTTTATCGAGAAAGGGTATTTTGGGGTAATCGGAGATTTTAGTTTTGGTATAAATGCCGGTTTGTCCTCTGCCCATTTGAGGTAAGGCTCGCCGAATTTTCTCCTTAAAAATGCTTCTTCGGCAAACATAATACGTTCATAATAAACCCAGTATGTAAATGTGAATGCAACGAGATACCACAAGTCAGCAGTTAGCATAGCCACTCCCAACCACATCAAGAAATTTCCCAAATAAAGAGGATGACGCACAATAGAATAGATGCCTGTTTGGTTAAGTTCGGCAGCTACTTGCCCCTCGGCTGTGTTTCTTCCAGAGGTATTTGCGGGTGTGTGGCCAACGGCGTAAATTCTAACCAAAAGCCCCAAAAGACCAACTGTCAAGCATATTAGCCAATAGTTAAAACCAAGATCTGGGTAGCTCATATCGTATATTTTGTAGGCATAGACGCCCAAGCCTGAAGCCAGAAAGACAATGGGGATATAACTTCTGTACCTAAACAACAGATTTCCTTGATCTTCCAGTTCTTCTATTAATGCCATAAATGTTTTTGGTTATTCGTCGCAAAGGTAATCATAAAAGATTTTTTGACCGAAAAATCTTTAGTATTGACTCATATTTGAACTTTAAGTAATAAGTCTATATTTTAAATATATTTTTTTAAATAGAAAGTCTGAGATGCAATCTTATTTTCAGACATCTTTAAAAGTTGCTTTTTCGAGTATTTTTGGCAGAATCTCATGGTCTTCGAGCAATATGGCTGTTTTATTTCCTTTTTCTTTTATCTCCAGCTCCCAGTTCATAGACGCCGCCAGCTGCTTCATCATTACTTTTACCTGATTGGCGGCTATCAGCGGCAAATCGCTCTCCTGGGCCTTTTCTTGCATCATTTTTTTTGCTTCTGCCAGTATCGAGGTGTAGTCTTCATTGTTGAATTTACTCAAAAGCCCTTGGTTGAGGTCATAGAACTTATAATCTGTATCTACAGAAAGTATTTCGGCTGGGGCAAATTCTTCTATAACCAGTTTGCGTTCGGAATTTTCTTTACTAAACTTCATTTTGCTAAAATCATACCCTACTGAAACCTTGGCCTTGGCCACCACCAAAGCTTTATTGCTAGATTTGAACAGTCCCCAAAACTCCTTCTTGGAGTTGTGGTCGTATATTTCGGTAAAATAGCCTTCGGCCAACACCACCTTAAAAACCTTCTCTATTCTTTCCAAAAGGACGTTGGATTCTACCCGAATACTCTCTGAGTTGTCCTTGATTTTTTTGCCATATATCCAGTTGAATATTTGCCAAGAAGCCAAGCTTCCAACCGCCAAGGCTATAATAAACAGTAGAAATTCCATGTTGTATTTTCTGATTTGAATTCGAATTTAGGAACATTATCATAAATTTGTTCAAAATTTATCGAATTCCTTATCGAAGCACCGTATCCTACCTTGATAATTATAGTTGGCCCCACGGCAGTTGGCAAAACAGACCTTTGCGTAAAACTTGCTCAGTGGCTAGGCTGTGATATAATTTCGTGCGATTCGCGGCAGTTTTACCGAGAGCTAAACATTGGTACAGCCAAACCAAGGCCTGAAGAAATGCAAGACGTAAAGCATCATTTTATAGATTCTCACAGCGTGGAGGTGCTTTACAGTGCCGGTGATTTTGAACGAGAGGTGGAGGTGTTTTTGAAATCTTATTTCTTGCAAAAAAATGTTGTAATCATGACCGGTGGCTCAGGGTTATTTGTAGATGCCGTTGTTAATGGTCTCGACGACATGCCCGAGGCACCGATCCAACTACGTGCCGAACTGATGCAAAGGCTCGAAAACGGCGAAAAAGAGAAAATGCAAAGTGAGCTTAAAGAATTGGATCCCTCGGCTTATGAGAGCATAGATATCCAGAACAGCCAGCGGCTGGTACGGGCTTTGGAGGTGTGTTTGAGTACGGGAGGCTTGTTTTCTTCATTTCAGAAAAAAACAGAAAAGGAGCATTTCTATAAAATAATAAAAATTGGGATCGAAAGGCCAAGAGAGGAGTTGTACCAAAGAATAAACACACGTGTAGATTTGATGCTTCAACAAGGACTGCTTGATGAAGTGAAAGATCTGGAGGCTTTTAAAGATAAAAACGCTTTGAAAACTGTCGGATACAAAGAAGTATTTGGGCATTTGTCAGGAGAAACAGACTACCAAACCATGGTGGATTTGATCAAACGAAATACCAGAAGATATGCCAAACGGCAGCTGACTTGGTTTAAAAACAAAGATACTTTTGAATGGTTTGATGCTCAGGCTTTTGAGGATATTAAAAGCTTTGTTGCCAATCAAATGGCATAAAAAACGCAGATTTTTCTATCAGAATTGGGTAGTTTCATTTATTTTTAAAAAAGCATCTTACAACAGGCTTTCAAAAGAACAGAATTATGTCAAAAATTATAATAGCTATAGACGGACACTCGTCGTGTGGAAAAAGCTCTACCGCCAAAAAAGCCGCAGCTAATATTGCCTACAGTTACATAGATACAGGAGCCATGTACAGGGCCGTTACACTCTATTTTCTTCAAAATCACATTTCGATTTCTAATCAAAAGGAAATAGAAACTGCTCTGGAGAACATATCTATAGAGTTTAGAATTAATGCTGCCGGACAAAACCAGACCTATCTCAACGGCCTAAACGTAGAGGACGAAATACGTAAACTCTATGTGGCCAACAAAGTGAGTGAGGTGAGTGCCATAGCTGCCGTAAGACACGCCATGGTAGACCAGCAACGCAAAATGGGCAAAAAGAAAGGTTTGGTAATGGATGGCAGAGACATTGGCACGGTGGTGTTTCCAGAAGCCGAACTCAAGATTTTTATGACAGCCGACCCGCTTGTGAGAGCCCAAAGACGGCAAATAGAACTCATGACCAAAGGCGATGTGCTGGACATTGAGGAGATTTTGGAAAATATCAAAAAACGTGATATCATAGACAGCACTCGTGCCGAAAGCCCACTTAAACAGGCCGATGATGCAGTGGTGATTGATACCACTTACATGACTCTTGACGAGCAGGTTGACCAAGTGATTCTTTTGGCCGACATGGTGGTGCTTAAAAAATGGAAAGCTTGAAAAAATACGACTTCATAATAGTAGGAAACGGACTAGCGGGGTCTTTATTGGCTAATGAACTAGTGGATAAAGCACTTAAAGTATTGGTTTTTGGAGATTCAAGCATGAAATCCTCCAGTATGGTGGCTGGAGGCATGGTGAACCCTGTCACGGGCAAGTATCTGGCAAAAACTTGGTTGATCGACGAGCTTTTTGGCTTGTTGTTTGATTATTACCGAGGTCTAGAGGCCGATTTTAAGGCTAGTTTTTTTCACCAAACTGGTCTGTTTAGGCCCTTTGTAAACCAAGAAAGTAAGACTAATTTTCTTAATCAAATAGAAAAACATCAACTACAGGATTATCTCGAAGTGCTGGAAAACGTAGAAGACTATGCTCCAGATTTTAATGTCCCATTAGGCGGCATGTACACCAGCAAGGCAGGTTGGTTAGATGTGCCAACAATGCTTTCAAAAATCAAAGAAAAGCTTTTAGAAAAGGGGGCTTTTGTGGAGTCAAAATTCGTTTATGAAGATTTGATTGTTGAGAAGGCAGGTTTTAGATACAAAGATATTTTTACCGAAAAAATCATTTTTTGTGAAGGTTTTTATGCCACCCAGAACCCGTTCTTCCATTGGTTACCGTTTAATCCTGTAAAAGGAGAGAGTATTTTGGCCAAAATAAAGGATTATAAAATAAAGTCGATAGTGAATCAGGGCAAATGGATAATGCCTTTGGGTAGCGACAAAATACGCATTGGAGCTACATATAGCTGGCATGAACTCGACTTTGAAACCACCGAACGCGGTAAAGAAGAGTTGATATCAGCAGCAAATAAGATTCTGAACACTGAGTTTGAGATACTCGGCCAACAGGCAGGCGTAAGGCCTTCTACCAAAGACCGCCGACCTATTTTGGGAGTTCATCCTGAGCATAAAAGCATGTTTGTGTTTAATGGGCTAGGCACAAAAGGAGTTTCATTGGCTCCATATTTTGTAAAACAACTGTTGGATTTCATATTTCTTCAGAAAGATATTAATCCCGAAGCAAACATTGAACGCCATTATGCGTTATATTCGTAATTATTAACAGGTTTTGTACGATTTTTTGACCTTTTCTTAAACTAATGAAGTCTATAAAAACATTACTTTTTACTGGAGTATTATCTGTTTTTCTTTGCTCGGAGGCCTTTTCGCAGCGTTATTATGGCGTTACAGGGGAAGATTTTGGAAAAAGTAAGATTCAAAAGAAAAGATTCGATTGGAAAACAATCAAAAGCAATAACTTCGAATTTAATTTCTACAGAGGTGGCCAGGATTTAGCTAGGAAAGCCGCAAAAAAAGCGGAAGAAGAATATGAAAAAGTGACCGAAACGCTGGGTTACACGCCTTTTTCTGTGATGAAAGTATTTATCTACAACTCCCCGGAAGATCAAAAACAAAGCAACATAGGCAATACTGCTCCGCTAGATTTGGATGGCGGCATTTTAAACCTTTCTAAAGCTAGAGTACAACTTCCGTACAATAAAAGTGATTCTTTATTTTATAACCAATTGATAAAAGAGATAGCCAATTTATTCGTTTACGACATGCTTTACGGAGGTAGTTTGAAGGAAGCTGTTCAGAGTCAGTTGTTACTAATGGTGCCAGATTGGTATATAAGCGGTATTTCGGCCTATATAGCGGAATCCGACAATTCCTCAAAGTATGAGCAGTTTAAAGCCGTAATTGCCGAAAATAAAGACAATAAATTATCACAGCTGCGAGGAAAAGAAGCCGAATTAATAGGTCAATCTATATGGCATTATATAGCCATAAAATATGGGAAAGACAACATATCAAATATTCTTAATCTAACACGAATTATTAGAAATGAACAGTCGAGTATAACCAGTACTTTGGGATTGTCTTTCGCCAAGTTTCAAAGAGAGTGGCGGGCGTTTTATTTGGAAGGTAGTTTAACAAAAGAACCACAAAAAGAACGTGTAAAGCCTGAAGAAACTCTTCCTGTGTTGGGAACAACTATTTCGGATTTAAAAAATGGTGAAATTGATACAGATAATTATGTTTTTGATGAAATAAATGTTCAAAAATATAAGCTCTTGAAGAAGTCAGAAGATACTCCAAATATTTTGATTGGAGAAAGTAAAAGCGACGGATTAAAGAAATCAAACGATGAGTTTAGATTGAGTCAAGTGAAATCTTACAATAATTTGTTGGTTTCTGGTGGAAACAATATTGATATCCTTATTGATCCTGCACGTAGGTTTGGTGTTGGTTATAAATTGATGTTTAATGATTTGCTCGAGAACAATGTTTTTATTTTGAAAACCTTTGTGCGTCCTTCCGCACCATTCTTTAAAAACTATGACTACACACTTTCCTACGGAAATTTTTCAAAAAAGATAGATTACATATTCAAATTTGAGAAGCGGTCCATAAACTTTGAAGGAATTGACGAGGACAATAATTATTTGTTTAGACCATTAAAAATATACCCTCAATCTGACAAAACAATATTGCTATCTCGTAGAATTATTTCTCAGAAATTTTCCACGAGTATTATATATCCCTTTTCTGAAAACTTAAAGTTTGAGTTTGTACCGTCATTTTTAAAAGCCACAGACATAGATTATGAGTTACCTGGAAGAGAAAGTCTAAATAATCTGTACATTTCTGGGGGGCTGCATTTGGTGTATGACAATACCAAAACTAACTCTAATGGGATTGATTTAGGAACGAAGGGAAGGTTCTCATTAGAAAAAAATATTAACTTTAAAGAGAATAAGCAAAACTTTGAAAGCTTGAACCTTGACGTTAGACACTATCAGAAGGTGGTGAAGGGTTTGGTGATTGCAGGAAGATTTAATTTGGGTAAGTCTATGGGTAATTCTCCTAAATTCTCGTATTTGGGAGGAGCTGAAAATACCGTTAACAGAACCATATACGACGCTCAAGGTCTTTTGCCTGGCCCGGCAGGAGACTTTAGAGATATATTATTTTATAATTTCCCCGGTCAATTGAGAGGTTTTGACTTTGCTCGATTGTTTGGCAATAATTTTATCCTATCCAATTTTGAACTTAGAGGGCACTTAGCTGAATATTTTCCAAGAAGTTCTATGTCAAGTACTTTTTTGAGGAGCCTCCAGATGGTAGCTTTTTATGATATAGGCACAGCTTGGAATGGAAACAAAGGGCCTTTTAGTAGGCAAAATAGCCTCAACACAATATTGATCGGAACAGACGGCATTAGCCCGTTTTTTGCGGAAGTCACAAATTTTAAAAATCCATTTTTGATGGGAACTGGTTTTGGTTTAAGGACAACTATTTTAGGGCTTTTTGTGAAGGCTGACTACGCAGTAGGAAAAGAGGACAAAGAGTTTTCAAAACCTAAATTTTATATCTCCATCGGCAAGGATTTTTGATTTTTTTTGGAAAGAATCTCCACTGTTTTTAACTCTTCAAAATCTTTTTGGCATCGCTTACTAAATTTTATTGGATGGCTTTGGCATAGTTTTAGCAGCTATGCTATGTAGTATTTTATCCTTTCATTTCTCAAAAATATTATTAAAAGGTGTTATTCATTAGATAAAACATCATTTCTGCAAGATTCACATTATCAGCGTATTGCGTATAAATTCTTCGACGCCGCTAAATAAGTAATTATTTTTTTTCGATTGGCATAGTTTTGGATACACTAAAGTTACGAATAGGGCTTATTGGCTCTAATCGGTTCTTGGATTATTATTTTTTATAAGGATTTTAGTTTTCTTGAATGAAAAAAATATACGTAATGAAGACATCATTTTACACCAACGCAAGCCATCCGCAGAACGCTGCAGATGGAGATAATTCAATATTGAATATCCCCTTGCTTCAAGGGTTATTTTGTAAAGGTGAGGATTCTTTATTGGTAGAACAGGGGCTAAATTATTCTGTTGGAATCTCTAAGCATGAATGCATGATTAACATTGACTCACAAGGCAAAATACCAAAAAGTAAAAATTACAATTTTATTTATCCGAAATTAATGAAACACCTCTTCACACTTAATAAATCTATGAGTTTCTTACTTCACTGGTTAATAAACTTTTTCAAACAACCATCCGACGTAAAGCGGATCTCTATATTTAGTTCATTGAAAAACGGGTATAAAGTTAGCTTAGCTGCGTTAGTGATTTTAGTTATTTCGATGAGTTCTGCATTTGCTGCGGAGGTTGATTTAGCTATTCGACAGTCCGTGAATAATTCTACACCGACCATTGGTGCTCCTGTGCGATACACCATTTTTTTGGTAAATGAGGGAAATACCACAGCAACCAATATAGTTGTTGAGGATATAGTTCCAATTGGAGGGATGGGCTCAATTTCGGCTACGCAAACAAGCGGTTCTTGGTCTTACGTTACTTCCACGGGAGTAGGTACTTGGACTGTTCCTAGCTTGGCAGGTGGAGATTCGGTAAGATTAGAAATAAATGGTTTAACATTAAGCCCGGGCGTGTTTTTTAATTTGGCTGAGGTTAAGACAAGTCCTGATTCTGACGTTGACTCAGTTCCTGGTGATACTGATTTGACAGAAGACGACATTGCCACCTCGTGCTTTTCAGTGCCTATCCAGTGGTACGCTGGAGACGAATATACAGTGGAAGTCCCTGCTCCCTTTTCCTATGGAACTGGGATTACTTGGTTTAGAAACAATCTTCCAATTGGGCCAAGTACCCCTGAAGCTACTGTTAATCTTGACAATTCATTGACAATTAGAGGAGTAGGTAGTTATACTTTTACAACTTCGCTTACGCAATGTTCAGCTACTGGATGTTGTCCTATCATTTTGCAACAAGGACCCATATTTGACTTGGCTTTTCGCAAGACACCGAGTTCGAGCTCAATAACTGCCGGTGGCCAGGTTACGTATACATTTAAGGCTTACAACCAAGGCAATATTGGTGCTACTACAATTCAGATTTCAGATTATATTCCCACTGGTTTAACACTTGCAGATGCAAACTGGACACAAGCAGGAAATGTAGCAACTCTTAATACTCCTATTGCAGCTATTGCAGCCGGTGATTCGGCCACAAGAACTATTACCTTTAACGTTTCTCCAGCTTACACGGGTTCGTTGAGCAATTCTGCTGAACTTTCTTCAGCGAGAGGGCCTGTAGGGGAAGTTGTTGCTGATATTGACTCAGATTTAGACAACAATCCCAATAATAATGGTATCGCTGTTGATAATGCTATAAATGAAAATGGTAAAACTGGAGGAGATAATGATAACTCAGATGTTGGTGTAATCAACGTTACCCCCCCTCCTGTTTTTGATTTAGCTTTGAGAAAAACCTCTATAGCCTCTAGCGTAGTCGCTGGTGGACAAGTAACTTATGATTTTGAGATAATAAATCAAGGAAACCAAAATGCAACTAACATACAGATATCTGATTATATACCATCAGGTTTAACGTTGGCAGATGCCAACTGGATTCAAGCGGGTTCTGTAGCCACTTTGGTAACTCCGTTTAGTTTATTAACGGCTGGAAGTACTTCTAATTTGAGTATCACATTCAATGTGTCACCATCAGCTACGGGTTCATTAACAAACTCTGCAGAGATTTCATCAGCAAGAGGGCCAGTAGGAGAGGTTGTAACGGATTTCGACTCTACTCCTGATGCCAATAGCACAAATGACGGTGTTTCACAAGATGATGTGATAACTGGCAACGGCAAAACTGGCGGCGACGAAGATGATTTTGACATAAGTACGATAAACATTAGTTCAATACCTGTTTATGACTTAGCCTTGCAAAAAACACTACTAAACCCTGGTCCTTATTATCCCGGTTCGACAGTAACATATAAAATAGATGTTTATAACCAAGGTACTGTAATGGCTACCGAAGTTGAGATTACAGACTATATTCCTACAGGATTGGTATTAGCTGATCCGGATTGGACACAGGTTGGGTCAAGAGCCATATATAACAATCCTAACTTGGTTATTCTTGCTGGCCAAATGGTGCCGTTGACAATAGATTTTGTAGTTAGTCCAAGTTTTTCTGGAGGTACTATAAGAAACTCGGCTGAAATAAGTAGGTCGAGAGGTCCTGTTGGTGAAGCGATAGTTGATGTAGACTCTAGCCCAGACAACAACCAAAGTAACGACGGTACATCGGTAGATGATGTCATAAATCAAAACGGAAAAACTGGAGGAGACGAAGATGACTTTGACTTTGGCGACATGTCTGTTACCCCGTTTGCTTCAATTGGTAATTTTGTTTGGCAAGATACTAATCAAAACGGTGTCCAAGATCTTGGTGAGCCGGGTATATCAGGAGTTACAGTTACTCTAGAAAGTCCAAGCGGAACATTTATATCGAACACCACCACGGCATCAAATGGCCAATACTCATTCACAGGGATAATTCCTGGAGATTATGTAGTAGCATTCGATAGACCTTCTGGTTATATTTCTAGTTCATCAAATTCTGGAGCAAACGACAGTATTGATAGTGACGCAAATGCCACGACAGGTAAAACAGGGACATATTCACTTGTTGCTGGACAATCAAATCAAACAATTGATGCTGGCTTTTATGTTCAAAGTTGTGCTGATATAAGCACTATTGCAGTATTGGATGGCGATATTTGTTCTGGAGATTCAACATATTTAACGGCAACTTCGTCAAACGGTATTGCAATTAATTGGTATTTAGTTCCTTCTGGTGGGACGCCTTTGTTTACATCAAACAGTGGTCAAAATCAATTGGTTTATCCAACCACTACCACAGTTTATTATGCCCAGTTGAGCACCGTTTCTCCTGGATGTCCAACTGACCGTACGCCTATTGCATTGGTAGTGAATCAAAGACCTTTGAGTCCAGTTGCCACTCCATCGGTAGAAATATGTATTGGTGAAACATCTGATTTGAATACACATATAATAAATGGAACTACCTCGTCAGGTGGAGTTTTTGAATGGCATGTTGGTAATTTATCAACATCAGCATTAGTTGCAAATCCTTCAGCGGTAGGAGCAGGAACTTATTATTTGTTTGAAAAATCTCTTGTTGGTTGTTACAGTAATCCTGCTATAATTGTTGTTACTGAAAAGAATTGTGCTCAAGTAATAGACTTGTCACTGCTTAAAACTGCAGATAAACGTACAGTAAATCAGAACGATAACATCATATTTACTTTGCAAATAAACAATGCAGGCCCTGATCCAGCTACAAATGTAAGAATTGAAGATAGATTACCATCTGGTTTACAGTTTGTTTCGAGCTCAGGTTTGACAAATTCGAGTGGTTTGTTATCAACTGTGATACCAACTATAGCTTCTGGTCAAACAGTTTATTTGACCTACACAGCAAGAGCAATAAATGGCGGAACGATTATTAACGTCGCCGAGGTTGCTTCAGCAGATCAGTTGGATAGCGACTCAACTCCAGGAAATGGAGCCACTGTAAATGAAGATGATGATGACGATGAGGTTTTAAATGTAATCGTTCCAAATCCAATTGCTGACTTAAGTCTACAAAAATTGGCAAATAACTCAACCCCATCTGTAGGAGATAATGTAATCTACACGATTAGAATATCTAACCTAGGGCCAAATAATGCTACAAATGTAGAAATTACAGATATACTACCAGCTGGTCTTACATTGGTTTCTGCCACGGGAGCTGATCAGAACCTAGTAGTGGGAAGCACGGTGACTGCTAGCTTTGCAACAATACTTGCAAATTCTTCTGAGGAATTCTATGTAACAGCTACTGTTACTGGTTCTGGAAGTATTATGAACAGAGCCGAGGTGACAAAATCAGACCAACAAGATCCTGACTCAACTCCAAACAATGGAGGAAACGAGGATGATGATGATACAAATACTATTACAGTTCAAGAGCCATGTAACCCAACAACCCCATTGATTTCTTGTGCAAATCCTTATATATGTCCAGGAGAGAATGTGTCTATATCGGCTATTGGATGCAACGGAACAGTGGTTTGGTCAAATGGAATGACGGGTAATATAATTACAGTAAACCCAACTATTACGACTACTTACAATGCACGTTGTCAGGTAGGAAGCTGTTTTAGTCCAAATTCGAATAATGTTCAAATAATTGTGAGTTCTATAGTGCCTCCAGTTGTTGCTACTTCTTCTACTACTGTTTGTGCGGGAGGTTCAGTAACATTGACGGCATCCGGCTGTACCGGAACAGTAACCTGGTCTAACGGCATGTTAGGGTCTTCTATAGTGGTTAATCCTACGGGTTCTGTAACAAACTATTCAGCTACTTGTAGTGTCCTTACTTGTATAAGTAACACATCAAATATAGTTTCTGTTACTATTACTGGAAGTCCTGTAGCCCCTCAATTGGCGGCTACGAATTCTAATATTTGTTCAGGACAGAGTACTACTTTGTCAGCAACACTATGTTCAGGAACTGTAACTTGGTCTAATGGCCAAACAGGGGCTAGCATCACTGTGTCTCCTCTAGTTACAACTAATTACACCGCTACTTGTTCTTTAGGCTCATGTATTAGTCCGGTCTCAACACCATTAGTGATTAATGTAGGTACTTCTCAAACACCATCGATTTTAGCTTCAAAAGATAACACTTGTGGAGGAGAGCCAGTTACGTTAACAGTAAGTAATTGTACAGGCGGAACACTTTGGTCAAATGGTGAAACAACGCTTTCTATTTCGGTTACTCCTTCTGCTACAACTGTATACTCTGTAACATGCGGTACTGGAACATGTGCTGCAACTGTACAAAAAACTATCAATGTTGGTGGTTTGGGTATGACACCAACTATTACCGCTTCGGCAAATAATGTTTGTGCCAACACCCCAGTAATCTTAACAGCCACAAGTTGTACTGGTACAATAACTTGGTCACTAACCTCAAATACAGCTATTACACTAGGAACTGGTAGTACGCTAGAAGTTAGCCCAATTACTTCAGTATCCTATACTGCTACTTGTGCAACAGGTACAGGGTGTAGTGGATATGCTTCTTTAAATATTAATGTCGTTTCTAATTCTACTCCACCAATCGTTACATGTGGAGCAGAAAGGATATGTGCTGGAGACAGTCTAGTATTTACTGCTCATAATTGTTCTGGAACTGTTAACTGGTCAAATGGAGCTACTGGAAACATAATGGTAGTAAGGCCTGTGGTAAATACTACATATTCAGCTACTTGTACTCTTAATAGTTGTGTTAGTCCAGCCTCAACACCAGTCTTGATTACTGTTTTGACACAAACTCCAACAATTACAGCTTCTTCAGAAACTGTTTGTTCAGGTGGAAATACAACTCTTACAGCATCTGGCTGTACTGGTACGCTTAGATGGAATACAGGAGACTCAACAGTTTCTATAACTGTTTCTCCAACAGTACAGACAACATACTCTGCAACTTGTACAGTAGAAGGATGCGTTGGAGTAGCGTCTAAAATTATCACCATAGGAACGATTCAAACACCTACGCTTACAGCATCGTCAAATTCTGTATGTGCAGGGACTTCGGTGGTACTTACAGCCACAAACTGCTCATCAACACTTACATGGAATACGGGCCAAGTAGGAAATACAATTACGGTAACTCCTGCTAACTCAACAAGCTACTCAGCATCGTGCGGGTCGGCATCTTGTTCGGGTTTTGCAAGTATAAATATTACGGTTTCTCCAGCTGAAGTACCAGTTATTACTACCACTAACGCATTTATATGTGTAGGCCAAAGCACAACACTAACAGCCTCGGGATGTTTAGGAGCTTTGACTTGGAGTACTGGAGCCACAACATCATCGATTACTGTTAACCCAATAGCAAATACAACATATACAGCTACCTGTGGTACGGGCAGCTGCTTGAGATCTGTGAGTCAGGAAATTACAGTTGGTACTAAAACAGTTCCAGTTGTGTCAGCTTCTCAAGGTACTGTTTGTGCAAATACTCCTGTGGTTTTAACAGCTACCAATTGCTCTAATGGATTGATATGGAATACCGGTGCTACTACTGGCAGCATTACAGTTACCCCGGCAATCACAACAATTTATTCAGCTACTTGTGGAACGGGTACTTGTGCTGCTGCTGATAGCGTTACAGTTACGGTTTCAGGAACTTCTATAACAGAAATGCCTACAATAACCACTAACAAAGCACCTACTATTTGCCTTGGCGATTCTGTAATTCTTACCGCTAGTACAAGTGGAAGCTACACCCATATATGGAGCAATGGAGCTACAACAAGAAGCATAACAGTTAAGGCCTCCGGTTCATACAGTGTTCAGTACATTAACGCTGGCGGATGTCGCTCTGCTAACTCTGCTGCGGTGGCAGTTATAGCAAACAATTGTGATACAACTCAGGCAGTTGCAGACATTGGAGTAACTATATCAGGAAATAAGACAAGTGTTGTAATTGGTGATACTGTTATTTACACCATTCAAGTTAAAAACAATGGACCTTCTAATGCAACTAATGTAGTAGTACTGAACGAGGTTCCAGAAGGTTTGACGATTCTTGGAGGTACTCCAGGGTTATTAACAGAAGGTTCTAATCTAAAGGTTACAATATCTGCTTTGGCTGTTGGAGAATCTAAAACATACACTTATTCTACTAAACTTACAAAAGCTGGTAGTATCACAAATGTTGTTAAAAAGATTTCTGCTGATCAAACAGATCCAGTTGTAATCAACAATATGGACGAGTTTACGATTGAGTGTGTCACTTGTCAGGAAAGTTGTGTTTCTACTGCTTTCAAAGCAGATACAATCAGACAAACCAACGGAAGCTATAATATTAAGTTTACGGCATTGATTAAAAACTGTGGCAATGTGGCTCTGGATTCACTAGAGTTAGTGGAAAATCTAAGTGCTATGTTCCCAAGCCCTACTCAGTTTACTATAGTTCAAAAACCTACTCCAAACACAGGAAGTACACTTGCTGGAAATGATAGCTTTAATGGGTCTACTAATACAGCTGTATTGAACAGACTAACAAGTAAGCTGCCAGTTGGAAAAACTGACACTGTAGTGTTTATTATAAACTTGTTGCCAATGGGTACTGAAGGTCCTTATTCTACCAATACGATAGTCAAGGCAGTGGGCAAAACCGTATTTGCTGGTATTAATGTCAATCAAGAGGTTTCAGATGTTTCAAATGATGGAGGTGTAATAGTAAAGGCTTTATCTGATCCTACTGTTGTGAGATTGTTCAAATCTCCAAGCATAGCTATAGTATTGTCAGTGAAGGACACTGTGAAACAAGGTAATGGAAGCTACAATGTTACTTTCCAAGCAATTGTTAAAAATAATGGATCAGTTGATTTGAATAATGTCTTAGTGACTGATACATTATCGAAATATTTTGGTGACCCAGCCTCTTACACTATGGTAGGAACCCCTGGTTTAAATTTAACAAGTACTTTGGTTTCAAATCCTGCCTACAATGGTAGCTCGGATCCAAGACTAACCTTGCCAAGCAGCAATTTGCCAATTGGAAAACAGGACACTATAATATTCGTGATGAACTTAGTGACTGGAGATAAAAAAGAATTCCAAGATCAGGCAATAGCCACAGGAATTGGCAATTTGTCAAATGGAACCACCTCAACAGTTGTAGATGTTTCAAATTCAGGTGTTAATCCAGATACACCAGGAAGCGTACCTACTCAATTGATTTTCAATACAGAAAATCAAGGGTCTGAGATAACAGCTTGTGTAGGCTTGGCCCTTACTACAATAAATAAAACAAAACTAGACGACGGCACATATAATGTTACTTTTCAAGCCATTGTTCAAAATTGTGGTAATTTAACACTTACAAATGTCTCGATTTGTGATACATTAAGTAACACATTCTCGTCTCCAACCGAAGTAAGAGTTATTGTCAAGCCATTTACAAGTGCAGGAAGTAGCTTGGCAGTAGATACTAGCTTTAACGGAGTAACGAATACTTGTTTGTTGAAATCTGCTAGCAGTAGTTTGATTCCTGGAAAAATAGATACATTGAAATGGACCATAAATATAAAGTTGAATAGCAACAATGGGCCTTTCAGAAACAATGTTACTGTAAACTCAACAAGTCCTAGTGGTCAAATTGTATCAGACATATCAAATGATGGAATTAACCCTGCTCCAGCTGGATCAAATCCTACAATATTGAACTTCAACGACAATATTCCTGATGAATTAATAGGCTTGGCTAAAAATCTAGTTGGAATTACAAAAGTTCCAAACAGAACTAAAGTCTTCGATGTTGAGTTTAGTTTCGTGATGAAAAATTATGGTATTGTTCCATTCTCGAAAGTTCAATTACAAGATAATTTAGCATATACTTTCGGAGATAAAGTAATCATAGATTCGGTTTATGTTAAAGACCCAGAGACTGGATTAGTTGCAAATACTAACTATACAGGAAAAGGCGAACTAACCAATGTGTTGGCAGATTCGTTGAGTTCATTGCCTCTTAATACAACCAAAACCATTGGAATGGTAGTGAGAGTGGACATGAGCCAAGCGGATACATTAAGATATGAAAATATAGCACTTGGAATCGGTTACTTTACGGGAGGTTCTACGTCTGATCCTTCGGCTGATGGCACAAATCCTGATGCAAACTTATCGGGCGACCCATCTGATGATTCCGACCCAACAGTTATTGACTTTACAGGACTTTTAGACCTTACGCCTATAACGCCACTCGGAATTGCAAAATCGGTGGATACCCTAGGAAGTGCGGACGGTAGCTATTTGTTGACTTATAAAGTTATTGTCAAAAACTACGGAACCACTAGGTTAGATAGTGTTCAGCTTACTGATGATCTGGCAGATGTGTTTAGTAACAAAACTCAATTTGTATTAATGGGTACGCCTACACTTAGCGATAGTAGCACATTGAAAATCAATGCAAGCTTTGATGGTGATACCGTTAAGACTTTGCTAGTAGCAGCTCAAAGTACATTACCAGCTGGTGCATCAGATACCATTACATTCAAAGTGAAGGTTATAAATAATGACCTAGAGGCACAGACCTACTTGAATACTATAAATGGCACTGCACTTTCTGATACAGTTCTTGTTTCTGATAAGTCTTCTGTGGGCTTAGTTCCTGATAAGAATAACGACGGAAACCCTGGGAATGATAATGAGCCAACAGGTATAACTATTGAGCCGGCAAGTGAAGATACATCAGCAGTAAATGTGATAGTTTATGGAGGGGTTTCGCCAAACGGAGACGGTCTGAATGATGTCTTAGTAATTAAAGATAAAGACAATACTGTAAACTTGACAGAAGACGATAATATCTCTATATACATCTATAATAGATGGGGACATCTAGTGTACAAGTCAGAGAATTACTTCAAAGATTTCCCTCAAGATGTAGATTCTAGTGAACCAAATGGATGGGATGGAAGCTCAAATACTGGAATTAGGGTTGAAAAAGATAAATACGTTCCTGATGGCACCTACTATTACGTAGTAGCTAGTACTAATCCTAGGCTATTCGGAGGAAAACCTTTTGTGAACTTTATAACAGTTAAACGATAAATTAAATGAATGGGGAAATATTTTTTTCTCCATTCAATACAAAAACTAAAATATTTTATATTTTTGCTAATCTGTTGAGTGTCAATCTCTTTGGGTTGCATCAAAAGAAAACAAAAATCAGGAAAAAAACTATAAATAATCAGACAATGAAACATTTACACTTTGTAAGGAATAAGGCTGTAATATTTGCCACGTTATGCCTTATTGTATCCACAAAAATTTATGCTCAACAAGAGGTCATGTATTCGCAATACATGTTCAATACGTTGGCCATTAATCCTGCTTATGCTGGTAGTAGGGATGTATTGAGTCTTACAGCCCTTGGCAGATACCAGTGGCTAGAAAGGAACATTCCAGGCTCGCCAACTACACATTCATTCTCATTAGATATGCCCATCAAAAACGAAAAAATGGGTATCGGACTAGTGGCTTATAATGATGCTTTGGGAGTGGCCAACAACACAGGCTTAAATCTCGCTTATGCCTACAGATTTAAAATTGGGGCTAAGACTACCATGTCTTTGGGACTCCAGCCCACCGTTACTAACGTGAGTTTGGCGTTGTCTCAAGTTCCTGTAGGAGTTACAGACTATATTTTTGAGGATGACAGAAGTCGTTTTATGTTTAATGCAGGCCTTGGCTTATTTGTGAGTAACGATAAATCGTATTTTGGGTTTTCTGTTCCACAAATGATAGAGCAAAAAATTACTCCAGATGTAGCCAGCAGCATCGGAAAAATCAAAAGGCATTATTTTGCAATGATGGGTTTTGTGATAGGCAAAGGCAATTTTAAAATCAAGCCGTCTACGATGCTTAGATATGCTTTTGGTTCACCGCTAGGGATAGATGGGAATGTCAATTTCTGGTATAAAGACAAAATATCTTTTGGAGTTTCTGGAAGAAAATCTCAAACTGTTCTCTCAGGTCAGGACAACATAGATGCCGTAGTAGGTATGTTTGAACTTCAACTTACCCCACAGCTGAGATTAGGATATGCTTATGACTATAACAACAACAGACTGAATACTAAAGACACTGGAAATTCTCCTTTGTACAATAAGCTCATTGGAACTCCCACGCACGAATGGTTGCTAAGATATGAGTTTGGTTATGGAAAATCTAAGATTCTCACTCCAAGGTATTTCTGATAAGAAGTCCCCCATATAAAATAATAAAATTATGTTTGTCAGGATTAAAAGAAAAATTACATTATTGGCTTGTGCTGGATTGATGTCTTATATGGCTATTGGTCAGAACGCACTTATTAAAACAGGTGATCACCACTTTGAGAACCTAAGTTATATCAAAGCCATCGATGCGTACGAGCAAGCTCTAAAGAAAAAGGGCATTTCAGAAGGTGAGAAGTTTTCAGCAATGAGAAACCTTGCAGAAAGTTATCTTAAAGTAAAAGATGCTGTAAATGCTGAGAGAGTTTTGCGTGATCTTGTGGGTTCGTCAAGTGATTTCACTGGTGACAAGGCAAAAATACTAATGGATTATGCCCAGGCTTTGGCTAGTAATGCAAAATACAAAGAATCTCAAGAGCAATACCAAAAGTACCTTTCTATTGTAGATAACGACACTAGGGCTAAAGGTTTCTCTAAACTTTATAATGATGTAAGTGTATTATCTAAGAACGCAGCTTGCTACAAGGTGGATTATCTGTCTATAAATACAAATGCCGCGGATTTTAGCCCGACCAATTATCAAAACGGCCTCATTTTTGTTTCAAATAGAAGAAATACATCAGGTGTAAGGAGAGTGTTTACTTGGAACAACACCCCATTCTTAGATCTGTATCACCTAGAGGATATAGCCTATCTCTCTGCTGCTGAAGCGGGCTTAGGTGGAGGTGGTACTAACTCAAAAAAGGCGAAAGCGGCTCCAACTGGAAGTGTAGGCTCAGATGAGTATACCATGCCAACTGCCAACGACTCCCGCACTATTGGTAGCTATGGAGGTAAAAACATCTCTCAAGGATATGGTTATGCAGACAAACCTATTACTGAAAGTGATAGAATGGGCGGCTCAATTAACTCTAAATACCATGAAGGCCCTGCAGCTTTTTTCAAAGACGGCTCAAAAGTAATATTTACTAGAAATAATATTTCCTCAGGTGGAGTAGCCAAGAAAAGCTCAGACGGCATCATAAAGTTAAAACTCTATATAGGTGAAGCCAAAAAAGATAGTTGGGGTAATATCGCCGAGTTACCATTCAATTCAAATGAATACTCTACAGGTCATCCAGCTCTCTCTCCAGATGAAAAACTGTTGTTTTTTGCTTCAGATATGCCTGGTGGTTTTGGTGGAACAGATATATATGTAACACGTTATGATGGTGTTAACTGGTCTGCTCCTGTAAACTTGGGTGCAAATATAAATACAAAAGGAAATGAAATGTTCCCTTATGTTGACGAGAAAGGAAATCTTTACTTCTCATCTGAAGGCCTACCTGGTTTAGGAGAATTGGACATTTTCTTTACACAATTAGACGGAGTTGCTCAAAAAGGCAGAGTCATAAATTTGGGAGCTCCAATAAACTCAAGTAAAGATGATTTTGGAATAATAACTGACGGACTAAGACAAAGCGGGTATTTTAGCTCTAACCGCAAAAGAGGAGGAAACGATGACGATATTTATAAATTCGATAGAGAATGCGAAATCAAAGAAGGTTGCGAACTGTTAATAGCGGTTTATGATGCCGACACCAAAATGCCTCTTGACAACACTGCAATAAACTACACAGACGAGTCCGGTAACAATATAGAGTTAGTGACGAATGCAGAAGGATTAATAGCAATAGATAATATTGCTGTAGAGCACGAGTATTCTTTTAAAACTAAGCGAGAAGGCTATAGCAATAATACCGTTAGTTACAGTACTGACGAATGCGACAATGAGCCCTCAAGATTGGAGATTCCATTGGAGAGGCCTAAACTTGCAGATTCAACAGAAAATATAACCGCTATAACGCCTGAGACTACTAAATTGGCAGAAGATGGGAGAGATGTGGTTTCAGATCCATCTGGAACAAATAGTAAAAATCCAAACGGGAGTTTACCCAATGGTGGAGGGAAAGCCAGTAAAACTTGCATAATTAAAGGTAAAGTTTCATTACAATCTAGCAAACAGACCATAGAAGGAGTGTTAGTAACTTTGAAGAATGGTTGTGACGGTTCCACGGTGACAGCATATTCTGACAAAAACGGTAATTTCCAGTTTACCGCAGTTGAAGGCTGTGATTATACCATTGAAGGTAAAAAAGAAACCATGGCTTCAAAGTCAAAAACTTTGAGAAAGCTTAATTGCAAAACCAACGAAAATGTAAGCTCGGATATCTTTATGTTTACCAAAGGCGATGTTGTAGAAATAGACAATATCTACTTTGATTATGGAAAATGTAATATCCGTTCAGATGCAAGAGTAGAATTAGATAAATTGGTGAAGCTGATGCGTGAATATCCAAAAATGAAAATTGAGTTGGGTTCTCATACAGATAGCAGAAGCCCGTCTGATTTTAATCAGAAACTCTCAGAAGGTAGAGCTAAAGCATCAGCAGATTATTTGTTTAAAAGAGGCATAAGCCGCTCAAGAGTAGAGTACAAAGGTTATGGAGAGACTCAGCTCGTAAACAATTGTGCAGACGGTGTACAATGTTCAGAAGCCGAACATCAGCGAAATAGACGTACAGAAATAAAAATCCTTCAAATGGATTAAGTTTATAACAAGATTTTATAATTTGACCGTTTAGAAATAGACGGTCATTTTTTTTGGATAGAAAGTGCTAAAACCAATATCCGCAATCAAGTCTTTGGAGGTTAGAATTAGAACTTCTGAGAGGCCTAACAGTAAAATATAAAAATATGAAGAAAGCTTTCTTAATTTCTCTATTCTTGTTTTCAAAAATTGGATTTGCTCAAATAGGCCTCTTGAAACAATACCACCTAAACTACCTGGCCATTAACCCTGCCTTAGCTGGTGAAAATAGCCCATTCACTTTAAAGGGTATTTTGGGAAATCAGTTCAATGGCTCCATCAGGTTTAACCAAGTCAATCAAGTGTTGGTTCTCGACGGCCAATTGTACAACAAAAGCGGCTTGGCTTTTCAAGGCTACAGAAACAATTCAGGCAATATCATAAGCACTGGCCTGGGTTTTAGTTATGCCAAAGGCTATGAAATCGGTGAATTGAAACTTAAAATGGGTGCAAATGGAGGTATATTTATTCAACCCAATAATGCCTCGGTGAATTTATCCCAAAGCGTGTTGCCACACGGCGGACTTGGTGTTTTTAGTAGTTACAAGGGTGTGTTTTTAGGTGTTTCTAATCCCATGCTTTTAGCCTCAAAGCAGATCGGCGAGCAAAAGGCGATTTTAGTCAATGCGGGTTATATTTTTGACAATGAATCTATCTTTGGTTTCAATGCCAATGTACTCTATTATTATGATATTCACAGTAAAAGAAAGAGCTATGATTTTAACTTAAAAGCTTCTGTAAACAACCGTTTGGGAATTGGTGCATCCTACAGGTCCAATAACCTCATGGCCTATGGTGAATCCAAGGCTACACTCATACCTTTTGCAGAATACAAAGCAACCAAAACCATGAGTTTTGCTCTTTCTTATGATTCCAAACCTACCATGGAGAGTAACCCTAACACTCCAAATTTGCCCGTAGGAGGAGTATTTCAATTTATGTTAAAATACAATAGCGATGATTCTGGAGGGGATAGTTGGTTTTTTGGAAAGTTTTAATATGATAATTTGTATATTTAGTTAATTATCAAAATAAATTTTCAAAAAAAGCTCAAAATCTCTACTGTTTTTCTTTAAATAGTTCAATAAATTGAAATATTTAGTACATTTTTTATAAAAAAAACACAAATTTTTGCTTATTAAAAATAAAAATATTTAGTTCGCATAAAAATATTTTTATTATCGTTTAAGTATTAAGAAATCATAGGTTTTTTTCGAATTAAACAACGCTTTAAGAGTACAAAAAATAATAATGGATCAGTTTTCATATATAGCCAATGGTGATGTAGCCGCCATAGAATCACTTTACCAGCAGTATCTTCAGAATCCTGAGTCAGTAGATGCCAGTTGGCAATATTTTTTCAAGGGTTTTGAGTTTTCTAAATCATGGAACGCCGAGACCCCTGTAGCTTCGCATGTATCCACGGACTCTGAAAAAGAGAGAATTTCCAAAGAGCGTGAAGTTGTGCATTTGATACGTGGCTACAGGTCTCGTGGGCACATGATGTCAAAAATAGACCCACTATATTCCATCAGAAAATATAACGCCAACCTCGATCTGTCTTTTTTTCACCTTTCGGAAAAAGATTTAGATACGGTTTTTGAAGCTGGGGTCGAGGTTTTTGGAAGACCAGCTACTTTGAGAGAAATCGAATCTTCACTTAAAACCATTTATGGGGGTAAAATTGGTTTCGAATATCTTTTTATAAGAGATAGCAATATAAAAAATTGGTTCAGAAAAAAAATCGAGAAAGATTATTTGACTTACAACCCGTCATTTGACCAAAAGAAAAGAATACTTAAGAAAATAAATCAGGCCGTAGCTTTTGAGAACTTTTTGCATACCAAATTTTTGGGTAAAAAGAGATTTTCATTAGAAGGTGGTGAGTCGGCTATAGCTGGTCTTGACGCAGCTATATTGAAAGGAGCTGAGTTAGGAGTAGAAGAGGTAGTGATAGGAATGGCACACAGAGGCAGGTTGAATGTGTTGACGAATATCATGCAGAAGCCTTACGATCAAGTTTTTAACGAGTTTGAAGAAAATGTTCCTACGCTTGAGTTTAGCGACGGCGATGTGAAATATCACATGGGTTACTCTAGCCAAATAGAAGCTCCGGGCGGCAAGAGAGTTTCAATGAAACTGATGGCCAACCCTTCACATTTAGAAACCGTCGATCCTGTGGTTTTGGGATATGCTAGAGCCAGAGCTGATGCTCACTTTGAAAGCCAAGGTCTAAAGCCAAACGAATTTGCCGATATTTATGACAAAATCCTTCCGATAATTATACACGGCGATGCTTCTTTGGCTGGCCAAGGTATAGTATATGAAATAGCCCAGATGTCTAATCTGCCAGGATATTATGTGGGTGGGGCTATTCATTTTATCATAAATAACCAAATAGGTTTTACAACCGATAATGCAGACGCCCGCTCAACTCTATATTGCTCAGATGTAGCCAAAATGTTGGACACGCCAATCTTTCACGTGAATGGCGATGATCCTGAGGCTGTAGTTTATGCCATGGAGTTGGCCATAGAATTCAGAAAGGAATTCAATAAGGACGTTTTTGTGGATATGATTTGTTATCGTAAGCATGGCCACAACGAGGCAGATGAGCCGCGTTTTACCCAGCCGGGCATGTACGAGCTCATCAGTAAGCACCAAACACCGCGTGAAATTTACATAGAAAAACTCAAAGCCGACGGAACCATAAACGAGGAAGATGCAAAGAAAATCAAAGCTCAATTTGATGACAACTTGCAAGATATTCTTTCTAAAGTAAAACAAAACCAGCTGCCTTATCAACTTCCGAAGTTGGAGAGAGATTGGGCTGCCTTGAGGAGATCGACAGTAGAAGACTTTGAAGAATCTCCCAAAACAGGTATTTCTAAAGAATTATTGGCAAAGGTAGGATCGGTGCTTTCAAATGTACCTGATGGTTTTACGCCTATCAAGCAGATAGAGAAAGTTTTAGAAGAAAGAAAAGAGATTTTTGCTGGTAAAAAGCCTTTTAATTGGGCTGCGGCAGAGTTGCTTGCATTTGGGTCATTGCTACAGCAAGGCAACTGGGTGCGTATGACGGGCCAGGATGTGCAAAGGGGTACGTTTTCGCACAGACATGCCATTCTTCACGACATTAAAAACTACAACAGGTACAATAATCTTGCTCATATAAGTGCCGAGCAAGGGAAATTCGAAATTTATAACTCGTTCCTTTCTGAGTACGCAGTCATGGGTTTTGAATATGGCTACGCCATGGCAAATCCAAACGCCTTGGTTATTTGGGAAGCACAATTTGGGGACTTTGCCAACGGAGCCCAGATTATGATAGATCAATTTTTGGTGGCTGCTGAATCAAAATGGAATTCGATGAATGGTTTGGTTCTACTTCTGCCTCATGGCTATGAAGGTCAAGGCCCAGAACACTCCAATGCCCGTCCAGAGAGATTCCTTCAGTTAGCAGCCGAATACAATATTTATGTTTGTAATTGTACTTCACCAGCCAACTTCTTCCATATGTTAAGGAGGCAAGTTTCGCTTCCTTTTCGTAAGCCTTGTGTACACATGTCTCCAAAGTCTATGTTGAGACATCCAATGGCCGTATCAGAAATGAGCGAGTTTCTTGAAAATACGAGTTTCAGAGAAGTTATTTCTGACGAAACCAAGGATCCTAAAAAAGTGAGAAGAGTGCTGCTATGCAGCGGAAAGGTTTTCTATGATTTGCAAAAGAGAAAACTAGACGAAAATAGAGAAGACATAGCTATTCTAAGAGTTGAGCAGCTCTACCCATTCCCGAAAACACAAATCGAGAATGAGCTTGCGAAATATCCAAATGCTGAAAAAGTGTGGGTTCAAGAAGAACCATTAAATATGGGATATTGGTCATTTATTATCAGAGAATTCCCTGGTGGTATAGACGACGTGATTTCAAGGAAATTAAGTGCTTCTCCAGCAACAGGGTATACTAAAAATCACAACGATATTCAAAGTAAAATTTTAGATAAAGCATTTCAATTGAATTAATTATGGCTATTGACATGAAGGTGCCTTCAGTGGGCGAATCGGTAACTGAGGTTACAATTGCTGCTTGGGTAAAAAAAGATGGTGATTTTGTGAAAATGGATGAGGTAATCTGTGAGTTGGAGTCTGACAAGGCGACTTTCGAGCTCCCAGCCGAAGCAGACGGTATCCTCAGAATTATAGGTAAAGAAGGAGAAACTCTCCAAATAGGTGCAGCAATTTGCTCTATCGAACCGCAAGGTGCAACAACCCCCAAAGTTGAGACTAAAGTTGTTGAAGCAGCTCCAGTTATTGAAACTGTTTCAGCTCCAGTATCTGACCAGAAGGTGGAGACATTGGATATAAAAGTGCCAACAGTTGGAGAATCTATCACAGAAGTGACCATCGCAAGTTGGTTGAAAAAGACGGGCGATACCGTTGGTTTGGATGAGATTATATGTGAGCTAGAGTCTGACAAAGCTACCTTCGAGCTACCATCACCTTTTGCTGGAGTGTTAACCATAAAAGCAGAGGAAGGAAGCGTGGTTCCGATCGGAGGTGTTTTAGCAGCTGTTACGATAGGAGGTGCGGCGGCGAGTTCCGCTCCTGCACCAGCAGCCGTTGTAAATAGTGCTCCTGAGGCAGTAGCTTCGGTTGGAGGTACTTATGCCGACGGGCATCCTTCGCCAGCAGCGGCAAAAGTAATGTCTGAAAAAGGCTTAACTGCTGAGCAAATACAAGGTTCGGGAGTTGGTGGTAGAATAACAAAAGACGATGCATTAAAGGCTACATCAGTACCAGTAGCGGCTGCACCAGTAATTAAAGCAGAGGTTGTGAGTTCAGTTAAAGCTGAAAGAGGCATCAGAAGAGAGAAAATGAGTTCGCTTCGCAAAACCATTGCCAGAAGATTGGTAGCGGTGAAAAACGAAACGGCTATGCTGACTACTTTTAACGAGGTAGATATGAAGCCAATCATGGATCTCAGAAAACAATACAAAGATAAATTCAAAGATACGCACGGAGTAGGACTTGGTTTTATGTCATTCTTTACAAAAGCTTGCTCTATCGCCTTGCTAGAATTTCCTAATGTAAATGCTTTCATAGATGGCGAAGAAATAGTTTTCAATGAATTTACAGATATATCGATAGCGGTTTCTGCACCGAGAGGTTTGGTGGTACCAGTTATTAGAAATGCAGAGAAAATGTCTTTTGCTCAAATAGAAAGTGAGGTTATGAGATTGGCCTTGAAAGCCAGAGATAATAAGTTGACAGTAGACGAGATGACCGGCGGAACTTTCACTATCACCAATGGTGGTATCTTCGGTTCTATGCTTTCTACACCTATTATCAATGCTCCGCAGTCGGCTATATTGGGTATGCACAACATCGTTGAGCGTCCCGTAGCTATCAATGGTGCGGTTGAAATCAGGCCAATTATGTACGTGGCTCTTTCTTACGATCACCGTACGATTGATGGCAAAGATTCAGTAGGATTTTTGGTTAGAGTAAAACAACTTCTAGAAGATCCAATGAGAATGCTTCTTCAGGTTTAGAATAATGAATAGGCATCTTAGTGATGCCTTTTTTTTAATTTTACTGAGTTTTTGGACTTGGTTTAAAGATTTTACTGTCAGTTATTTATAGTTAATAGAAACACTAACCGTATTGAGTTTTAGTGAATGGCGAAATGAAATTTAAATAGTATTTGTTCCTTATAATTTCTGTGCAGTCCGTTGTAAAATTTCGAACCTCCGTTTTTTTTACAGCTAAAATGCCAAATCGAAATTTTTCAGAGGACTTTGCTCAAAAAATGTTTTTTTTGGTTCTTTTTTGAACGGGCGGCGAGCCGCAAAAAAAAGAATGCCCGCCTGGCAAGGCACACAAAGTTCGTTTTTAAGCAAGTTTTTAAACTGAAACTTCAGTAATTTTATTAAGATTTTAAAGAAAGAAAGATATGCAATACGACGTAGTAGTAATCGGATCTGGCCCTGGAGGTTATGTGGCCGCCATTAGATGTTCCCAGTTGGGGTTCAAAACTGCCATTATTGAAAAATACAACGCCATGGGCGGAACCTGTCTCAACGTAGGCTGTATTCCTTCCAAAGCACTTCTTGACTCTTCGGAGCATTATTACAACGCAGTTCATCATTTTGAGGAGCACGGTATCACCATAGGAAAAGTAAAAGCCGATCTTTCGAAAATGATTGAAAGAAAGGGTGGCGTGGTGAAGAAAATGAACGACGGCATCACGTATTTGATGAAAAAAAACAAGATTGATGTTAAAAACGGTTTTGGTTCTTTTATAGACAAAAACACCATAAAAATTACCAAAGAAGATGGTTCTGAAGAACAAATCACTGGAAAAAATATCATCATTGCGACGGGTTCCAAGCCTACTATTTTACCTTTCATGAATTATGACAAGACAAGAATTATCACTTCTACTGAGGCTCTTACACTCAAAGAGTTGCCGAAGCATTTGGTAGTAATTGGTGCTGGGGTAATTGGTGCTGAGTTGGGTTCTGTATATGCAAGATTGGGTTCTAAAGTTACTTTTGTGGAGTTTGCTGACGGCATGATACCTACCATGGACAAAACCATGGGCAAAGAATTGCAGAAGTCTATCAAGAAACTAGGAGCAGATTTTTATTTCAACACCAAAGTAAGTTTGATAGAGAATTTGGGCAAAGAGGTAAAGATTACGGCTGAAGACAAAGACGGCAAAAAAGTTGAGATATTGGGCGATTATTGTTTGGTAAGTATTGGCAGAAGACCTTACATAGACAATCTAAACTTAGAAGCCGTTGGAGTTGCAACAGACAGAGGCAAGGTATTGGTGGACGATCACACTTTGCAAACCAATGTTCCAAACATTTACGCGATTGGTGATGTCATCAGAGGTGCTATGTTAGCCCATAAAGCCGAAGAAGAAGGCGTTTTTGTAGCTGAAACCATAGCAGGACAAAAGCCTCACGTTAACTATAACCTAATTCCTGGCGTGGTGTACACTTGGCCAGAAGTAGCGGCGGTGGGTAAAACCGAGGAGGAATTGAAACAGGCAGGAGTTGTGTTCAAATCTGGTTCTTTCCCCTTCAAAGCACTTGGAAGAGCTACTGCAAGTGGTGATGTGGATGGCTTAGTAAAAGTTTTGGCTGATAAAAACACTGACGAAATCTTGGGTGTTCACATGATAGGAGCCAGAGCAGCTGATATGATAGGCGAAGCCGTAACCGCAATGGAATTTAGAGCCTCTGCCGAAGACATCTCCAGAATATCTCACGCTCATCCAACCTACCTAGAAGCAATGAAAGAGGCTTGCTTGGCAGCTACAGAGAATAGGGCTATTCATTCGTAAACTTATTTTTTGTTTTATATTTGGAAAATCCAGCTTTGGCTGGATTTTTTTGGTTTTGCGATGCTTTCTTGTCTATTTGCAGGTAAAATCGTTTAAGACATCTTCTAAGGCAATAGTCAATGCAGAGCGGGTTATTAAATTGAAAACGTATTAAAAATAGAAAGTAGATGAACAAAAAATGGGGTTTTTTGAGAGAGACAAATGCATTAGCAGAAATTGCAGGCATTGATAAAGATACTGGACTTCATAGGACTGGACTTGAAGATTATCTGAAAATTATTTATCCAAATACAAATGATTGGATCCATGATAAGGCATTCGGAAAGATAGATGAAGTATCATATAGAAGTCGTCCTGACTACAGAAGTGATGACTTGAAAATTATTGTTGAATTTGATGGACTTCCACATTATACGAATCCAGATATTATTGAAAAGGATAAAAAAAATACAGATTTATACAACAGTTTTGGGTTTAAGGTAGTCAGAATTCCATATTTTATTCAAATGACTAAAGAAGCTGTTAAAACCTTATTCGGAATTGAGGTGTCAGAGGACTTGTTTGATGGAACAATTCCATCTTTGGGTATTAAAGGGCGAAATACACCTGCATATTTATGTCCCGCTGGAATTAAACGAATGGCTGAAGAATTTAAGAAGTTTCCAGAACAATATAGTACGAATATAGCTTTTTTGAAAGTGCAAAATGACGCATTTAAAAGCGGAATTGATTTTTTAGAATATGAATACAGTAAATTAAACTAAATAATATCAATTTTGACTAGCTTTTCGTCGGTTCAGAGTCCACCGCACTTCACCCCGTTCCGAAAGGCATGTCCAAGCTAGATAAGGTATTAAGCCGAACTGATGGAATCTAAGTTGGTAAAATACTCACTAAGAAAGTTTTAAATTGATGATAAATTGAATAAATAAATGGATTGTAAGAATTGTAGTAGAGAAGTAAGTTCAAAATTTTGTCCGGATTGTGGACAAGTAACAAGCCTGAAGCGAATTGATGGGCATTACATTATTCATGAAATCGAACACGTTTTACATTTTGAACGTGGAATTTTATATACCATTAAAGAACTTTGTATTAGACCAGGTCTGAAGATTAGGGAGTACCTGACAGAGAATAGAAGTCGGCTCGTCAAGCCAATTATCTTTATTATCATCACATCGTTGATATATACTATTATCATCAATGTTTTTCATATTGAAGAGCAATATGTGAAATTTGAAGGCGAAGGGGCTAAATTGTCGACACCTATTAAAATTTTCACTTGGATTCAGGGCCATTACGGCTATGCGAATATCATTATGGGTGTTTTTATTGCATTTTGGTCAAAACTGTTCTTTAAAAAATATCAATTTAACTTCTTCGAAATCTTAATAATGCTCTGCTTTGTTATGGGTATTGGAATGTTAATTTTTTCCGTATTTGCCATGCTTGAAGGAGTGGCTAAGCTTAAAGTATCTGAATTAGGGGGTATTGTGGGTGTTGCGTATTGTTCTTGGGCAATCGGACAATTCTTTGCAAAAGAAAAAATTTTCAATTACATAAAGGCCTTGTTTGCATATCTCCTAGGCATGCTAACTTTTGTAATTTTGGCCTTTCTTCTCGGAATATTGATTGACTTCATTATAAAGCACTAGAATTTTGAGTATTATATAGGTACCGGCCGGTTCAGACCATTCGCTCTCTGGTTCAGAAAAGACCTTCTTGAATTCGACTACTATAGAAATGGCATAAAAAAAGCAGAGCCTAGGCTCTGCTTTTTTGATTTATATTTGTTGTACTACTATAAAGATTACTTTATATCTGCATTTATAACAAACTCCGCTTTCCACTCGCTTTTGTGCGTGTTTATGAATTTCTGATAAGACTCACTCTGCGTAAATTTGGCAATGTCCTCTTCTGTTTTGAAAGTTAGATAATGCATCACGTCAAAATCAGGTTTTTTGTCGCCATTGCCCACCGTATATCCAGCAGTATAGTTCACAATCTGCTTGTTACTTTTTTTCAAGTCTAAAAAATCCCCGATGTGTTTTTCAACTTGCTCTTTGGGTGTATTTTCATTGAATTTATAACAAACCACCATTTGTTTCTTCACTTTTGCAGGACCAAACGCTACACTCCATATAAACATAGTACCCAAGAAAGTGCCGAAGAATGCGGCTGGTACCAAATATTTTATTAATCTCTTGCTCATCTCTATTCCGAATTTTATTTTGTTAACGATACAAAGATAACAAATATTCTACCAAAATGTTGCATTATTTTTATACAAAAAATAACGATTATAAGAGTTGTGGTGTTATTGCAGAATAATATTTTGTTTTTATGGTTTTTGTTAAAATAATTCTTGGGTGATTCTGCATCTCGATTTTTAGGGATTTTCTGATTAATCTATTCGGTTTTGATTAATTTATTCTAAAAAAAGCTTTTTTTAGAAATTGTAGGTTTAGCTTTTTAGGTTAGTTGTTTGAAAAAAGCTTTTTTTTGGTATTTTATGTTTAAAAGTCGTGCTTATGATTCTCCAAATATAATTTTGAAAAAAAATATACAAAATATTGTCAATCAGGGCTTAAAAACTGAGTTTTGAAAACTTGGCACAAAAAAAAGCAGATGTTACCACCTGCTTATTCAGTATTTTTGGCCCTCTCAATTCAAGAAACCATTCATAACTTGTTTCAATTGAGACAATTGTAACACGCCGGATTGTCTCCATTTTTGCTGTCCATCTTTAAAAACCATCATGGTAGGTACACCAGATATATTGTATTTTCTTTGTAAAGCTGGGTTTTTGTCAATGTCGATTTTTATGATTCTTATTTTATCTCCCATTTCGCCCGCCAATTGTTTCAGAATCGGAGCCAAGGCCTTACATGGTCCGCACCATTCTGCAGAAAAATCTATCAATACAGGTTTTTCTGATTTTATCAATTCATCAAAACTTCCAGTCATTTTTATATTTATTTAATTGTATCTTTTTTATCAGGGTCATAACTTATCATAATCATCAGCCAAAGCGACCGCGACATTCTGTAGATCCATCTCACGAGTGTAAAAGTGATGAGCAGGTAAACCATTATATAAAACCTCCAATCGTATTTTTCTTCAAAGAACATGTAATAGCCTACGGTTGCCGTTACAAAGAGTGCGATGTTGAGCATATAAGAAATGTACATAGCACCATAAAAGAATCCTACCTCTTTTTCGTACTTCAGTCCGCAGTTTGAGCAGTTTTTGTGCATGCTAAAGATACCTTTTAGCGAAAATAAATGTGTTCTATCATATAATTCACCTTCGCCACATCTTGGACATTTCATTTTTATCGCCGAACCTATTTTACCCATTTTATTGTTTATTTTACCGCAAATTTACCTAATTCAGAGGAGAATTTAGTATTATTAGCTCATTGATATATGAACATATATTCATATTAAAAAATTCATTTGAATAAAAAAAACTTTTTGCATTTGGTTTGTATTTATATTTACTAAAGTTTTAGAAATAAAATTATTTTGAACTAAAATCATTACGTGCCTTGCCAGGCGGGCATACTTTTTTTTCGAAAAAAAAGTATCAAAAAAAACACCTTCTGAACAATGATCCTCTGTAAAATTTTGGATTTAGCATTTCGAGAAGAAGTAAAATTTTGAGTTCCAAAATTTTCCAACGGACTGTTCAGAAGAATTAGGACAATTAGGATTTATACTTTATATCTAATTCGTTGATTGTAAGTTGTATTTAATGTTATATTGGTTTTAATAACTCACCACAATCTGATTCTAAAACTAAAATTTAGACAAATACCCGAATATGCAGGACAAATTAGATAGGATTATTGAGGCAAGAATGAAGTTGAAGGTCAGATTTGAGGAGAAAATCAAGCTTTCGCCATCAATTTCTGATGATAGACCATTGGGAAAAGGACCTATAAATCGCCACGGAATGCCACAAACACCTGTTGGGCAAACTTTGACAGAGAAATGGCCGGTTTTGGATTTGGGATATCACCCAACTGTGGAGCTAAAAAACTGGAGGCTGAAGATTGACGGAGCTGTAGAAAATCCAGTTACTCTAAACTGGGAAGATTTTATGGCTTTGCCTCAAACGGATGATGTTAGTGATTTTCACTGTGTCACTACTTGGTCAAAGTTGGATATGCCTTGGCGAGGTGTGAGTTTCCTGGACTTGGCCGCTTTGGTAACACCAAAGTCTAACGCCACACACGTAATGTGTTATGGGTATGACACTTATACGACCAATTTGTCAATTGAAGAAGCCCTAAAGTCAGATGTTTTATTGGTTCATACGGTTTATGATGAACCTTTAGCAAAGGAACACGGTGGTCCTGTAAGGATGATTACGCCGCAACTTTACGCTTGGAAAGGCTCGAAATGGATAAAAAGAATAGAGTTTATGGATAAAAATCAAAAAGGCTTTTGGGAAGAGCGAGGTTATTCCAACACGGCCTATCCTTGGAGAAATGACCGCTATTCTTGATGATAACGCACAAGGTTATCAATCGGTTTTTCTATAATTGTCGTGATTTGCAAATTGTATTCTGAGCATACTTTTTCTAGAAAATTTGAATAATAGAAGGCCACAGATCCAACAAACCCAATTTTTGTAGATTTTATATTTGGGTATTTTAAGAGATATTTTTCAAACCCAATTTTTGTAGATTTTATATTTGGGTATTTTAAGAGATATTTTTTTAAGAAATCTCTGAATGAATTTTCTATTAAATTTTGACAGTAAATTTCGTGGTCATTTTCGTAAAGAAAATAGGAAAACGAAGAAAAGTATTTATTGGGTTTATCTTGTTTGTAGGCTTTATTGAGTATTTCTATTCTATCCATTGGGCCATATTTTTCCTCAAATAAATATCTGATATTTTCGGGCATTTCTTTGTGAAGATAATCAAGCATAAGTTGTTTGCCCAAATGCCCCCCAGAACCTTCGTCGCCCAACCAAAATCCGAGTGGAGGAATCTGAAATTCAATACTTTGGCCATTCCAGAAGCATGAATTAGAGCCAGTGCCTAGAATACAAGCAATGCCTTGGGTGTTTCCGAAAAGAGCTCTTGCCGCTGCAATGACATCAGAATAGGTGAAAATTTGTGTGTTATAACCAAGTGCTTTTAAAATTCCCTCTTTTATGACAGCGGACTTTGAGTCGTCCGTAATTCCAGTTCCATAAAAATGAATTTCGTCTATTCTAACATTCTTTAATGCACCAAAAATAGGTGATATTTCGTCATAAACTTGGTCGGCATCCACAAAATAAGGATTGAGTCCGATTGTTTCGAAACTTGCAATGGTTCCACCTAGAAGCCTCCAGTCAGTTTTTGTTGAGCCACTTTCTGCTATTAATATCATCTGCTTTCTTATGTTTTTCTTTGTACCTTTGTGGTTATTTTTAGTGAAATCGAATACGAATAATGTCTGAATATCAATTGTATACCTTGCCAAATGGCATCCGAATTGCCCACAAGCAAGTGTCAAATACCAAGATTGTCCACTGTGGCATTATGCTTGACATTGGTAGTCGTGACGAAAAACCGCATCAGGCAGGATTGGCCCACTTTTGGGAACACATGGCTTTCAAAGGTACAAAAAAACGCAAAGCATATCACATTATCAATAGTTTGGAGGCAGTAGGAGGGGAGCTCAATGCCTACACCACTAAAGAAAAAATCTGTTTTTATGCGTCTATACTAGACCATCACTTTGAGAAAGCTATAGATTTGCTTACCGATATTACGTTCAACAGTGTTTTCCCAGAGAAACAGCTGGAAGTCGAAAGAGGCGTGATATTGGAAGAAATGTCAATGTATTTGGATTCGCCCGAAGATGCTATCCAAGACGAGTTTGATACGGTGGTTTTTCCAAATCATCAACTTGGTGTAAATATATTGGGCACGACAGAAAGTGTGAAGGCATTCACAAGAGAAGATTTCCAGACCTTTATAGACGAAAACTTGGATACAGAGAAAATCATAGTTTCGGTAGTGGGAAATCTTGACTTTAAGAAAGTTGTAAAAGTGGCAGAAAAGTTTTTGAGTGAAATACCTGCCAAAAGAACCACGAGGGTAAGGACTTCGCCCATCGAATATTTTGTAAAAGAGGAAGTCATAGAAAAAAACAACAACCAAGCACATGTGGCTATAGGTCGTCCATCTTTTGCACTGAATCATCCGAGCCGATTGCCGTTTTTTGCATTGGTGAATTTGCTCGGTGGGCCTGGAATGAACAGTAGGTTTAATTTAAGTCTTAGAGAAAAACATGGCTTGGTGTATCAGATAGAGGCCGGATATACCTCCTACTATGACACAGGCATGTTTGCTATTTTCTTTGGTACAGACCCGCAGAATCTCAACAAATCGCTGAAATTAATCGATAAAGAATTGTTTAATTTGAAGAATAAATCTTTGGGTCAGATACAGTTAAAAACATTGAAGGAACAGCTCAAGGGCCAGCTGGCCATGTCTGAGGAAAGCAAGCAGGGCTATATGTTGATGATGGCCAAGAGTCTGTTGGACTTAGACAAAGTAGAGCCTATCTCTAAGATCTTTGATGATATTGATAAAGTAACCAATCCAGTTTTGTTGGATTTGGCCAATGAAATGTTTGACGAGAAACAACTTTCTAAGTTGATTTTTAAATAAAAAAGACGACCATATAGGTCGCCTCTTGGTTTTACTTTTGGGTTCTTTAGATTTTTTATCCTATAAAAATATTCTTTTTCACAAGAAACGGACTAACGAACTTAAATGTGCCAAATTCATAATTAGTATCTTTGCGAATATTCGTAAATCTACTACTTTTTGGCTTTTTAGGTAAGAATTGTTTGGAAAAGGTGGCTATAGGAAAGGCGATAAAAATAACAAATGCTATTGTAAATGTTTTCATAAATGCTTTCATTGTTAACTTAAGACGTTAGTGTAAATAATAGTCACTAATTCAGGCTATCTTTTTATTTTTGAAAAAAAACCTTCAGCAGAACCAAAGGATTTTTGACTATTAAATTATACTTTCCAGTAATCTTAATTCAAGATATTATTTAATGTTGGACTGTATCCAAGCCGATGCTGAGGCGGTTCTACAATAGATGCTTATGTCGCCATAAGAGCTGTCTTTGTGGCCAGGTCTGACATCATCTACGCCACCATGTAGTAACCCGCAGACTTTCCAAACGCCATCAATTTTGATGAAAATAGGCCCGCCGCTATCGCCTTGCACGGTACCACCCTCCATCTCCAGAGCTTCAGCTGCACTTTTTCCTGAACCCAAAACCTTTTCTTGCTCGTTGGCAATATTGTCGCCCAGCGTATTGTATTTGCCATCTGGTGCATCAAAATCGTATGCCAGAATACCTCCATTGTAAGTTACTCCAGAAACTGTGGTGCTCAGACCGTTTACAATTCTATCCAAAACATTTACCATGGCATGTTTTTTAGAATAATCGTCGCGGTTTTGACCAGCCTGCTGCGAATAATCTCCAAAACCGCAAGACCAAGTGTAGGATTTGTCTTTTTCGCCGTTGATGTTCAAATTTATTTGAGCAGGAGTTATGTCTGTGACAGGTGTTGATAATTTAACCAAAGCGAGATCTGTTCCTTTTTCGAAACCACCATCAGAGTTTACCCAATGTGGATGCACGATGATTTGAGAAACTTTTAGGGTTTTGGTTGGTTTATTGGGGTCGTTGCCAACCAAGATCATGACATTGCTAAGTTTGGGTAAGTTTTTGGTTTCTTCAGGCAAAATAAAATTATGAGCCGCTGTAAGAATCCATTGAGAATTAATAAGTACACCCGAGCCAATGCCCACATTGTCGCCGTCAGCCACATGGATAGAAACCACCGACCTGAAGTCTGGAAACTCATCGGTATTGTAAGGAGCTGCATTGGTAGCTATGGCCTCGTAGTCACTCAGTTTTTTGTCATTTCTGATACCAAAAGTCTGGGGTGAACTGCTGACTTTTCCCAGGGCTGTTGGGGCATAAACTATCGAGCCACTTGTATTTGGCTGAGTGGGGTTCGCTGGGTTTGTCTCAGTGGTATTGTCAGGGTCAACGGGGTCAATATTTTCTACACTGCAGGAGTAGAAAAAAAGTGATAAACAGAATACTTTTAAATACAAACTGAACTTCTGGATGAACATCTTTTGCTTAATTGATTATTTTGTTTCTCTGTAAATTGATTTTTTCTGAACTATTTTTGACTCCTTACCTTTGGCATTAATAGCAGTTACCGAAAATACGTATATTTCGTCGTTTTCTACCCTTTCGTCTTCAAATTCAAAAATTCCCTTGGCTACCATTCCAATTCTCTCAAAGTTAGTTTCTGTCGGTAATTTTTTGTAAATAATGTACGAAATAATATCATCGGTCTCAACTGAAGGCCAGGATATTCTGATGCTTTTTGATAAATTAGTGGCCTTGATGTCGGTTATTGGCATAACGTCCGCATCTGAAGTTGGCATATTTACTTTTGATATTTTAGAATATTTACCAAGAAATCCGTTGGTGGAAACCGAGGTGACACGATAATTATAATCAATACCTGGCAAAGCGGTGGTATCGTTGAAAATAGCATTTTGTAACATGCCGTTGTGGAGTTTTATGAAAAGCGATTCCCCCACTTTTTGCCTTTCCAGCTGATAACCTTCTACGAAGTCATCATTTAGTTTTACATCAGCCCATTTTAGCCATATTTGATTATTAATAGCACTGGCCTCAATCAAATCCGGTGAATACATGTCGCTGGCTGCAAACTCTGGTGTGTACGGAACCGTAACGGAGTAATCGCTTGTATCTTGGGTGAGGTTCATGGCCACAATTTTATAAAAATACGTAAGACGAGGACTTATATTGCTGGTAGAGTCTATGAAGTCTGTTTTATAAACGCTATTGCTAATGAGGTCAAACTGGGTGCTAGAGGTACCTCTGTAAACATGGTAACTGTGAATACTTTTATCTTCTGCCGCTTCCCACGAAATTTTTGGTTTGCCGTTTGAGGTTTCTACTTTCACATTGAATGGTGGAAGTGGTTTGCTAAACTTGGAGCAAGATTGAGCAGCACTTGCAGGTATTTCTTGTCTTAAATCTTGTTTTTCTATGAATAAGGGTTTCACATAGTATGTAAAAATTCTTCCGGCTGGATAAATATCTAAATCAGTGAAAGTATTTGCACTGGCTGGCAAAATAGCTAATGTTTTAATAGGCTCATCTTCGTAACTTCGTGAAATCTCTATGCCTGAATAATAGGCTTTTTCGGGTAATTTTGCCCAATCTAAAATGATTGCATTGGTTGAGTCCTTTGAGTTTAGGCCATAAATAAGAGTGACCTGATTGTTGGAAACCGCGATTCCTCGGGCTATTGCAGATTCTGTACCCTGGTTTAAAACGTTATCTTCGGGAACAACTTTCATTTCTACAAGATCTTCTGGGTTACAGCTGATATCTGCGGTGATAAAAGTGTTGCCAAGGCTATCTGTACCTGCTATTCTTTTCGAATGAAACGTCCAATTCACCTCCTTGTTGATTCGGTAGTAGACATTGAAGTGGGTATTGAACTGAGAGATAGGGAACGAGGAGAATATTTTACCCTCGGTTCTGAGGAAGTTTCTGATTTCCTCGTAATATTTCTTCGAAACCTTTAATGTTTTTTCATTGATACTATTAAAGAGACTGGCCTGTTTTGCTTCTACTGCCTCTGGAATTTCTAGGCTTGGGATGGTTATTTTCCAATTAAATCTGACCGAACTATCCATTCCTGAAATAGACGATAATTCGGCTTTTACGTCTTTGAGTATTTCATTGGTTCTGTTGTGAAATACTCCCGACTCGGCGTAGAGCATTTCTGAATTTCCTTGGATTTCAAAAACTCTGTAGATGTAAAAATGTCCTTTATCGACGCTGGCGTCTTGCATGCCCAAACCCCAGATTTGTAGAAAACCTGGGTTTAATTCCCCAAATAGTGATACACTTTGATAACTGGGTTTGGACTTGATGAAATCTAGCATTTTAGTTTCTTGTCCTGTCTCAAATTCTTTCAAATCCTCTGCCGAAAGTATAGAGTTTATTTTGGCCTCCGAGTTGGCGGCCTCCATGCTTCCGATAGTCTTGAAATTGGCTTCGTCTAATCTTTTGCGTTTTACCGCAAACTTCTTTTCGCCAATTTTTAATTTGCTGAGTTCCTCTGTTCCGTCAAGTCTTAAAAATATACCTTTTGGCCCAGAGATTAACGATATTTTAACTTCATTTTCTTGGCCATAAACGTTTACAGCCAAGATGATTAGTGAAATGCTTATTATGAACTTAAATACTTTCATTTGATAATTTTTATTAATTCTTTATTCTTCTCCAACCACTTTCGTTTCCTTTTTGGCGATAACTCACACCAAATCTTCCTTCAAGACAAACTTTTGCGTAAGCATTAGAGTATCTCGAGCATCTTGGAACTGGATTCCACCTCCATCTACTATTGCAGGTTAGACAGGTTACGCAGTAATCATTACAATTTTTGTTTTTATGGTCGCCAGTGGCAATTTCAAGCTTACCGTATGCGGCTGCCATGAAATTCCAACCTAGGTCAGAGGTTTTTCCTCCTTCAGCTTTAATACCGAGGTTTAGCTTTCCGTCTAATTTGAAAGCCAAGAATGATACGAAGCCTTCCATGTCCATTTTAGAGTCAGTGCCAATCATAAAATTACCATTGGTAAAGTTTACTCCAGCGTAAGCTTTTCCTCGGAATTCTGCCTTTATTTTGTAGGCCAGAATCTTCACACCCAAAGCACTCATTTTATCTTCAGAGTTGAACTCTTTGGCTACGTCGAAGCCGAGGAATATACCTGTGAATGTTACGTTATCGTTTTTGTAAACATATTTCGGCAACTGCATTTTGTAAGTCGAAATTTCAGCTGGCATTCTAGGCGAAGCCGTGTTGCACTCTACTCCTAAAGCAAAAATACCATTTACGTTCATGCCAAGAATTTCGGTTCTGACCGTAGCACCAGTAAAGAAACCGTCCTGAGAAATGGTTACCAGGGCGTTGATTTCGGCCATGGAACCTTCAATAATTTCTTTGAAACAGTTGGCTTTGGCAATAATTCTCATTTTGCAAAAATCCAACTCAATGCTCGTTTGGCAGAATTTTTCCTCTTTGGTCCAGAGTTCCATGCCACCTTTTATAACAGGCTTGGCACCACAGGTTTTGCCATCAAATTCTACTGCGACCGTAACGTTTTTATACTCGGCTATTTTTTTACTGGTACCTGTATTGATGGCACTTCCTATTAAGAACACCTTGTATTTGCTATTTTTAAAGTCGAGGTCAAGACCACCTCCTACGGATGTCCAGGTAATAGAACCCATCGGAATGGTGGCCGATGTTTGGAAAGCGGCACCAACTTCTATTTCTCCTGTAGAGTATTTGTAGTACTTCAGAGAGGCTGCAAATTTATAACCGGCCGTTTCGATATCTCCTGTTCCTTCCATACCTATTTTAGGTCCTGTTAGCGATACTTTTACTTTTGCAAAGCCTCTTACCGCTGGTGCGTCGAGTTTGAGCATGATTTCGTTTATCTGAAACTCAGTGCCTTTACCAAAATCGCCTACGATAAGAGATACGTCAGAATCAAATGAAATGGATTTGGGACCGCCTTCAATCTGTAAGCCACCGGCAAATCCAAATGCCCAGTTGACATTGGGATCTTCTTTGGCTACTTTATCCTCTACAGCCTTCACAGATAAATTTCCCGATCCAACACCTTCTCGGAGTTTTTGGCTTTCCGCACTTAAAGCTCCTGTTTGGCTTGTGGTGCCCGTAGAGTCTGTTTTAAAGGCTGTCTGTTTGTCGTTGAATTTGGTAGTACTTGACAATTTGGCTAAGTCATCGTCCGATAGCTTTAGCATGTCGTCAATTTCACTCTTTCTGAGTTTGCCACCTTTTGAGAACACCAATCGACGGATGTTTATACCGGCACCACCGACCATAAATTTACCAACCTTTGCGGCTACCGCAAATTTACCAGTGGTAGACCATGTAAATCTATGCACTTCAAGAGGGAAGATTTCAACTCCGGTTTTCTTGGCTGCCTCAGCTTTGGTTTTTGATTCTTCAACTTTAGCTTTTGCATCGGCTTCTTCCTTGGCTTTTTGCTCAGGTGTTTTTTTAGCTTCCTTCAGTGCGGCTTGCTCCTCAGCATTCAAACGATTTTGGGTTTTCATTTTTGTTTCCAACTCACTCAGTTTGTTTCCAAACTTGTCTGTAGAGTCAGTATCTGTCGCAGTAGGAGCACTGTCATCTTTAATGATTTGTAGAGAGCCATCAAATTCATAGCTTTTTTCGGCAACATTAGATTTTAGGCTAATGCTTCTCTTACCGAGAGTTTTGAACCTGAGAGATCTAACTCTGAAACCGTTCTCTGGTAAGTCCAGCTCGATGTTTGGAAATACTTGTCCATCTACTACCGAGAGAGCCAAGGACTTAACGTGTACAAAGTTTTCTTTGTCTGCGAATATCTTACCGCCAATTCCGTAGCCTTTGAAGTTATTGAATATCTGGAAATTGGTCCAGTTAAACATCCAACTGTCAGCTACGGCTTGCTGATAGATATATCCTCTATCCAGTGCAAAAGATACTTGTTTCAAGTCAAATTTTTTGTCGACTTCGATTTTTTCAACGATGAGCGGACGGTCTATTTTAAGTTTCCAAATTTCTGGGAAACTCATCACACCTTTTAACGAAACACCGCTCTTCTTCAGAACCGCACTGTTTTTCTCAACATTCATGAAAATGCCTGTCAGAGGGCCTACACTGACCGAACCCACCGAGAATTTGATGTAATTTTCGTCGGCTCCTACTTTGTTTTTTTGAAATTCAGTATTTTTTTGAGCCGACTCTGCCTTAGAAACTGCTTCTTTGGCCTTGTCCACAGACCCCACCACTCTGAAGTATGGGCTCGTGTTTTCAAGTTTGGTGAGTTTTTCTTTAGCCGTGTTTACATCATTTTTGGCATTGTCTATTTTCTCATCAACACCTTTTTTAGCCTTGTTTGCGGCTTTTTTGAATACTATTTTATACTCTTTGTTATCACGAAGTTCTTCTAAAAATGAAGTTGAAAAAGTCAAGAACATAGGCTCTTTTTCAGGTACTTCTATCATTTCGGTTATGGCCTTCTGAGCTTCCTTATTTTCTGTTTTGGCTTTTGTAACAGCCGCTGCGGCATCTTGTTTTTGTTTTTCAGAACCACCGTTTTGTGTATCTTTCTGTGCTTTTTTGGCCAAGTCTAAAGCCTTAGCGGCCAGTTCAGCTTTTTCTTTTTGGGCTACTGCTTCGGCTTTTTGAGCTTCCTCTTTTTTCTCGTTTTGCTCTTTTACTGCCTTTATATCTTTTTTGACCTCTGTTTTCTTATCATCAGAAATCTTGTCATTGAATTTGCCAAAGCTTTTGGCTTTCTCAGGGGTGATTTCCTCTAATTCCATTTCTCCGAAATTCACACCCATGATGTGGGTTTTGGTGAATTTGAGGGTTGAACCTCCGATTTTTCCTTCACCAACCTTGCCCAATAGTTTCTGCATTCTTATGAAAGGCTCACCAGTGGGGCTACCTTCAAGTGTGATAGGGGCGTAGTCGAACAGGGTAAGTTCGGCTTCATTCTCAACAAAGTTAATCTGAGATAATAGTGGTATGGCATTAATTTTATTAGCGGCATCAGGTGTAACTATAATATCCTTGAAGGTCAACTCAGCCGTTTTGTCTGCTTTGTATAGCATGTTTACCTTGGCATCACCAGCTTTTCCGGTTTTTAGTTTTAGTTTACCCGAGATGGAGAAAGTGGTAGCTGAGTTTTTAGATGCTGATTCAACAGTCACATCAAAACCCAGAAGTTTGGTAAAGTTTGGAACGTCTTTTTCTCTTTCTACGAGATAGAGGTCTTTTCTGTTGTCGGCCTTCAGATACTCTTCTATTTTTCCAGCAGGAATGGTAGTCACCGACTTATTGTATTTTTCAAGATTGCCTTCAAGTGCAAGCTCGGTATCTTTAGCTACTAAAATTTTGAAATTACCGTCGGCGTCAGAAGTGGCCTCCGAACCTCCCTCGAATGTAATTTTTACATCTTTTAAAGGGTTTAGTTTATCACCTCTCCTTGGTTTTTTGCTTGATTTGTCGTCAACGCCATCTATAAAAATGGTACTGTCTTTGACCACCCCGTAAAGATAGTCGGCTGGTTTAAGCTTAATTTTGAAAGTAAATATTGAATCCTTTTTAGGAGTGATTGCAGGAAGTTTGAGGGTATGTTCTTCTTCCAAATACAATACTTGAGCATTTTCTTTATTGGTTACTTTAACCTTGAATTCCGTCTCTTTGGTTTTTGTATTGTATCCACTTACTGGTATGGTCGTGTTTACTTCAGCTATTGAAAGCAGCGACTCTACATTGGTAAATGCAGTGCTGTCCTTCATGTTTCTCATTCCAAATTTCCGCTTGTCTTCAGCTGTGTAAGTAATTATCCTTACGTTTTTAAAAGGATTGTCGAGAACAATTTTTTGATTTTCAAAAATACCAGAAGCAACTCTGTTTAGCTCTTTGAATTCCTTATTGTAGACCGAGTTAAAATCATTTTTTTGATACTGAGCGTTCGATTTCAGCAGAGATTTATTCTTAGAAGCTTCAATCCACTCTTTCTGATTATTTTCTAAAACGCTCTCTGTTAAAGTGATTTTGACAAAGTCACTGGCTGAAAGTTTCTTGTTGGCAAATCCCTCTGCAACTACGGTAATTTCACCGGTAATAGCGTTGCCGTCCTCATAAATTTGGAAGATTCCATCGGCATTGGATGTACTCTCTTTGCCATTGTAGATTACTTTTGCTCCTTGAACAGGCTTATCGCCTGCGTCAACCAAAACACCTTGAATTGCGACTCCCTCGGCACGAAGAATAAGGTTTTGGCTGATGTCGTTGGCTTGATATTCTACGGTTTTGGTGTCTTCATTGTAGGTGTTTAATGGATCTTTTGCTGATACGCTAATTTTAGTACCTGGGGCTACATTGTTTGGTATTTCAAATTCATAGTATCCATTTTTATCGGTTTTCATGGAAGTACCAAAGGCTTGAACTGTGGCATTAGCAACGGGCGTCTTCAAGTCTTTCTTGGCGACATATCCTTTGAGGGTAGCGGCAGGCAATTTGTATTTGAAATAGTCGGTTACTTTGACAAGTTTTCCGTCCTCAAAATTCTCAATCGGATTGACTGGGTACAGCACTTCTTTCCTACCTTTTTGTTTTACTCTAAGCACAAACTTATCATTGTAAAATTTGTTGTAGAATATTTGTGCGGAGGTGGCTGTGTTGCTATACTGCGATACCAACGTATAGTCATCATTGTTGTACCTGATATTGGTTTTACTGCCACTATTTCCTTCGTTGCTCAGATAAGGATGCTTGTCAACAATACTTTTAAGTCTATAGAGCCCGATTTCTTCGATATTGTCAATGGTTAATCCTCCAGGAAGGTCTTGTTCTACATTCACATTGACCATTTTAGGTACTTTGATAAACATAAACCCGCTTCTGATAGTCTCCATTTGTAACACAGATTTTTGGGTTATCATTTTTTCAGGCTCTAAAACAGGCGAGTAGCGTATGGTATTGGCCAGGACTACAATAGGATTAATAGTCTGAGTACTGTTATTGTTCTCGTCAAGATTAATTTTAACCAAAGTAGAAGAAAAGGCTTCGTTCTTGTATTTTACAAAAACATACAGATTTTTCAGGTCCCTGATTAGTCTTAAGGTCTTGTTTTTGAAAACATACTTGCCATTTTCATCCGTAGAAACGGTCTCTATGAGTTTTAGAGAACTGGCATTCTCTTTGAAACTATTGACATCAAAATTGCTGTTTTCACCACTGTAAAGCGAAACAATCGCATCCTTTAAATTGAATTTTGTGTTTCCAATATTTGATTTTTTTAGTATTTCACTTGTCGTGTTTCTTTGTCTGTTTGTTGATGAAGTGCTGTTGCCTGTACTTTGCAGAATTAAATCTTTTTTATCCGTACTTACACCCTCTTCTGAGGCATAGTATGCCCACTGCACTTTTCCCTCAATTTTTACTTCGGGTTCGGTCTTTTTCAGGTAGATGTCTTTTGCGATTCCTTCAATGCTAATAGGTTCGGCCGAAGCCCTTTGATTCTGAGCGTCAATACCAGCAAGTTTAAACTCATAACTTCTGTACGCTTCTAGGCCAGCGATGTTTTGGGCATTCAGCAAGCCATTTTTAGGTGTTACATTCAGTTTTTTCCATTCACCGGTGCTTCCTTTTTCTCTGTACTCGACCTCGAAAGTTTTGTGCTCAGGCTGGCCTTTCCAGTTGAATGTCAAAGACTTGGCGTCGTCATTCCAGGTTAATTTTAGATTGGTAGGTGGCTTGAGTTTCTCTCCATACTGAAAATGCTGTATTTCGGTGTATCCATTGTTGCGGAATACGCCTACGTCCTCAAAACCACGTTTCGCTATAGCTTGAACCCTGTAGGCGTAGGTTCGGCCTGAAAGAAGCGGCAGTAAAGTGGCGTTATAATTTAAGGTGGTGGCTCTTGTTCTGACCTTGTAGTATGGTGGTTGTGATAGGAAAAGGTTTTGTATATTTCCTTTAAATCCTTCATTTATGAAAAGCTCGGTGATGGTGAATTCGTACTCTACATCACCCACGTTTTTATGGCGTGGAGCCCACTGAAAGTTTAGGTTTTGGGGTTGCTGTGGCGTTTGAGCAAGATTGTTTGCTGGATTTATCCATACAGGGGGCTCATTCACTGCAATCCAAACCGGCGTACTCCACTGAATACCAGAAAGTGCTCTATTGGTGGCAAAGTCTATTACCTCTACGCCAAAACGAAAGGTTCCTTCAGAAAATACTTTACTGTATTGCTCTGAAGAGATTTTGAGATTGTATTGTTTAAAGTAGTTGGCCACCTGAGTATTTGGCAAATCATAAATTTGCCCTAAAGCAAGTGTGATAGGAGACTCGCCTTGTACCAATTCGGTGCTTTCTATTCTGAATCCCTGCCCTTCAACATAAAGTTTGAGTCTAATCGGCCGTGAAGCAATCTGATTATCCTTCATCTGCATTTGAATAGACAGATTGGTCTGGTTGGGATTACTGAAATCGGACAGATAAATAGGGTAGGGAGGCAGCTGCGTAAATTTTGCCACCACCGGGAAATACTGCTGAGCTATGGCTGAATTTGCCAATAGTAAGGCCAAAAACAGTAGTCCAAGGTACTTAGATTGTATTAATTTTTTCATTTGAATTTTCATAGAATAATATTTTTAGAAAGCGTAAGAGTAGCCTATGTTTCCGTTTAAATATGGTTTAACGGCTCCGCTTTTCACTAAGCCTGAATTGAAATTGAAACTATGTCTTTGTTTGGGATTATAATTGGCTCCCAATTGTAGGTTAGCTACGCTATTTCCTGATGCTGGAATCTCCGTGCCTTCTGTTTCGGTTTTTAGCCATGTAAGATTCAAGTTGGTATTAAATTTATTTTTCAGGAATCCTTTTTGTAAACCCACCGATGGGCCAAAGCCAGACATTTTACTAGTAGCGAATTTATTGCTTATTAGGTTGGTGCCTATATTAAGGCTCAGTGCCTTTTTGATAAATTGGTGGCTGTATCCGAGCGTGGCGTTGGCTATTTTGGTTTTGCTCAATGGGTCTATTTTATTGTCACTTTTGTTTTGAGAATTCAATAAATTGAGGTTGAAAACTACGGCTGAATTCTGATTCTCATCTCTCTTGATAGTTTGGTTTATGTTGTAAGCAATGTTTTGTGAAATCATAGAAAAATCTAAACTATCAATTTCCAAGCCTGGAATTCGGGTGATTTTGGAGTATAAATCATTTACGAACATGTAAGATTGAAAATTGGAGAAGTTTAAACCCATGCTGAGTTTTTCGTTTAGTTGACCATTTGCATTCATAGACCCGACAAATCGCCTTCCATTAGTAGCTTTGGTTTTTTTGATATCGTCTGTTTGAACACCAATATTGGCCGCTAAACTTACTTTGTTTTTGAATAATTGCTGTGTAAGGTTGACGGTATAATTGCTGATGTCGTTTACGAAATAATAACCTCCATGCGTTTTATAGTTCGGGTCTATTTTTTCATAACCCCCACCAATCAGTGTATTAGAGGCCGCAATATTATAGTTAATGGTGGTCTTGAAAGCATTGTAAGATTCAGTGGTGGCGTTAGTCTTTGCGAATATGCCTGCCAAGGTTCTTAGTTTTACTTTCTCGTAAAATGTGCTCTGATCTTTTGTGAGTACACTGTTGCTGTACTCGGCATTAACTTGTAAGGCATGAAAAAGTGTAGTGCCAAAGTTGAGGGCAATGACCGTATTGTCCTCTGGAGTGATGATTCCAGACTCTGGGCCTTTTCTTTTTTCAACCGGAACAGTATTGGCAAAATCACTAGATTTGAAAACAGTGATACCCGCTACATAATTGCCAGGATTGTACTCAACTTTGGCACCATAGCCCATTCGTTTAAAAGTGGGTCCCGTGGTTAGCGTATCTACAAACTGACCTTTCCTGAGCCTTCCTGTCATCAGTTGGATATTCCAGTTGGTTGGCTTGAGCTCTAGACCTCCACCCAGAAACTGGTGACCGTTAAGCGTGTAAGGCGAAAAGTTCATATAATTGGTTCCGATGTGTGCGGTTGCCCATTTGTAAGTAGGGTTTATGCTCAGTTGGTTAAATGAATATCCCTGCGATAATGAAACTTTTCGATCGGTAAAGTTCATTGACACCGGCACATTTATAGTATTGAAAATATTGAAATTGAGATTTCCAGAAAGAAATAAATTCACTGGTCTGTTTACGTTTGGAAGTCCATACGAAAAAACCGAGTTTAAGCTAAGTACGCCATTGACTGTCAAGGGCTTCGCCTTTGTAATTGCTTCTAAATCGACATTCTGAGCTAAGCTGTAATTTGTACTTACAGCTAGGCCGAGATGTAGAATCATTGCAAATAGTAGTTTTGAAAAATATTTGTTCATTATATTGGTTTTAGGCTTAATTTAGGATTACCACTCTTTTTGCTTTTTTCGAAATTTCATTTTCAAGAGTCAGGATGTAACTGGTATTTGGATTGAGATTAGCAGGAATCTCAAAGAATACTGTATTGTCATTGTAGTTCTCAAGTTTCTTTGTAAAGATTTTTTGAGTTCCATTTACACTTAGTAATGAAATCGTGAAATCTTTAGGGTGATCTTCGTCTAGTTTAATTCCAACTAACCCGTTCGTAATTGGATTTGATAACATCGTAAAATCAAGAATATCATAGCCAAATGGTGGGGCAAATCCACCGTCATCGAGTTTATCGACTATATTGATGTTTTTGGCGAATGTGTAAATACAATCTGAGACCGTCACTTGAGAGGTGATTTTGTATGTACCCAAGGTAGCAAAGCTGAGTTTGAGCCTTGTAGGATCTTCTGAAATCATTTTAGCCGCACTTGGATATATCCATTTTACATTGGAGGCCAATGGATTGGTTAAATCTACAAATACAACCTCTTTGTTCACAGGGGCTTGTGTAGGCGAAGCAAAGAATGGCTTCACATTGGCATTCGGAATTATCGAAACGCTATCAAGTGCCACACAACCTAGAGAATTGGTAACAGCTAATTTGTAATTCCCAATACTGTCTCCAACGATTATAGCACCGAGTAATTTTTTACCCAATGGAGTGATCCATTCATATTTAGTTCCATCGGCCACAGTACCATTTACTTCAAAAGGTTTAGAAGGACAAACTTCTTTTTGCTTTGTAATATTCAATGAAATGGCAACTGGAGAAATTAGTTTTAGTATATCTGATTTTACCTCACAACCTAAAGCATCAGTTACAATTGCTTGTGCATTTTCATTATTTACAGCAAGATTTGTAATTTCAGAGGCCGTACCAGTGTAGTTGACACTATTCCAAGTGTATTTGTAAGCTCCTCTACCCGAAGTGGCCAAAACTGAAAGCTTAGCATCAGCTTTGCCAAAACATGATGGTTGAGTGTAGCTCAACTTCGCTGACATCTTTGAAGTTGAATCTTCAATGGTTGTTGCCAAAGTAGTCTCACAATTGTTTGCGTCTACAATTTTTAGGGTGTAAGTGCCGGCTTTAAGATTTTGTCTATCTAATTCCACAAAATTAGGAAGGTCACTCCATGAGGCCTTGTAAGGTTTAGTTCCACCAAATGCCGCTGTTTTAACACTCGCCTTTCCAGAAGTTTCGCAATAGTTAAGAGTTTTTGAAACTAAGTTTGCTGACAATTTTTCTGGTTGAGAGATTCTCATACTGTCTTTTTGAGAACAACCTCGACTGTCGGCTATAGTAAATTCATAAAGTCCCGCGGCTAAATTGGTCGCAGTTTCTCCTTTTGCTGAGGATGGATTTTGCCAAGTAATACTGTATGGTGATCCGAAACCTCCTGTGGTTTTAAGTTGGATGCTACCATCGCTCAAGCCAAAACAACTTACGTTTTTGGTAATTTTCTCTACGGCAATTTTACTACCAACCTCAAGGTTTGTAAATCTGCTGGAAGTAGTTCTGGTAGCACATGCTCCAACCCCAAACACATCGACTATGTATTGACCACTAGACAATTCATTTACTGATGGTATATTTAAATTTTGTGTAGTTATGTTTAGATTCGCTCCGTTTTTAAACCATCTAAACGAGCCGAAATCTGTACCTGCAATTTGGAAAGTTACTGATTCACCAATACATCTTTTTGCATCTATTGGTTGGGTGATGATTACAGGCAATGCTGTCACATTTAGGAATGAGGCCGTTGAAGTTATTGTTCCACAGGGTCCGTAAATTTCCACTGTGTAAGTTCCTTTATCTGAAGGTTTTAGGATATTGAATTCTATTTTGAAATTTGTACTGTTAGGTATTTTTTCTCCATTTTTAAACCATTGATAGCCAGTTACGACACCGTCATGTGTGGCTTCGATAATTGCACTTGAGCCCTCGCATTTGTCGGCGTTTGGAGAAATTTTCACATTGGTTATTGGAGCATTGATACTCAAAATGGCTTCGGCACTTATTGTAGTTGCGAAAGAACAAGCTCCAGAACCGTTTGCGATGGCTTTGTAAACACCGGTATCAAAACCTGCTCTAATGTTGCTTACTATTAGCGTAGCCGAATTGCTTCCCGATA
>NZ_RJUE01000009.1 GCF_024343735.1 Lacihabitans sp. CCS-44
TGCGTAAATACCTCAAAACCAGAAGGAAGTATTCCATCAAATGTCACAGAATATTTTACAGATTTCTTTCCGCTTTTATTATCGAGCCCCTCTTTAAGTTTGCCAGACATCTCACTCACCATGGTGCTGTCTACCCGAATCAAATTGTACTTTAACTGCTCACTATAAGCATAATAATCTGAAAAAGTAGTGTAGATGAACTCATAGACTTCCTTAAAGTAATGATAGTCAATCTTTGAAAGCCTTTCCGAAATGGAGCTTCTGACTACGGTTTCCCTTTCATCTAAGTCAAACAGTACTTTAAATCCCGAATCGTTAAAAGTATCTTCTAAAGTGCGTTGGCTTAATTTCTCATTGTCTAGAATTCCATAAAGTAATGATAGAATCTTTGAAAGCCTTTCCGAAATGGAGCTTCTGACTACGGTTTCCCTTTCATCTAAGTCAAACAGTACTTTAAATCCCGAATCGTTAAAAGTATCTTCTAAAGTGCGTTGGCTTAATTTCTCATTGTCTAGAATTCCATAAAGTAGTAGATAGAATACCTTTTTGGCATGCAATACTTTAGTATAATAGTCAACATTCGTATTAGAGGATAGGTGGGTTAATAAAGCCTCTGGTATTAACCCTATCAGTTGGCTTACTGATACCTTGTGGTTCTTGAAATTTGTCATTAGATTTTAAGAAAGCGTAGCCAAAGATACAAATTCATAAGTCTAAGACAACGACAAATCATTAATAACAAAAAATGGCCGGAAGATATTTAATCTTCCGACCATGAATACCAAAATAGGAGGCTTTTATTAACAAATCATTATTTCAGTGTATTGAGATATTTTACTGCAAAACCTATCCAATCGGCCTCTGAATCTGGAATTCTAACATCAGGCTTGATACCTATTCCTTCTAATGGGGTCAATGGCAATCTGTAGCTATACCCTAGCGGCAAAGCCAGCCTCCATGCGTAGCAAGGAAGTCCCCAATCACGCACTTCGGTGTAGTCAAAAGCCCCCTTTGAATTGGTTCCCATGATAATGGTTTTGGAGCTTTGTCTGGCTTCCAAACTCAAACTTTCGGCAGAGCTAGCCGTATTTTTATCTACAAGAATCACCACCTTTTTGGGATTAGCAACACTTGTAGGAAAATTAAAAGTCCTATCTGAAGCGGTGATAATTGCTCCTGGATTCATTTGCATTTTCCTAATAATATCTCTCAACTTTGGATCGAGAACCTTGGCATATTGTGGATAATCCTGAATAGCCTTTAATTCATGATTGAGCAATATTTGATTTTCCATTGATGCTCTGATTTTTGATCCTCGCCGAACTATTGGCCCGTTAGCTATGTATGGAAAAATAGCATCAAATACACTTTCATCCCCTCCTGGATTGTTCCTTAAATCGATAATTAAGTTTTTACTTGACCTCAAAAGAGCGTCGTTTTGTTTAACCATCTCACTTACATATAGCTCAACGTTAGCCATTGTGAATGGCGGCAGTTTCAATAATGTATTGTTTGAATCGAGTTTTTCAATTCTATAATCAGGAATTCTATGAATCAAATCATCTTGTGAAGCGAACTCTTTTGGAATAGGACTTAACTTATTGAATTTATAAATGTTCTCCATTACCAAAAGATTCTTTACCACATTGGTTATGGTAATTTCTGGTGTAAAATCAGCATAGTAATAGGTTGTTTTGAATTTAAACTCCGATAATTGTTCTAATACAAATTTCGTTTTACCAATTACCCATAAATTATCTCTTTTGTTCAAAAGAAAACCATAAAACTTATTTGCATTTACGGCGTCCTTTAAGATACCTATTCTGTAAACTTTATCATCACTTTCCCATATACCTTCTACGAAAGAAAGTTTGGCTAAATTTGTTGTCAAATGAGCTTGAAAAGTCTGTTCTGATATAAATTTTTGTGTAGGAATAGCCGCAGCTCTTTTTGCAATTACCTCTTTTGGCTCTTCTACCACAAAAGGAGTTTGGGTATTAATAAACAAATGACCGTCTTTAAAAAACTCTGTCCATTCTTTAAGAATAGTGTAGCATTCTTTGGGATCGGTAACTCCGGCTGACTTTTCCTTAACTTTTTTAGATAAGGCGTCGAAAGCAGGCTTCGTAGTTGCATTTACTTTCAAACTATAAGCAGAATAATTATCTCTTACTTTCTGGTAAATTTCATCGAAGTTTTTCTGACAGTTACAGTCGGTTTGGGCATTGACTTTTACAGACAATAGGACAAGCAATAATATCGTAATTCGTTTCATATTAGAAAAATAGTAATTTGGCTACAAATTTGAAATCCAAATTCATGCCTAAAATGGTTGAAACAATAAATAATTTTATAGAAGTGTAGTTTCAGTAGCCATTTATTCAGGAAAAAACTATTTATCAGTCAGTTTCTGACTCATCACCGTCTCCAAGTTCGAGATATTGAATGGGCGAAATTGCGTTTCCTGCAATTCCTTTTATGCTACCATACATATCTATTGTGTTTCCAATCACTTTTTCAATCTGCATCTCTCGTTCTTTCCAAATTCTTTGCATGGCCCGTTTTTCTTTGTCAAGCTCATTTTTGAGATTAGAAAAACCGTCTACAATGGCTTCCATCTGTTGTTTAAACTGACTGCTGGTCAGAAAATTGTACAAAACACTCATCTTATCCGCTTTATTATCATTCACAGACTTAGCCATCTGTGTTCGTATCAAAATCTCCCTCAAAACAAACACCAAGCTCTTTATTTCATGAAAACCACAGACCCAAACACCTTCTTTTTCCCCAAACCTATCCATTTCTTTAGGCATTGTTTGAGTTACTAAAACTGCTATTTCTGCTCCTGTTTCACGTTGATCAGTCTTCAATTTTTCTATCCAATCACCACCAAAATTCTGTGTGCGTTTGCTTTCAAAAATAATTTTGCCACAAATCTGCCCAAACTCATTGATAACCGTCTGAACTGCGTCCGCACCACGTTGTCCTTTTTTTATTTCCTCTATTTGGTCATACGGAAAAGCCTGCGTTAGCATAGATTCTATGGCCAATTCTTGCACTTCGCCTTGCAGCTGCATGGATCCTTGGTCGGCTTTTCGTTTCATCTCGTTCACGAGATCCATTTGGGCTTTTAGTTTTTGCTCAAAATCCTTCTTGACCAACTCGAACTCGTCGTCCTTTCGCTTTTTGGCGGCTTCTTCTATGTCTTTTGTTTTTTCGAGCATCGTTTTTTCGAGCTGAATCTTCATCAATTCCTGCTGATTTTTCAGTTCTTGCTCTTTTTTCAAAAGCTCTATTTCTTTTTCTCTGCTAAGAATTATCTGTTTTTGTTTCTGCTCATTGTCTTCTTTAAGTGCAGCCAGCATGGCGGCATTTTTCTCGTCAGAACGTTTTTGAGCTTCGGTTTGGGCTATTGCCCACATTTTTTTCTTTTCTTCTTGTTCAAAAACCCGCTTCTCTTCCGCCATTTTAGCTTTCAACTCCTCTATTTTCAAAGCATTTATTTTCTCTTGGGCTTCAATACCTTTCTTGAGTTCTATTTCGAGATGTTTTTGCAAAGCTTCGCCCGCATCAAATTGATGGCCGCAGTTGGGACAAGTAGTAAGGTTTTGTTTCATTGGTTTATTTTTTTAACCGCTTGCTCGCTAAGACGCAAGAAATAGTATTTCTCAAATGTCTTTCGACATCATCATGCATAATTCCGCAGAGTTCTTGAAAAACTAATTTTACAAAAGTAATGAAAATAAAAAACCTGTGGTGGAATGATAAGGAATTTAGCAAGGAAGATGGAATTCAAGATGCGTTTTTGAATAACCAATAAAATTTGAGATATTTGTAGAAGACAAAACGGTTCTTTGGAGAATTAAGTGAATGGACATTTTGAAAAATAATGAGAAGGCTCTTTCAACATTATGTGAAACCCATAATGTGAGTGAATTATATTTTTTCGGATCTGTTCTCACCGATAAATTCAACAAGTCTAGTGATGTTGACATGCTAATTCAATTTGCAGAAGTAGATTTAAAACACTATTTCGAAAATTACATGGACTTGAAAGAAAAATTAGAAGTACTTTTTGAAAGAAAAGTAGATTTGGTTGAAAACCAAGCAGTAAGAAACCCAATTTTTAGAAAAGTACTGGACAGAGAAAAAATATTGGTTTATGAGCGAAAAAGTGCTTAAATGTCTGTACGACATTAAATATGCAATTGAAGAAATAGAAAATTTTCTTTCCATTCAGCCAAAACAATTTGGAGCCTACAAAAAGAATCTTCTTCTAAAACGAGCCATTGAAAGAAACCTTGAAATTGTGGGAGAAGCCATGAGCCGAATTTTAAAAGAAGATTCTGAAATTGCAATTTCAAATGCAAAACGAATTATTGGACTAAGAAATCAAATAATTCACGGATACGATAGTGTTTCTGATGAAAACATTTGGGCGATACTGATAAATCACATGCCAATTCTAAAAAGAGAAATAGAAAGTCTGATAAATCCTATTAACTCTTAAGGAAGTACATCACTAGTATTCAATATGTTAAAAATAATTTTTAATTCTACTTTAGAATTTTCAGCTCGATGATATTATTACCATCCTGATATTCAACATATTTTATATCTACATTTAATCCATTTTTACAAATTGGCCCACCTTGTGAACAAGTTTGATGAAACCCAGAATTGTCTTGGTAATCGTTGTATTCGAATAAAATTGTAGCGATTTTGAAACTCTCCAATCCTTTACCATGGACTGGCATAAAATCTTCAATTTTACCTTTGATTTCTTTGAATTATTTTTTCGAAATTTTATCATTCAATTCATGAAAGTTTTCACATTCACTTTGATATAGTTTATAGGGAATAAAAACACCTGCAATTAGAAATAGAATTCCGAAAAATGCTTCTCTAGAAAACAACTCTTGCTTCATCCTAAAATGATACATTAGAAAGATAAAACCCAAAAAAGCAAAAAATGAAGGTGTCAGCCACGATAACCCCATTTTCGGAATTAGTTTGTAGGCTATATAATATTCTTCCATAATTAATATTCCTTAGATTATTCTTCCTCTACCATAAGATTCTTCGGATACTTAACCGCATAACTTAATTTTAGAATTTTCTCAGATGATTTTTTAAGATTTATATCCCATCTAATAATTCCAGAATCTTTATCTATTTTGCTTTCTGGGGCTTCTTTGTCTGAAATATCTACGTCTTTGTTCGCTGTAATAGGAAACTGATCTTCTACAATTATTCTAATATCTTGATTTTTGGTATTTCTTACTGAAATATCAAAAACATATTGCGACTGAATATTCTGTCCAAATGACTGTTTTTTAGAATATTTCTTTAATTGCTTTCTTTCAACTTTTATACTTTGGTCTCTACCAAGTGAAAGATTCAGCGTATCCTTGTTTGACAAATCCAATGCGGATTTACCTAAAAACGTACCTTCAAAATAAAGGTTTGCTTCTCCATCTATAAAATTAAACTGTTCCCAATCCATAATTTGAGCAGTAAGAAATGCCGCAGGGTCTATTTTTGGAGTTGATTTGTATAAATATTCGACTGGAATTTCTAATTCTTTCAAGTCCAACGTTTTTTCTTTTCCATCAGAATTCAAAGTCAATACATCATTCAATGTAAACTCTAATGATGCTGGTTTTTCTTTTTCTTCAATTAACGAGCGGGTGACTTGTACACCTGCCGACCTACCAGAAACAACAGTAACGGAACCAGTTGCATTCTTTTTAATCGAAGTTCCATATCCAGTTACAACTACTTCTTGCAAAAGTTGAGAATCTTCTTTCAGAATAACATTTATTGGCGAATTATCTGCTTTTATAGATTGTGAAATATATCCTACAAATGAAAATTGCAGCTCATTTCTTAAACCAATTTTATCGCTTGGAATAGTAATTCGGTATGAGCCATTTATATTCGTTGAGGTTCCAAGAGAAGTTCCCTTTAATTGAATCACTGCACCGGGAAGAGGATTGCCCTCTTCATCCTTAACCACTCCCCAAATCTCAGAAAGTTTTTGTGAGGTCTTTATTTCACCAGTATATTGAGAATAATCATTTGGAATACCCCAAATCCACATTTTCAACTCTGGAATGGTCGAATTCTTTTTGGGAAGAGAGTTGCTCAAAGTAACTTTTACGTCTTTCCAATCTTCCCCCGAATATTGATAAACTTTGGCTTTGTATAAAACATTAAGGGGCTTATCCAAGCTCAATGCATTAAAATCGTAAGAAGGCGACCATCCAGCATTTTGAAGAAAGTAAGTGACAATTATCTTTGTTTGACTCTTATTCTGTTTGGCTTTCAGATTTATCACTATCTCAGAAAGCTTATTCTCATTGTTTTGCCCCAAATCATTCAATTTTCGATTGTTTTCTTTTATTTCAATCTCCAAAGAATCTAATTTTCTGTTGGCATTATATTTAGCATTAAGCACCTTCTTCATTTTGGCATCGAAATAATCAACCGTTTTTGTCAAATCCTCTGGTTTCATACCAGAGTAAGTTCCACCTACATTCTGATTGCTCAAGAGCATTTTTTCTTGATAATCCAACAAAGTTTGCTCTATCTTAAGCCTCTTTTTCTCTTCATTTATGGCATTATTGCTTTTAATAATCTTGGCATTCATCTGTACATAATCTTCCTCATTGTTTAGGCTTAATTGATGTGAAAGAGAATTTAAGGAAATGGTAGCATCCATGAATTTAACCTGAATACTGTTTTTATCTAATTCGGGTGAAACACCTTTTATGACTAAATTATTCTCTCCGTTTTTAAGGTCCGCTATAGCTTCTCTGGTAATTTGAGCACCAGATTTGTAAACTGTTACAGAAACTATCTTTGAGGAAATTTTGGTTTGAGAAAAACCAATAAAGGGAATTAAAAGAGCTAGGATTAGTTTTTTCATTTGAATTTATGTTTTGGAAATGCAATTTATGTTTTATTTCGAAATAACAAAAAAGGTATCAAAAGACTTTTAAACCTTTTGATACCTTTATTATTGCAAATCACGATTGATATTACACCCAAGCCACAGCGATCTGCTTCTGCTGCCCAAGTCCTTCAATACCAAGCTTAACCACATCACCAGCTTTAAGGTACATCGGTGGTTTAAAACCTAGTCCCACACCCGCTGGTGTACCAGTAGAAATTACATCGCCTGGGAGCAAAGTCATGAAGTTGGACAAATAACTTACCACCTGTGGTATATTGAATATCAGATCGTTGGTATTCGAATCCTGTATTTTTTTGCCGTTCAATTCTAGCCAAAGATTCAAATTATGTGGGTCATTAACTTCGTCTTTGGTAGCCATAAACGGCCCCAATGGTGCAAAAGTATCACATGATTTTCCCTTCACCCACTGTCCGCCACGCTCCAACTGAAACTCACGCTCAGAGTAATCATTGTGCAAAGCATAACCCGCCACATAGTCCATGGCTGACTCCTCCGTAATGTATGAAGCTTTTTTGCCAATTATAACCGCCAATTCTACTTCCCAGTCAGTTTTTACCGAATTTCTCGGAATTATCACATCGTCATTTGGTCCACAAAGAGCCGTAGTAGCTTTGAAGAAAACCACAGGTTCCTTCGGCACATCCATTCCTGATTCTGCTGCGTGTTTGGCGTAATTTAGTCCAATACATATAATTTTTGAAGGCCTCGCCACGCAAGAGCCCAATCTTTCGCTTTCCGAAACTTCAGGACATTCGTTTGTTTTCAACCATGCCTCTAATCTTTCTAAACCGTTAGTAGCAAAGAATTTCTCGTTGTAATCTTCACCAAAAGCACTCACGTCAAGCCTTTTTCCGTCTGCTGTTAATACGCCAGGTTTTTCGTTTTCAAAAGCTCCAAATCTTATTAATTTCATATTTTTTTGTTTTAAACCGCCAAGTCTCTTTTGCACGAAGAAGTCATTATCTCCATGTTTTCAAAGCTTGGCTTTTTTTGAATAAATGTATAGTTTTCAGCGTTTTGTCCGATGTTAATTGTTTAATTTCACAAATCCCCCATCAATCACATAGTCGTTTCCAGTCACGAAACTGGCTTCATCAGATGCCAAGTAAACCACCAAAGCCGCTATTTCTTCAGGCTTAGCCATACGACCTATCGGCTGAGTTTTTGACAGTTTCTCAAACATTTCTTTTTCTTTTCCTGGGTAATTTTTCTTGATGAAACCATCCACAAAAGGCGTATGCACTCTGGCCGGCGACACGCTATTGCAACGGATATTATCCGCTACATAGTCACGAGCCACCTGCAAAGTCATGCTGTAAATCGCCCCCTTACTCATTGAATAGGCAAATCGGTCTGGAATGCCCACCGTGGCCGCTATCGATGCCATATTGATGATTACACCTCCGTCGTTCTTAATCATAAACGGTATAACAGCATGCATACAATTATACGGGCCTTTGATATTAATACTGTAAATTCTGTCCATATCAGCCTCCTCTGTGGTTTCTACAGTGCCGATGTGTGCTATACCAGCGTTATTGACCAAAATATTTATCGGCTGAATGGCATTAATCTTGGCCATTTTTCTCATCACCACTTCTTGGTTAGACACGTCTACTTTATGACAATATGCCTTTCCCCCACTGGCATTTATAAGATCCGCTTCACGCTCAGCAAGATCAATGTTCAGTTCAAAGATATGCACAGTGGCTCCTTGCTTGGCAAAAGCCCTTGAAATTTCGAGTCCAATACCACTGGCTCCTCCAGTGACTACTGCTACTTTTTTGTGTAGTTTAAACATCTCATTTTTTTGATTTATAGAGAAAACCCAATTTTAGTCAAAAATAAGGCAGTTTTTTGGAAGAAAAAAGTAAATAAAAAAACTCATTCAAAATTTGACAGAATCATTTTTTTGCCTAATTTTGCACTCCAATTCAATACGGAGGTTATAGCTCAGTTGGTTAGAGCACTGGTTTGTGGTGCCGGGGGTCGTGGGTTCGAGCCCCATTAGCCTCCCCGTATTTAGCGAGTCTTTTTAAGACTCGCTTTTTTTATGTCCTTTTCTCAAAAATTACTAGCAAAAATAATTCGTACGTCGCCCCATTAGTCGGGATGCCGCAGCACGGGATGCCGCACCACTCCCCATATTTAGCGAGTCTTTTTAAGACTCGCTTTTTTTATGTCTTTTTTTGAAAATTATTCATGTGAATTAGAATTGTCAGATGAAGTACTCGACTCTTTGATTTATGGAACATGCTTTACTATAAATCTCAAAGAGCTTCTAAAACCTTTCGAGATTCATTCGTTTTTGCGAGAAAAATCAAAAATTGAGATTTTTTGATGAATTTATTTTAATAATTCCTTAACAATTTGCAGGAATTCAATATTTGGGTATATTTGAAATATAATAAAACCAAAGAAAAATGTTAAGTAGAGTTGCTAATTCCATCTATTGGATGAATCGCTACATTGAGCGAGTTGAAAATTACGCTCGTTTTGTAAGTGTCAATATCAATCTTTCTTATGATTTGCCTGGAATGATTTCTGAGCACTGGGGTTTGTTGCTCGAAGCCACACACGACAAAGAAACTTTTGACAAGCTCTATCCAGAAGAAACCGAAGATAAGATAATTTATTTTATAACCTTTGATCCTCAAAACCCAAACTCTATCTATAATATTCTAGGCAATGCCCGTGAAAACGCAAGAACGGTAAAAGAAACTCTCCCAAAAGAAATCTGGGAGCACTTAAATAGTTTCTATTTGAGTTTCAAGCAATTTTCTACAAACAAAAAACTTGACTTTGAGGAACTTCCCAAATTTTATGAAAACATAAAACAGCAGTGCCAGCTCTTTGCAGGCATGATAGACGGCACTTTGCTCAGAGATGAAGCCTATTATTTTGCAAACATGGGTAAGTTTTTAGAAAGAACCGACAAAACCTCTAGGTTTTTGGATATTGGGTATTTCAACTTTAAGTCTGTTTCAGACGTTAAAACCGCCAATCCTCAGGATTTGTTGGTTTGGTCGGCAGTGTTGAAATCGGTAAGTGCTTTTAATATGTATCGCCAACAATATAAAAGCTTAAAACAGGAAAACATCATAGAGTTTTTGATAAAAGACCGTGATTTTCCGAGGGCTATTTGTCATAGCATAAAGAAAGCTGAATACGCCATCTATAGAATTTCAGGAACTAGGCCTCAAGATAGCTATTCAAACAATGCAGAAAAGTCTATCACTCAGCTAAAGCACGAAATTGACTTCACAGAAACTAGCGAAATTATCAAATATGGGCTGCACAAATACTTGAATGACTTTCAGGTAAAAAACAACAATATAGACCAAGAAATATTTAAGGTCTATTTTGCCTAGTTTGGGGAAATAATACAGACCAAATACACTAAATTTGCGTCGAAACAATATTACAACAATAAAATGACTTTTTGTTTAGGAGTAAAAACAGCCCAAGGATTAGTAGCTATTTCAGACAGAAGAATAACCTCAGGAAGTGAGGTTTCGAGCGAAAAAAAGCTCTCGGTTCACCAAGTAAAAAATCATTCATTGTTTATAATGACAGCCGGTTTGAGGTCTGTGAGAGACAAAGCTATCACATATTTTCAGGAAGTTTTAGACAAAGAAGACAATAATTTTGACAAGTTATTTCTGGCAGTAAATGCATTTGGGAATCAATTAAAAAGAGTAGCAGCAGAAGATAAGGAATCTTTAATTAATGCTGGATTGAGATTTAACCTATCGGCAATAGTTGGAGGTCAACTACAAAACGACAAAGAACACAAGTTGTTTCTGCTATACCCCGAAGGTAACTGGATTGAGGTAACAGAAGGTTCTCAGTTTATAATTATAGGCAACTCTGGTTATGGAAAACCTATTTTGCATAGAAACATAAAATATTCAAGTCCGTTTGAAGAAGTTTTAAAATTGGGATTCTTGGCTTTTGACTCAACAAGAGTGAGTGCCAATGATGTAGATTTTCCGATTGATGTGCTAATTTATGAAAAAGACAGCTTCAACATTGTGGAGCATACTTTCGAAAAACATGACTTAGAACACATCTCATATCAGTGGAACGCTCTACTCAACAACTCTGTACAAAAACTACCCATAGACTGGATAGACCCTTTACTTAGAAAAAAATAAGATGATTTTAGAAGTTGAGCATCAACTAAGCTATTCGTACTCTGACTATGTGGGTCTCAACCCACATTATTTTTTCTTAAGCCCTAAACCTACCCCCTACCAGTACCTTATAATTCATGAGCTTGGTATATTGCCTAAGCCTGATTTGCTTAATAAAAATATTGACCAAGAAGGCAATATACAACATGTATGTTTTATAAATCAAAGATTAAAAACCTTTGAAGTAAGTTCAAAATTCAGTATAAAAACTGACAATTTCAAAGGACTTAACTTCGTGTTTTTTCCATTTGAATGTGCCAAAATACCATTTAAGTATCCGCAAAGGATGGAAAAATATGTTGAGTTTATCTTAAATAGTAAAGTAATATCAGATCAAGTAAAGGAATATGCCTTGAGTGTTGCAGAAAAAGCAAATTACAGCACAATTGATTTTTTAATGGAAGTAACCACACAAATACACAAAAACTTTCGTTATATCTCTAGAGAACGGGGAGACGCAGTCTCGGCCGACGAAACCCTAAAAAGCCAGAGTGGTTCCTGCAGAGATTTTTCGGTTTTTATGATAGAAGTGTGTGCTTCAGTAGGTATTCTTGCTAGATTTGTGAGTGGCTATTTGTATGGAAGCGAATTACATCAACATGATTTGCATGCCTGGGTAGAAGTACTTCTCCCTGGTGGTGGGTGGCGAGGATTTGACCCAACTGAGGGACGAGTTGTAGATAAAAATTATATTGCCTTAGCTGCTTCAATAGAATCAGCAGGCCTTAATCCTGTGAGAGGAACTTTTAGGGCTTCAGGGCACATTGACTCAGTACTAAACACACTGGTTACTATTAAAGAAACAAAGTAATACACTAGAACAAGTACATACTTTATTTCAAATTTAATAATAAAAGATGCTGATTACATTGATAAGCAAAACAATAGTAGTTTAAAAAAAATTGCTAAAAATATAAGACTAAAAAACCGAAAACTAATGTTAAATTTGAACCCTAATTTATATTCTACGTGACGTTAATAAAATCTATATCTGGAATTAGAGGTACTATTGGAGGAAAAAGTGGAGAATGTTTAACTCCACTTGATGTTGTGAAATTTACTGCCGCCTTTGCAGCAACAATTCTAAGTAAACCTGAAGTAAACAAAAAAGTTGTGCTTGGTAGAGATGCCCGTCCTTCGGGCAAAATGGTATCAGACTTAGTAACTGCCACTCTTACAGGCATGGGTATTGATGTGGTAGATTTAGGCCTTTCCACCACTCCTACTGTAGAAATGGCTGTGCCACTGGAAAATGCTGGTGGAGGAATAATACTAACAGCAAGTCACAATCCTATACAGTGGAATGCCTTAAAGCTGCTAAATGAGAAGGGAGAATTCATCTCCGGCTCTGATGGTGAAAAACTACTTGAAATTGCCAAAAATGAAGATTTTACCTTCGCAGAAGTCAAACAACTTGGTAAATACGAAATCAACGATACCTATCTTCAAAAACATATAGATGCTATACTGAAGCTATCTTCTGTAAACGCAGAAGCTATTAAAAGTGCCAACTTCAAAATAGTTGTAGATGCAGTAAACTCTTCTGGAGGTTTTGCTGTGCCTCTTTTATTAAAAGCCTTAGGCGTTGAAGAAATCAAGGAACTGAACTGTGAACCAACAGGGATATTTGCTCATAATCCTGAGCCACTTCCTGAAAACCTCAGAGAAATTTCTGGTGAAATGAAAAAAGGTGACTATGACCTAGGCATTGTGGTTGACCCTGACGTTGACAGATTAGCTTTGATATGTGAAGACGGTGAACCATTTGGCGAAGAATATACCTTGGTAGCGGTAGCTGATTATATTTTAAGCATTAACAAAAAGCAAAAAAATACGACCGTTTCCAATTTATCCTCTACAATGGCACTTAAAGACGTAACCGAAAAACATGGAGGCGAGTATTTTTCGGCCTCTGTGGGTGAGGTAAACGTGGTGGAAAAAATGAAAGAAATGGGCTCTATAATAGGTGGTGAAGGCAATGGAGGAATTATCTTCCCAGAACTTCATTATGGAAGAGATGCTCTAGTTGGCATCGCACTGTTCCTTACCCATTTGGCCAAATTCAATAAACCCGTTGGTTTTTTAAGAAAAAAATACCCGAATTATTTCATTGCCAAAAAGAAAATTGAGCTTGATCAAGGCACCAATGTTGATTTGATTTTGGAAAAAATTCAAAAAAAATACACTAAGTATAATCTGGATACAAGAGATGGCGTAAAAATCCATTTCGATAAAGAATGGGTACATTTGAGAAAATCTAATACTGAGCCCATAATAAGAATTTATGCAGAGAGTGAATTTGAGACTAAGGCAGACAACCTTGCAGATAAAATAATTCAAGACATAAAAGAATTGATGACTGCCTAATTTTTATAAAAAATTAGTAATGTTTTCAATAAAATATTAAGTTTACAAAGAAGCAGGAAATTAACCTTCCTGTTTCTTTCTTTTAAGAAAGAATGCAAAACCAAAAGCCATTGGTAAGTGTACATTTACTCACTTACAATCACGCCAAATTCATTACTCAGTCGATAGAAAGTGTTGTAAATCAAAAGACTAACTTCTCTTTCGAAATTATCATTGGCGACGACCACTCAACCGATGGTACCAGCCAGATTGTTGACCAATACGCTGCAGAATACCCTGAGCTCATAAAAGTAGTAAGAGGCAAAACTAACGGTGGTCCGCAACCGAACTCTATACGAATACTCGAAAACTCACAAGGCAAATACATGGCGGCCCTTGAGGGTGACGACTATTGGATAGACCCCTTAAAACTCCAGAAACAGACAGATTTTATGGAGCAAAATCCAGACTTTGCCATTTGTTTCACCAATACACGAGTGGAGTTTTTTGAAAATAACGAAGAACCTTATTTGTTAAATTCAACTATAGAAAAGGACGTTTTTGAGCTTAAAGACCTAATAGCTGAAACAGAAGTATGGTTTATGGGTACGGCTACACTTTTTTATACGATGTCTTCCATTTTTCCGGTGCAACCGTGGTTTCATAAAACCAAAAGTGGTGACATTCCAATGATTATGTTGGCCGCAAGACACGGAAAAATTAAATATTTACCAGACGTAACCGCCGCCTACAGAAGACATTCTGCGGGGGCAAGCAATACCGATCACAAAGACGACGCCAAGTTTTTGGAAAATAGAATAATGATGTACACCAATCTCGATAAAGATACAGGATACAAATTTCATGATAAGTTCAAACGAAACTTGGGCGGCTGGTACTATTTATTGCTAAATTCAAAGCAATACCAGAGTTTGTATTTCAAAAAATTGAGAATTGCAGCCAAATACATTTCTTTGATGTATCCAAATATACCTCAACTAAAACTAGTACTTAGAGACCATTTGATTCCACAATGGGTAATGGAAGTGACTAGAAAAATTAGGAGAGCTTTGGGTATGATAAATTAAGAAGAAACTCATTAACAAAAAGGACCATCTAATTATTCGTTACAATAATCATGCAATCGGCTTCTCTTTCAGAGCTCTCACCATCACAAGAATACCAAAAAGAATGACCGGAATACTTAGAATTTGACCCATGTTTAAAGCCATCGTATCTTCAAATTTCTCTTGATTTTCTTTCAAAAACTCGTAGAAAAATCTCAATCCAAATATCCAAACGAAGAAAATACCAGTCAATAAACCTCTTGGTGTTTTCGCCTTCCAACGTTCATACAAAAAGAATAATATCACAAAAAGCACCAAACAACTTATAGATTCATATAACTGTGCTGGATGACGTGGAACTTGCTCAAATTCAAAATTTTGCTTAAATAACACTCCCCAAGGCTTATCAGTGGCTTTTCCTACTATTTCGGAATTCATAAAATTACCAAATCTAATAAAAGCCCCTCCCAATGCACTCACGATTACCATACGGTCGGTCAGCCACAAATAATCATAACTTGGGTTTCTTTTCTTAAAGATTATCAACCCTATCAATACACCGAAAGCAGCACCATGGCTTGCCAAGCCAGAATAAGGTGGAACGAGCATATCCCATAAAAAAGCCAATGGATTGTCCATAAAATGGCCGCCTTCATAAAACACATAATGACCGATCCTAGCACCTAAAACGATAGATAGAATCATGGTAAGCAGCAACTTATCCAAATCCTTTTCATCTCTGTTTTCGAATTTAAAAACTCGAGCAATTATCTGAAAGCCAATAAGAAATCCCATGGCAAACAAAAGACCATACCAACGAATTTCGAAAGTTCCTATTTTAACAATAGTTGGCGACACGTCCCACACTATTTGGTTGATTAACATCTTTAGATTTTATGATTTTGAAAAAGTAAAATTAACCTATATCATCAAAACAAACTAAAATTATTAAATTTCTTAACAAGATTTAATTATTTTTGCAACGATAAGAAGCAAAATTGAGAATACTCCATTTCATATCGCCCTTTCGAAGACCGATTCGAAACACCCTCCGATGAGATTTACCTCATCCGAAATATTCTTTTTTATCATTTTTTCAAAAAACTTATTTTAATGAACTCCATAAAAATTGGAATCATAGGTGGAGCTGGCTACACTGGCGGCGAACTACTAAGAATACTAATCAATCATCCATCAGCGGAATTGGTATTTGTCAATTCTCAGAGCCAAGCTGGCAAGCCAGTTTATAGCACGCACACCGATTTACTGGGCGAAACTGAGTTACTTTTCACCGATAAATTGCCATTTGAGTCGGTTGATGTAATATTCCTTTGTTCAGGACATGGACAATCGGCCAAGTTTTTGGCTGAGAACAATGTACCTAATTCAGTTAAAATAATAGACCTAAGTACCGACTACCGAGACGAAACAAACGGTTTTGTATATGGTTTGCCAGAACTGAATCGTGAGAGAATAAAAACTTCAAATAAAATAGCCAATCCAGGTTGCTTTGCTACTTCTATTCAGTTAGCCTTGCTTCCATTAGCGGCAAATGGCTTATTAAATTCTGAGATACATGTAAGTGCAGTAACGGGCTCTACTGGTGCAGGACAGTCGCTTAGTCCTTCCACGCACTTTAGCTGGAGGAGCAGCAATATATCTATCTATAAGGCATTTACGCATCAACACTTGGCTGAAATTGGCCAAAGTTTAAAGCAGCTTCAAACCGGATTTGAAAAAGAGATAAACTTCATTCCTTACCGAGGAAATTTTACACGAGGTATTATGGCAAATGTGTATTTGGACTTTGATGGAACTTTAGAAAATGCTGTTGCTGTTTTTGAAAAATATTATGCCGAGCATCCTTTTTGTACCATTTCAAAAAGCCCAATAGACATCAAGCAAGTTGTAAATACCAATAAGTGCATTTTGGAAATACAAAAACACGGCAATAAGCTTTTGATAACTTCAATTATCGATAACTTGGTAAAAGGAGCATCAGGTCAAGCGGTACAAAACATGAACCTCGCCTTTGGATTGGCAGAAACGACTGGGTTAAATTTAAAAAGTGTAGGATTCTAAAATCAAGAAAAATGAAATTATTTGACGTATATCCAATAAACAATATAGAACCCGTAAAAGCTCTTGGAAGCACCATTTGGGACGAAAAAGGTCAGGAATATTTAGATTTGTATGGTGGTCATGCGGTGATATCTATCGGTCATTCGCATCCACATTATGTAAAAAAGCTTACAAAACAGATAAAAAACCTCGGTTTTTACTCCAATTCAGTGAAAATTCCACTGCAAGATGATCTTGCTGATAAACTAGGGAAACTTTCTGGGCTAAAAGACTACAGCTTATTTTTAGCAAATTCTGGAGCCGAAGCCAACGAAAATGCCCTTAAACTGGCTTCCTTTCACACGGGTAGAACGAAAATTGTAGCTTTTACGAAGAGCTTTCATGGTAGAACTTCGGCTGCTGTTGCAGTAACTGACAACCCTTCCATAAAAGCCCCAATAAATTTTGCTGACCATGTAGTTTTTGTTCCTTTCAATGATGTTGAAGCCACAAAAAAAGCCATTGACAACACAACATGTGCTGTAATAGTGGAGGGAATTCAAGGTGTGGGTGGAATTCAGGTAGCTACCGAAGAATTCATGAAAGCCATCAGAACTTCTTGTGATAAAACTGGGGCAATATTTATTCATGATTCTGTACAGTGTGGATATGGTCGTTCTGGAAAGTTTTTTACTTTCCAGCATTACAAAGTAAAACCTGACATTGTCTGCATGGCCAAAGGTATGGGCAATGGTTTTCCTATTGGCGGAATTTTGATTTCACCAAAATTCCAGGCCAAACACGGTCTTTTGGGAACAACTTTTGGGGGAAATCACTTGGCCTGTGCTGCCGCAATAGCTGTTTTAGATGTAATCAAGAAAGAAAAACTGGTTGAAAATGCCGCTGAAGTGGGCACTTACCTTTTGACGGAATTGAGAAAATTTAAAAATATCAAAGAAATAAGAGGAAAGGGACTAATGATAGGCATAGAACTCAGTGAACCCGTTGGAGAAATCAGGAATAAAATGCTGTTTGAAGATCACATTTTTACTGGTGTGGCTGGCTCAAATACCATCCGATTACTTCCAAGCTTAGCCATTACAAAAGCCGAGGCCGACAGGTTTTTAGATACTTTAAAGAAATATATAAAGTAACAAAAGAGGCTTCGGCCTCTTTTATTTTGCTCTTACTCTACCTTGAGCATACTTGTTCACAAAACCACAACCGATATTTACATTGGCAAAACTACTCGCATTGGTTGCCGAAAACTTATTGCCATTTATAGATAACGTCTGATTTGGAATCAATTGAAAACAGTTAGAAGCCGTAATTGTATTGTTCTTAAATCCATCTATTACCTCCAAATGTGTTTGATGACTAAATTTCTTCTTGGCAAAATTTGAATTAAGGAAACTGATTATACTGTTGTTGCTCGATACATTCACATCGATATAACAATAATCTCCTAAAAACTCGCAGTCTTGAATATTCACTTTTTTGGTATCAACAAATTTCAAACTAAAGAAATAAATATCTCTAAAACTTAGATTTTTCAAGGCTGATTCGATATTAGACTTCAAATCCAAAATTCCGATGACACAATTATCAAAAAACACATGGTGGATATTGGGCAATGCCGTGCCGAATGAAGACACAGACACATTCTCAAAATTGATTCCTACTTTGGCGTTTTTGATTAAAACGTAAGAAGTTTCGATGTCATACTGTGACACTATACCGCCCCAATCACTATCTGTTGTTGAAGATTCCGCTGATCTAAGTTCTATGATTTTAGACGGATCTCCATTGGCAATCAGTTTACCCAAAACATTTATCACCAATAAACTAGATAGTTTTTTTACTTTTATAATTGTTCCTGGCTTCAAAGTTAGTGTAAGCCCTTTTGGTATATTAATATCTCCATTAAGATTAATATTCCCTGTCCATGTTTCGTTTTTACTGAGTGTATGTCCTTCTATAGTGCCCGTGATGGTGTCATCGTAAGTACCAGATATTGTGACCACACTTGGTTTGCCCACAACGCCCAATACTTTAGGTGTAATAGTAACCTTGGCTTCAAAAGGGCCAGCTGAAAGTGAAGTTGGATCTACACTGACTGATAATGAATCATTTGTGATAATAGAGCCGCTCGTTTTATTGATTTTAACCCACGGCTTATCAGAAACGACCTCGTAAGTCATTTTTTCTAAGCCAATTTTTTTGAAATTTATTTGGGTACTTACTGCTTTTTTTATAGTGCCTAATGCTATGCTGGCAACAGTAGTTTGCAAGAGAGTCGGAGCAAACTTCCCTTTTATCTCTACCAAGTAATCGGGTGCATCTACATCATTAATTGAAGATTTTACGGTTAAAATAGCAGAATTGTCACCCTCCACTAAGTCTTTTGAAAGCAAATCTACATGAAACTTTAATGTATCAGCCAGAAAGCTTAATGAGCCAGTTTGGTTATCAAGCACCAACCAACTTTTGTTCGAAGAAACCGAATATTTTATTTGACCAATACCGTCCTTTCTCAGTTTTATATAAGACTTAGATGTTGAACTTATATTTCCCAAATCTACTTGATTTTTAGAAACGGCTAGCTTGGGATTAGGAATCGGAAGGGGCTCTGCAACAGGGTCTTTACAAGCCAGAACGAGTATTAAAAGACAAAAAGAAAAACCGAAAATTTTCAAGATCAATAAGTTTAAATTCAAAATTAGATCATATTTTCTAAAAAATTAAGAAAACCATATTTCCCAATAAGTTTTTTAATAAAAAAAACATCAGAAAATATGGTTGTCATAAATGCCCAATTCTTATATCAAGAATCAATTCTTATTCTTCAGATGGCTTATTTATTCTACTGAAAATATAATATATTGGAATACCAATAGCTACAATAAACAATCCAGGAATGGTAAACTGAGGCTTTTCGATGAACAAAATAATCACCAATGAAAGGGAAAGGAATACATACAATGCTGGTAAAAGTGGGAAAAGTGGAGCTTTTACTGGTCTTTCGATTGAAGGTTCTTTTTTACGCAAAATAAAAATCCCAAGAATAGTAAATGCATAAAACAAGATAACTACACCCATCAGATAATCGAGCAAATCACCATACTTACCCGTAAAACACAAGAAAGAAGCCCAAAAACATTGCCACCAAAGTGCATTTTGCGGCACGCCATTGGCGTTGAGTTTACCAAAACTCTTAAAAAATAAACCATCTTTTGCCATTGTATAATATACTCTTGAGCCAGAAAGTATAAGGCCATTATTGCACCCAAAAGTAGAAATCATAATTAAGATAGCCACAAATATTGCAAATTTTGCTCCACCAATAATGATGGCTGTTGCGGCTGCAACTCTATCTTCAGACGCAAATTGAATTCCTCTTGCCATCACATCTACTCCATTGGGATCACCCTTGAGTGGCAAAATACTCAAATAAGAAAGATTCATTAGGAAATATAAAACCGTAACTAATATAGTTCCAATGGCCATTCCACGAGGAATGGTTTTCTTAGGGTTCACCACTTCGTCACCAGCAAACGTGAGCCCATTCCAAGCATCTGATGAAAAAAGCGTACCTACCTGTGTTACACCCAAAGCCACTATAACCCCCAATAAAGAAAGGTTCGTTACATTCAGTATGCCATCTACAGACTCTGATTTACTAGCCGTAAACATATCACCAAAGTTTAAAGATATCACATCGGCATTGGCTCCAAGAGCAAATCCAAGAACTATCAATAAACCAATGGCCACCAATTTTGTAGAGCTAAAAATATTTTGAATTATTTTACCATAATTTACGCCATTGGTGTTGGCCCATGTTAAAAGTATAATACTCGAAATAGCCAGTACCCTCTGAGGAGTAATTTTAAACGAGGTATCACCCAATCCAAGCCAAACATCAGTGTCGTTGATTATAGATGGAAACAATACTCCGGTATATTTAGCGAAAGCAACAGCCACCGCTGCTATAGTGCCTGTTTGAATAACCGCAAAAAAAGACCAGCCATATAAGAACGCCAACAATCTGCCGTAAGCTTTTTGCAAATAGACATACTGCCCACCAGCCTGTGGATACATGGATGTGAGTTCGCCATAGCACAAAGCCCCTGTCATAGTAAGCAAGCCAGCCAACAACCACGAACACAAAAGCCAGCCAGCTGAGCCCGTTTGACGAGCTACGTCGGCACTCACTACAAAAATCCCCGAACCGATCATCGATCCTGAAACCAACATTACGGCATCAAATAGCTTAATTTCTCTTTTAAATCCAGACATATTATTTATATAAGTTTTTAGGGTTAATTTTTTTTAGAATGTTGAAAATAACTTTACAAAGAAAGTAAAAAAAACACATAAATAATTGTAAAGTTTTTTTGCAAATAAAAAGCTCTGCAACACACTGTTGGCTAGATTTTTGCTAATATTTTAGGTTGAATATCGAGTGTAAAAAAATAAATACTAAAAATGAAAAACCTAAAATTAGTTTATGGTTTGGGGGCTTTTATATTGGCCGCCAACCTCATGTCTTGTGAGCAAGACCAACTAGCATCTGCAGATTATTCAAAACAAGAAAATGCTGTTTCTGTGGAACCAGGAGAAGTAAAACTTAAACTTGTTGACTTACCTAGTCCAGTTAAATCGTACTTAGAAACTAATTACAACGGTTTTGTTTTTTTAGAAGCAAAAAAAACAACTACTACCGCAGGTGTAAACATATTTACAGTAAAGTTTCTATTGAAATTTGTACCCTATGAAATTAAGCTTGATGCAGAAGCTAAAGTATTATCCATAAAAAAAGCCGGAACTCCTGAATACATAGTAAAAGAAGGTGAATTACTCGAAACTATAAGCACCTATCTTAAAGCCAATTACATAGGATATAAGTTTATTTCTGCTAAAAAATATGAGAATGACAAAAAAATATACTTTGAAGTAAAGATAAAGAATAGTACTGGAGGTACTGTTGAGTTAAAATTTGATGCCAATGGAAAGATTCTTATTACAAATACCAATGGCCAAACTGTGGCAATATTAAAAGAATCAGACCTATTGCCTAGTATAACTACATATTTAAAATCGAAGTACACCACATACACATTGATTTCTGCCAAAAAAATCTCTAAAAATGGCATTATTTCGTTTGAACTTAAAATCAAGACAGGCAACAATACTTTCGAAATGAAGTTCAACGCAAATGGTTTAATCACTGAAAGTTCAGATCAAAGTCTAAAAAGTTCTCCATTGACATCCACTTCAATACCTACCCAGATTCTTGAGTACTTAAAAACTAACTATGCCGGTTATGTGTTTGTGTCTGGAGAAAAAGCTGAAAAAGCTACTGGGACATTTATTAATATCAAAATAAAACAAAACAGTATCACTTATGAACTAAGATTTGACGGCAGTGGAATGTTTCTAAGTGTTTCAGGAAGCAATAAAACTTCAGAAGTAAAAATTACCTTAGCCGACTTACCTTCACCGGCTAGTACTTATCTCAAGGCAACCTTCCCTCAATTTGTGTTTTTATCTGGCAAAAAAGTTACTAAAAATGAATCTATCACTTATGTGATAAAACTTAAGTCGGGACAAAAAGAATATACTATAACTTTCGACTCAAGTGGCAAAATGTTATCAAATAAACGATCTTGAGAAGACAAAAAATACTTTATTTAATAGGAGTCGAGTTTATCTCGACTCTTTTTTTTGTAAAAAAAACTGTTCGTAGTGAACCATTTGAATTTAATATATGTATATACATTAATTGTTAAAACTTAAAACAAATTCTAAAATGAAAAAAGTACTTTTATCATTAACCGCTGGCTTACTTTCGTTGGCGACGTTCGCACAAACTTGGTCTTTAGACAAAGCTCATTCAAATGTTGGGTTCACTATCACTCACATGATGATTTCTGACGTGGATGGAAGCTTCAAATCTTACGATGCAAAGTTGACATCTTCTAAAGTTGATTTCTCTGATGCCGTATTCGAATTCTCAGCAGAAGTTGGAAGCATCAACACAAGCAACGATATGAGAGATGGACACCTAAAAAGCCCTGATTTCTTTGATGCAGCTAAGTATTCAGCAGTGACTTTCAAAAGCACTAAAATCAAAAAAGGAAAAGGTCAGAATTATACGATTTCTGGAAACTTAACCATGCACGGTGTAACAAAACCATTGGTGTTAGCTGCAGTAATCAAAGGACCTGTAGAAAACCCAAGAAGCAAAAAACAAATGATGGGAATCACAGCTTCAGGAAAAGTAAATCGTGTTGCCTTTGGAGTAGGAACTTCTGGTGCAACGTTGAGCGATGATGTAACCATCAAAGTATCAGGAGAGTTTACAAAAGACTGATATACATACATCAACAAACAAAAAAGGTGAGCGAACGCTCACCTTTTTTATACGCTCTCGACCAAAACACTATTCTTTCCAGTCTATCAAAGTGGGCAATGCGTCCACATCAAAAACTGGTATATTCAAATGCTTTTTCACTGCAAGCCTTTCACCATAAGCATTATCTATAAATATCACACGCTCGGTTTCTTGTATAAATTTATACTTCTCTTCTTCCATTTTTAGGTGAATAATCTCATCAAAAATTCCTTTATGAATAGCGAGAATGTCCAAAGTTTGTAAAATATCAGACTTGTGCTTTGTTATCAATTTTATAACTCTTCCCTTTGTTTTTTGATGATACAAAAACATCATTACGTTGGCATTTACTTTATCGTTTTTGGTAATGGTATCATCAAAATCAATATAAATAGTATCGTATTCAAAGTAAGCAATATATCTACTCAAAAGTGCTCTTTCTCCTTCTAGCACATAATCGTTCGAGAAAACTTGTACATCAAAATCCAGATAATCATACACCATCAGCATCGGGAAATTCACACCTAAACCTCTGAAAACATTCATGTTTCCTGCTATTTTATTGGAGGCTTCAAGGAGTTTATATCTTCCTTTTGAGTCACGTTTGAGCTGAAAATACCACGATCCTCTGATACCAATCTGGTCAGAAACTATCTTTCCTATAGCTTTTATTTCATCGGTAGCCTCCACTGTCATACTATTTACGCATACACCGTCAAATACCCTTTTTCTTATTCTTGGCCCTACAAATTGTAGGTTTCCATGGCGGTCTGTAAAACAATCAATCGTTAGTTCTTCACCAGGCAAAAACTCTGTAATAACATAATTTTCAGGATCTTTAAGTTCATCATATTGCTTTCGTTCATGAAGGATAAAAGCACCCTTACTACCCTGGCCCTCGTCAAGTTTTATATAAACTGGATAATTTAGAACCTCAGAAATAGAATGAAAAACAGTAGGGCAAAAATCAAAATCTTTGAATAAATCATAAATTTTCTTTTTGCTTCTGCAAATTTCGGCCTGTTTGAGGCCTGGAACAGCAATTTTCGTATTTATCTTATCTGCATTCTTGGCCATAAACACCAATACAGTATCGTGTGTGGGCAATATTAGGTCAATAGACTCATTTGCGATAAGCTCATTTAACTTTTCAATAAAATTTGGCTCAGAAATATTCGGAAATCCGCCATGATAATTCTCATAAACCATCCTTCCGTGGTCTTCTCTACCCGAAGCACCCACTAGCCGCATATTCATTACATCTTTTAGAGCAATATGTATCTCAAGTGCACTCTCTGCACCACAAGGAAACACCAAAACATTGGTTTTCTTATTCATAAATCAATTTCTAATTACATCAAATTCACCTAGCCAACCTTTGATTTTCTCGATGTCGTTAAACATTAGTAAGTCCAAAATAGACAGCCAAGGCACAAAACTATTATTAAACTGTGGATAAACTATTGACCTAGCCTTAATAAAACTCAAATCTAAACCGTTGTTTTCAAATATATTTCTCTCATAAAGCTCCAAACCGCCAATGGGATTAATATAGTGAGTAGCCCCAACAGCCCCACACAAAGCCATTACTTTAGCTTCACCTTTAAGAGAGTGATCCATAGCGACTTGTGACGACACCACAAAAGGAGTCTGAATATCGAGCATCTTACAAACGGTTTTCAGCGAATTGAGTATAAAATCGAAAAGATTACGCTCTTCGAAATTGTAGATTCCTTCTATTTTCGGAAAAACAGACTCAAAAAACGGTGCTTTGCGGTAGTTCTCTTTGAACTTCCTTAACGTTTTTTCTCTTTCAGTCGGCCATGTGTCACTCAATGAACGCTGATTTACATCCAAATAATCCGAGTCTTTCTTTAATGGAAGCGTAAAATAATCGTCAGAGCCATTTTGTAGAAACCTGTTTCTATGAAACCAGCCTTTTTTTGAAAATTGTATATTGTCATAAACAATGAACTCATCTACAGCGTTAATCAACTGAAAATAACCAATGTATGGCAAAAAATACGGTTGCATAATGGCAACTTTCTTCATATTTCTTTTCCTAATTTAATTCAATCGAGTAAAATATTGTCACAAAAAACAAAAAAGTGATAGAATTGAAAAAATCAAAACTATCACTTTCAAAATATATTCTAAAAATTATAGAGCAGCAACTTTCTGTCTTAATTCTTCCAAAATCACCTCTTTCATCAAGAGCTTCCTTTTTTGAGTTTTAAGGTTCGACTGCATCATCTGATCCATTTCATAGCCTTGGCTCTGGCCGTCATAGCTATGTATCAAGTCTTCCAAGTCGGTCCTTGCACGTTTTACAATGTTCTCCATCTCTCTGTACTTGGTGAGGTCTTTTTGCTTGTCGCTCAGGAAGTTGAAAGTAGGATATTTACGGGCAATTACTTTGAACAAATAACTTAATTCGAATATCTTATCACAAGCAGCTCTAAACCTCTCAGCTACATTTCTATCTGCCAAATGAGCAGGTACTCTTATTGTTTTCCACTCATTCAAGAGATACTTGGCCCTGTTTGTAGCCGAAATCATATCTTCCGATTCTGCAAGTTTTTCAACCTCCTTCACCATCTTCATTTGAGCTTCAATTCTTGGGTCAACTCTACGTTTTGGCACAATACCTTTCGACCTACAATATCTATCATAGAAAAGCGAAGTAGGTTTTTTGAAGTTTTTATAAAGAACTTTCAACACCTTAGGAGGAATATCACCAATGATTTTCCACTCTGTCTGCATGTTTTTAAGATCCAAAAACGCCTCATCCCAATCGGTTCGACTTTGTAACTCCTCTCCTTTTCTGATAAGTTCGTTGTATTTGTAGATTCGCTCGTCGATAATACGATTTTGCTCTTCAAAAAACACTTTCCGAGCTTGGTAAAAAGTATCCAAAATAGACTTGAAGTCCTCTTCTATTTTGTCATTCAATTCCTTTTCTACAGGCCCAGTCCTAATCCATTTTGTCCTGATTTCTTGAAGAATATCGGCGGTATCTTTCCAATCATCGCTGTGTTCATAAGGTCTAGCTTCTTCAATAAGTGCTCGTTTAATTTCGAGATTAGATGACTGATTTTCACCAATCAATGAAGTAAGGCTTCCTTCTAAAACATCAAGTTTTTCGAGTAATGGAATAAAATTGCCGATGCCATCAAAATTCAATAACCTCTTGCGAAGCTGAATGAGTTTGGTAAGGTAAGAACCTTTGTTTTGGGCTTCCTCGATTTCGGATTCGAGCTGATTCACCTTAGATACGGCTATGTCGTATCGATTAATGAAGTACTGAAAAGCTTCCTCTTCTGTTCTTTTTACTTCTCCAATTTGTCGGTCGGGCATACCCATATACCCTTTTAAAAATACCTTACTATCAAGGATGTAAGCGTATTCGTTTTCTAATGTAACGCCTTTCATAATTTAAGGAGTGGCTACTTTTTGTTTGTAAAAATGGTTTTAAAAATGTAAAAATCGCTGTTTTTTTGCATATTACAAAGTAAGGTAACGATATTTGTACAAAAAAATAATATAACGGTTTTAATATTTACTAAAATTTTGATATGAGCGAACAAATAATCTTTTCGATGGCTGGCGTAAGCAAGATTATTCCACCCCAAAGACAAGTTTTGAAAAACATATATCTTTCGTTTTTTTACGGTGCCAAAATTGGTGTTTTAGGTCTAAATGGCTCAGGAAAGTCTACCCTTTTGAGGGTTATTGCTGGTATTGATAAAAACATCAACGGCGAGGTAGTTTTTTCGCCCGGTTATTCCGTGGGAATGCTCGAACAAGAACCCCAATTGGACCCCAACAAAACAGTTAAGGAAATTGTGGAAGAAGGAGTTCAAGAAATTGTGAATTTACTCAAAGAATTTGACGAAATAAACGAAGCTTTTGCCAACCCAGACGCAGATTTTGACAAGCTAATGGAACGCCAAGGCGATGTACAGGAAAAGCTTGATGCAGCAGATGCTTGGGAGCTTGACAGCCGACTTGAAAGAGCCATGGACGCACTTCGTTGTCCGCCGAGCGAAGCTAAAATCAGTACTCTTTCGGGAGGTGAAAAAAGACGGGTGGCTTTGTGTAGATTACTATTGCAACAACCTGACGTACTGCTACTTGACGAACCTACCAACCACTTAGATGCAGAATCGGTTTTGTGGCTTGAACAATATCTTAACCAGTACAAAGGAACAGTAATAGCCGTAACCCACGATAGGTATTTCCTAGATAATGTGGCGGGTTGGATTTTAGAACTTGACCGTGGAGAGGGTATTCCTTGGAAAGGAAATTATTCGTCGTGGCTGGAGCAAAAACAAAACCGTTTGGCTCAAGAAGAAAAGTCGCAATCGAAGAGACAAAAATCTTTGGAGCGTGAGCTTGAATGGGTAAAAATGAGCCCGAAAGGAAGGTCTGCAAAAGGAAAGGCAAGATTGAATGCCTATGATAATTTGCTCAACCAAGACGTAAAAGAAAAAGAAGAAAAACTGGAGTTATTTATACCACCGGGACCAAGACTGGGCAATAAAGTAATTGAAGCGACAGGCATAAAAATGGGCTTTGAGGATAGATTACTTTACGAAAATCTGAACTTCTCATTGCCCCCTGCTGGAATTGTGGGAATAATTGGGCCAAATGGTGCGGGTAAAACAACACTTTTCAAACTCATTACCGGGCAGTTAAAACCACTGGAAGGCACTTTTGACGTGGGTGAGACAGTGAAAATAGCTTACGTAGATCAGGAGCATGATAAACTTGACCCGAATAAATCTGTTTATGAGCTCATCTCGGAAGGAAACGACTGGATAATGTTGGGCAACAAACAGGTAAATGCACGAGCTTATGTGAGTAAGTTTAACTTTGGTGGTTCAGACCAAGAAAAGAAAATTGGCGTTCTTTCAGGAGGTGAAAGAAACCGAGTTCATTTGGCGATGATGCTCAAAGAAGGTGGCAATTTACTGCTCCTTGATGAACCAACCAACGACTTGGACATCAACACCTTAAGAGCCCTGGAAGAAGCCCTAGAAAACTTTGCTGGTTGTGCCGTAGTCATCTCTCACGATAGGTGGTTTTTGGACAGAATCGCTACGCACATTTTGGCTTTTGAAGGTGATTCTAACGTGGTTTGGTTTGAAGGAAACTTCTCAGAATATGAAGAAAACCACCGCAAACGCATGGGCAACGACCTCACTCCTAAAAGAATTAAGTACCGTAAACTTCAATAACAATGCACCACTGTTGGTTTAATGGAAAAATAACCGAGGCAAACGCTACCCAAATAAACATCAACGACCTTGGTCTTATGAGAGGCTATGGGCTTTTTGATTATTTCAGAACTTATAACCAAAAACCATTTCAGTGGGATTGGTATTGGGAGCGTTACGAACGCTCGGCAAAATTGCTAAAAATTCCGAATCCGATTACCAAAGAAGAAGCAAATGAAGTGGTTCTTTCCTTGATAAAATTGCACGGCGATGGTGAAGTAGCGATAAGATTTTTGTTGACCGGAGGATATACTTTTGACTCTGTGACTTCTGCAAAACCCAATCTGATGATTATTTCAGAATCCTTACATTTTTCGTCTCCAAAAGACTATGAAACTGGCATAAAAGTAATGTCTTACGATTTCGTTCGTGACTTACCAACCATAAAAAGCATTGACTATAAGCACTATATGATTCTGCAAAGCGAGCTAAAAGCCCAAAGTGCAGCCGATGTATTATTTCACAAAAACGGTGAAATAAGTGAATTGAGCCGAAGCAATGTTTTTATTGTAAACGGAAATAAACTCATTACGCCCGACAAAAATATTTTGGAAGGAATTACCCGAAGAACCGTCTTAGAATTGGCCAAAAACGACTTTGAAATAGAACTTCGTTCAGTTGGTTTTCAAGAAACGCTGGATGCTGAGGAAGTATTTACTACAAGTACAACCAAGCGTGTTTTGCCCATCTCTAAAATCGACGAAAACATCATTGGTAATGGTGCCATTGGACCAAAGACGCAATTTTTGTTAGATAAAATCAATACTTTGGTAGAGAATTGGTGATGTCTCGCTAATAGCAACAAGCCGCATAGTCCCTGACGGAGACTCTGCTAAAACAAACGCCATTGTCAATTCATAGTCTCCCTTCAGGGGGCTTTGAATTGCACCACAATCTTCGACTTTCAATTGCAAACCACATTGTCCCAAACGGATACTTTGCTGTAACAAATGCTTTTCTATTGGCAAATATCATCATTTTGTACTTTGTAAAATACACTTTTATAGACAAAATGTATTTTACAAAATACATTTTATGTATATTTTTGTATTTTCAATAATACACTTTGGAATACTTTTTGTACTTTTGAAAATACAATATTGTAAAATCTAGAATGCAAGAGCTATTTGAAAGTCAAAATAGGGTATTAGAAAAGGTAAATTTGGACTTTAAACGTTCACTTTACGACACACTTCCGTGGGACGAAAGAGCCATTATGCTTATGGGTGCGAGAGGTACAGGCAAAAGCACGATTTTTCTGCAACATCTGAAAGAAAACTTCCAAGCTGATGAAGCCTTGTACATAACTTTAGACGATATTTATTTCAAACAACACACTTTGGTGGAGACCACCCGAACTTTCTTGCAAAACGGGGGAAAGTTGTTGCTGATGGACGAAGTACACAAATACCCCGATTGGAGCAGAGAAATAAAGAATATCTATGATTTGATGCCCAATTTGAAAATGCTGTTTACGGGCTCATCGATTTTGGAATTACAAAAATCCAATACAGATTTGAGTAGACGCGTACTGAACTATTACTTGCCTGAGCTTTCGTTTAGAGAATTTTTGGGAATAAAATATGGGTTAATTCTATCCAAATATACGCTTGAAGAGATTCTAAAAAATCATGTAGAAATAGCAAAAGACTTAAAAAACAAACTCGAAAACCCTTTGATCTTTTTTAAAGAGTATTTAAAATCTGGAGCTTATCCGTTTTTTAAAGAAACAAACTTGGTGGATATCCGACTAAAACAAACCGTGAATCTAATCATAGACACGGATATACCCAATGCCATACCTGTAGAGTTTTCGACTTTGAGCCAGTTGAAAAAACTACTGTACATTATAGCTCAAAGTGTGCCTTTTAAGCCAAATATCACCAAACTAGCGGAACAAGTAGGCACGACAAGGCCAAAACTGTATGAAATGCTAAAAATGCTGGAAGCGGCCAAACTGATATATGGTCTATACCACAGCAGCACCAATATTACGATTTTGAACAAACCCGAGAAAATATTCCTGCACAATACCAATTTGCTTTATGTATTCTCAGAAAATCAGCCAGAAATGGGAACCATTAGAGAGACGTTTTTTATAAATATGCTCGAAAGTGCTGGCCACAAGGTAAATTATACCGAAAAAGGAGATTTCACCATCAACAACAAATGGACGTTTGAAGTGGGCGGAAGAAACAAAACCCAAAAACAAATCTCAGGCATTTCAAATGCTTTTTTGGCTATGGACGAAATAGAATATGGCTATGGAAATAGTATTCCTTTGTGGTTGCTGGGGTTTATGTATTAGAAGAGACTCCGAGTATGTAGCTATACTCAGAATTATTACTTAAATATGGATTATTATAAGGAAGTCAGTGGCAAATACTCTTTCAAGACGAAAAAAGTATATCAATTAAAAATAGTAGTAATTTTGAGACATCCCTCATACAAACCACTATTCTAAATTGAACTAATTCTAAATTTATATGAGAAATTTTGGCTTCCTATTTATTTTTTATGCAGTTTTTTTCATTGATACAATGGCAATTTCTCAAAATAAAATTTCGGGGATTGTGATTGATGAAACTACAAAAAGACCCATAATTGGAGTAAAGATTTTAGAAAACGAATCAAACATTCAAACTTTTACTAACGAGGAAGGTGAATTTGAAATAACACTTAACACTCCGTTCAAAGCATTGACAATTACTCATGTCGAATATGAGAGAATGATTAAGACAAGCACCAAAGATTTACAAATTATTCCATTAGTACTACTAGCAAAAAAATATGGATTAGAATTGCAAAATGAAAATTCCCTTGCCATTCTTACTTCCATAAAAAAAAACAAACAAAACGAGTTACCAAAAGATTACTTCTTAGCAGGATATTATAAGCAAGTTGCTGAGACTTCGAATTTGAAAAGTTTGGAAGAATGTACATTCACATTAAATTGGAATAATAAATGGGGAGCTTTGGGCTGGATACCTAAACATATTCGATTTGTGAACAGAAATAAAGAAAAGGCACTTGAAGGATCAGGATTTATTACTAATTTAACATTATATCTAAATGCTCTTGACATTTTGTCATTACCCCAAAGGGATAATAACTTAAGAGATATCTATAACATTGAAACAAGTCACTTTCTGAATTATGGCAAAGAAGACGAAATTATTGTACTCAAATGCGAAGAAAATAGAAGTTCGCAGCTTAAACAAACAATGCTTTTTAATGGCGAATTCTATATCTCTACAAAAAACAACCAAGTAAAACGAATTGTTGGCGAATATAAAAACGCAAAGACAAAGGATTACTTTGAAGTATTTCTAGATTGTCATTTTGAAACAAATAGAGATAGTAATAATACTTTGTCTTATCAATTTTTAACTGAAACAAAAGAAGGTATAAAAAAGTATAAATCTGTTAATTATTTGTATCTCCAGGAAGAAAATAATAAAACATTAAATGTAAATGACATTCAAAAATTAAAATACAATGTTCTAAGTAAACCTCCTTTGATGCCTTATAATCAAAGTTATTGGAAATCTATTAACATCATAAAAAGGGCAAAATCAGAAATAGATTTTATAAAAAATTGTGAAGAAAATGGTTCTTTTATATCAAAAGGAAAGTTGTAAATAAACAAAAACTTCCTTAATAAACCACAACTCACCTCCTAGACCCCACAAAGTCATAAACATACGCCTTTGACCATAAATATTAGCTATATAATATCTCTCACAAAACTAAATAATCAAGCACAAAAAAATCCCCATCATCTTAGAAAATCTAAAATGATGGGGAAATATAAATTTTCACCAAACAAGTCCTAAATACACCAAAGAAAACAAACCTTTGCGTCCAGCGACCTTGCGGTAAAAAATTAATACAATCCTTCGCAACGATTGATACAATCTAGGTCTTCGAAAGCAACTTTCAATCTTGCTATCATAGACTCCTCGCCTTTACGCAACCACACACGTGGGTCATAATATTTTTTGTTTGGAGAGTCAGCACCGTCTGGGCTACCCAACTGCGACTGAAGATATCCTTCTTTCTCTTTGTAATATTTCAAGATTCCCTCCCAAGTGCTCCATTGCATGTCGGTATCGATGTTCATTTTCACAGCACCGTATTCTATTGCCTCTCTGATTTCGGCACGGCTAGAGCCTGAACCACCATGGAATACAAAATTAACTGGCAATTCACCCGTTCCGTATTTCTCGATGATATAATCTTGAGAGTTTTTCAAAATGATCGGTTGCAACGAAACATTACCTGGCTTATAAACACCATGAACATTTCCAAATGCCGCCGCAATAGTGAAGTTTGGAGAAATTTTGCCCAATTCTTCGTAAGCATAAGCTACTTCTGAAGGTTGTGTATAAAGTTTTGAGCTATCAACGTCAGAATTATCAACGCCATCTTCTTCGCCACCAGTTACGCCTAATTCAATTTCCAAAGTCATGCCCATTTTAGACATTCTTTCTAAATATTTAGCACAAATCTCGATGTTTTCTTCGATTGGCTCTTCTGAAAGGTCAATCATGTGCGAGCTAAACAATGGGCTACCAGTAGCCGCAAAATGTTTTTCACTAGCATCCAAAAGTCCGTCTATCCAAGGCAATAATTTCTTTGCACAGTGGTCAGTGTGTAACACAACCGGCACGCCATAATGCTCAGCCATTTGGTGAATATGCAATGCTCCTGAAATAGAACCCGCAATGGCAGCTTTTTGACCTTCGTTAGAAAGGCTTTTTCCTGCATAAAATATACCTCCACCATTCGAAAACTGAATGATAACTGGAGAATTTACGGCTTTGGCCGTTTCTAATACTGCATTGATAGAGTTAGTTCCTACAACATTCACCGCAGGAAGGGCATAATTATTTTCGTTGGCATGACGCAACAATTGGTTGAGTGCTTCGCCTGTAACTACGCCCGGTTTGATCAAAGATTGGCTCATAAATAAATTTTTAGAATTAAATTAAGTTTTTCTTGTATTTTCGACTGCTGAAGAATGTAATTAGCTAAGTAATGACACAAAAGTACAAAATATATACTTTATCCTACCAAAAAAATCCAAGATTCTACGATTTGAAACTTATAACTTTTCCTAAAATCACATCCTTCAAAAGCACTATTTTAGACTTAAAAAGTATTTTCTTTCGTGTTCTTCCATTTTTTCAATAGTATATCTCAAAGCTGTTCTTGGTATTACTTTGATGTGTTTTTCTAAAAACCCTTCAACTTCCTGACTTCCCCCTTTACTCCAAACTTCTCGCAGCATCCAGCCCACCGCTTTGTGAATTAAATCATGTTTGTGATTGAGTAGCATTTCGGCCAATTTAAAAGTCAGAGCAAAATCACCTTGTCGAATATAATAATGTGTCGAAATAATGGCAATTCGCTCTGACCAAAGATGGCCAGTTTTGGCTAAATTTTCTAAAACAGAATTATCTTTTGTTTCAAAATAATATGGCCCGAGAATATACATGGAAGAACAATCCACCAAATCCCAGTTGTTTATATAAGAAATATTTCGAAGATAGAGATTTACGAAATCTGCTTTCTCATCAAGTTTCTTCAATTTCTTGTATTTCAAAACAAGCAGTGTTAATGCCGTAAATCTTACCTCATGTATTTCGTCTTTTAACAACATTTCTATATCATGCAAGTTTACCAGATCTCTATAATGTTTACATACCTGATGCACTTCGGGATTGGTCAAACCAATAAAAACATCCCCTTCGGCATATTCGCCTTTACCATTTTTAAAATACTTGGCTTTGGAGATTGCCTTCTCTGGATTTGAAAGAAAAAGTAAGTCGTTTTTAACAGATTGATACATAAAATAAGTATTTTAGAACTCTTTAAGGTATTTTTTGTTGAAATAGTAACCGTAAAAATCTGAATTTAAATGTCAAAAACCAAAATAGGAATAATAGTAGGAACGAACAGAAAAGATTCAAGAACCGAAGAAATAGCTATTTATTATTCCAAAAAAATCAAAGAGGCCGGATTTGAAACCAGTTTTATTAATCTGATAGACTTGCCCCACGACTTTGCATTTTCTGCACTTTATGACAATGGTGGCAAGAACCCTGAATTTCAAAAAATACAAGCCAAAATAGATGAGTGTCAAAAACTTGTTTTTATCTTACCAGAATACAATGGCTCTTATCCAGGAGTTTTAAAAACTTTTGTGGATGGATTGAGACACCCAGACAGTTTGGCTTTTAAAAAAGTAGCTTTAGTGGGTGTTTCTTCAGGTGTTTTGGGGAATGCCGTTGGACTTGGGCATTTCGACAATGTTTTGAGCTATCTCAACGCCAACGTAATGGGCCTAAGAATAAAACTAGGAAACATTAATCAGCACTTTTCAGATGGAGTTTTCACCAATCCTATCTACCAGAATTTTACCGAAAAACAGATTAAAAATTTCCTTGAATTTTAGTTTCGTCTATTTCTTTTGGCTTAGCATCAATTAATATTTAGAATAATAAAATTTTATTCTAAATTTGAAATCCAATAACCTTATTTTACAAAAATGAAAAAACAAAACCTTATTCCTGTCCTTTGTCTTTCGCTTATCACGACATTTGCAATAGGTCAAAATAAATATCCAAATACGCCACCAGAAGTATCTCCAATGCCTATGAAGCCAGAGATGACCGAGATTTGGGACCCTGAAGTGCGTGTAGTTACACCAGCCAAAAAACTAGGCGATGCTCCTTCGGATGCTATCATACTTTTTGACGGTAAAAATCTTGACCAATGGGTGAGCCAAAAAGATATTACAAAACCAGCACCTTGGAAAATAGTAGACAATGACCACATGGAAGTGGTACCTCAAAGTGGTGGAATTCAAACAAAATTGAAGTTTGGAGATTGTCAAATTCATATTGAGTTTAGTGCTCCTGATGAAGTTCAGGATGTAGGTCAAGGTCGTGGGAACAGCGGATTATTTTTGCAAAACAGATACGAGTTGCAGATTTTGGACAATTTTAACAACAGAACTTATGCAAATGGTCAGGCTGGAAGTATATACAAAGACGTTCCGCCATTGGTAAACGCCATGCGTAGCCCATTGGAATGGAATTCTTATGATGTTATTTATACAGCAGTGAGGTACAAAGCCGACGGCAGAGTAGATGCTCCTGCAAGAATCACGGTATTGCACAATGGCGTTTTGGTACAAAACAATACCACGATTGCGGGTTTAACCAACTATATTGGCTTACACATGTACCCTGCCGCTCATGGCGACGATGTGATTTCACTTCAAGACCACGGCAATAAAACACAATTCAGAAATATCTGGATTAGGAAATTGTAATTTTAAAACTCAAAATATGTAAGGGAGAGCTGACACTCTCCCTTTTTTTATGATGCTTGACCTCAAATCCGAATATAAACGCTGTTGCGAACAGGTAAAAGCTTATGAACCCTCAGAAGCTAAAGAGATAGTCTTTATAGTTTTCAATGAACTTCTGGGCGTTACCAAAAATGACTTAATTACTTCAACATCAATCTCTGAAGAGCAATTATCTGGAGTTGATAACATCATAAAACGTATCAATAATTTTGAGCCTATTCAGTATATTTTGGGCAAGACATGGTTTTGTGAGCATAGTTTTTTTGTAAACGAAAACGTGCTTATTCCTCGACCAGAAACCGAGGAATTGGTTCAGCGAGCCATCAGCCTAACACCCAAAACTGTATTAGATTTAGGAACTGGAAGCGGTTGTATTGCTATCAGTACGGCATTGGGTTTAAAAAATGCCGAGGTTTTTGCTATTGATATTTCTGAAAATGCACTAGATATTGCAAAAAGAAATAATGAAAATCTGAAAGCAAATGTAAACATCCAAGAAGCCGATATATTAAATTTTGAAAGTCCATTTGGTGAACAGAAATTTGACTTGATTGTCAGCAATCCACCGTACGTAAAAGAGAATGAGATGCCCGATATGCGGGAGAATGTCTTGAACTTCGAGCCGCATTTGGCACTTTTTGTAAGTAATGATGACCCATTGATTTTTTACAAAAAAATTGCAGAAATAGGGAAAGTTTATTTAGAAGATGAAGGCCATGTTTTGGTAGAAATTAATAGTTATTTAGGCAAAGAAACTTGTGAAGCATTTACAGATTCTGGATATTCTGAGGTAGAATTAATTCAAGATTTCTTCGGGAAAGACCGTATGGTTCTGGCAAAAAAATGAGCGTTTTTCAATTCAAATTCGCCCAATTAAATATATTTAGCTAAATTCACATCTTTGAAAACCTCTTCCATGAATAAAATAGATTCTTTATATAAAAAAATAGATGATGTACTTGCCGAAGTTCACAAAGTGGTCATCGGGCAAGAATATCTTATCAATAGATTGCTGATTGGTTTGTTTACGGACGGTCATATTTTGCTTGAAGGTGTCCCAGGATTGGCCAAAACCAAAACAGTGAACACACTCGCAAAAGTATTGGACTTAGGCTTTAGAAGAGTACAATTCACACCCGACTTATTGCCTTCGGATTTGGTCGGAACGATGATATACAACCAAAAATCAGGTGATTTTGAAGTAAAAAAAGGACCAATATTCGCAAACCTTATTCTGGCCGATGAAGTAAACCGTGCCCCAGCTAAGGTGCAATCTGCTTTGTTAGAAGCCATGGCAGAGAAACAGATTACCATTGGTGAGGAATCATTTCAGTTAGATCCTCCATTCTTGGTAATGGCCACCCAAAACCCTGTGGAGCAGGAAGGTACTTATCCCCTACCCGAAGCCCAAGTGGATAGATTTATGATGAAGGTCTATGTTGATTATCTCGATAAAAAGTCGGAATTGGAGATGATTCGTAAGATAGCCAACATGGATTTTAAAGAAAATGTTAAGTCGGTTTTGGGAAAAAACGATATTCTCGAAATCAAGAAAATCATCAACGGCATCACGATTTCGGATATGTTGGAACGCTACATTGTCGAGTTGGTTTTTGCCACACGAAATCCTGAAGATTATGGCCTGAAAGAAGAAGCGAGATATATTCAATACGGTGTTTCACCAAGGGCAGGAATAGCGATTCACAAAGCTGCAAAAGCCTTAGCTTTCTTTGACAAACGCGATTATGTGCTACCCGAAGACATCAAAGCCGTAGTAAGCGATGTATTCAACCACCGCATCATTCTCAACTACGAAGCCGAAGCCGACGGTATCAATACCCGTCAGATTGTTGAGGCAATTTTGAAGAAAGTTGCTATTGGGGGATGAGGGAATTGACGATTGATTCGATTTTAGATTGATTCGATTGGCGATTTTAGATTGATGGTATATTTCAGGCTTTCGAATATAATTTATCGACACAGAAGGCCTTGAATTAATAGACTGGCAGACAATTTCATTAAATAACAATCTTTCAAGAATCCTTTTTTCCCGACAATTGGTCTATGTCATTCAAATCACGGCTTCGTCCAGCAGCCTTTTTTGCTTCAATTAAATGATGAAATTGAATACTTCGAACACCAAATCCTTCTTGTTCAAAAACTTTGGATTCTTTATATGAATGGTCAAATTCCAATCCTTTTACAACCGTCAACAATTCAATTGAAACTGGAGGACGACCAAAAGTAAAAACATCGAAGTCTTTGGTATTAAGAAACTTGTCTAATGTGAGATCGAACATTGGCATCCCAAAAATACCAAATGCTGAGGTTAATTTTTTGAAATTAGCTTCTGTAGGTTTAATCCATAGGTCTAAGTCACCAGTTGTCCTTGCATAGCCATGCAATATAACTGAGTAGCCACCAACCAAAAGATACTCAACTTCCGCCTGGTTAAGAGCTTTAATAAAATCTTGAAAATCTTCATTAAATATGTTTCCCATCAGCTATTCTTTCGCATGGAGAAAACGGTCCTATCCATTCGTGGAGGATTGTTAATATCAAAATTATAAACAATTGAATTCAAATAAAATGATGCTTCCAGTCTTTCTTTGACAGTGCTCGACTGCCAGAAATCTTTAATTCTTTGCTCATTGTCTTCAAATTTACCAGCCCAAGATGCGTTTCTATCCAACTTCATGGTTAATTGAATTTTATCAAATATACAAATAAAAATTGATTCAGAATTACGATTCATTCAACAAAACCGCCACTTCCTTAGCGAAATAACTTAAAATAATATCTGCTCCTGCTCGCTTCATACTTAGGAGCATTTCCATCATGGCTTTGTCGCCGCCTATCCAGCCATTTTGAGCGGCTGCTTTTATCATGGCATATTCTCCTGAAACGTTGTAGGCCGATATTGGAATATTGAAGTTTTCTTTTAATGCTTTTATTACATCCAAATAGCTAAATGCGGGTTTTACCATCATAATGTCTGCTCCTTCGGCAAAGTCCAATTCTGCTTCTAATAAGGCTTCCTTGATATTGGCTGGATTCATTTGATAGGTTTTCTTGTCTCCGAATTTCGGAGCAGATTCCAAGGCATCTCTGAATGGCCCATAAAATGCACTGGCATATTTGGCCGTGTAAGCCATAATACTCACGTCTGTAAAACCTTCTGCGTCCAATCCTTTTCTAATGGCTCCTATACGACCGTCCATCATGTCTGATGGCCCAATAATGTCAGCACCAGCTTTGGCTTGGGCGATGGACATTTTTACCAAAATCTCGACGGTTTCATCGTTGATTATCTTTCCATTTTCTACTATTCCGTCGTGACCATCAGAACTATAGGGATCTAAAGCCACATCGGTCATGATGACTAAGTCTGGGAATTTAGATTTGATTTCGGAGAGAGCTTTAAGATATAAGGTATCAGAGACTAGACTCTCTGAGCCATATTTATCCTTTTTGCTTTCTGGATAATTTGGGAAAAGGCAGATAGATTTTATTCCAAGAGATTGGACTTCTTTCAATTCTTCCAATAGCGTATCCAAAGTAAATCGGAAAATACCGGGCATGGATTTGATTTCCACTTTTGTGTTGGTACCCTCTTGTACAAACATGGGGAAGATAAAATCATTTACCGAAAGGGTGTTTTCCTGAACCATTGCTCTGATAGCACCAGTGGCTCTGTTTCTTCTTGGACGTCTATTTAGAATTTGCATTTCTTTTGAATTTTGACAAAGGTACAATGTGAACGTCACCCATAAAAAAAACGTCTCGAAAATAATCCGAGACGTTCAATTTTGAATATTGGTTTGAATACTATCAAGCTCCTTTCAAAGCTTCCGCTCCACCAACAATCTCCAAAATCTCTTTGGTGATGGCTGCTTGACGTGAACGGTTATATTCTATCTTAAGTGCTTTTAAAAGCTCACCTCCGTTTTCTGTTGCTTTGTCCATGGCTGTCATTCTAGCTCCATGCTCTGAGGCGTTGGAATCTAAAACAGCTTTGAAAACTGACAACTTTATGGCTTTTGGTATCAACTCAAGAATGATTTCTTCCTCAGAAGGCTCAAAGATATAATCAGTGTTCGAAGTTTTCTCTTCTGTTTCTTCGCTTACCAAAGGAAGGATTTTCTCCGTTCTGATAATTTGAGTCGCAACGTTTTTGAATTCATTGTAAACCAAAACCACTTCGTCATAAGTTCCTTCAGCAAAAGCAGCCATTACTTTTTCAGCAGCCTCTTTGGCAGTATCAAAACTTAATCTTTGGAAAATATCCGTAAACTCGTTGTCTACTTTTATACCTCTTCTTGCAAAAGCCTCACTACCTTTTTTACCCAAAGACAACACCGAAATATTGCCTTTTTCGAGTTGAACAGGGTAGTTTTCGTTGATAAAAGCAACTGCAGCTTTAATCACGTTGGTATTGAAAGCTCCACAAAGACCTCTGTCTGATGTCACCATCACTATAAGGACGTTTTTCACTTCTCTTACCTGCGTGTATGGGCTAGATGCTCCCACCTCCGTGCCTTGAGAAACCTGAGCAATAAGCTCGTTGAGTTTCTTGGCATAAGGTCTCATCTGAATGATTCTATCCTGAGCTCTTCTCAACTTCGCCGCCGCCACCATCTTCATGGCTTTGGTGATTTGCATGGTAGAGTTTACCGAGGTTATTCTATTTCTTACTTCTTTTAATGAAGCCATTTCGATATACGATTAATCTTTATGACGATTTATTCGATTTTACTTTAATAACTAAACTGAAATTTTTCCTTTGTAAAGTTGAGAAACTGGAAATATCAAATCCCAATTCTCGCCCCAAACTACATTTCCACTTTCAATTTTAAATTTTTGGAAATTTTCTATTTCCTTATATTTATTGAATTGAGGATGAGAATGCTTTTTAAGAAAACTTTCAAAATCCACTATTTTGGAACTCCCATCATTGAAATTTACTTTCAACAAATAAGAACCTTGATAATCTGCACTTATAACATCAACTGTCTTCATATCTTTTTAGAAATTTTTTCTAATTTAATTTCTGTTTTATATACAAAAAAGTCAACCCACTTTTTTACAATTTCCTTCGCATAAACATTGACGAAGTCTTGTGCATTTTTCAAATCAGCCTGTTCCAAATGGTCTCTTCCTCTGACTTTCCGCTTTTTTATTTCTTTTACCTCTTGATTTTCTATGATAATCTCAAACACCGTTTCTTTGCCTGCATGAACATGAATAGGTTCGTGTTCGTTGGAATAAAAGAAAAACGCAATGTTCAGATATTCATATATCTTTGGCATTATTAAGCGTACTTCTTAGCCAAGTCTTTTCCGAAAGATATAATATAATCTGTATCTTCCTTCTCCATTTTACCTTTCGAAAGATTTTCGATGATAGCTGGCTTGGTTGATTTCAAGATAGTCAAGAATTCAGTTTCATATTCTTTCACTCTTGTAACAGGCACTAAGTCCATGATACCGTTGATAGATCCGAAAATGATGGCTACTTGGTCACCTACTGGGCTTGGCTGATATTGTCCTTGCTTCAAAATCTCTTGGTTACGACGACCACGCTCAATTACCAATTTGGTAGCGGCATCAAGGTCAGAACCGAATTTAGAGAAAGCTTCTAGTTCACGGAACTGTGCTTGGTCAAGCTTAAGTGTACCTGCCACTTTTTTCATTGACTTGATTTGAGCATTACCACCCACACGCGATACCGAGATACCCACGTTGATAGCAGGACGAATACCTGCGTTAAACAAGTTAGACTCCAAGAATATCTGTCCGTCAGTAATAGAGATTACGTTGGTAGGAATATATGCCGACACGTCACCAGCTTGTGTTTCGATGATTGGAAGGGCTGTTAACGAACCGCCACCTTTAACTTTTCCAACCAATGAAGGCGGAAGGTCGTTCATCGCCTGAGCGATTTTGTCTGACTGGTTGATTTTGGCGGCACGCTCCAACAATCTTGAGTGAAGATAGAAAACGTCTCCTGGATAAGCCTCACGACCTGGTGGACGACGAAGCAATAGAGAAACTTCACGATAAGCAACGGCTTGTTTAGACAAGTCATCATATATAACAAGGGCTGGACGACCAGTATCTCTAAAATACTCACCAATAGCTGCACCAGTAAATGGAGCAAAAAACTGCATTGGAGAAGGATCAGAAGCTCCAGCGTTTACGATTACCGTATAATCCATGGCTCCGTAACGTCTCAAAGTTTGCTCAACTGCCTTAACAGTAGAGTTTTTCTGACCACAAGCTACATATATACAATAAACTGGCTCTCCTTTGTCGAAGAATTCTTTTTGGTTGATGATAGTATCAATACAAACGGCAGTTTTACCAGTTTGACGGTCACCGATAACCAACTCACGCTGACCACGACCGATTGGAATCATCGCATCCACCGCCTTGATACCTGTTTGAAGAGGCTCAGTTACTGGCTGACGATAGATAACACCTGGTGCTTTTCTTTCCAATGGCATCTCGAAAAGTTCACCTGTGATAGGTCCGTTACCATCGATTGGCTCTGCAAGGGTATTTACAACACGTCCGATGATGCCTTCACCTACTTTTACAGAGGCAATTTCACCCGTACGTTTTGCTATTGCACCTTCTTTGATACCCGCTGAGTCACCTAATAATACGGCTCCAACGTTGTCTTCTTCAAGGTTAAGTGCAAGTCCTTTCAGACCGTTTTCGAATACGATCAACTCTCCTTGTTGTACTTTTGAAAGTCCATAAATACGAGCAACTCCGTCACCTATTTGGAGTACTGTACCTACTTCTTCTAATTCTGCTTCGGTTTTTGCACCCGCCAATTGCTCACGCAAAATTGCCGAAACTTCATCTGGTCTAACTGATGCCATGCTCATTATGCTTATTAATTTTATTCTATTTAAAAACGCCTTTCTGAAGAAAAGTCTTCAAAGAGGGTGATTTTTCGGGTGCAAAATAACGAGAAAAATTTCATAATTCCGATAAAAACCTAAAAAAAAGTATAAAAAGGTAGGATTATTTTGGGATTGTGAAAGCACTTGAAAAAGTTAAAATACTGAAAACAAAAATTATTTCATCAAAAAATAAATTAATCGCGGAAAACAGGTACTCCAATTATTTTCGTACTTTTGTTATTTAGAATTAGAACAAATAAATTCCACGTATACCTCTAAACTCTGCTTTCATATAAAAACGTTATCTAAAACAAAGGTTTTAGTGTGACTTATTATTATTTTATCTGTCTTAAAATTTATAAATTTTGTTTATTATATGGTTGATTCATTGGCCAGGTTTCGTACTACAAACCATCAAGTTTCTTCTAATTTGTCTGGTTCTACGGTTATTCTTAATCATAGAGATGGATTTTATTATGAACTTAATGAGGTTGGAACAGCCATCTGGGAACAATTGAAATTAAATGGAACTACCATTATTGAATTAAAGAAATTGATTCTAAATGAATTTGATGTGGATGACCAGATTGTTGAGTCCGATATAAACAGAATACTAAGCGAACTTCTGAATGAAAAATTGGTGGAAGTCATTTAAAACATTTTGGAGACTTTCAAGGTTAAATAAAGTCGATTCTTTAAAAATCGCAATTTATTTGACTTTTTTTTGGTTTACTCTAAAAATGGTACCGTTTAATAAGTTTATTCGACTTTATAATTACATACTTCGAAATCATAAATCTACAAATTATAACATCAGCAGGGTTCAAGAAATTACTCAAACCATAAAGACAGTTTCTAGATATCTTGTTTTTGATTCTACTTGTTTAACGCAAGCCCTCACAGCAAAATTAATTTTACGTTCTATTCCTGATTTGGTTTTAACTATCGGTGTTTCTTTAGTGAACGGATTTGAAGCACACGCTTGGATTGAAAAAGACAGAATGTATATAATTGGAGATACTCCCTCCTCACACTTTACACCTATTTGGTGTATAGAATAAAATTTAGCGAATTACCTTATAAATTAAATGTTAATGATTATGAAAAAATGCATACTATTACTATTGTCTTGGATGTATAGTTATATCGCTTATTCTCAAGCTTGTGTAGGTACCGGAACAGCAAATATCACTTTTGTGTCTTCGTCAGGAGAAACATGTAATTACAACATAGCGATGTCTGTTACCACCACTCAAAATGCAGCAAAGGCCGCAAGATTTTCTATATTAAATGCAAGTCCAGTAATATCTCCTGTTTGTAAAATAAATTCGACCACGATAATAAATTGTGCAACAGCGACGGGGTTGTCAAACCTTGGAGACGGCTTTGTTATTACACATACTTTTTCAAATGTGACTTTTCCATGTGGAACTCAACCTCAAGTTAGCATAGAGGGCACAACCAACAATGCTACTTCTAATGGATTTAACTGTACCGCAATTACGACTACTTCCAGTAATGCAAATCCTGTAAAAATAAGTTACTTTAAAGGTTTATCTCAAGAGAATCAAATATCACTAAATTGGGAAACTGAAACTGAAACTAGCTTTAGCCATTTTGTGGTACAAAGAAGCGGGAATGCCCAAGAGTTTGGAGATCTTCAAATCATAAAAGCAAAGGGTGAATCCACTGAAAAAACTACTTATCAGTTCATTGATCAAAATCCATTCCCTGGAATGAATTACTACCGTCTTCGCCAATTGGACAACGATGGAAGCATTTCTTACTCTAAAATCATAGATATTAACGCCGAAGGAGGAGCTTCTGAGACATTGATTTACCCAAATCCGGGCTCAGGAAGCTTTAATATCAAAAGCAACGAGACAATTCTTGAATCCGAAGCCTATAATTCAAGTGGAAAAAGTGTAGCTGTAAAACTTGAAAAAAGTGGAGATAAATATCAGCTAGACTTTCTCCAAAAGCCCGAGAGCGGCCTATACTTCCTCAAAGTAAGAACGCTTAAAGGAATGGTAAAATACAGAATTGCCATATATTAATAATTGTTTGTCAGCAAATACTACTTACTTACCCAAAAAATGAAAAATTCAAAAGTAACTAACGATAATATTAAAAAGAAATACACGAGCCCGCAATTAAAAAAACATGGGTCAGTAGCAAAACTCACTCTGAAGGGTGGCTCAACGCCTGATTTTGCAAATGGTTACACTCCATAAAATTTATCTAATTGTCATTTTGCATAGAAAAAAGCAAATCCAAAAAAAATACCAGTAGGAATGATGATTTAATCTACAATTCCGATGGTATTTATGCTTGGAGTTCTAACAGAGATTTATATCATCATTCAGAAAAGGGCTGGATATGCATAGGAAATGGCTATCTCTCTAATTATGAAGAACTGAGCTCCGAATTCATTTTAGAAAATAAGATGAATATATCAGAGCTAGTCCTTTCAGGCTTTAAGGTTTACGGCATAAATTTCTTTGACAAACTAGATGGAGGTTTTTCTTTTGGAATCGTTGACATAGTCAATAAAAAGGTTCTAGGGTTTAGAGACCATTTCGGTAACAACAGCCTCTTTTTTAAGAAAACAAAACAAGGTTTTATACTTAGCGACGACATCCTTGATATAGTTTCAACCAGTGTTCCCGAAATTAACTACAACGCTCTTCAAAATTATTTCAATTTTGAGGAATCTAATTCTTCATATAGTTCTGAGACATTTTACAAAGACATATTTAGAGCATTGCCGGGTCATTGGGTATCTTGCGAAAACGAAAAAGTCTCTCAACATTTTTATTGGCAACCCTCCTTACATAAATATATAGAACTAAAACCAAGTGAGCAAGCAAAAATATTCCAAGAAAAGCTGATACATGCGGTAGAGAAGAATATTAATCCAAAAGAAAAAATCTGCACCAACCTTAGCGGCGGTCTTGACTCCTCCACTATTTCAAGCATAGCTAAAATGCAGAATAATGAAGTAAATTCATTGTACTTCTCTACTGGGCATACATCCACTGATGAACGTTTTTATGCGAATGTAGTCGTGAACAAATGGAATCTTCATCATCATGAGGTTCAGTCTACAGAAGACCCACTATCACTTTCTAAGCGTCTGATAGAGATTTGCAAAACGCCCGACATGTTGTTTATGCCAGGAACTTCCTTTTTTTTGCTTGGTCAAAAAGTCAAAGAACTGGGCTGTACTAAAATACTCACTGGCGACGGAGGAGATGCCATAGTAGCTTACGGAACAGAATATATGCAAGACCTCTATAACCAAAAAGAATGGCAAACACTAAAACAGAGCATAGCAAGTTATGTTAAAAACAGAGACCTCGGCTTTTATTTTGCCGGCTGGCCAGACCTATCAAACGCAACAAAAATCAAGGTTTATACCGACTACTTCTTTGGAAACAGAATTCTTGCTTATTTAAAGAAAAGAGAATTAAAAAAAGCACTAGATGGTTTTCAGGTTGCAGTTAGAAATTTTAAATTCAGTAAAAATTATATACCTAGAAAAGCCCTAACGGCTTTAAAAACAAAGTTTTTTGCAAAAAAAATAGATTTTCAACTTTTGAAGAACAAATATGACAGCACTCAGGTCATCAGGTTTGATGTTGAAAATCTCCCAAAAACATTTAGCCCGTTCGAAAAAGAGCATTTTGGATATAGTTTCAGCAATCTGAATGTAGCCGTCATTGAACAACAGAATGCCATAATGCGAAGCTTGGGTGTAGAAGCCTTCCATCCATTTTTAGACAAAAACCTCATTGAAGTTTCTGTGGCAGTGAACTCAGCCACAAGATTTGATAATGGTTTTGGGAGAGGCATCCTGCGGCACGCAACGGTGGATATTTTACCTGAAGAAGTGAGGTTAAGAACAACAAAAGTTGAGTTTTCGGAATACCTATATTCTTATTTTGAAAACCTTTGGAACGAAGCTAGATCAGAAATAGGAACGCAGCACAGAGTATGGGAGTTTATAGAAATGGCCGAATTCAACAAGCTGATTCTTTATATTTTTGATAAGGGTATTTCATATCAAAAAAAAACAAAATATATTTGGCTAGCCAATCGTACCGTTCAATTAGCTCTTTGGCTTGATTTCTTCGATGGCATTCATGCTCAACATACTAAATAAACTGGACCATTGATTCGATTAAAGCTATCCATCCTCTTTTTGGGACTATTTCTTTTCATGAGGTGCGAAAAGGAACCAAACCCACAAGTGTCAGATTATCAATATTTTCCCATCGCCGTCGGACAATATCAAATTTATGAAGTTACGGATATAAATTATACTATTTCTAGTGACCCTATTTACTCAAAATATTTTCTTAAAGAACAAATAAGCGAAAGCTACGAAAATCAAGCATCAGAAAAAATATATAAAATTGAAAGATTCAAGAGACAAACCAATGCACAATCTTGGAAAATTGACTCTGTTTGGACTACTCAGATATTGACAAACAAGGTGGTTCGAACAGAAAACAATGTTGACATCATAAAATTATTCTTCCCGATACAAACAGCTCAATTTTGGAATAAAAACGAACTCAACAGCTTTGAAGTACAAAAAATAAGCTACCAAGACAAAGGCAAAGATTTTAAAATTGATGGCAAAGTATATCTAAATACGGTGTCAGTTATGATAAAAAATGACTCTTCATTATTGTCAAAAAATAAAAATTTCGAAGTTTATGCCCCTTTGTTTGGCATGATATATCAAGAGAATACCAATTTGGCTTATTGTCAAACTACTCCAGCCTGCGTAGGCAAAGGACTAATAGAATACGGCAGAGAACAGAAAGTAAAGCTTGTTGAAATGGGGCTGGAAAAGTAGAACTATTTGACAATTATTTTTCCATCAAACTCTTCCAGCCTATCATCTGGCCATTCAATGACTGCCTTATAGGTATATAATCCAGCAGAAAACTGGCCTTTCCAATTAAAAAAAACTTCGTTTTTACCAACCTTAGGACTAAATATTACTTCGTCTACCAGCTTAGCGTGTATATCATAGAGTCTCGCAACTCCTGATTTGGGGTTTGATTTATTAATAATTTTAAACTCCAAATTACAAAAATCATCTGCCGGATTAGGATAAACACTCAGGGTACTTGGCAGAAATTCTTCTGAGACCAAGAAAGTTATATTGTACCCATTCCCGGCCGAATTTTGCTTTGCATCATGTCCTACAACCAACAATTTGTATTTTCCCTTTGACAAATTGGGCAAATTATAATTAGCCTCCACGGTGTTGGGAGATTTCTGAACAAAATCGACATATTTAGAAGGGATCTGTTGATACTTGCATGTTTCACAGCTTTGGATGAATAATGCAATCACAGAAGTATCTTTAGACGAAATAGGATTATCGTCGGTCAGAAGCATCCTTAGAGTTGCGTTTGCTGCAACATAATCAGACTCTCTAAGTTTTTTATCATCAAAATACACCGCCAGAATTGGATTTAATTCATCAGGAATAGCATCACTCGGATAAATAGAATATGGATTAGCTGCTGACCAATCTACAGTTAGTTCCTTCTCATTATTTTGTTCATTGTTTTCTTCCACTTGGTTATCGAAATCAAGACGCACCACAATAGACTGCTGGCTTTGGTCTTTTTTGATGGCAAAATAAGCGGTGTCTCGATAGGCAATACTATTTATTCTAAAATTCCTATCCTCATTTTTGCTTGGTCCTCTCGATTTAACCGAAACGTTTATCGAGCCGTTTTTTTGGTATTTCCCAAAGTTTGAGGCAATCACACCAACCAACACTGAATCATTCTGTGCAATAGAAGAGCTTTGATTCTTTGATTTCAAAAAGATTTTTTCTATGTTATAATCAGGTTTCTTCAGAGAAAATACTTTTATAGCGGGATCGCCCTGAAGTATGAGTTGATGAATATTAGACAACATTAGCAAATCGGCTCCTTCTGATTTGAGTTTGATATTAACCGCTTGCTGTATTTTTCCAATTGACTCCCCCAATGTTTGTGTATCTTCAAAAAGCTTTTCGTACAGATTATTGATATAGCGATTGGTAGGAAAATCATAACTCCAAAATGAGTTTGCAAAAACTGCAATTGCTCCTTTGTTGGGCGTAATGAGCCAGTCCGTGGTGAGCAAGTCGTATCTATTAAAAACATTGCCTACGCCACATCCGTTAAAATACATCAAGGGATATTTTCCTTTATTTTGTAATTTTCCATTGGGATTTGAAGCATAACCAATGTTTAAATCAGTAGCTGTTGAAGACGAATGCCCAAAAAAAGTAATCAAACCAACACCTTTGTTTACCGCTTCCGAAATATCGACGTTTTCAATATTGTTGTCTGTCTTTTTCGAAAAGACTCCTACGTTACCGGCCATATAGCCATTATAAATTTTTGGCTCAATACCTTTCAGTATATCTTTAAAGTAACTTATTTCTGATTTAGACCCTCCACCACTTAAATGCAGAACGTCTTTCTTCCAAAGCAAATCTTCGGTGTTGGATTCATATTCTTTTACCTTCTGCAGATAATTGAGTACTTCCTGATTTGAAACAACATTTAGTCGGCCAGTAGCAACAGCCTGAACGTCCAAATCGAAACCATCTAAACCTGCTGTAAGTAAAACATCTGAACCGGGGTAACCCATAGTTGGGACCAAATCGAGAGCTGCATCTGTCTTTAAAGCATCAGGAAAGCTTTTTCCTCTTCCAACCAGAAAAAGATAAGATATTTTTTGCCCCTTTGACAATTGAAAATCAACAAATCTTCGAATGGCTAATGGAGTTCGTTCGCCAAAAGAAAACCTCAAATACAAATCTTGAATATCTATAAGATTGGTTTTGAAAGCCCCACCTGCAGTAGATGCTCTATAATTGGCAAATTCTCTGGCCGATTCTAAAAGAGACGAATGTGTAATGATGAGAAAATCAGAAGTTTTTTTATAATCCAAATTAACGCTGACTTTCTGAATATCAATCGGCTTTTTGATTTCAGAGCTTACTAATACGGCTTTCGAGGAAAAACTATTCTCGGTAACAAAATTCAGGTTTCTTCCCTCAACAAAGCTATTTATCTTTCTAAAATTATACCTATCAAACAGCTCATAAACTTGAGCATCGGCCGGTGCATTCAAAACCGACACATGGCGTTCAGTTGTAGAATAAGACCTTAAATAAAATAATTTGCTCTTCAAATTGCTCATCTCAAAACTTTGAGGATAGCTTACTTTATGATAGGTTATAGAGTACCATTCTATTTTATCTTTTTTGTTTGACTGTGACTTTAACAGTATTTGTCCATCTCCCGAAATCTCATTTGTCGCTATTTCTGTAATTATTTTTAAGGGAGCAAATCCAAAATAATCTATTTTGCCGATATTTCGAGCTTGGCCTTGGTTGTTTTGAAGACCAATATTAACGTCGTGTACTGTTTCTGTACGGCCATTAAAAAGACATTCCAATATGGGAAGTTTGTCGTTTTGCGGAAGATAATTTATCAATTGTATCGGAAATTTGGCCAAAGAGTCTCCTACTATGATTTTGCTCGTCCAGCCCTCTCCTTGCTCAAAATAACTCTGCATAACAAAAGGCGGGAAACCGATACTGTTATTAAAAGAGTATTGCTCATTAAAAGCCTTTATTTGCTGCTCCGTATGAAAAAGCTCAATAATTGAAGATTTAAAAGATAGGTTTTTTAGTTCTTTAGTTCGCAAAGGGGAATTTCCCAATGTTAAAAAATAAGCGGTTTTGTCTGAATACAGGCTTTGATAGACGTTCATTCGAGAGCTTTCAGGTCTGTAGAGTAGCGAATCTTGCTCCCCATTATTTCCTTCTCCATAAAACTCGATATAGTCTTGTGCATTGAAAACCCCATCTGCTTCACCAGCAATCCAAACTGGCACTTCACGCCCATGATGAAACAATTGAATTCTTTTTACATCTACTACATCAACTGGAAATGCTATACGTTTCAAATCTTCGTAAGAAATCCTATATATACCTTTTTCGGCGATGGTAATTTTGTATAAATCTTGGTCATCAGAAATCCATTCATTACCAAACTTCCTTTGTGCTTCGGTCGAAAAAAACACGAAAACCAAAAGAAGCATGAACAAGATTTTTTGAGCCATGTATTTAAAAGATTTTTTTTACTTAGGAACACTAAATTATGGATATAAATCGAGATATTTACACGCAAACCTCAATAAAATCGCCTTTTGATGCTCTTTCAAGCTTACAATTTAACTATTGATTCTGATTTTGACTTAGAACTTCCTATGGCCTCAAAACGAGTTAAGGATTTTTGTTTCAAACCTGAAGAAATACCCTCAGCAAAGGGATTCAAAACAAATGTTTTTCGAAAGGGACTGCAAGCAAACATAATTATTGAAAACGAGCAATTGATTTTAGATTGGCCAACGATAGGCAAATTTAAAGCCTCAAAAGGAGAAATATTAGAGTTTCAAAAAAACACAAACGACGACGATGTATTTAGATTATTTGCCACCAGTGAGGCCTTAGGGTTGATTCTGCAACAAAGAGGCTACTTCTTGCTACATGGCAGTGCCGTAAAAGTTGGAGAAAAGGCCATCGTATTTATCGGAGTACCAGGAGCTGGGAAGTCCACGACCATTGCTGCATTTGCCAAGGCCGGCTATACAATTTTAAGCGACGATATGACAGCCATTACATTTGACAACTCAGGCAGAGCAGCGGTTTTACCAGGTATTCCTCAAATAAAAATCTGGGAAGAAAGTGCTAGAAACCTAGATTTTGATCCATCTAACCTAGAACCCGCCTATGAGGGCCATCAAAAATATATATTTCGACAAAGCGAGAACTCCTTTCCTGATACAGCAATTGATCTAGACCAAATAGTTGTTTTGCAAAAACCTTACTCAAAAAAAAATCATGAAATAAGATTGCTTGATGTTCCAATTGAACTAATAAAGTATTATCCTTTACCGCAGCAGATTTTGCGAGGGGCACATCTAGAACGACACTTTACGGATTCGTTAAAGATAGCAGCACAAGTTACGGTGAAGAGAGTAAACAGACCGCTTAATTATGAGAAACTTCGAGACTTCGTTAAGACATTTGGATGAAAAAAAGCATTGAGTTAGACCTATTAATTGAATCGGTAAAAGTAAGTCTTCTAGGACATCCGACAAATACAATCGAAGCCCTTCTTAAAAAAGAAATTGACTGGCATAGACTTGAAAAACTAGCTATTTTTCATGCAATTAGGCCTGTACTTTCGGATACTTTTCAACGGATAGGTTTTGAAAATTCACTAAGTAAAGAACTCAAAACGCGTACCCTTACCCAATCCATCTTCAATTTAGCTACAAATCAGGAGCTAGAAAGACTGCTCGACCTGCTCCGCAAGCAAGGTATTGATGTTCTCCCCTACAAAGGCGTCCTTTTTATTTCAGAACTTTACAAAAATCAGCAACTAAGAGAAACCCATGACTTGGACCTATTGGTTCAGCCCGAAAATGCTAAAAAAGCCTTAGAAATATTACTAGAAGATGGTTACACTCTTGATATAAAAAACCCAGAAAAACATGATAATGAGAAAATTATAAATTCCATATTTGAAAATCCAGGATTTATGGAGGTAGGGCTTGATAAAAAAACAAAATTGGGTGTAGATATTCATATTGATTTTCACTGGCATATCAAAGAAGAGGCCCACGACTTTAAAGTCAATTTCAATGAGTTTTTTTCAGATGAAGAAACTGCAATCAACAAGGCCCATAAAAAGACCTTTGTTTCTCCTAAAACACTCTTTACCATGCTTCTTATACACCATGGCGGACGTGAGTGTTGGACTAGACTAAAACATTTCTGTGATTTGATTGAATTCTTAAAAACCACCAATTTGAACAAGCATGAATTAAATCAAATAGCTATAGAATTAGGAATGAAGCGTTTTTTTGAGACCGGAATGGAACTATATGAAAACGAATTTCGAAATATACAAACCCTCAATACTGAGCTAAGCACCGTCAAACAGGACATTATAAAATATTGGGAAATAGGTAAACTCTGGCTTAGATTAGACCACAGAGTTAGATTCACTTCTATATATTTTAAACTTTTGGACGAAAAAAAATCTTTTCGTAACTTCCTTGCGAGCAACTATAGATACTTTTCAAACCCTAATCTTATCGAAAACCCTCGGTTAATCACCTTTCCAAACAATTACCCATTTTTAAATTTTATCTCCAAAATAATTACATTCATTTGGAAAAAAACCATTAAGAATATTCTTAAGGTTTAATTTGTAAAAAAACATTAACTATTTAGTATCCAATTTAACTTTTTCGAGTATTTGATTACTTAGCTTATTTTTTAAAATCACTTTTTTGTCTCCGTTAGGCAAAAGTTCTTCTTTTATAAGCCAATGGTCTGCATCATACTCGGTATAAACAGATGGCTTCGTAAGTCCAGTTTGTCCTCTCCATTCCGGCAATTTAACAGGCTCCCAAATTTTGGTTTTTGCTGATTTATAAGCTGCATCAATAATGGCATTTACCACATAACCATCATAAAATGTCTCTTGCGGTTGAGTACCTTTTTCATATGCCTCAAACATATCAATAAACATACTCGTATAACCCAACTCGTGGGCTTCATCGCCAACCGGGAACTGCCATCCAGAAGAACTTTCTGCTTTTTCTACCAAATACCCATCCGTATTTCCGCTTGTAAACATCTCAAAACCAGTCCTTAGCCAAGAATTCACCCAAATTGTCCCTTCGGTTCCCATCACTTCATCTCGCAAGTCCATACCTCCACGAAAAGTCCAGGAAACTTCAAATTGGCCTATGGCTCCGTTTTCATATTTAACCAAACCAATGGCGTGATCTTCTGCATCAATGGGTTTTACTTGTGTGTCTGCCCAACACATTACTTCAATTGGCAAAATGTCTTTTCCTATAAAATTTCGTGAGATTTCGATACAATGACAGCCCATATCCACGATGGCACCTCCACCTGCTTTTTCCATATCCCAAAACCAATCAGAATGCGGACCTGGGTGTGTTTCTCGAGATTTTGCCCACAAAACCCTTCCAATGGCTCCGGCCTTTACACTTGCCAGTGATTTTGAGAATTTTGGGGTGTAACAAAGGTCTTCTAAATATCCAGCAAAAATTCCAGCCTCCTCACATGCTTGGGTCATACGAAGTGCCTCTTCTGCTGTTCTACCCAAGGGCTTGGTACACAATACCGCTTTTTTGTGCTTTACGCAAAGATGCACTGCCTCTTCATGCACATAATTTGGAAGGGCTATAATCACCATTTCGGTCTCCGGATGGGCAATGGCGGCCTCCATGTCGGTAAAAAAATGGGGAACATTATAGTCTTTGGCAAAACGAACGGCAGTTTCTTCTCTTCGTGCATAAATCACTTTGACTTCGTCTTTTCCGCGGCGACCAATGAGTGATTCGGCATAGAAACGGCCAATGAAGCCGCCTCCCAAAATGCATAATTTTATCATAATTTAAGGCTTTAAAACAAGTTTAAATGTATCTCTAATTTCTTTCAAATCAATAGTATGGGCCTCAAAAGCATTCATGGTATTCGGTGAATTTTTTTCGAGACATTGCTCTATAACTAAATGCGGCTTCAGATTTTTCTTTAATAATTCTAAAGCAAATTTTTTAAAATCGATATCGCCATCAGAAGTGAAAACTTCCTGCCAAATTCCATTTTTTGATTGTCGAATGTGAAGCTCAATAATGCGGTCTCCATACATTTTTAGCACATCAAAAACCGCCAATTGAGAGTTTTGAGAACCTCTATAAACCCAATGTACATCCATACAGAAATATAGATTCTCGGGTGAAGTGTTTTGTAACATGTGATGAAACTCTCTTGCTCCAGCCTTCAATTCTACGTCGTGGGTATGGTAGGCAAGCTTTAAGCCATTCATTTTTAATGATTTTCCTATTTTCTCTAATGCTTTAGCTTGGAGTGTTAATTGCTCATCCGATTTTAGTTTGTCGCTTCCCCAAGCTATGGGATTTGGGTTGGTTACTATGATTTTGGTGCCATAGTTTTTCACAACTTCCGCAATTTCAAGAATAGTTTTAATTGACTTTTCTACTTGTTCTTCTTCATGCAAAACACTGCCAATATAAACTGAGGGCATTTTAATATGGTATTTTTTCAAAACGGCAATCAGTTTAGTGGCTTCTTCGGCACTTCCCAAACTGGGCTCATAGGCTTGAAGACCAGTCTTCACATACGCTGCCATATCAGCATCAAGATTTTCGCCCCAAACTTTTGATTCTCTGCTATAAAAAGTACCCCAATTGTAGGAATTGCTACTAATTGGGAAAGTCTCTTTTACAGATTCAAACTTTTGAATCATTCCCAAAACTGGTACAGCGGCTATGAAATTTCTTCGTTTCATGGTCTATTATTTGAACACAGATGACACTGATTGGACAGATAAACACTGGTTTTTAAATACTTATTAATTGAGACTCTACACGTTTTCATATTATCCTTATGGTACTGTCTTTTCGATTGAAATTTTAGAATAAACTATTTCCTATGAAGTCTTTATAAATTCAAATCCTTCTCCAAGTTCTAGAATTTTATAGGGAGTTCCAATTTTTTCACAGGCAATTTTAAAGTTTTCAGGGTCTTCAGTATTAAACTCAAACAAGTGATAATGATGAGGTATAACACATTTGATATCAGCCACTTTACTTAAATCAGCTGCTTCTTGAAAACTTAAATTTCCTGCTACTTTTCTCTCGGGCTTGTTTCCATTTATGGGTAAAAACGCCAAATCCAAATGGTAACTTTTGAGGTTTTTCTCCAAACCTTCATACCATAGCGTATCACCTGAATGGTAAACCACAAAATCTCCAAATTTAACAATATAGCTCATAAATTTGCACTGACCTTTTTCGTCTCTTTCTACAGAATTATGTGCCGCAGGTAGTCCAATTATTTCGAAATGCCCTATTTTAATGCTCCTGTTTTCATCTAATCCAATAGGAAAATCAAACTCACATGTCAATCTATCTGTTACAAAATCTCTATTTGCTTCCGGAATAATGAATTTTGCGTATTCATTATTTTCAAATATCGAATTCAAAGTTTCAGCATCTAAATGATCCGTATGGTTATGACTAGAAGTAAGCACATTTATATTTTCTAAAAGTGAAGGATTCACCACCAATTCGCTCATTCTTGTGTGCGGTTTTTCTGTATTTTGGTATTTTACAGAAAGTGAATCCGACAAATAAGGGTCGAAAAGAACAGTTTCACCTCTAAATTTAAGTAAAAAACCGCTCTGTCCAAGCCACCAAACTTTGAAGGTGGATTCGGAGGTAAAAGATTGAATATCGTTAATTAGTTGTTCGTTTTTCTGTTTCGGTTTTATCATTGTCTATACATTTATACCGCTAAGACGCAAGGCCGCGAGGTTTTTTCTCGCAAAGACGCTAAGACGCAAAGTTTTTTTTTTATCGCCAAGTGGCTATGACGCAAAGGTTTTGCCTATATTTCAAAATTCCAACAAAACTCCCCCTTCGGGGGTTGGGGGGCTTTTTCAACGCAATTCTGCCGCAGCTTTACACATGCTTTCAATTTTTAACTTTGATGCCCATCGGGCAGTTTGTGACAGTCCGCAATCTGGAGCCACTGCCAATTTTTCTGCAGGCACATATTTCAGGCACTTCTGAATTCGCTCTTTTACATCTTCTACCGTTTCGATGTAATAACTTTTTACATCAATTACACCCACAGCCACATCCATTTTTTCGGCAAACCGTTCTAAAAGATGTACTTCTGCAAAATTCAAAACGCACATTTCGGTATGTAACTCGTCAACAGTCATATCCAAGAAATCAGGCAACATGGGTGCAATGGTTTTCTTTCCAATCGAACGCCCTTTGAAATTCCCAAAACACAAATGTGTGCCGATTCTGGTTTTATCCAAAATGCCTTTAACTGTCCGATTAAAAATATCCACAAATCGTTTTGTATCTTCTTTGTAAGCATAGCAAGACATAGATGGCTCGTCAATACAAATTTCTTGAGCTCCTGCTTCAACCAATTTTTCTAATTCCAAAGCCACCAAAGGCATCAAAGCCTCAGTAATTTCCCAACGGTCTTTGTAAATTTCGCCTGGCAACATTCTACCTGATAAAGTGTATGGACCAGGAATTGAAGCCTTCAATATTTTGCCTTCGGGAGCTAGTCTTTTCAGACGATTGTATTCTTCAACTACGCCAAGCCCTTTTGGAGCACTTAGCTTTTCGACAATCGTATGTTTTCCTCTTTGGTCGTGTGCAGGTGGACCATACTTACGTGTTTCTTCATGATTGGCTTGAATTCCTTTTATGAAACCATAAAACGAAAGGTTGAAATCTAGCCGCGTTTGTTCACCATCAGTAATAACATCCAATCCTCCTGCGACCTGATCGTGAATGGCATTTACCACTGCATCCTCAATCATTTCGTTGACATCGGCTGGGCCAAATTTATCAAGATTTTGAGAGGCAAATTCTAGCCAACTTGGAAATGGCCATGAGCCTACTACGGTTGTTTTTATAGGTATTGGTTGCATAATTATTTCTATTTTATTTACCACAAAGTGCACAAGGTTTTACACAAAGTACACTGCATATTTAATTCTATTCTTTCGACACATAACTTTCTATACCCACAGATCTATACATTTTCGAAATGCGGTGGGCATGTTCATCATAAGCACTTTGGAATAGTTCAGCTGCTTTTTCTGCTCCAACAAGGGCTCCGGCTGTCAATACTTTTGGAGGACGGCCAGCCTGAGTTAAAAGATTAGCTACTTCAGCTTTGATAGAATTGATGAGCATACAAGAACCCACTGTAGAACCTGGTGCCACCGGTGTTTCTAAGTTCTCAATTTTTATCATGGCATCGCCCAATGGTGCTCCCGAATCTAAAACCACATCACAAAAATCCTGTAATTTCTTACCATCTTTCCGTTTTGATGTACTGGCTTCAGAATGCAGTTTGGTATTCAATCCCACTACTTTCAACCCTTTTGATTTAAATATTTCTGCCATTTCTATAGGCACCACATTGCATCCAGAAGAAGAAATAATCAAGGCAGCGTCTTGTTCATTAACATCAAAATTTCTGATAATTTGTTCTGCCAAACCTGAAACATTTTCTAAAAACATAGCTTGTCTTTGTCCATTCGCACCCACAACCAAATTATGAAAAGTTAGTGAGAGCTCAACTATGGGATTGAAACCAGGGAATGACCCATATCTCGGCCACATTTCTTCCACCATTATGCGGCTGTGTCCGCTTCCAAATACATGTACCATTCTTCCTGCCAAAATAGAATCAGCAAAAATTCTAGCCACTTCAAGAATCTGTTTTTCTTGAGCAGCTACCGTTTCGATCATCTGCTGACACTTTTCTAAATACTGTTTTGTATAAGTCATATTCTATTTTTTTTAAAACACATAGGCACCTTGACATCATAGCTTTTTTTGTAATTCTCTATTGTGCACTATGCGTCTATGTGTTTATTAATTTCTCCCAATGCAAAAGCCGCCGCTCCAATGGCTCCCGATAAATCATCAAAATGAGCCTTTTCTATTTTTGTTGTTTTGCCTTGTGGTCTAAATTCATAGAGGTCAATAAAAGTTTGTATCGGCTGAAAAAGTAAATTGCCAGCTAGGGTTATTCCTCCACTCAAAATGATGATTTCAGGTGAAAAAACGTTTATAAAAGAGGCCAATGAAATACTCAATTTCCTTATCGAATCCAACCAAAGCCATTGAGCAAAAGGATCATTTTCTTTATAAGCTTCTAATAAATCAAACGTTGATTTATATTTCCCCATCGAACGCTTTTCTATAGAATAATTGCCCAATGCATATTCTAAACTCCCTGGAATGCCCAAAATTGAAAGGTCATCATCGTTTGTATTTATTGAAACATGGCCCAAATGCCCCGCCATTTGACTCAGACCTTGATAAAGTTCTCCATTGATGAGTATTCCTCCGCCCACACCAGTACCCAATGTAATCAAAATCGCATTTTTATATCCCTTTATAGCTCCAAACTTAGCTTCGGCCATCAATGCGGCATGAGCGTCGTTTAAAACCAAAGTTTTAGTTTCAAAATAGTCTGCCCACACAAAATTCTCTAATCCAAAAAGACGGTTTGGCAAATGAGCGATGCAGGTATTGTTGGTATTTGCTAGGCCAGGAGCAGACAAACCAATGATTTCCACTTGATTTTGGCTTTTCTCTTTCAAATGGTTTACCATTTCCAAAACATTCTCTTTCCAGCTTTCATCTCCCTCGTCACTGGTAGGAATATAATGTTTGTGAAGAACCTCACCCTTTTCGTTGAGTAAAATACCTTTCACGTTTGTTCCGCCTAAGTCTATTCCTATTGCTACTTTCATTTCTTAGCTGTTGGCTTTTAGCCTATAGCTATAAGCTTTTATTTTAATCCATTTTTAAACCCATTCCAATTTCAACAAATCAACATTTGCTAATTAGCATATTAACTAATTGACACATTAGCACATTAATACTGCCCTTCAGATACCTCCCATCCCCCATCTACATAGAGCGTTTGACCAGTAGTGAATTTTGAAGAATCCGACATAAAATATACCGCCGCACCGTCTAAATCTTCGGGCTTTCCGTTTCTTCCACCATCTAGTGGCTGTTTCGTTTTTACAAAACTCATGATTTTTCCATCGGTACTTGCCCGTGCCGACATGGGGGTTTCGACCAACGCTGGTGCTAGAATATTTATCCTGATATTGTCTTTTGCATAATAGGCCGCCAAGGCTTTTGTAAATCCTGTCACGGCCGACTTTGCGGCTGCGTAGGCATGTGTCACAAAATATTGCGGAGATGGTGAAAAACCCAAAACAGAACTCATGTTCAAAATGCTTCCAGATTTTCCGAGTTCTAAAAATTTTCTTACCGCAGCTTGGTTTGAAAGCATTAGACTGGTAAGATTCAAGTCAAAGGTTTTTTGCCAACCTTCAAGTGTAAGTTCGTGTAGCGGTCCATCGCCATATTTACGACCACTTCCACCAGCAACATGATACAAACCATCAAAATCACCGAATTCAGAAATGCACATTTCTATGGCCTTTGTTGCAGTTGTAGAATCAGAAGCATCCCCTTTAAGAGCTCGAGCATTTTCACCCAGTGCCAATTCGGCAGAAATGCAACTTTCGGGATTTCTACCCACCACCACCAAATTTGCACCGTTTTTTATAAAAGCTTTTGCAGCTGAAAACCCCAGCCCAGTAGTTCCGCCAACAATAACAACCTTTTTACCTTTGAGCATTTTGTGAAAAATTATATCATTTAGATAAAAACATATTGATAAAATACAAAAATATATAGATAAAATTTTAATTTCCACCTATATTTAATGCTCGACCAATACTATATTGATATTAAATGAAACCAATTCTTCAAAGACTGCCGCTTAGCAAAAGCCTTTCCTTTATATATGAACGTTACGAATCTCCCTATTTTGAAACTCCCTGGCATTATCATGAGGAGTTCGAAATCGTTCTTTGTGATGGTGGATATGGGAAAAAAGTAATCGGAAACCATACTTCTGAATATAATGAGGGAGATTTAATATTAATAGGAGGTAAACTACCCCACTGGTTTAGTGCTGATGAAATATTTTATACCAAAGAGACATTTCCTCTGCCCGCGTCCATCGTTATACAGTTTCGGCTAGATAGTTTTGGTGAATCATTCTTTGACTTGGTAGAAATGACTCCCGTGAAGTCGTTATTAGAAAAAGCAAAATTTGGACTTCAATTTTATGGCAATACCAAAGAGCAAATAAACAAAGTCATTAAAGAAAACATGCATAAAACCAGCCTAGAAAAGTTCTTGAGCCTTTTTGAAATATTGCAATTGATGGCTGAAAGTAAAGAGCAACAGCCTCTTTCAGAAATAGGAATGGAAGGAATCAGCAAGAAAGATTCAGAGAGAATGAGTATCATATTTGACCAAATATTAAAAAACTTCAAAGAACCTGTGTCGGTTGAGGAGTTGGCTCAAAAAGTAAATTTAAGTAAAGCCGCCTTTTGTAGATATTTCAAAGCTCGCACACAAAAGACATTTGTGGAATACCTTATGCAAGTCAGAATAAATCACGCTTGTAAGCTTTTGAAAGAAACCGAAATGAGTGTTTTAGAAATCTGTTACGAATCGGGATTCAATAATTTATCGAATTTCAACAGACAGTTTTTAAAACTTACAAAACAAAACCCCAAAGCCTTCAGAAAAAAGCAGGATACTTCTGTTTCTACAAACTAATATCTGTAATTTCGAAAAAAAAAACATACACAGTTTTTCCCAAAGTAAGATTAATATTATATCAAATTTTGGCCATTTAATGCGTCAAAGACATTCAGATTTTCGGAACATTTTTAAAGTGTAGCAATAACACATAAAGCGACATTTCCGATATAAACCTTTCGAAAACAAGCAAGAAAAAATAGTCAACTACCTTAAAATCAGCATAAAATAATTATTCAATTTTATGATTTTATAAGTAAACATTGTACTTTTCTAATAAATAAGCTTTTTTTTCTATCTCATTAACACTTCCGAAAAACATAATCCGTTTGTTTTGCATAAAAAATAAGTGCGTATGAATTTTACAAAAACACTTTTTATAATACTTTTTTCTGCTTTAGGTTTTGTGCCTTCATTTTCACAAGGATTAGAATACAAAAAATCGTTTGAAGGCTTAGCATCGTTTTATGGCAAAGAATTTAATGGCAAAACAACTGCAAACGGCGACGTTTTCAGCAATCGCTATTATACATGTGCACATCGCACGCTGCCGTTTGGTACATTAATAGAAATAGAAAATCCTAAAAATGGAAAAAAAGTAATAGTAAAAGTAAACGACCGCGGGCCTTATTGCGGAGAAAGGGTGATAGACCTTTCTAGAGAGGCCGCCAGCAAATTGGGACTAATACACCACGGTGTATCTGATATCAAAGCAAAAATTCTGAAGAAAAGAAAAGGTTTTGATATTATCACTGGCTCTATGACAAACCAAAGCCTTTGGCCATTGCTTACATCACCCCGAAATTTCCAAGGTAGATTCTTTGCGTCGCCTATAAAAAGGAATTATGTAACAAAAATTTAAACCTTGGAGATGTTTCGCTTTTGGGGTTTTATAACCTCAAAAGCAATATTGGCCTAAGACTAAGTTTTTCGCAAACAAAAAAGAGGCTTTAGACATACATCTAAAGCCTCTTAAAATATAAATCATTATAGAAAACTTCCAGCTACTTCACTACCTGTAGTTTAAGAACGTTTCTTGCCCTCGCAGTTATTAGTTCAATGAAGTACAATCCACTTTGAGTCTTTCTCAGGTCTACTCTAATCTGGTTCCTTAAGCCGTCTATCTCTGCGTCTTGTGTTCTTACCAGTCTGCCTTGGCTATCTCTGATGATTACTTTTACCATTGTCTGTGCAGCTGTGTTGCCCATCGAAATATTTACATAATCAGTGGCAGGATTAGGACCAAAACTGATTTTGGCTACTTTAGGCTCTGCTATAAGCAACTCTTCCGTATTTACCTCTGCTTCATCTGTTTTTGCTATAAGGCTATCTTCCTGAGTTGCCGAAGTGGCTGTGTTGCTACAGTCTGTCGGTTGGCCTTTCAGTGTCACATTTGCTCCCGTCTTTATCTTGGTGCCGACTAACAAACCATTGACAATCGTCTTGTTGTCCGCATCTGCGTCTTCTATCGCTATGTTTGCTTGGCTATGCACATAGGCATTCACTTGACTGCCCTTACTTATGCCCACGTTCTTGGCGGCAAATATCTTTACTTTCTCTTGGCTTTCATTTATCGTGATTTCGTCTCCCAGCCTGGTGTAGGTCTTGATGTGTACTTTAGCCGTTTGTCCAAAGTTTAGTTTACCTCCTTTCTTGATTTTCAATGTCTTGAAATACACATCCCCCGTGCCTGTATAGGTCAGCGTGGCATTCTTGCCTATCTTCACTTTGCCATATTCGTTGTCGCTAAAATCGCCCGTCTTACCATTTTTTACCTTCAACTTCTTTTTGCTTGTTTTGGTGTTTTCTTCAAAACTCAATGGTGTCGGGGCTATACCTTTGATTACGTTGGCTGGCGGGGTGTCTGCCGTTAGAAGGTCTGATCTCACAAACACATTGTTAGCTCCATAGGTAGCCTTGCTTATGCTCACTGTTTTTTGTGCTTGGTAGGTTCCTATTCCACCGTATTCTAGGTTTGTCCCATTGATTTCGATACTTTCTGAAGCCAGCATAGCATAAGAACATAGGCAACTGCCCTGCCCATCGGTAATGGTGATACTCGCCGTGGCGGTGGTAGTGTTACCTGAATTGTCGGTCGTGGTTATCATTACGTCATTCTTGCCTACATTGATGCAATTGAAACTCTCTTTGCTCAGTGTAGTCTGTTTTATGCCGCAGTTGTCCGTCGCTTCTGCCACCACTTGGGCAACCGTCAGTTTCAAAAATCCGTCTTTGTCAAGGCTGAAACTTAGGTTGTCTTTTAGTTTCAGTGTGGGCTTGGTGGTTTCGGCTATGCTTATCTGTAGTTTCTTCTCTGCTTTGTTTCCGTTCTTGTCTTCTACTGTATAGGTCACTTCTACTTTGCCTACATTGGTACAGTCAAAGGTTGTTTTCGACAAGGTTTTGCTCTTTATGCCGCAGTTGTCGGTGCTGCCATTGTCTATGTCTTCTACTTTCAGTTGGCCTTTGCCTTGGCCATCCAGCGTTAGTGTAAAGTCTTTGGTGATTATGCTTGGTGCCATGCTGTCTATCACGGTGATGGCCTCTCTTTTTGTCGAGATATTACCGTAATTGTCTCTTGCATAAAAAGTAACACTGTCCTTCCCGATGTTTTCACATGTGAAACTGTTTTTTGAAAAATAAATAGAATCTATCTTACAGTTGTCCGTGCTGCCATTGTTCATCATATCAGGCGTTAAAGTTGCTTTACCATCTTTGCCCAGATATAAATTCACAGGCTTGGTCTTTGCTTCAGGCTTTATGTCGTCTTTTAGGTTTACTGTTGCCACAAAGTTGGAAACATTGCCGTTCTTATCTATGGCCGTTATACCCACATTTTGGCTCTTCACCTCACAGCTTAGCTTTTGTTCTGAAAATGTCACAGACTTAAGTCCGCATGCATCGTAGATATTTAAGCCTGGCGTGTTGATGTCTAACAAGGGCTGCCCTACTTTGTCTAATTTTATGTCTATCGTTTTGGTGGTTGAGTATGGTGCTATTGCATCTATTATCTGCACATTGGCTGTCGCCCTTGATTCGTTGCCTGAGGCATCGGTCGCTATCAGGGTGACGGTATTGATGCCCACGTCTTGGCAGCTAAAAATGGATTTACTCAGTTTCAGCGTATGCGAGCCACACAAATCCCAAGTGCCGTTGTCCATGTTTTTGGGGTCGAGTACCGCATAACCATCAAAATTCAAGTTCATCACCACATTTTTGGCTTTTACATGCGGAGCCGACACATCCTTCACATTTACTCTGCACATGGCGGTGGTGGTGTTGCCGGCCGCATCTCTTGCTGTCACGCTCACCCACTGAAAACCTATATCTCCACAACCAAACTGAGTCTTGTTGATGTCAATACCCGTCACTCCGCAGTTGTCTGTAATACCAGCATTGATATCTGCTAAGGTTAATATACCTACGCCTGATGCACTTAGATTTACTACCGCGTCTTTTAGAAGTACCTTGGGAAGCTCTGTGTCTACCACGGTAAGGGTGTTTACACAACTATTGCTCGCTCCATAAATATCTGTCACTGTGAGTGTAATATTGTGGGTACCCACACCAAAAGGACCAACTGGACTGATGGCATAAGTGATGGCATCTCCATTAGGGTCGCTTGACCCCGCTCCTATTTGGGCTGCCGTTACTGTGGCCATACAGTTGCTTCCTACTGATACTGTAAGTGGGGTGCAAACTGCTATAGGTGGAGCGTTGAGAGCTACTGTGGTAATACCTGAACTTATAGCAGTGTCTATATAAGGAAACAGATTGAAAGGTGAAGGTGGCAATACCACTCTGATGACTTCTATCACTTCCACTTCGTAGGTCTGACCTGAAGCCAAACCTGCAAGTGTATATGTTCTGAGTGTATTGCTGATATTGTCTATCGTGGTGGCTACGCCGCCCACTATCTTATATCTGACCTGATACCTGTTCAAAGTCACTGTAGAACCATTGATACTCACATCCGTCTCTCCCCAGTTGATGGTGATGCTGTTGGTTATTCCGTTCGGCGTGGCAGAGGTGATTGGCGTAAATGAGTAACCTTCCAGCGAAAATAAGAACATTGTCACAAATAAAAGTAGCTTTTTCATGGCTTCTAATGGGTTTAGTTTTTTCATTTCCTTATTTCTTTTGGCAAGTTATCAAAATTGGTATTGAAAGTCGAATTATTACCACAAGGACTCTCTATTTTAGCCGTGAATACTGCCCCTGCTCTCGTCTCAAAACCAGGTAATAGTTGTATTGCATTCCCTGACTTAAATGTCACGTTGGCATTAGGTTCTATTTTGTTCATGGCTATTGTATAGGCCACTGCTGTTTGACTGTAAACTCCACTGATTGGAGTAATATTAACAATATTCAGTGCCTCAGCCGAGCCGGCCATAGACAAAGTAGAGGTTACTGATGTTGCCGTACAACCATTAATGCTCACCACACAGCGGTATTGATAACCATTGTATCCAACTGGCGGAAAGGCTAGGCTTAAACTTGCTGTATTTTCGCCTGAGTATACAGTGCTTGCCACAACCGGTGCAAATCCTGAACCCGTATTTACCTCCCATTGGTAAGTCACTCCTGGAAGATTAGCTTGGACTGTAAATGTGGCATTGTTGCCTTGGCAGATGCTGAGGTTTTGCGGTTGAGTGGTAATTTGAGGCTTCACTTTAATTTCCAAACCTGTCACTGCTACGCTAGCATCTGAACTGCATCCATTTATGGTGCATATTGCTGATATACTATAAGTCCCGATAGCTGTAAGTTCTAAACTTGTTCCTGTAGCTGCTCCTTCAGACCAAGTAATGGTTCCACCTACACAACCACTTGCACTGAGGGTGAGTGTTGAGGGAGAACAAACCACCAGATTGGGAGGAGGGGTAATCGTTGGAGCAGAAGGTTTTGCTTTGATTTCAAGCCCTGTCACTGCTGTGCTGGCTTCAGATGTACAGCCGTTTACAGTACAAGTAGCAGTTATTGAATATGTTCCAACTACTGATAGCACCAAACTTGTGCCTGTAGCAGCTCCTTCAGACCAAGTAATAATTCCACCAGTGCAGCCATTTGCAGTGAGCGTAAGTGTTGAAGGTGAACAAACAGAAAGACTTGGTGGAGGCGAAATGCTTGGTGGCAATGCCTGGTTAATAGTTACTACAGTTGTTGCACTTGCAGAGCATCCACTTGCATTGGTAGCTGTCAATGTATAAGTTCCACTAGCGGCAGTTGTAACACTGCTAATACTTGGATTTTGAGTACTGGCACTGAACGAATTCGGCCCTGTCCAAGCATAAGAGGTCATCCCTGCGGCGGAATTGAAAGTCAAGGTAGTTCCCACGCATTTGGGTGTATCTGAGCTTGGATTCGGAACCGGCAAACTATTGATAATCACAGCTGTCGTTGCGGTAGTGGTACAACCTCCATTTACTGCAACAAGCGTATAGGTACCCCCAGCAGCAGGTGTAACATTCGTAATACTAGGGTTTTGAACAGACGAAGTAAACGAGTTTGGCCCTGTCCAGCTATATGAACTTGCCGTTCCCGAAGATAAATTCAAAGTATTTCCTTCACAAACAGGAGAATTGGAAGATATTGCAACAACTGGATCTACCACTACCTGGGTGGTGGCGGTAGCACTACATGTACCATTGCCATACCCAAGCGTTACGCTATAGGTTGCAGTGGTGGTAGGACTTGCGTTTATGGTACGTGTGGTAGCTCCTCCTGGACTCCAAGCGTATGTATTTGCTGCACTTGCTGTGATTGTTAATGGTGTACCCGCACAAACTGGGCCGTTAGGTGTTACGGTTATGCCTGCTGCTTCCCGAGGTACATCTACTTTTAGACTGTAAGCTGCACAACCCGTTCCAGGGTTTACTTCATGCACCACTACTACGATTGTTCCGTTTGCAGGAATTGTTGCCTCATAAAATGATGTTCCAGGAAATGATGAACCATGGTCTGCTAAGTAATTTGTACCTAAAGATGCAGGATTAAAACTACCAAGATAAGCTGCTGAAAAAATAGAGGTTCCACAATTTGAGGTTAAAGCAATAGTAGCACAAACGGGCACATTTCTTGTATTCGTGATTGTATAACTATCATAGTATCTTGATCCTGTTGTAGTAAAATTACCTTGATATGTCGTTGGTGCAGCACAAGTTGAAGCAACCGCAAAACGATTCATTCTTCCTGTCTGTTGAGCATCACCCGCACCCAGCGAACCATTAAACAAGAAATCTCCAATTTTTACTGCGGTTGTATCAGTAGTCGAACAGTTAAATTGGTTCGTGAGAATTAATCTATAGGCTCCTGATGTTGTAACAACTTGTGTTTGACCAGTACCTCCAAATGCTGTAAACGAATTAGGACTTGCTATCCCTGTTATACTTCTTTGCCAAGCGTATGTAAAATTTGGATCAGCAGGAGCAGAAAGCGTAGTGCTACTACCACCACAAAGCGATGTTCCTGTATCCGTAATTATTGCGACAGGATTTGGATTTACAGTCACAGTAACCGTAATTGGTGTACCTGTACAGGTTGTTCCGGCATTGGTATATGCTGGTGTCACCGTAAATGTGACAGTGATTGGGGAAGAAGTTGTATTTGTGAAATTACCCGAAATATTTCCAGAACCACTCGCAGGAATATTTCCGCCCACGGTACCTACATTATCTCTTGTCCAGTTAAAGACCGTTCCTGCTACAGCACTGATAAACGTAATTCCTTGAGTTTCTTTCAATGTTGCCTTTGGTGCTGCCAGGTCTGACGACGACACTGCTTCTATGGTTTCTATAGCAGAGGCCAATACAATAGGCGTATTAAAGGTAATTCCAGTAATGTTCACTCCCGAGCATACACTTTGACTCGGCGTACTGGCGGTTGCTGAAGGTATCGGATTTACAACAACCGTGGCCGTAATTGGTGTACCATTACAAGTACCGTTTGGAGTAATACTAAATGTTACTGTTATTGGAGAATTGGTAGTATTGGTCAAAGTACCCGAAATATCTCCTGACCCGCTGGAAGCAATACCTGTTACCCCAGTTGTATTGTCTCTTGTCCAAGAATAACTTGTTCCAGTTCCGGTAATTGCTATCATGGTAATTGCTCCACCACTACAAACGGTTTGTGTGGTAGGAGTTGCTGAGGCCGTGGCTAAAGCATTCACTGTGGCCGTAACCGATGCCGAAGCTGTACATCCATTTGCATTGGTCACCGTTACAGTATAAGTACCGCTTGCTGCAAGTGTAGCATTAGAAATACTTGGATTTTGCGAGCCTGAGGTAAATGAATTTGGCCCTACCCAAGCATAATTTGTCATTTCTGCCAAAGAACTAAACGTCAGGGTTTCTCCTACACATTTTGGCGAATCTGAGTTTGGATTTGGCAATAATGGGGCCTTGATTTCTAAGCCTGTCACTGCTGTACTGGCATTTGAAGTACAACCGCTAATAGTACAAGTGGCCGTTATAGAATAGGTTCCAACCGTTGAGAGCACCAGACTTGTACCTGTAGCTGCACCTTGAGACCATGTAATGGTTCCGCTTTCACATCCACTTGCATTAAGTGTAAGTGTTGACGGCGAACATACTATAAGGTTAGCAGGTGGAGTAATAGTTGGAGGCGACGGAACGCTATATACACTCAATGAATTTGATGTGGCCGTGCGACCACTAGCACAATTGGTCGTCTCACAAGCAGCATAAAAAGATTGGCCTGTACCCAAGCCTGGTGTATATACAAACGAACTGCCAGTGCCCAAAGAGCTTGTTCCGCTTGCAGAACTGTACCAAGTAACCGTACCAGAAGCACATGTGGCAGAAAGTGTAACATTAGTACCTACACACACACTCGTAGTACTTACAGACACCGCCGAAGGTTTTACATTGTCAAATGTGAAAGGAACCACAAATGTGCAAGTTCCATCTGTTACTTGGGCATAGAGGGTCTGAGTACCCGTTGGAATAGTATTGTTCGCAGTGAATTTATTCCCTACCGCAGTATATGTCCCGGCCGAGGTAGTTGCTCCTGCATCTGTAAAAATTCCACTTACTGTATAATTGTTAGTACCTCCCAATGTAAATATCGGGCAAGCATTCGTAATCACCATTTTATTATTGGTAATACCCGAAACTGCATTTGCCTTTAAAACTCCGCTGTTTGTAAATGTACCAGTATTGGCAAAACTATAAGTGCTTGGCATTTGAATTAACCCAGCGTTGGTGGTTATACCTCCATTGGTATAGATACCGCTTGCCATAAGTATTTTACCACAAGCATTGTTGGTAATGGTATTACCTGTAGGGTTTTCAATTCCAGTTCCCGAATTTATGTTTACAGTACCTGTGTTGGTGAAGTTCGTGGTTCCTAAAAACTTAAACGCCAAAACTGTACCGTCATAATTTATAGTTCCTGCATTGTTGAAGTTTACAACGTCGGATGGCAAAGCAATTTCAACACCAATGCCACCAACTATGTTTATAATACCGTTCAAACTATTGGTAATAGTTGCAGGTGTTGATACTGAGCCAACACCAATAGCCTCATCTGAACTATTAATTTTAATAGTTCCATTATTTGTCAAAACAGCATCCGTTGCCTGAAGGTAAATATATGCTGGAATTGCAGTGTTTGTTTCCGATTCAATATTTATAGTTCCGTTGTTGACCACCGTACCTCCAGCAATTGTAAAACCCTTGTTTAATCCACCGTCGCCTCTTACATTTAGAGTTCTCCCACTGTTGATTGTTAGAAGTGCCGCAGCCTGAATTTCGATTGATTTAACATCAGGAATAGAAGCTGAAATGACTGGCTTGTTAATCGTATTAGGAATAATAACTTTCCCGCTGGTGAGGTCTGGCACCCAAGCCGGGCTCCAGTTACAAGCCGTACTCCAATCGTTACTCAAAAGTCCCGTCCAAGTAATGTTTACATTGCCAGGTGAAGAAGCCAATGGCGTACATAAATTTACAGATACCGAAACATTTGCACTTGCATCACTCACACAGGTATTTGCTCCTGTACATTTTGCATAAAAATTATACGTTCCTTGAGCCGTGAAATTAGGCTGATTGTTAGGCGAAGGTACAGCCACATTATCTGTGGCATTGTACCAAGTAATTGTTCCACCCACACATCCAGTTGCTGAAAGCGTTGATGAACCTATAGTAGTTCTACTAGATGGTGTAGCGGTTGGGCTTGTTGGTGCTGGGGTTGAATTGACGGTGACGTTTCCTGTGATATTGGTCGAGCTACATCCAGAGGCGTTCTTTACTGTTAAAGTGTAGGCATACGAGCTTCCGGTTGCTCCACCTACATCACTTATATTGACTGTAATAGGAGATGCTGGCAAAGTGGCATCCGTTACGCTAGTAATTCCTGTGCCAGAAATAGAATAGGTAGTAGGCGTACCTGTAGTGGCCGTATAAGGTATTGTAAATGATGTTGCACCGGCACATATCGCAGGGCTAGCACTTTTCGTAAGAGTAGGCAAAGCATTTACAGTTACGCTGCCGTTTATATTGCTCGAAGTACATCCATTAGCATTTTTTACAGTTAAGATATATGAAATACTTGACCCCGATGCTCCACTACTTAAGTTAACGGTTATTGGCGTAGCAGATAAAGCCCCATCCGTAACTGTCGTTATTCCAGTGCCTGAAATGGAATAGGTGATAGGAGTACCTGAAGTAGCTGTGTAAGGTATCGTAAACGAGGTGGCTCCCGCACAAATAGATGGACTGGCACTTTGGGTCAATGTGGGCAAAGGATTTACCGTTACGCTTCCAGTTACATTGCTCGATGTACAACCACCTGCATTGCTTACTGTAAGTGTATATGAAATCGATGAGCCACTTGCACCAGTACTTAAATTTACTACAATCGGGCTTGAGGTTAATGCACCATTCGTGACGGTTGTAATGCCAGTTCCTGAAATTGAGTAACTAGTAGGCGTACCTGTAGTAGCTGTATAAGGAATCGCAAATGAAGTTGCACCTATACAAATGGCCGTGCTGGCACCAGTAGTAATGGTTGGAATAGGATTTACTGTTACACTTCCAGTTACATTACCCGACACACAGTCATTGGCGTTTTTAACTGTCAAGGTATAAGAATATGAACTTCCAGATGCCGCACTGCTCAAATTAACCGTTATAGGTGTTGCAGGTAATGCTGCATCGGTTACGGTAGTTATACCCGTACCCGAAATAGAGTAAGTGGTGGGTGTACCGGTTGTAGCAGTATAAGGTATTGTAAATGACACTGCTCCCACACATATAGCAGGGCTGGCACTTACTGTAATGGTAGGCAAAGGATTGACTGTTATCAAACCAGTGTTGGTTCCCGTACTTTCACAACCTCCCACTAGGCATTTTGCAATATAGGTAGTGTTTACCGTAGGCGAACGAGAGAAATTAGCACCAGAGGCTGAATTGCCCAACAATGTGCTTGGGGCCGCCACGGTATACCAATTTACACTTCCTGAGGCACAAGTAGCGGCTAAATTTAGGGAATTTCCAATACAAATATTTGTAGCACTACTTGGTGTAACTGCAGTTGGCACTGGTATCACCACATTGGTTGTTGTGGTATTGCTATTCACCGTGGCAAAATTACTGCCCGAAACACTCGCTTGGTTGGTTATGGCACAAGTAGATGGCGTATTGCTAATTGTTGCACTAAAAGTGACTGTCATATTTTTTCCTGCCGGAATATTGAATCCTGACCCTGTCCCATTCACTGTAACCGTTTCACCAGATTGAGAAGACGCTATAGAATTTTGAGATTCAAAATCCGAATAAGCATCTACATTATCTGTCACTCCAACTTCTTCAACAGAAGTATTATCCTCTTTGATTTTACTTACAATCAATTCTGAAGAGTTTTCATTTTGAGTATTTTGTTTTATTTCAGCCAAGGCCTCAGTGCTTTTATCTGAGTTTACATCATCTGCTTGAGCCATTAGTCTTGCAGCAGCGGTGTTTGTAGGCGTTAGGCATGTAAATACTCCAGATAATGTAACCGTACCACCCCCGCCAGCATCTATCGCTGTTAAACCACCAGCCGGATTCGGCGTTGTCCAAGCTCCTGGCAATGCTCCATAATTTCCTTGTATTTTTACTGTAGCCCTGGTTGCAGGAATTGCCAACACATAAGAACTAACTTCAAAGTTAGCAGCCACTGGTACTCCATTTGAGACATTTCCACTTGTGTTGGCACAAGTCACCATGTTGCCACTGGAGGCTCCAACATTGTTGGAAGTTAGTCCATAATGAGCATAAGCAGATCCTCCAGCAATCATGTTTACATTATTATTCTGAATCGTGGCGTCCATTGTACCATCCGCACCATTGGTATTGTTATCGTTGGTTTCTGCTTGTATGCCATAATTACCCGCATTATTAACAGTATTGTTCTTAATCTCAGTTACATGTTTTACACGGCCATAAGCTGCCACATAAATTCCCATACCAGAAGTAGCCACTATAGCATTGGCTATACTGGTGGTATTGTTGTTTATCCTACCCGTAAACTGCCCGCCAGTTCCTTGTCCACCAATATTTATAGGAAAATACCCATTGAAACTCGTCTGTATAGTATTGTTTATCACATTATAGTTTACAGTAGGAGAGCCAGTATTGCTAGCACTTTGAATGTATAGACCATCGCTACCAGGGCTAACGGTTTTAGCAGTTATAGTATTTCCATCTGAAAGACTCGGACCGCCCACTTGTACATTAATCGTAGCAGCACCCCCAGCCAAAATATCCAAACCTCTTGTAGTTGGATTCGAAAAAGTATTGCTTTTAAAAACCATCGTACTATTGGCATTATCAATACTCTCAAATAGAAAATTGGAAGCTCCATTGGCTGTTGAAAAAGTAGAGCTTGTAACATTCAAAGCTGTAAGTAAAGTAGAGCCTGTATTTCTAATAAATACATTTCTTCCACCAGATGTAGAGACTGTGGTTCCAGAAATAGCACATGTACCTGACAAATTCATCGCTACAATACCCGCTTCTTCTATAACACCAGAAGTTCCACAATTGGTAAAGGAGCTATTAGTAACCGTTACATTCGAGCAAGTACTTAGGTTTAAGCCTACCTGAGTTGTTGTACCCGAAACCACCACATTATTGAGCGTTAAACCAGCAACACTTATTGCATTGATGGCTGCATTTGCTGCTGTATTGCTCGAACCCGTCAACGTACCATCTGCCGTATTGGCATTGGTAAAATTCATATTTTTAAGGGTAATGTTTGAGGCATTGTTTATGTTAATCCCCTTTGCTGATATATTGGATATAGTACCACCTGACCCAGCGGTAGTTCCTATTCCGTTAACAGTAAATGACCCAGTTGTATTTTGAATCAAAAGACCATTTGTTGAGCCAGAGGCTGTATAACTATCCAAAACCATACTCAGATTCTCCAAGTTTGCTGAGGATATATTTCCAATAGCTCCGCCTATTGCACCAGATGATAAAATTGTTCCACTCGTACAAGTTAAACTACCTTTAAATGTGGTTTGTATTGCCTGCTGACTAGCATCTGGAGATATATCAAAATCTGCAAAGGTCATAGTAGAACTACTTGCGGAGCTGCTTGTATTTATAAATCCAACATTTCCAGAGCCAGCAATATTCGTATTCCCAAAATTCGCAGTTAGTGCGGCATTACCATATATTTCAATGCCCTGGCTTGTGGGATTTGTAATGGTCGTACCGCCTGTAGACGTCAGCGTACCCGCCACAGTATTCAATTCAACACCTTCGTCTGCCGAATTGGTCGAACTAATGCTCAAAAAAGTAGCTGCCAATGTTCCTGTATTTAAGTCTAAGGCTTGGCCGTTTCCATCTAATGTTACTTCACTTACCGTAAGTGTACCAAAAGATGAGCCTATAATGTCTTTCGTACTCACTCCCATACCAAAACCCCTTAATGTGTTTCCCGAATTCAAGGTAATTGTATTTCCACTACTCGTCAGATTAGGACTTGTTCCACCCGTGGCAGGCAATGCTGGATTTGAGAAGGAAGGGACTGTAACACCAGCAAAACTTGCCAATGACGTTGTTGCTCCTTGCCCCAGTATTTTCTGCCCTGCTTTTAATGTAGCAGCACCTGTGTATGTTCCCGCATACACAAAAACAGTCTGGTTTGCAGCTGGATTGGCAACTCCAGAAAGAGCATTTGAAGTAGCAAAATCAGACCAATCTTTAAATGGGCTTGCCAATGTTCCTGTGCCGTTGGAGGCTGCTGCTATATTCACAAACCATATCGGAGCAGACACATTTATAGTGACAGTAGCTGTTCGTGCAAAGTGCGTATTCGACATGGTATAGCCAAAAGTGGTGGCCCCACTAAAACCCGCATTTGGTACAAAGGTGAAACTACCATCTGGGTTCAGTGTAACTGTTCCTTGAGTTCCTGCTGTGTTTACAGCAGTTGTTGTCATATTCGTGTTTACTGGATTGATGTCATTGGCCAAAACACCGCTTACAGTTGGTACATTTATACCAACGTTTCCTATGCAATCATAGGATTCGTCTACAGCAATAGGACTAGCTTTAAGACTTCCCGCCACTAAGGTTAAGTCACCACTTAAAACATCCGTAAAAGTAACTCCAGTAGCATCTGTACCATTATTGGTTACAAGCACAGAATAATTCAACTGGCCACCCAGCACAGCATTTCCTCCACCTTCTACACTTACTGATTTAACAACAGTCATGCTGGGAACCAACATATTCATAATGCTGTTCTCAGGGGCTATATACTTCAAAACCAACGGCCCACGCTTTTTAAGTGGAATAGGCTTTGGCACAGTTAAGTTCTTTTTTTTGTAACTATCTATTGAATAATTTTCTTCATCAATTTTGCTTAATGAAAATCCAACAAAGAGAACTCCAATAGTAAGAAATGTTAGATAGAATTGCCTCATAGTGAGAATTATTTAAAATTACAGGTTAATTTTTTTGTATAAGTAGATTTATGGTCTTTCAATAAGCATCATCTGCTATATCGTTTATTTTATGAAAATATAGCTTCATACTTCATCCCTACCGAATCAAAACCTTTGGGTGTCATAAAAACAGGAAAATCTCCTTTTTGGGGATGAAAAACGATGAATGTGGCTTGCGGATAATATTCGTTTTTTTGTTCAGTACGAAATACTAGTAAAAAAGGCTTACGCTCCAAAGGCGAGTAACCACTCAACTCCTGTATTTCTATCAATTCAGCCGATAAAGTCACATGGTCTTCAAACTTAATATCAAACCTCCTGTTGAGGTGTTCAGTAAAATCATTTACTGTCAGCTCACTTAATTCTTGTAATTCCATTCTAATAAATGATATACTCCGTTCGTTTCTGAAATTTTCTTAAAGCCCAGTTTTTGGTACAATTTCATGGCGGGGTTAAAACTCTCCACATGAATCGTCACGTTCTGTTGAATCTCCTTCGCTCTTTCAAAAATTCCTTTTAGAATGATCGTCCCAAATCCTTTTTTCTGGAATTTCGGTAAGAGAGCAATGTCTATGATTCTGATTGTTGAATCAAAACCTTCATTATAATACAGCCGTCCTATTTTTTCTGATGCTTTTTCAATCACAAAAAACTCAGCACCTACATAATTCTTGAGATAATACTCATGCTGGGCTTCAAATTGATGTGTCAAAAAAGACACTTTCATTTCATTAGTCCAATCATTAACTTGCTGAAGTTCTTTTTCTCTTGTACTAAAATATACTTCCTTCAAAAAATCTATATCAGAGGCTGAAAACAACCTCAACCTTATCAAATCATCTTCGATTTCTATAGACATACCTTAAACTTTCATTTCTTAAAACATTGTTCATTAACCTCTAGGTGGAAAAACCCCTTGCAAAGCAATATTAAAATAAAAAGTCAGATATGGCATCATATTGTTGTGTGGCTGGTCCCCTCCAGCAGGTGCCAAGGCATTGCTATGCATCGCAACAGGAGTCACAGTGCCAGTATATATAGGTATTGGATTACCCCTTCCTGGTGATGTTGCTATTGGGGTGATAACTTGTGAATTGATAGCAGCCACAGAAACCGAATGACTGTGGGAAGGTATTTCAGATTGCAACAGCGACACCGTCTCGCTACCTCCTGTCTCTCCCAAATCATGCAATGAAAGACCAGGCCCTTGGCCTGGATGCATAGGAGCCCTTCCCTGCAAATCAGGCAGTGCAAAATTAGACTTTCCATCGCCGCCATAAGTGGTGCCAAGCAAGGAAAACAAAGCCGTATTTTGCGAAATAGGCATAAGCTGTCCATCACACCAAGCCCAGCTTCGGGGAGCAAAATTGAAAGGGAATATTCTTATTTCAGCAACAAATGGTTCTGCCATATTATCAATAATTTAAATTCATCAAAAAACAACCAACATTTTATAAAGCCTATTAATATCTATTATGTAGGTGAAGGGAAAATCCCAAACAAAGAAATGATAAAATCGACACAGAGATAAGGTTGAAAATTGGTATGGGGCTGGCTTCCTCCCGTTGGATTCATTGCCGTAGGCGGCAGTACCACCGTTGGAGTTGCAGTTGAATACACTTTTTGTCCAACAGCCGTGGGCGAGAACAATGCATTGGCAGGTGAAGGCGAATTCGCTGGGTCATTAGATGCCAATATGGGATGGCTGTGGGCTGGAATTTGACTAACGGTAAGGGTAATTTCTTCTGCTCCTCCTGTCTCAGCCAATATATAGCCATTTCCAAAGTGTATTGGAAGCCTACCTCGCAAATCAGGCAGGGCAAACGTACTTTGCCCATCGCCACCATAAGTAGTACCTATCAAATTAAAAAGTGTTTCATTCTCAGAGATAGGAAGCAGTTGTCCCTCACAGAACATCCATCCAGCTGGAGCAAAATTTCCAGCAAACATTCTTATTTCTCCTACGTAAGGCTGAGCCATATCGTTATTTTTTTGTAAAAGTTAATTCGGTGAAGGAAAAATCCCTTGTAAAGCAATCGAAAAATTTAGGCCCAAAAATGGTTGCATGTTAAGGTGTGCCTGGCTCCCTCCAATATTACCAATCATCCCAGCTGACATAGCTCCCATATTTGCTGCTCCACTATTATATACTTGCGTCGGAGCCGTATTGCCCCATACAGTGCTAGTGGTAGGTATATTGGTGCTTACAACAGCCGAAGACCCATTCAGTATATGCGTATGGGTAGGCAGCTCAGCTATGCTAAGTGTATGAGCAGACTCCCCACCTCGTTCGCCCAAGGTATGTCCTGAGCCTACATGAATAGGACTTCTTCCCCTTAGGTCTGGCAAAGCAAAATTCACTCGTCCATCTCCGCCAAAAGTAGTCCCAAGCAATGAGAAAAGGCCTTGATTCTGATTAATAGGCAACAATTGCCCATTGCATAATGCCCAACCTCTAGGAGCAAAATTAAAGGACATGATTCTTATTTCTGAAAGAAACGGTTCTGCCATACTGATTATATTTTAAATGTTTTCTCGAATTCTTGAAAGTCTTCAAACTTAACAGTCCCGTGCTTGATTCTACAAGACACGACATTTTCCTTCACCTGAGTCATAAAAGAATAGGAATATTTACTATTCAAGTAAGGATTGGAGACACCATCTATCTTTCTGTCTGTAGGTAGCAGTTCTGCCACTAACTGTGCATCAAATTTTGATTTTTCAACAAAGCTCAAAAAACTATCCATTTCATAGTTATTCCATACACCTACGTAGCTCCAATCACTATTTTTTGAAAACAGCAAAAAGCTTTGCTCTACCGTTTTGCCCGATGCTTGCAGTTCTATGGGATAGATTGCATAGGTTTTGTTATCGTTCATCAAGCAGCCATCAAAACTGCTTTTGTAGCCCAGCTTTTGGAAGGAATCCATCTTTTCCCTAAAAACAACTTTGAGTTCCTTTTGAAAAAAATGCTTCTTGAGCTTACATATCTCTTTTAGCTTTGAGATGGCTTGGTTTGACTGAGAATAAGACGAAAACAAACTGGTTTTGCCTATTGCTTGGTGCGTAAGCAACACAGCGGCTGCTACGAATCCTCTTCTATTTATTTTCATGACTATTGGGTTAAGAAAAACTGGAACACCGCTATCCATATTTATTACCTGACTTTGAATAGCTGATTTCAGTTATACAAAACTATACAAATTGCTGAGCGAACAGATAGCCCGATAAGACAAATCAATAGCCCGATAAGAAAAAAACACCATCGCAAACAAGAGCACTATCGACTCCTATCCACTTCAGAAGGCAGCATTTTGTGAACTTTCTTAAAGGCCAACGAAAATTTACTTGCATTTTCGTATCCAAAATAGGAAGAAACATTTTTTATCTGCACTTGTTCTTCTTTAAGCATCACCAAGGCCAATTCCATCTGCTTTGTTCTAAAATACTGATAAACAGATTGACCAAATACTTTTTTAAAATTTACTTTGAGCTTAGAGGGCGACACATTCGCCATATCGGCCAAAAAATCTATCCCAGGAAAATGATTCGTTAAGTTTTGAACCAAATATTTCTCAATTTTCCACACCGGCTCATCATTGCTTACCAAAACACCCTTCGATTCTTCGGGCTTTTTTTCTTCTTCATATACTTTTGAAAAGAAAATAGTTAAAATTTCTAAAGCTTGAATTTTAACTTTCAGCTTACTGAAGGCCTGGTGTGTGTCACCCGAAAGGCTCTTCCAAATATCCAAGGCGTGTGGCTGTGCATCGTTCATCAGACCCTCCCAAGTCAAATAACCCGGTTCGGTATTTAATATTTTTTGAAACAATAATTTTGAGGGCGGCTCTTTATCTAAAAAATTAGTCTCAATCCATTTTCTGTTAAATGAAAAATTAAAAAACAATCCCTTGGTACCTTTGGCGTGAAAAGCATCAATAGGGATGCCCGGCTTATACATAGCCCAACTGTTATTCCTCAGTTCCATATTGTTTATCTTCATATCCAGCTTTGGCGTCACTGGATTGTCATAAATCGAAAAAGCCAAAAAATAATAGTCAGAGCCATAGTCATCATATACAGCCTTTGTGTGTACATTCACTTTAAACTCCAGCTCCGAGACAATCAACCAAAGGCCCTCTTCTATTTCCTGATACCTAAGTTGCCCTTCGGTAAACGGCGTTTTAGAATACATCACCTGGTGGTCTGTATCGTGGCTCACAAAAGGCATATTCTTTAAACTCTCCACCATAAGCTGAGGAGTATTGGTAAGATAGGGCAACACGAAATATCCGTCTTTATAATAAAAGAAGTACTTCTCAAATTTCTTAATCCACTTTATAACACGCTTGAGCGGCATTCCAATTGTAAATGTAAATTCATGGCAAATTTTAAATCTAGTGTATGGACGTAGATGAGCTATGATGGACTAAACCATCAAACGAAACAAGAAGTGGAATGTAGGAAGCTTTATTTAAGATTATGGTGGTGCTAAAGTAATACCAATTTACATTTTATTCAAAAAGAGAGTAAAAAATTTGATCGATTGATTCGATTTATGATTGATTCGATTTACGATTGGATCGATTTACGATTTATTCGATTGACGATTTATTCGATTGACGATTGGATCGATTGACGATTGAATCGATTGTAGATTGAATCGATTGTAGATTTTTGATTTTACAAAAAAAGGCCTTAAAACCGAAGCTTTAAGACCTTATGTACCGGGGACGGGACAGCGACGGCTGCCGATCGCCACCGTACGAGCAACAATACTCAAGTTAAAAAAACAAAAAAGGCCTTAGAAATTAATCTAAGACCTTCCGAGTACCGGGGACGGGAATCGAACCCGTACGAGCGATAAGGCTCACAGGATTTTAAGTCCTGCGTGTCTACCAGTTCCACCACCCCGGCGGGTGATATGCCCTAAGAAACAAAAAAGTCCCCATTTTCATAGGAACTTTTTATCTCTTGAGCGAAAGACGGGTCTCGAACCCGCGACCTTAACCTTGGCAAGGTTACGCTCTACCAACTGAGCTACTTTCGCTTTTAAAGAACCTCTTTCGTTCAATGTGGGTGCAAAGATAAGGGGTCTTTTTATATTTGTCAAGCCTTCTTTGAAAAAAAATATAATAATTTTAGAATACCACACACAATTAATTAGTACTTAGTATTTTTGCACAATTATTATTTTTATGAATAGACAAGCAGATTTTTCTAAAGGACTCCTTCCGGCCATTATCCAAGACTTTTACACAGGCAAAGTACTCATGCAAGGTTATATGAATGCCGAGGCCCTTGAAAAAACCATTAGCCAAGGCAAGGTGACTTTTTACAGCCGCTCCAAAGAAAGACTATGGACCAAAGGCGAAAGCTCAAACAATTTCCTCAACTATAAAGAGCATCAAGTAGATTGCGACGGAGATTCCATACTCATTAAAGCATTGCCCGATGGCCCCACTTGCCATACCGGCCACGATACCTGTTGGAATGAAACAAACAGCGGCAAGGTCATGTTTATTCAGCAACTAACCGAAATTATAAAGGACAGAAAAAACAATCCTACAGAGGCTTCTTACACTGCATCTTTGTTTAAAAAAGGAATCAACAAAATAGCACAAAAAGTAGGCGAAGAAGCCGTAGAATTGGTCATTGAAGCCAAAGACGATAACAAAGACCTGTTTCTGGGCGAAGCCGCAGATTTACTTTTCCATTATTTAATATTATTGGAAGCCAAAGAAATTAGCCTCGACGAAGTACTCAACGTATTAATAACTAGACATCAATCGAAATGACAAATTACATTGTAAGACTATTGCTTTGCGGCCTAATCATCCTGATTTTGCCCAATTACCTCAAAGGTATCAACGTAGATGGTTACACTACGGCTATAATAGTGGCATTGGTAATGAGTATCCTAAACACTTTTGTGAGACCCATTCTCAGCCTCATTTCTTTACCGATTACTTTTTTAACCTTGGGCTTGTTCTCCTTGGTTATTAGCGTGTGTATCGTTTATTTGTGCGACTACCTCGTGGATGGTTTCAAAGTGGAAGGATTCTTGCCACCGCTTATCTTGAGTTTTATCTTATCTATCGCCAATGGTATAGTTGGGGTGTTTCAGAAGGATAAGTGAGGTTGTTATTGGTTAT
>NZ_RJUE01000010.1 GCF_024343735.1 Lacihabitans sp. CCS-44
CCCCTTCGGGGTCGAATTCTTCTCAATGTAGGGCGGTTTTCTATAAAAGTTTGACCCCTTTGGGGTCGAATGCTTCTGATTGGATCGTTTTTCTATAAACACGTGCCCCTTTCTGGGTTTTGTTTTTTGAGTGTTATCTTTGATTAATACTTCATTTATTTTAATCATTTTCAAACCAATCAAACAAATATTCATCCTTATATTCTATCTTAAATTTACTTAAGAACGTTTTATATTCATCCTTGAATCTTATTTTTTTATGATGTTCTTTTTGGTTTTGAATATAGGCAATTACATTATCTAAGGCCGAATGGCTATAAGAAAATGCTCCAAAACCTTCTTGCCATTGAAATTTAGAGGCTGAAAACTTTTTATCGTTAATAAATTCATTGGAAGATTTTTTAATTTCTCTCACTAGATCGGATAAGCTGCATGACGGTTTTATTCCTATAAATATATGAATGTGGTCGGGCATTCCATTTATAGCGAGCAATTTTTGACCTTTATTTATGATAATCCCGGTTATATATTTGTATAATTCTTCCTCCCAAATTGGCTGAATTAAGCTTTCTCTACCTTTTATTGCAAAAACTAATTGAATATAGATTTGTGAAAATGTTCCTGCAATAGTTTTAATAAGTTGTATGTTCTTTTAAATCTTACTTTTTTATTTTTAATAATTCATTGTGCATTTTCTATAAGTTTGATTGTTATATAGCACTATTTAAGGCCAAAATTTCAGTAAAAGTTTATAATAAAGCTTCAAAAAAAACATGTTGCAAAAAACGCACTATACACAATCACTATCCTTTAGTGGTCAATCTATACTTTTCTGGTTTTGATAAAGTTCTAACTATTTTATTTCTGGCTTCTAAATCAAGTTTTACGGTTTCTCCGTACCATTGAACACCGCCCTCAAAATTATCCTTCACTCTCCCATATAATTCTTCCATAAGTTCAGTATGAGTGAGCTCTTTTTCATCCAAAATGGACAGAATGTTTTCTTTAATGAATTCATATTTCTTCAAAGATATTTTCTTGTTGGTCTTACCAGCTTGGGGGTGCAAAGTCTGAAACATATCATCTTTCATCACAATTGAGTTTTGGTGTCAGTTGTTTATTTTGGTTCGAATCTATAAAAAGTTTTACCATTGAATTTACAAATGCCTTCAGTATCCGTTCCAAACCACAATTCTCCCTTTTTGTCTTTGTATATGGTATTTATGGCATTACTGGTAAGACCTTCTTTAGTATTGTAATTGGTGAGGGTTTTTCCATCATATCGCCAAAGGCCTGCGTCAACAGTTCCTATCCAAAGGTCACCCTTTTTGTCTTCATTGATGGCATAAATACGAGCCATTGTGCCAAGAGCCGCTTTTCCGGCTGCCCTAAATTCTTTGTTGCCAAGTCCTTTTTCTTCTGTAAAATTCACCAAGGTTTTGCCATCATATCGAAACAATCCAGCACCATTGTTCCCCATCCAAATATTTCCGTTTTTATCCTCAAAAAGACCAAGAACTGCAGGTCCAGCCAAGCCTTTTTCTGTAAACCAAGTAAACGTTTTGCCGTCGAAACGACATACGCCTTCAGCTTGAGTTCCAAACCAAAGGTTACCTTTTTTATCTTTAAGAATAGAATAGACCCCAAATCTACTTAGGTTAGTAGGGGCGTTTTGTGCCGATTTTGAGTCCGTTATTGATTTGTCTAAAGGTAAATATTCCAGCGAATTACCATTGTAACGATAAGCTCCTCCACCTGCAAAAAACCATAAATCATTGGATTCTATTTTCCAGCTTTTCTCTTTATCAAAAACCAAATTTTCTTTACTTGAAAATGTAGTGAATTTTTGCCCATCAAAGCGGCTTACGCCAAATATTCCCGTTCCAAACCAGAGATTACCAGACTTGTCCTCCTGAATACTCTGCACTTGATTATTTGCCAAACCGTCTTTTTCAGTATATTGTTTGAGCGTTTTTCCATCATAACTATAGACACCGGCTCCATTTGTACCAAACCAAAAATTGCCTTTTTGATCCTCAAAAATACTGCGAATGTTTTTGTCGAGAATGAGGCTGGGATTAAATACATTTGTCCCAAATGTCGGTATCTCTTGAGATTTCGATACATCGTTGCTGGTATTTTCAGTTTTACTTTGACCTTGGCAAGAGGCAAAAAATAATGTAGCTAATAGAAAAAATATTTTCATCATTTGGTCAAAATTTTCTTTGGTTAGTTTTTGATAAGAGTTTAGAGATTATCTGGAAGCCTTAAATTCCATAAATTTATTCTCGTCCAAATAAATTATTCCCCAAGTGTGTCCATCCAAGTCTTCTATGGTTCGGACTTGCATAAATACCTCGTCTATCATGGGAGTAGATTCAGTGCCGCCCGCCTCTATTCCATTTTTGATAATTTCATGTAGCATATCAAGGCTTTCAACTGGGAGTGTAAAAGACGAGGCAATGTTATTTTTAGAATCAACGAGTTGCTTTTTATTATGAGCACTGAAAAACTCTTTTGACTGCAACATCACATAAATATGTTCACTCCAAAGCATACATTTTTGATTTTCACCCGTAAACAAAGCGTAATTGTTGAATCCCATTTGAGCGTAAAATCTCATTGATTTATCCAAATCTTCGACGGGCAAGTTGATGAAAATCTTTTTCATAGTTTATTAGAAATGAAGTTTATAAAATTGAGGTCATTTTATCTGAAATAAGGCGTTTTTTTATATTCAATAAAAACAAGATTTCCGAAACAAGTTAATCATAATAAAATAGATAATACTTAAGCCAATTTAGGAAAAAACCTTTGGATATTGCGGTCATTAGCTTTCAAAAAATACTTGTCGATTTATGAGTTATCATAAAAAGTTTATTTTTGGATTTTTTTTTTCTTCTTTACAATCTTTGGATATTGCTTCAATGATTATACTCAAAAGCTAATTTTTGGGATAGCTTGTTAAAGCGGTCATTCTTTTTTCTGAATGAAGCCTGATTTTCATACATCCGTAGGAAATATTTAGTTCGACCAGCTTTTTAGCTCAATATGGAGTTTAAACATTTCAATGCTTTACCCCCTTACGATGCAATTCTAAATGCTGTTTCAACAAATCCTTTCCATAATCATTGCCATTGGGAGTTCGGACAACCGTATGAATATGGGTTTTGACAGGAACACGATTTGGGGTGGTTTTGTCTGGTAAAAACACGGGCACTTGGTGGTCAAATTCTATCAAAATGACTGGACTATGAATTCTATAGTAAAATGGGCCGTCTATTTTGTCGCCTTGCACCCATGTAAAATGTGTTTCTTGGAGGTGCGTTTTAACTTCCTCCATTTTTATTTTTGAGTGTCCGTCTCGGATACTGCTTACATATTCTTCTATCAAATCTAGTAAGTCTGACCGCTGTTCTTTTGACAATTCTTTGGCCGAAAGGCCTGTTGTTGCGATGATTTCATTGTCTCTAAAAGCTTCACCTCGGTTAAAATCAAATTCCTTTTTATGCCAAAGCGTGGCTTTTTTCTTTTGCTTGGTGTTTAGGGACTGATAAAAATCCAAGCCTTTTCTTTCTTCTATTTCGTAAGTTCTCAGTCCTTTATTATCGCCCGTTTCTATAAGCGTTGGCTCAGAACCCATAAAAACCGGCGACATCACTACTTGGTCGCCCAGTACAAAGTAGTTGATTACCAAATGATGGCCTTCAATTTGCCAACCCCAAGGCTCTGTGTCGGAGTGTGTTCCAAAGAAAGTAAACCAATATTTTTCGCCCCCTAAATCTTTGTTTTCAAGTACCAAAGTGGCCAAATAAGCTTCCATTGCCATTATATTCTTGGCTTTTTTTAGGCCTCTTGCACTCAAACTTTCCATCAAAATCGTGAAAACCTGGTCTTTTTGAGCCTGATTCATTTCTTCCAAACCGATACCAGCCCTTGGCCAATTTTCTATATTATGCCATCTTCGCCATTCCTCTGTTTCGATCGGAAACGTACATTTTGCTTTTTGTTCCGCATTGAGCGATTCGAGAAACGCTGTGACTGCATTTTTTATAGATAAGGTAGGAAATCCTGTTTTTTTAATAGGAAATAGATTTTTCACAGGTTTTCCGTTTGTTGTAATACCGACATACGGCTTTTCAAATGCAGCTTTTTCAGTAGGAGACTCTGGTAAAAGAAAAAGCATTTGTGTAGATTTTACCTTGCTTTCCAAGCCATCTACAAAGCCCCAACTTTCAACTCTGTCTTGGTTTTTGTTTTTTTCAAGCACAAAGCTGCCTTTATTCTCGTAATTATCTTTGACTGCTGTATAAAAGTATTGGATAGTCTTGCCCATTAAGGAGTCAGGGAAAGCAAGTGTTTGCTGATAAAGCCCATTTTTATCAGGGCTTTTTGGGAAAAGTGTAGTATTTACGACAGTTTTACCGTCAACATAAGGCAGTGCAAACCATAGAATTCCCACAGAATCAGGGTTTTCTATTTCCGTTATTTTTAGTTTGAAGGTTATTTTATGGTCAGTGCTGTTTTGTTGAGCAAAGCCAAGGCTTGCCAAAAGGCAAAAAGCGAGGAATAGGATTGTTTTTTTCATTTTGAAATTTGTTATAATACTTACAAATAACTCAGCCACCATTTTTCTTTATGTGATTGTTTATAGCGGTCAAATCTTTTGCACAAAGGATAAAGCAAAGCAATGACCAAAATCCAAACAGTATAAACCACCCAAAGCGGAAAACCATATCCTTTTAAGGCGGGTATTCCAGTTACCCAGTCTTGTAATATCATTATTCGCCAATCAAAGCCTGAAAATTCTGCAAAAATCAGAGCAATAAGATGGATTAGATACAAATGCAAGATGTAATAGAAAAATGGAACTCTTCCGAATGTGCTAAAAAAATCAGCCACTTTCCCTTTTAGTTTTTCGGCATTTGCCAAGAAAATAAATGCAGCACCCAATGTCATTAATAAATAGGCTAATGATGGCGGATATTTGGTAGGGTTGAAAAACGAAATCAAGTCTTTTGATAAAGTACCGTAATCTTTATAAGGGATTGGGTCGCCATATACATTACTAAATCTTAAAATTAAGAAGGCGAAAATGGATGAAATTCCTATGGTGTTAAACAGTTTCGTTCTTTTTTCATAGTTATAAGATTTATCATAAAAAGCTCCAAAGTAATACCCCAATGCCATTACGGCTACCCAAGGAATTATTGGATATCCAACCTCTAAATCAAAACCATTGTTAAGTTTGAAAAAAGCATATTCGTGCAATATTGCCCATAAAAAATTGTCCTTAAAGTGAATAGAATCTAAAAGATTATGGCCCAAAATAAGGATTAAGCTAAAAAGTAAAATGAATTTTCGAGGAAGATGGAGCAATGCAGCTAAAATAATCATACTAATTCCCAAAGACCAAATAACAAGCAGATTTGGGCTTTTAAAATAAATATCAAAATACCAACCAAAATTCACAATGGTCATTTCCATAAAAACCAACCAAAGTCCCCGCTTTAAAAGGAAGCCTGATAGTTCGCTTTTTGATTTTCTTTTGCCTACCATAAAGGCAGAAGTACCAGCCAAAAAACAAAATATTGGTGCACAAAAATGCGTAATAAACCGTGTGAAAAATATGGGTAAAGTGCTTTGTGTTGGGTCAGCAGGGTCAAAAAAGAAAGCCGAGTAATGGAAATAATCTCGAACGTGGTCGAGTGCCATTATTACCATTACTAAGCCTTTTAGAAGATCAATGGATTCAATTCTGGGTTTTGTTATTGCTACCATTTTATTTTTTAAAATTGTTTTATTGGTTAAAAAATAAAGAAAATAATGAGAAGGTGTCTTGAATGCCACAAACCACCTTGAAAAACCAATCAAACTTTCATAACTTCGACCCTCGCTTCTTGCAATGCAGCACTTCCCCCCATATCTGTGAGTATATCGTGCGTGAGGGCGTTGGCTGACGAACCTCCCTTCATTAAAGAAGACCAAAAACCTTGAGGCATACAGACCACCCCTTTTCTCACTTTGTTTTTGACACGAACGTTTAAATAGACTTCGCCTCTTTGGTTGAATACTTTGATATCGTCTCCAGTTACCAAGTTTCTTGATTTGGCATCTTCTTCGTTCATGTCTAAAAAAGGTTTCCCTTCTTTTTGAATGTGCATTTCGTGATTGGCACGTGTACTATTCAAAAAGTTTTTGGTTGACTTTATCGTCAATAAATGCAACGGAAATTGTGTTCGCTCTTTTTCTGAATATGCAAAAGGGATATAATCTGGTAAAGCTGGGGTTATTTCTGAATTGTAAAACTGGCATTTCCCGTCTTTTTTACCAAAATTACCTTCTGCGTGGGGCATCCATTTTTCAGGTATATTCATTTTTGCCCACCCTGTTTTTCTAAGCGACTCAAAAGAGATTCCTGCTAAATATGGTTTGTCGCTATCTAATAAACCTTTCACTATATCCAAATCAGAATGGTATAAATAATTTTCATTAAAACCCATTTCTTTAGAGAGTAATCGAAAGAACTCAGTATTGGTTTTAGCTTGGCCCAAAGGCTCAATGGCAGGTTCGTTGATATTCAGATAAGGAGTGCCGTAAGAAGCTAAAATATCCCAATTTTCTAAAGCCGTCGTGGCTGGAAATACATAATCAGCATAACGAGCCGAATCTGTTATAAAATGGTCCAAAACAATAGTCAATAAATCCTCCCTTTGCAAACCTTTTACCACTAAATTTTGATTGGGCATCGTTACCGCTGGATTGGAATTAAAAACTATTAATGCTTGAATTTTTGGATTTAAGTTGGTGGAAGTCAATGCTTCGCCCAGTTGAACCATATTTATTTTTCTTGTTTTCTTATTTTTTAATGCTTCAGGAATATCAAGAATTTTGTAATTAAAGGCATTGCCAAAGAGTTCGTATGTCATGTTCATTAGCCCACCGCCTAATTGCCTCCAAGCTCCAGTTAAGGCTGGTAACATTGCTATGACTCTTGCAGCACTTGCACCATTTGTTTGATGTTCCAAACCAATCAAAACTCTTATTAGTGAGGGTTTCCCTTTGGCATATTCATGGGCTAATTTTAAGATAGTTGTTTCGTCTAAGCCTGTTATTTCTGCAACGATTTTGGGAGGATATTTTTCTATGTGTTTGGTTAATTCTTCAATACCGTTTGTATATTTTTCAATATAATCTTGGTCTTGAAGTTTTTCCTTTAAAATAATATGGATAAGTCCAAGAGCCAAAGCTGTATCAGTGCCAGGTAAAGGTTGAATATGCCAATCAGCTAAAAACGCTGTTTGCGACTGAAAAGGGTCAATAACAACCACAATTGCACCTTTTGCTTTGGCTTTTTGTATAAATGGCCATAAATGTTGGTTTGAATGAACGGTATTTGTACCCCACAAAAGTATATACTGGCTATGAATAATGTCTTCGGGAAGAACTCCCGTTGTTTGCCCATTTGTAGCCATTATTCCCGCTACAATTGCATCGCCACAAATAGTTCTTTCCAATTCTGTAGCACCAATATGAGCAAAGAAATTGTTGCCAGCATTGCCTTGAACATTACCTTCATTTCCACCATAACTGAATGGCATGATTGCCTCACCACTTTTTTCTTTTATAATCGTTTTTAATTTTGTGCTAATTTCAGAAATGGCTTTATCCCAAGTTATTTCTTTAAATTTACCTTCTCCTTTTTTACCTGTTCTTTTTAAAGGATTAAGTAATCTTTTAGGATTAAAAGTGACACTAGTTGGATAATCCTCCATTTTATTGCAGAGTTTTCCGGCGGTGTAGGGGTTATCGTTATTGGCTTTAAATTCGGTCACTTTATCTTTTGAAACAGTTACTTGCCAACTGCATGAGTCTGGGCAGTCCAGACAACAAGCACCATTAACCGTTTTGGTATCATTTTTTTCAGCACACGAAAAGGATACAAATGGAATGCTACCAAGAGCAGCTATCCCATGAGTGCTTAATTCGATAAAGGTTCTTCTTCTCATTTTAGAATTTGTTTTTTTGATCAAAAAGTAGCAAAAATACTGATGGAGAAACCTACCGTTTCATTGGCTGCTTTTTGCCATACGTCAAACTTCGCCAAAGCCATTCTAATGGGCCAAAACGAAAGTATTTTAACCAAATTGGGCTGAAAATCAATTGGAGAATCCAAATAGCGAATACCACAAAGAATATTTGATAATATTCCAATTCTCCGAAGAAATTCAACCCATAACCAAAGAAAAACAAAGTGCAAATGATCGAATGCGAAATATAGTTGGTAAAAGCCATACGCCCAACGGCCACCAATCGGCCAAAAAGATTTTTTGCAAAACCCGATTTAAACATCAAAATCAATGATGCCGAATGAGCCATTACCAACAGAATACGTTGGAAAGGATATATCAAATTAACCCAATTGATTGGCACTTGCTCCATTCGATCGAGGTTGGCTTCTAAGGTCGAAAAGTGATGAAATGCATAGTAATTTGAGTAAATAACCAATGGAAAACCTAAGCCGTAGCCGATTTTTATGACTGTCCAATAGTTTTTGTTTGTCCAAGTCCCAGTCAAAAAGCCCCACTTGAAAAGTGCCAAACCTAAAAGCATCAATGCCAAGCTATCCAATGCCCATAGCGGAAGGTGTTCGGTTTGAAATTGAAAGGCTATTGGACGCAAATGATTGGCAATGGCAGTATAATTTGATTTCATGGTTTTTGTATTCGCTTCGGCATCTTCTCTGCTCGGAATCATCGTTTTTTCTAAAGCTCGCCATGTGGTCATGGCTTTTGTTTGAGTATCGGTGAGCGTTTTACCAGTGGCTTGCACTTCTACGGCCTCCACATAAGCTATGCGTTTGGCACGTATTTCTTGATAATGCATGGTATTGGCCGTAAAATCAAAAACCGCCACCAATGGAACAGCCCAAACTAAGTATTTTGGGGGAACATTGCGAAACAAATAAACAACCATACCGCAAACGCCATAAAGATAAAGTACATCGCCAATCCACAAGATCAAATGAGCGTGAATGAGCCCAAACAAAACAAGCCAAAACATACGACGATAAAACAAAACGTGAGCGGTGACACCTTTTGAAGCTTTGTTGGCGATAAACAATAGCACACCAGCTCCGAATACCATACCAAACATGGCTCTCATTTTGCCCTCAAATATTATACTTACAAATTGATAAACCCAAAAATTAATACTACTTGGGTCATTGCTGAATTTTTCAAAAGAATAATCAGGCATAGAAAAGCCGGGAATGTTCATCAATAAAATACCTAAAAGGGCAACGCCTCGCAGCATATCTATGGTTGTAATACGGCTAGATTCCTCCACTGGAGCGGCTACTCCTGTAGGATTTTTTTCTTCTTCGTTCATTTTATTTATGGTTATAGGGGTTTACATAAAGTTTAATTTACTCTCCTCATTGGCTGCATTTTCCAATAAGTCAAACTTCTCCAAAGCCATTCTAATGGACCAAAACGAAAGTATTTTAACCAAATTGGGCTGAAAATCAACTGAAAAACCCAAATGCTTATTACGATATAATACAACTCATAGCGTTGTAATTTTCCGTACATAGAAAAGCCATAGCCTAAGAAAATAATATTACAGATGATAGAATGCGTGATGTAATTGGTAAAAGCCATTTGACCAACTGCGGCCAACGCTTTTTGCAAAAGCGGAAGCAAACCTGATTTCACAAACAACATGATGAGGGCAATATGACCGCATGTGGTTGGAATTCTCCCTAAATGATAAGTCATAAAAGATTTTGATATAGATAAAATGGAAAAGTTGTTAGAGGTAATGAGCCAGCCTTCATAATAATTTATAGAGATGCCTATTCCATAGCCAATCAATGCCATTAACCAATAAAACCGATTTGATTTAGCAGCTTTCAGAATACCCAATTTAAAAAATGCCATTCCGAAAAGCATCATCGCCAAAGTATCCAAAAAATTGTATCGATAAAGAAAAATGGTCTGAGCCCTCACATTTTCAGAGGCTTTGTGCATCACAATACTCCAATACCCTTTGCTTCGGGCTGTCATTTCATCTTTCAACTGTACGGGTGTTACCTTACCTTCTTTTATTTTTTCTTCCCAATTAGCCATAGCTTTTGTCTCCTCTATGGTCAATTTTATTCCTTTACTTTTCTTTGCGGTAGCTGAAGTTGCCTGATCAAAGGTCTTTTTCGAAAGCAAATAATCTTTCACTTCCAAACCAGAGGCAATAACCAAAATGACCGTAAAAATTATGATGAGTTGCTTGGGCAAAAGATGTCTAAAACTAAATGCAAACATGCCCACAATACCATAGGCATATAATATTTCGCCATCCCACAGTAGCAGGTAACAATGAATAATACCAAAAAGCACCATCCACATTAATCGACGAAAAAAGAGGTCAGCTACGGCTGTGCCTTCCATATTCTCTGACTTGCGAGCTGTAAAAAGGAGAATTCCTGCCCCAAAAAGCATAGAAAACATGCCTCGCATAGTGCCTTCAAAAAGTAGGGTATTCATCCACCAGACACTAAGGTTCCAACCTGTGGCACCGCCATTATTAGTGGCGTCAAAATAAGCTTTGTACAATCCGAAGCCTGTAATATTCATGAGTAAAATACCAAAGAGTGCAATGCCTCTGATGATATCCATCGAGTTGATTCGCTCAGTTTGGTGGGTAGGGTAAAAGGTTTCTTGGGTTTTCATGTTAGGGTTTCATTATAGGGTTTCAATTAGGTTTTTATAAATAGGGATATTGATCTTTCGGCTTATATTCAATCTGAGATTAACCAAATGCCCAAAATGGCAGAAAAAGTGGTTGTTATAATACAATTGGTGGGCAAGATATCAAATAAAATACTGAATCAAAGTTTCCGAGTTATCGTTGTTTATGATTCAGATTGTTAGCTAGTTATAAAAGAAAAATAACCTCTAACTAAATCAAATTTACCAATTTGTTTTTGGAATTTTCAAACTAGGTCGAGTTTTCTATTAAAAGGTAAGGGTAAGTAGCTCTTTTAGGGTGTCATATTCACTTTCATTCGAGCCATTTTCTGCTAAATATATAATCGGAGACTTGGAGAATAATTGCAAAAGCTTTCCGTATAGCTTTGAAATTGCACTTCGAGGTATTTTTCTGTTAATTACAAATTTTTAGCAGCTAGTGGAATTTACTTTGTTTTATTGGTATCTGTATTTATCTTCTCCATTTAGACCTTGTTCTTGTATTCGTCAACCAAAACTTCAAAATGTAGTCTTTCTCTAAAAAATAGTCCGAACTTGGTAAAAGAAGCAAAGAACATATCGAAAAATAGAACCGTAAGTGTTCAAACCTTTGAATTCAAATACGGCATAAAGCCAGCTTGCTAAAATAAAAGCTTTTTTTTTATTAGCGAAATAGTCAACGTTTGCAAATCAACTTTGCCCATCTTTGAAATTCGTGGTTTATCTAGAAGTTAGCAAAATGATTTTACTTGTAAACTGCCGATGATATCAAATTGATATTCAGGTTGTTGGTTGTTTCTTTTAAAAATTAGCGAGGAATTTCTTCAATGCTCCGTTTTTTATAGCATATATAGGCCATTGAAAGTCTGGTTTCAACCAATTTCTCCTCCTTTGATTTTTCATTGAAAAAAATTAATGATAATATATAGTCAATTTCGGTCTAATGAGTGGATTTACTTCTTCAGAGGAAGTTAAACACAAAGATTTATATACCGATTCATCCACCATTCTTATTTCAAAACCATGGTTTGAGGAAGCCAAAATATCTGTTAAAATATTTTTAACATTAATTTTTAGAAAATCTTGGGTTGGGATTGATGTAGTAGCAATAGTTACAGCGTTTAATTCTGACGTCGAAGGTTTAGAATTCCAAGTTAAGGTTGATTCATCCCAATTAGACACAGCTCTCTTTATTAAAAATGAGTTGGTTCCAGAATGCCCAGTTTGTCCTGAGAAATACGGGTAGGTATTTAACAATTCTTGACTAAAAAATAAATCTAAATGAGCTGAGTCGATGGTTGCTCCAACAGGTAGGCTTGATAAATCAAATTTTAGATATGCCCTTTTTATATTTAAATTTCCGCTGTATGTCCAAACAGCTGGCGAAAGAAATTTACTTTGACCGTTGAAAGAAATGACATCTGGATATAAGGAATTTACCTCTCCATCTTGACCATCAAGAAGCCCCGGTTGAAGGGTAATTGATTGCACAGCCGGAGTAATATTTTTTGACTCACAACTTTTAATTTGAGCTAAAAACAACTGGCTATCATCAGTTTTGAATCCTGGCATGAGTAGAATATGTTTCCCCGCAAAATATTCCGTACGATTTGCTATTAGGCTTTGACTGGATATGCTTTCAAATGCCGAAAATGTACCATTGATAGTTGTATTTATATTATGAACGATGTTATTTGGACAAATATTAAACATGATTTTAGAAAATGCTCCTAAACCATTGTCATCGTCGTAAGCAAGTTGTGTAGTTCCGTCTGATTCATAAAGAAAAAGTTCTGTATCTAAATTGGAGTTTACAAACGGTATTGTTTCGATTGTGAGTACACCGCCAATTATTAGAGCATTTAATTTATAATTTCCAGTGGCTGTGGAGCTAAGTATTTTAGACTTGATAAAATAATTTCTTCCATTTACGTCAAATTTAAACCAATCTTCATCTGTATTTACATGAAAACACATCTGATTACTTTGAAAAGGCAATGAATTAATTGTTGTGGCTTGCACAAGAGAATTGTTAGGTTCATTTGCATCACAGGCAATTGTTACGTTTATGTTTACCGAACCTGATACTGTACCGCTTCCACAATAGTTATTCAGGTCAGAAAGTAGATAATTAGTATTTACAGTAGGTGAAACAGGAATGATATATGGGGTGGTAGTTGTGCTATAAGAGACACCATTTAGCTTAAAATTCCAAGGGCTATAACCAGTAAGGTTAACGGTCAGATTTGTTGAGGAGCCCAAAGGGACGGTGGTGGAACCACTCAGCGTTGCTGTGGTAGGAATATTACACGGCAAAACAGTTACTGTCACAAATTTAGGTTCTGTGTACGTACCGCAGGAATTGCTAACATTTTTTAGTAGATATTCTGTGCTAGTGGTTGGGTTCACCGATAATACAAAAGGAGAAATGCTTGTATTGTATATTTGGTTGTTCAAATTGAATGTCCATGGGCCAATGCCGCCCAGATTAATCACCAAATTAGTACTTTGGCCTTCATAAATGGTAGTTTTTTCGGCTGCAATAGAGCCGCTTGGTTTACAAAGAGCAATATTTTCTTCAGCAGGATTAAGAAGAATATATCCCTCAAAAACAATCTTTTGCTGATACACCACATTAGGTTCGTAAAAAGTCAATGAAATAGCATGGTCTAAGTTGTTTCCACCAGTGATAATAGCACCATTTAGCCCAGTATAATAATCAGCTGGGGCCAATCGCCATGGATAGGATATAGCCACTTTAGATCGGGGGTCTGAACTTCCAAATCCAAAATAAATGTTGTTTGCTGTTCCTAAAGCTTTGACTAGCGATCCGCTACCACCTGTAGAATATTGGCTCACAATAGTGTTGTTGGTTTCAAAAATTCCGGTTATTTCAAACTCTTGATCGGGGTCCGCAGCTCTGCTGTAGTATATATTGGCATTTGTTGTACTTAAATTTGTGATTTCAACACTTAGTTTTGCATGGGTGCCGTTGGTTTTGATCTCAAGGGTTTGCTTGATAGAAAACTTGCCAAGAACCATCCCCTCCCATACCGCAATATGGCTATCTGACGTTTCGGTTAAAGATATATTGTTGCCTGGTATTTGAAAATCTCCACTAACATTGTTAGAATAAACTTCGCTATTGTATTGTACCTGGAAGCCTTCAAATGCTGAGCCTGGTTTGAAGTAATCTCCTGATTTGCTTGGAGTTCCGGTGCCCCAGCCGTCATTTCCGGGGTCATAAACTATACTCAATTTTCCACTAGAGCTGGGGGTGTTGTTGTAGCCAAGGGGTGGTGCAGATGAAGACATCAAACAGCCATTAGAAGCGATACCCATCTCTAAAAAACTCCCTTTTAGAAAAATGTCATTTCCAACATGGTCAGAAAATATCATTTGCCTTTTTTTTACGGATTTATTTGAACTAACGAAGTTTTCATCAGCGTCTTCTTTTTGTGCGATTGCTACTTGAATAGTTGTGAAAAGCGAAATAGATAAAAAAAGTAAAAAGCTGTATCGTTTCATAAAAAATGGTCGCTCTGAAAATTTAAATTGTGAAATATAATTTCAACAAAGTTATTTGTTTTTTCTTCTTGCATCGCATGTGGAGGCCATAAAGTTATGTTTAATTAAGTTTTTTGGTTTAAGATTTATTCTTTTCGTAGCTTTTTTTTAACAATTCTTTGATTCAGTGAAATTCCGATAGTTTATCAATTTGTGATACAACTCTTTTTTGATTGGTCTGCTCTTTCAACTCTTACAAGCCCGAAATTCTTTTCACGTTAAGAATGAAAATAGTCTACTACTTTTTTTCATTGCAAAGCACAGGTCTAGGTCTTTAAATTCGTTTTCAATTGTCCATTTTTGGTATGAAATATCATTAGGTGGATTAGAAGTGATTTGTCGGAAGCTATCAGCGTAGGCCTCTATATTGGTTTTCGAGATACTTATTAGAGGGTGCTTTGATTACAAATTATATTTTCATTGATTTCTTGTGGATAATTACCACCTTTCGCCGATCCGAAGGAATTATCTTACGATAATTTACTACTTTATATATAGATAAATAACGAAACAGTTTCTTTGAACATGTCGGTCTGGCCTTCTTTGATTTGAGCGTGACTGCCAAAAAAACACCAGTGAAAAAATAGAGATAAAAAAATGTAAGAAATTTATTCTTATGGGCAATAGATTAGTTGCTGGGCTTTTTGTTTGATTTTTCAATCCTATTAAACTCCAGTGCTTTTTCAATCCAAAAATCCAAATCTTCATCGCAATCAAAACCCTCAGGAGAAATAAAAAGGAAGCCCCTCATAACTTTGCCAGTAAAGTCCATTTCTCGGCTTCCTTTTTTGAATAATAATTTTTCGTAGGGCACAGTACCTACCCTTACCATCAATCTGTCTTCTCCAGTTACTCTGTCCTTGTCAACACCAACACACATCTTATTATTAACCATAAACACAAGCCCACCCATCATTTTTTTGACGTCGGTTAGACCATTTTTGGCTAATCTTATCTCTACTTTTTCAGCAAGATAAGTATCGTATTGTATTTTAGTTTTTTTCTGCATATTCTTTTAGTCCGATAAAGAATTTTTGAATTCCTCCATTAGTTTGTTTTCTAATCATTAGGCTATCCATCAATTTACCAAGTATTCCAAACTTCACAGTATATTGCATTACCTGTTTTACTTTGGTTTGATTTCCTACTTTTTCAAAAGTATAACTGTGAGCCAATCCACTGATTGGAAAAGAACAATCTGTGAGTTGATAGGCTAATTCCTCATAGGGTTTGTATTGGGTGACTTTTTCTTCAAACCAATTTTTACCATCCAACATATCCACTTTTCGTTTAGCTTCTAAACCAGCTTTGGTCGAGGTAACAGCTGTAGATTTTTTAACGGTCGGGTCAAACTTGTCCAAGTTGTCTATAACTGATAGTGCCTCCCATATTTTTTCAATCGGGGCACTTATTATAATTTCATTATTTAATATTGTCATATTACTTCATTGAATGTAAGGCAATTCTATTTCCTTCGGTATCTATAAACTGTGCCATAAATCCGTTAGCACCAATTGCAGTTTTAGGCATAATTATTTTACCACCTGCATTTTCTACTTTTGATAATGCCACACTTAAATCTTCTCCACCATTCAAATAGACAATTGTCCCTTTTGTTGAAGGCTCGAATCCTTCACCTTGTACAATTCCCCCACCAACGCCACCGTTCTGCATATCAGCAGGCAACATGCCATATTTATACATCGGGTGTGGCATCTCCATAATTTCAGCACCATACAATGTTTCATAGAATTTTTTTGCTCGAGAGAAATCATTTACTGGGATTTCGAACCAATTAATCGAATTTGTCATTTTTTTATTATTTACTTTGAAGTACAAATATACAAATCCACTCTATATTTGCAAGTGGTTTGCGAGATTATTACATTTACATCATGAAGTTGAAAAAAAGAAAGTCAGATTGCCCTATTCATTTTGGATTAGAACTTTTTGGTGATAAATGGACTTTGCTTATTATCAGAGACTTGATGTTTAAAGGCAAACATTATTTTGGTGATTTTATCAACTCCGAAGAAAAAATCGCTACCAATGTACTATCTGACAGACTGGCATTGCTTGAAAAAGAAGGAATTATAGCCATGTTTAAAGACGAAAACCATAAGCAAAAGATTGTTTATAAACTTACCACAAAAGGTATTGATTTGATGCCCGTTTTGGTCGAAATTATCATGTGGTCTGCAAAATACGATAAGGATACTGCCGTTGAAATGGAGTTTGTTAGAAATTATAATAAGGATAGAGGAGCTTTAATCCGTCAAATTTCAAGCCGACTTATCGATGAGTTGGGTGTTTTATAGTGTTGACTTCAAGCCGTTATTTATTAATAATGCTGTTGTGGTGCGGTTTTTATTGTTTTTTTATTTTCAACTGATACTTCTGAACCCTCCGCCAGCATTACAGAATTCGGGTTTTCTGAATTAAGAAATTCAAATTCTCTTCCGTAGACCGTTCCAAAGTCTACATTGATTTTGTAATCTTTTACTATGTAAGCGTTCCATTTTGGGTGTGTTACCTCATATTCGTTTGATTTTTCATTATTGATTTTTGCGTAACCCCAGTAATGCTCTGTAATAAACTCGGTTTCGCTTCCAGAATCAATTTTATAGTTTTCTATACTCGCCGTCACCTGAAACTGGTTTTCTTTTCCAGCCTTTATCCAATTGTATTCTACTATTCTTGCATTTTCATTTTCTGTCCATTTATGACTCATAGGCATTGTTTCATAGTTTTCGTTATAAATAGTATTTGCCACAAAAGTCAAAGCCCTTTTAGGTACGATTTCTTTAATAAAAACAACTCCACGTTTCCATTCATCTTTTTCTAGCCGCTTTACATAAAAACGCAAATTTACCTCCTCAAAGTCAATGTGAAATGGGATTTTTATGCCTAATAATCTTGTGTTTTTAAACATAAATCCAACTAAACTTACAAAGCACTTTCCTTCCCATATATCCAATTCGGTTCCGGCTGGAACATATCCAGTTAAAAGGTTTTTGTCAATCACATAATTTGCTATTGCAAGTTTTCTCCATTCAGCTTTTAAGAAACTCATCTAAGTTCTATTTTTTTAATGTGTCAAAACGTTTCCAAGAGGGCAGCGGTTGAGTACAGCCAAAGTGAGGGAGATTCCTAAGTTTAACCATTTACGTTTATCGATATTTATTTAAATCTCCAATACATTCTATACGCCACATGGCCTATTTCAAACCTTTAATGTAGAGAAAACTTTCGACTTTTCTAACCGCAATTCAAGGAATAAAAACTAAATGGTCATTAACTCATCAGTTATTTAATCGTCTTGGCATTGTTTTGAAATAGTCTTCGCCAAAATAGTAGATAGTCTGCACCAAAATTTGAGTTTCAAAGTGCCAATGATAATAAGGCCGTTCCTATTAAAATAAGCCAGCCTGATTTTTCATTTTCAAGAAATTCAGTCAATAACTAACTTAGTTTTCTTTTTTTACTATTCTGTTTCCTTTTTTTTGTTTGACATTAATCCAACCATCATGACCAATGCAGATAATATTATAACTTGAATGATAAGTGACTTATTAGCAGTTTCGATAGTCTGCGAAATCGGTATTGATAGAAAAAGCAAAATGGTGATGAGTCCTCGGGGGGCAATGAAAATGAGGGGTTTTATTGTTTGCTTGAAAATCTTTAAGAACAAAAGTCGTAAAACAAATATTGCCGTTGTAATTCCCAAAGCCCAAACGATTGTTTCTGTATTTAATAGTTCACTTGCTTTTATCAAAAATCCAAACAATAAGAAAAAAAGCGAACGAATAAGAAAGGCAATTTCGGAGGTTAGTTCTTTAAATTTATGAACTTCCTTCTTTAGAATATCTGGTTGAAGTCGATGTATGAACTTATTGTGCTTGATTTCATCAATATTTCCAAGAAAAAGTCCAAATAGCAAAATAAATATTAAGGCAGGCAAATGATATATTTTGGAAATGGCATATATCAATACAATCATCAAGATGATAGGGGCAAATTTGACGTGATGTTTAATCTTACTCAAAAGAAACGCAAGTCCAATCGTTGAAATAAAAGAAATAAGCAGTATTAGAGAAAGTTCCAAAATAAAATGACCAACGGAGTCAGTTCCAATATTGTCATTAAGCGTAATGAAGTTGAAGAAAATCACACCAAATATATCCGAAAGGCTACTTTCATAAGTGATAAATTCTTTATTTTTTGAAAGTAAGTTTTGGGCACTTGGAATGGCAATAGCACTGCTTATTATTGCAAACGGAATTGCGTTGGCAAGTCCAATTTTAAATGTTGTATTACCAAAATATTGGAACGCAAACGCAAGCCCGAAGCTTAATACCAACATGGGCAAAAATGCTATTTGCGAGGTTTTTCCTACAAATGAAAATTTTGATTTATTTAGTTCTAACTCCAATGAACCTTCTAAAACAATCAATATTAGCCCGACTGTCCCCAAAACGGGTAAAATTGGAGATAAATCAGGGATAATAATTTCAAAGTAGCTGGCTGATTGGCCAACAACCCAACCTAAAATTAAGAGTAAAATAACAGATGGTATCTTAGTTTTTGAGGAAGTTATGTCAAAAACATAGGCTAGAATTAGCAAAATGCAAATTGTTATTATCAATGGTATTGTCATTTTTGTTTGTTTTTTTTATCGAGTATGTATTTTAGAATATTTGGTAACTATCGGGCTTGGTGAAGGCAGAGCTTTTGAAACTCCTCTGTCCGATTGTCAACCTACATTACCTATGTTGACTTATTTATAGATGTTCAAAACATTTGTGTCAGCCGAAACAAAACAGAGTCGCCCCTGTGGTACAATAATTTCCTAATGTTCAATTACTTCTGTCAGCCACCATTTGCCACAATGACGTGTTGGCGAAGGAATTTTTTTGTCAATGTGTTTATAGTTAGTTAATTATGTTAAAATTAGTCAATCCGTTAGCAAATCCTTTGTTTAGTTTATACTTGTTTTTAATATTTTTCAAAAGTTGCTTTTTGCAAAATTGTATCTTTTTTAACTTCAAAGTCAATTGTCGAATTTTGGAATTGTCCGTTTGTATAATAACAGCATCCTGTCTTTTTTACTACTCCGTTCTCAAAAATTAAAATTAGTTGAAAATCACCATCTCCACCAAGTTTATTGCTCTCTTTTGCTATAAATTGCTTAGAATTACTGGTTAAAATATTTTCTACAAAGACGGAATCGGCAAATGTTTGCAAGTTACTTCCACTATTATGTGCATAAAACCCTGCTTTTTTAATTGTCAAGTCTGAATTGTTTTTAATATTCACTGTCATCTCTGAATATTCACCTATGTCAAATAGTTTTGTGCAACTACTTGTTAAAACTGTCAAAATAATTAATCCAATCTTTGTCATGCTGTTTAGTGTTTATCCTAATTGATAATCAGTTAATGTTTGTCTTTATTGTTAAGTTACGCAAAGTATAGAACGTAAGGTAAATTGTCTGACGGTTCGTTTTTTTTGCTTATGCCCGCCGTAAAAGTATTGACGATGTGGTGGGATTTGAAATACTTTCAGCCGGTAACAAAAGCACATAAATGTACCAAATGCTGAGGATTTTTACAAATGTTCATCGAAGTTCCTGTCAGCCCGAACTGACGCATAATAGTATTCCAAAAACTCATTTACCTCCGTCAGTCGCCATATTTCCAATAGCATGTTGTGTGTTCGTTGTTTTTAAGTTGAATGTCATCTGTTAATTATTATTTTTCATTTTCAAGGTTATATCACCAATGTTATAACTGTAAACAGAAGCAGGTAGGAATGAAAATGCAAGATTATCTAATTTCTTTACGCCAGTTTGGTCAATTGAAGTTACTACGGCATTTTGAAAATTATTGGCTTTACAAAATTGAATTAAACTTTTTAATTCGTTTGGTTTGTCAAAATATCGGTTGCTCCATTTTATTTCTACACCCCACACTGGTTTATATTTTTTATCATCTACCAAAACCAAATCTACTTCACCTTCACTTCTGCCTTCTTTCCAGCGGGCATAAGTTAAATCTAATTTTTCACGGTGCATCCACTGCGATAATACCGCTGTTTCTACCATATTGCCCATTTCGCTGTCGGTTTCTGAAATAGGAGAAAATAAAGCTGTTCGTAAGGATGGGTTGGTTAAATACACTTTAAAGCTCGTAACTCTTTTCAGGCGTTTGGCGTTAACATCCACTTTGTTTAATACTTTTATTAGGAATGCCGCTTCTAAGTATTCCAAGTATTTTTTTAGTGTGTCTTTCTGTATGCCACTTTCTCGGCTCATTGTTTCATACGAAAACTCGTTGCCTGTATTGTAAGCAATGTAAGTGAAAAAACGATTTAATTCTTGAACGTCTTTTATACCGTACAAACTTGGTAGATCTCTCAAAAGTACCTTATCCACAATGTCATTTTTGACATACCTGCCCATATCACTTTGTATTCTTTCAGAAAGTACCACTTCTGGATAACCACCAAAGTTCAAATAATGGACAAATTCTTTATTGAGTGCTTTTATATCGTGTGTAAGACTATAAGACATTTGTTTTTCGCCATACGAAATGTTGCCATCGTAAATGAGGTGATTCATATTTTTAAGATGAATATACTCTTGGAAAGTAAGCGGTGGCAACATAAAATCGGTAAATCTGCCTGCACCACTTTCGGTACTGTGCCATTTTAGGGCAGCAGCAGCCGAGCCAGATACAATAAATTTGGTTTCGGGGTAAGAATCTACTAAAACCTTGAGGTGGCGTTCCCAATCTTTAAGGTATTGTATTTCATCAAAAAAGACGTAGCAACCGTTCAAGTTGATTTGGTTAAGCGATTTTTTGCAGAGGGTTAAAATATCTTCTAAACTTAAATGTACATAGATAGGATTGTCTATTCCCACAAAGAATATTTTTTGCGGGTTTACATTTTCCACCAATAATTGTTTTATGCTGTGAAATAGCATTACGGTTTTACCCACACGCCTTGGTCCCATAAGTACCAAAGCCCTACGTATATTTTTTTCTATCACATAAGGATAAAATAAGCTAAAATATAGCCGTTCTGCCATTGAACTATACACTTCGGGTATATGTTTCGTTACCCACCAAGGGTTTTCATAACGCAACCTCTCTATTATTTTCTCCGTTGGAATAAGACTTAATCCAATCATAATATTGTTTATTTAAACAAATATAGGTAAAATAAATAGATTCAAAACATCTTATATTGACTTTTATGTTATTATAAGTATTTTTATTTGTTTGTTTTACTGCTTTGTCAAAACTGAGCGTAAAATCAGAACTTTTGAGTTGTTAAGAGTTGGGAACAACAATGACGCACATCCCCTTAGCCCAGCTCATGCCAATAGCTATCGGTAGAGTACGGGTAAGGCAAGGTATGTTCAAAAAGATAAGAATTAGCTAGAAAAGGTAAAAGAAACTTCAAATACACACACAAAACTTCAAAAATCAGCAGGAAGTTGCCTCAGAAAGTCATAAATCACCAGACGAAAAACCCCATAGAGGCGAAAAAAGTAGAAAAACTACGGGGACGCCTAGTCCGAAGATTAAGTTCAACATTGGCTTCATTCTAAATGCTTGAACACATTACGTTGTGCTGAGCGAGGCCTTAGCTGTTGGCAGCAGGTTTTTTTGTCAGAACGGTAGGTCGTCTAATTGTATTTCTGTTTCGCTGATAATGTTCATTAAATAGTTTCCATTATTCATTTCACTGCAAGATGAACAAGGACGAAAGTTAAGTTGCTCTAATAATTTACCTTGAAATGAGAGCTCTGGGTTGTATTTAACACGATAGTATTCCAATAATAGCCTTTTTAATGGTTTCTTATATGATAAATCGTATTTCATTAAAAACTCTTTAAGCTCTGGATCTGAAAGTCCTGTGTCATTTGAGTAAATTTCTTTGGTGGAATACGCTAAAAAAGTTAGTTTTTGAAACCTTCTAATTATTGCTTGTTTGTCAGGATTTGTTACAAAAAATCTGCCTGCTTCGGAAATTATTTTATCAATTTCCCTCTCTAACTCTTGTAAATCATAATTTTCAATTTCTTTAACGCCTGAATTTTCTTTATCTATTTCACTCACTTTTCTTTGAACATTCCAGTCTATATCTAATTTTTTTAAAAATTCAGCAGGGTCATTTTGATATAATTCTAAATTCTGCTTAAACCAATTACGAAATTTTTGAACTTGTGCTTTTTCTAATTCTTCTCCTCCCTGTTCGTTTGCTCGTACTTTTATTTCAAATGGAATCTCAAAATTTTTAAATTTTGACGCAAGTCTTTCACAACTATGATTTTCATGGTAAGATGGCGGTTGTTCGCTTTCAAATACAAGTTTGAAAGTGTCCACATTTATAACAGGTTTGTAAACTTCAATAGCAAATTATTCCGGGTCTTTTAGTAATGACTGCATCAAAAGAAGGTATTTAACTTCCGATTTTCCTAAAAAATAAATCGGTTTTTTATAAATATCTCCCTCAACTTCTCCAATTTTTGATAAGTCAATTTTTCGTAGAATCCTGTTTGCATTAGATTTTGTTATATATGCCATTATGTTTGGGGTTCTTCTTAAACTTGCTGCCAACGTTTTGCAGATTTGCGATGGGCGGGATTTTTACCACTGATGTTTATGCGGAGTACAAAACTTTCGGCTACCACTAAACTGTCTGTGGAGCACTAAACCCCGCCTATTGCAAATGTGCTGTTAGGTGCTGCCCTTATTGTCCTTTCTGTTCGTGTCAATTTCGTAACCATGCCTTTTAGAAAAGAGAGTAAGAAATATCGTCAAAGTCTTCAGTTGCAAAATCATTTCGTTGTCTTTGTTCTCCAAGTCCAAAACGAAGTTCATTGTTGTTAAGTTCAATTGTATATTCTGCTGGAGGGCTTGGAATTTCTGAACCCTCAAAATATTGAACTTGTTCAATCCAGTTGAAATATTGTGAAAGTGAATTGAGAATATCATTAAATATTTCCAAGACAAATTCATTTTCAGTTTTATCAATTTGGTATGCTTGTGGCAAATCCTCAAATTCATAAATATATTCAAGTCGTGTCAAAAATTGCGAATAATTATTTAGATATTTTGTAATGTCCGAAAGTGAAATTGAAAAATGTAAACCAATATTTAGTATATGCCTAATCATAGCGTCCATTACATGATACTTTGAAATGGGATAGTTGGAAACCTGCACTTTTTTTAAGGATTGAAGTCCACGAAACATTCTAATTGCAAAGATTTCACCTAAATGTTTGCCAGGATTATTTATCCGTCCAAGTAAGAGAAGTAGTAGATTTACTTCGTTTTTGCTCCAGTCATTGTAGCAAGTTCTGTATTTATGAGGATTACTATCATCAATCGTAATTCCATTTGCCGTAGCCTTTGTATCAATGTCTTCAATTGAAAGAAAAGTTGTCTTGTTTAGAAGGTTGCCAATGTTCTGTCCAAGTTGTAATTCATTTACGATTCTGGGAAATACATAAACAACAGCATTTTTATTACCAGCATTTTGTGCTAATGTCTTTAATAAGTTATGTTGATTTCTATTTTTGTTGCTATTAATGTCAAACTCAACATGAACATTTGGTTTTGAACTGTCTCCATAAAAGACACTTGAAGCATTTGAGTTAAAAGGCTTTTCAACCCCAGCCTTGAACTGCATAAAAAGTAGTCGTGGATTACCGCCTTGAAATGAGGCTGGTGAGTTTATGCAAACATCATAGCCTCCGCCCGTCTTTCCCTCTAAATTAATATGTAAACCTGTTGCAAATGATTTAGGTGTCTGCATAAAAGGAAAACGCCAATGAGGTCTCCAATACCGTTTAAGCGAAACAGGTTGCAAAAACCACCAAAAACTGTCAGCAAGTGAAAGAATTTCGTGAGTTATGTTTAGTTCTAATGTCTTTTCTATTTTACTCATGTTTTACTGTCATGTCGTCTCAATAAATGTTGGTCGCTACTGTTTCGTTGTTGTCGTAGGGTTGCACCTAACGAACGAGGCTTTGAGCAGGAGTGGAATTTGAAAGACTTCTGCCCGAACGTCAGCTCGTTAAATGATTATATGTTAATGTTTTATACAAATGTTTAATGAAGTTACGTCAGCATGAACAAAAATAAAATAGTGAACAAATGCCGAGGATTTAATCGTCTGCCACCCTTGCTCAAAACCTATGTTGAACTAAACCTTCGGTAGTTTTTGGCATGGTATTGATTGATATACAGGATTTAAACCAATAAATTTTTGTAATTATGACACCAAAAAAAAGCCCGAGGAACTTCGTCAACACACCTTAATAGTCCAAGCCGATAATGAAATTAGTGGATTTAGGGAGCTGAACCAAAAGTTTGAGAAAAAACTTTCGATATTAGGTCGTAGCCGCAGTACTTATCTCAACTATATCAGGCACTTAGCCAAGCTTTCACTACACTTCAAAAGATTGCCTACAGAACTTGACGAAGACCAACAGACAGACTACCTCAATCTGGTACAAAACGAGCACAACACACCCTCCGAAAGCTATTTTAAATTTACAATTTACGGGCTGAGGCTGCTCTTCAAAATTGAAGGCATCAAGCCAATAGATATGGGCTTGCCTAGCATAAAGAAAGACAAGAAGCTACCTGTAGTGCTGAGTTTTTATTATTCGGTAAGGAGCGGCACTTAGAAATGTTGTAGAAATCTTTGCAGTTCTTCAAAGTGTGTTTTATGTAACATTTCTATCCTGTTGGTGAAACCCGCCTTACACTAATCCGAAGGAAATATCCTTCGGATAGCAGGGAATAACCTGTCCATAAGTTATTAACAGTCAAACTAAATACAATTTAAGAATTACAGAAACTTATAATTTCTTAAAAATAGTCCAATTACTTTGAATTTGTATGATTCATCTCCGAAAAATTGAACATTCTGGAATTTTAGTAATTCTTTCAATTCATTTATGTCGTACCAGTCGCTCCAAAATTCATATACTTGTCCGCTACAATAAAGTAATAATATGTGATAATTTCTGCCTCTCGCACGGAAATTTGTTTGACTGTATCCTTTAATTTCATTCAAGTCTAATGTTCTTGAACTCAAAGGAAAACTCAAATTGAAGTATCTATTTGAAATGTCCAGTCGGGTTGGTTTGTGAAAATATAGAAATCCTTGATAAGCAAAAAGTGTCGATATGAAAGTATAAAAAACTAAACCAAAAACATAACTTACATTCTCATAAAGTTCATAAATTTTATATTCTATGAAGATGTAAGTCCCGAAAATCAACAAAGTAATTGCAAACGCAGATATTATAAATCCAAATATTACTTTGTACTTAGGAACTGTTATCATTTTTAGTTTTGTCGAAATTTATGTTTCAAATCGCTGTCCAAGTGTCTGTTAGTAGTTTTTTAATATTCTGACTAACGTTTTTTTTATGCGTTGAATATCAATTGATTACAACTTTTAGATCTTCGCTTGTCAATCCAAATTTATTAATTTGTTTTTGGATTCTTTTGACCAAGCCAAGTTTTCTTTTTTGATCTAAGAATAAATAACCTTCGGGGTTAATATATCTTGTTCCTTTTGTTACCATGTTCCATACTATTACTGCTAATTTTCCAGCGGTTGCACTAATAGCTGACACTCTTCCTTTTTTGAAGTTTATTCTTTGGAAGAAGTCTCTTAGCGGTGTTGAGTCCTTCAGGTTTCCAATTGCATTGGCGGCATTTCTTAGTGCAATTTTGAGGCGATTGCTGCCTTTTGGTACTTTACTTGAAATTATTTTCCCACCAGTTTTTTTGTTGTTTGGAGCCAGCCTTAGCCAGCTTGCAAAATGCTTGGCTGTTTGGAATTTCCTGATGCCATCTAGGCCCACTTCGCTGATTAAATGCAGGATTGTTCCATGAGAAAAACCTTCGATTTCCATCAGGTCAACTCCTTCGAAATATTGATAACCCACAATGTTTAAATCAATATTTTTTGGTGTATTTTTATTGACCCTTTTGTGAGATTTTTTATCAATGTAATGTTGCCTTTTATTGTCGTCTTGATTAATTATCTTACTCAGCATTTTTTCAATTTCTGTGTCGCATGCTGTAATTTTTATTTGAATGATTTTGTACATATCAAGCTCTTGCTGAAGTGCAAATAAATAATCCATTCGCCCATTAGTCTCTAAAGCTCGTGCGATTTCAGATTCAGATTTTCTACAGTTTCCATGTCTGAGTTCAGCCAGTTTTTCAGGTTTGGTTTCACCCTTGCAAATTGCCTCAATTATTGCCAATCCAGTAAGCCCGCAAATGTCATTTACTACTACATCAAGCCTTAGGTTTAACAATCTCAGATACTTTTGCATCTTCTTCTGAGTACTGGCGGCCATATCCAATAGATTTGCTCTGTGACGACAGTAGGTTCTTAATTGTTCTGTAGCTTCATCAGGCAGAAAACTGCCAGACAATAGGCCAATTGAATGTAGTTTTTGAATCCAAGCACAATCTTGAATGTCAGTTTTACGGCCTTTGATGTTTTTGGTAAACTTGCCATTGCAAAGAATTACTTGAAAACCATGAGCCAAAAGCACTGCATAGAGTGCTTGCCAATAAGTACCAGTACTTTCCATAGCAACTGTGGTAATTTTGTTCTCTGCTAGCCAATCGGCTATGGCTTTTAAGTCTTCATTAAAGACTCCAAATTCACGGATGTCTTTCTCTTTTTGCCCAATAGAAACCCAATGACTTCTACTACCTATGTCAATCCCTGCTGCATGAGGATTAACAATTTCCATGGAAAGTGATTCAACTTTTTGATCCATAAACTTTGAGATTTTATTTAATAAAATACTCATTGAGAGTGCTCTTTTGGAATAATAAATATTCTGAACGGGGTTTCCGATAAATCAGAACCGCCACTTAAGTTATGACACACACTCCAACCAGGATTGCACTCGTGCTATTACGCAACAGTTTTAAAATCGGCCTTGCAATGAGTTTTCAAATTTATGAATTTAGTTTGTAAGTGCTTCCACGTTAGCATATTAAGTTAATGGGCGAGGCTTATATGCTGGATTGCTCACAACGTTCGAGGCTTTGTGCAGTTGGGGAATTAACCAACTGTCCGCCCGGAACTGAAGCTAAATTTATAACTAAAAGCCGATGTTTAGAACTACTGCCCGGCAGAATTACGTCCGCCGAATATGAAGCTTGGATATGCACTGCCGATGATTGCTGCAATGCCTAGCCCCAATTGCACAAAACCTGATGTTCGAGCGAAACGCAAGCGTTAAGGCCTTAAAAATCATGCGTTTATTCTTTTGAATTCAATACCTTTTCTTTCTATCAGAGCTGGCATTTTGTTTGGTTATCTATAAGTAAACATAATCAAAATATCATGTCAAAAAAAACAGTTTATCAGAAAATGTATTAAGCAATAACCAGTTGGATTGGTTAGACCGCCTTCACAAATCGATGTTGGTTGGTAGCTATGCCAACGACTCCATCCGTAACTACCTTCAAGAGGTTCGTCTGTTGTTTCAGTTTCATTGCGACAAAAATGCCGAGGAACTCACCGAGCTTGACATCAACAATTACATCATTTATATAAAACAAGTTCATAAGGTTGGGCATGCTAAGTGTAAAATGGTGGCCAATGCTGCGAGTTATTTTTTCAGGAATATCCTCCGAAAACCCTACGTTTTGCCTTCGAAGCTCTTTCCACGCAAAGAATGGAAACTGCCCAATGTGATGTCAAAGAGCGAGGTTCAGCAGTTGTTTGAGCAAACAACAGACCTCAAACAGCAACTGGTGGTGAGTTTGCTTTATGGTACTGGCATACGACTCAGAGAGCTTCAGCAACTGGAGTTTTCAGACATTGAGCGTGCAGAAAACCGCATAAAAATCCGTCAAGGTAAGGGGAAGAAAGATAGATATGCACTGCTTCCAAAGCATCTTTTGGGTGTGATGGAGTCGTATTATTGGGCATTTAGGCCAAAGAAATTCCTGTTTGAAAGTCCGCTTCTGCAAGGTCGGCCGCTACATTCACGCAGTTTACAAACCACAGTAAATGCCGCCATGGAAAACGCTGGATTGGGCGGAAAAAGCTACACGGCTCATACTTTACGGCATAGTTTTGCAACTCATCTACTGGACGACGGGGTGGATTTACACACTATAAAAAGTCTTTTGGGTCACAGTAAAATCGAAACCACGATGGTTTATCTGCACCTGACCACTACCCGAAGGTCAACGTTGGTCTCGCCGCTCGACCGCCTGAAAAATGACTGAGGTAGCCCAAAAACTCCAGCAGGTGGTGTTTAACAAGGCAAGCAGAATGGTGAGTAATCAGTACAGCCGCAACATCTTCAAAAAACTGACCGATTGCCACACGGGCAATATGGGGGTGCATCACTACCGCTGTGAGAGTTCTGACTGTGGACATGAACGATACCAGTTTCATTCATGCGGAAACAGACATTGCCCTAACTGCGGAGGAACTAAACGTGACCAATGGATAGCCAACAAAGAAACAGAACTGCTACCTACTGCATACTACCACATTGTTTTCACTCTTCCACATGAGCTAAACGGTCTGATAATGGGCAACCGAGTGGCGATGTACAATCTGCTTTTTGAGTCCAGCAGCTATACGCTGCTCAAGCTCGGAGCCGACCCGAAGTTTCTGGGTGCTAGACCAGGGATAATAAGTGTGCTGCATACTTGGGGTCAAAACTTGAGTTTTCATCCACACATACACTGCATAGTGAGTGGTGGTGGCGAGAATAATGGCG
>NZ_RJUE01000011.1 GCF_024343735.1 Lacihabitans sp. CCS-44
TCGTCTCTTTTCAGTATATGATGGCCTCTAAATACTGGCCCCAAATATCTTTTTTGTTCAGGATATCTTATCGTAGCTTTTTTCGAGAAAAAGTGTTTGATGGTAACACCCATTCCTTTAAAAATACCTGGGAAATAAGTATTCTCTACAATACTTAATTCTGAATTATCCGTTTTTCTAGATCTATTTGTTAATGTCATTTTGGTGTTCTATTAATTAGCACTAACGGTTTTCTTTTTAAAAATTGGAAATAATCCAAAATATATCACTCCAAATATGGCCAGACCCACCCAATTATATAATAAAGGTTTTCCAGAAAGTTCCGCAGCGGCAGTAATAATCAAATTTACGATGGCAACAGGCATCATCCATTTCCAAGCTACATTCATCAATTGATCATATCTGAAACGTGGCAATGTCCAACGAATCCACATAAATAAAAATATAAAGAAGAATATTTTCAAGAATAGGGTTAGGGTGCCTAATGCAGTCGCTAAATTGTGACCAGTAACTTCACCAAAAGAACCTACCAATTTGCTGTAAACAAAATCCATTCCCGGGTAATTAAAACCTCCTAAATAAAGGCTGGCTAAAACCGCGGAAGATATAAACATGTTGACGTATTCTGAAAACAGATAAAGTCCCATTTTCATTGAACCATATTCGGTGTGATATCCAGCCACCAATTCATTTTCTGATTCTGGTAAATCGAAAGGAGTACGATTACACTCTGCTAATGAGCAAGTTAAAAATAACAAAAAGCCCATTGGCTGATAGAATATGTTCCAATCTATACCATGCTGACCAAGAACTATCGATTTTACAGAAAGTGAACCCGTCATTAATATAATTGCTAGCAAAGAAATGCCCATCGCCAATTCATAAGAAATGGTCTGAGAAGCCGCTCTTATGGCACCATAGAGTGAATATTTGTTATTGGAAGCCCAGCCTCCGATTAAGATACCATAAACACCTAAGGAAACTATGCCAAAAATCCACAAGATACCGATATTAACATCCATTCCTTGAACATCTATTTTTTGGCCAGCTACTATTATGGTGTCTCCAAATGGCAATACAGCACTGCTCAGCAATGCGGTTGACATAGCCACCGCTGGACCTAAAATAAATAACCATTTGTCGGCTTTTGTTGGAATAAAGTCTTCTTTGAAAAACAACTTTCCACCATCCGCCAATGGTTGTAACAATCCGAACGGACCAGCTCTATCTGGACCCACACGGTCTTGAATAAAAGCAGCTATAACCCGCTCTGCATAAGTTTCATACAAAGCCATAAGCATACTTATCGCAAATATTGCAATTACTATGATGGCTTTTACAATTAGTACTGTATCCATATTATTTTAGGCTTTTTTCTTTAGAGAAAAACTTGTCGTTTTTCTGCATTAAAGCTTTGTAATCTTCTGATTTTTTTATCTGGTCAAGATTTTGGTTATAATCTCTTGCGTCGTCTATACCTTTGAAATTCGTTGCTGCATAATTAAGAGCAAATTCAGGCTTTTTGCCTTGGTTCAATCCATATTTGTTTTGAGCAATTACCGAATTTCTCGCAACCTTAGATGGTCCTTCTATTACCCAATCTGAAGTCTTTTTTCTATCAAACCTGCAAGTATTGCAAATAAAATCTTCTACTTCGCCCCATTGGTTTTTACGAGCTGTAACTCTGATTACCTCATCGCCTTTATACCAAACTTGAACTTTTCCTGAGCATTTTTCACAATCACAATGAGCATCTACAGGTTTTGAAAACCAAACTCTACTCTTGAATCTGTAAGTTTTGTCCGTCAAAGCCCCCACAGGACAAACATCTATAACATTTCCGTAAAAATCACTCTCTAGCGAATTCTTTATGTAAGTGCTTATTTGGGCATGATCTCCACGTCCCATCACACCATGCACTCTCTTCTCTGTTAACTGATTGGCCGTGTAAACGCATCTATAACAGAGAATGCACCTATTCATGTGAAGTTGTACTTTGTCGCCAATGTCTTCAGGTTCGAAAGTTCTTTTTTCTTCTACAAAACGCTTTTCTCCAACTCCGTTTTCAAAAGCAAAATCTTGTAGATGACACTCTCCAGCTTGGTCACAAACTGGGCAATCCAGTGGGTGATTGATGAGAAGAAATTCAACTACTCCTTTTCTGGCTTCTACCACTTCTGGGCTAGTAAAGTTTTCTACCACCATACCGTCTTGAGCTCCAGTAATGCATGATGCAACCAATTTGGGCATTGGTCTTGGGTCTTTTTCAGAACCAGCCGAAACTTTTACCAAACAAGCTCTACATTTTCCACCCGAACCTTGCAACGGTTTATAATAACACATGGCTGGGGGAGCTACGCTTGGCCCAATCTGCCTAGCCGCTTCCATGATAGTAGTACCTGCTGGAACTCTTATCTCCTGACCATCAATGGTTACTTTTATTAAAGGAACTTCGTTCTCCATTTATTAAATCTTTATATTTTTAGGCTAAAATTTCTGCACCCATATATACAGCACCTAGTTTGGTTGCCTCATTTGGGTGTTTTATGTGCCATTCAAACTCATCTCTAAAATGTCTAATGGCACTGGCTACAGGCCATGCCGCTGCGTCGCCAAGCGGACAAATGGTATTGCCTTCTATTTTTTTGGCTACGTCTACGAGCAAATCAATATCACTCATGGTACCGTGTCCATGTTCTATTCTGTGCAAAACTTTTTCCATCCACCCAGTTCCTTCTCTACATGGAGAACATTGTCCGCACGATTCATGGTGGTAGAACCTTGAGAAATTCCAAGTATTTCTAACTATACATGTGGTTTCGTCCATAGCTATAAAGCCTCCCGAACCCAACATGGTTCCTGTCGGAAATCCACCATCAGAAAGCGATTCATAAGACATCAATCTATCTTCGCCATTGGCCGTTTTATAGAATAAGTTGGCTGGCAAAATAGGCACTGATGAACCTCCAGCGACCACTGCTTTCAGATAATGCCCGTCTCTAATACCCCCAAGATATTGGTCTGAATTCATGAATTCGTCCACTGGCAAGCCTAAGGTTATTTCATAAACTCCTGGATTTTTAATATGTCCAGATGCTGAAATAAGTTTAGTACCCGTACTTCTTCCAATACCAATTTTAGCATATTCCTCACCTCCATGATTTATTACCCAAGGCGTATTGGCTATGGATTCTACGTTATTTACTACTGTAGGAGATTGATACAATCCTTTTACTGCTGGAAACGGTGGCTTATTTCTTGGATTTCCTCTTTTACCTTCTAAAGATTCTAAAAGGGCTGTCTCTTCTCCACAAATATATGCTCCACCTCCTGGCTGAACTACAAGTTCTAAGTCATAACCCGAGCCCAAAATATTTTTCCCTAAAAAACCTGCTGCTTTGGCTTCTTCTATGGCTTTCTCCAAAATTCTAACCACATACATCAACTCACCACGAACATAGATGAATGATTTGTTAGCTCCCAAAGCAAAGCTCGAAACTATCATTCCCTCTATCAAAAGATGAGGAAGGTTTTTCATCAAATAATGATCCTTGAAAGTTCCTGGCTCAGATTCGTCGGCGTTACACACCAAGTATCTAGGAACACCCTCGGGCTTGGCAAGAAAACTCCATTTCATTCCCATCGGGAAACCTGCACCACCTCTGCCTCTTATTCCAGATTTTTTAACTTCTTCAACGATTTCCTCAGGGCTCATTTTTTTTATGGCCTTCTCTACAGCATTGTATCCTCCAGCTTTTCTGTAAACCTCAAAGGTTTCAATGCCAGGAATGTTGATGTGTTCGGTTAATATTTTTATATCGTTTGCCATAATTATTTACTCAATTCTTCGATAATATCATCTACTTTTTGATTCGTAAGATGCATAAAATATTTTTCTCTTATCTGAAAACACGGGCCCCAGCCACAAGCCGCTAAACATTCTACTTCTTTCAAAGTAAAGAGGCCATCCGAAGTGGTTTCGTTGGCTTTTATACCCAGTTTCGTTTTTAAATGTGAAAATACCTCTTCACCTCCCATAGCACAGCAAGGACCAGTTCGGCAGTATTCTATCACGTGCTTTCCAACCGGTTCTAAATGAAACATGGTGTAAAATGTTGCCACTTCATAAACTTCTATTGGCGTAATAGAAAGTAAACCCGCTACATAGTCCATGGTATCGCTGCTCACCCATCCAAACTGCTCTTGAGCTAAGTGCAAAATAGGTAGCAAAGCCGATTTTTGTCTGCCTTCAGGGTATCTTAAAATGATTTCCTGTGCTTTTTTTAGTTTATCTTCAGTAAATGTTACAGACATTGTATATTAAAATTATTAAGCATCAAGTTCCCCTGCAATCACGTTTAAACTACTCATGATAACCACCGCATCAGAGATAGTCAAACCTTTGCACATTTCTGGATAAGCTTGATAGTAAATAAAACTTGGTCTTCTAAAGTGTAATCTGTATGGAGTTCTTCCTCCATCGCTTATTAAATAAAATCCTAATTCTCCGTTACCACCCTCTACAGCATGATAAACCTCTCCAACGGGAGCGTCTATTTCACCCATTACTATCTTGAAATGATAGATTAAGGCTTCCATGCTGCTATAAACCTCTTTTTTAGGAGGCAAATAATAGTGATCTTCGTCAGCATAGTAGGGACCTTCAGGAAGATTTTCTATAGCTTGTTGGACAATTTTTAGACTTTCCCAAACTTCTCCATTTCTAACCATAAACCTATCAAAAGTATCACCTTTGTGGCCAATTGGTATTTCAAAATCAAAATCTTGGTATGATGAATAAGGTTCCATCACTCGTATGTCATAATCTACGCCAGTAGCTCTTAGATTTGGACCAGTGAAGCCATATTCAATAGCTCTAGCCGAGGATATAGCTCCAACATTTTGAATTCTATCTCTAAATATTCTATTTCTATTAAAGAGCGTTTCGAATTCTGCCCATACTTTCGGGAAGGAATTGAAAACCAAATCACGGATTTTGGCAATAGCAGTAGGAGAGAGGTCTCGTTCCATTCCACCGATTCTCCCCATATTGGTGGTTAGACGGGCACCACAAACTTCTTCGTAGATTTCGTATATTTTTTCTCTTTCCTGCATTACATACAAGAAACCTGAGTATGCACCTGTGTCAACACCCAGAATGGAATTACATATCAAATGGTCAGAAATTCTGGCCAATTCCATCATGATAACTCTTATGTATTCGGCTCTTTTAGGTACTTTCACACCCAATAGTTTTTCTACTGTCATGTGCCATCCAAAGTTGTTGATAGGCGATGAACAATAGTTTAGACGGTCAGTAAGAGTTGTAATTTGATAAAATGGTCTTCTTTCGGCAATTTTCTCAAAAGCACGATGGATATAGCCAACAGTTTGTTCACTATCCACAATTCTTTCTCCGTCCATCGTAAGAATATTCTGGAATATTCCATGTGTAGCTGGGTGTACGGGACCGAGGTTTAGCGTCGAATATTGTTTGTCTTCAACCATTGGCACATTGAGAGCCAATGCATCATTTGAGTCTTTTGGTAGTATTAGTGTATTTTCTGCCATAGGTTTATTATCTTCCAAATAATGCGTCAATTTTGTCTTCACGAGTGGCATCTTCTAAAGGATACTCTTTTCTCATCGGGAAATAATCCATGTCTTCCATGTTGAGTATTCTTTTAAGATTTGGATGACCTGTGTATTCAATACCATAAAAGTCAAAAGTCTCTCTTTCCATCCAATTGGCACTTGCAAAAAGCGTCGAAAGTGTAGGTACTTTAGGGTCAGCTATCGGTACAAATACTTTTATGCGAACCCTGATGTTATTTTCCCAACTGTGAAGCATACACATTGAACAAAGTTCGCCTCCCAAATTATCAGGAAAATGAATTCCAGCCACATCAGTTAAAAAGTTAAATTTAAACTCAGAATGGTTTTTAAGAAAATCAACCACTTCAATTAAATCTGATGCATTTGTAGTGAAAGTTAAAAGTCCAAATGGTTCTTCAAAGCCAAAGACTTTTTGACCAAATTGTCCAACAACTTCTTCAACTATAGATTCATTATTTATCATATGGTTTACAGGACTTTATAAGATTCTAATAATGCTTTATATTCTTCGGTATTTCTTCTTCTAAGTGATTCGTTTTGAGCCAAATGCTGAACTTGCATTAGTCCATCAATGATTTGCTCTGGACGAGGAGGACATCCAGGAACGTAAACGTCAACAGGAATTACTCTGTCTATACCTTGCAAAACAGAGTAAGAATCAAAAATGCCTCCAGATGAGGCACAAGCACCTACTGCTATTACCCATCTAGGCTCAGCCATTTGAAGATAGACTTGCTTTAGTACTGGTCCCATTTTTTTTGCTATGGTACCCATTACCATCAATAAATCTGCTTGGCGAGGAGAGAAGCTAGGTCTTTCGGCACCAAAACGCGATATGTCATAATTGGAGCCCATGGTGGCCATAAATTCGATACCACAACAAGAGGTAGCGAATGGCAAGGGCCAAAGTGAATAACTCCTTGCCAAGCCTATGGCTTTGTCTAATGAAGTTGCGAAAAAGCCAGAACCTTCCAAACCTTCTGGTGCATCTACTATTTTTATGTTGCTCATAAAGTATTTTTATTCGATTGTTTATAATCTGGCATTAATCTTCATCCCAGTTTAAAACTCCTTTTTTTAGTATATAATAGAAACCGGCCATCAAAAAAGCCACGAAAAGCAACATTTCATTAAAGCCTGCCCATCCTAGGCTTTTAAAATTTACTGCCCAAGGATACATGAATATAATCTCAACATCGAAAAGCACAAACAATATAGCTATCAAGAAATATCTAACATTTAAGGGAACTCGAGCATCGCCTTGGCTTTCTATTCCACACTCAAACGGATCTTCTTTTTTCTTGCTTTTTACTCTTGGTCCAAGATATTTAGAAGCTACAATCGAAAACAAAACAAATCCCAAAGCTGCAGCTATTTGAAACAATAGCGGTAGATAATCAGACGGGAGGTATTTAATCATAAAAAGTACTATAATTTAACTACAAAATTAACTCCTTGTGAAGTAGAAACAAAATAATTAAAAGGATTAAATAGTCGAAAAACTAAATTATTTAATCATTTCTATCAAATATTATTTTGCTCATTTCTTGTCACAAACAAAACTATAAATCTTCATCAGTTTTATTGATATTTTCCCAGATTATATCCTTGAGTTCGTTAAGTCCAGTTTGGGTAACGGCAGAGAAAAACACGTATGGAATACCCTCTGGTATTTTTTTAATGATTTTTTGCTTGGTTTTTTCGTCAATCAAATCCGATTTCGAAAATCCTAAAATTCTGTTTTTGTCCAAAAGTTCTGGATTAAATGCTTTTAGTTCTTTTGTGAGTGTTTTATAAACGCCCATTGGCTTTTCTTCATTTGAGGCAATCAGAAATAAAAGATTGGCATTTCTTTCAATGTGTCTTAAAAATCTTACGCCAAGCCCTTTACCTTCAGATGCTCCTTCTATTATTCCCGGAATGTCAGCCATTACAAAAGATTGAAAGTCGTGGTATTTTATGACTCCAAGATTTGGAACCAACGTTGTAAATGGATAATCGCCGATTTCGGGTTTTGCAGCTGAAATAGTCGACAATAAAGTCGATTTGCCTGCATTTGGGAAGCCAACCAGGCCAACATCTGCCAACAGTTTCAGTTCTAAAATACACCAAATTTCAGATCCTGGAATTCCAGGTTGGGAATATTCGGGTGCTTGTTTGGTACTGGTTTTGAAATGGTGGTTACCGAGACCACCCATTCCTCCAGGTACAAGTATTATTTCTTGGCCATCTTCAATTATCTCTGCAATTCTTTCATTGGTTTCAGCATTTCTTGCAATAGTGCCTAGAGGCACATCGATTATTATATCTTCGCCTTGTCTGCCCGAACTTTTGCTTTTTCCGCCAGTTACTCCTCCTTCAGCTTTGAAATGTTTTTGGTACTTTAGGTGTATCAAAGTCCAAAGTTGCTTGTTTCCTCTCAATATTATATGACCACCCCTTCCGCCATCTCCACCATCTGGACCACCTTTGTCTACGAATTTTTCTCTTCTAAAATGGGTGAAGCCTTTTCCTCCGTTGCCAGATTTGAGGTTAATTTTTACATAATCTATAAAGTTCGACGTCATCTATAAGAGAATTTTTCTGCAAAAGTAAGAATATTAAAGCGTAAAGAGTGATTATTGTTGCAATAATGCAGTATTACCTACTTCTTTAAACACAAAAACTCCTCAAATGTTTGAGGAGTTTTTGCTTAAATTGTATTTTTACTGAATCAAATGGTGTTATCAATAGCACTTGATATTTGTTCAAATATATCATCAATCTTTCCTATACCGTTTACTTTTGTCACTTTGTCTTGACTTTGGTAATAGGGCAATACATGTATGGTTTTTGAAAAATATTCGTCTATTCTCTTAACAAGTTTGTCCGCGTCATCGTCTGCACGACCACTTACTTTTTGTCTTTCGGCTATTCTTTCTTTGATTATTTCCTGATTTACGTCTAATTGAAGAACCAAATTGATTTTTAGGCCTTTGTTTTCAAGAAATTTGTCAAGAGCCTCGGCCTGAGGAACTGTCCTTGGGAATCCATCAAAAATAAATCCCTTTACATCGGGTTTGCTTTTTACTTCCTCTTCCAGCATATCTATAGTTATAGAATCCGGTACCAACATACCGTCTGCTAAAATCTGCTTAACTTTTTTTCCTAAGTCAGTATCGTTGGATATGTGCATTCTGAACATATCACCAGTAGAGATATGTGCCAGATTGTATTTTTCTATTATTTTTTCAGATTGAGTTCCTTTGCCTGCACCGGGAGGGCCAAAAATCACCAAATTGTACATATAAGACCTTATATTTTAGGTTATTTTAAATTAGCCGTAAATGTAATTATACTTATATTTAAAATAAAATTTATTTTTTAGAACGCTGTATTATTTTTGTTTTCAAATAAAGAGAAGCAAAAAAAAAGAGCCTAATTACTTAGGCTCTTTTTAATTTTAGTTCTTTTTCGGGGCGGGTAGAGTAGTGTCAGTTGCAGGAGGGGTTGCGGGTGTTGCTGTTCCGTTCATTCCTTTCATTGCATCTAACATCTTTTTAGCATCTTCGTTGGTTGGGTCATATTTAAGCAATTCTTCTATGTTCGCAATCCCTTTTGTAAGGTTTTTGTTTACTTGAAGTTCCCAGCCGGCCAAATATCTTAGTCCATCCACTACACTTCTTTTGTTTGCTGGTGCGGCTTTGCCCGTTTCACCTAATAAAGTAAAGTATTTATCCCAAATTGGAGCAGCCCCAAAGTTTGCAGTAAATGTAGAATCAGTAGCAAACTTAGCCATTTTGTTTCTTGCACTTAAAGCATATCCTGCAGGCCATAAATCTTTGTACAATTCAAGAGCTTTGTCTATGTAAAGTTCAGCTTTATCATAATTTTTGGCTGCATTGTAATAGATACCCACTGGTGCATAGTCAGCTGCAGTTGCATTTTTCTTTGCCAATGCTGCCTTCTCATAAAACAATGCTGCTTTAGCCCAGTTTTTGTTTTTTATAAAAGTAGTGGCCAAGTCTTGGTAATAATTGAAGGTAGTATCACCTAATTGGATAGCTTTTTCAATGTTTATTATACCCAACGAGTCGTTCAAAATTCTTACATCTCCTTCGCCAGGAAGTTTCATATATGACCTGCCTATATAACCATAATCCATTGCAGGATTTTCATCTGCTGGAGCAGCTTTTATGAATTTATTGAGATTTTCTATAGCATCGTTTAACTGATTTTCTTCGAAATTTATGATGCCTGACATTCTCAAAATATACGGATCAGGATTTGTTCCTTTTATTTCTTCAATAGTCTTCTTTACATTTTCATAATCTTTTGCTACGAAAGCCAGTTTTGCATAACGTAGTTTTGCTTTGCTGTCGCCATCCGAGTTTTTTAAATAGTTTCCAGCTGCCAAAGCGGATTCTTTATATTTACCCATAGATTGTAAATACGAGCTATGGTACTTATGAATAGGTGCATGAGTTGGGTCTGCTGATAATCCTTTGTTTAACACAGCATCTGCTTCACGGTAGTTTCTTCCTTGTAACCAAACTCTAGACATTCTTTCATAAGTCTTTCCTGGTTTTTTGCCCACCCTTTCTGCATTTGTTAAAGCATTCATCGCATCACCACCTTCATTTTTTAGCATGTAGGCATCTGCCTTTACTATATAATATTCAGGATTATCTTTGGTTTTTGATTTTTCCAAAGCCATGTTGATATTTAGTATAGCTTCGGCAGCATCAGTAGCTCCTGGAAACATGGTGTAAGCTTCAGCAATTCTGTAAAGTACATCAGCATTTTTTAGCTTTGTGTCTTTTTTTACTTGCTCAAAAATAGTTTTGGCTCCAGCAAGGTCTTTAGTGGCAAGTTTTACCATTCCTAAACCTATCTGATTGAATGGGTCACCTTTTTTATCTAAGGCGTTTCCTGTTTCAAAAGCACTTTGAGCCATCTTTATGTTTTCAGCGGTTAAGCCTTCTGGGCTTCTAAGTATTGCATAACCTTTGTAAAATAGCGTTTGTGGACTTGGACTGGTCTCCGCTAATTGGTTGAATGCTTTACTTGCTGCGGTAAATCTTTCTGCATCTAAATGTTTGACGGCTTCATCAATTGTTTGCGATTTAGTTATAAACGGTACCAAAAGCAATGAAGCCAAGGCATAAATTTTCACGATTTTCTTCATCATCTCGTAACAAGTAATAAGGTTATTTGTTTGGTTAAAAAACAATTTGAGCTTGCAATTTAATGCTTTTTGTTGGTTTGAGAAAGTCATTTCTTCAATAATATTTTGTACTTATCCTTTAGATTGATAGTGTTGAGCAAGGTTTACTAACAAAATGTTAAATTCTAGCACCTTTGCATTTGTTTTTTTTTCAATTTCTAGGCCTTCTATTCTTTAGAAATTACTTTTTCATTGGTTTAGTATCCAGTAAAAATTCTTTTGGAATAATATAAAATGGCACTAACCCCATTTTTTCGGTTACCAATTGTCCAGTTTTTGAACACGCGAATCTAATAAACCCATTTTCTACACCCCAAGCTTTGGTAAGTGTATGTAGATATACGAATCTTTCTAAGGGATATTTTCTTTTGTTTAGATTTTTAAAATTTGTTTTGAAATATCCCTTTTGCTCTGATTCGCCGACAGCAATCAAACTTATTTCATTCAATAAATCTTGAGCCTTTTTGTCGTCTGTGTCGCTTATCCAGTTAAAGCCAATAAATCCAATAGCATTTGGCGATTTCTTTACAAAGTCTATTACTTGTAAGTTTCCATCTGCAGAATAAACATTTTCGGTATTTATGGTTTTTAATTTGAGTTTTTCCATAATCACATTCAAGTTACTAGAATTGCTCCTATCGAAGACAAGTTTGGTTTTTGAACGCTTGTCAGTAAGAAGTATTTTTAGCTCATCAAGTGTTATTGTAGTGTCTTTGTTTTCTTTGTTTTGAACCAAAGCCACGGCATCAAGTGCCATTCTTGCTGGCAGGTATTTTATACCCCTCCTTTGAAGTTCTCCCAGTTCGCTTTCATTGAATTCTCTGGTAGTACATGCCATAGTAACAGAGTCATCCAAAAGCATATTTATACCTTTCGTTTCGGGCAAATATTTGGTTATTATTTTGGTGCCTGGATAATGTATATGGTGAGCATTTATTTGAGCCTCTATGATTGGCATTATGGATTCGTCAACAGCAATAGTTATAGTACCTTTATTGATGTTTGGTTCTTCCTTAGTGGAAGAATTACATGAAAAAAGGCTCAATATTGAAAGCAAAAACAGATAATTTAGTTTCATTTAATCTTTAAAAATTTATAGTCTCAAAACTAATCCAATATGATTTAAGTTCAAACAAACGGGCTATTTAAAACCCGTTTGTAATATTTCTTAGTCTAATCTGTAAACCACTGGCATATTAAAATACACCCTCACTGCTTTGCCATTTTGTTTACCTGGACTCCAGTTAGGCATCGATTTTATAACTTTGATGGCCTCTTCATCACAACCAAACCCAATTCCTTTCACAATCTCTATGTTGGCAATACTTCCATCTTTTTCAACAACGAACTTTAGGTATACTTTTCCAGATACGTTTGCCCTTACAGCTGTAGCAGGATAATTTATGTTTTGAGATAGAAATTTGTACATTTCTTTTTCTCCGTTCGGGAATTGCGGTTGTTGTTCTACTGAAATAAATACCTTTTGCTCATCTGGCTCATCCATATTTATTGTTCTGGTAATTTCTGGTGCTGGTGGGGGAGACATCATTTCAGCAGATTCATTACCATCAACCGTTTTATTTGAGATAGCTTTACCGTCCATGTCTTCTTGTGTAGGAGGGGTCATTTCAATAATTGCTTTGTCATCGATAACAGGCTCTGGCGGCAAATACGTTATAGTTGCCTTTTGTTCAATTTTCTCTTCTGGTGGAGGTGGAGCGACTTCCACTATTTTCTGTGGAGGTTCAACTTGTGGTGGCAAAATGATAATTGTACCGCCATTAAATTTTTGTTTAGCAATGTTTGGCAAAATATATTTATTGTAAGTAAAAGCACCACCAAACAATAGCACAAAGAAGCTGCTACCTATTATCATTGCCTTTGTCAAATAACGACTGTAGTTTTTTCTTAAGAAGTAGGCCCCGTATTCCTTGTTACGGTTTTCGAAGATGATGTCATCTAAATTTTGTAAGTTTTTCATAATTGCAATTGTTTATTTGTTTTTCATAATCTGTGACTCGTTCAATTGATTGTATGCTAGTTGTTCGGCTGGAAATAAGTCAACCAATGCATACCGCTTCATATTAGTTATTTCCATTTCGTCGAGAATGTCCACCGTGTTTTTAAAATTTGCATCATTACTGGGTTTTATAATTACTGTAAAATTTTTAGGATTTGAAGATGTTTTTAGTTTCTCGAGTATCTGCTGACGTATACCATTAATCGTAAAGTCAGTTTCTACCAAATCACTTTTAGCAAGGTTTTTCAAATCCTTTTGATGCCAAAATACTCTATCATTTTTTCCAAGAATAAACGTGATTGAGTTTTTAACACTTACATCTCCAGTTTCATCACCTTTTTCAGGCATAAAGAGTTTCATCATGTTTGGATTTGAGAACGTTGTAGTAAACATAAAAAAAGTAATCAGTAAAAATCCCAAGTCAACCATAGGCGTCATGTCAGGTTTCGACGAATTCTTTCTTAATGTACGTTTACCATTTGCGAGGTTTTCAGTAATTTCTGCCATTGTATTGTTATTTAAGTTTAACATTTCAAGAAACCCATCATGTAGGTGGTTTCTTTCATTCATGATACTAATATAATAACTAAATTTTATATAACAATGTTTTTATGCCTTTTTTAATTAAAACTTTAGTTATAAAACGAAAAAAATAGTTTTTGAAATGTTAATCAAAATAGTAGATACTTGCAAGTGATTGAATACTAATTATTTGAGGATAACGATGGTGGGTCCAAAAAGAGAATTTCTAGTAGTTATTCGGGCGTGTTTTTTTGATTACTAAGTAATCTTTGTTTGAATTTGTGAAGATTTTAAAAAGTGTTGTAACAAAAAAAGAAGAGTCATTTCACAACGACTCTTCTTTTGATATTTTAAATGCTCGGTAGACTCTATATATTCCATAAAGAATTAATATGACTCCAAGTACCCAAGCGATTTTTTCATCCAGTGAAGTCAAAAACCATTTTTCTTTAATCACATAAGCACCTAACAATGTGTATCCGATACCTATAATAACTTGAAGCCAGATTTTCGCTTTTCCAAATAAATCCTCCATTCGTATTAGTCTAATTTATAAACTACTGGCATGTTGTAGAATACCCTTACGTTTTTACCGTTTTGGCGACCAGGATTCCATTTAGGCATAGACTTGATAACTCTAATGGCTTCTTCATCACAACCAAAACCTATTCCTTTCATTACTTCAACATTTCCAATTGATCCATCTTTTTCTACTACAAACTTAACGAATACTCTACCCGCTACGTTAGCTCTTTGAGCTGCTGCTGGATACTTTATGTTTTCGCCAAGGAATTTATACATGGCACTTTGTCCACCTGGGAATTCTGGATTTTGTTCAACCGCAGTAAAGATTTCTTCTTCCTTCGGTTTTTCAATAGCCACTATCTTAACTTCTTCAGGCGGCGGCGGTGGAATAAATGCATCAACTGCTTCCACACCTTCTACTGTTTTGTTTGAGATAACTGCCTTTTCCACTTCTTCCGCTGGTGGTGGTGGTTCTTCTACCAAAACCTCTTCATCTTTCTTAGGTTCTGGTGGTAAGAATTTAATTTGAGCCACTTCTGGTGGTGGTTCCACTGGAGGTGGTGGCGGAGGTGGAGGAAGGTCAGGTTGTTCCTCCGGTGGTAACTCTTCTTTTAATTTGGATAAGTCTATTTCTACTTGTCTATCCCTTTCAGCTAAGCTTGGAAGGATATAGTTGTTGTAAGTGTAGGCACCTCCAAACAACAATACAAATATGCTGGTTCCATATATCAAAGCACGAGTCAAATAGCTCTTATAATTTTTCCTTAGATAGTAAGCTCCGTATTCCTTGTTACGGTTTTCGAATACTATATCATCTAAGGTTACTTTTTCTGCTTTACTGCTCATATTTTTTTGAGATTAAAACCTTAGTGTTAATTGCCTCCTTTCGGAGTTTTCATTTTCTCATTATATGCATCTTCTTCTTGTTTTTGAAGATCTACGATTGCATATAATTTGTTGCCAGTAATTTCCATTTCATCCAAGATGTCTACTGTATTTTTGAAAGTAGCTTCTTTGGTTGGTTTTAAAATTACAGTAAATTTGGTACTGTCAATTGCAGCCAATTTTCTCTTCTGAATTTCTGCTCTGATACCAGTTGCAGAATAATCAGTTTCTTTAAAGTCTGCAGCTGTAACGTCAGACACCGCTTGCTGATACCAGAAAATTCTGTCGTCCTTACCCATTACTATAGAAATAGTATTAGATAGTTTTATTTCACTGGTTTCTGGTTCTGCGGCATCTTCGTCTTTCTCTGGCATGTTTAGCTTCATCATGTTTGGCTTGCTAAACGTGGTTGTAAACATAAAAAAAGTTATTAAAAGAAAACCCAAATCCACCATTGGTGTCATATCTGGTTTTCCAGAATTCTTTTTCGACCTTACCTTCCCGCCTTTCCCGGAGTCTTTTTCTTGTATTTCAGCCATTTCTTAAATTAAGGTTATGGTATTATTCTCCTTTGGTTACTAATCTAAACTTGTAAATCTTCGCTTTACCCAATTCGTCAAAAAGTAATTTTACGGCTGGATATTGCGTTTTCACATCTCCTCTAATCGCAAGATTACCTGCTGGATTAGATTCTGCATAGGCTTTCACCCAATCAACAAGTTCTGTATTAAGTGAGTCGCAAGCTATGCCTGGTACTTTTACCTTTTCTCTATCCGAAGCATTTAAGTTTAGATAAGATTTTAATCCATCTTTACCTACTCCTACTTCTGCAATTTTACTAAAAGTATTTTGTTGGTCGGCTGTTAACCCAAGGTTCATCTTTGTATTTAGTACATTGATGAATGCTCTTCTTTCTACAGGTTCGGTTATACCAAAGTAATATTTACCTTCATTTGTAACAGATATAGTTCCTATATTCTTTTCTTCTACGATCAAGTCAGATACAGAAGAAGGAGTTATAACCTTTACCGTTTCTTGACTTTTAAAAGTCGTGGTCATGATAAAGAATGTCAACAATAAGAATGCTACATCACACATTGCGGTCATGTCCATAGCCGGACCGTGTCTTTTTGGTTTTACTTGTGCCATCTATTAAATGTTTTTAAGTTTTTAACAATAGGTTTTGATACAAATTAGTTATGAGACGAGAAGTTTTGTTGAAGGCTCATACCTATTTCGTCAATTTTATATGTCAAAGTATCAATAGAAGACGTAAAGTAGTTGTATACCATAATCGCGATAGCTGATGTACCGATACCAAGACCTGTGTTGATTAGTGCTTCTGCAATACCTTTTGCAAGAGCAGCAGCATCCGGAGATCCACCACCTGAACCAAGGGCAAAGAAGGACTTAATCATACCAATTACCGTTCCTAATAGGGCTACCAATGTCGAAACAGAAGCTAAAGTAGAAAGAATGGTAAGGTTTTTCTCAAGCATAGGAAGCTCCAAAGAAGTTGCTTCTTCAATTTCTTTTTGAAGAGCAGCTAATTTTTGCTCTTTGTTTAAGCCAGAATCTGTTTGCAATTGAGCGTATTTCTCAAGAGCAGTTTTGGTAACATTACCAACTGTTCCTTTTTGTTTTTCACACTCTTTCATTGCATCAGCAATGTTGTTTTGATCAAGAAGTGTTCTCACTTTCTTAACAAAAGCATCTAAATCTCCTGAACCGGCTGCTTTGCCTAAAGTGATGAATCTTTCAATTGAAAATACCAACACTGTAAGCATAAATGTGATAAGGAAAGGTACGATAATACCACCAGAATAAATAATACCCAATGCGTTTTTCGGGTTGTGCTTCTCGGCATCCTCAAAGTTAGCTGGTGAGCCCAAGATTACATAGTAGATAGCGAAAGCTATTACCATCAAAAGAGGGATAACAACGATAGGATTAATACCTGAAGATTTTTTGGCTGGCTTTGCAGCTGGAGCTTTAGTCTTTTTTTCCATTTGATTAGAAAATTTTTAGGGTTTTTAAAAAATGATTAAACTTTTGTTTGTTAATCTTTAGTAATAAATTAAAGATTCAGAACACTTTTCCGCCTTGGAATTATAATTCTTTGGCAATTCTAATTAAAAACTCTTAAACATAAAATTTTTTTTTGGATTAATTTTCTAAAAACTATAAAATTAGTTATTATATTATTTTAATAATTTTCTCAATTATCCTATTCTGAGTCCATTGTTTGCTTATAATTAAATACTTATCCAGTTTGAGTGTGGTGGTATTAAATTTTTATTTTTTATTTTTCTAAAGTCTCACTTTGATACAATTCAAGGTTTATCACTATCCACTATAATTCGCTCTTTTCTATTTGCCAATTCCCACGAAGTTGCAAAAACTAGCTGAACTATTTTTGAATATTTTTCAAACAATATTTTTTCAACATCGTCTCCTGGTTTGTGATAGTCTGTGTGTACTCCAGTGAAATAGAAAATTACTGGAATTTTATTTTTTGCAAAATTGAAATGGTCTGATCTATAATAGAATCTATTTGGGTCTTTTGGGTCGTTGAATTCATAATCGATTTCGAAGTTTATGGTTTCCTTATTTGCATTTTCAGAAATGGCATGTAGTTCAGAAGATAACTTGTCGTTTCCTATTAAATATACATAGTTGTGGTTTGGCTCATGCTTTTTGTCTACACGGCCTATCATATCTATATTAAGGTCACACACTGTTTTTTCTAATGGAATTATGGGGTTAATGTCAGTATAATATTTAGAACCCAGCAATCCTTTTTCTTCGCCTGTCACCCAAAGAAAGAGAATACTTCTTCTTGGTCCATTTCCTGTCGCTTTGGCTTTTGAATATGCTTCTGCTAACTCCAATAGTGCACAAGTTCCTGAGCCATCGTCATCAGCTCCGTTATGAATCTGACCTTTTTCGTTTGTTCCTACATGGTCATAATGGGCTGAAAGTATAATAACTTCGTCTTTTTTGTCGGTGCCTTCTAAGAAACCCATAATATTGGCTGTCTCAAGGGTGTCTTCACCTCTTTCTGACTTTATTTTTATGGTGCTTTTCTTGGTTTTTAGTTTACTTTCTGGGTTTATGATATAAGATTCGAGCTTTTTCTGACTAATTCCAAGCATTTCTGAAGCCATGTTTTTGGAAATTATAAAAGTCGGAATAGCAGAGGAAACAGAAGGATTCTCAGGTTTAGATTTTTCGATGGCTAACCTGTTGAACCGTGAAAGTATAGCCTTTCTTTCTGCATTGAGTGTTTTAAATTGATCAGAATCAGCTAGAGAAATGACGAAAATATAGTCGGCCGCTTGGTCAGTGGCAATTTTTTGTTTTTTCTTCAAGCCTGTACTACCAATCCAATCAGAATTGCTTGTGTTGCTCGAAATATATTTCCCTAGTTTGTTTTTTGGATCGTTTTCTATAAATATGACAGCTTTGCCCTTTACAGTTTTGTTGGCATAATCATTTATGACCTCGTTTTGAATTCCATATCCGACAAAAACCGTCTCGATTTCTTTTTCTACAGGAATGTTTATCATACCAACGGGGAAGTAGTCGTTAAAAAATACCTTCTTCTTGTCATTTATAACGACATAAGATTCTTTCCAGCCGTTTTTGTATAGTTCAATTTTTTGCTGAAAACCAAGTTCGCCATTTTTGTCTTTGACTATTGGTTCTATTCCTAAGGTTTTTAAATGATTCATAATATATTCTGCAGCTTTTTTTTGACCTTCAGAACCAGTATCTCTGCCACCAAGCTCGTCTGAGGCAATGTAAGTAAGGTGTTTTTTAAGGTCGTTTTCATTAATCGTTTCTTGAAACGTTTGTCGAGGTGATTGGGCCAAGCTTGTGGTATTGGCAAAAAGAGCAAAAAAGAATAGGCTTATTTTGTTCATTGATAAATTTGTTTCTAAGGCAAAGAAACCAAAACATTTTGTTTTCTCAAGTAGTTTATTTTCTTAAATTTGCATTTTAATTTTCTCCCCAAAAAACTTCATGAAAGTCACTCTTACTAATCAAGAAAAATTCGAAAAAAGACACCAAGGCAAGACATCAACAGAGTTAAAGTCCATGTGCGATGAAATAGGCGTTGAAAACCTAGAGCAACTTATTGATGAAACCGTGCCTGCCAACATCAGATTGCAAAAAGATTTGAATTTGCCTGCGGCACTTTCTGAGACGCAACTTTTGGGAAAATTGAAATTTTATGGTTCGAAGAATAAAGTATATAAGTCTTTCATAGGTGGTGGATATTATGATACCGCGGTTCCGAAAGTTATTTTAAGGAACATTTTAGAAAATCCATCTTGGTACACAGCCTACACTCCTTATCAAGCTGAAATAGCTCAGGGAAGATTAGAGATGCTGTTGAATTTCCAGACGATTGTAACGGATTTGACAGGAATGGAGATTTCGAACGCTTCGCTTTTGGATGAAGCTACCGCAGCAGCAGAGGCCATGTCTATGTTTTTCAATATAAGGAAAGGTGCTAAGAAAAATTCGAACGATTTCTTTATTTCTGACAGCTGTCATCCACAAGTTATAGATGTAATAACAGGTAGAGCCATTCCGATTGGCGTTAATATAATAGTTGGGGATCTGGAAACGTTTGATTTTGAAAATTCAAACGTTTTTGGTGCTATTTTCCAGAATCCAAATACATTTGGGGAAATCACAGATTACACAGAAATTATTTCTCGTTTGCATGCTGTTGATATTAAAGTATGCGTGGGTGTTGATTTACTTTCTTTGACTTTGTTTAAAAATCCCGGCCAAATGGGTGCTGATGTGGTGATAGGTACTTCTCAGCGTTTAGGTGTTCCAATGGGTTATGGCGGCCCTCACGCTGCTTTTTTTGCCACTAAAGATGAATATAAGAGACAGATTCCAGGTAGGATTATTGGTAAATCGATAGATGCTGAAGGAAATTCGGCATTGAGAATGGCTCTTCAAACTCGTGAGCAACATATCAGAAGAGAAAAGGCAACTTCAAATATTTGTACTGCTCAGGTGTTGCTTTCTGTAATGTCGGCGGCTTACTGTATTTATCACGGTCCGGACGGTTTAAAGGAAATAGCTTTGAAAATTCATGGTTTGACAAAGTCATTTGCAAATGCCGTTCAGGGGTTGGATTATAGAGTTTTGAATCAAAATTATTTCGATACCATTACGCTTGATGTTTTGGATAATACCAAAATTCGTCAAATAGCTGAATCAAGAGGTGTGAATTTTAGATACCACGGTACCGAGGACATCAGTATATCTTTTGACGAGACAAAAACTTTGGAAGATTTAGGCTTACTACTTGAGATTTTTGCCGAAGCGAGAGGGGGAAGTTTGGTAATGAACCTAAAGCATGATGTAGAAATTAGTATTCCAGAAAATTTAGGTAGAGAGGATGATTATATGAAACATCCGGTGTTTAATTCTTACCACACAGAACACGAGATGTTGCGTTATATGAAATCTTTGGAAAGCAAAGACCTTTCATTGGTACATTCGATGATTTCGTTGGGAAGTTGCACGATGAAGCTCAACGCAACCTCTGAAATGATAGCCGTAACTTGGCCAGAATTTGGAAATATTCACCCATTTGCTCCAGTAGATCAGACCGTGGGTTACCAGATGATGTTTGATGAATTGTGTGATTGGCTTTCTGAAATTACTGGTTTTGCCAAAGTTTCGCTTCAACCCAATTCCGGGGCTCAAGGTGAGTTGGCTGGTTTGATGGTAATTAGAGCTTTCCATGAGCAAAATAACCATGGAGCTAGAAATATTGCCTTGATACCGTCGTCGGCACATGGAACTAATCCTGCATCAGCAGTAATGGCGGGCATGAAAGTGGTGGTAGTAAAATGTGACGAGAAAGGAAATATAGATGTTGAAGATTTGAAACAGAAAGCCGCCGAGCATGCCGAAGATTTGGCTTGTTTAATGGTGACTTATCCTTCTACACACGGTGTTTTTGAAGAAACCATCATAGAAATATGTGAGATAATTCACAGCTATGGAGGTAAAGTGTACATGGATGGAGCCAACATGAATGCTCAAGTAGGCTTGACCTCGCCTGGTAAAATTGGTGCGGACGTTTGCCACTTGAATCTTCATAAAACTTTTGCGATTCCTCACGGTGGTGGTGGCCCTGGAGTTGGTCCGATTGGTGTTACGGCTGAATTGGCAGCATTCTTACCAGGTAATGCAGTTATAAAAACAGGAGGCGAAAAAGCTATTAATGGTATTTCGGCAGCTCCATGGGGAAGTGCTAGCGTGTTACCTATTTCATATGCTTACATAGCTATGATGGGGCCAGATGGTTTAACCAATGCCACAAAATATGCTATTCTAAACGCCAACTATATAAAATCGAGACTTGAAAAGCACTTTGATATATTGTACACAGGCTCAAATGGACATTGTGCCCATGAGATGATTGTGGAATGTCGTCCTTTTAAAATGTCGGCTCATGTGGAGGTAGAAGACATCGCCAAGCGTTTGATGGATTATGGATTTCATGCTCCAACGGTTTCGTTTCCAGTGGCTGGTACTTTAATGATAGAGCCAACCGAGTCTGAATCAAAGGCTGAATTGGATAAATTTTGTGATGCTTTGATAGCCATCAGAGAAGAAATTGCCGAAATAGAGTCTGGAATTTATCCTGCTGACAACAATGTTTTGGTAAATGCACCGCACACACAAAGAGTGGTTATGGCTGAAAATTGGGATAAATCATATAGCAGAGAAAAAGCTGCCTTCCCGAACGAAAAATTGAAATTTAACAAATTTTGGCCTGCGGTAAGCAGAATAGATTCAGCTTATGGCGATAGAAATTTGGTTTGTGCATGTGAGCCAATTGAAGCTTATGCTTAAACTGTCTAAAAAAGATACTGTATTAGAAATGAACAAATTAGGGCAGTTAAATTGCCCTTTTTTGTTTATAATCGGTTTTGATAAAACTGAAAACATCGTTGTTTCTTTAAATGAAATTTCTCCCGAAGAAATTAAATATGCATTTAAGGACGAGTTTTCAACTTACCAGAACTTTTTTGACGAAGAATTGGAAAGCGAACTTGAGATTTCTTCAGAACTCATCTCATTTGATTTGTATAAGAAGTCGTTTGATTTTGTTAAAAATAACTTAGGATTAGGCAATAGTTTTCTTACAAATTTGACGGTTTCTAATAAAATTGAAGTTAATATTCCTTTCGAGAAAATCATTAATTTTACCAAAGCCAAATATAAACTTTGGCTTAAGGATACATTTGTTTGTTTTTCGCCTGAGTCGTTTGTTTCTGTGGATTTGGAGGGAAAGATTTCGTCATTTCCGATGAAGGGAACGATAGATGCAAGTGTGGAAAATGCGGAGCAAGCGATCTTGAATGACCCAAAAGAGAAATTTGAACATACAACCATTGTGGATTTGATTCGAAACGATTTGAGCAAAATTTGCGAAAAAGTATGGGTGGAGAGATTTAGGTATATTGATAAAATTCGTAGAAATAGCGGTGAAGAACTTTTACAGGTAAGTTCTGAAGTTTGCGGACAATTGCCGAAAGACTGGAAAAACAATATCGGGGATTGGTTTTTTGAACTTTTGCCCGCTGGATCTATCTCGGGTGCACCAAAAGAAAAAACTTTGGAAATTATAAGTGAAGCCGAAATGAATTTGCATCAAAACGGCCGAAGGAATTATTATACAGGCGTTTTTGGCTTATTTGATGGAGAAATATTGACATCAGCAGTAATGATACGTTTTATAGAAAAAAACAAAAACGCCTTGGTTTACAAAAGCGGCGGCGGTATAACGAGTAGGAGTGATGCAAGAAAAGAATACAAGGAACTAAATCAAAAGATATATGTACCAGTTTTTTGAAAGTATAAAGTTGCTGGACGGCAAACTGCATCTGCTTGATTTGCATTCTGAAAGGTTGAATGCCACCCGAAATGCGTTTTTCGAAAACGTAAAAGATATCGATTTGGAGAAGGAATTGATGATTCCTTGTGAAAAACAAAACGGTTTGTACAAAGTTAAAGTGGTGTATGCTAAATATTTGGAAAGTATAACAATTGATAGTTATTCAATTAAAGACCACCACAGAATTAAGCTTTTGGAAAAGCCCGAAATTCAATATGATTTTAAGTTTTTAGATAGAAAAAATCTGGAAGAAGATTTTATTCAAGAAGCTGATTTTGATGATATAATATTTCTAAAAAATGGAACCTTAACAGATGCGACTTACAGCAATCTCGCTTTTTTTGATGGTAAAACCTGGTTTACTCCTGAAAACTGCTTGCTGAATGGCGTGAAGAGAAAGGCTTTGCTTGATTCGGAAGTTATTACAGAAAAAAAGATACTAAAGGATGATATTCAAGGCTTTCAAAAAATTGCCTTCATAAATGCCATGCGAGATTTCGAGAAAATGTATACATTTGTTCAGAAGGACGATTTTCTTCTTTTAAATCCTTCTTTATGAAAAAAATAGCCTTTTTTTTTGCTTTTCTAAGTTTAATCTCCGGGTGTCAGAAAAAAAATCATCCCACGATAACTATGCCTACCGAAAAATATAGACTCTTACCAAAATCGACCGAAGATTTGGTAGAGCTAAAAAGTCAATGGAAAAAGTCTAAAATTGAGATTGAAATGGATTTCAAAACGGGAGAATTCAAAGGCTTTTACAAAAAAACTGCATTCTCTGGCAAATATGACATTCAGAAAGTCACTTCTGGATTTGTGAAGGGCTTTAATTATAAGGTTGAGTTGGCGTTTTTGACCAAGGATGGTTCAGAAAATGCCAAACTCGACGAATTCGTTGAAAAACTTGCCAAATGTGAGCGAATTTTTGTTACGCCAGATAAGTTAATTGATAGTCAGTTTGTTACGGCAGAATTTAAGTCAGCTGAAGAAAGCGACAAATTGATGTTTGTTTTACTCAAGTAAGTTGATTATTTCCCTTTTATGAATTTCTCCAAACTTCCCATGGCGGTTTTTTGCACTTTGGCTTTGAAATAAGTGGTCCAGCCTAACAGAAGTCCAGTTAGCCCAAAAGCCTGCCTTGCCCATTTGTAAAAATCGAAACTGTCGGTGTGTTGGCTTATTTTACCGTCTTCTAATTTGAAAAACGCTTGAATGTCGTTAATAACCAATCTGCCAGTTTTAGAAAACGTGTATTTGGCTATCCATCTGGCGTTTACGTAGTTTTCGTCACTGCTGATTATCTCAAATTTCAATTCTAAATCTTTGCCGTTTTTAATCAGCATTTCCCACATTTGGCCAGCTTCTACACCATTCAGGTTGGTGAATACTTCATCGTTGAAAATAGCATCAGACAAATAACTCTCTTGCATGGTTTTGTAATCTTTGGCCTTGAAAGCGTCGTAGAAATGGGTTATCAACTGGCTATTTTCTATCATTATTTTGAGATTTTTCATAAAATTATCTGAAGTAAACCGATAAAAAAAATGTTAATGATTTATTAATTTTCGTTAATGGGAATAGTGAGTTTTTATATTGCAATAAGTTTCACTAAAAAACTACAATGCGAAACATCTTTACCATACTTTTTTTGTTAAATGCCATCGGATTATCTGCTCAACAAGATTTTCGCAAAACTTATTTTCCCTTAATCAATAAGGCCGAACTTCATCTTGTAAAAGAGGAATATGTGGAGGCCAGTCAAGCTTATTTTTCTGCATTCAGTGTCACTAAAACTCCGTTGATTCGTGATTTGTACAATGCTACGGTTTGTAAATTGTACCAGAATGATTTCGAAGGTGCCAAATTATATCTTTTTAAAATGGCTCAGCGAGGTGTAAAGCCCGAAACACTAGAACAGAGAGGGATTTTTGAGGTGGGTTACAATACCGAAGCCTGGCGAAATTTTAAGCCGAGTTATGAGCAGTTTTTTGAACCGAAAGAGTTGAATGATTTCCTTAAATATCATTTAAGTAATCTGGCAATTTTACAAGAAAGGTATTTTGAGAACTCTTCAATAGATTTTGTGCACATGCCTGTTGGTGCTGAAAATCCAACTCATGCCATAACGATGAAGGATTATATCAAGATTACATACAATGATTCATCACAACTTGAGCGTGATAAAATGGTGAAATACACCTTGAAGGAAGCTGAAATGGAAATGAAGAAATCTAAGGCTACAGTAGAAGAACTTTTAGAAGAGGCCAAAGGTATTTTGCTTTTGGTATTTGAAAACCCGATGGCACTTAACGAAGGGAATAGCCAATTGGAAATTTTTCATAGGAACGACCATGATTTGTTTTCATTTTTGAGATTTTTTAAATTTAATCATGACCGACGAGCCCTAAAGGAAGGAACTGTAAATGATTTCCTGAATCCTTCTGAGAAGGACTATATTGATGAAAAGCTCCAAGGTGCTGTTTATAAGGGCTATTTGAGTCCGCAAGTTGCTGTTTCGCAGTCTTCTGAGAGAGAAATTCCTGAAAAAATAAAGGTTACTTCTTTTACGCTGACGATAGAAAATAGCACCGAATGTGGAAAAGAGTTTGATGATATCGAGAATATTAGGTTCTTAAAAAAGAACGTATTGACTTCAGATGAACAGAAAGAGTACAAAAAGATTAAGGATAAATATGGTCTGGAAAGTTTAGACGATCGATTTAAGAAGGAGGTTTTTGGAATAGATAAAAACAAATATTTCATCCTAAATACACGTTCTTCTGTGGAATCATCGGTAGTGCCCAACTGTGAAGTTGCACAGAAAATGTTAGCAGGAGCTACCATAATCCAAGACTAAATCCTATGAAAAACCTCATTATTGTCTGCACATTATTTATAACAAACCAAGTTTTCGCCCAACTAGATTTTAGAAAGGAATATTATCCAGTCATTAATCGGGCCGAAATGGCCATCACCAAGGATGATTATCAAACTGCTTTTACAGAATATCAAACTGCATTTTCGGCAGTAAAAACACCATTGGCTAGAGATATTTTTAATGCCGTGGCCTGCAAATTTCTTCTGAATGACTTTGAAGGAGCTAAACCTTTGCTTTTGAAATTGGCGAGGAAGGGAATTTCTACCATCACATTGGAGAAAAAGGAAGTGTTTTTGATGGATAATATAAGAAGTCAATGGAATAGTTTTAAGTTTCTTTATGAGCAAATTCAAAGCATGCAGCAAGAGAAAATTATTGTTGGACTGTCCGATAAATTAACTTTGTATAATAGTGTATATGATACTTTAAACGTAAATTCCGTGACTTTTTTCCTGGGTGAAGATGGGAAAGGCCAGCAAATATTGTCAAAGGATTTGAATTCTTCGAGAACAAACAAAGCTTTGACTAAAAAAGAATTAGATGCAAATTATCTATTAATGGCTGGGGTAAGCAATGAATTATTTATTAAAGCTCAGAAAACCTTAGTGGAATATGTAATTTCTGAGGGGTTTGTTGCTGAAGAAGGTATGTTTGTAGAGGACTCCGATTTTTTGAGGAATTCATTCGCTTGGAATATTGAAAAGTATAGATTTCGAATGGATTTTCGTTATGGAGGGGGTTATTCAACGGAAGTAAAACCTTTTTCGGCTATTTCGGATGAAAAGAAAAAAGAATTTGACTATAAAATTCTAGAGTCAGTAAGTCAAGGTAAAATACATCGTGACCTTGCTTTAAAGTATCTTTTTGGATATCGAGCCAATAATAAATTGCTTTTTACTAAAATCAATATCGAGAATATTGAAAACTGCTCACTCGACTTAAAAGAAAAAACGTACTCCTTGTTTTATTACAAAAAGACTGGGCAAACTTTGGACGACGAAAGTCAACGCACACTAGAGGAATTACAGTATGGAGATAGTAATCTGATATTTGAGAAAGCAAAATATAAAATACTGAAAAACAGTTACTTTTCAATGAGTTCGGATGCTCAAATGGAAGAAACAACTGTGCCCAATTGTGATATTGCCAAACAAATTATTGAAAAGGCCACCATAATCCAAGACTAAATCCTATGAAAAACCTCATTATTGTCTGCACATTATTTATAACAAACCAAGTTTTCGCCCAACTAGATTTTAGAAAGGAATATTATCCAGTCATTAATCGGGCCGAAATGGCCATCACCAAGGATGATTATCAAACTGCTTTTACAGAATATCAAACTGCATTTTCGGCAGTAAAAACACCATTGGCTAGAGATATTTTTAATGCCGTGGCCTGCAAATTTCTTCTGAATGACTTTGAAGGAGCTAAACCTTTGCTTTTGAAATTGGCGAGGAAGGGAATTTCT
>NZ_RJUE01000012.1 GCF_024343735.1 Lacihabitans sp. CCS-44
CAAGATGCACAATCAGTTGATAAATTAAGCTTTGCATGATTGGGATTTGCAGTTTTTGCAAAATCTGTATTGTGACAACCGACGCATTCCTTCGGTGTGTTGTTATAATTTCCTCCGATATGACATTTTTCACAATCTTTGGCAATAGCCGCATGAGCTCCAGTGAGCGGATAAAAACTATCGTGGTCAGGAAAAGTCGTACTTTTCCACTCAGTAACGGTAGTAGAATGACAGGTGGAGCAATCGGTAGAAAGATTGAGTTTCGTATGACTCGGGTTTTTAGTAGATGCAAAATCTTTGGTGTGGCAATCTATACAAGTCTGACCGGTGGGATTAAACCGCACGTTGGTTTCAGACTGATGGCACTGTTTACAATCTACGGTTTTGTGGACCCCGACCAACGGAAAAGAAGTCTGGTCGTGCATGGCACTGATGTTTTCTACAATCCAAGACTGCGTAGAGTGGCATCTGGCACAATCGTTACCCACCGTTTGATTATGCATGTCGCTGTGGCAGGATACACAATTTGAAGAAGTGCTTTTAAAATCTAATTTGGTATGGCAGGCATTACAATCTATATTTTTATGTTGTCCTTCTAATGTAAAGCCAGTTGAGGAATGCTCAAACTTGCTTTTTTCACTAAAAGTCCAACTACCTGAATCGTGACATTTTGCACAATCCATCTTGAAACCCTTTCCATGTGGCGATTGGGCCTGAAGGCCAAATGCAATCATCACCAATAAAGCTATTTTAAATGACAGTCTATACATTTGTACTTTTCAATTTTAAATAGTTTAATACTTTTATTATCTCTCATAGTAGCTTTATGGCACTTGGCACAAGCTACGTTTTTGTGTTCACCGTCTAATTTGTATTTGGTGTTATCGTGGTTGAAGCTTTTCGAATCCCAAGCCTCTACTCCATGACAAGTAGCACAGTCCGTAACTCCATTTTTGGCAAATTGCCCTCCATGCACGTCTTTGTGGCAGTCTGCACACTTTTGAGTTAACCCTTTAAATGTTTGTTTTAGAATACCCGCTTCTTTTTGCAAATGGCATCTTCCACACGAGGCTTTTAAGTGTCCACCTTTCAATGCATACTTGGTGGTACTGTGATCAAAATTTATTTTCTGCCAATTATCAGCCACATGGCAAGAACTACAAGATTGTTTTTCGTAATATTTGGGGTCAATTACTTCTTTGTGAATGTCTTCATGGCAGGCCACACAATCGGTATTCATTTTATTGAATATCCATTTTTTCTCTTTCAAATGGCAGGTGAAACAAGGCTGTGCCACGTGAGCACCTTCAAGTTTAAATTTACTATTATTGTGTTGTTCAACAGTGAAAAGTGAAGGACTATAGCCGTCCACAGTATGGCAAGTGGCACAATCGGGATATTTATCTTTCTTAGTGTCAAAGTCACCATTGTGTTTGTCGGTGTGGCAACTCATGCATTTGTTATGCACTACAGGATCTGTAAAGTCTTTTTTGTGGCAGGTTTTACAATCTACCGTTTGGTGTTTTCCTTCCAGCGGATAGTCGGTTTTGTCGTGGTCAAATTTGCCCGTAAATGTTTTGTTTTTTAGCAAAAATGAGTTCTGATTGTGACAAGATTTACAGTCGTTGCCCAGTTTGCCTTCATGCACATCTTTGTGGCAGGTGAGGCAATCAATATTTTTCTTCTTTTCAAATTCTTTGAAATTATTCAGGTTATTGTCATGACATTTTTTGCAATTTATGTCCCGATGTTTCCCTTCTAAAGTAAAGCCTGTAAGTGTATGGTTAAAATTCCTATTTGGGCTAATTTTAGTAAAAGACTCTTCGTTGTGACAAGTTTTGCAATTACTGCCATATTCACCCTTGTGTACGTCTTTGTGGCAACTGCTGCAATTTGAAAACGCTATGCCTGAGTACTTTACAAACTTTTTACCATTTCGAAGTTCTTCTTTATGGCAAGCATTACAATCTACTTTTTTATGAGCTCCCAAAAGAGGAAAATCAGACTTATCGTGATTAAATAGCGGTGCTTTTTTGAAGTCATTAAAATCATGACAAGAGGCACAATCGTTTGAAAGCGTCTTTTGGTGATAATCTTCATGGCAACTGGCACATTTGGTGTCTAAACCCAGAAATGTGTTTGGTTTGTTTTTGACCGAAGCCAAAACAATGTTTTCAGCTTTGTGGCATTCATTACAATTCTTGATTTTTGTTTTGTGGCCACCTTTCAGCTCATAACCCGTGAGGTTGTGGTTAAATGTCTTTTTGTCAAATCTTACGGCCTCAAAGTTCAGTCCATGGTGATCGCTGTGGCAAGTGATACAATCCTTTCCTTTTATCTGTGCAGACACGTGAAAACCTTTATTTTTAGAAACTCTGGCATTGAGTTCTTTATGACAAGCCAAGCATTTTTGGTTTGAAACCTTATCACCTATAGTGTGACACTGTGTACAATTCGACATTCCTTCTAGCTTGGAATGTGCCTTTGATAATTTACCCGGAGAAAGCTGAGCAAAAGTATTTTGGCACAAAAAAAGCAATAAAAACATACCCAATACTGCTTTTAAAGAACACAAAAACAAGCCTTTAGCTTCGCTCAAAAAGGCGAAACCAAATCTCTGTAAAGAGTATAAATTCTTGTTTAAGTGTCTAATCATCAGCTTGCATGAGATTTTATTGTGTATCCAAACCTTTGCGTAATTTCAATTCCAGATTTTTTAAGAAATTGCGTAGGAAGCTCTCCGCCAGCAAATATGTAAACGAGGTCATTTGGGATGCTGAATGAGGCACTGTTTCTTACCAAAACTACCTCACTTTCTTCAATATGAGCTACTGCAGTATTGAACTCCACTTTTACTAATTCTTGCTCCATGGCTTCCTTTATTTTTACAAGATTCTTAGGCTTGAGTCTATTAAAATTCTCGCTTCGATAAGACAAAGTGACCTTATTTTCTGAAGCCAAAAGCAAAGCATTTTCTATGGCAGAATCACCTCCGCCAACTACCAATACATTTTTACCCGAAATTAGCTCAGGTTCTAAAAGCCTATAAGCTACCTTTTCTAGTTCTTCCCCATCTGTATTTAGCTTTCTCGGGCTGCCTCTTCTTCCAATAGCTAGCAATACTTTGTTTCCTTCAAATTCTTCTCCATGGTTAGTGACAACTTTAAAGCTGTTTCCATCTTTTTTTATCTCTTCTACTTTAGTGTTTTCCTGAATAGCTATTTGATTTTCGTGAATTACTTTTTGCCAAAGCTCCAGCAGCTCTGTTTTGCTGGTTTCAAAAAGCTTCACATTTCCGTAACCTGGCAAATCCATCGGCGAGGTCATAACCACTTTGGCTCTTGGGAAATTATAAACCGTACCTCCCAAAGAATCTTGCTCCAGCGTTTTGAATTTCAATCCCATTTTTTTGGCTTGAAGTGATGCCGAAATTCCAGCAGGTCCTGCACCAATTATAATGACATCAAATTCGGCTTTGTGTTGTTTATCAAGCTGTTGATTGATATTTAATATGGCTTGTTTGCCTTGTTCCACACTGTTTTTAATCAATCCCATTCCACCCAATTCGCCAGCAATAAATATTCCTTTGATATTGGTTTCGAAGTTTTGATTAACATGTGGCAAATCCACCCCTCTTTTTTCAGTACCTATTTTCAATGATATGGCTTCTACAGGACAGGCATGAAAACAAGCTCCATGACCCACACAATTAGATGCGTTGATCAGTTCGCCTTTGCCATTTACTATGCCAATGATGTCTTTTTCAGGACAGGCCGAAACGCAGGCCGCACCACCAATACAAATGTTTGGGTCGATAAAAGGATACAAAGAAACTGGCTCGTGAATGCCCTCTTCTTTAGCCTTTTCTATCTTTTTCTCAACAATTTTCGACTTCTTCGACTTGGTTCTTACATAAACATACATGACCAATGCACACAGCAAAAGGCCGCCTCCGTAAATCGATATTTCTTCTATCAACATCTCCATATCAAAACACCCATTTATATCCAAAAGCTATCGTGACTCCCACGTGTATCAGCATAATAACCAACATGATAATGGCAAATGGCAAGTGTATTACATGCCAATAATTAAACAGTTTTTGCATCACTTGCAAGCGTTCAATTTTCCGATTCATGTTGAGTTCACTGCTCACCAAGGCCATCACATTTTTAAGCCTTTTATGTCTCAAACCAGAATTCTTAAGTTGAGTTTTTATGGAGTTTTTTAGTTTCCAGTCTGCTAAATACTGAGCTATCATGCCCTTGGCTTCACCTTCTCGCTTGGTCATGGCCAATATTTCAGTCATTTTTTCGGTACTTAGTTCACCCTGTAGTTTGTCTGTCAAATCCGACTGCATTCCTCTGATTTCGTTCAAACTAAGCTCTCTACCTTGAATAGTTCTGGGTATTTGTAAGTAAATAAACCTACCCACTACACCACTGGCTACCACTGCCACCATACTCCAAAAACTGATTGAAACCAATCCGCCGAACTTGAAAGAAGTATGAAACAAAACCAAAATAGGACCAAGCGTACACAAGAAAATATGAAACTCTAACCAGTGTTTGAGTACCCAAACTCTGGAAAGTGCCCTCATATATTTGCGGGCCTGATAACCAAATACGCCAATCATCATCATCAATGTACCCAATATCCCCATGCCGTGTCCGAGTGGGCCACTAGGTTTCAAAGACTTATGGTCAGGGTGATAAAAACGCTCTTCAACCGTAGTGTTATAATAGGGTAATCCTTTGTAAAACAAATAGATAGTAACCACTATCACAATGAGCGACATGGTGCCTAAGTATATTCTATGAGCTGTTTTGGACATAAATGCCTGTTTATTTTCTTAAAATTATTTATTGACTTTTTTGAAATTCCTAAAAGCCAAAATACTCAGTACTATAAGTGAAATAGTGGTATAATACACTGCTGGAGGAATCGGAACAGGATCACCAGCCGCATAAGAATGTAAGCCTGATAAGTAATAATTAACCCCTAAATAGGTCATGATAACCGTGGCGAAACCAAACAAAGAGGCGAAGTTGAAAGCAAATACACCTTGAAGTTTGGGAATAAACCGCATGTGCAGTATAAATGCATACACCAAAATCGTCACCAATGCCCAGGTCTCTTTTGCATCCCAACCCCAATATCGTCCCCAAGATTCGTTGGCCCAAACACCACCCAAATACGTACCGATGCTAATCATGGCCAAGCCACCCAAAAGCGTAATCTCACTGATGATTGTCAGTTCTTTTATGGCTCTGAGTATATTGTCTTTATTACTTTCTTTTATAAAAACCATCAATACCAAATTAAGCATACCCAATACTGCACCAAGCAACAAAAAGCCATAACTTCCTGCCTCCAGCGAAACGTGAATGGTCAACCAATAGGATTTTAAAACAGGAACGAGCGGGGTAATTTCGGGGTCGAGCCAACTCATGCTTGCTACAAACATGATGGTGGCAGCTAATGTAGCGGTGGCCGCCAAGCCACCCAGTGATTTTCTGGAAAACAAAGTACCTGCCAACATGGTGGTCCAGCCAATGTATATCATAGACTCGTAGCCATTGCTCCATGGTGCTCTGCCAGACACGTACCACCTGAGGCCTAAGCCCAAAGTATGGAAAATAAAACCAAACAACATGGCTATAAGAGCATACTTCAACCAATTGATTTTGTTTGACTTACGTTTTATGGTGGTATATAAAAACACACCTGTAAACACCAGACAAAGAATGCCATAATAGCCTTTGAGGCGACTAAAAACATCCAATTTGTTTAGAAACAATTCGGCCTTCAGTTTGACTTCTGAGGGTAAAACAGAACCACCATTGATTTTCTGATAGCTACTAATTTGTGCCAAAGCAGCATCTGCCGGCTTGTAATCACCCGAGTTTAGGCCTTCACTTAATGCCTGAAGGTAATTCAAGAAAAGAGTTTTTAGTTCTGCATTATCAATCCCAGAATGATTGTGTAATATCTCGGCTGGGGTCAACCAGGTGTTTGTAGAATCATTTTTTTGTGGAAAAAATCTCAAAATACTTCCCGAAAATATCATATTTACGATATTGACTTTCTCGTCTAGCTTAATGACCGCTTTCTCAAAAACTCCTTGTTCCTTGGGAATCATCGCCTGTGCAGCTTTGATTTGTTCCTGAAATTTGTACGTACCATCTGTTCCAAAAAATGAAGAATAGCTTACTAATTTCTCTTCTGTACCAAGTATCTTCCTGATGTCAGGATGGTTAGGCACTTGTATGATACTGGCTTTTTCCCAAAGAGAGGGGTTTAGCATCATAGAAAGCACGAGTTGGTCTGAGTTTTGATCAAGGAGTGTTTCTGTTCTAGATACTTTTCTTAGTAATTCTCCAGTGTAGGTATTGACGGGCTTGATTCTTCCATTGTGGTCTTGCACCATCAATCTGCCAAATGATGCGGCATGTTCCTTTGAAATTGGGTTGGTCGGATTGGCCATTGCCATATTTCCGAACATAATACTGCTAACTAAAATAAACAATGCTGTTGCATTGGTATGGCTGTCATCTAGTTTTTTTAGGAGATAAGTGAATCTACTTTTCTTGTCAAAGAAAGTCATCAACAGACCAACTGTGAGCAAAATATATCCAATATAAGAAATCCAAGTACCCCAAAAGTCATGATTGACACTTAAATAGGTACCGAGTTCGTCTTGGTCAAACGAAGACTGGAAAAACCTGAAACCAGCATAGTCCAAGATGTTGTTCATATAAATACGTTGTTCTCTGTTTACTGCATTAGCTTCGTCTATCAATGTCACTTCGCTGGCATAGGAAGATGGGTTTTCCGTTCCAGGGTATTTTTCTAGGATAAAATCGCGGCAGGTCAATGAAAAAGGAAGTTCTTCTATTTTGGAGCCATAGCTTATTTCTATTTCAGTTTCTCCAAATATCAAAGATTTGGGTTGCCCTACATCACCTTTTTGACCAGAAACCATCGTTTTCTGAGGTTTGCCATTTACAGCTACCGTAAGATTTAAGCCTACGGTACTTTCGTTTGTAATTTTTGGTTTCCCAGCTGCTATTTGAGCCTTGGCTTTCGGCATAAAATCACCAAAAACGAAGCTTGCATTTTGCAAGGTGTACAGTGACCGTAATTTGAGTGGATGTGCCACTCCACCAGTCAAATCATCCACCTGTTGGGTGGCCATAACACGCTGATTCACATTTTCTTGTGTCAAAAACGAAAGGCTATCTCCATTCAAAGTAATATTGAAGGCATCCGGAACATATTCCTCGGAAAAATTAAAGTTTACACCATTAATATTTGTTCGATCTCCTTGACGAAGCATATATTCTTCTCGGCCGCCCATTCCACCAAAAACCACTTTTAAAATGGGTATTCCGTTTGGATCTGGTGATAAAGTTTCGGACGGATTAGGTATAAACTCATCCAGTTTAACTTCTATAAGAGAGTTGCCTATCTGATATGAATTTTCGAATGAATTGCTTCCTAAACTTGAAAAATATACAGGCTCATCAAAAGCATAAGATTTGCCGCCTTGGTGTACATGAAATTTAATAAATGGCTCTGCCGATAGATATTGATTGGAAGTTTCGCCTTCTCTGATGTGCATCATCCCTTCTGTACCGTAGTATCGGGTGACCGCCGAGCCGATAAGAATCAAAACAATGGATAAATGAAAAAGCACAGAAGCCCATTTCTTTTGTTTAATCAATTTAAACCGCCACACATTCATAATGATGGTAATACCAAACAGTAGCAACAACAACTCAAACCACCAACTTCTAAAGACCACTGCCTGAGCTGAGCTGGTGCCAAAGTCGTTCTCGATAAAAGTAGCCACACCGATGGCTATGGCAAACAATAATAAGTAAAGACCAGCTGCTCTTGTGGAGGTGAGTTGGGTAATAAATTTTGTAACTTTTTTGATTATCATAGCTTTCTAATTTCCGTCTGCCCTTTGACTTTTTCCAATCTTCGTATTTAAAATGGGACCCTAAAATCTTAACCGATAGGAACAATTTACTAAAAAAGCACTGGCTATAAATACTACAATAAGAGGTACAATGAACAGGTCATTTTACAGAATCTTTCTTATTAATAGGCGTAAATAGTTCTTTTCAATAATATCTACGGATGTATGAATTATTTGCTTCCAGATGAAGAAATAAATTATAATTAAGAAGGATTCTGAATAAACCATCAATAACAAAAGGAGGGCAATATTGAAAAAACACCAGATCTCAGTTCTCATCGATAAACTAAAATGTGATTCAGATTTAAAATTTCACTGAAATACCCCAGGTATTTAGGGGTATTGTAAACAAAAAAAAATCAGTACAGCAAAATGCTGTACTGATTGGGTCTTACGCTATTTACATCAAAAGCCACCAAAAGTGCTTTGTTTTTATTGCATCTGCATGCCTTCCATAGAAGATGCGTTGTTGTTTTTCTTAAATAAATTGGCGTCCATTTGTCCAAATCTGAATGAGAAATTCAATTTTATCATTTGAGGGTTTGTAAGTCTGTAGTAGGACTGGCTAAAACCATCTCCTGCCGAAACTTGTGTGTTCCCTCTTGTTCCAAATATATCATTGGCCGAAAGCGTCAAGGAAGCCACGTCGTTTTTCAAGAAGCTTTTCTTAATGGCTAAATCAACACCATAAAAAGGTTTTATGTATCCCTGTGAAGAACTTTGGGCTTGGCTCATTGGAGGTCCAAAACCTTGAGCTTGAGAAACTGGCATGTTGGTTTTTCCTTGATAATCGCCCGAAAGCTGTATCACCCATTTGTTTTTTAGGCTAAAACTGTTGTTTATCTTTCCAAAAGCCGTCCAAAGAGCATCTTGTGAGTTGCTGTTTTCTATGTTCTCAGTATTAATTCTTGAATTATAAAAATTCAGGTTAGAGGTAAAATCCCACCACTTCATAATCTTGTTGGTATAGGTAAACTCCACGCCATAATTGTCGCTAGAATTGGCGTTTATATACGTATTGATCAAGTCTATTTTACCGCTAATTGGATTGGTTTCTTGGTTCAAATACCTCGTAATCAAATTGTTGGTGTGTTTGTAATACACCGATGTCAAGAAAGTGGCCGTACCTTTTGATTTGCTATAAGATATTTCTCCCGAAGTAGTAAACTCTGGTACCAAATCAGCATTTCCTCTTGTGATGTTCAAACTGTCGCTGTAGTCCACAAATGGGATGATTTGGAAAAAGTTAGGTCGGTTTACTCTACGCGTTACGCTTAACTGTAATTGGTCAGTTTTTGTTAAATCTTTGCTCAAGAAAATAGATGGAAACAAACTCAAAGGATAGCTGTTGGAGAATTTATCTCCAGTATTCAACAATTTTCCGTCATAGGCTGAGCTTTCAGCCCTCAAGCCAGTTTTGTAAGAAAACAAACTACCTACTTTTCCACTCACCGACACATAAGCGGCATACACACTGTTTTTGCTTTCATAATTAGTCGAGGCCGAGGTCACATTGTTATAAATATCTGACCCTACTGGCTTCAAAGTGTTGTCGTTAATATTGCTTAAGCTATTTATTTGGGCCCTCGCACCTGCTTCCAAGCTACCGTTGTTTTTTAATGGCCTCACATAATCAGTCTGGAAAGTCATGAATTTGTTTGAGCCATTGCTTATGTTTTTCTGTATTTGCGTTCCAATTATTTGGTTGTTTTCTGTCAAATAATTGGTGTTATAAATACTATTTCCACTATTTGTTCCTCCAAAAAAGTTGAAATCCATTGTGAGTTCCTCACCTGCTTTATCAAAATTATGTCTGAAACCCAGCTGCATACCTTTAGGTTTAAACTGACGCTCATTTTCAGAAATTCTATTGCTCAAGCTACTCACCCCACCTACCGTATTGGTAATCAATATATTTTCGCTTGGACTAAACTTACCGCCTCCCAATATTCCAGCAATAGAGAAGGATGTCTTTTTAGTGGCATAATAATCAAAAGCTAGTCTACTGAAGCTCATCATGCCTTTGGTTTTGCTTTCGATGTCCTGATTGGAGGTGGTAGAAATACCCACAATATCGCTCGAACGCTCGCTGTTGCCTTCAGTGTTGCTTCTCATACGCATATTCATGGCCATCAAAGACAAGTTGAACTTATTCTGTCTTAAGTTAAAGTTACCCATAAAATTACTTCCTCCCAAACGGTCAACGCCTGCATTCACCATGCCATTATACCCGCTTTGTTTGTTCTTTTTCAAAACAATATTTAAGATACCTGCCATACTTCCAGAGGCATCATATTTAGCTGATGGATTGGTGATTACCTCCACTTTTTCGATAACATCGGCAGGTATTTGGTCTAGAGACAAAGTCGTAGGTCTGCCATCAATAAACAGTGTGGGGGCGGCATTTCGTAGCTTCACGTTGCCATCTATATCTACTTGCAATGTCGGAATGTTTCTCATCACATCAATAGCAGTACCTCCAGCGGTTACAATGTTTTTCTCTACATTGAAAGTCTTCTTATCTATATCCATTTCTAGCAAAGCCTTTGTGGCTGTTACCGTCACGGCATCCAGTACCTTACTATCATTCTCTACTTTTATTTTTCCCAAATCTTTCTCAAATGAGGCCATTATTTTTGCCATCATGGCTGGGTCGGGCATTTGGCCAGGCTTAGGTGGCGTCATTCCTTCCATTTTTGGAGGAGCAAAACCTATCGGCACATTGAGGTTTTTAAATCCTACCGAACTTATTTTTAGTGTCAATGGCCCCATCACTGGCAAGTCTTTGATATCAAACTCTCCATTCGCACCCGTCGTCTGGGCTTTTACCATTATTTCCTTGGTTTGCTTGGTGGTGCTGTCAATGGTGGGTTTCATTACCACTACTGTCGCAAATTCCACCGGCTTGCCTTCAGCATCTATCAGTTTTCCAAATACGTGACCCAGATTCATATTTGGCATTTTGCCTCCACTACCTGGGAACTGGGCATAACCTACTGCTGCCCAAAAACTCAATACGATTAATGTTACTAACTTTTTCATTTTTTTAAATGTTATTTCTTTTGATGTTAATATCTCCAACGATTAATTAAATGCCTTTGATTTTCAATCATTTAATGTATCGTCTTCGAATGGAAACAAAGGTAGTAGTAGAGTTTGTGGCTATCCAAACCGTAAAGGAGAAGTGTATATCAATACGCACAAACTGTATATTGTTGAAGTTTTGGAGAAACTTATTTCTCTCCATAAAGACACGAAACAGGAATTTTGAATTCTGTTTGAGGTGGGCTGAATTCTTTTAAAACGTGATTTTCTAAAAATGGAATTTCTCAAATACGCTCAAACAAATAACAAAAAATGCTGATTATTAAACCCTTTCAGGTTTTTTATTCATGACGATTTTATAATCCGCAGGTTGCACCTGCGGCTATTCATATTTAAGCCTTTCAGGCTTTTTCAAAGTGATAATTAATTCCGAGATAATTTAAATTCAAACAAGATAATAACCCTGAAAGGGTCAAATGCTTATAGCCCCAAATGATTTTCGAAGAAAATAGAAAATCAAGAAGTGTAACGACCCTGAAAGGGTCAAATGTTTATAGCAAAGAATTTCATTCGGGGAAAAATAGAAAATCAAGAGGCATAGCGACCCTGAAAGGGTCAAATGTTTATAGCAAAGAATTTCATTCGGGGAAAAATAGGAAATCAAGAGGCATTGCAACCCTGAAAGGGTCAAATGTTTATAGCAAAGAATGAATTTCGAGGAAAAATATTGAATAAAGAAGCATAATGACCCTGAAAGGGTCAAACAAAAATATCTTCAGCGGATAGAGGATATTCACATTTAAGCCTTTCAGGCTATTTTATATGCAAAGGGCAGTATTAAGGCACAACAAATTTTTCGAAAATCCACTAACTCAATACTTCCATGATTTTATCTACATACGTTTTGCCAATTGGAAGTTCGGTTTTGCCGACGTCCAGTTTTGATTGATTAAAGCCCGTAATCTTGCTTTTGTTAACCATAAATGAATTGTGAATTCTTAGAAAAAACTCCTCTGGAAGTTTATTTTCCATGCCTTTCAAGTTACTCCGGGTGAGCAGTGGATGTACCCTATTTTCTAGATAGATTTTAACATAATCCTTGAGTCCTTCTACATATAGAATTTCGTCGAAAAGTAGTTTCACTTTCTTATACTCTACATTCAATATGATATAATTATTGCTTGGCTCAGTTTGGGCTTTTTGTTTTAGTCCAAGCAGGTTTTCCACCTTTTTAAGGGCCTCCGCCAATCGTTCTTTTCTGATGGGCTTCATCAAATAATCTACGGCGTTGAGTTCGAAACCCTCTACCGCAAACTGATGAAAAGCGGTAGTAAATATCACCAAAGGAGGATTTTCGAGTGATCGGACCATTTGTGTGCCCAACAAACCCGGCATCTGAATGTCGGAAAACATCAAATCAACTTCGTGGTTTTGGAGGTATTCTATTGCTTCTTCCCCTCCACTAAACTTCGCAAGTATTTCTATTTGTTCAAAAGAGAGTAGGTCGTCTTCCAGAATATCCAATGCAAAAGGCTCGTCGTCTACCAGAATACATTTAATTTTCATCGAGTATCAAGATAAGTTTCACCAAATAATAACCATCCTCTGCACGAGTTTCTAAGCTATGCTTGTTGGCGTAGAGCAGCTCTAGCCGTCTTTTGATATTAGACAAGCCAATCCCTGTATTTTCAAGTTTATTGGTCGGATTCAGAATCTTATTCTTAGCCTTAAATATAAGTTGATTGCCTATGTTGTCCAATTCGAAAACAATTTCGGGAGCTGTTTTGCTGTCTATACCGTACTTAAAAGCATTCTCCACAAAATGAATAAAGAGCAGCGGCTCAATTTTCTGACTTCCGATACTAGACGACACATTGAATGCCACCACACCTGGTACTGGCAACCTCAGGCTCTGTAGCTCTATGTAGTTTTTGAGGTGCTCCACTTCTTGCTGAATTGCCACTTTGGCCTCTCCTACTTCGTAGATGATATATCTTAAAATCTCTGAGAGCTTCATGACCACTTCTTCAGTGTGACCCATTTGTTTCCGCACCATCCAGCGGATGTTGTTGAGGGTATTAAATAGAAAATGTGGGCTGATTTGCAGCTTGAGCATACTCAACTCTGTGGCTATTTTCTCTATTTGCATTTTTTGTTTTTCCTCGTTCTCGTTTCTTCTTTCGTTCAACAAAAAATGAATATTGCTGACCAGAAGCGTCAGGATATAAAAAATACTTGGAAAAATATAGCGGGGAAAAACCTCCCAACGCTTGTCTGTAGCACTTTTGGCCGTGGCGGTGTCGCTCACATTGGCCAAAGCACTGAGCTTACTGTAAATAAAGTGATTAACATACAGAAACAAAACCAAGCCGAGAGCCACAACAATAAAATACACAATGTTTTTGTCTATGATGAAGCTTGGTGCCAGCACGAAAAGATTAAAATAGAAAAGAAAAAACAAGGTGACTGTGAAGAGAAATGGAATAAGAAAAAATACATAGTTGAAGTTATTCAGTCGCTCGGGCTCAAAAATGATGTTGAGGTAAGGCAAGAAAAAAATCACCAGCCATGCTATAGTCTGTAGCCAGGTAAACTTTATATACTTTATTTTCATAAATCCTTTTTTGTAGGTTTGGGCCTTACAGAAAACCACAGCCCATTTGTGGTTCTTCAAGCGTTCTGTCTGCAACTTAATACTTTCCGCTTAAAAAAATAAATTCTCAGAATTAAATTCGGCAACATCAACATTTACGTGGAGTGGCGTTCCGCTCGCGACATCAAGAGGAACATCGGCAACATCAACATTGACATCGGCGATGCCGAAATTAACATCGGGCGGCGTTCCGCTGACGATTTTGTGTTCAACATCGGCGATTTTGTGTTCACATCGGGCGGCGTTCCGCTCACGATTTTGTATTCAATATTGACGATTTTGTGTTCAATATTGACGATTTTGTATTCAACATTGACGATTTTGTGTTCAACATCCACGATTTTGTATTCAATATTGGCGATTTTGTGTTCAATTCGGGCGGCATTCCAATTACGATTTTGTATTCAATTTTGAGGAATTTCTGTTCGAATTTCATAATTTCTATGACTTAATCCTACGTATTAGACCTAAAGATTGTCTCTATATAAAAATGAAACTGACATAAGGCGTATTTAATCTTTATTCGATTATTGCAGCTCCAAAACTACCGAAATCTACACCCACATAACCACCAAAGGCTTTGATCAAATCGTAAGTCCTTTGGATAAATTAAAACTCAAATAAATGCTTGGAAAGTAGAACTTCGAACAATATATTTGATATTGAAATACATAAAAATCAAAACACAGATATTCTCATGAAAATATTACCGAAACTCCCCAATTTTCACAATAATCTTATTAGCAGCACATTAACAATAAAATCAATCAAAATTTAATAACGATATTACCGAAACTCCAAAAATGAGTTTCGCAAATATACTCGTTGGCAGAAATTTTATGAGCAGAAACGAGAGACTACAAAATAAGCGGGACAGACAGAAAATGCTTGCAATAAAGAAACCGAATGAACTTGTGACGAGACGAGACAGAATTATTGTTATTACAATTTCAATTGCGTTCATATTTCTGTTTCTTTATTTAGCACTTCGTGACAATTCATTGCCAGACAACGAATTAAGTACAATTAATGTTACACTTAAAGACACTCCAAAATATGATGAATACAAAATCAAATCGACGACCTATCGAGATATTATACTGACAACTAAGGAATATCAGCATGAGTTTAAAATTACAGCAATGACTTACAAGGCGACTGACCACAATTCTTTTAAAGCAAATATTAAAGTTGGTGATAGAGTAGGATTAAAAATAAAAAAATCTGAATTGGATAATTTGAATAAAGGTTCTTTTTGGAATGACTATAATGATGTTTATGGACTGAAAAAAGACGGTATTAATTACATTAACCTGGAGCTCAAAACAGAATTGGAAGACAAAGACAGCAAATGGTCTTATTTTTTTGTGGTTGTAGGTATAGTAATGTTACCATACGGTTTTATAAAAAATAAACCATTAATTAGTATGGATAGAGCGGTAACTTTGACAATGATTTTAGGGCTAATTTTGTTGCTAATTTTTGATTAATCGTAAAAAAAACTTCTGCCAACATGGGTTTGTGGCAAGTGGGGGGCTGACTGAAGTTATTGAACAATTGGAATTCTTTTGTACTTTTGTTTCGGCGGACGGAAACCGATTGAACATTGGTAAGTAACTCAACATCAGTAATTTATATCGGCTGACGTTCGGGCGGAC
>NZ_RJUE01000013.1 GCF_024343735.1 Lacihabitans sp. CCS-44
CGACACTTCATCACAGGTGTTCTTACAAGCAATGGTGTAAATTGTATTTTCACTTGGCGAAACTGAAATTTGGGCGGAAGTCTCACCAGTTGACCAAAGTATATTGGCTTTACAGCCAGAACTTGATAAAATTATGGAACTTCCGGAGCAAATGGTTGAATCAGCAAAAGCCGTATTTAAGATCAATTGAGGAAGAAAAACTACTGAAACCACATTTGAAGTTGCCAAATTGCAGGATGAATTTGAACAATCGACCCTTGCTCTAAAATGAAAAGTGCTGTCGTTTCCAGAATTATTGTTGTTGAATTCAAAGATGTCAGAAATTGTAAGATTTGTCCAAAAAGTTGATGAAACAGCTGATGAAACTTTGTTGATTTGCCATTGGATGCCGCAAATTCCTTCTCCACCAGTTAAGGTTTTGTTCAAAGTGACTTTCTGTCCAAAACAGATATCATTTTTATCTGCTGAAATCTCTAGAACTGGGTCAGGACGGATTTCGAAAGAGGTAATATTTGAGTATAAAGTTTGGCAAGAATCACTCACCATTCTTCTGAAACAGGTGCTGGTCAAAAGTGCTGGTGGATTGTAAGTTGAGCCGATTTCGCCAACTATATTCGTCCAAGAAGGATTTTCAGAAGAACAATTCTCAGATTTTTGCCACTGGATATTTCCACCGCTTGGGTTAATTACACTGTTGATTGTCAGTGGATTAAATCCTGAGCAGTTTATGGTTGAGTTACTCACAATTGAGCCAGTGGAAAGAATTGGAAAAACAGTGATGTTAATGATTTGGCTTTCGGGTGATTGGCAAAATTCTGTTTTGCAAGATGCTGAGATACTGAAGCTTGTGGTTGCATTTATTTCTACATTATTTCCTTGTAATCCATTTGACCAAACTACTATTCCAGTACAGTTTTCAGCTGTAAGGTTTATTTTTTCTTCCACACAATATTTGGTTCTGCTAAGAATTATATTTGGGACATTCAGAGGACTTTCTTCTACTGTTATTTTAATAGAATTGTTTGATGCTGAATTACAAGTTCCAAAAGAGCAGGTAGCTGTATAAGTAGTTGTTACAATTGGCGACACATTGATGTTCAAACCAGTTTTTCCATCTGACCAGGTTAAAGTTCCAGCACAATTTGTAGCCGATAATGTAGTTGTTTGACCTTTACAAATCGTTTTTTCTCCTGCCAGAACTGGAATTTGAGGTATATCTATCGTTAATTTTGTGCCTGATGTAGAGGTGTTTATTATGCATGAATTTCCACCACTGTTGTCAAAAGTCACTTTGCATCTATAATAGCCATCGTTAGACGCCAATACATTATTTATCGAGAACGTTTCGGCAGTTTTACCCACAATGTCTGTGAAATTTCCAGATGTGCCTTGTCTATATTGCCATTGAAAAGTTTTATTGCCTCCAATGATGGTGAAATCAGTTAGATTGAAAATCGTTGATGCATTTTCACAAACTGTTTTAGATGAGGAAGTTCCAGATATTGAATTTACAAATAGCACCACTTCGTTGGTATAAATGGAGCAATTTGCTTTTGTTAACTTTGCTCTGTAAGTGCTTAAGTGTGGGTTCAGTGCATTTCCCACGTTTTCAATTCTTAGATTGGCAATATTTTCGCCAACTATAGGCTCAAAGTTTATGGCGTTTGGCAATTTCTTTTCCCAAAGTATTTGATCATAATTTGTTGCCGCCAGAGTGAAATTGGCAATATTGGTTTTGCACCTAGTAATATTACTGGGTTGTTGTGTAATATTTACTCCTGGATTTATTCCAATACCTATTGTTTTTTCGCCAGTACAACCAGCAGCATCTAAAGCACTAATAATGAAGGTTCCAGCATGCATATTTTCAAATACTCCTGTAGAATTTATAGTGCTATTTATTGCGAAGGAATAAGGTGAAACACCATTATTTACTTGAAGATTAACTTTTCCATCATTAATATCTACGCAACTCGCATTGGTAGTTTCGGCCTCGATAATCAAATCTGGTTTTATGACAATATTGGTTTTCGAGCGGGGCGTTTCACAATAAATGCCGTTGGTGGTTATGCCATAAGATACATAGTAAGTTTGGTCTATTGATTGTTTTAAAATGCTGTAATCAGACCCGCTGTGCATTTGCAAGGGAGAAAATTCTGAGGAATACCAAAAAAAACTTCCCCCAGTGTAGCTTCCAGTTGCATTTAATGTAATATCTGTGTTTTTACAAATCTGGTAATTTGCAGTCAATGGATTGGTCGAAAGTTCGGGATGAAGCGACAATATTGTTATTTCTGAACTGTCGGAGCAATAGTTTTTCGTTGCAATTACCTTATAAATACCACCGCCACTTATTTCGAATTCGCCCGATGAATTCGTTTCTGTAAGCATGCTGTTTTTAAATATTTTGTATGAAATTCCTGCTAAATCATAATTGGAAGGTAATACTGATGTATTGAGAAAACCGATGCGGTTAAATAATCCTGTTGAGCACAATCCCACTTTGTCTGCTATTGTATTTATTGTAAAAGGCTCATTAGTAATAACTTGAAATTCTGTTTTTGGACTTTCACAAAGGTTACTATCTCTTTGGCTTACAAAAAAAGTTTTTGTAAAAATCGTACTGACATCTATTTGATTGGTAGTTAGAGTATTATGGTTATTGTCAAACCAATGCAAAGTATGCTTTTGCAAAGCCGTGGCTACTAAACTGCCCAAAGAATTGCTTTTGCAAAATCCCAAAGGACTAACAACAGAGGGTGCAACTGGCAAATCATCAACCAAAAGCAGTACTTCGTCTGAAAATGTAATCGGTTCACAATCGGAGGTGATTTTACATTTGATTTTGGCATTGTGACTACTAATTGGCACATTCTCTAAAGTCAATTCTGGAGAATTTGGACCGACTATAGTTCCATTGAGCGTCCATTCGTAGGTAAGTGTTCCGCTCCCGGTGGCCTCTATCACAAATTTGGTGCTTCCGTTTTGGCAAACTATGGTTTCTGTTGGTTGTTTTGTGATTTTTATTTTGGGCAAAATGGTCAACTGAGCAATTTCAGAAACTTCCGCACCACATTGTCCAGTAACTTCAACTTTATATTGACCTTGGTCAGGTAAACCAAGATTTCCAAAAGTTAATGATGGAGTCTCTTCATCAGATATTAATGTGTTGTTTTTAAACCACTTGAAAGTTACAGGAAGCTCAGCTTGATACTCAGTGGTGAAAGTATGACTCGTTCCTTCACAAATAGTCTTAGAAAGTGGCGATTTATCAATTTTGGTTGATTTTTTGATAGTCAAATCAATGATACTCGTATCAGAATAACAATGCTCGTTTTTTGTGAATACCTTAAACTTATAATTGCCGTTCGATAAATCACTTGGCAGTGGCACAGCGAAGATATTTGAAAATACCGCCCCCGAAATCTGTGAAAAACTTGGAAGGGTGGGAGTGTCATTCAATACATATATTTGTTGGGGCGTATTGCTTGCCGAACTAAAATTTATGCTAAAAGAATTGTTGCTTGGGCAAATACTATAAGTTTTTTCAAAGCTCTGAATGGGCAGAGGTCGGACGACGGCATTGAAAGTTCGCTTATAACTTTCACAATTGTTGGCGTCTTTGAGACTGTAATAATATGCTCTTGTTTCAGAAATTACTCCACTTGTAAAATTAATATTATTACTTATTAAGGGAGATTTGGTGGAGTCGGCATACCAATAAAACGAGGCCGTTCCTAAAGCACTTGTATTTATTTTCCCAACCCCACATCTATAAACATCATCTATTTGGACTGGCGGAGTAGGGCGAGGTCTTATGGTGTAACCCGCCCTAGTTGCTGTTTTTATACAAGTTCCAGTAGCTCTGGTTCCATCGGTGTTTTGCCCTAAACTTACGAAGTTAACATTTAGTCGGTAAGAGTTTTCGGTTGGAAGTATACCTTTTACGGATAGTTTTTCAGTGTTAACTCCTCCAAAATGATTGGATTCAGCTAAGCCAGAGTAATTAGCATCTGTGGTACGTTTTAGTTGCCATTCGTAAGTGTTAACAGTTCCAACCTTCAGGGCTACAAAAAACTGGGCTGTGTCTCCTTCACAAAAAGTAGTTGTAAGTGTAGGGCTGGTGGCAGTACTCAGTTGATTTACAAATAGTGTTGCCGAAGAACTGTAATTTTCACAACTGTTTTGGTCTTTTACCCAACACCTAAAAACACGACCATTTTCATTGTTTGCGAGAGTTTTTACGGTCAGGTTGGCTGTAGTCATACCAGCAAAATCGGTGGTATTTGTTGTATTTTGAAACACTCCACCAACGCTTTCTTGCCATTGATAGGTTATGGTACCAACTCCAGCAGCCGATGTTCTGAAGATGGCATTAGCACCGTTACATTCTGTTATATCTAAAGGTTGAAAATTGAGTACTGGACGCTGAGGACTGATGGTTATATCGTTGCTGTAAACTATTTCAGTATTTTTGGAAATAAAAACTCTCGTCGTGATGGATTCAGTTATGCCATAAAAAGTATGGCTTACAGCACCAGCCGAAGTAGTTGGATTTCCCGATGCCCCGGCAATATTTTCCCAAGTATTGGTAGATTCGTTTCGCTTTTGGAATTGATAAAAATCTGCATTGGTCACAGTGGCATTTACGGTCATTTGACCGCCATAACAAACAAAACTGCTGCTGATATTTAGATTGGTACCAAAAGAAGGGCTTTGTGCAAAGCTTGTGTAACCAATTATACAGTAAAGACTTATGAAAAGTGTTGTGCTTAATTTCATAGTTGTGTTTTAAAATCTAAATTTAAAAAAATATTTTGAAAGGGAAAATTTTTTTTAAACAAAAATGCCGACTAAAAAGTCGGCACATTTGAATTTAACCCTAACCATTATGAAGTATTACTTCTAATATTTTTTAGTACTTATCGTACTTTTTTGCTCTAATCAATGAGAATAACTCGTACAAGCCCAATATAAGTAAAAGGGGCAAAATGAATATCAAATCAATTCTATATAGTGAAAAACTAAATTCTCCGAGAATATTTAAGTTACTTAGTAGATTCATCTTTATTACTTTTTGTGATACAAAATAAGCAGTATAATATTGATATTTTTAGCGTAAAACTACCTAATTTATTAAACGGTAAACTACGGTTTTGAGACTATTTTGGCTTGAAAAAGTAACCTAAAATTCATTAAATAATGGTTTTTTATTGCCAATGATATGTCTAATGGCTTTAATGTTAGGGTTTTATCTAGTTGCGAATATTTGGAATTTTTACCTATTGTTTGTCTTACATTTATTCAAAACTGAATAAAATTTTTATTATTCGGTAAGGAGCAGCACTTTGAAATGTCGTAGAAATCTTAGGTGTTCCTCCAAGTATGTTTTTTTGTGAGATTTGTATGCTGCGTGTAATCCCAATGCTATTGGCCTGTCTGAAAGAAAAATACTTTGGATAGCGGGAAGTATTTTTTATGCGGTTAATGGATTTATTTGTATTTGTCCTCCAACAGCTTTCAAAACTTTCATTATTGTGGAAAATTGTGGCTTGGATCCTTCCGATAATGCTTTGTACAAACTAGGTCTGCTCATTCCGGTTTCTTCCGCTATTTTGGTCATACCAATTGCTTTAGCAATATGCCCGATTGCGGTAACAATTTCGGCATCATTGCCTTCTTCTAAAACTGAATTTAGATATTCAGCAATCATTTCGTTGCTGTCCAAATAATCTGCAATATCAAACTTCGATGTTTCCATTTTCTTTCATTTTAAATTTTTCCAGATATCTTTTGCTTTTTCAATGTCTTTTTGTTGGGTTGATTTATCTCCTCCAATTAATAGAATTACAATTTTCCCATCAATTTCTTTGAAATAGACCCTGTAACCTTTTGCATAGTTGATTTTCAGCTCTCTAATTCCATCACCAACGGGTTCGCAATCTCCAAAGTGTTCATCTTTTTCTAATTTTTGAAGTCGGAACAAAATTTTTGCTTTTGCTCTCAAGTCGTGTAGTTTTTTTAACCACTTATCAAATTCTATAGTTTTTTCAATAAAGTACATTTCTCAAGTTGTATTCATTTGGATACAAAAGTATAAAAATATTCCAATATTTCAAATTCAGTATTGATGGTTTTGCTTGAGTAAAATTGACAAATGGACAGTTTTTGGAGATGTTATTTAAAGCTTTGCAGTTTTTACTAATGTGTTTATATGTGCGATTTGTTTTCTGTGGGTGATCCCGATAGCTATCGGGACGCCATTCGCCCGCCCAAAGGAAATATTCTTCGGACAGCGGAGCATTTAAAGTCAACAAGAAATAGTTTTGATAGAAGCACAAAGCTTGATTTAACCATTGAACCGCCACTTTAGGGTAGGTTCTGTTACCAGCACTTATAAAAATTTTCTAACTTCAAATTGAAAAAAATCGTTTTGTAATTCTAAATAGTTGTAAAAGTTTTGGTTAGCAGATAAATTACCGAATTCGTTTAAATTTAAATTTGAAATTTGGTCATCATCCAACAACTTGTGTGCTACACTTGTAATTAGCCCAAGCCTAACCAATTTGATTAATTCTATATTTGTCGTTCCATAAACATGATTTAAATATTCATCTTCACTTATTAATCCAAAATCAAAAAGGAAAGTAATTAATTTGTTTAGCTTGTAGCTAACAAAGTCCTCTTCTATTTTTATTTTTATAACACTTAAATTTATAAGAATTTCATCTGATTTGTCTTGTAGATTAACATATACGGTATCTTTATAAACTTGGCTATTATAAACATTTGAATTTCTAATAACTTCACCATATGATTTGCCAATAAAAATATATGGGTCTAATGTATTAGCTTTTGTTTTAAAGAATTGAAACGTTGAAATGATATTTTGTTTTAATGCTTGCTTTTGAGTAGTAGTTAAATAAAAATTGTAATAGTTCTGTGCAGCTGGATTTTTTAAACGTTCAACCTCATAATCGATTATCTTATCAGTTAGATTACTAATAAAAATTGCAGTAACCTTTTGAATGAGGTTTAAATTCCCCCATTCAGTTTGAGTAAATAGTTCAAAATTAAGAATGATTTGTGGAATTACATTATCGAAGTTCTCGTATATTTCTTCAAAGCTATTTTCAATAAAATATTTTTTTATTCTTATATCTTGAGCTTCAGTATTTCTATTTTCAATAATAAAAAATGTGTTTTCTCTTAGTTTTTGATCCTTTTCTCGTCGTCTTTCTTTGACTTGCTCTTTTGTTAGATATTCTGTTTTAGCAAAATCCAAATCGTCAATATTATAATTTTTAAGCAATGGATTTTCTAATTTATCTTTGAAACTGTGATTTCTTAAAAGTTCTATTTTGTTTTTCATAGAATAATTTCCTTGAAAATCCACACGATTGATAAAGTGAATTTTTGGAATTAACTTGTACAAATCTTGTTCTTGGAAAACATAATTTAACCTGTTTACACGCCCTATCAAATTTACCAAATCTTTCCCGTTAAGGTAATTTGTACTGGTAATAAATATTGTATCGATAGGTAAATTCCCTCCTTCTAAAATTACTTTATTGGCAATTATATATTTCAGGTTTGAAATCTTTTTAAATTTAAATTCCAGATATTCTTTAATTTGATTTGGAATTTTTCCATGTATATATACTATGCCTTTTTTTAGATATTTAATTGCGTAAAACTTATCATGAACCTCGCTGCTAACAGTATTTATGATTTGATTAATTTCATCATCGTCTTCATCTGTTGGTAAATTATCATAAAGCTCTCGTGAAAGTATTTCAATATTTTTTGGGCGGAAATTATAAATGAAATTTTTCTTTTTAGAATTAAATTGGATATATTCATAAAATCCAATTCGTTCATTAATTTTCAGGTATTCATTAGTGTATCGATTATAGATTGAAGTTATTTCGTTTTCCCATAAAAAGATTTCTTCTGATTTTAAATTATGTTTTACTATTACAGATTCAATATTTGAATTTTCACTTGACTTGATATTTTCTGGTAAGTCTATTAAAGGTGAAAGATAAATTACTTTATGATTATTAACAGCACGATTCATTTCAATTAATCGTGTTAGCAAAATCCCACGTGAGTTTTTTTTATTGTATCTAAATAAGTTGTGAGCTTCGTCAATAAATAGAATATCAAACGAAACATTTTTTCTCAACAACCTTGTTGCCCGTTCCTGAGTTAAAACGCCAATAAATTTTTCCTCACCAAAATACATTTCATCGTGTGTGATTAACTTATAACTCAAATTTAAGTCTTTAATATCCTTAAAGTTTTGAACTAGTAATGATTTAGTTGGTACAATAATTCCTATTTTTTTAAACGAATTATTGATTATAAAATCTTTAATCAATGAACTTTTTCCGAAGGAAGTTGGAGCTACGTAAACAAGACCTTCTAAATTACTTTTGAGTAAAAAAATACTTGCAGAATGCTGTTCTAAAGTTTCCAGATATCCTTCGCGAGCATTAATAAATTTCTCACCAATTATTTTGTAAGACAGTAAACTAGAAATGCTATTTAATTCGATTAGATTTTTATCTAAAATAGTTTTACAAACTGGATAAAATCCAATTTGCAAGCTTATATCATATAACGGTCGAAAATCTCTGAAAAGCAAAGAGTATTTTAAAATTATATAATATACTAACCTAAAATAGCTTTTGTAGCGATTATCGTTATTGTAAACCTTGAAAAAGAGTAATGCACATAAAAGAATATATTCCTTCTCTGATTCAGAAATTGAATTCTCGTTCTTTAGCAACCTAGAAAAAATTGAATTAAATTCTTCGCTATTTTTGAGAGCGATAAGCTGTGCTTTTTCTGACATCTTAAGTGTTTATATAGGTTATAAAGTCATCAATAGCTTTCTTATTTATACAAAGAATATTGATTTTTTTGAATTCATAATTTGATACCAATCCGAATAGTTTAGTTTTTAAATCAGCTCTGTCAATGCTTTTCCAATTTGTGCCCAAATATATTGTTGAACTCGGTATCACATTAAAGTTTCTAATATGACTATATAAGCCTTTTATGAATTGTTTTTTAAAATCACCTAAATTTTGAATTAAAGTTTTATTCGGATTAACTTGTTGAAGACTTGCATGGTTTACTGCGTTAGACCAAGGGTCAATTGGATTTCCATGAACATCCTTTTTTGAACCATTTAGTTTGTCTCTTAAATCACGATAGGCTTCACTAATATTTCCATTATGTGTTGCGGTAGCAGTAGATGCTAAACTTGATTTACTTTCATATAAAAATATTTCACCTTCATATTCATATAATCCGTCAAAACCTTTCTTCATAGATTTTGTTTCTTCTAAATTTTTAAAAAGAAAGTGTTGTTCGAAATGTAATTGGTTTAAGTAGAGATGACAAAAAAATTCTGCAATGAACCCATGCTTTTTTGATTCATCTTTACCTACAAACCAATTACGTATTTCAATCTTTAAAACTTCAATATCGTCATCGCCAGCTATACCGTTGCAAATTTTAGTTATATTATTTTTAATGGCTAATATTATATCATTGTCATATTTATCTATATCAAGATAATGAATTTTAAAATTTTCGGTAATAACATCAATATTTGCCTTAATTTTCATATTTTGAATTTAGTTCTAAATAATTGGTGGTAACGAGTATGATTACGAAACTCATTCTCAGAGTTTCGATAATATCGATATTAAATTGTGAATTATTTTTTAATTAATGCATTCGTAATGAGATTGTTGTCTGAAAAAGTGAGTTTCGTTAATATTTTCATAAGAATATCTGTGTTTAGATTTTAATAGGTTGACTTTTACAAATATAATGTTCAAAGTACTCAATTCCAAGTGTTTATTTCAGACTTAAAAGGTTTATCCAAACAAAAATTTTGTTTAATCTTTAATTCAGACGAACTAATAAATACACTCAACCTCAAAAATCAATAGTATTCTTTTTCCACCTACCCGTTTTGAAATATAGAATGGCGAGAACGGCCAAGATGGATTCGCTGATGACTACTGCCCAGAATACTCCTGTTTGTTTCCAGTCTAGTTTTACCGCCAAAATGTAGGCTATTGGTATCTGCAACACCCAAAAACCGATGATATTCAGCACCGTAGGAGTTTTGGTGTCGCCAGATCCATTGATGGCCTGCGACATCACCATACCGAAGCCAAAAAATATGTAACCCGCACAAAGTATTTGCAGACATTCTACGCCAGTTTCCATTACTACAGGATTTTCGTCAAACAACATTACCAGTGGTCTGGCAAAAATAAAGAACAAGATGGCCACAATGCCCAAGAAACCCATGTTGAAAAACGCCGCTCTCCAAGCTGATTTGGCTGCTCTTTCGGGTTGTTTTGCTCCCAAGTTTTGCCCAACCAGAGTAGCTGCGGCATTGGCCAGTCCCCACGAGGGTAAAATTGTAAACACAATAATACGGATGGCGATGGTATAACCGGCCACCACTTCAGAGCCAAAGTCTGACAATATCCTTATCAGAAACACCCAACTGGCCGACTGAATGATAAACTGTCCAGCACTTCCTGCCGATATTTTCAGTATTTCAAAAATCAATCGCCAGTCTGCAAACCATTTTTTGAGTGTAAGTTTGAGGTTGATATTATTGGTAAAAAACGCCGAAAGCTGTATTGCCACGCCCACACTGCGGCCTATAATCGTCGCCAAAGCGGCTCCTTCTACACCCATGCCCATGATGGGAATAAAGATAAAATCCAGAAACATGTTGATCAAATTGGCGATAATCATGGCATTCATGGCCAAAGAAGCATTGCCAGCTCCGCGTAAAGCACCACCCAACGAAAACAACAACATGATGATAGGTGCACTCAAAAACTGAATTTGCGTGTAGCCAATTCCTTCTTCGATGAGTTGGTCAGAGCCGCCCATGAGTTTCAATATTTCGGCAGAATAGTAGAAACCAACCGCCGCCAAAATTATCCCTATTCCTCCCGAAATATTGATGATTTGCATCAAAGATTTCGAAGCATCTTGTGGGTTCTTTTCGCCTATTTTACGAGCAATAATGGCCGTAGCAGCCGTACTGATGCCCCAAGCCAAGGAGTAAATGATAGTCAGAACCGACTCAGTCAGTCCAACTGTGGCCATGCCATTTGTACCGACATATTTGGCCACAAAAAAGGCATCAACCAGTGCAAATAGTGATTCGAAGGACATCTCCACCACCATCGGAACGGCCAAAAGTAAGAGGGCTTTGTTGATGGATATACTGGTGTAGTCCATGGTCTCGTCGCCTTTCAAGGCTTTGAGGATGAGTTTTAGGTATTTCATTTAAATATTTTAATTCTAATCAATTAAGGGTCTAAAATTTCTGACTTTAGAAAATGTTTTTTGATATACTACGTTTGCGTTGCCAGGCGGGCATTCTTTTTTTTCGAAAAAAAAGCCGAATCGTCGGACCGATCAAAAAAACACTTTCTGTGCAATGATCCTCTGAAAAATTTCGCTTTTGACGTTAGTCGTTCTTAGAAAAATTGAAGGAGTGAAATTTTACAACGGACTGCACAGAAAATATTAGGAACAATTAGTATTTATCATTTTTCAATTATTTTTACAACATCGCCTTAAATTCTTCTTCGTTTATCATTTTTACGCCGAGGTCTTCGGCTTTTTTGAGTTTGGATGGTCCGGCTCCTTCTCCCACTATCAAGAAATCAAGCTTTTTGGAAACTCCACTCACCAATTTTCCGCCATTACTGTCAATTTTTTGTTCCAATTCTTCTCTGGAAAAAGACTCAAAAGTACCTGTGTAAAGAAAAGTTTTGCCCATCAGAGCTTCACTTTCTTTTTCCAATACTATGTTTTCGGCCTCAAATTTCAGTCCTGCAGCCTTTAGGTTTTCTATTATTTTTAGGTTTTTATCTTCTTTAAAATACAGCTGCAAGCTTTGAGCCACTTTTTCGCCTACATCAGGCACATTTCGGAGTTCTTCAAAAGTAGCGGCTTGTAAGGCTTCTTGAGTTTTGAAATAGGCCGCCAGTTTTTGTGCGGTGGTTTCTCCCACAAACCGAATGCCCAATGCAAAAAGCACTTTGCTAAAAGGCTGATTTTTAGAATTTTCTATTCCATCCAAGATATTCTGAACGGTTTTTTCTTTGAAACTCACTTTGCGTTCTTTTCCAGTGGTTTCGTCGGTATGTACTTTTTCTATGCCCAATAATCTATCAAAACTCAATGTGTACAGATCCGAAACATCCGAAATTAGGCCTTGTTCCATCAAAATCTCAATTTTGCCTTCGCCCAGCGAGTCGATGTTCATTGCTTTTCGCTGAATGAAATGCTCGATTCTTCCCTTTATTTGTGGAGGACAGCCCATTTCGTTTGGACAATAATAAGCGGCTTCGCCTTCATTTCTATACAATTCGGAGTTACAAGCAGGGCAATTTGTCGGAAAACCAACTTTTGAACTTTCTCGTGTGGCCTCCTCACGAAGTTTTGAGGTGTCCACACCGGTCACTTTCGGTATGATTTCCCCCGCTTTTTCTACAAAAACTTGGTCGCCGATGGACAATCCCAATCTTTTTATTTCGTCAGCATTGTGCAAGGTGGCCCTTCTTACAGTGGTCATAGAAAGTTCCACTGGCTTGAGTTCGGCCACTGGCGTAATGGCTCCAGTACGCCCAACTTGGAAAGTTACATCTAACAATTCTGTAGATTTTGACTCAGCTTTGTACTTGTAAGCAATCGCCCAACGTGGACTTTTTGCCGTAAAACCCAAGTCTTCTCGCTGGGCGTAATCATTGATTTTTATCACTATGCCGTCTGTAGCACATTTCAAGCCATGTCGTTTTTCACTCCATTCGTTGATGTATGCAATCACACCTTCGATGTTATTTACTTTTTTGTAACTATCCGATACATTAAAACCTGCATTTTTTAAAGCCACCAAGCTTTCTTCGTGGGTTTTGAATTCATCATTTTCGGATAAATACTGATAAATGTAGCAGTCGAGGTTTCGACTGGCCACCACGCCTGAATCCTGCATTTTGAAAGTACCCGCAGCCGCATTTCTAGGATTGGCCAGCGGAGCCTCCCCAATGTCTTCACGCTCCAAGTTTATACGTTCAAATACTTCGTTGGGCATAAAACCCTCCCCACGAATCTCGAAATCAAGCCCGATGTTATTTCTGCCAAATAAATCTATCTGAGAAGCATTGGATTTCTTTTGATTTATTTTCAAAGGAAGACTACGGAGCGTCTTTATATTGGTGGTGATGTCGTCGCCTTGCGTTCCGTCGCCACGCGTAACCCCTCTAACCAAAATTCCGTTTTCATAGGTCAAAGAGAGCGAGATTCCATCAAATTTTATTTCACATATATATTCGTATTCAGCACCGTTGAGGCCTTTTTTTATACGGTCGTCCCAATCTCTCAGCTCATCTTCACTGTAAGTATTGGACAATGAAAGCATGGGATATTTGTGTGCAACCGTGTCGAAAGACTTGGTAATGGTTCCCCCAACTCTGTGGCTCGGAGAATCGGGCCTTTTTAAAGAAGGATTTTGAGTCTCTAGGGTTTCTAATTCTTTCAGCAAAAAATCAAATTCTTGGTCGGAAACCTCCGATACGGTGTCTTGATAATAGCGGTGATTGTAATAGTTGAGCAGGTCAGTAAGTTCGTCTATTCTTGTTTGGGCCGACATAGAAAAAGAGGTTTTTTTACAAAAATAAGGTTCTTAGTTAAAATTATTGTTTTTCACAAAAAATACTTTTCCATACTTTGTGTGCCTTGCCAGGCGGGCATTCTTTTTTTTCGAAAAAAAAGCCGAATCATCGGACCGATCAAAAAAACACTTTCTGTGCCGCATCGGCGGTCCGAAATGATCCTCTGAAAAATTTTGGTTCTAACATTGCCCAAGTTTTTAAATTTAGACTAGCCAAAATTTTTCAACGGACTGCACAGAAAATATTAGGAATAATTAGTATTTAAATTCTGGTTTATAATGTGTTGAAAAGTAAATGGTTGTATATATGTATTTATTTGTTAATCAGTGCTTTATAGTATTTTTAAACTTTGAGAATTAAAATAAATTCTTAGAAGAAAGCCAACAGTGACAGTACATTCTTTTGCTTTCTTACCGTATTCTTTACTACTATTCGATTATCGATTATTTATTGTAAATAAAAAACAAAATTCGATTTTCTGGTGTTTTTAATGTATCAGAAACTTAAAGATGGTATTCGAAAATGGTGTGTTAGATGCTTACAGACAAAAAGGCGATTGGCTTGCGGATGAACTCATGCAAAAGCTTTTTGACAAACATGGACACAAATTAGGTTCGATTTTGATGCCTTTTTTAAGTGATTTTGACCAACATGATTTTTCTGAGCAAGACTACGAAACCATTGCATTTTTTGAAAACAATCAAAGTCTACCGACTTTTTATGACCTAAAAGAAATAGTAAGAGCCACCGAGTTTTTTAAAAAATACCAAGCAAGTATCGGAATTATTTTGGGCTGTTACTCGCTTCCTTACTGTTATTTGGGCGAAGACGGTGCGAGGGTTTTGGGTTTTTCGGGCAGGATTCAACACGATACTTACAACAGACTTTTAGAAACGGGCAAATTCGTGAAAAACGTAATGACTCAACGTTTTTGGGAAGAAAAAACCATAACTATTTTACTTCTCAAAGTCCGTTTGATGCATGCTTTTTGGCGTTTTATGATACTCAAATCTGGGAAGTGGGACATGAAATGGGGAGTTCCCATCAACCAAGAAGATATGCTCGGAACCAATCTCTCTTTTTCATTGATTGTATTGAGAGGTTTAAGGAAATTGGGCGTAGAAGTAGATTCAGTTTTCGAAAAAGCCTATTATCACCATTGGGCAGTGGTGGGTAGTTTTTTGGGTTTAGAAAAAGAACTGTTGGTTTTTGATGTACAGAAGGCCATCATGTTTGACAAAGCCATATCAAAAAGGCAATTTAGGTCGTCAGAAATAGGGAAACAACTAACGGCATCGCTCGGTAACTCTTACCAAAAAATGGCAAATAGTGAATTGGCTACTGGATATTTTGTAGCTCAAAGCAGATATTTATTGGGAGAAAATTATGCCGATTTATTAGGCTTGCCTATCTCGAAATATCCCAAAAACTTACTTAAAACGATTAATAATACAACGTCATTTCTTTCAAATATTTATGGATAATTCGATGAAAAACAAGATAAAAGAACAATATATGGCATACATTCTGGAGCATGGACATGAGCCAGAATCGATTTACAAATTCGCGAAAAAGCTCAAAATAGAGGAGTCGGAATTTTACGACAACTACAACTCTTTCAAGCAAATCAATGCTGAATTTTGGAAGCATTTGGTGGAGGAAACCATCGCAGACATCAGAAAAGAGGAGGTTTATGAGTCATATTCTGTGAGGGAAAAGCTACTTTCTTTTCTGTTTACGCTAATAGAAAACGCCAAACATAATAGGAGTTATATTCTCAAAATCAGCGAGAAATTGGAGAAGCCTTTTGCTATGAAACCAAATGCAGATTTTCATCAAGCCAAAGAGGTTTTTCTGGATTTCATGAACGAATTGGTGGTTTTTGGGCAAGAAACTCGAGAAATAGAGCCCAGAACGATACCATTTTTGACTTCAAAATATCCAGATTTAGTTTGGATGTTGGTTCTGGCTATTATAGATTTTTGGATAAATGATGACAGTAGATTGTTCGAAAAAACAGATACACTGATTGAGAAATCTGTGAATACGACCATGGACTGGCTGGGTCGCACACCTTTTGATAGTTTGTTGGATTTGGGTAAATTTTTATATCAAAACAAGAAATGAAATTTGATTTTCAGTATTTAAATTGCTGATTTTCAATATTCTTAATAAATTCATGAAAAATCAAGAAAGTATTCCTACCTCAAAAGTAGCACGGGCAACACAATTTGTAAAAGCAACAGCTAAAGTTGGAGGGAATTATATCAAGCATTATGGCAAAAAACTCATTGATCCCACGCTGACAAAAGAACAACTTCATGCCGACAACGCAGAGGATGTATATGAGGCTTTGAGTAATTTAAAAGGTAGTGCCTTAAAAATGGCTCAAATGATGAGCATGGACAAAAGTTTGTTGCCCAAAGCTTATTCCGACAAATTTGCGATGTCACAATATTCGGCTCCACCATTGTCTGGGCCACTGGTAATCAAGACTTTTAAGGGAAGTCTTGGCAAGTCTCCGTTTGAAATATTCGATAGTTTTAACTTAGAAGCTTCCAACGCAGCGAGTATTGGTCAGGTGCACAAGGCTACCAAAAATGGGAAAAATTTGGCTGTAAAAGTGCAGTATCCCGGAGTGGCTTCAAGTGTAAGTTCTGACCTGAAAATGGCTCGACCATTGGCGGTACAATTGCTCAATCTGAATGACGCAGAAATAGACCGATATTTTGTAGAAGTAGAAACTAAACTTTTGGAAGAAGCTGATTATAAGCTAGAATTGCGGAGGTCGATGGAGGTGACTAAGCTTTGTGAGAATTTGAAAAATGTATTTTTTCCGAACTATTATCCTGAGTATTCGTCCGAAAAAATCATTACCATGGATTGGTTGGAGGGTCTGCATTTGAAGGAGTTTTTGTCCACAAATCCTTCACTGGAAACTAGAAATCAGATTGGTCAAGCTCTCTGGGATTTTTATCATTTTCAGATGCATACGCTCAAGGAAGTGCATGCTGACCCGCATCCAGGTAACTTTTTGTTTACCCAAGATGGAAAGTTGGGAATATTGGATTTTGGCTGTATAAAAGTTATTCCAGAAGATTTTTACAATAGTTATTTTGCTTTGATAAATCCCAATATTTTGGATAAACCAGAAAGAATGATGGAAATATTCAAAGAATTGGAGTTTGTCTTAGGAGAAGATTCGGAGCATCTTCAGCAATTTTTCTTCGATTTATTTTATAAAATGATTGAGATATTAGGTAGGCCGTTTACCCATTCTACTTTCGACTTTGGGAATGATTCTTACGTACAAGAAGTGTATGGATATTTTGAGTATGTGGCCTCTGTAAAAGAATTAAAAAATGCTAACGCGGCTAGAGGTTCTCAGCATGGTTTGTATGTCAACAGAACCTTTTTTGGGCTATACACATTACTGAATGATTTGAAGGCTAAAGTCAACATTGAGTTGCCAAAAATCTAATCTTTATACTTAAGTTTCTGGTCTAAAGCACAAGTTTTTTGACTGTTAAAACGAGCTTTTCTTCTTGTGAGGAAAGGCTTTTTTTGTGGTTTAAAATCTACCTTTTTCCCAATAAATTTTAGTTTTTTGAAATAATATTCAAATATTTTTAAGTCAAAGCAATCATGTAATATTATGATATTTAATTAGTTGCATTCTGGCTGGCTTGTGTGTGTACTTTTAGGTAGGGAAGTTTGTTTCTTTTGGCACATTTTTTGAAAGATTAAATAAATAGATAATTTTTTCAATCAAAAGATTGGATTTTTTCTTGTTTCGCTCCTAATAAATTTATAAAAGAGAAATAGAGAGGTCCGCCAAAATTCCTAATTATGAACGTAAATATCCTTAATTTTCAGAAATTAAAAGGAAATTTTTCAACAATCGTTTTCCTATTAATAACATGTGTCACTTTTAATGGTTTTGCGGAGGGAACCAAGGAAGTCTCGCCAAATTCCAGCAACGTAGCTTCGTTGTATTACTCACCAACAGATTATGGGTCTTATTTTAACTGCCCTGTAGAAAACAGGATCAAGTTTAAAATTGGAGATCATGCCAATGAAAACCTTTATTTTGGATTTCGGTGGATGACCCGTGGAAGTGCTACGTTGGTTACGGATATGTACTATCGTATCAGAAACGAAGCGGGAACCGTTGTTGTTGCAGAAACGGCTTTATTAACAGCAGCTGGAAGCAACGGTTTAGTTGCCGATTATGCCCAAGCAGTAGCTGGGCCTTACATACCAGGTGGAACTAACACGGCAGGCTATAAGCCAATAACATTTGACCCTTCTGCTAACGGAGAATATTTCATAGAAATTTATCGTGGTGCCGGTGGTTCAGTAAGTGCAGCAGCTATTGCACCATTTTGGGATTTAACGGTTGGACGTGCAAATGGCACTACCTATAAAGGTAGAGTTTTTGCTGGTAAATGGGGTTTGATAGCGGGTAAGCCTTCAGACAATTATAATGGGGTAGTTGCAGATGCAGTAAGTCCTGCTTTTTATGCATATACCTCTGACTCTACAGTTGTTAAAGTTCAATTCAATAATTTTAACCCTTTGGCTTTTAACTTAGCATTTAACTTTTACGGTGTTACATCTACAGAAACTGACTGGGCCATAGGTAGAAAATCAAAATACTCTGCTGCCTCTCCGTCATTGCCAAATGGATTTAAGACATTCTTGAACGAACCAGATATTAATAATTATCCAACTCCTGACCCACCTGCTCCTCCAATAATAAACGGGCAAATTTACGGTTGTCCAGGAGGATTTTATATACCATATAAGACATTTGCATCTGGTGATGTGAAAATTTTGTTAGATATTAATGGTACTGCAGGATATCAAGAAGGAACCACAGATAGATATTTATACGGATACAATGTTCAAAGTGGTAATAATGTGATGGTGTGGGATGGTTTGAATGGCCTTGGAGGTGCCGTGGCTGCTAATCAAAACCTGAATTTTAAGTTTACACTAAATAAAGGTAGAACAAACATGCCTTTGTACGATGCAGAGTGGAACTTAAATGGTTTCTCTATTTCATCTATAAGGCCAACTGTGGAGAGCAACATTACTATGTATTGGGACGACTCTTCTCTACCAACTACTACAGGACAAGCTGCAAACAGCAATAACACCACGGGAGTTGGTATAAACAATTCAAACGTGGGTCAGTCTTCTCCGGGTCATGGATGGAATGGTAATTATGGACCAACTATGGTCACTACTTTCCCAGTTCCTTCTATTTCAAGTACTGGTAATGCTTCGGCGACTTTTGATGATGACTTTGGTAATGTTAGAGTGATAAATACTTGGTTTTGGCCATTTACAACTTCAAGTTCACAATTTAATACAGAGCTTCCTGATTGCGACAATGACAACGACGGGGTAAGTGATAATTTAGACATAGATGATGATAACGATGGAATACCTGATACAGTAGAGTCTCCAGGTGGTGTAAATCCAAGTGCCGACCACGACTCTGATGGAATTCCTAATTTCTTAGACCCTCAGTTTCCTGGATTTGTTGATGTAAATAATGATGGATTGAATGATAAGTTTGATCCAGATGGTGACGGAGTTCCTGTGCAATTTGACTTAGATAGTGATAATGACGGCATCCCAGATTTAGTTGAAGCAGGAGGAGTTGACTCAAATGGCGACGGTAAAGTAGATGTACTAACAGACACTGATAACGACGGACTTGCAAATCTTTATGATGCAAGTACAGGTGGTGATGCAATTGCGGATTTGGACTCTGACGGAGACGGAATAAAAAACTTTATAGATTTAGATTCTGATAACGACGGCCTTTCTGATATCGCCGAAGTAGGCGGATTTGATCAAAATGGTGACGGGAAAATAGATTCTTTTGCCGATACTGATAAAGACGGACTTGACGATACAGTTGACGGTGATGTAGGAAACGATGGTACTGCTGAAAATATAGCAAATGCATATTTGACAACAGGTGCTGACACCGATAGCGATGGAATTCCAAATAGCTATTTGAAAGCAAACGCTGATGGAGATTCAAAACCAAATCCTTATGATTTAGATGCAGACAATGATGGAATTCCTGATGTTGTCGAAACTTTTGGCACTGATGCCAATGGCGATGGAAAACTGGATAGTTATTTAGATGCAGACAACGATGGATATGACGATACAATTGACGGAGATGCCAATAACGATGGCACTGCAGAGAATACTTCGAATGTATTAATGGCTACGGGCCCGGATGCCAATAATGATGGAAAGGCTGACAGTATGCCTTTTGGCTCAACTGATAATGATGGCATTCCAAACTACTTAGATATTGACTCTGATAATGATGGAATTCAAGATATCAAAGAGGCTGGTGGTACTGATACCAACAACGATGGAAAAGTAGATACAGCCACAGATGCGGACGGAGATGGTTTTGCTGATTTAGTTGATGGAGACGTTGGTAATGATGGTGTAGCTGAAAATATAGCAAATGCTTTGCTAACCACCGGAGCTGATACAAATAGCGATGGAAAGCCTAATTCTTACCCAAATGATAATAGAGATGGCGGAACTTTGGGAACAGGAAACCCAAATCCTTATGATCTCGATAGTGATGATGATGGAATAGTGGATACAATAGAATCAGGTGGGGCTGATTCAGAAAAAAATGGAATAATAGGAACAGGAGCAAGCATTACGGATACAGATGGAGACGGATGGAGTGACCTGACAGATAGTGATAATGGTGGTACTGCTCCAACTTTGAATGATAAAGACCAAGACGGAAAGTTTAATTATTTAGATTTGGATTCAGACAATGATGGTGTCTTAGATAACTGGGAATCATTGTTTTATACCAATAGCGATCCGGATAATGATGGTAAGCTAGGTAGTGGTAGTCTTGTAGATTCTGACAATGATGGCTTAGGTGATTCTATGGATCCTGATACCCCAACTGGAGCGTCCAACTCTTCAAGTTTAAGCTATTTTGGCGATAGAGATGGAGACGGACTGTCCAATCAATATGATATTGATGCAGACAATGACGGAATTGTCGATAATATTGAAGGACAGTCAACATTGGGCTATTTATTGCCAGCTGGATCAGATTCGGATGGAGATGGAGTAGACAATGCCTATGATGTGGATAATTCAGGAACTCCTGGAGGATTTATAAATTTAGATGGAGGGTCAGCTCCTGACTATGTTGATACCGATGCAGATAATGATGGTATCAAAGATTTAGGAGAAAATCACTTTGGAGCATCAGGATCATTAGATCCTTCAGAAGTAGATGCAAACTCGGATGGAGTTTTAGACTTTGCTTCATTTACAGATGCGGATAATGATGGTTTGGCAGATATATTTGATTTGGTTAGCGGAATTGGTACTGCAAACAATGTAAACAACAATCAAACACCGACAAGCCAGCCCAACAATCAAGAAAACTCTAGTCCAGAAAGAGACTGGAGAGAGGTTCCCGATTCAGACAATGATGGGTTTTTAGATACTGTTGATGTCGATGATGATAATGATGGTATATTGGATACTTACGAAGGATATACTGACTTGGACAACGATGGTATTCCAAATTATTTAGATTTAGATACGGATAACGATGGTATTACAGATGTTGTAGAGGCTGGCGGTTCAGATCCAGATGGAGATGGTTTTCCAGGAACTTATCCTGGTTCAGGAAATAGACCTCCAGTAGATGGGACAGGTTTGCCAATAGACGTTCCAACATTGACAGGCTTGATACCAACAGACTTCGGAGGTGATGGAATTTATGATTTTATGGATCTAGATAGTGACAATGATGGTATAGCAGATGTAATTGAAGCTGGGGGAATAGACCCAGATGGTGATGGAGAGTATGGAGCAGGTCAATCTTTGGATATTGATGCTGATGGTCTTACAGATGCAGTAGATCCCTTTAATAATAGCTCAAGCGGGTCTTTTGTAGCTGGAACACCACTTTTGAATGCCGATACAGATGGCGATGGAAATAGAAATGCTATCGATAGAGACAGTGATAATGATGGTATTTCAGATGTAATTGAAGCTGGTGGTACAGATTCAGATAATGACGGTGTTATAGGCACAGGGTCAATAACTGATACCGATGGCGATGGATGGAGCGATATTACAGATAAAAATAATGGTGGTACACAGTTAGCTACTCCTAATACAGATGGAAATAACTTGCCAAATTATCTAGATTTGGATAGTGATGACGATGGTATATTAGATATAGTTGAAGCTGGTGGGACAGATCCAGACAACAACGGACAAATTGGAACAGGAACAGGCTTGGCAATAACAGACACAGACAATGATGGATTAGCAGATATCGTTGATGGAACAGGATTGCCTTTGACTGATACTGACTCAGATGGAAGATCAAATTATGTAGATATTGACGCTGATAATGATGGAATTGTCGATAATATAGAATCACAAACGACGGCCGGTTATATTGCATATTCAGCAACTGATACTGATGGAGATGGACTAAATGATCCTTATGATAATTCTTCATCTTTTGGAGGGAACGGAATTACCCCAGTAAATCTTGATGGTACAGATTCGGCCGATTATTTAGATCTTGATACCGATAATGATGGTAAAGGGGATCGATTAGAGGGTTTTGATACAAACGGTAATTTTATTATTGATGGTTCAGAAAAAGCTTATTTTGGAGCAGTGGATTCAGATATTGACGGCTTGCTTGACGAATACGACACTATAAGTGGACTAACAAGTACAAACAATGTAACCAATGGCACAACTCCATCAAGTTATCCTGACCATAACATTGGAGGAGATAGAGATTGGAGAGATGTACCTCCCGTAGCAACAAACGATAATGATACATTTCTTGCTGGAACTTTCAAGACCTTAGATGTTGTAGCAAATGATAATACTGGTGACACGGCTGAACCGACAACCGTTGAAATACTAGGAGCAGATGCTCTTTCAAATGGAAAAACCAAAACTGTTTCTGGAGAAGGAGTTTGGACAGTTAATTTGACGACTGGAGAAATTACATTCACTGCCGAAAGTGGGTTTTATCTTAGTCCTACACCTATCACTTATAATGTGAAAGATGCTGCTGGAAATACAAGTAATGAAGCAACAGTAAGTTTGACGGCTTTAAACAATCCTCCAGTAGCAGTAGATGATACAAATCCTTCAGTGGCAGTTAATGCTGGAGCAACAACGCTAAATCTTTTAGTAGCAACGGATATCGATGGAACAATTTCTACTTACAAAATTACCAGTTTACCATCTCAAGGTACATTAGATTCTGCTGGTATTGCAGTTACTGTTGGCCAATTGATAAATCCTTTTGATTTGGGTAATTTAAGATACACTCCAAATGGGACTTATGTCGGTACCGATACCTTTACGTTTACAGCTATTGACAATGACAGTGCTGAAGATTTAACACCAGCCACAATAAGCATTCCAGTGAGCAACAATCCTCCAGTAGCGAACAACGACAGCAATGCGGCGATAGCATCAACGGCAGGTCAAACGGCCATCAATGCCTTGACCGCAACAGATACAGATGGAACGATTGCGAACTACAGAATAGAGACCTTACCAACATTGGGAACCTTATATGTAGGTGGAGTAGCTGTTACAGCAGGTCAAGTATTGACACCAGCCCAGGTAGCCACACTAACGTATGACCCAACAGGCACTGCGAATGGCACCGATACCTTTACGTTTACAGCGATAGACAACAACGGAGCAGAAGATTTAACACCAGCCACAATAAGCATTCCAGTGAGCAACAATCCTCCAGTAGCGAACAACGACAGCAATGCGGCGATAGCATCAACGGCAGGTCAAACGGCCATCAATGCCTTGACCGCAACAGATACAGATGGA
>NZ_RJUE01000014.1 GCF_024343735.1 Lacihabitans sp. CCS-44
TCTGAAAAAGTAGTGTAGATGAACTCATAGACTTCCTTAAAGTAATGATAGTCAATCTTTGAAAGCCTTTCCGAAATGGAGCTTCTGACAACGGTTTCCCTTTCATCTAAGTCAAACAGTACTTTAAATCCAGAATCGTTAAAAGTATCTTCTAAAGTGCGTTGGCTTAATTTCTCATTGTCTAGAATTCCATAAAGTAGTAGATAGAATACCTTTTTGGCATGCAATACTTTAGTATAATAGTCAACATTCAAAGCCTTTCCGAAATGGAGCTTCTGACAACGGTTTCCCTTTCATCTAAGTCAAACAGTACTTTAAATCCAGAATCGTTAAAAGTATCTTCTAAAGTGCGTTGGCTTAATTTCTCATTGTCTAGAATTCCATAAAGTAGTAGATAGAATACCTTTTTGGCATGCAATACTTTAGTATAATAGTCAACATTCGTATTAGAGGATAGGTGGGTTAATAAAGCCTCTGGTATTAACCCTATCAGTTGGCTTACTGATACCTTGTGGTTCTTGAAATTTGTCATTAGATTTTAAGAAAGCGTAGCCAAAGATACAAATTCATAAGTCTAAGACAACGACAAATCATTAATAACAAAAAATGGCCGGAAGATATTTAATCTTCCGACCATGACTAGCTTTCGCTCTCTTTTTTGTTATATATTCAATCCTCAAAAGCTATGAAATTGATCAGAAATATAAAACGGTTCGTTTATTCTAGTAAGAAAAATTCTTAAAAGCCAACATCAAATAATCCTTACAACAATTTAAAGCAATTAGGGCATCCTAAATCGTTTGAAATCTATGCAGCTTTAAATTGAATTGGACAATAGGAATCGAAACTTTCGAATCCTATTGTATCAAGTATATGACTCAACCAGAATAAATGAAAACTACTTTTCTATCTCAATCCGCCCCACCATACTCCACAACCTTGGCCTTAGATTCCAAAACAATTCCGTCAAATTCTTTCAAAATCAAATCTAGGGTTTCGAAAAGTTCTTCTTTTTCTAAAGTTTGCACCAGTTTCATGCGGTATTCTTTAAAGTGCGGAAGTCCTCTGAAATAGTTAGAATAATGGCGTCTCATTTCTAACATTCCTAAAATATCACCTTTCCATTGTATAGAAAAGTTTAAATGCTGTCTTGCGGCTGCAACTCTTTGTTCCATTTTGGGAGCATCTAGATATTCTCCAGTAGCCAAGAAATGCTTGATTTCATTAAAAATCCATGGATAACCTATAGCAGCACGGCCAATCATTATGCCATCAATGCCAAATCTGTTTTTATAGTCCAAAGCTTTTTCTGGTGAATCAATATCTCCATTACCAAAAATCGGAATTTTAATTCTTGGATTATTTTTTACTTTAGCAATCAGTGTCCAATCGGCTTCGCCTTTGTATAACTGTGCACGTGTACGACCATGAATACTCAATGCTTGTATGCCCACATCCTGTAGTCTTTCGGCCACCTCTTCAATATTCTTTGTACTTTCATCCCAACCCAAACGTGTTTTAACGGTTACAGGCAAATGTGTAGCTTTCACTACTTCCTCCGTCATTTTGGTCATCAATGGAATATCTTGCAACAATGCCGCACCTGCACCTCTACATGCTACCTTCTTAACTGGACAACCATAATTGATGTCAATAAGATCAGGATTTGCTCCTGTGGCAATTCTAGTGCACTCGGCCATAGTATCCACATCGCTACCGAAAAGTTGAATTCCAATAGGACGCTCGTATTCGAAAATATCCAATTTTTGCACACTTTTGTGAGCATTCCTAATCAACCCTTCTGAAGAAACGAACTCCGTATACATCATATCGGCACCGTTTTCTTTACATACCTGACGAAACGGTGGATCACTCACATCTTCCATCGGTGCCAACAAAAGCGGAAATTCACCTAATTCTATATTGCCTATTTTTACCATTCTAAACTATTGAGCAACAAAATTACGACCGTTTGTATATAAATTTATGATTTTCAGAGATAAATGCCACATATTTGTATTTTAAACCGACAAAGTATAGCACTATTCCTATGGATTTTCTTCAATATTTACAAACAACCAAAGAAAACAAGCCTGGCACTTCACTCCTGATTTTGTTTGTCATTTTACTCATTTCACTAGTTTTGGCACAAATAGTAGCAGGCGGACTGATGATTTTGATGTCAGGAATTGAGCTTAGTAACATTGGAAATATTATGGAAGTGTTGATGAGCTCCAAAAATGGCTGGTGGGCAATGATGCTTTCGCAAGGCGTTGCTTCTATTTTCACTTTCATTGTACCAGGCTTATTGTTTTGGTATGCCGTAGAAAAAAAGCAATTCAGTGACTTAAGTTTTAAGGCATTACCATCACTTCAAATATTTGGTTTTGTCATACTTATTCAGTTGTTTTTCAGTCCATTTAGTGGTTGGGTTCAGAGTTTAAATGAAAAAATGCAGATGCCAGCAAGTCTCGAATGGCTCGAATTGATCATGAAAAGCATGGAAGATAGTGCAAAAACGCTGACAGATTTCCTTACAAAGTTTGATTCACCAATACAATTATTTGTCGCCCTAATCGTAATTGCAATTATTGCGGGTATCGGTGAAGAATTGATATTCAGAGGCTTAATACAAAGAAAATTACTTTTAGGAATAAAAAACTACCATTTGGCTATCTGGATTTCGGCTATCATATTTAGTGGCATTCACATGCAATTTTATGGATTTTTCCCAAGAATGTTTCTTGGAGCATTGTTTGGCTACTTATATTACTGGTCTGGAAATATTTGGGTACCCATTTTCGCCCACATATTCAATAATGGCCTAGCAGTGGTACTTATGCACCTGGTGAATCAAAAGAAAATTGCTCCCGAAATAGAGAAGCTTGATACCATCCCTTTGCCTTATGTTGCTGTCTCAGCATTGCTATTTGCAGGCTTAATGTATTTGTTCAAAAAAAAATATACTGAAATAGAAAAAGCATAAGGAGTTTGAGACATCCTCTAAAAGCAAAAAGACTTTAATCTGGTGGATTAAAGTCTTTTTTTATAATAAAAGTATTCTTAATTATTTAGTTCGATATCGTCTCCATTTGAATCTAGGAAATGATAATCCACCATCCCTAGTGAAGAATCTTTGATAAGGTTGATCCATTTTTTATACTTCAAGAACCACTTCATCTGTTTCGAAATCAGGCCTTCTTTATAATAAGCATAAATAAACGGATGAAGAATTATACTGATTTTCTTCTCGTTTTGTTTGGTCAACAAATACTCTAAGTTGTTTTCTATGAGATCAGTAACGGCTATACTTGCCTGAATCGTACCCGTTCCGCTACAAGTTGGACAAGTTTCTCTCGTAACCACGTTCATCTCAGGACGAACCCTTTGACGTGTAATTTGTGAAAGTCCAAACTTTGAAATCGGCAGTACTGTATATTTAGACCTATCGGTCTTCATTTCGTCTTTGAGAGCTTCGTGTACATCACGCTTATTCTCAACTTTTTTCATGTCGATGAAATCCACCACCACAATACCCCCCATGTCTCTAAGACGCAACTGGCGAGCGATTTCTACTGCAGCTTCCTTATTCACACTCAATGCCGTAGCTTCTTGATCCACCTCAGAGGTAGATTTGTTGCCGCTGTTTACATCTATTACGTGTAACGCTTCGGTGTGTTCAATAATCAAATAACCTCCACTAGGAAGACTTACCGAACGGCCGAATAGGGATTTCAACTGTTTCTCAATACCGTAGTGCTCGAAAACTTTTGTTTTGCCACTGTGCAACTTGAGGATTTTCTCTTTTTGAGGAGCGATATTTTGCAGCAAAGTACGCATGCTGTCAAAAGTCTCCTTTGTATCTACTACAATAGAATCGAAGTCGTCGTTGAGCATGTCTCTAAGAATAGAGGCGGCTCTGTCCATTTCTGAAACTATTCTATCTCTCGGCTTGGCATTTTTAAGTAATTTCAGTCCGTTTTCCCATTTTTCTAAACAGTTTTCCAAATCTCGCTGAAGATCGATGACCTCCATATTCTCGGCGACAGTTCTTACGATTACACCAAAATTCTCAGGCTTCACAGACGACATCAACTTGTGCAGTCTTTGTCTTTCTTGCTTGCTTGTAATTTTTTTGGATATATTGATAGAATTACTGAACGGAACCAATACGATATATCGACCAGCAATAGAAATATCACAAGATAATCTTGGCCCTTTAGAGGAAATGGGTTCTTTAACTACTTGAACCAAAATAGGCTGATTCTTAGACAAAACATCTACTATTTTGCCCAACTTGTCAATTTGCGGCTCAGACTGAAAATTCTTAAGTTTAAGACTTACTGGCCTTTTGGCTATAACGTCTTTAGTAAACTTATTGAGAGACTGAATATTAGGACTTAAATCATGATAGTGCAAAAATGCATCTTTCTCATAACCAATATCTATAAATGCGGCATTGAGACCCGAAACAACCTTTTTTACTGTACCAAAATAAATATCTCCGACAGAAAACTGATGCTCGGTTTCATCAAAATGGTATTCGATTAGCCTTTTGTCTTGACATAAGGCTATCCTATCACCTTTGGGTGTGGCAGAAATATATAATTCGTTGCTCAAAATTGAGTAAGAATTAAAAGTTTAAAAAATAATTTGCTTTTAAGATTCAAAAACATGCTGAGTTGACATGAAAAATTGCTACGAATCGAATAGCAACAGGTTGTAAAAGAACAAAAAAGTAAGCAGAATAAACAATATCTGCTTACTTAAATGTATTTCTAAGAAAAATTACTTCTTCTTGTGACGGTTTTTTCTAAGACGTTTCTTTCTTTTGTGAGTCGCCATTTTATGTCTTTTTCTTTTCTTTCCGCAAGGCATAGCTTTAAAAATTTATATAATATTGTAAAATTCCTTATTCGATTTTTTTTCGAACCGCAAAGATAGTGATTACTTTAAACTATTCAAAGTTTTTGTAATTTCATCTTTCATTACAGCGTCGATGTCCTGGGATAGCACATCAGTTAAAAGTGCTTTCGCCTCTGGTTTCTTGTCTAGTTCTATCAAACTATAGGCCAAACCCAATTTGGCGTTGACATTTGTTGGGTCTATTTGTAAAACATTCTGAAATCTTGCCGCAGCTTTGTCGTACTGATTTGATTGCATAGAAAGCCCCCCCAAACTCATGATGGCTGGAATGTATTTTGGCTCTTGATCCAACACTTCTCTCAGCATTGTTATCGCTTTCATCGGTGAGTCTGATCCCACAAAACTCATCGCTAGATTGGTTTTAGCGTGTAGGTTTGTTGGCTGCAAGGCCAAAACTTTGTTGTAAGCAAATCTTGTTTTTTCTACCAAAAACTCCATGTTGGCTGGGCTAAGAGCAAGGTTAAAACCCTGGAAATAAGCATCACCAGCAAGAGTCCAGTTTTCGACTGAAGACTGATTTTGAGCGATTTTCTCAAAATAAAATCCTGCACTGTCGAATACAGATTCTATAGAATAAAGATTGGCTATTTCTTTCAGTACATCGTTTTTGGAGGTGCTTGATGAAAGCTTAGCTTGCAAAGACTGCAAGAGTTTCTCAGAGTTCCCAGACAGCTTGTGTGCGGCCTCTTTGGAGGTAGTGGCACTGTCAGGTTTTGATTCTTGAACGGTTTGAGCAACATCTTTCACCACAGACTTGGGTCTGGTAAATAAAAAAGCGAAGCTCGCTATTCCTATCAATACTATTATCAGTAAATGCGTTTTCTTGTTCAAACCGTTCAAATCAAAATTATTTTACATTTGTTTTAACCTCTTCAACAAATTCTTTTGAAGGCTTAAAACTTGGGATGAAATGAGCTGGTACTGTTACAGTAGTCTTTTGAGAAATATTACGTGCTTTTTTCTCTGCTCTTTTTTTGTTTACAAAACTTCCAAAACCTCTTACATAGATAGCTTCGCCGCTTGCCAAGCTGTCTTTAACTGTTTGAAAAAACGCCTCTACTGTGATTGAAGTAACTGCTTTGTCAACTCCTGTTTTGTCCGAAATAATCGAAATAACCTCTGCTTTCGTCACGATTTATTAAATTTACTTGTTAAAAAAATTATTATTTAGTTAAATGAATTTAGATTTAGGACTGCAAAGATAGAGGTTTAGAGAGAATTCTCACAAAAAGTTTTATCTTTTTTTTTATAATTTATTAGTTATTAAGCAGTTAAGCGACGATTTTCATACTTAAAAAAAATCAATAAACAAAATGTTTGCAAAAAAAATTATCTCTTGGTATTTAAGTCATAAACGTGATTTGCCTTGGAGAAATACCAATAACCCATATAATATTTGGCTTTCAGAGATTATTTTGCAGCAGACCAGAGTTCAGCAGGGATTACCTTATTATGAGAAGTTTGTGGAAAACTTTAAGACGGTGGAAGCGTTGGCAATGGCTAGCGAAGACAATGTACTAAGGCTTTGGCAGGGATTGGGGTATTATTCGAGAGGTAGAAACTTGCACAAAACAGCACAAACAATAGCTGGCGAGTACGCCGGTAGGTTTCCTGATAATTTTAAAGACTTGCAAAAGCTTAAGGGTGTAGGCAAATACACAGCTGCTGCTATAGCTTCCTTTGCATTTAACGAATCTGTACCTGCCATTGACGGTAATGCTTTCCGTGTGATTACGCGTTTTTTTGAAATATTTGACCCAATAGACAGCCCAACAGTTCAGAAAAACATATTTGAGATTTCTACAGATTTAATGAAAAATACAGAGGCCGGAAATTACAATCAGGCAGTTATGGAGCTTGGGGCAATGGTGTGTACACCCAAAAATCCATCTTGCGATGTTTGCCCAGTCAATATAGAATGTAAGGCTTTCGAAAATAAAAGCATGGGTAAAATTCCCACCAAAGCAAAGAAAACCAAAGTGAGCAATAAATTCCTACTCTATCTTGTATTTGAGCATAACGAGCAATATTGGTTAAAAAAGAGAACTGAGAAAGAGATTTGGGCCAATATGTATGACTTTTACTTAGTAGAAATTGAAAATCTTGAATATGAGGAAAAAGTGCAGGAATATATCGAAAAATTAAAGATTGAAGTCGAAGAGATAAATCAATACCCAGTGGTTAATCATATACTTACACATCAAAAGCAACAGATTATATTTGTAAAAATAAAATGCAAATCAGCCCCTGCATTGACCGAAGGAAATTGGTACAGCTCGGGTGAAATTGATGAACTGGCAAAGCCCAAGATCATTGTGGACTTTATGAAAAAACTCAAAAAAACTTAAATTTTCTCGATTTTGAGGATCTTAAACTCCGTTCGTCTGTTGCGTTGATGTTCGGCCTCGGTGCATTGAACCCCATCGCTACAAGCATTTAGTGGCTCCGACTCGCCTTTGCCGACCGATTTTACCCTGGATTTATCAATACCTCGAGAAGTAATATACTTAAACACTTCTTTGGCCCGGCTTTCGGATAATTTTAGATTAATCAAGGCATTACCACGGGTATCGGTATGTGATGATACCTCAATTATCATATTGGGATATTTTTTTAGGGTGTTTACTAACTTATCCAAATCTCTCTTTGCGTTCTCCCTTATTTTGTATGATTCAGACTCATAGTAAATATTTTCTAACTTTATAACATCACCAACCTTGTATAACTTGGTATCGAAAAGATTTAAAGAAAAAGTAGGCTTCTTAACTTTTTTACCAAAAAGAGTTTTCTTAACCGATTTTTCAATAATCTCAGAACTAGAACCAAAGTCTTCCTTTAAAGCAAGAAGTTCATAATCACACTCTAGGTCTCTTTTGAATTCATAACTTCCATCTTTCCTGGTGTACATTTCTTGCACCTCTCCTGTACATTTATTTATGAACTTAACCTTAACTGCTGCTATTGGCTCACCAGCTTCGCCACCAGTAATAACTCCTCTAAAAATATTGGAATTTCCACCAACTGTACGTTTTTGTATTAATTCTCCTCGTTTTTTCGAATTTTCAACTTTAGTAAGTTCTTCTGGTTTTACGATTTCTTTTTTTAAGAAAATTTCAAGGATACCAGGTTCAAAGTCAGATGCATCAACGTTAGAGTAATTTTTTGTTTGTGGTAAATAGCCTTCCTTAGCAAAATTAAAAACAAACTCTTTGTCAGCCTCTAAGCATAATTTCACCCCTCCTGATGAGCTTGTAGTTGCATTTTCAAAACTTCCTTTCATCGAGGATATTCCGTATTCAAAAATCATTTTATCAATTGACTGCTTAGTATCTTTATCAAAAACATTTACTATCAGGTCGCGGCAACCAAATTTTGTTCCTACTCTATTGAACTTGTAAATATCATCATCTGAGCCGCCACGTTTTCTGTTACTGCTGAAGTACCCTAGTGTTCTGTCAGCGTCGGTTATTATTCCAAAATCATCATTATTGGAGTTTAATGGGGCTCCGAGGTTTCTGACAATCCCTTTGGGCTTTCCTGTGACAAGGTCTGTTTGAATAGTGAACATATCCAAATCGCCAAGACCCGGTAAACCGTCGGATGAGAAATATAAGGAGCCTCCTTCATCAATAAACGGAAACATTTCATTACCCACTGTATTTACTTTTCCTCCCAGATTTTCTGGTTTCGCCCAAACACCATTGATAAATCTTGATATATATATATCTGTACCTCCATAACCTCCTGGCATATCGGACACAAAATACAAGAAATTATCTTTGGAATTAACCGATGGATGCCCACAAGAATATTTATCATCGTTAAAATCTAACTCTTTTATATTTCCCCAGTCTGAGCCTTTTCTTTCAGCAGAGTATAATTTGAGTCTATTGATGTCGCTTTTTTTCGAATTAAATATTCCTCCAGCATCAGAGCTATTGTTTCTGGTAAAAATTATTTTGTTGGCGTTATCATAAAAAGTACATGGCCCTTCGTGGTATTTACTATTTAACTTTTTGCTAAAACTCTTTATCTCGATTATGGAATTTTCTTCGTATCCCTTACTGCCATTGATTAGTTCGCTTCCTGTATGAGCTATGGTGTTGGCGTCGTTGGAGGTTGGTGGTGTGTAGTAATCGTTTCCGAGTTTTTCAGTGGTGTTTTTGTTTTTTGTAGATGTGTTGTTTTGACCACCTGAACCTATGGCGGCAGTAGTATTTTCTTCCTTCGAAATAACTTTTAAGTCTTCAAGATAATATAAATCTAAAAAAGAAGAATTGTCCCATTTGAACACTCTTTTAACAGAATTGTTTTTATTGCGGCTTGAAACAAAAACCAAGCCATCTTTATAAAATGTCGGGCTAAAGTCTGGACTTGCTGTATTAATACCTACGTATTCTATCCTATAACTTTGGGCATTACGTGTAAGAGGTTCTAAGTTTGTATAAAGTTTACTAAATTCCACTCCACGCTTGTCTTGCTCTTGGAGTTCGGTATATTTCAACCAAATTTTTGAGGATTCTTGGTGCTTTCCATTACTACTCAACACTTGAGCAAATCTTTGATAGGCTTTTATTTCATCTCCTTTAAGGGTAGGATTATTCAATAAAACCTCACTATAATACTTTTCAGCATTTTTATAATCCTTAACAAAATAGTAGGCTTCTGCTAAGTTGAGCTTAGCTTTTTGAATTTCTTCTGCTGTAAGATTCTTAGATTTTTTTAGAATGTTATCGTAAAGTTCTATTGCATTGACATACGAAAGACTTTTCGAACTATTCTCTGCCTTTTTAAATTGCTTTGTGGTGCTTTGTGAAAAGCCCCAAGAAACAAAAAAGCAAAAAATAAATATCAAAAAGTTTTTGAGATGCATATATATATATATCAATAACTAGAATTACTAATTAACGAAAAAACTACAAAAACCATGCCTTTTAGACATAAACGAAAAAATGCCACCATTTATTAAATGGCGACATTTTCGTTTCTTTCCTGCAAATTAGCGAGCTACTGTTATAAATCCATTCCTGACTTTTGCTTGATTTTTAACTTTCACTGAGTAATAGTAGGTACCATCTGGCACACCCTCCGGGCCAAACCTCATACCTGTATTTGATGTGGCATCCCACTTGATGGTATGACCATCAAGTATGGTCTCAACTCCAGTGTACTTCCAAACCAAATGACCCCATCTATTGTATATTTCAAACATTTCAACTTCTACTCCTTCTGGTACTATAGACTCTAAACTTTCGTTTATGTCGTCATTGTTTGGAGAGAAGCCTCCAGGTATTTCGATTAAATCCACTAAATTATTAGCAACAGTACTGTCTTTTGGTATTCTCAACACTGTAGGCATGCTTGATAATGGAACTATCTGTGTACCTGCATTCGAGCTATCTTTGACAATTGCTCCTGTAGTAGATGTACCAAAACCAATAACGTTGTTAAGATAAGGACCATAATTTTTACCATACTTAATATGAACTGTAAAGAATACTGAATCTACCTTTCCAATCGCAAGCTTCGATGCAATATCCGGCAATGTTAATCTATAATCTGAATCCCCATCGAAAGCAGTGTTTACAACCAATTTACTTGAAGCGGAAACTGTTGGCTGACCTTCAATGGTAAATTGAACAGAATCAGGGAACGTTTTACTCAAAGAATCAACTAAATAAACGTTTTTCAATTCACTGAATCCTATGTTCTTAACAAGGGCCATATATTTAACCTCATAGGTAAAATCATCAACAAATGACGAATCTATTATACTTAAGGCTGTGGCTATACCGACTTTAGAAGAATCAACAGTAAAGCTTATCTTAGTAGGCTCGTCATTATCCAATGGACTGCCGTTGCCATCTGGGTCAGGGTTAACACCACTTGTTGAAATATCACTTATAGCTTGAGTAGCTCCGGCAAACACTTTAGCTGAATTGAAGAACTCTGTTTTGGAAGCATTTGTAATGTCTACTTTCACTTTAAAGCTTACAGAAAGTGTTTTTCCAACTTCTATACTACTTAAAGAATCTATCAGTAGTGAAGTATTGCTTCCTCTTCCTGTAAAGTTAGGATTGGCTTTCAACCCAGCTGCAGCAGTGACTACAATCGTATCATCCAAAATCTCAACTCCATTTCCAAATGTTACGCCTAAGTCATCCACCAACTTAACTTTAGTAAGCTTAGTAGCACCCATATTGGCAATATTAAAGGTAAATGGCACTTCAAATTTATTGTTACCTATTTTAGTAATAGTTCCTAAATTTTTACTCAAACCAACCAAATCAGTGGTTGCTACATCATTGATAGTAAATATGCTTGTGTTGTTTGAAAGCACTTGATCTATTTGATCTACTGCAAACAACTCTGCCTTGTTCTCAATTTTTCCTGCTGCCGTTACTTTTGCACGGTATGTAAACTTCACACTATCTGTTTTGCTGAGAGAAGCAATTTTTGCAATTACTGCTCCATTTTCAAATTTAGCATTTGAGCTTACAGATTCTATGACCAAACCTGCAGGTATAATATCTCTAACTACAAGGTTGGTAGCCACGGTGGTGTTAAGGTTTTTAACTACTACTGTGTAATCTACAAACTTGTTCACAGGGACCAAAATTGAATCCGCCGTTTTCTTAATAGAGATATCTACAAATTTAGTAGAATCAGGGTTTATTCCACCGTCTCCACAGTCTTCAATTTTAACTTTTACTAAAACAGGATCGCTATAACATCCAACTTTGCTTCTTTCAAACAAGTAGTAGTTGCCAGCTGTAACCATTCCAGGAGTAGTAATTAAAGTAGAATTAGGTGAATTACTAACATGGAATTCAAATTTCGCATCGGCATTACTTGGACTTCCAAGGATGGCGTTATTAAGATCAACTGTTTCAAATGGGCAAGTATTCTTGATTTCAGCCAGTGCATTAGGTTTTGGAACTGCCGCTCCTACTACAATAGAAACCACATTAGATGTTTCACTTTCACAAGTCCCGCCTATTGATTTACATTTAGCAGTAAAGCTATATGTACCTGCAGCAGTTGGTGTATATGTCAGTACAGATCCTGTTTGCCCATTTGCCCAAACTATTGTTCCAGTACATCCTTGTGCAGTAATGATTGCATTTTCACCTATGCAGACTGTTGAGGTTTTGCATGTTACAAAAGGTTTGTTTGGCGAACCAATATAGATACATAGGGTATCAGATTTTTCACTTTCACAAGTACCCACCACGCATACGGCTGTGTATTTGCTTGTCGTAGTTGGTTTTACATCTACAGAATGTCCTATCATACCATTTGACCATTTTATTTGTCCATCGCACTCATAAGCTCTAAGTGTTATTGACTCTCCTAGACAAATTATATCCGTAGCACAAGCAACAATAGGCTTAGTCGCTTTTTGAACCTTTATTTCAATTGTGTTAGAAACTGGACTCAAGCAATTGTCTTTCTTACAAATGGCTGTGTAAGTTGTGGTAACTGCTGGTTTTACTACAATAGAATTTCCAGTTTTTCCATTAGACCATACAACTGAGCCACCCACGCATCCGGTAGTACTTAGTGTAATATCCTCTGGATCACAAACCACCGTTTTTGAAGCTGCGATTACCAAAGCCGGCAGGTTACAAACTGTTCCACAATCGGTAGTTTTGATTTCAATAACTACTGGCTGAGAGTTAGGGCTTGCTCCACAAGAATTTGTACACTTAACTGTATAAGTACCTGCAGCCTTGACCTTGATTGAACTTGTAGTTGCTCCTGTGCTCCATGTAAGAGTTCCATTACAACCATCTGCACTTAATGTAGCTGAATCTCCAGCACATATTTTAGTAGCAGATGCGGTTACTATTGGTGCAGAAGGGCTTCCTCCAGTACTTATAACAACCGGCTCAGAGGCAAAGCTGATACCGCAAGTATTCGTACAAGTTGCTGTATAAGTTCCTGCTGCTTTCACATATATAATGGTTCCTTCGCTTCCATTGCTCCATTTAATTGTACCGCTACAAACGTTGGCCGTTAGTTTAGCAGAATCTGCTCCACAAATGCTTGTTTTGTTTGCCACAATTGATGGTGCTGAAGGTTTTCCACCAGTTTCAATTTTTATAATATTTGAAGCAAGGCTAGTTCCGCAAGAATTTTTACATTTGGCGGTATAGCTTCCGGCTCCAACTTGGATCATATCACCCGTTTCGCCAGTACTCCATTCAATTGTGCTTGAACATCCAACTGCCACTAATCTTGCTTTTTCAGTTCCACAAACATTTACTCTGTCTGTAGTAATCAAAGGAGCATTTGGCACCGCACCATTTGTAATTTTTACAATGTTACTGTTTCCGCTCTCTCCACAAGTATTTAGACAAACAGCTGCATAATCACCAGCTTGAGTAACTTTTATAGAGATTCCAGTTTTATCATTCGACCATTTAACAGTGCCTGTACAGTTACTTGCTGTCAATGTAACTTCTTCATTACCGCATATTTCATTTTTGCTAGCCACAACTGTTGGTGCTGTTGGTACTGAACCAACTGATATAGTTACAGAATTAGAATTACCAGATGTTCCACAATTTGTTGTACAAGTAGCAGTGTAAGTTCCTGCTGTTACTTCTTTTGTGCTACCTACTCCTCCATTAGACCAAGTAATTGTTCCTCCTTCGCAACCAGTTGCGGTAAGAATGGCTTTTTCAGTAATGCATATAGCCGTTTTATTTGCAGCAATTATTGGAGTAGTTGGGGCTTGACCAGTTGTAATAGAAACTGAGTTCGAATTACCTGATGTTCCACAGCTTGTAGTACAAGTAGCAGTATATGTTCCTGCAACTACGTCCTTACTTGTTCCGGCTCCCAATCCACCTGACCAAGTAATTGTTCCCCCTGTGCAACCAGAAGCTGTTAAAGTAGCCTTATCTGTTCCACATATCGATGTTTTGCTTGCAACAATTGTCGGTGCCGATGGTATTTGACCTGTCGTAATGGTTACGGAATTAGAATTACCAGAAGTTCCACAGCTGTTAGTACAAGTAGCAGTATATGTTCCTGCAACTACTTCTTTACTTGTACCCACTCCTAAACCACCTGACCAAGTAATTGTACCACCAATACATCCTGAGGCTGAAAGAACAGCTTTGTCTGTTCCACAAATAGAAGTTTTATTTGCCACGATTATTGGTGCTGATAATTCCTGACCTGACCCGATGGTGATTGTATTGGAATTAACCGAAACTCCGCAACTTGTTGTGCAAGTGGCTGTGTAAGTTCCTGCTCCCACCTCTTTGGTAGTGCCTACTCCACCACCAGACCAAGTAATTGTACCTCCTGTACATCCAACCGCCGTTAAAGTGGCTTTATCTGTTCCGCAAACTGTCGTTTTGTTAGCTGAAATTGTTGGAGCTGAAGGCAATAATCCTGTTTCTATTTTTATAATATTTGAAGCCAAACTAATTCCACAAGAATTTTTACATTTTGCGGTATATGTTCCTACTCCAACGTATATAACCGCTCCAGTAGAACCATTGCTCCACTCAATAGTTGATATACAACCCACAGCTACTAATCTTGCTTTAGCAGTATCACAAACCGTTACTTTATCTGTAGTAATCAACGGTGTGTTTGGTACGCCACCAGTCGTAATTTTGACTATATTACTATTTTGACTTTCACCACATGAGTTTTGGCAAACAGCAGCATAATCTCCAGCTTGAGTAACTTTAATAGAAACTCCAGTTGCATTGTTAGACCATTTTACTGTTCCTGTGCAATTCGTTGCTGTCAATGTAATCTCTTCAGAGCCACAAATTTCAGACTTACTTGCCGCAATTACTGGGGCTACTGGGGCTGGACCGTTGCTGATCGTTACAGTATTCGAAGCCGAGGAAGTTCCACAAGAATTAACACATGTCGCTGTGTATGTTCCTGCTCCTACTTCTTTCGTCGTTCCTGTTCCTAAACCACCTGACCATGTGATTGTTCCGTCTGAACAACCTGTTGCTGTCAGTGTTGCTTTCTCAGCACCACAAACTATTGTCTTGTTGGTAGAAATCACTGGAGTTACTGGCGATGGACTCGTTCCGATTGTAATCGTGTTTGAATTTCCAGATGTTCCACAGCTGGTCGTACATGTTGCCGTGTATGTTCACCATGTGATTGTTCCGTCTGAACAACCTGTTGCTGTCAGTGTTGCTTTCTCAGCACCACAAACTATTGTCTTGTTGGTAGAAATCACTGGAGTTACTGGCGATGGACTCGTT
>NZ_RJUE01000015.1 GCF_024343735.1 Lacihabitans sp. CCS-44
CTATTACCTGAGGCAGGGCTTGGTCTTCGCTACTGAATTTGGCCTGCGTAAATACCTCAAAACCCGAAGGAAGTATTCCATCAAATGTCACAGAATATTTTACAGATTTCTTTCCGCTTTTATTATCGAGCCCCTCTTTAAGTTTGCCAGACATCTCACTCACCATGGTGCTGTCTACCCGAATCAAATTGTACTTTAACTGCTCGCTATAAGCATAATAATCTGAAAAAGTAGTGTAGATGAACTCATAGACTTCCTTAAAGTAATGATAGTCAATCTTTGAAAGCCTTTCCGAAATGGAGCTTCTGACAACGGTTTCCCTTTCATCTAAGTCAAACAGTACTTTAAATCCAGAATCGTTAAAAGTATCTTCTAAAGTGCGTTGGCTTAATTTCTCATTGTCTAGAATTCCATAAAGTAGTAGATAGAATACCTTTTTGGCATGCAATACTTTAGTATAATAGTCAACATTCGTATTAGAGGATAGGTGGGTTAATAAAGCCTCTGGTATTAACCCTATCAGTTGGCTTACTGATACCTTGTGGTTCTTGAAATTTGTCATTAGATTTTAAGAAAGCGTAGCCAAAGATACAAATTCATAAGTCTAAGACAACGACAAATCATTAATAACAAAAAATGGCCGGAAGATATTTAATCTTCCGACCATGACTACCTCTTGGGGTGGCTTTTTTTGTAATACATAATGAATTTTACAACTAATAATTTAGTCAAAAAAACATTAGATTTTTTTGATTCTTGAAAGATAATTTTTAGTTTCACAATGAATAATTCAAAAGTGTCTAATTTCTAAATTTAATATTTAAACGATTCACTACAATGTCAAACGCTTTTTGCAGTTTCTCGAAAATAACTTTCAAATCTTTTTTTGCCAAAGAAATCTTAACCCTTTTTCTTATTCTATCAGTAACTGCCACCTTTTCACAAAAAGTGAATATTTCTGGAAGTTTTTGGGATGATAGCAATGGTGTTGACTTAAATTCAACAGTTTATGGATTTGTAGCTGGAGAAAAAGTAAAACTTGGAGAAACAGACAGAAAACAACGTTTCAACTTTGAACTGCCTACATTGGCTGATTCCCTAGTTTTTGAAAGTATCGGCTATAATTCAGTATCGATTCCTGTCAACTTTGTTGGTTCATTCAAAAATCAATCATCAGCAAATTTGAGTATAAATAGCAAAGGTGGGCATGGTCAATTTCAGCAAAAGGACATCTTTGTTTTTTGTAAATCATCAACACAAAAAAAGGGGATGACCTATGGATTATATAATATCAAAAATGATAGTCTGTTCCAGAGTATGGATTTTACCACTATTATCGACCGATTTGGAAGTTTTTCATTCCCTATTGCTCCTAGATATTTTTCAAAAAAGCTAAAAGTGATTGGTAAAATGGTTGACAATGATGTAGTATTGAATATAGATTTAAAAGCTTCTAATGGATTTACTTTTATTGATTTAAACATTTACCCTTCGGAAAAGAAGACAGAAACAGAAGCTGTATTGGCTACAATCAAAGTGGAAAGTTCCAAAGACAGTAAAGTGACTAATTTGAAGGAATTTGAATCATTGCCATATCCAACTTTTGGAAGTCGTAATCTTTATTTTGATCAAAGTAAGTTTGAGCTTAAATCAGAAAATCGACTGATTCTGGATAGTTTGGCCATTTATCTACAGCAAAAAATGAACGCCCGTATAAATGTGTCTGGATATACTGACAATGTTGGCAAAGAAACTTTGAATACGATTCTTGCCAAATATAGAACACAAGTTGTAGCCAATTATTTAAAGAACAAAGGTGTAGCTGCGACCCAAATAGATTTAGATTGGGAGAATCATAATTCTGAATCAAAAAAAGCTACTGAGGAATTAAACAAATTCAGAAAAGTGGTCATTGAAGAAATCAATTGAAGCTAAACATAATTTGTTTTAAGCAACTTAAAACAAAAAAAGCCATCTTCACAGATGGCTTTCGTATTTTCAGATACTAATTCTTAAATTCCTACATAGTCCGCAGTAATCATCGGTACCGCCTTGGCTTCGAGCAATGAATAACCCATGAGGAACTCATCTACTGCTCTTGCGGCTTCTCTTCCTTCTGATATTGCCCAAACCACCAAGGATTGTCCTCTACGCATGTCACCGGCAGCAAAAACCTTTTTAACTGATGTTTGGTAGTTTGTTGCATCCACGTTTCCTCGGTTATCGAGTTTCACCCCCAAATCTTCAATTAAACCACTGGCTTGTGGGTGAAGAAAACCTGCGGCTATCAAAGCCAGTTCGGCTGGATAAATTTTCTCTGATCCTTCTATTTCTTTCATGACCATTCGTCCATTCTCCAAAACCCATTCAATATTCACCAATTTGAGGGCTTTCAAATTTCCGTTTTCGTCACCAATAAACTCTTTAGTATTTACACTCCAAGAACGCTCGCAACCTTCTTCGTGCGAAGTGGAAGTACGAAGCATCATTGGCCATTGCGGCCAAGGGGTGCTTTCGGCACGAGAAGCAGGTGGCATCGGCATGATTTCTATTTGAGAAACCGAAGCAGCTTTGTGTCTGTTTGATGTTCCTACACAGTCTGAACCCGTGTCACCACCACCAATCACAAAAACATTCTTTCCCGTAGCTAATAATTCGCCATTTTGATATACTTTTCCTTGGTGATCTTTTGCCAAGTCAAGTGATTTACCTCTTTCAGTAGCCACCCGTTTGTTTTGTTGGCTCAAGAACTCCATCGCTGGGTATATTCCTTTCAGCTCTCTGCCTTTGATTTCAACATCTCTTGGCACTGTAGAGCCTCCAGTGAGAACTATTGCATCAAATTTCTCCAATAATTTCTCAGCTTTGATATCCACACCGACATTTACGCCTGTTTTGAACTCAATGCCTTCGGCTTGCATCACTTCCAAGCGTCTGTCTATTATGCTTTTATCCAGTTTAAAATCCGGAATACCGTATCTAACCAAACCTCCTATCTGATCGGCTCTTTCGAAAAGCGTAACACTGTGTCCTGCTTTATTTAATTGAGTGGCCGCAGCCATTCCAGCAGGTCCACCACCAATCACAGCCACTGTTTTTCCAGTACGTTTTTTTGGAATTACTGGAACTACCCATCCATTCTCAAAAGCCTTCTCTATGATAGATTTCTCTATGTATTCAATAGCAACAGCTGGCTTGTTGATACCCAACACACATGAGGACTCACATGGAGCAGGACAAATTCTACCAGTAAATTCTGGAAAATTATTGGTTGAAGACAATAACTCATAAGCATATTGCCAGTTGCCATCATATACTGCATCGTTGAACTCAGGTATTATGTTACCCAGCGGACAACCATTGTGACAAAAGGGTATGCCACAGTCCATGCAACGAGCCGCTTGGTCTTTGGTCTGACTTTGATCATAACCGAGTTCTACCTCGTTATAATCGTTTTTTCTTTCGTTTACATCTCTTTTTTGAGATGCTTTTCTTTCAAATTCTAAAAAACCACTTGGTTTTCCCATGATCTAAAAAATATATTAATCTATTTGAAATTCTTTAATTAAGCAGCAACACTTTCTGCCATTCTCTGCATCAAAATTCTCTTATAATCAGTTGGATATACTTTTACAAACTTTGCAATTTCAGTATCCCAATTATCCAAGACAAACTTTGCCACATCGCTATTTGTATTGGCATATTGCTTACCAATCATATCTTTCAACAAGTCATAATCGCTCGATTCTAAACCTTCAAGATTGACCATTTCGGTGTTGCATTTTGAGTCAAAATCGCCTTTGGTGTCATAAATGAAAGCTAAACCACCACTCATACCAGCAGCAAAGTTTTTACCTGTTTCGCCCAAAACAACTACTACACCGCCAGTCATATACTCACAGCCATGGTCACCAATTCCTTCCACAACTACCTTAGCACCCGAATTACGTACACAGAAACGCTCGCCAGCCATACCATTGATATAAGCCTCACCAGAAGTTGCTCCGTAAAACGATACGTTTCCGACAGCCATATTTTCAGAAGGTTTGAAAGTCGCTTTTCTATCCGGAAAAACTACCAATTCAGCTCCACAAAGACCCTTGCCGAAATAATCGTTGGCATCGCCTTCGAGTTCAAACTTGATACCTTTTGTAGAAAACGCTCCAAAAGATTGTCCAGCTGTACCTCTGAATTTATAGCTGATGGTTTCGGCAGGAAGGCCTTCACCATCATAAACTTTCGATATTTCGTTAGAAAGCATCGCTCCTATTGATCTATTGAGGTTATTTACCACATATTCGCCAGTCACTTTCGACTGATTCTTAAGAGCCGACTGTGCGTCCTCTACCAATTTCCAATCCAAAACATTGGCTATACCATGGTCTTGCTCCTCTTGTTTGTAAAGTGCCACTGAATCGTCTGCCTCTTCTTTGTATAGAATTCTAGAAAGGTCAAGGTTCTTGATTTTCCAATGGTCAATATTACTGCGTTTCTCAAGCATTTGCGGCTGACCCACCATTTCGTTGATAGTTCTGAAGCCTAACTCTGCCATGATTTCTCTTACTTCTTGAGCTAAATACTGGAACATATTCACCACATGCTCAGGTTTCCCACTGAATAAGGCTCTTAGTTCTTTATTCTGTGTTGCCACACCTACAGGGCAGGTATTGAGGTGACATTTACGCATCATTATACAGCCTACAGCCACCAATGCGGCTGTAGCTACACCGAATTCTTCTGCACCCAGTAAGGCTGCAATTACTATATCCTTTCCAGTACGAATCTGTCCGTCAGCCTGCACTGTAATTCGTCCTCTAAGTTTGTTTTTTACCAAAGTCTGATGGGTCTCAGCCAAACCAAGCTCCCAAGGTAAGCCCGCATGACGTATTGAAGAAAGAGGCGAAGCACCAGTACCTCCATCATATCCGGCCACCAAAACCACATCGGCATGGGCTTTAGCTACACCTGAAGCCACAGTACCCACACCAGCTTCAGAAACCAATTTAACTGAAATCCTGGCATCTCTGTTGGCATTTTTAAGGTCGTATATCAACTGAGCCAAATCCTCAATAGAGTAAATGTCGTGGTGAGGTGGAGGAGATATTAATCCTACACCCGGTGTAGAATGCCTTACTTTACCAATCCAGTCGTCTACCTTGTGGCCAGGCAATTGTCCACCTTCACCCGGCTTGGCACCTTGGGCCATTTTTATCTGAAGCTCCTTAGCATTGGTAAGGTAATAAGAAGTTACTCCAAATCTACCAGAAGCTACTTGCTTTATACTTGAACTTAAATTATCACCATTTTCTCTTATGGCGTAACGAATTTCGTCTTCGCCACCCTCGCCTGAGTTTGAGCGTCCACCTATTCTGTTCATGGCTATTGCCAAAGTGGTGTGTGCCTCCCACGAGATAGATCCAAATGACATGGCACCTGTGGCAAATCTCTTTAAAATATTTTCTACCGGTTCTACTTCATCTATTGAAATAGGATTGGCATTTTTGAAAGTCAAAAGACCACGCAAAGTCATCGCTTGCTCAGTCTGATCATTCATTATTTTAGAATATTTTTTAAATATCTCATAGCCCTTGTCTTGGTCTTTTTCTGCCACTCTCGCCGACTGCTGAAGCAAGTGAATGGTTTCTGGATTGAAAAGGTGTTTTTCTCCCCTTTGTTTCCATTGATACACCCCTCCTACTTCGAGCCTCTTCACGCTTTGAACCGAAACTTTAGGGAAAGCAATGGTGTGACGAATGAGGCATTCTTTGGCGATTTCTTCCAAGCCCAAACCTTCAATTCTCGAAACAGTACCTGTAAAGAACCTATCCACAACTGATCTGTTCAAACCAATACATTCGAAAATCTGTGCTCCTCTGTAAGACTGCAAAGTAGAGATTCCCATTTTAGAGAAAATCTTAAGCAATTCTTTATCAACAGCTTTAGTATAGTTTTTATATAATTGTTCGTCAGTAAATTCACCATCAATCATACCTTTTCTGTTCATTTCAGAAATAGTCTCAAAGGCGATATATGGACAAATACCCGACGCCCCATAACCAATTAGCGTAGCAAAATGGTGCGTTTCCCAGATATCGCCTGATTCTACCAATATACCCACTTTGCCTCTGATGCCTTCTCTTATCAAATAATGATGAACAGCCGCAACTGCCAACAAAGAAGGAATTGGGGCATGGTCTGAATCTATTGCTCTATCTGATAAAATGATAATCTCGAAACCATCATTTATCGCGTCTTCGGCATACCTACAGATTCTTTCCAATGCAAATTCCAATGATTTGGCTGGATTTACAGAGTCAACATTAAAATAGGTATTAATTGTTTTAGCCTGAAATCCTTCATAATCCACAAAACGGAGTTTGTCGAATTGTTTGATGGTCAAAACGGGCTGCTCCAACTGTACTTGACGACAGTGTTTTGGAGATTCTGTAAGAATATTATCAGCAGCACCCACAAAAGAAATCAAAGACATAATAGAACGCTCTCTGATAGAATCTATCGGTGGGTTGGTTACTTGAGCAAATAGTTGCTTGAAGTAATATGAAATGTGCTGACTTTGGTTAGAAAGTACGGCCAAAGGAGAGTCAATCCCCATAGAACCAATGGCTTCTGCTCCAGAAGCGGCCATTGGAGCCAATATCATTCTTAAATCCTCAGAGGTATAACCACTAGCCAATTGGCGTTTTAGAAGTGATTTTTCGTCATATTTGGTATATGGACGAATCGAGTCAGGTAATTCAGAGATTTTTATTTTGTGTTCGTCTAGCCATTCTTGATAAGGCTGTCTTGAACAAATATCGGCTTTCAGTTCTTCATCAGGAATAATTCGGCCTTGCTCCATGTCCACAACGAACATTTTGCCTGGCTGCAAACGGCCTTTTGAAATGACTTTCGACTGATCCACATCCAAAACTCCTGCCTCAGAAGCCATGATTACAGTATCATCATTCAAAACCCAATATCTCGAAGGACGAAGTCCGTTCCTGTCCAAAGTAGCCCCTACTATCTTACCATCTGTAAATGAGATAGAAGCAGGACCATCCCAAGGCTCCATTATACTCGAATGGTACTCATAGAATGCTTTTCTTACTGGATCCATGTGTTCGTTGCCATCCCAGGCTTCTGGTATTAGCATCATCATCACATGTGGCAATGAACGTCCTGAAAGATATAGTAACTCTATAGCGTTGTCCAGCTGAGCTGAGTCGGAATTTCCTTTATCACAAATAGGCAAAATCATCTGCATTTCTTTTTCAGAGAAAAACTCAGAATAAAATGTTGATTCTGCGGCTCTTATCCAGTTCACATTACCTTTTACAGTATTGATTTCGCCATTGTGGGCGATATAACGGAATGGCTGAGCCAATTTCCACGAAGGAAAAGTATTGGTAGAAAATCTTGAGTGAACGATGGCAAATGCCGAAACTACGTCAGGATTTTTAAGGTCTGGAAAATAATATTTTAACTGATCTGTAGTCAACTGACCTTTGTATGAAACCGTGCTAGAAGACAATGAGCTAAAATAAAACTGCTCTTTTGTGCCATCTACAGACTCAAGTATTAGCTTAGTGGCGTATTGCCTAAAAACGTAAAGTTTTCTTTCAAATGTTATATTGTCTTGTAAAGGATCTATTTTAGAAATAAATAATTGCTCCACCCAAGGTTCAACAGAGCCTGATCCTTCACCTAAAGTTTCGTTTTGAGTAGGTACTTTTCTATAACCCAATAGTTCGAATCCAAGACTCGTGATTTTACGATTCAAAATCTCCTTACACTCATCTCTTTGTGTTTCATCGCTTGGAAAGAAAATCATTCCTAAGCCATAATCTCCCAAAGGCGGAAGTCTGAAGCCAAGATTTAAGCACTCTCCGTATAAAAATTCATGGGGAATTTGTAGCAAAATACCTGCTCCATCACCTGTGTTTGGATCACAACCACAAGCACCACGGTGATCCATACGCTCAAGCATGTGGATAGCGTCAGCTACTATTTGGTGCGATTTTCTCCCCTTGAGGTGAGCCCTAAATCCGATACCGCAGGCATCGTGTTCAAACTCGGGTAGGTAAAGACCTTGATTTTGATCGATTTGAGTCATTTTCTAATAAATAGTTTTTTATATTGTACTCTAATTTCAGTCTGATTGTTTCGAATATTTTACGAAAAATCTCTAAAAATAAAAGCTATTGAAAAGCAGAAAATAAAGTATTTTATTAAACCTGCAATGCAATTTAATAATTTATTGAAAGGTCAAATGCACAATTTGCCAAATTTTATGAATGCCAAATTAATTTGTAATTATATTAATAAATTGTATTGAAATTATACAATTTGACATAAAAAAAGGCGACAGAAACTGTCGCCATTCTTTATTAACCCCTATATACCCCTATATATTATTTTACAAACCCTACTCCTACCGTGTTGTTATTAAATTCATCTATAATTATGAAAGCTCCGTTGCCCGGATTTGCTTCAAAATTGTCAGCAAAAATAGCCCCACCTAGCTTGAATGATACCTCACCGATCTGGTTAAGCTTTAATTCATCCACATTTTCTGACTCCTCAAAAGTGGAAATCTCTAAACGTGTATCAATAGAGGAAACTTTGGCTTTTACACGATTAATGCCATGTTGCACCAAATATGCCTTCCCAACTTTCATGGGTTCGGTGTCCATCCAGCAAATTTTGGCATTAACTTGCTTCTTAAGCTCTGGTTGTTCTCCGATTTTTACCAACATATTGCCTCGGCTTATGTCAATATTGTCTTCCAGCGTAATCACAACAGATTCATTTTGGTGAGCAGAATCCAAAGAATCCGTATGTTTCAAAATCTCTTTAACTTTGCTAATTTGTTGGCTCGGCAAGGCTGTCACCATATCGCCTTTATTGATTTGACCAGAGGCAATTTTGCCCGCATATCCTCTAAAATCGTGATATTCTTCTGATTTAGGGCGAATAACGTGCTGTACAGGAAATCTAAATGGCAAAACAGCAGAATCGATATTTTCTGGAGCAACAGCTTCTAAAATGCCCAATAAAGATTCACCTGAATACCAAGACATTTTTTCAGATTTGGCCACAATATTCTCTCCATAAAGCGACGAAATAGGAATAAAAGTAATATTCTGATTAGGTTTTCTTAGCTTGTCTGACAATTCAAAGAAGTCCTTTTTTATTTCTTCATAGCGATTTTCATCATAATCCACCAAGTCCATTTTATTTACAGCCACCACTACATTTTTGATTTCTAAAAGCGAAGAAATATAAAAATGTCTTCTGGTTTGCTCTCCTACTCCATTGCGAGCATCTATCAAAATAATAGAAACCGACGCATTCGATGCACCCGTAACCATGTTACGTGTATATTCAAAATGCCCTGGCGTATCGGCGATGATGTATTTACGTGTGGGCGTATTGAAATAAATATGAGCCACGTCAATGGTTATACCTTGCTCACGCTCAGCTATTAAGCCATCTGTCAGTAAAGATAAATCCACAAAATCTAATCCTTTTCTTTGGCTTGCGGCTTTCAAGGCCTCTATTTTATCTTTGGTAATCGACTGAGTTTCAAACAACAACCTACCTATCAAAGTGCTTTTTCCGTCATCAACAGATCCAGCCGTTGCAATTCTTAATATATCCATTATTTAAAAATATCCTTGTTGTTTACGTTTTTCCATGGCGGCCTCTGAGCGTTTGTCGTCTATCCTCGCTCCTCTTTCAGAAATCTCCGCCTCCAAAATCTCTTCTATAATTGTATCAATATTGTCAGCAGTAGACGAAACCGCCGCTGTACAAGTCATGTCGCCTACCGTTCTAAACCTCACAATCGTCTTGTAAGGCACTTCGTCTTCTGATTTGTTGATAAACTCAGAATCTGACCAAATCATGCCGTCTCTATCAAAAACCTCACGTTCGTGAGCGAAATAAATGGATGGAATCTCTAAATTTTCGGCTTTTATATAATTCCAAACGTCCAACTCTGTCCAGTTTGAGATTGGAAATACTCTTACGTTTTCTCCTAAATCTATCTTGCCATTGAGCATGTCAAAAAGCTCGGGACGTTGCTTTTTGGCATCCCACTCACCAAAATCGTTTCTTACAGAAAATATTCTTTCTTTGGCTCTGGCTTTTTCTTCATCTCTTCTGGCTCCGCCAATACACGCGTCAAACTTGAATTCTTCAATGGTATCCAACAAAGTAACTGTTTGGAGAGCGTTTCTACTGGCATATTTACCCGTTTCTTCTTTTACTTTTCCAGCTTTTATAGAGTCTTCTACGTTTCTGATGATTAGCTCCACACCTAATTCAGCAGCCAGTTTGTCCCTAAAATCAGTAGTTTCTGGAAAATTGTGGCCTGTATCCACATGTACCAACGGAAAAGGAATTTTGCCTGGAAAAAATGCTTTCTGGGCCAATCTTACCAATGTTATGGAGTCTTTACCTCCTGAAAAAAGTATCGCTGGCTTTTCAAATTGTGCGGCCACTTCTCTCAAAATAAAGATGGCCTCGTCTTCTAAAGCTCTCGGAAATTGTTTATTTATATTCATTCTTATGTATCAAAAAAACTAAATCAATTATTTTACAGCGTGTAATCCACACTCTTTTTGGGACTCTTCCCACCACCAGCGACCTGCTCTTGGATGCTCACCAGGTTCAATTGCTCTCGTACAAGGCTGACATCCTATACTCACGAATCCTTTTTTGTGAAGTGAGTTTTGAGGAACATTGTTATCTTTCAAATAAGCTTCCATTTGTTCAAATGTCCAATGCACCAATGGATTAAATTTATTGATTTGATTGGCTGCATCATACTCCCAAATGGCCATAGAACTGCGATTGTCTGATTGTTCTGACCTTAAACCCGTAATCCATACCTCATTTCCTTTTATGGCTCTTTTTAAACCTACAATCTTGCGAATACCACAACATTCTTTGCGGTTATCCACTGACTCATAAAAAGAATTAAATCCCTTATTTTCAACCAATTGCTCTACCTGTTGCGTATCTGGAAAATAGGTTTTGAAAGAAGTTTTATAACGAGCTTTGGTTCTATCCATCAACTCGTAAGTCTCTGGAAACAATCGACCTGTATCAAGCGTAAAAACCTGAATATTCAGGCCATTCTTAAAAATCGCATCAGTAATAACTTGATCTTCCTGCCCGAATGAGGTTGAGAAAACCACTTTGTTTGGGTATTTTTCACTTACCAATCGCAAGGAATCCACTAAATCCAAATTTTCTAACTCTTCAATCATAATCACTACGATATGTTACAAGAAAATAAACCACAAATTTAGTGGTTTAGCTTCACTTATTTTATTTGTTCTACTTCTAAATATTGCTTCTCGATATTTGAAAAGCTAAGAGCGTGATAATCTACCACTTCACCAATTATTATGATGGCTGGATTGGTCAAATTATTTTCTTCTGCCATCTTCACCAATTCCGAAACTTTACCAACAGCCATTTTCTCTTTGCTGGTACTGGCATTTTGAATAATGCAAACCGGTATTTCGCTCCGTTTGGCTGATGAATACTTTTCAGCAATATAACTGAGCTTAGACATGGCCATCAACAGTACTACTGTAGAATTAGACTGAACGGCCAAATCAAGATCAGAAGCAAATTTTTTATCTGATTTATGACCTGTAATTACCCAAAATCCATCACTTACTCGTCTGTCCGTCAACGGAATCATGTGATTTCCGCCTGAAAAAACCGAAGAAATACCAGGAATGTAAGTAGCATCAATGCCTCTATTTTTTGCAAATTCTATTTCTTCTATTCCTCTTCCAAAAACAAAAGGATCGCCACCTTTAAGTCTCACCACATGGCCTTTTTCAAAAGCTTTTTCTACAATCAAAAAATTAATTCCATCTTGCGTAATACCTTTTTGATGTCCTCTTTTACCTACATATATTTTTTCGCACAGCGGATGACAATACTCCAAGAGTTCGTCATTGGCCAGTGCATCATATAGCACCACATCGGCATTTCTGAGGGCATTTATAGCCTTCAAGGTTATGAGCTCGGGATCGCCCGGGCCTGCTCCCACCAATGTGAGTTTGGGTATTTTGTTTACCGAAAACATTAAGCTACTACTGTGTTTTTCAAGTTTTCTTCTCTTTTCTTTTTTGTCTCCGCACAAAAAGTCACCGCATCACGGATATATTCTATCGCAAATTCCTTACTTGGATTCTCTTTGTTTATTCTCAAAATACTTTCAGAAAAACCCTCATCGAAGTTTTTGGTAAACTCAGAAATGACCTTCATCTGCGTGCTACAATTTACATCGATATCCAAAAGCATGGCTTTGGCAGCATTTACTTGAGCACTGTAAGCTAGATAAATTGCGTCGGCCCATTTTTCGCTTTCAAATGCACCTTTGGCATCTGCCAATTTCTCGTCAGCTTCCACAAAAAGAATAGCCACTAAATCTACCATCACGGCTGCACATTCGCCTACACCAATTGCAGTTTCGAAAGCCACTTCTTGTCCCCAGTCTATAAAATCAGACTGAACCAAAGCCTCTAAACTCGCCAAAGGCTTGAGCAGTTCATAAAAATAGTTTTTGCCTTTTCTATCAAAATAATTATTGAAATATTCTCCTTCGAGTCCATTCTCTTGAAAATCAGCGAAAATGTATCTCAATACTTGCGGACCTCTTTTTGAAGGAACTTTAATGACTTTTTCAGCAGCTCTGCCAAATCCGTCACCCGATGAACCACCACCCAGCAATACTTGCAAAGCAGGAAGCACATTTTTGTTGGCATCTTTCAAAGAGCTACCGTGAAATCCGATATTGGCCAGTCCATGCTGACCACATGAATTCATACAGCCCGATATTTTTATCTTAAAATCATTGTTCTTTACCAAATCAGGAAATTCTTGGTCAATCACTTTCTCTAACTCATAAGTGATGCTAACGCTATCAGAAATGGCCAAATTACAAGTATCAGTACCCGGACAAGCCGTAATATTTGCAACGCTATTCGCCCCGAAAGCAGCCAATCCTTCAGAATCAAGGGCATTATATACATAAGCCAGGTTTTCCGCAGGAACGTTTCTCAGGAAAAGACCTTGGTTGATCGTTACTCTGATGTCGTCACCAACGAACCCGTTTAATTTCTCAATCAAACTCCTTGAAACTACACTTGAAATATTTCCTAGTGGAATTCTTACAAATACACCGAATTTGCCTTTTTGCTTTTGTTCAAATGTGTTGGTAGTTTTCCAAATTTCAAATTTTTGAGTGTCCGAAACTGTATCCGTTTTTACTTGAACTTCCTCGTTCAATTCAAAACGTTCCGTATTTATTTCATAAGATTTATTCTTTATCGCTAATCTTTCGGCATCTACCAATTCCATAAAAGCCTCAAAACCAATTTTCTGTAAAAGAAACTTCATTCTTGCCTTACTTCTTGAATTACGCTCCCCATGGCGATCAAAAACTCTCAAAACTGCTTCTGCGAATGGTATAAGTTGGTCTTCTGGCAAAAACTCATAAGCTAAGTCTGCCATTCTAGGCTGAGCACCTAGTCCGCCACCAACTACAACCTTAAAGCCTCTTTTTCCGTCTTTTATTTTTGGCAAAAATCCCATGTCATGAATAAATGCCAAAGCTGTATCTTCGTCTGTGTTAGAGAAAGAAATTTTAATTTTTCTTCCCATTTCCTGGCAAATAGGATTTCTCAACAAATACTCAAACAATGTATGTGCGTATGGAGTAATATCAAAAGGCTCGTTTGGATCAATTCCTGCAGTTACAGATGCTGTAATATTTCTAACGGTATTTCCACAAGCTTCACGCAGTGTAACATTGTCTTGTTCCAATTCATGCCAAAGTTCTGGAGTGCGGTCAAGGCTTACAAAGTGAATCTGAATATCCTGACGCGTGGTTAAGTGTAAATTCCCCGTAGAATATTTGTCTGAAATATCAGAAATCCTTTTCCACTGTCTAAAGGTCATTTTGCCATAAGGCAGCTTAATCCTTACCATTTGTACTCCCTGCTGACGCTGACCGTAAACTCCCCTAGCCAATCGCAAGCTCCTAAATTTATCCTCATGAATAGTTCCTTCACGAAACATCCTGATTTTCTTTTCCAAATCTATGATATCTTGCTCCACTACGGGGTTCTCTAACTCTGTTCTGAAACTCTGCATGCTACGATTCCAATTATTTTTCTCAAAGTTATTTATTATCCTACTAAACTCATAGGGTTTGTATGTTAAAAACTCCAGAAATTAAAAAATAGATTAAAAATATTATATGATTTAATTAAATAATGAAATTTTCGCCCTCTTGAGCCAGAAAAGAATCTTCAAAAACTGTTTTGGCTTCTACCAAAAAATGCTCGGAGGTTTTGTAACGAGAAGAGAAATGTCCAATAATTAAACGCTTGGCATTGGAGGTTTTGGCAATGGTAGCCGCTTCTATGGCAGTAGAGTGAAAAGTAAATTTTGCCCTTTCAGCCTGTTCCTCCAAAAAGGTGGATTCGTGATAAAGTAAGTCTGCATTTTTTATGTAATCTACAATGGATTCATCAAAAATAGTGTCGGAGCAGTAAGCCAACTGTTTCTCATGACTGCCTTCTATGGTATAATCTGCATTTTTATAGGTTTTGCCTGAAAGTTCGTCTTGAACATCCATACCCTCTTTAAGCATTTTGAAAAACGTCACTGGGAAATTCTCAGGAAGTTTTTCAGCAAGTATTTTACGTTTACTAGATTTCTTTGTTACCAAAAAACCAGTGCAATCTATCCTATGTTTTAGTGGAAAAGTATTGATTTTCAAGCAATCATTATTCAAAATCTCATCAAAAGTATTCGGATTTGTTACATGAAATTGCAACTTGAAGTTAAGTATTGAACCCGAATATTTGAGTTGCTGATAAATGATTTCATCTAATCCTTGAGGGCCGAAAATATCCAGCTGTTCAGTCCTACGTTGCATGTTCAACGAGCTCAATAAACCAATAAGTCCAAAGTAGTGATCGCCATGTAGATGGCTGATAAGGATATACCTAAGTCTAGAAACCTTAATTTTGTATTGTAAAAGTCGAAACTGAGTACCTTCTCCGCAATCTATAAGGATTAGAAAATTATCAACAGTTACCACAAATGCTGAGGGGTTACGTTGCAATTGTGGCGTTGCAGATCCAGTACCAAGTATTCTAAATTCCAATATTAAGTGGTTTATTAATAGTCGATTTCACCTTCAGAACCAAACTCTTCATCTTGTTCATCTTTAAAGTCATTTTCAAGTTCGTTCATAAAGACTGCATCGATGGCCTCTTCTTCACTCGGCAATATCAGCAGAAATTCTTCTGTAGCACCCGATATGAAATCAATAACGTCGTTGTTTGTGGAAACTAAAACCAATAATCCCGATTCGTTTTTGCAGATTTTCTGCACCTTGTTCAATAAAGTGATACCCGCAGGGCTGATGGCATCAACTTTAAGCAAATTCAATATGAAATTGATTTTACCTTCAGCAGAGTACATCACTGCTATACTTTTTTCAATTGCGGAGGATACAGTTTCATCAAAACTCGCACCCAATGGTTTAAATACTGCGTATTGTTCGTTTTTTATAATTTCCATTTCTTTCGATATATTTCAGTTCACAAAAATACTTTAATTCATTTATTTCTACTAAAAGATTATTTAAAAGTATTTGGCTTTGAATAAATTTTCAAAAAAACACAATAAATGCTTCTAAAAAACAACTATCTTTCCTTTTTAAAAAAACTTTGAAATTTGTTTTTGAAAAACAAGATATATTTTAAAATATTGTAAGAAAATACATTTAACCTTTATGAGCAAAAAGAAACAACAAAGCCAAGAAAAAGTTGAATTTAAGAATGTTGAACCATTCTCGCTATTAACCGACTTTGACATCGGTCTTTTCAAATCTGGCCGTCATTTTAGACTTTATGAAAAGTTAGGTTCGCATGTTCGTGAAAATCAAGGAGAAACAGGAACATACTTTGCAGTTTGGGCACCCAACGCCCAGACAGTTTCTGTAATTGGTGATTTTAATGGATGGAACAAAGAGAGTCATCAGCTATTTCCTCGTTGGGATGGGTCGGGTATTTGGGAAGGATGGCTTTCAAATATTGGAAACGGAACTGTCTACAAATATTTCATAGATTCAAACATCGGAGGGCAAAAATTAGAAAAAGGTGACCCATTTGCATTACGTTGGGAGGAGTCTCCAAAAACAGCATCTGTTGTCTGGGATACTTGGTACGAATGGCAGGACGATGAATGGATGAAAACCAGAAAAAATGCAAATGCTCTTTCAGCTCCTTGTTCTGTGTACGAAGTTCACGTAGGGTCATGGAAAAGGGACCCAGAAGACAATGACAGAAGACTGACTTATAGGGAGATAGCTGACAGCTTAGTCCCTTATGTAAAAGAAATGGGTTTCACGCACGTGGAGTTTATGCCCATCATGCAGCACCCTTACGAACCTTCGTGGGGATATCAAATAACTGGATATTTTGCGGCAAGTAGCAGATTTGGAACACCTCAAGACTTTATGTATTTGGTAGAGCAACTGCACAAAAATGGTATTGGTGTAATCCTAGACTGGGTTCCTTCCCATTATCCAAATGATGCACATGGAATTTATAGATTTGATGGCTCAGCACTTTACGAACACGAAGATCCGCGTCAAGGATACCATCCAGACTGGAAATCTTATATCTTTAACTATGGAAGATACGAAGTACGATCTTTTTTGATAAGTAACGCATTGTTTTGGCTAGATAGATTCCATGCGGACGGCCTTAGAGTTGACGCAGTAGCATCGATGCTTTATCGTGATTATTCAAGAAACGACGGAGAATGGATACCGAACGTATTTGGAGGAAGAGAAAACTTAGAAGTTATATCATTATTCAAAGAACTAAACGAAGAAATTTATAAATCTTTTCCCGACGTTCAAACTATTGCAGAAGAATCTACCGCATTCCCTGGTGTTTCTCGACCAACTTTTTTGGGAGGCTTAGGTTTTGGCATGAAATGGATGATGGGTTGGATGAACGACACCCTGAGATATTTTGCAAAAGACCCGATGTATAGAAAATGGCACCAAAATGACCTTACTTTCAGTACTGTATATGCATTCTCTGAGAATTTCATGTTGCCACTTTCCCATGATGAGGTTGTGTATGGTAAAAATTCTCTGCTAAATAAAATGCCGGGCGATGAATGGCAAAAATTTGCTAACCTAAGAATTCTATTTTCTTATATGTTTACACATCCTGGCTCTAAATTGCTATTTATGGGCGGTGAATTCGGACAGTCAGAAGAATGGAATTTCTTAAAAAGTCTTGACTGGCATTTACTTAACTATGATAGCCACAAGGGTATAAATCTATTGGTACAAGACCTAAACAAAGTTTACAAAAGCGAACCTGCCTTGTTTGACAAACAGTTTAGCCCTGAAGGTTTCGATTGGTTAGACACGTCTGATACTGAGAATTGTGTTGTTTATTACAGAAGAAAGGGATTGAATGATGAAGTGTTGGTATTGCTCAACTTAAACCCTCTTCCAAAGACCAAATACAGGATTGGTGTTCCAAAAAACAAAACTTACGTAGAAATATTAAACTCGGACGATAGTAAATATTGGGGTTCTGGAATAACGAATGGAAAATTAACAACTGAAGCTATAAAGGCTCACGGATTTGATCAATCTATTGAAATTTCATTGCCTCCATTGGGAGCAGTAATATTAAAATAAAAAAAATAAGGTGGTAGAGAAATTCTTTACCACCTTATATCAAATTCTTATTCAAATAACTTTTAAAATCTTCAAAATCATTGGCCAAAGAAACTGCAACTTTGGTTTTCTCTAACAAAATCGACAATCTTTCTGGAATTTCTGGTGTAAAACCAAGCGTGTCCACCATTTCTGGCAAAAACTTAGCAAAGTGTGCTGTAGACAAGAAAACTCCAATAGAATCTGCATCTGAAGTTTTTTTGAAATAATCTTTTAATGCCGAATATCCAATCGCCGAATGCGGACAAGTCAAATAATTGTATTCCTTAAATAACTCTTTTATCCCGAGTCTAGTTTGGTCATCGTTATAAAAACAACCTACTACATTTCCTTTCATGGTATCTAAACTGTCGCCAGAAAGAGCTTTCATTCGAGGGAAATTACTTGGATTTCCAACATCCATTGCATTTGATATGGTCGATTTAGATGGAGAAATTGGCGTATAAATTCCGCTCTCTAAATACTCAGGCACAACTTTATTGACGTTTGTAGCCGCAATAAAAGTATCAACTGGCATACCCATTTTCATGGCCAAAAGACCAGCAGTTAGATTTCCAAAATTCCCAGACGGAACCGAGAAAATAACTTTTTTGCCGAGCTTCTTTAATGCTGCATAAGCTGCAACATAGTAAAACGATTGCGGAATAAGTCTAGCAATGTTTATAGAATTTGCAGAAGCCAAACTAAATCGCTCTTTCAACTCAGTATCTAAAAATGCTCTTTTAACCAAAGCTTGACAGTCGTCAAATGTTCCATCTATTTCTAGTGCCTTCACATTTTTTCCGAGTGTTGTCAATTGTTTTTCTTGAATATCGCTCACCTTTCCTTTTGGGTAAAGTATGGTAACAGATATATTTTCTTTCTCAAAAAAGCCTTGAGCTACCGCTCCGCCAGTATCTCCAGAAGTGGCTACCAAAATATTGATATTTTGCTCTGATTTTCTCAAAAAATAAGACATAATAGAAGCCATGAACCTCGCTCCAAAGTCTTTAAAAGCCATGGAAGTACCATGAAATAATTCTAGGCAATAAATATTGTCAGTTACCTGTACTACTGGAGCTTCAAAATCGATAGCTTGATTTATTATATTTCTTAAATCATCTGCTGGTACATCATCACCAATCAAACAATTAGAAATTTCAAAAGCAATTTCTTGAAGAGAAAGTTTATCTACATTTTCCCAAAAATTCTTTGCCAATTGCGGAATAAAAGTAGGCATGTAGAGGCCATTATCTGGTGGCAAGCCACGAAAAATTGCTTCTTCAAAACCTACATTTTCACTAATATGATTGGTACTATACAGTTGCATCAAAATCTAGATTAGTTCATCATACTGACAAACTGGTCGAACAAATAATTAGAATCATGAGGCCCTGGTGCTGCTTCAGGGTGATATTGCACCGAGAATGCAGGCTTATTCTTTAATCTAATGCCTTCAATGGTATTATCATTAAGATTAAGGTGCGTTACCTCAACCTCTTCACTTTTAAACGCTTCCTCTGGAATAACCGCAAAACCATGGTTTTGAGAAGTCACTTCACACTTACCTGAAATCAGGTTCTTCACTGGGTGATTCAATCCTCTGTGACCATTGTGCATTTTGTAAGTTCCTATACCTACAGATCTGCTCAACAATTGGTGACCTAGGCATATTCCAAAAAGTGGCTTCTCAGACTTTAGAAGTTCTGTGATAGTCTCCACCGCATAATCCATAGCTCCTGGGTCTCCTGGGCCATTTGAAATAAAATATCCGTCAGCTTTCCAATTCAATATTTCAGCAATATCTGCTTTTGCATTAAATACTTTCACGTAACAATCCCTTTCAACAAAATTCCGAAGAATGTTTCTTTTACATCCGTAATCCATAACGGCCAGTTTGTATTTTGCATCTGGATTACCCAAAAAATAGGACTCCGGAGTACTTACCAAAGAACTGAGTTCCAAACCATCCATCGAAGGACAATCATCCAGAATCTTTTTCAGTTCGATTTCATCTGAAATCTCTGAAGAAATAATACAATTCATTACGCCTGCATTTCTGATATATCTCACAATTTGTCTTGTATCAATATCACAAATACCCACAATTCCATTTTTTTCAAAATATTCTTGAAGTGAGTAATCGGCAGTTGCACGAGAATAGTAATGATCTGCATAAGAATTACAAATCATTCCTTTAATTTTAATGCTATCGGATTCTTCTTCAGTATCCAATTTAACGCCATAATTACCAATATGGGCAGTAGTATTGACAATAATCTGCCCAAAATAAGATGGATCAGTATAGATTTCTTGGTAACCAGTCATACCTGTATTGAAACAGATTTCTCCTGTTGTTGTACCAATTTTACCTAATGCTTTGCCTTTGAAAACGGTGCCATCTTGAAGCATTAAGACGGCGTCTTGGGGAATGAAACTCATTAAAATTATATTTTCCGATTAGATAAGATTATCGGAGTACAAAGTTATATCAAAATTTCAACTTATCTAACAAATATTTCCATATCCATATATATTATGAATAAATTATCATTTTATAAACCTAACGGATATCATTGATTTCAATAAAACAAAAGTATAACTTTGGATTGATTTAAAAGGAAATCGTAAACAGGCCATAAAATTTTAAACTATCCAAAATACAATTATGAAAACTATCGTGGTGGCATTCGGCTTTTCAAATGGATCTATTAATGCATTAAATCATGCCAAAAAAATGGCAAAAGTAATGGATCACAAATTAGTAATTGTTCATTCTTATTCCCCTCCTATTCTTGACCCCAACGTTCCTGTTGGGTTGATAGAGGAAACATTTCGTGACTCTGTGAAGATATTGGAAGAAAAGTTACAAAAAGAAGTAGATTTAGCGAAAAAAGATGGACTAAATGCCGAATATAAATTGGCATTCAGTGACCTAAGCTCTATATTAAATGACATCTGCAATTCTGAAGCTGTTAAATTCGTGGTGGTTGGCAAAACCGGTGAACAGGGATTTATTGAAACGCTAATAGGCAGTACAGCCTCTCATTTAATTGATAACGTGGAAGCACCACTTTTAGTTATTCCTGAAGACTATGAGAGTCCCATCTTAATCAAAATAGGCTACGCTAGCCAGCTAGAATATGATGAGGAAGATTATATAGAAAAGGCCTTGGACTTTGCAAAATTCTCTCCCCATAATTTGGAATTGGTTCATATTCAAGAGTCAGAAGATTTGAACATTTACCCTGATGAACAATTTCTAGAGTCTATTCTGAAAAAATTCGAAAAAGACAAATTGGATATTATTCAAAAGGAAAGTAAGAGTTTTAAAAAAGGAATAAATGAATTCATCGAAGCAGAAGGTATTTCACTACTCATATTGACTACACATAAACGGGGATTATTTCAAGGGATATTGAATCCAAGTAAAACTAAACAGGTTATAAAACATACCAAAATTCCAATTCTTGTATATACATTCAATGAAAAATAGAAAAAGGAGCCAATTGGCTAGTCATGGTCGGAAGAAATTCCGGCCATTTTTATGTTTTAAAGTGTATATTAGGATTTCCACCAGATAAGATTACGATTTCTCTTATCAGCAAGTTTCTGACCTCCATTTTAAACCTTCTTTTTGCGGTTTTATAACTAAGGTTGTTGGTATGCTTATATACAAGTATCAGCATTGCTGCTATTAAAGTCATGTAAAGCATTACTTTTATTCCATTTTCATTTAGTGAAACCAGATGACTTACATTAAGCTCTTGTTTTATAAAGCGAAAAAACACTTCTATGTCCCAACGTTTTTTATAAATATCGGTAATTTCCTTTGCCGTCAAGTCGAAGTTATTGGTGATAAATGCCATTTTATACTCTCGATTGTTTTTACTTTCGGTCATAATTAACCGTAAAGGAGTCTGTACAATTTCCTCTCTATAATGAAGATTTCCTTTCTTATTTTGTATAGGTTTTCCTGTATAAAGGTAGACCTTACTATCTTTTAATAAGGTTAATGACCCTAAGTCACAATCGGTATTCGAGTTTATTAATGACGAAAGCTCTTCGTATTTGCGATTTTCTTTGGCTCTGGCTACGAACTCAATTTTCTTAGAAGAAAACTCGCTCATAGTTTGTGTTGACTGCAATCCTCTG
>NZ_RJUE01000016.1 GCF_024343735.1 Lacihabitans sp. CCS-44
TTCAATATATATCATTTTGATCCCAAAATAAATAACTTTTTTCATTCCCCCCAACTTTTTGGATTGATCCCTTTTGACCATCGAACTCTTTGGGAATAAGGTTGAGTTCGGTAATATGGATATTGTAAGAATTTTCTACTTTTTCTACTTTAACTACTTCAAAATATTCAAATAAGCCTTCTGGTAGAAGTAATCGGATAAGGTCTTGGTTCAATATATATCATTTTGATCCCAAAATAAATAACTTTTTTCATTCCCTCAAACTTTTTGGATTCAAGCTTTTGACCATCGAACTCTTTGGGAATAAGGTTGAGTTCGGTAATATGGATATTGTAAGAATTTTCTACTTTTTCTACTTTAACTACTTCAAAATATTCAAATAAGCCTTCTGGTAGAAGTAATCGGATAAGGTCTTGGTTCAATATATATCATTTTGATCCCAAAATAAATAACTTTTTTCATTCCCCCCAACTTTTTGGATTGATCCCTTTTGACCATCGAACTCTTTGGGAATAAGGTTGAGTTCGGTAATATGGATATTGTAAGAATTTTCTACTTTTTCTACTTTAACTACTTCAAAATATTCAAATAAGCCTTCTGGTAGAAGTAATCGGATAAGGTCTTGGTTCAATATATATCATTTTGATCCCAAAATAAATAACTTTTTTCATTCCCCCCAACTTTTTGGATTGATCCCTTTTGACCATCGAACTCTTTGGGAATAAGGTTGAGTTCGGTAATATGGATATTGTAAGAATTTTCTACTTTTTCTACTTTAACTACTTCAAAATATTCAAATAAGCCTTCTGGTAGAAGTAATCGGATAAGGTCTTGGTTCAATATATATCATTTTGATCCCAAAATAAATAACTTTTTTCATTCCCCCCAACTTTTTGGATTGATCCCTTTTGACCATCGAACTCTTTGGGAATAAGGTTGAGTTCGGTAATATGGATATTGTAAGAATTTTCTACTTTTTCTACTTTAACTACTTCAAAATATTCAAATAAGCCTTCTGGTAGAAGTAATCGGATAAGGTCTTGGTTCAATATATATCATTTTGATCCCAAAATAAATAACTTTTTTCATTCCCCCCAACTTTTTGGATTGATCCCTTATTTTCTTCATAAATCAACTTTAAGAATGGAAATTAAAAGAAAAAACCCACCCTTCAAAATTTGAAAGGTGGGTTAACCACTTTGTAAATTTAACTTACTTATTTTCAGTTATTTACACTTAAAATGCTCCCGAAGCTGGGCTCGAACCAGCGACCCTCTGATTAACAGTCAGATGCTCTAACCAACTGAGCTATTCAGGAATATGTGTTTTGCCTCGTAAAACAGTCAGATGCTATAAGCAACCGGCAGGCGACCCTGTGAGCTATTCAGGAATCATGGTGCAAAAGTAGAACGTTTTTTCTTATTGTTCAAACTTTTCCCAACAAAAAATTCATCTTTTTTTGAGTTTTGATCATCACGAATGTTTAAACTTTTACAAATCAAGGGTTTAAATAGACATTTTATTATTATCAATTTTTGTATTAAATTTGAATTCGATTTGAAAAACATAGAATGAAATCAGTTTTCAAAAATATTAAAAGTCGCGACGCCTTTCTTTTTTCCTAAAGAACAATTTCCCGTTTTTATTTTTTAACATCACTTCCAAACTCATTGGGAGTACATTTTCTATTTTTCAAATATGAAAACAATCATAGAACCTTTCAGGATCAAGTCTATTGAACCTATATATTTTACTACCGAAACCGAAAGAAAGCAAAAACTAGCTGAAGTAGGTTACAATCTTTTCGGCCTTAAAGCGGAGGATGTCATTATCGATTTATTGACTGACAGTGGCACATCTGCCATGAGTGCCATGCAATGGGCGGGCATAATGAACGGCGACGAAAGCTACGCTGGTTCAAGAAGCTTCTACCGTTTTGAGGAAACCATAAAGAAAATTACTGGACTCGATTATATCATTCCTACCCACCAAGGACGGGCTGCTGAGAAAATTCTTTTCTCTATTGTGGGTGGTGAAGGACAAATAATCCCAAACAATACCCATTTTGACACTACAAGGGCAAATATTGAATTTAGTGGAGCACAAGCTGTGGATTTATTAAACGAAAATGGCAAAAAACCTGATTTTATTGCAGACTTTAAAGGCAATATGGATGTAGAAAAGCTTAGGGATTTTCTGACTGAAAACGCTGAGAAAGTACCATTGGTTATGCTTACGATTACCAACAATTCTGGCGGCGGGCAACCTGTTTCCATGGAAAATATAAGACAAGTAAGCGAGGTTTCTAAAACATTTGGAAAGCCATTTTTCTTAGATGCCTGCCGATTTGCTGAAAACGCCTATTTCATCAAAACCCGTGAAAAAGGCTATGAGAAGAAAACTATTTTGGAGATATGCCAAGAGATGTTTAGCTACGCAGATGGAATGACCATGAGTGCCAAAAAAGACGCATTGGTTAATATTGGAGGCTTCTTAGCCCTCAATGATGGTGTTTTGGCTCAAAAATGTCGAAATGTACTAGTTGTAACCGAAGGTTTTCCTACTTATGGGGGTTTGGCTGGTAGAGATCTTGAGGCTATTGCTCAAGGTTTGGAAGAAATTTTGGATGAAAATTATCTCCAATATAGGATCAGAACTATCGAATATTTGGGCGAAAAACTCACCAAAGCTGGTGTACCTCTGATATTGCCCACGGGCGGACATGCGGTTTACCTCGATGCTTCCAAATTCTGCAAGGAAATACCCAGCTGGCAGTTTCCAGGGCAGTCTATTGCTTGTGCTTTGTATATAAAGGGTGGTATTAGGGCTTGTGAAATAGGCTCTGTGATGTTTGGAAAGTACGACGAAGATGGCAAAACTATTTCACCTGATTTGGAATTGGTAAGACTGGCTATCCCTAGGAGAGCTTATACCCAAAGCCACATTGACTATGTGGCAGAAGTTATTATTGAGGTTTTTGAAGAAAGGGCCAATTTGAGGCCTTTCGCTATTGTGGAAGAGCCACCGCTTTTAAGGCATTTTACCGCAAAGTTTCAAGAATTGTAAAATTGCACGAATGTCTCTTCGACTGAAATCCTAGAGACATTCTGATTTTATTAGAGGCTAGCTCAATTAATATTTGCAGCTTTTTATTAATGTTTTACGAACTCAAAAAGCAAAGATGCTGCCAATCGAGCTGTGCGATTGTCTATGTCAAAGTCAGGATTTAACTCTGCAATATCAAAGGCTATTAGTTTTTGATTTGAAACTACCTGATGGAATATTTCTTGAAAAAATGAATCAGGTATGAGTCCATTATAAGCCAAAGCACTTACACCGGGAGCAAATGGAGCCGCAAATACATCGAGACATACAGTTAGATAAAGGATTTCTGATTTTGCAATAAAATCAGCTATGGTTTTTTTTATTTTTTCTTCGTTTTTACTCTGAAAATCCTTCGCAAGAATATACTCAGTACCTGATTGTTGTGCAAAATCAAAAAGAGATTTTGTGTTAGAGTTTTCTTGAATGCCTATGGCTAAATAATTGTAATTTAAATCATTTTGAGCAATTTGCCAAAATCCTGTTCCTGATGTTGCTCCTATTTCTGGTTTTACAGGGCGATTGTCAAAGTGGGCATCAAAATTTATTATACCGATTTTTTTATCAGGAAAAGCCTTCCTCAGCCCTGAGTAATGTGCATACATGACTTCGTGTCCACCACCCAAAACAATGGTATTTCCGCCTGCAATTTGAATTTTTTCTATAAAATGGGAGAGTAAGGATTGGCTTTTTTCGAGATCAGCATCTTCGCAGCCAATGTTGCCAAAGTCGATAATTTTTTTAAGAGAATTTACCGGAAAATTTGAAGAAAATTTTCTTAACATTTCAGGGCCTGTTTTGGCTCCTACGCGGCCTTGGTTTCTCCTAACTCCTTCGTCAGAAGCAAAGCCCAATATTCCCAAAAAAGGTTCTTCGCATAATACTTCTTCTTGAATATCAGCTAATTCCACTTTTTGATGCCACCTTAGACTTCCCTCTTCAGTGCCATCAATTCTACCTGTCCATGGTTGAGGTTTTGTGTACATTTTGATTAAATTAAATGTCCGTTTTTCCAAACTTTAGTTGGTTTCATGCTACCTTGTTGGTAAAGGATTTCTCGATAATCCGTAGTATCATAGGCTTGCACATCGGCTTTGAATCCATTCGAAATTTTTCCTATATCTTTAATATTCAATGCTTTTGCAGCTCTAAAGGTAAGGCTAGCCATGATTTCTGCTGTACTCAGTTTTTGAAACGTGGCCAGAATCGAAGCCTGAGCAAGCAGATTGCCCATTGGTGCCGAGCCTGGGTTGTAATCAGATGCTATGGCTAGGCAAGCCCCAGCATCCAAGAGTTTTCGGGCTGGTGTAAACGGTTCGCCAAGGCCAATAGATGCCCCTGGAAGTGCCACTGCCACTGTTTCTGAATTTGCTAAAACTCTTATGTCTGATTCTGTACTTGCCTCTAGATGGTCTGCCGAAAGAGCTCCCAAACTAACAGCCATTTGTGCTGATTCAGCAGTAAACTGGTCGGCATGAACCGTAATCTGGAATCCCATTTCTTTTGCTTTCTGCAAATAATGGATAGATTCCTCTATTCCAAAGGCAGACTTCTCTGTGAAAATATCTATGCGATTGGTCAAATGTTTGATTTTTGAGAGCAGGTTTTCGGTTAAATACGCTAAATATTCAATATTTGAACCTTCAAAATCTCGGGGTTTTATATGAGCCGCCAAGCAAGTTGGTACTACGTCGGCTTTTGTATTCAGTTGGTTTATGGTATTCAATATTTTTATTTCTTCCTCTACAGAAAGTCCGTAGCCCGATTTTATCTCGATAGTCGTTATGCCATTTTTCAAGAAACCATTAACCCTATTTTCGGTAAGTGTTTTTAATTCCGATTGACTGGCATTTCGGGTGGCAGTTACCGTACTCCATATCCCACCGCCTTTTTGAGCTATTTCTAAGTATGAGGTGCCGGCATTTCTCTCTGCAAAATCCATTGCCCTTGAGCCTGCAAAACAAGCATGGGTGTGGCAGTCTACAAACCCTGGTAGCAAAACGCTTTTTTGAGTGATTTCTTCGATTTCTGCCTGCCAAAACTCTTTTCTTAATGTCTCAAAATCAGCAACTTTTAAGATTTCTCCATTTTGTACCAGTAGGCCACCATTTACAATTATTTCTAGTAGCTCATCTTTCAAAGCACCTTTAAAAGGTAGGCTATTTAAGGTTACTATTTGTTTGAAAGGGCCTATTAATTTCATCATGATCTGCTTATTTCGCTAAAAAAGAAATACTTTCTTTACCACTTAAATAATTTAATGATTTCAATTTAATTTCAAATTGAGAATTATTTTCATTCAAAATCAAGACTTTCGATTATTTGGTCATTCACTAAGTTTGGAAGGGTCACTTTTAATTTATTGGAGCGTTCCATTTCTCGTTTTATAGCAAACAAAGCATTTTCATTTCTGGCCCAGCTTCTACGGGCAATGCCATTATTTACATCAAAAAACAACATAGATTTTAGTTTTTTACTCGCTTCCTTTGAGCCGTCTAAAAACATCCCAAAACCACCATTGATTACTTCGCCCCAGCCTACTCCTCCGCCATTGTGAATAGAAACCCATGTAGCTCCTCGGAAACTGTCGCCTATTACGTTGTGAATAGCCATGTCGGCTGTAAACTTACTTCCGTCGTGAATGTTGCTAGTTTCTCTGAATGGTGAATCAGTACCACTTACGTCGTGGTGGTCTCTGCCCAATACCATCATACCGATTTCACCTTTAGCAATAGCCATATTAAATTCTTCGGCTATTTTGGCTCGGCCTTCGGCATCTGCATATAGAATTCGGGCTTGTGACCCAACGACCAATTTGTTTTTATTGGCATCGATTATCCAAGTTATATTGTCCTCAAGTTGTTGCTTTATTTCCTCAGGTGCATTCTTTAGCATTTTTTGCATCACGCTCAGGGCAATCTTGTCGGTTTTGTCTAAATCTTCAGGCTTACCTGATGTGCAAACCCATCTGAATGGGCCAAAACCAAAATCAAAGCACATTGGCCCTAAAATATCTTCAACATATGAGGCATATTTAAAGTCGATATTGTTTTCTGCCATGATGTCGGCACCAGCTCTGGAGGCTTCTAACAGAAATGCATTGCCGTAGTCAAAAAAGTAAGTACCTTTTTTAGCATGTTTATTAATAGCATTGGCTTGTCTAACCAATGATTTTTTGACAAAAACTTTAAATTCATCTGGATTTTTGCTGAGCATATCGTTGGCTTCCTCAAAACCTAAACCCACAGGATAATAGCCTCCCGACCAAGGATTGTGCAACGAAGACTGATCTGATCCAATATGAATAAAGATATTTCGCTTGTCAAACTGTTCCCAAACTTCAACCACATTGCCAATATATGCAATCGAAACCACCTCGTTTTTGGCTTGAGCTTGAACAACTCTTCTCACCAACTCTTCCATATTGTCAATTAACACATCTACCCAACCTTGTTCATGTCTTTTGGTAGCGGCTTTTGGGTTTACTTCGGCACAAACGGTAATGCACCCAGCTATATTTCCTGCTTTGGGCTGTGCTCCACTCATGCCACCTAAGCCCGACGTTAGAAATATTTTACCGGCTGGAGTTTCATGCTTGGGTAGGATTTTCCTTAAAGCATTAATCACCGTTATTGTGGTGCCATGCACAATTCCCTGTGGACCGATGTACATAAATGAGCCTGCCGTCATTTGACCATATTGCGTTACTCCCAAAGCATTAAATTTTTCCCAATCGTCTGGTTTAGAGTAATTTGGAATCATCATACCATTAGTCACGATTACTCTTGGGGCATTTTTGGAAGAAGGAAACAAGCCCATTGGATGCCCAGAATAGAGGTGCAAAGTTTGGTCGTCGGTCATAGTTGCCAAATACTGCATCGTAATTAAATACTGTGCCCAATTTTGAAACACCGCTCCGTTGCCGCCATAAGTAATAAGTTCCTCAGGATGCTGAGCCACAGCGGGATCTAGATTGTTGTGGATCATCAGCATGATGCTAGCCGCCTGAATACTTTGTGCTGGATATTCTTCTAGTGGTCTCGCAAAAAGCTTATATTCGGGCTTAAATCGGTGCATATAAATTCTGCCATACTTTTTAAGTTCCTCAGCAAATTCTTCGGCCAAAATTTGATGCCACTCAGTAGGAAAATACCTTAAAGCATTTCTGATGGCCAGTTGCTTTTCCTCTTTTGAGAGTATGTTTTTTCTAATAGGTGCTGAATTAACCCCAACTGGATATGGCTTTTTGTCTGGCAATGTTTCAGGAATTCCTTTTAATATTAATTCTCTAAACATAGTTTTTTCTTCTTGATTTTTCATTTTATAAATCTTAAATCAAACTAATTGATACAATGCTGTTCATAAGTGTTATTTGCATTTATTTTTTGAGAAATAATAGTGGTCAAAGTCGGGCTTTTTATGAGTTGATGAAGTGTATTAATATCGTATGAAAAGCTTCGGTCTTTGGTAGCAAAATCCACTTGTTTTCTTACCTCAGCAAAAACTTCCTCTAGTACTTTAGAAGATTTCAACGGTCTTCTGAATTCGATTGCTTGGGCTGCATATAACAATTCAATAGCCAAAATATATTCCAAATTGTCTAAAACTGTATGGAATTTTCGGCCACTAATCGATCCCATGGACACATGGTCTTCCTGCCCCAAGGAGGTTGGGATGGAATCGGCCGATGCAGGGAAGCAAAGCGATTTGTTTTCAGAAACCAAAGCTGCAGTGGTGTATTGAGGTATCATAAAACCGGAATTCAATCCGGTGTCTTCGAGTAATAATCGAGGCAATCCGTAACGTCCCTCAAGCATTAAATAACAGCGACGGTCGGAGATATTTCCTAGCTCAGCGGCTGCAAGTGTGCAATAATCCAAGGGTAAAGCCAAAGGTTGCCCATGGAAATTTCCACCACTTATACTATCATGCGAACCCAATACTATTGGGTTGTCAGTAACGGAGTTGAGTTCTATTTCGGTCAATTGTTTTAGATGGATATATGCATTTCTAGAGGCTCCATGCACCTGAGGCATACATCGGAGTGAGTAAGGATCTTGCACTCGGTCGCAGTCGAGATGTGCCTCCAAAATCTCTGAGTCTGATAATAGGCTTCTAAGTCTTTGGGCGACCCATTGGCTTCCTTCGAAATTTCTAATATCGTGTAATCTTTTGTCGAAAGGTTTGGCAGAGCCCATTAGTCCTTCAAGCGATAAAGCACCCACAATGTCGGCGATTTCTAAGCAATGAAACAGCCTAGCCACACCAAATACGGCATGGGCTAGTATAAATTGCGTGCCGTTGATCAATGCTAAGCCTTCTTTTGGACCCAAAATGAGGGATTCTTTCTTAAAAGATTTGAGTAAATCGGCAGTTTGAAACTTTTCTCCTTTATGAAATACCTCACCCAAGCCAATTAGAGGTAAAAACAAATGAGAGAGTGGGGCCAAATCGCCAGATGCCCCAACCGAACCTTTGCATGGTACAGATGGAATAATATCTTCTTCGATCATCCACAAGATACGTTGGATAGTTTCCAATCGAATACCAGAAAATGCTTTGCAAAGCGAATGAACTTTACAAATCATCATTGCTTTTGCCAGATGCAAAGCTATAGGTTCGCCAACGCCTACACTGTGGCTGATGAGCAGATTGTGCTGTAGCTCAGATGTTTGAGATTCTGAAATTTTGGTATCACACAAAGGCCCAAAACCCGTGTTTATGCCATAAACTACATCAGAACTGGCTACTATTTCATTTACCCAATGGGTGCTGTTTTGTATTTCTACCAGAACTTTTTCTGAAATATTGCCTTGAAGTTCCCCTTTTACCAAAGCCAAAACTTCGTTTACACCTAAAAAATCTTCTCCGTATTTAAACATTTATCTTAGATTTTATTCTTTCGTTTAAAGGCATTTCTCCAAACCTGTCTTCTATTTTTATCAATTTTTGCAATACATCGCTTTCTTCTAAAAACGTATTCATGGTTTGGCTCAAAGCATTCCATACGGGCTTTATTTTTACAAGAAGTTCTTTTCCTTTCGTGCTAAAATGAATGTCTTTTCGGCGGCCATCATCATTGGAAGGAGTAAGGATTACCAGTTTCTGTTCTTGTAAAGTTTTGATTAACTGACTAATAGCCGAATGTGATACGTCCAACGTATCTGCGATTTCGTAAATAGATAAACTGCCGTGTTTGTCTAATAAATAAAAAACTCCAAACCACGATGCTTCAAAAGGAATGCCGAGGTCAGTGTACACCTTGTTGATTTCGCTCAAAAAATAATCACTAAGTCTTTTGAGCCTTGTGCCAAATACAAGTGGGCCGAGTTCTTGATAAAAATTCATAAACAAATATATATAAGTACTTATATATATTATAATATTTTGTATATTTTTTTAAAATATTTTTATAAATCATTTAATAAAGTAAGACTTGCATGCCTTTGGGTGGTCTGTGTTGATAAAATCGACGGTTAGGTCAAATAAAGTTTGCCATGACAAAGGAGTATCTGGCGTTGCCCAAAAACGAATAGGGTAGCCGTAGTAATGTACACTGTCGATAATGGTCTTGAGTTTTAGCTTTTCTTCGTCTGTCATAGGCTTATCACCTTTCCATTTTGAGTAGCTTCCAAATGAAAAACTCACCAAGGCTATTTTTGATTTATCGCCTTTGTCGAGATCTTTGAGCGACTGGTGGTCAAAGAAAATATAGGGAGGATATTTTGAGTATTCTGATATTGGCGGGCGATTTCCGGATATTACGAATTTGATATATTTATTTTTTGAGTGGGCTTTGGCTAGTTTTGGATATTTTGCAATAGCCGCCTCTACGGCCTTTAAGGTTGGTTCTGCACTGGTTTTCAGATCAATAAGAATTTGCAATTCTTGTCTTTTTTTAGATTTCACGATTTTATTCAGCGGCTCTAAATACAATTTCTCGAGGGTTCTTTCAGGATTGATTTCGTTTTTTTCATGAGCCACATAAAGTTTGCCATCAACTAAATACACGTCTGCCTCTATAGAATTTGCCCCTGCCTCGTAGGCTTCCCAAAACGGTCGAGCCTGCACATAGTCGTTGTGAGAATGTATTTTTTGTGCAAGTACACTGTTCCAACCAACAATTATTAGAAAAGTAAATAGGTCTCTAAGCATTTTCTTGAATTTCTTGCTGCCAATTTAGCAATAAAGACTGATTATCGTTACTTTAGATTTTTAAATATTCAATCTTACAAAATGAAAAAAATCTTAGTTCTTCTCTTTTCTCTCTTTTCTATTTTTTCTTATGCCCAAGTTGGGGTAGGTGCAAAAGCTCCCAAAAAAGCCAAAGTTCTTTTTGACGGATCGCACAAAATGCTTCATGAAAAGTGGCAATATTGGAACGGCCCAAGGCTGAAAGCGAGTATGCCCATTAAATGGGAAATTCAGAATGACCCTGTAGAAGCGGGAACTGTTGTAAACACCAACGATCCGGCTGCCGCGGGAGGACTTTACGGAGCTGCCGATATTGTGACCAAAGAAGAATTTGGAGATTTCAGACTTCATGTGGAGTTTTTTATCAAAGAAAAAGGAGGAAATAGTGGAGTTTATCTTCAAAATAGATATGAAATTCAGGTTTTAGACGGCGATACTACCTCCCACGGAATGGCGGCGGTTATCAACGAATCTCCATCGCCATATTATGCCTATAATGGTATTGGCAAATGGAATGCCTACGACATAATGTTTCGTGCAGCCAAGTTTAAAGACGGAAAGTTGGTGGAAAAACCAATGGTGACAATGTATTTTAATGGCAAAAAAGTACATAAAAATCAAAAGATTTCTCAGGTTTGGGGAGGGCCAAATTCAGGTCAAGATGGAGGCAACGATGGTGGAAAGGGAATAACAGATCGTCCGGGTGGATTGAAACTACAAGCCGAAGGACACAACGTTTATTATAGAAATATTTGGATAGTGCCGATGGACATCAAGAAAGCAGATACAGATTTTTAATTAGAAATAAATAACCTATTATGAGTATTTTAGATTTATTTAGAGAAGCAAATGAAAAGCTGAAGGGCAAACATTTATTGGCAATCGGTACAGTTCTGATTTATTTTTTGATTGCCGGCATCCCTTCAGGATTCGACGAACGTTATGGAATTCTTTCGTTACTCATATCAGCACCTTTGGCCTTGGGTATTTCCTCTTTTTTCTTAAATCTCGTCAGGGGAAATAAAGTTAGAGTCGAGCAAATGTTTGATGGATTCAAAAACTATGTCCCTTCTCTGATTATGACTATTTTGATAACCTTTGCCGTTGGTTTTGGCCTCGTTTTATTGATTATTCCCGGAATAATCATTGCTATTGGCTTTTCAATGTCGTATTTTATTTTAGCAGATAATCCTCAAATGGATGCCGTTTCAGCCATGAAAGCAAGTTGGGAAATGATGAAAGGCTATAAGGCTGATTACTTTGTATTTTCTTTGTTATCTATAATGCTTTGTATTCTTGGGCTTATAGTACTTGTTGTAGGTTTTTTCTATGTTATTCCAGTAATTTATGCTGCTTCGGCACTTTTTTATGAAAAAATAAGAAATACAAAGTAAAAACGGTTTGGAAGGAAATATGCCCGGAGCCTAAATGGGCTACTGAATATTCTCTTCCAACCAATTCACTAAAAGTTTCACACCATAGCCAGTGGAAGATTTCATTGACCCATATTCTGAGTCGCCGAAAGCTACACCTGCAATGTCAAGGTGAGCCCAGTTGGTGTGGCCATCTATAAATTCTTCAAGGAATTTGGCAGCCGTAATGGCTCCGGCGATAGGAGCGGAGGAAAGGTTTTTGATATCCGCCACGTCAGATTTCATCATGTCTTTATAATCATCCCAGAGAGGCATTCTCCATACTTTTTCACCGGTAGTTTGCCCGGAATTCATGAGACTTTGTGCCAAATCGTCGTTGTTGCTCAGCAATGCGGCAGCTGCGTAGCCCAAGGCTTGAATGCAGTTGCCCGTCAATGTGGCTAAATCTATCACTGCATCTGGCTGATGGTTCTTTGTTACATAAGCCAATGCATCTGCTAAAACCAATCTCCCTTCTGCATCGGTGTTGATGACCTCGATGGTTTTACCTAAATAAGAACCAATTACATCGCCTGGTTTTATCGCCAAGCTGTCAATACAGTTTTCGGTCAGAGCCACTGCTCCCACAATATTTACTTTTAAACCAAGTTTGGCCGCCATGTCCAAAGTGCCAATTACAGCTGCTGCCCCGCCCATGTCAGACTTCATGTAATTCATGTTGTCTCCAGGTTTTAGCGATACTCCACCTGTGTCAAAAGTGACGCCTTTGCCAATTAACCCAACTTTTTTATTGGATTCGGGATGTGAATATTCCATGATTACAAACCTTGCGGGATTCTCCACACTACCTTTTGATACCGCCAAAAGTGCCTTTAGCCCTATCTCTTCACATTGTTTTTCGTCATAAATTTTCACAGAGAAACCGGACGCTTTGCCCATTTTCTCAATTTCCTCCGAAAGCATTTGTGGAGTTTTATAATTGGCAGGTGAATCTACCAACTTCATGATTTTCATTTGAGTTTCCGCCAGCATTTTGCCTTTGGCCAAATCCTTTTCTATGGTTTTTTCTGAAACAAAATTCAACTCAGCATCCTCCGAAAACCAATCATTTTCCACTTTTTGGTTGGTTTTTAACATTCCCAAATTGTACTGAGCCAAATAAATGCCATTGGCAATAGCCTCAGCAAATTCTCCCAAATCGTCGTGATCCAACAAAATATTGATATTGCCGCTCAGTTTGCTTTTATTATTATAGAAAAAGCTTCTAAAAACTTTAGAAACTGCCGAGACTTCTCGTTTTTTGCCGAGACCGAGAAAGTATATTTTGTTTTCTCCAACTGACAAAAGTGTTTCTTTCGCCGAGCCTTTGAAGTGGTCAAGAAGAGTCCAGTTGTCGAATTTTATAGAACTCCCAATTTTCTTTATAAGATCGGGAATATTTTCATTTTCAAACACTGGTATTATGTATGAATTTGAATTTGTTGTACTGTTTAGTTTTGTCGAAATCATGAATTTGTTTTTATCAAAAAATTAAAAATTGAACTATTTCCTGTTTTATGTCACCAGAGATTTCAAAATAAAATCTTTGTTTATCTGTGTTATTTTAATATCCGTGTCATCTGTGTCCAATATTACGACCTTGCTACTTCACCCCCAAAGCCTCCTTATAACTCACCAAATTTATTCCTTTTCTCACTATAGCTTCCTTAACCTTTTCTGATGTAAAAACAGTGGTCACATCTTGGCGTTCTTTGGCCACATCTTCGTAGCCAATGTGAGAGATGGCTCTAAGTTCTTCATTGTCAAGGCCTGGGTGTTCAACAAATACATACGTTTTTCCAGTTTCTAGTTGGTCCAACATTTTTATAAAGCCTTCTATTCGCTCTTCGGTGGTTTTGTTTCTAAACTCGTAGCCGGTGTACTGAATTTGTGTAGACCCTGCGTCCACCATTTGAATACCGTATTCTTTCCCTATTCTGGCTGTCATTTCTTTCATTTCCTTGGTAAAAGCCAAACTGCCCATGTGGCCCGAAACATGGCTCAGTCTTGGAATATATTTTTTGGCCATTTCTATTTGTGCCCTTAGTTCCTGCTCGATGTCTTCTATTTTCCAATCGTTGTCCATTATGGCCTGCATGGGGTAGTTTTTGTTGTGAAACAACATCGGATAGAAATACCCGTCTTTATTCCTAAGACTTGGTGCGGCTGTGAGCGGTCTCCATTTTACGTTATCCCATTCGCTCGTAATAGCAAAATGCAGTCCTACGTCGATTTTTGGATTTTTCTCCAACATTTTCACGGCCTCAGGAAACCACGGCGAGGGTACAATTATCTCTATAGAAGTCTCGATGCCTTCCATATACGATTTTATAAGTGCTTCGTTGCCCGAATGCGAATACCCCATGTCATCACCCCTCACAATTAGTTTCGGTGAATTGGCTATCACCGGACTTATTACTGCTTTTATGGGCGTTCGAGCAGCATTTTTATTGAAAATATTCTGAAAATCTAAGGTCACATAATCTCCATCAAAAGCACAAACGACAGTTTCGGTATGCGGACTTTCTACATATTTCAAGGTCAATTCCAAAGTCTTGTCATCTAACCAAGTGTAGCTATTGGCGGTTTTAAATGGCGACTGGCCAATTCTATTTCCCCGAGCTCTTGCTACCAAATACGGTCCAAACTTGGTCGTGGTATTTTCTACCCAAGTTCCATTTCCAAATTTTAACTTGTGGTCAACAGAGTCAGTAGCTAAAGTCATATTCAAACTTTCACCCTCAAATTCAAATTTAACTGCCTTTAATGCTCTGGTGTTAGAATACACTCCGTAAGTTTTTCCCGAAATCGTCTCTTTCCATTGCGATGCCTTGTTTTTTACCGAAATAGGCGTGGCTAAACTTTTTGACTTGTTATTTAATTCGGTCAGTGCTTTGGCGTTTTTTGGTAATTTTGAATCTTTCAGTGCTGGAAGAATATATTTCCAAACCAAATTTATCTCATTCTGCATGTCAGGTGCTTCGGCAGTTATGGCTATCACGGCATCTTTTTCGGGAAGAATGATGATAAATTGGCCATTGGCACCGTCGGCTCTGTAACCATTATTTCGGCAACGCCACATTTGATAAGCGTAGCCCTGGTGCCAGTCGCTAGAATCTCTTGTGGTAACGCCTTTGGGCAAATCTTGCATGATTTTCATGCTGCTAGCTTCCTCTATCCATGCAGCTGGCAGTATTTGTTTACCATTCCATTTGCCTTTTTGAAGAAACAATAAACCAAACTTGGCCATATCTTCAGTTTTTAGTCTAAGTCCATAACCACCTGTATTAATGCCTTTAGGATCTACTTCCCAATCTATATTTTGTATTCCAAGTGGTTCAAAAAGCCTTGGCTGTAGGTAGTCAATGACCTTCTGGCCAGTTACTTTCTGAATGATGGCCGAAAGCATATAGGTGGCAGGTGTATTGTAAAGAAACTTTGTGCCGGGTGTGTTTACAATAGGAGTCTTGAGGAATTCTTTTACCCAATTGTCGCTGGTGGCAATAAAAGTGGCATTCTCCTTTTCATGTCCTACGCTCATCGAGAGCAAATCTCTTATTTCCAAATCTGCCAAATTTGGACTCACTTTTTCTGGTAAATCATCAGGAAAAAAACTCACTACTTTGTCGCTCACGCTGAGCTTTTTCTCAGCCACCGCAAATCCTATGGCCGTAGCCGTAAAGCTTTTGCTGGTCGAATACATGGTATGCTTGAGGTCGCTTCTGTAAGGAGCCCACCAGTTTTCAGACACCACTTTTCCGTGCCGAATCAACATAAAACTATGAAACTCGTGCTTACTTTTATTGGCGGCTTCTAAGAAATCCAAGATTCCCTGCGAACTCACTCCCTCAGTTTCAGGCGTACTTCTAGGCAAAGAAAGTTTATTTTGAGCCACCACTTGCAGCCCGAGTAATACCAGGAGGAATACTTTTTTCATTTTAAATTAAGATTATGATTGAATAGGTCGTTAAATTAGTGATTTCTGATACAATTAGAATCAAAAATTCAAATTCTTATGTGTTGTATTTCTATTTCAGAATCCCGTAGAGTATTTTTTATTGCTGAATTACTTTTGAAATTCAGCACACTCCCATTTTTCCTGACTTCGTGTATTTTCTCCATTTCTAATTCTGCGAAAAGCCACATACTCTCTTGTGGTTCACCCAAGGCCAAGATTCCCTGATCTGGAAATCCCAAATCTGGGGTACTGTAGATGGCCGAATAACCATAATTAATATCCACTGCAGGCGACCACAAGGCATCGCCAACAGTTTGTGAAACCACCACATAACATTGATTTTCCAATGCCCTCGCCCGAGCACCTATATGTACACGAGTGGCACCTCTAAGCGTTTCGGTGCAACTGGGAGCAAAAATCACCTCAGCACCAGCCTCGCACAATAACTTGGAGCCAATACCAAATTCCACATCGTAGCAGGTCTGAATTCCAAATTTTCCCCATTTGGATTCAAAAACGCTCAATTTCTTCTGCCCAGAAGAAATTCCCCATTCTTCGTCTTCAAACCGAGTCATGAAAAACTTGTCTTGGTAGCCAGCCAGTCCATTTGGCCCTACTACAAAAACCCGATTAACAAATCCTCCATTCTCCTGAACCGGGAAACTCGGACATAATATTATCTTATCAAATTCATTGGCTATCTGGCAGAAATAGGCATGGAACTCGGGTAAAAGTTCGTTCATTTTCACTATTTGGCCGACCAAGTCTTTTTGGATTTGCCCGCTGAACAAACTCGCCATTTCCATTGAGCCATATTCAGGAAATACTAAAATTTGAGCGTCTTCAGAACTTGCTACCCAGCCACGAATGTTGATTTTCCAATCTTCCAAGTTAGCGAAGTAGCCAATCGGAAATTGTGCGGTAGCTATTTTCATATCTTTTTCAACCAGTAAATCATTGTTTTCTCCGTTTCCAGTGGCTCATTTATGTCTTTCCAACTAAACATACTCTTCAAAACCTCACTTTTTTTATAACCCCTGCTTTTCCAAAATTCATCCATAGGTACGTAAGATTCTGGCCTAAGCGGATGATTTTTCAGCCTATCCACCGCACAAAAACAGGTTTTGGTATAATTCCCAAAACCAGCAACATGCCTTTCTCTTTCTTCAAAAAAAAGTTTACCAATACCTTTCCCGCGATATTCCTTTAATAAAATACTTTCTCCGAAATAGAAAACTTCGTCCAATTTCATCCCAGCATCCTCAAACGGTTCTTTTACTTCAGCAGTTTCGTCCATCAACGGAATGCAGGTTGTAGCACCCACCATTTTTTCATTATCAAAAACGGCAAACAAAAAAGCCCGCTCCGAATTTATATAGGTCTTCAGGTATTCTTTCTCATATTCAAAACTCCCCTCATACAAATAAGGGAAATCCCGAAACACCTCAATTCGCAAAGCCGCCAATTCAGAGATAACCGTTTCTATTTCTTTACCTATATATATGTAGCTTTTCATTTTACCTTAAAAACAACAAAAATCCAAATATTTTACAATTTTTTGAACTTTTCTACAAGTAACCAAATTTCTCACAACTCACAACTCACAACTCACAACTCACAACTCACAACTCACAACTCACAACTCACAACTCATCACTTCGAAACCAACTCAATCCAAAGCGGCAAATTATAATAAGTAGTCACCCTGCTGATTTTCCCATTCTTCACTTCCAAGAAAGCCCCTGCTGGCAACACATACGTTTGATTATGAGCAGGCGGTAGTCCCTCATCCGCTACCTTATATATACCATTTACCACAAATTCTACTGCCACTCGGCTATTACTCGGCTCAGCAAAAAACACCATATCAGTCAAAGTCTCATCATAACAAGTATCCATGATACCCAAAAACTCCCTAAACTTCTCCAAACCTATCCTCACATCTCCCTGATTGGCCTCATGTTTAATCTCCGCATCCAACAAACCCATCATGCCGTCCCAATTCTTAGCATTAAAGTGCCCGTAATACTCCTTTACAATTTCCAGTGCGTTCATAAAAGTCTTTTTTCTTTCAAATATATGCCCACAAACCCTAAAAACCAATTTGAGTAAATCTCTTTGACAGACAATCATTATATATAATTTAAGATTTCTGCGGGCGTGTCCCTTCGCCCCATAAACGAAAGAGCAAGAAAAAACGATAGGGGTAGGGGCTGTGGGTCGTGTAGAGCTAGGCTCGTAATCTTCGCATCCTGATGCTCGATTATGTTCCCGCTTATGTGTCCGGCCTATGAGCTAGGCCATAAAGAGCTCACAGTTGGTGAGCGATAGTCGAACCACTATCCTTCACGCAAAATAGGAAACAAATCAGACCAGCCGCAGGCGAGGTCGCAACTCCTTACCCTCCTTCGCAAGGAGGGTCGGCCGCAGGCCGGGGTGGTTAGTAGTACAATTCACTCACCTCAGGCCTGGGTGGTTAATCAGCCAAACACCAATCATAAGTTGGAACCTTCATAAAATTTCAATTACCGGAATATAAATATTTTGAGCTGTCGTCAAAACGCAAAACGGGACAAAAGATCCCAAGAAACGGTATTCAATCCAGAAAAGTAGAGAGTAAGGCAAAAAGTTAGGTATAACAAAAGTTCAAATAAATATAACAAAAGCAAGAACTTTTGTGGTGTTAAAAGGTAAAAGTCTTTGAAAAGCAGTGAATTAGGAGAAATGCTTAAAAAGAATATTAAAATAATATTTGGAAAAGGGTTAAGTAGTGTCTTACCTTTGCACTCCCAAACGGCGAGGAAGTATAGATGGAGAAGCTAGAAGAGGGATAAAGTTCATAAAAATAAATAAATTTTTTTCTTGAAAACATTTGGGGATTAAAAAAAGGTTGTTACCTTTGCACCCCGATTAAGACGGAAGGAAACGAGAAGGAAAGAGAAAGGAGACTGGAAACAGTGACGAGCTCACGCAGAAGTGGGATAAAGTTCATTAACTTATTGGAGATAGAGACGAAACATAAAGTTGGGAGATCTTTCGATGTAAGAAATTACTATGGAGAGTTTGATCCTGGCTCAGGATGAACGCTAGCGGCAGGCTTAATACATGCAAGTCGAGGGGGCAGCAATGTCACCGGCGAACGGGTGCGTAACGCGTATGCAACCTACCTACATCAGGGGGATAGCCCTAGGAAACTGGGATTAACACCGCATAATACTAGACATGGCATCATGATTAGTTGAAATATTTATAGGATGTAGATGGGCATGCGTAGGATTA
>NZ_RJUE01000017.1 GCF_024343735.1 Lacihabitans sp. CCS-44
GTTCTGGCTGTAAAGCCAATATTCTTTGGTCAACTGGTGAGACTTCCGCCCAAATTTCAGTTTCGCCGAATGTCAATACCACTTACACCGTTGCTTGTAAAAATGCTTGTGATGAAGTGTCGAAGATTTTCAATATTAAAGTAGTTTCAGGCATTTCAGCACCAATAATTTCAGTCTCAAAAACCAAATATTGCTTTGGAGAAAACATACAAATTTCGGCAAGTAATTGTGCTGGAGAAATAGTTTGGAGCAACGGACTTTCTGGAAATTCTATAAATGTTTCTGCTGCAAATAATTTCAGCATTTCCGCTCATTGTGTTTTCCAAAAGTGCCAATCTCCAGAAAGTCAAATCATTAATATCACTGTTTTTCCAGTTCTTTCCGCTGGCTCAATTGCAAGTAACTCAACCATAAACTGCTCAGGATTTAATCCACTGACAATCAACAGTGTAATTAACCCAAGCGGCGAAAATGTTCAGTGGCAAAAATCTGAGAATTGTTCTTCTGAAAATCCTTCTTGGACAAATATAGTTGGCGAAATCGGCTCAACTTACAATCCACCAGCACTTTTGACCAGCACCTGTTTCAGAAGAATGGTGAGCGATTCTTGCCAAACTTTATACTCAAATATTACACATTTTGAAATTCGTCCTGACCCAGTTTTGGAGATTTCGGCTGATAAAACACAAATCTGTTTTGGGCAAAAAGTCACTTTAGACAAAACCTTGACTGGCGGCGAAGGAATTTGTGGAATTCAATGGCAAATCAACAAAGTTTCATCGGCTGTTTCTTCTGCCTTTTGGACGAATTTATCAATTACAAATCTCTTGGAATTCACGAATAATAATTCTGGAAACGACAGCACTTTTCATTTTAGAGCAAGGGTCGATTGTTCAAATTCATCTTGCAATTTGGCAACTTCAAATGTGGTTTCAGTAGTTTTTCTTCCTCAATTGGTCTTAAATACGGCTTTTGCTGATTCAACTATTTGCTCCGGAAGTTCCATAATTTTATCAAGTTCTGGCTGTAAAGCCAATATCCTTTGGTCAACTGGTGAGACTTCCGCCCAAATTTCAGTTTCGCCGAATGTCAATACCACTTACACCGTTTCTTGCAAAAATGCTTGTGATGAAATTTCTAAAAATGTTAATATTCAGGTCGTTGCAGGGATTGAAAAACCATTAAATACAACTCCTGAAAGTTTCTTGAGTCCCAATATATTGGTTTTTTCGGCAACTGGACAAAACTTGAAATGGTACAGTTCAGCAAGCTCAAGTGTATTTTTAACCCAAGCTCCAGTAATAAACATTCCTGGTGATTACAATTTTTGGGTTACACAAACTATCGGAATTTGTGAAAGCCCAAGGTTAGAGATTCACTCGAAATTATTCCCTGCATTGCAAATCTCCTCACAACCAAATGGCATAACAAATTGCTTTGGAAATACTTCCAATATAACTTTAAGTGCAGTAGGAAGCGGAATATTAAAATACAAATGGCAAAGAAAAAGACCTAACGAAACTACTTTTTCCGATATTTTGACAGATCAAAATAGTCTTGAAAACTTTGACTCTAAAGAATTTAAAATAAAGAACATTGGCAATATAGAAAGTCCACACTTGACCAAGTTTAGGTGCATAATTAAGGATGATTTTTCCGAGATACAAAGTGAAGAAATAGAAATTATTGTCAATAGGTTATTGGGAAATCTAGCCAACCAAAAGCTATGTTTAGGAAACAACTTCGATCTAAACATAAACAATTCACATATCATTACTGGTTCTCCAACACATATTCAATGGCAACAACGGGAAGGAACTGGTTCAGATTGGACTAATTTAAAAGACTCAGCAAATTTTTCTGGAACAAATTCATTGCATTTATCCATAAATAATCTGACCTTAGAAAATCAAAAACAATACAGATGTTCTGTGTTATTTAACTCTAACACAGGCACTTGCTCTGAAGTCACTGACTTGATGTCGTTAAGCGTTGGCTCATTCCCGCAAACTCCTGAAAACAAAGGATTTGAATTCTGTCAAAATGTAATTTCACCTAAGCTAGAACTCTACGAACCCAATAATCTGGACGTAATTTGGTACTTACCGGGGTCTCAAAATATTCTCCCTAAACAGCCAATTATAGACACCAAAACCGTTGGAAATCAGATTTATTTCTATTCTTTCAAAAACTCCGCTGACTGCGAAAGCCCCAAAGCAAGTGTCCAAATCATTATACACCCAGAACCTCCAAAGCCTACAAATACAACTCCATCTCAAGTAATAGAAGGACAAACTTTGGTTTTTTCGGCAGCAGGCGAAAACCTTAAATGGTACACTTCCAGAACTGGCAAAATTTTTACGAACTATGCACCAAACTATCAAAAAATAGGTAATTATGACCATTATGTGTCACAAACTAGCCCCAAAGGCTGCGAAAGCGACAGGGAATATATCGAATCTGAGATTATTGCTGCTTTTGGAATTGTTACACAACCCATCAATCAGGCAAATTGTGAAGACAACACCACTACTTTTTCAATCAAAACAAAAGGCTCTACTACAGTAATTTATAGATGGCAAATACAGAAAAATGGTATTTTTGAAGACATTTTGGGAGAAAATACCAGCTCACTTAAAATAGACAATGTAGGAAAAGAACCACATGTACACGGCACCGTTTACAGGTGCTTAGTCAGTAATTCAATTCAAGAAATTATTTCCAATGAAGTCATACTAAAAGTAAACAAGATTGAGGAAAAATTAGCCGACTTATCAATGTGTGAAAACGTAGTGATGAATGCTTTGAAATTTAAAGAAAACCTAGTAGGTAACATTGCCCAAATAGAATGGCAAAGAAAGGAAACCGACACTTACAATACCATATTTATAAGCAAAAGAATCGAGGACAATATTGCATTAAACCACAATATTTCAGGGGACTATAGACTTAGAATCACTTTTCAAAACCAAGGCTCTAGCACTTGTGTTAGAACTTCAAACATTTTTAAAATAACCATCAATAAAAAACCTGAATCTCTTGAAAAGATAAATTATACTGTCTGTCAATATTCTCCATTGAAAACCATTTTAAAACAATTTCCAGCTAATTATGCTTTCAGAAATTTGGATTCTAGTCTCGTGAATTTTACTCATTTTAATAATTCAAAACCAATGAGCCTTATTGGAAACTATTCAAATGAAAAGGGCTGCTCAAATGATTTTCAAAACCTTATTTTTGATATCTTAGAAGCACCAAAAGTGGAAGTCACTGATACAACTCTGACATATTGCCAATTTTCGAACGAACTCAAATCACTGAAAATAAACAACTTAAATACCTTCTGGTTTTCATCTGAAGCTGAAGACGAATCTACTGAAAATGCCTTTTCAATAAGCACTTCCACCAATCAAACACATTACAGGTGGCTAGCGATAGAAAATCTAAATGGATGTTTAAGTCAAAAAACTAAAATAAAAATTTATACTAGTCCATGTTTTTATAATGACAAAAAAGACACCTGCATTAGTCAATCTGGCAAATCGCTTGTGGCCAATGAATGGAATTACTTTTATGATGCAAACGGAAAGATTTTTGCTGCCATACATCCGGCAGGACAAAATTTAGGGTTAGTAAAAATGGACTTTAGAAACACCTCCGCAAATATTATAAAGGACAAAAACCAAACAAATTTGTATCCGAGATATTTCAATATTCTAACTTCCAAAAAAAGCAATGCAGATTTCAAGATAAGATTCTACATGACTTTGGAAGAAATCTCTAAAATGGGTGCAAAAACTACAGAAGATGTTTCGATTATAAACTATGGAGGTAAAAACCAAGATTGTGACCTATTGAACAATGCTTTAGAAGATAACTATTGGCTTGAAACCGACACACGTTGGGAGCAAGAAAGCCAACAGAACATCTATTTTGTAGAATTTAACACTCAAAAAACTGGTGAATTTGGACTTTGGAACTCTGTTCCTTCAGGGGGTATTTTGACTGGAAAAGTCAATGATGTCAATATTCCTGAGCTGAATATTTCAGAAAAAAGTAATGTAGGAAAATATATTATGCTGAAAAGTAAAGATGGTAAAAGCTGGTTTGAATGGACCGAAAGTTCTGAAAAAACAAACTTCCTTGACTTAAAACCATTCATTGGAGCGAATTACTATCAGCTGATTTATGATTATGGCAATGGTATAAAATCTATCCGAAACACAGTAAAACTCCATATTTCTTCTGAGTATATTCCATGCCAAATACTTGAAAACCCTTCTGAAAATAGAACTCTGTTGAAAATATATTTTCCCGATATCGACAAAACATCTGTAAGACTAAACACTGCAATGGGTCAATTGGTGGGTATAAACAAAATATTGAACACTGCCGACTACCTCGAAATCCATCCAATCACCCAGCTTTCAACTGGTTTTTACACTTTCTTTGCTCAAAACAATAAAGGCAAATCCTGTGCATTAAAAGTATGGATAAAATAAAATTATGTGGATTTGTAATGTTTTTCACCTTGTACTGCAAGTATTGATACCAAGCAAAGTATATAATGGACAAAAAGAAACAACGCTGGTAAGAGCAAAAACTGCAGCCACAACCAACAAAACGATTCCTAATGTACCAGAAATAACCCCTAAAAAATACAACGCAGCTAATGTCACTCCTACCAAAATTCTAATAATACGATCTGTAGAACCCATATTTGCTTTCATAATAATAATTATTTAATTGAATAATGAAATAAAAGTATTAGTTATAAATCTAGCAAACAGTGATATAAATCACTGTTTGCTTTTTTTTGAAAAATTAGCTATCATATAATTTATCACAAGTACTCAATTTAAATAAGAGTTACGGAAACTTACAAAATCAATAATCCTCAGCTTTAATTAAATACTGCAAGAGGATTAATGATTCTTAAAAAGAATATTTATTGATTAACTTCCTCACATAAGAAAAACAAACTCAATACTGAATATTTTACCTGCCAAAATCCATCCAAAAAAAACATTCTATTTTCTTTTTTATAAATAGAAATATTGTTCAATATTTGAATTTTAAAACTCAAAAACATGAAAAGTACCGACATCTATCTTTTCTTCAATGGCAACTGTGAAGCTGCTTTTGACTATTATCAAACTGTTTTTAATACTACAGCTACGTACTCAAGATTTGGAGATTCTCCCGATGGTGGACCTGCTGCTGCTGATAGTCACCTAATAATGAATGCGTCTATGCCATTAGGTGAAAACAACATACTGATGGGCTGCGATAACCCAAGTGTGTCCCCTTCTATATCAAAAGGCAACAATTTCTATGTAGTTGCCAACACCTCCACCAAAGAAGAAGCTACTGATATTTTCAGTAAACTATCAGCAGAAGGTAGTGTACACCTTCCACTGGAGGACACTTTTTGGGGTGCTTATTTTGGAATGTTAATTGATAAATTCGGCATTAGTTGGATGGTAAGTTTTCGTGAATAATGGTAGGATTTTGAGTTAGGTTTTATTTAGCAATAATAAATAGAATAAGACGATAGACTTGTTCTTTTCTGGATTTGAAGTAAAGAGTCGGACATAATTAAAATTTTTATTGGTAAAATTCACTTAACACAATCTCAAATATTTTGCGGTCTAAATTTTACAATATTTATTTTAACAAAAAACAAAAAAAGGAGCCTAAGCTAGTCATGGTCGGAAGAAATTCCGGCCATTTTTATGTTTTAAAGTGTATATTAGGATTTCCACCAGATAAGATTACGATTTCTCTTATCAGCAAGTTTCTGACCTCCATTTTAAACCTTCTTTTTGCGGTTTTATAACTAAGGTTGTTGGCATGCTTATATACAAGTATCAGCATTGCTGCTATTAAAGTCATGTAAAGCATTACTTTTATTCCATTTTCATTTAGTGAAACCAGATGACTTACATTAAGCTCTTGTTTTATAAAGCGAAAAAACACTTCTATGTCCCAACGTTTTTTATAAATATCGGTAATTTCCTTTGCCGTCAAGTCGAAGTTATTGGTGATAAATGCCATTTTATACTCTCGATTGTTTTTACTTTCGGTCATAATTAACCGTAAAGGAGTCTGTACAATTTCCTCTCTATAATGAAGATTTCCTTTCTTATTTTGTATAGGTTTTCCTGTATAAAGGTAGACCTTACTATCTTTTAATAAGGTTAATGACCCTAAGTCACAATCGGTATTCGAGTTTATTAATGACGAAAGCTCTTCGTATTTGCGATTTTCTTTGGCTCTGGCTACGAACTCAATTTTCTTAGAAGAAAACTCGCTCATAGTTTGTGTTGAC
>NZ_RJUE01000018.1 GCF_024343735.1 Lacihabitans sp. CCS-44
ACTTGCTGCGGCTGGTACATACACCTTGACTGTTACTAGTGCAAGTGGATGTACAACTACCGCTACAGTTGCCGTGACAGTAAATGCTTGTCTTTCTAAAATTGGTGATTTTGTTTGGGAAGATATAAACGGAAACGGAATTCAAGATTCAGGTGAACCGGGTATTCCTGGGGTTTCAGTTACATTAAATGGTACGGATGCCTTTGGAAATGTGGTAAGTCAAACAGCTACCACAGGAGCTAATGGAGAATATTTATTTGATAATTTAGTAAAAGGAACATATACTGTAACCTTTGGTGATAAAGCAGGCTATGTTTTAACATCGCCTAATAAAGGTACAGACGATGCAAAAGATAGTGATGCGGATTTAACTACAAAACAATCTCCGGTTATTAATCTTGGAACTAACGCCTCAAATCTAACTATAGATGCAGGTATGTACAGACCAGCAAGCCTTGGTGATTTCGTGTGGTATGATATAAACAACAATGGTATTCAAGATTCAGGCGAGCCAGGTATCCAAGGAGTTGTTGTAACTCTAAATGGAACAAAAGGCGATGGAACCGTAATTGCTGCTCAAACATCAACAACCAATGCCTCAGGTATCTACGCATTTACTAATCTTGCTCCTGGAACCTATACTGTTACATTTGGAACAGTTGGCGGATATCAAGTAGCGAAACAGGATATTACAGGTGCAAATACAGATGCCACAGACGTAAATAACGACAGTGATATTAATTCTACTACCCTTACTTCTCACGCTGCAACTCTAGTTTCGGGTGAAAATGATCCTAAATTGGATGCTGGATTTACTAAAGTGATAGATCTTGAGTTAGATAAAACAGTAAGTAATCCAACACCAAACGTTGGAGAGACAGTTACTTATACATTGAAACTAACTAATAAAGGACCTCAAATTGCTACAGGAGTAGCTTTAGAAGATGTCATTCCAAATGGATTGGAGAATATCATACTAACGGCGACGAATTCACCACAAGGTGTAATTGCAGGTAATAAGATTACATTTAGCGGATTAACTGTAAATAAAGATCAAGTTATTATATTCACTTACACAGCAAAAGTAAAATCTCCAATAGCTGGGGTAGTTTATAAAAACGTTGCTCAAGTGACTGCTGCAAATGAATTTGATATAGATTCAACACCAAACAATGACGACGGTGACCAGTCAGAAGATGATGAAGATCCAGAGACTATAGTACCTCAGCAAGCAGATCTTAACCTAGTTAAAACGGTTAATAATGCAACACCAAACGTTGGAGAAAAAGTAACCTTTACAGTTAAGGTTTCCAATGATGGTCCAAGTGCAGCTACTGGCGTACAGGTAAAAGATTTAGTTCCTAATGGTTATGAGACAATTAGTGCGATTTCTAATTCTGGAACATTATCTGGTTCAGAAATCACATGGAGCAATTTAAGCATACCAAATGGTCAGTTTGTAAATCTTACATTTGATGCGATAGTTAAAGTACCTGGAACGGGAGTTGATTTTGTAAACGTAGCAAGAGTAACAGCTTCTGATCAATTTGATAATGACTCAAAACCAAATAACGCTGCAAATACAAACGGAACAGGTGGAATAGGTAGTCAAGATGCAGATGATACGCAAGACGCCGGTGATGAAGATGATGGTGATGATGCCAAAACTACACCAAAAGTTATTGACCTAGAATTAGATAAGACAGTTAGTACTGCTACACCTAATGTAGGGGAGACAATAACTTATACATTAAAACTAACTAACAAAGGCCCAAATACAGCTACAGGAGTTGCATTAGAAGATATTATTCCAAATGGATTAGAGAATATCACACTAACGGCGACGAATTCACCACAAGGTGTAATTGCGGGGAATAAGATTACCTTCAGTGGTTTAACTGTATTAAAAGATGAGACAAAAACCTTTACATATACTGCAAAGGTAAAAGAACCATTAACGGGGGTAGTTTATAAAAACGTAGCTCAAGTTACCGCCTCTAATGAGTACGATATAGATTCAACACCAAACAATGATGATGGTGACCAGTCAGAAGATGATGAGGATCCAGAGACGATAGTACCACAAGTTGCAGATTTGAGTTTGGTAAAAACTGTAGATGATAAATATCCTAAAGTGGGTGATGTAGTGACATTTACTGTGAAAGTATCAAACGCTGGTCCTCAAACTGCTACCAATGTAAAAGTTGAAGATGTGGTACCTAATGGATATTCAGCTATATCTTCAATCAGTAATTCCGGTTCTCTTTCTGGCAATGTTATTACCTGGGTTATTCCAAGCATTGCATCAGGAGCCTCATCAACCCTTACATTTAATGTTAAAGTTGGACAGCCAGCAACTGGTGTTTCATTTATTAACTTAGCAGAAGTAAAATCGGTAGATCAATATGATCCTGATTCCAAACCAGGTAATGGTGCCGATACGAATGGAAATGGAAAAGTTGGATCAGAAGATAATGATGATTCTAAAGATCCAGCTGATGAAGATGACGGCGATGATGCTTATGTTGTTCCTACTGCCTCTTTGGGAGATTTTGTATGGGATGATATCAATGGCAACGGCATACAAGACGGAACAGAAATTGGTGTTCAGGGTGTGATTGTGAATCTTTTTGGTACAGACCAAGACGGTAATCCTGTTTCAAGAACAACCACTACAGATGCTAATGGCAAATACCTTTTTGATGATTTAGTACCGGGTAGCTATTTTGTTGAGTTCATCAGACCAACTGGATACACTGGTTCAGATAAAGATCAGGGAACAGATGATACAAAAGACAGTGATGCAGATAAAATAACTGGAAAAACCGGTACAATTACTTTAGCAGGTGGAGATAATAATTTAACTGTTGATGCTGGAATATTCAAACCAGCGAAGTTGGGTGACTACGTATGGGAAGACAAGAATTACAACGGCATCCAAGATTCAGGCGAAAGCCCAATCCAAGGCGTAGTAGTTAAATTGTTGGATGCAGCAGGCAACCCAGCCAAAGATGCAGATGGTAATACAGTAGCCAGCACTACAACAGATGCAGCTGGACTTTATAAGTTTGAGAACTTGAAACCAGGTGTACAATATGTGGTAGAGTTCACCAAGCCAGCAGGCTATGAGCCAACCAGCAAAGACAAAGGCACAGACGATACCAAAGACAGCGATGCGGACGTAACAACGGGCAAAGCAGCCCCAGTGGTATTGGCCAGTGGCGAAGACAACAAAACGATAGATGCAGGTTT
>NZ_RJUE01000019.1 GCF_024343735.1 Lacihabitans sp. CCS-44
TGAGGCGATTTGGCAATTAGACAATTTGGCAATTAGACAATTTGGCAATGAGGCACTTAGGCAATGATGCATTGAGGCAATTTGGTAATGAAGCAATGAGGTATTGGGGCTATGGGGTATAAGGCACAAGGCATTGAATGTTAAGCTTTGTGTTCCACTTTGCCAAGCTCTGGGTACTTTGTGATAAAATAAAACTTATAGGCACAAGTCTTATTCTGTGTAACTCAGTGCTAAACTCTGGGGACTCTGTGGTAAAAAAAACTTCAACGATTAAAACATTAAGATAATTAAGACCATTAAGGGGCTGAGAATATCTTAATGCTCTTCATGTCTTAATGAACTTAATGTTAAAAAAAAGAACTTCAAATTTAAAAATTAAGGCCATTAAGCGGCTGAGAATATCTTAATGAACTTAATATCTTAATGCACTTAATGTTTAGAAAAAAGAACTTTAAATTTAAAAATTAAGGCCATTTAGCGACTGAGAATATCTTAATGCACTTAATGTTTAGAAAAAACATCCTCAATAATTAACCAGGAAGACAATTAGGGTTTTAGGAATAACGCCCACTCACATACTATCCGCCCCACCTTTCTGAAAAACAACTTCTTTAACCAAGCCTATGGAGTTAAAGTGGAGAATCATGGCTTCGGAGGTGGTGGTGTTGCGGATGTTTTGGCATTGCGGTCCACGCTCGAAGAAATAAACGACATATTTCTCAGACTTTTTGTCGAGCAATTGATAATCGTACCGCCCAATGGTTTTTACGATTTCGTTTTCGGAGATAGTCAGAATACGGTCTTTGTTTTGTTTCAATAAAGCCAGTTGTTGAATTCTTTTCCCTTCACAACCCCCTCGATCGCCTTTGAAAAGTTCAGAATCAAAACCATCGATTTCTAATGGCTTGGAGTAGGAGCAGGCCTGTAAAAGAATTAAAGCCGAAAAAGAGATTAGATATTTTAAAATAGACATTTGAGTAATTTTCCAAAAGGCAAAAGCCTAGCATTTGTGTAATTATATAAAAGTATCATTAAATACGATTCATTGTCTGTTTGATATCGTTTTTTTGTCAGTTCAAGGGTCTAACCTGTCAGTTCGAGCGGTAGCGGGCGGCGTTCCGTTCGAGAATACGTTTTCTGCTGCCAAAGTTAACTAGTTTTAAGCGACATCTCAATTTGCTTCTTGAACTTGTGGTAATCAGCATCTGGCTTCGCATCTCGACTACCGCTCGATGTGACAGGAGTTCTGTCAGTTCGAGCGGTAGCGGGCGGCGTTCCGTTCGAGAACACGTGTACTGTGGCTAGGTACAACTTGTCGTAATCAGTATCTCAGTCTGCATCTTACTCATCCTAATAACATCTCAGTCTTCATCTCGACTACCGCTCGATGTGACGGGTGTAGCTCGATGTGACATAGGTGTGTTTGTCAGTCCGAGCGGTTCTCATGTCAGTTCGAGCGGTAGCGGGCTGCGTTCCGTTCGAGAACACGTTTTCTGCTGCCAAAGTTAACTAGTTTTAAGCGACATCTCAATTTGCTTCTTGAATTTGTGGTAATCAGCATCTCAGTCAGCATCTTACTCATCCTAATAACATCTCAGTCTTCATCTCGACTACCGCTCGATGTGACAGGTGTGCTCGATGTGACAAGAAGTGTTTCGGTCGCAATTTCATTCAGATTATCATCTGAATTTCATTGTGCTCGATGTGACAAGTGTTAGTCGATGTGCCAGGGGATTATCATCTGAATTTCATTGTGCTCATTGTCCAAGTACCAGTAACCAGTAACCAGCAACCAGTAACCAGCAACCAATAACCAATAACAACCTCACTTATCCTTCTGAAACACCCCAACTATACCATTGGCGATAGATAAGATAAAACTCAAGATAAGCGGTGGCAAGAATCCTTCCACTTTGAAACCATCCACGAGGTAGTCGCACAAATAAACGATACACACGCTAATAACCAAGGAGAACAAGCCCAAGGTTAAAAAAGTAATCGGTAAAGAAATGAGGCTGAGAATGGGTCTCACAAAAGTGTTTAGGATACTCATTACCAATGCCACTATTATAGCCGTAGTGTAACCATCTACGTTGATACCTTTGAGGTAATTGGGCAAAATCAGGATGATTAGGCCGCAAAGCAATAGTCTTACAATGTAATTTGTCATTTCGATTGATGTCTAGTTATTAATACGTTGAGTACTTCGTCGAGGCTAATTTCTTTGGCTTCCAATAATATTAAATAATGGAAAAGTAAATCTGCGGCTTCGCCCAGAAACAGGTCTTTGTTATCGTCTTTGGCTTCAATGACCAATTCTACGGCTTCTTCGCCTACTTTTTGTGCTATTTTGTTGATTCCTTTTTTAAACAAAGATGCAGTGTAAGAAGCCTCTGTAGGATTGTTTTTTCTGTCCTTTATAATTTCGGTTAGTTGCTGAATAAACATGACCTTGCCGCTGTTTGTTTCATTCCAACAGGTATCGTGGCCGGTATGGCAAGTGGGGCCATCGGGCAATGCTTTAATGAGTATGGAATCTCCGTCGCAATCTACTTGATGCTCTTTATAGTTGAGGAAATTGTTTGAGCTTTCGCCTTTGGTCCATAGTCTTTCTTTGGAGCGGCTGTAAAAAGTCACCTTGCCTTGGCTAATGGTTTTTTCAAGGGCCTCGGCATTCATATAACCTTGCATGAGTACTTTGCCTGTGTAAAAGTCTTGGATAATGGCCGGAAGGAGTCCTTTAGAAAAATCTGCTTGTCTATTCATAAAAATAATAATTGTGCAAAAATACTAAGTACTAATTAATTGTGTGTGGTATTCTAAAATTATTATATTTTTTTTCAAAGAAGGCTTGACAAATATAAAAAGACCCCTTATCTTTGCACCCACATTGAACGAAAGAGGTTCTTTAAAAGCGAAAGTAGCTCAGTTGGTAGAGCGTAACCTTGCCAAGGTTAAGGTCGCGGGTTCGAGACCCGTCTTTCGCTCAAGAGATAAAAAGTTCCTATGAAAATGGGGACTTTTTTGTTTCTTAGGGCATATCACCCGCCGGGGTGGTGGAACTGGTAGACACGCAGGACTTAAAATCCTGTGAGCCTTATCGCT
>NZ_RJUE01000020.1 GCF_024343735.1 Lacihabitans sp. CCS-44
ACGATTTTGTGTTCAATATTGACGATTTTGTATTCAACATTGACGATTTTGTGTTCAACATCCACGATTTTGTATTCAATATTGGCGATTTTGTGTTCAATTCGGGCGGCATTCCAATTACGATTTTGTATTCAATTTTGAGGAATTTCTGTTCGAATTTCATAATTTCTATGACTTAATCCTACGTATTAGACCTAAAGATTGTCTCTATATAAAAATGAAACTGACATAAGGCGTATTTAATCTTTATTCGATTATTGCAGCTCCAAAACTACCGAAATCTACACCCACATAACCACCAAAGGCTTTGATCAAATCGTAAGTCCTTTGGATAAATTAAAACTCAAATAAATGCTTGGAAAGTAGAACTTCGAACAATATATTTGATATTGAAATACATAAAAATCAAAACACAGATATTCTCATGAAAATATTACCGAAACTCCCCAATTTTCACAATAATCTTATTAGCAGCACATTAACAATAAAATCAATCAAAATTTAATAACGATATTACCGAAACTCCAAAAATGAGTTTCGCAAATATACTCGTTGGCAGAAATTTTATGAGCAGAAACGAGAGACTACAAAATAAGCGGGACAGACAGAAAATGCTTGCAATAAAGAAACCGAATGAACTTGTGACGAGACGAGACAGAATTATTGTTATTACAATTTCAATTGCGTTCATATTTCTGTTTCTTTATTTAGCACTTCGTGACAATTCATTGCCAGACAACGAATTAAGTACAATTAATGTTACACTTAAAGACACTCCAAAATATGATGAATACAAAATCAAATCGACGACCTATCGAGATATTATACTGACAACTAAGGAATATCAGCATGAGTTTAAAATTACAGCAATGACTTACAAGGCGACTGACCACAATTCTTTTAAAGCAAATATTAAAGTTGGTGATAGAGTAGGATTAAAAATAAAAAAATCTGAATTGGATAATTTGAATAAAGGTTCTTTTTGGAATGACTATAATGATGTTTATGGACTGAAAAAAGACGGTATTAATTACATTAACCTGGAGCTCAAAACAGAATTGGAAGACAAAGACAGCAAATGGTCTTATTTTTTTGTGGTTGTAGGTATAGTAATGTTACCATACGGTTTTATAAAAAATAAACCATTAATTAGTATGGATAGAGCGGTAACTTTGACAATGATTTTAGGGCTAATTTTGTTGCTAATTTTTGATTAATCGTAAAAAAAACTTCTGCCAACATGGGTTTGTGGCAAGTGGGGGGCTGACTGAAGTTATTGAACAATTGGAATTCTTTTGTACTTTTGTTTCGGCGGACGGAAACCGATTGAACATTGGTAAGTAACTCAACATCAGTAATTTATATCGGCTGACGTTCGGGCGGACAAGTTTCAAATCCCCCATCTGACCACAAGCCCTGTACGTTGTGCGTAATCGTAAAAACAACCAACAAGCGACAAAAAATAGCTTATGAAACATGGATTTCTTCTAATATTTTCTTTGCTGACTTTGACAACTTATTGCCAGACTGGAAATATTCGAGGTCATATTACCAACTCAGATAAAGAGTCAGATTTGAAATATGTTACAATTTATTTAGCTCATGGAGATACATTGGTAAAAAACAAAGGGGCAATTCCTGACAGTTCAGGAAATTTTATTATTGACGACATACCGTTAGGACAATATAGTTTACGAGTTCAGCAGTTAGGATTTAGAGATTTCGTTCTTGACAGTTTGACAATTTCAAATGCAACAATATTGACTTTAAACTTAAATTATCCACCACCTTGCGACAAGCGACTTGCAAAAAATGAAAAACCAAAATGTATAGGCGGACATACCGACAATATTATTCCAATTTCGTACGGACTTCCATTCAAGAGAACATTAAGAAAAGCAAAAAGAGGTAAAGTGTTTTTGGCAGGTTGTATTATTACAAGGTGTGACCCACGATTTTATTGTAAACTTCATAAAAGACAACTGCAATATGAGAACTGACACTCATAAACTCAAACAAAATATAAACAAAAATTTAACTTAAATAGCTGACAGACAACTTGTTGACAGAAGAACGACTACGCACAACATGGGTTTGTGGCAAGTGGGGGCTGACGAAAGGAATTGAACTTTGGTAACTTTATTGTACATTTGTTTCGGCGGACGGAAACCACCAAGCATTTGTAAGTAACTCAACATTAGTAATTTATATCGGCAGGCGTTCGGGCGGACGAGTTTCAAAGCCCCCACCTGACCACAAGCCCTGTTCGTTGTGCGTAATATTATGACCCTACGATTTTCAATAGCATTCCTATTTACAGCCTTGACAATTCAATCTTATTCTCAGGTTGACTTTGGCATACGTAAGCAAAAACTTCGACCCATATTCATTGACACGACAAGAGAAAACATTTTTATTTACGAAGTTCCCAATGCTATTCTCTACTTTAAACAGGACGACATAAAAAACTTCATAGACAATCCTGAGAACAAAAATGTCTTAGCAAATTATGGTTATAAAACATTTCAGGACACTTTAATTAAAAAAACTCGACAAATTAAAATCACGGACATATACTTTTACTATGACCAACGTCAACGTGATAGCATTTTCAGACAACAACCAGAAAATGTTTTGACAAAGCAATTAAATGAGGAATTTTATTTTCTTGGTGCAGGACTTATTCTGAGGGGACAGTTTATGGTTTATTCAAAGGCAAATAAAAAATTCATAACCAAAGGACTTGTTGCGAAAAGACAAAAGGGATATTTAGGACAAAGAAACTTGGTGTTTTATTTGCAAGACAAGAGACAGTTTTACGGCATTGTTACATCTCTAGGTGAATAAATACTACGCACAACATTTAGCAGAATAGAAGAAAGACCCCACTAAAGACCCCTTTATATTTGGGGTCTTTTTGCTATTTG
>NZ_RJUE01000021.1:0-2500 GCF_024343735.1 Lacihabitans sp. CCS-44
GGAAGGAATACCAATTGCGAAGGCAGGTTGCTACGAATAAACTGACGCTGATGCACGAAAGCGTGGGGATCAAACAGGATTAGATACCCTGGTAGTCCACGCCGTAAACGATGATTACTAGTTGTTGGGGTTTAAGCCTCAGTGACCAAGGGAAACCGATAAGTAATCCACCTGGGGAGTACGCCGGCAACGGTGAAACTCAAAGGAATTGACGGGGGTCCGCACAAGCGGTGGAGCATGTGGTTTAATTCGATGATACGCGAGGAACCTTACCTAGGCTAGAATGTGAGCGAATGATTCAGAGATGGATCAGTCAGCAATGACGCGAAACAAGGTGCTGCATGGCCGTCGTCAGTTCGTGCCGTGAGGTGTTGGGTTAAGTCCCGCAACGAACGCAACCCCTATAATCTGTTGCCAGCATGTCATGATGGGGACTCAGGTTAGACTGCCTACGCAAGTAGAGAGGAAGGAGGGGACGACGTCAGGTCATCATGGCCCTTACGCCTAGGGCGACACACGTGCTACAATGGTAGGTACAGAGTGCAGCGAGCTAGCAATAGTAAGCGAATCACAAAAAGCCTATCACAGTTCGGATTGGGGTCTGCAACTCGACCCTATGAAGCTGGAATCGCTAGTAATCGCATATCAGCCATGATGCGGTGAATACGTTCCCGGACCTTGTACACACCGCCCGTCAAGCCATGGGAGTTGGGTAGACCTGAAGCGGAAGGTAAAAGACTTCGTTAGGGTAGAACCAGTGACTGGGGCTAAGTCGTAACAAGGTAGCCGTACCGGAAGGTGTGGCTGGAACACCTCCTTTTTAGAGATAATCGAATTAACATTCGATGAAATAAACAATAAAGGAAGGTCTTTGATACAAAACAAAAAAATGTTAGTCTTTATCTCCAAAATAAGTTAGTATAAAAAGTTATAAGGGTGGGCATAGAAGGAATTACAGATGCTGACTCAGAAAAATTGAGGGGCTTGTAGCTCAGGTGGTTAGAGCGTTACACTGATAATGTAAAGGTCCCTGGTTCGAGTCCAGGCAGGCCCACAAAAAAACAAGGTATAGATATAGCACTTATACCACGAAGGCAAAACAGAAGGCGAAAGCTAGAAAATGAGCCAAAAGAGTACATTGACATGATGGGAAAGACTGAGAAGAGATAAAAAAGAGCAAAAGAAGGGCGTATGGGGGATGCCTAGGGTCTCAGAGGCGACGAAGGACGTGATAAGCTGCGATAAGCTACGGGGAGGAGCACACATCCGATATATCCGTAGATTTCCGAATGGGGCAACCCAGTTAGTTGAAGACTAACTATTCATGCTAAGCATGAAAGCGAACGTGGGGAACTGAAACATCTAAGTACCCATAGGAGAATAAAACAACAGTGATTCCGAGAGTAGTGGCGAGCGAAATCGGAGCAGCCCAAACCGGCCTTGTTACGGCAAGCCCGGGGTTATAGGACTGCATTTAGAAATATATTTTAACTTGAATGACTTGGGAAAGTCAACCGTAGAGTGTGATAGTCACGTAAGGGTAAGGAATATAGGACGAGCAGAATCCTGAGTAGGTGGGGGCCGGTGAAACCCCCTCTGAATTCGGCAGCACCATCTGCCAAGGCTAAATACTACTGAGACACCGATAGCGAACAAGTACTGTGAAGGAAAGGTGAAAAGCACGGAGAGTATCCGGGTGAAATAGAACCTGAAACCGTACGCCTACAAGCGGTCGGAGCCATGCGATATGGTGACGGCGTGCCTTTTGCATAATGATCCTACGAGTTACGGTCACCAGCAAGGTTAAGATTTTAAGAATCGGAGCCGAAGCGAAAGCGAGTCTGAATAGGGCGTTAAGTTGGTGGCTGTAGACGCGAAACCTAGTGATCTACCCATGGTCAGGTTGAAGGTTGGGTAAGACCAACTGGAGGACCGTACCGGTATACGTTGAAAAGTGTTCGGATGAACTGTGGGTAGGGGTGAAAGGCTAATCAAACTGGGAAATAGCTCGTACTCCCCGAAATGTATTTAGGTACAGCGTCGGCGTTGAGTCTTATCGAGGTAGAGCTACTGATTGGATGCGGGGGAGTCACATCCTACCAAATTCAGACAAACTCCGAATGCGATAAGATATAGCCGGCAGTGAGGGCTCGGGTGCTAAGGTCCGGGTCCGAGAGGGAAAGAACCCAGAACTACAGCTAAGGTCTCCAAATCTATACTAAGTTGAACAAAGGAAGTCTGACTGCCGAGACAGCCAGGATGTTTGCTTGGAAGCAGCAATCATTTAAAGAGTGCGTAACAGCTCACTGGTCGAGCGGGGCGGGCATCGATAATAAGCGGGCATAAAGTATAGTACCGAAGCTTAGTCATTAATTTATTAATGGGTAGGGGAGCATTCTGTATGCAGTGAAGGTGTCTTTTGAGAGATGCTGGAGCGTACAGAAAAGCAAATGTAGGAATAAGTAGCGATAATGAATGTGAGAACCATTCACACCGAAAG
>NZ_RJUE01000022.1:0-2500 GCF_024343735.1 Lacihabitans sp. CCS-44
AACTCAAAGGAATTGACGGGGGTCCGCACAAGCGGTGGAGCATGTGGTTTAATTCGATGATACGCGAGGAACCTTACCTAGGCTAGAATGTGAGCGAATGATTCAGAGATGGATCAGTCAGCAATGACGCGAAACAAGGTGCTGCATGGCCGTCGTCAGTTCGTGCCGTGAGGTGTTGGGTTAAGTCCCGCAACGAACGCAACCCCTATAATCTGTTGCCAGCATGTCATGATGGGGACTCAGGTTAGACTGCCTACGCAAGTAGAGAGGAAGGAGGGGACGACGTCAGGTCATCATGGCCCTTACGCCTAGGGCGACACACGTGCTACAATGGTAGGTACAGAGTGCAGCGAGCTAGCAATAGTAAGCGAATCACAAAAAGCCTATCACAGTTCGGATTGGGGTCTGCAACTCGACCCTATGAAGCTGGAATCGCTAGTAATCGCATATCAGCCATGATGCGGTGAATACGTTCCCGGACCTTGTACACACCGCCCGTCAAGCCATGGGAGTTGGGTAGACCTGAAGCGGAAGGTAAAAGACTTCGTTAGGGTAGAACCAGTGACTGGGGCTAAGTCGTAACAAGGTAGCCGTACCGGAAGGTGTGGCTGGAACACCTCCTTTTTAGAGATAATCGAATTAACATTCGATGAAATAAACAATAAAGGAAGGTCTTTGATACAAAACAAAAAAATGTTAGTCTTTATCTCCAAAATAAGTTAAGTTTTTAATTGGGGGATTAGCTCAGCTGGCTAGAGCACTTGCTTTGCAAGCAAGGGGTCATCGGTTCGACTCCGATATTCTCCACAAGGTATAAAGATATAGTTTTATACCTCTATGTGATAATTCAGCAGTGAATCATTACGAAAGAGTACATTGACATGATGGGAAAGACTGAGAAGAGATAAAAAAGAGCAAAAGAAGGGCGTATGGGGGATGCCTAGGGTCTCAGAGGCGACGAAGGACGTGATAAGCTGCGATAAGCTACGGGGAGGAGCACACATCCGATATATCCGTAGATTTCCGAATGGGGCAACCCAGTTAGTTGAAGACTAACTATTCATGCTAAGCATGAAAGCGAACGTGGGGAACTGAAACATCTAAGTACCCATAGGAGAATAAAACAACAGTGATTCCGAGAGTAGTGGCGAGCGAAATCGGAGCAGCCCAAACCGGCCTTGTTACGGCAAGCCCGGGGTTATAGGACTGCATTTAGAAATATATTTTAACTTGAATGACTTGGGAAAGTCAACCGTAGAGTGTGATAGTCACGTAAGGGTAAGGAATATAGGACGAGCAGAATCCTGAGTAGGTGGGGGCCGGTGAAACCCCCTCTGAATTCGGCAGCACCATCTGCCAAGGCTAAATACTACTGAGACACCGATAGCGAACAAGTACTGTGAAGGAAAGGTGAAAAGCACGGAGAGTATCCGGGTGAAATAGAACCTGAAACCGTACGCCTACAAGCGGTCGGAGCCATGCGATATGGTGACGGCGTGCCTTTTGCATAATGATCCTACGAGTTACGGTCACCAGCAAGGTTAAGATTTTAAGAATCGGAGCCGAAGCGAAAGCGAGTCTGAATAGGGCGTTAAGTTGGTGGCTGTAGACGCGAAACCTAGTGATCTACCCATGGTCAGGTTGAAGGTTGGGTAAGACCAACTGGAGGACCGTACCGGTATACGTTGAAAAGTGTTCGGATGAACTGTGGGTAGGGGTGAAAGGCTAATCAAACTGGGAAATAGCTCGTACTCCCCGAAATGTATTTAGGTACAGCGTCGGCGTTGAGTCTTATCGAGGTAGAGCTACTGATTGGATGCGGGGGAGTCACATCCTACCAAATTCAGACAAACTCCGAATGCGATAAGATATAGCCGGCAGTGAGGGCTCGGGTGCTAAGGTCCGGGTCCGAGAGGGAAAGAACCCAGAACTACAGCTAAGGTCTCCAAATCTATACTAAGTTGAACAAAGGAAGTCTGACTGCCGAGACAGCCAGGATGTTTGCTTGGAAGCAGCAATCATTTAAAGAGTGCGTAACAGCTCACTGGTCGAGCGGGGCGGGCATCGATAATAAGCGGGCATAAAGTATAGTACCGAAGCTTAGTCATTAATTTATTAATGGGTAGGGGAGCATTCTGTATGCAGTGAAGGTGTCTTTTGAGAGATGCTGGAGCGTACAGAAAAGCAAATGTAGGAATAAGTAGCGATAATGAATGTGAGAACCATTCACACCGAAAGACTAAGGATTCCTCCGCTACGTCAATCAACGGAGGGTAAGTCGGATCCTAAGGATAATGCGAAAGCAGAAGCCGATGGGAATCAGGTTAAAATTCCTGAACCACTATTAGTTTCGAAGCGGGGACGGACTTTAAAGCTTCATACGAACTGACGGAATAGTTCGTTGAGAGGAGACTTCGGTTGAATCGAATGATGGGATAAGGTTCCAAGAAAAGCCGATAAGTTATGATTAATAGTGACCGTACCGCAAACCGACACAGGT
>NZ_RJUE01000023.1 GCF_024343735.1 Lacihabitans sp. CCS-44
GCTACTGGCAATTCGGTTGTCGTTACACTGGCAATGTTGACCAGGTCTGTTCCATTGTTGATGTCCGTCTGCGTTGCTGCATATGTCGCCGAATATATCCATACTTCTCCTACATTGAGGATATTGTTGCTGTTGTTGTCGCCACTGGTAAGTGTCGCACTGCCTGCCAAATCATCGGTTAAGGTAACGTTGGTCAAATCGGTATTGCCTTCGTTGATTACCGTGATGGTATAGTTCAGCGTACCTGGAGCTGCTATCGTCGTCTGGTCTACCACTTTGGTGATGCTCAAACTGTCGTTGCTGGTGATGCTTGTGGTCGCCGTGTCTCTCTTGGCTACTGGCAATTCGGTTGTCGTTACACTGGCAATGTTGAC
>NZ_RJUE01000024.1 GCF_024343735.1 Lacihabitans sp. CCS-44
TAACAACCCACAACTGCTAGAATCAGACATTAAAGATCTAAGATATTATGGTTGTGTCTTTTCCAAAGCTAGAGCGGACTACAAAACACAACAGATTACTTCAACAACCACTAAGCAACTTGATATTGAAAAATATGATGTTGACCAACAGGATGATTTCACATCATTAAAACAACTCTTAGTTGACATCAAAAATCAAGATGAATCTGATTACATGAAACTTAATGAGACATTAGGGGCAAATCCCAAATCTGTTCCAGAGTTTTATCCAACTTCGAAAACCTTCCGATTTAAGAATGCTTTTGATAATTTCTTTGAAAAAATTGAATTTGAAGGCGTTGTAGACAGCTTAAATGAAAAACAATTACTATTTAACAAAAACGGGAAAACAATAACAATTGACAATCTAAGTACCGGCGAAAAACAAATCGTATTTAGAGGTATCTACCTTTTAAAAAACAGCAAAAAACTGGACGGTGCAGCAATTATGATTGATGAACCAGAACTGAGCATGCACCCTAAGTGGCAGAAGAAAATATTAAAATACTTTAAAGACCTATTTACCGAATCTAGCATTCAAAAAACACAACTTTTTATTGCTACCCATTCAGAGCATGTTTTGAGTGAGGCCTTAAGCGATAAGACAAAAAATTTAGTAATAGTACTAACTGAAACTGGAGGAGTTATTAGTGCAAAAAAGATTGATGCACCTTCTGTATTACCATCAATAACAAACGCTGAAACAAATTATTTAGCCTTCGATATTGTTTCAAATGACTATCATATTGAACTCTACGGATGGCTACAGCAAAAGGAATCTAAAAACACTGTGAAGTCTTGTGACGACTTTATTAAGAATAATTCGTTTTATAATTCAACGACTCATGGAAAAGCATCGTCATTTGGCACAACTACCTATGACACTTTATGCACATATATTAGAAATGCCATCGACCATCCAGACCCAAGTCGGACATATACAGAAGACCAATTGAGAATTTCCACAGAATTATTAATACAATTATGCCGATAAAAAGCCCAGCCACTAACAGCTAAGGCTTCGTTCGGCATGCAATGCCTAGAATGAAGCCAATGTTGAACTTAATCTCGAGTAGTTTAGTTTTTCTCTTTTTTCCAAATCTATGGGGTTCTCGTCTATTGCCTTATGAGTTTCTGAAACAGTTTCCTTATAATTTTTGAAGCTTTACCCTATTTCCTATCTATTTCTCCAAATACCCCAAAATCTTTTTCATGTCAAACTCGTCTTCGCTGGATTGATTTTATCTCATTGTCAAAGAAAAATAAATTTCAATCAATAAATCTATTAAAAGAAACATTTGTTTATTTTTGGTAACAAAAACAAATAGAAATGGACTATTTAACTAAACTGGAGAAACCAAACTTTAATGAAGTTAAAGAATTGGTTAGGAATTTAACGCCTGCTGAAAAATTGCAGTTAAATGACTTTATTTGGGAAGAAAATATAGAAATCCCTATTGAACATAAGGTTTTAGTAAGAGAACGCAGAGAAAAAAACAATGCTAATCCTGAGCGATTGATTGATTGGAACGCTGCTATTAATTTTCTTATGAAAAATGATTGAGTATGAAATAAAGATTGACAGAGACGCTCTTTTGGATATTATCGAGGCCACAAATTGGTATTCTGCTCAAAAACACGACTTAGGATTTAGATTTCAAAAAAGAATTATTTCTCAAATCTCCAAACTGAAATCAATACCAGAACGGTATCCTATAAAATATGATAACATTAGGTGCATGCCTATCAACAAGTTCCCCTTCCTTGTGCATTTTTCCATAGACAATCTCCATAAAATCATAACTATTCAAGCAGTTTTTCACACCAGTAGAAACCCACAAATTTGGAGACGAAGATAATTTCAGAACTCACCCCTCCAAATACCCCAAAATCTTTTTCATGTCAAACTCGTCTTCTCCTGAGGCTTCTAGATAGTCGGTTTTTATCGTAGAGGGTTTGCCCATTTTGAGGTAGGATTTCCAGATGTGGTCGATGTACCAAGTGGGTATATAGCCCCAGCGGGAGTCCATGGCTTTTCTGATGATAAAGGTGCGTTTGGATATTTTCACAAAAATGCGTTTCTCGTAAATAGCATTCAGCCGAGCATCATGAAAAGCAAAAAAACCTTCCACTATCACTACATCAAATCGTTCTCTAAAATCAGCAACGACTTCTAGCATAAGATCGTGATCAATAGAAAGCGGTGATTCCCAGTCGGTTTTGTCCTTTATTTTAGGTATTTGGGTTTCGGGAAAAACAAAGTCGTCTTGGTGAAAAATAATGGCTTTTTTGCCATTTCTTCTGAAATGCGTCACCAAAAGATTGGCCAATGTACTTTTGCCTGACCTACTCGGCCCACCGATTCCTATTACCATATTGATTGTCTTAAAACCAACTAGTTTTCTTTTTTCCACCCAAGCCCAAAGCTCCCAAAAGCGACCTTGTGATGATACTGGCAGCAGTTCTACCTATCTGTCGAGTAACGGAGCTTGACAAAATAGTTTCTAAAGTAGATTTCTCTTGTTTTCCTTTTGGAGCCTCTTCTTGCTCTTCAGATTCGTCCGCAGTGTTCAGTTTTTCGTTTAATATTTCGTATGCACTCTCACGATCTATTACTTCATTGTATTTCTTGGCAATCTTCGATTTCTCTATGATTTCTTCTATTTCATCGTCTGACAAAATATCCATTCTACTTCTAGGAGGACACATAAAAGTAACAGCCAGTGGAGTTGGAATGCCCTTTTCGTTCAAACAAGTCACCAATGCCTCTCCTATTCCCATAGCAGTTAGAATATCTTCGGTTTGGTAAAAATCCGTCTCGGGGTAGTTTCCGGCAGCTTCTTTTATGGCTTTTCTATCGTTGGCAGTAAAAGCTCTCAATGCATGCTGTACTTTCAAACCCAACTGAGCCAGAACCGACGATGGCACATCTTGAGGATTTTGTGTACAAAAATATATCCCAACACCTTTCGATCTGATGAGTTTTATAACTGTTTCTATCTGATTCAACAAGGCCTTTGAAGCTTCTTGGAACACCAAATGAGCTTCGTCTATAAATATCACCAGTTTTGGTCGATCTTCATCACCAGCCTCGGGCAAACTTGCATACAACTCTGCCAAAAGACTCAACATAAAGGTAGAGAATAGCTTAGGTCTATCCATCAAATCCATCACTCTCAATATTGAAATCATCCCT
>NZ_RJUE01000025.1 GCF_024343735.1 Lacihabitans sp. CCS-44
AAGACAACGACAAATCATTAATAACAAAAAATGGCCGGAAGATATTTAATCTTCCGACCATGACTAAGCGAAAGCTCCTTTTTTATACTATTTATCGTAAATGTTATTTTTTGTACATAACCTTTTTCACTGCGTCAATTGTCCTTGCAACGTTTGGTAAGGTAGCCTCAATAAGAGTAGGGGCGTAGTGTAAAGGAATATCCATATTGTTTACTCTGATAACAGGAGCATCCAAATGGTCAAAGGCATAACGTTGTAAATGATATGTTATTTCAGATGAAATAGCTGCTAATGGCCAAGCTTCTTCTACAACCACACACCTGTTGGTTTTCTTTACTGAGTCAACAACTGTTTGATAGTCAATAGGTCTTACTGTTCTCAAATCTATCAATTCTACACTTATACCTTCTTTTGCTAATTGTTCGATAGCTGGTAAAACCACTCTTGAAATCATTTTTCCAAACGAAACAATCGTAACATCTTTGCCTTCTTGTATAACATTTGCCTTTCCGATAGGTAAAATATATTCTCCGTCAGGAATCATACCTTTGTCGCCATACATTTGCTCAGACTCCATAAAAATTACTGGGTCGTTGTCACGAATAGATGCCTTCAAAAGACCTTTACATTCATAAGGATTTGATGGAACAACAACTTTCAGTCCGGGGGTATTAGCAAACCAATTTTCGAAGTTTTGTGAGTGTTGAGCTCCAAGCTGACCTGCATTGCCTGTAGGCCCTCTAAACACGATTGGGCAAGAATATTGCCCAGCTGACATGGCCATTATTTTGGCAGCACTGTTGATGATCTGGTCAATGGCAACAAGTGAAAAGTTAAAAGTCATGAATTCAATAATCGGACGACAGCCGTTGATAGCAGCACCAACACCTATACCTGCAAAACCTAGCTCAGCAATTGGGGTGTCAATAACTCTTTTGGGTCCAAACTCATCCAACATTCCTTGACTGGCTTTGTAAGCTCCATTGTATTCAGCTACCTCTTCACCCATTAAGAATATTGTTTCATCACGACGCATTTCTTCTGACATCGCCTCTTTTACAGCATCTCTAAATTGAATTTCTCTCATTTTTGGCTTATAAATAAATTAATTTTGGGCAAAGACCCCAATTGGTCTACAAAAATAGTAAGCTATTGTCAATTTCCGAAATCTATTTGTAGAATTGCGTGATTTCGTTAATTTATTTTTGTCGATTGTTATATTTTCGGTGTTTAAAATTCAATAATTTGATGTTTCCTAAAAAGAGATTATGGGTTTGTTCATCCATTACTATAAGAAGGAATGAAATTTTTATGGGATAAATTTAATTTGGGTTATGTGACCATTTCAAGGTTTTGATTTGTTCGATTTAATTCCGAAGGAATTTAATATTTATAGAAGAAGAATTTTGCAGTGGTTGTACGACCCCTTCGGGGTCGAATGCTTCTGATTTGATCGTTTTTCAATAAATATTTGACACTTTCTGTGCCTTAATGATTTTACTTTCTTCTACCCAATTCAGAAGGAATTTAATGTTTATGGAAAAAGAATTTTAAGGTGGTTGTACGACCCCTTTGGAGTCGAATTCTTCTCAATGCTGGGCGGTTTTCTATAAACATTTGACCCCTTCGGGGTCGAATTCTTCTGATTGGGTCGTTTTTTAATAAATATTTGACACTTTCTGTGCGTTAATGATTTTACTTTCTTCTACCCAATTCAGAAGGAATTTAATGTTTATAGAAAAAGAATTTTGCCGTGGTTGTACGCCCCCTTCGGGGTCGAATTCTTCTCAATGTAGGGCGGTTTTCTATAAAAGTTTGACCCCTTTGGGGTCGAATGCTTCTGATTGGATCGTTTTTCTATAAACACGTGCCCCTTTCTGGGTTTTGTTTTTTGAGTGTTATCTTTGATTAATACTTCATTTATTTTAATCATTTTCAAACCAATCAAACAAATATTCATCCTTATATTCTATCTTAAATTTACTTAAGAACGTTTTATATTCATCCTTGAATCTTATTTTTTTATGATGTTCTTTTTGGTTTTGAATATAGGCAATTACATTATCTAAGGCCGAATGGCTATAAGAAAATGCTCCAAAACCTTCTTGCCATTGAAATTTAGAGGCTGAAAACTTTTTATCGTTAATAAATTCATTGGAAGATTTTTTAATTTCTCTCACTAGATCGGATAAGCTGCATGACGGTTTTATTCCTATAAATATATGAATGTGGTCGGGCATTCCATTTATAGCGAGCAATTTTTGACCTTTATTTATGATAATCCCGGTTATATATTTGTATAATTCTTCCTCCCAAATTGGCTGAATTAAGCTTTCTCTACCTTTTATTGCAAAAACTAATTGAATATAGATTTGTGAAAATGTTCCTGCAATAGTTTTAATAAGTTGTATGTTCTTTTAAATCTTACTTTTTTATTTTTAATAATTCATTGTGCATTTTCTATAAGTTTGATTGTTATATAGCACTATTTAAGGCCAAAATTTCAGTAAAAGTTTATAATAAAGCTTCAAAAAAAACATGTTGCAAAAAACGCACTATACACAATCACTATCCTTTAGTGGTCAATCTATACTTTTCTGGTTTTGATAAAGTTCTAACTATTTTATTTCTGGCTTCTAAATCAAGTTTTACGGTTTCTCCGTACCATTGAACACCGCCCTCAAAATTATCCTTCACTCTCCCATATAATTCTTCCATAAGTTCAGTATGAGTGAGCTCTTTTTCATCCAAAATGGACAGAATGTTTTCTTTAATGAATTCATATTTCTTCAAAGATATTTTCTTGTTGGTCTTACCAGCTTGGGGGTGCAAAGTCTGAAACATATCATCTTTCATCACAATTGAGTTTTGGTGTCAGTTGTTTATTTTGGTTCGAATCTATAAAAAGTTTTACCATTGAATTTACAAATGCCTTCAGTATCCGTTCCAAACCACAATTCTCCCTTTTTGTCTTTGTATATGGTATTTATGGCATTACTGGTAAGACCTTCTTTAGTATTGTAAT
>NZ_RJUE01000026.1 GCF_024343735.1 Lacihabitans sp. CCS-44
AAGACAACGACAAATCATTAATAACAAAAAATGGCCGGAAGATATTTAATCTTCCGACCATGACTAAGCGAAAGCTCCTTTTTTATACTATTTATCGTAAATGTTATTTTTTGTACATAACCTTTTTCACTGCGTCAATTGTCCTTGCAACGTTTGGTAAGGTAGCCTCAATAAGAGTAGGGGCGTAGTGTAAAGGAATATCCATATTGTTTACTCTGATAACAGGAGCATCCAAATGGTCAAAGGCATAACGTTGTAAATGATATGTTATTTCAGATGAAATAGCTGCTAATGGCCAAGCTTCTTCTACAACCACACACCTGTTGGTTTTCTTTACTGAGTCAACAACTGTTTGATAGTCAATAGGTCTTACTGTTCTCAAATCTATCAATTCTACACTTATACCTTCTTTTGCTAATTGTTCGATAGCTGGTAAAACCACTCTTGAAATCATTTTTCCAAACGAAACAATCGTAACATCTTTGCCTTCTTGTATAACATTTGCCTTTCCGATAGGTAAAATATATTCTCCGTCAGGAATCATACCTTTGTCGCCATACATTTGCTCAGACTCCATAAAAATTACTGGGTCGTTGTCACGAATAGATGCCTTCAAAAGACCTTTACATTCATAAGGATTTGATGGAACAACAACTTTCAGTCCGGGGGTATTAGCAAACCAATTTTCGAAGTTTTGTGAGTGTTGAGCTCCAAGCTGACCTGCATTGCCTGTAGGCCCTCTAAACACGATTGGGCAAGAATATTGCCCAGCTGACATGGCCATTATTTTGGCAGCACTGTTGATGATCTGGTCAATGGCAACAAGTGAAAAGTTAAAAGTCATGAATTCAATAATCGGACGACAGCCGTTGATAGCAGCACCAACACCTATACCTGCAAAACCTAGCTCAGCAATTGGGGTGTCAATAACTCTTTTGGGTCCAAACTCATCCAACATTCCTTGACTGGCTTTGTAAGCTCCATTGTATTCAGCTACCTCTTCACCCATTAAGAATATTGTTTCATCACGACGCATTTCTTCTGACATCGCCTCTTTTACAGCATCTCTAAATTGAATTTCTCTCATTTTTGGCTTATAAATAAATTAATTTTGGGCAAAGACCCCAATTGGTCTACAAAAATAGTAAGCTATTGTCAATTTCCGAAATCTATTTGTAGAATTGCGTGATTTCGTTAATTTATTTTTGTCGATTGTTATATTTTCGGTGTTTAAAATTCAATAATTTGATGTTTCCTAAAAAGAGATTATGGGTTTGTTCATCCATTACTATAAGAAGGAATGAAATTTTTATGGGATAAATTTAATTTGGGTTATGTGACCATTTCAAGGTTTTGATTTGTTCGATTTAATTCCGAAGGAATTTAATATTTATAGAAGAAGAATTTTGCAGTGGTTGTACGACCCCTTCGGGGTCGAATTCTTCTCAATGTAGGGCGGTTTTCTATAAAAGTTTGACCCCTTTGGGGTCGAATGCTTCTGATTGGATCGTTTTTCTATAAACACGTGCCCCTTTCTGGGTTTTGTTTTTTGAGTGTTATCTTTGATTAATACTTCATTTATTTTAATCATTTTCAAACCAATCAAACAAATATTCATCCTTATATTCTATCTTAAATTTACTTAAGAACGTTTTATATTCATCCTTGAATCTTATTTTTTTATGATGTTCTTTTTGGTTTTGAATATAGGCAATTACATTATCTAAGGCCGAATGGCTATAAGAAAATGCTCCAAAACCTTCTTGCCATTGAAATTTAGAGGCTGAAAACTTTTTATCGTTAATAAATTCATTGGAAGATTTTTTAATTTCTCTCACTAGATCGGATAAGCTGCATGACGGTTTTATTCCTATAAATATATGAATGTGGTCGGGCATTCCATTTATAGCGAGCAATTTTTGACCTTTATTTATGATAATCCCGGTTATATATTTGTATAATTCTTCCTCCCAAATTGGCTGAATTAAGCTTTCTCTACCTTTTATTGCAAAAACTAATTGAATATAGATTTGTGAAAATGTTCCTGCAATAGTTTTAATAAGTTGTATGTTCTTTTAAATCTTACTTTTTTATTTTTAATAATTCATTGTGCATTTTCTATAAGTTTGATTGTTATATAGCACTATTTAAGGCCAAAATTTCAGTAAAAGTTTATAATAAAGCTTCAAAAAAAACATGTTGCAAAAAACGCACTATACACAATCACTATCCTTTAGTGGTCAATCTATACTTTTCTGGTTTTGATAAAGTTCTAACTATTTTATTTCTGGCTTCTAAATCAAGTTTTACGGTTTCTCCGTACCATTGAACACCGCCCTCAAAATTATCCTTCACTCTCCCATATAATTCTTCCATAAGTTCAGTATGAGTGAGCTCTTTTTCATCCAAAATGGACAGAATGTTTTCTTTAATGAATTCATATTTCTTCAAAGATATTTTCTTGTTGGTCTTACCAGCTTGGGGGTGCAAAGTCTGAAACATATCATCTTTCATCACAATTGAGTTTTGGTGTCAGTTGTTTATTTTGGTTCGAATCTATAAAAAGTTTTACCATTGAATTTACAAATGCCTTCAGTATCCGTTCCAAACCACAATTCTCCCTTTTTGTCTTTGTATATGGTATTTATGGCATTACTGGTAAGACCTTCTTTAGTATTGTAATTGGTGAGGGTTTTTCCATCATATCGCCAAAGGCCTGCGTCAACAGTTCCTATCCAAAGGTCACCCTTTTTGTCTTCATTGATGGCATAAATACGAGCCATTGTGCCAAGAGCCGCTTTTCCGGCTGCCCTAAATTCTTTGTTGCCAAGTCCTTTTTCTTCTGTAAAATTCACCAAGGTTTTGCCATCATATCGAAACAATCCAGCACCATTGTTCCCCATCCAAATATTTCCGTTTTTATCCTCAAAAAGACCAAGAACTGCAGGTCCAGCCAAGCCTTTTTCTGTAAACCAAGTAAACGTTTTGCCGTCGAAACGACATACGCCTTCAGCTTGAGTTCC
>NZ_RJUE01000027.1 GCF_024343735.1 Lacihabitans sp. CCS-44
GCATTTCTTTGGGCAAAACCAATATCATAGCCAAACGCACTATAGTGACAGGAGATTTAAGATTTCTAACTGAAAATCAGAAGATTGTCGCTAGACAAAAAATGCAGGAGATCGTAAAAAGAAACCTGAATCAAACTTCTGCTCAAATCAGATTTAAAGACGGCATACCCTCTATGCCTCCAACCGAAGGCAACAGAAATATCATGAAAGTGCTCAGCCAAGTAAGTATCGACCTCGGCATGGGAGCCGTAAAAGAAGGCGACCCAGGCTCAAGAGGTGCAGGAGATATTAGTTATGTGGCAGATTATGTGGATTGTCTCGATGGCCTCGGTGCTTCAGGCTCAGGTGCACACACACCCACCGAAACGATGAACATCAAAGAATATCCGAAATTAATTAAAAGAAGTACTTTGTTGATTTATAGGCTTTTGAAATGATGGTTCTAAAGCTGTGCATTGCAAAGCTGTGCGAAGGATATTTCCTTCGTACGTGTGAATCGCGGCTTGTAGCCGCAGAAAAAAATATCTGAATAAGAGAATATGGAGAAAGGAGGATATCAAATACGTAATCAAAGTAAACCACATTTTATGACATTTACTGTTGTAGATTGGGTAGATATTTTTACGAGGAAGATTTATCGTGATATAGTAACTGAAAGTTTGAAATATTGTCAAAAACAAAAAGGATTAATTCTGCACGGATATGTAATTATGAGTAACCATATTCATGTAATTTTTCAAGCAGAAACTGGGAATTTGTCAGATTTAGTTAGGGATTTTAAGGTATTTACAGCAAAAAAAATACTTGAGACAATTTCAATTGGTCCGGAGAGTAGGTCAGATTGGATGTTGAAACGATTTGAATTTGCTGCAAAAAGTCAAAGCAGAAATAGCAAGTATCAATTTTGGGAATATGGTAACCATCCTGAAGAAATATTTTCTGAGAAGTTCTTCTGGACAAAGCTTAATTATATTCATATGAACCCGGTTAGGTCTGGAATTGTAACTAAAGCTTCTGATTACGTTTATTCAAGTGCATCAAATTATGTTAGAAAGGAAGGAATTATTGATGTTTGCATTGCTTCTGTTCCAATAATTGATTTTACAAAACAAAATAGTATTATTGAAATTAATGAGTGGTAAAATGCATAATGTTTCACTTCGGTCAAAGACCGAAATACACCAGTACGAAGGCAATAGCCTTCGCACAGCAGGATTTTCTCAGAAAAGTTTTTTTGGTTAAAAGCAAATTACATTCACATGAATCCTGTTCGAGCTAAAATTGTTTCAAGAGCATCAGATTATTTGTACAGCAGTGCAAGTAATTATGTAGGAAAAGAAAGTATTTTTGAAGGAGTAACTTTAATGACTAATCCAATTATTAATCCTTTGAATTCTAATTGGATGGCTGAAATTAATGAGTGGTAATTTAGCAAGTAAAACTTGCATCTCACCACAACGATGGTGGAACCATCGTAGAGCCGAGTTTATAGGCTTTTGAAGTGATTTTAAAGCTGTACGAAGGCTATTGCCTTCGTACGTGCGAATTGCGGCTTTTAGCCGCAGAAAATATAATTGAAATAAATGAATGGTAAAAAGCATTGTGTTTTCACTTCGGTCAAAGACCGAAATACACACGTACGAAGGTCGGAGCCTTCGCACAGCTGGATATCCAAAATTGATTAAACGCAGTACTTTGTTGATTTATAGGCTTTTGAAGTGATGAATGGCAAAGCTGTGCTAAGGCTATTGCCTTAGTACGTGCGAAATGCGGCTTTTAGTAGCCGAAAATATAGTTGAAATGAATGGTAAAATGCCTAATGTTTCACTTCGGTCAAAGACCGAAATACACCAGTACGAAGGCAATAGCTTTCGCACTGCGAGGGTGGTATTATTTTAGCTACAAGACCAACGATAAAGTCTGATTTTTTGACAGCTGTAGGGCAGCTTAAAGGTATGTATGCTATGTATGCAGAAGAATTGAAATTTTTAGTACAATAAGATTATAAGCCAATAAATTTGAGTAATGCAGAGTGGAATACTATAAAAACCTGATTTCTATGACATTAAGAGAGGTGTGCTATTTATCTGAAACTGTGGAATTGAAACATTTAGTCAATAAAAATAATTTAACGCTAAAAGTTGTTGATAATCAAAAAATATATTTGACATCTAAATGCTTGGTTTTTGAAATTTATGGATTAGTAGTAGAAGATTTTTTTTATTTCGATTTCTACTCTATCGATTTGAATTTGTATTCAAGTCTCGATCGTATTTTATCTGATTTTGATTCTGGGAAGTTACATTCGGTGTATCAAAAACAAATTGATACAAGAAAAGAAGTTTTGATTTCGTACTTGCAAGGTAACAAAGAATCTACGTTAAGAGCGGAACAATATTTCTTTACAATGCTTCAATTAATGGATGAAATTTTAACAGAGATTATGTCTTGTAAAAAGCAAATAGGGGAACAACATTGGACTAAGATTTTTGATCATAAAAGGAAAGAACTCGAAAGTGTTCTAAATGCAGTCTGAAATTTCAATATATTCGCTCTGCGAAGGCTATTGCCTTCGTAGGTGTGTAAGGTGGGTTTCACCCGCAGAAAGAGAAATAGAGTTTAAACAGTAGATTAATAAGCTTAAATATGCTCATGCCAATACCCGCTTAAACGAAATACCCTTTTACAAAGCCTTTGGATAGCATAGATGTAAAAATAAAATAAATAGAAACATCTTAAAATGACTATAAAAGAACTTACCGATTATTTAGAAAAGATAGCTCCACTGAGTTACCAGGAAGATTATGACAATTGCGGGCTCATTGTGGGTGATTCTAATGCTGAAATTACTAATGTATTGGTGAGCTTGGATGTGACTTTGGAAGTTATAGAGGAGGCCATTGCTAAAAAATGCAACCTGATTATTGCCCATCACCCATTGATTTTTAAAGGTTTGAAAAAACTGAATGGCAAAAACTATATTGAAAAGTCTGTAATTAAGGCTATTAAAAATGATATTGCTATTTATGCCATTCATACCAATTTGGATAATATAACGAATGGCGTTAATTTCAAAATAGCCGAGAAACTGAATCTTCAAAATGTAAGTATTCTGAAACCGAAGTCAGATACTTTGATGA
>NZ_RJUE01000028.1 GCF_024343735.1 Lacihabitans sp. CCS-44
AACCATCACTGGCTATCAGTGGAAAAAAGCCAGTAACAACATCACTGGACAAACCAATTCAAGTCTGACACTCAGCAACCTAACTACTGCAGACATTGCAGAATATAGTGTTGATATTTTTGGACCATGTGGTACAGTCTCTCATTCTGGAATCAACGTGGCCGTGGCTCTGAAACCTGTGTTTTCTTTGAACCCCGTAAATACACCAAAATGCGTGGGTGAAACCGCTATTTTCAAAGCGGCCGCAAGCAGTGCTTCAAGTATTTTCTGGCAAAAAGATGGAATAAATCTTGTAGACGGTGGAAACATATCGGGAAGCAATTCGGCTACGCTAATAGTAAGCAACATTAGAGCAGGTTTTGATACCGGTGTTTACAAAGCCATCGCAAACGGTTCTGGAGCTTGTTCTTTCGCAACTACAATAAGTGCCGAAGCCATTTTGAGTATCAATGCTCCAATAACCAATGTGAAAATTTCTCCAAACGCCGACAAATGCGAGGGCTCAAGTGCAATTATCGAAGCCACACATGACGGTGTCGTAACTGGCTATCAATGGTTTAAAAATGGAGAAAAAATACCTAACAGTACAAATTTCAAAATAGAATTCAATATCCTAAAACCTTCAGATAAAGGAACTTACACAGTGGAAATTTACGGACCCTGTGGAACAATAACTTCAACGGCCTCATTCCTAAATGTGACAGCATTGCCTGTAATCATCACCCAACCAATAGATGCAAAAAGATGTATTGGTGAATCAGTAACTTTCCAAATTGCAGGTACAGATTTCGGCTCGTTTAGATGGTTTAAAAACGGAGCGAATCTAAACATAACTACACAAAATTTAAATATACCATCAGTAAATGAATTGTCTAGTGGTCAATACATAGTCGATGTGTTTGGGGTTGGAGCATGTGCTACCAGAACTACTTCCAGCAGATTTACAAACCTTGAGGTTGGTAGTAAAATTGCCGTAGAGAAAATTACCAAAAACGTAAGTTGTTTTGGCTTGAGCGATGGTAGCATCCAACTTAAAACCACAGGAGGTTTCGGATCACCATACAGTATTACTTGGCAAAATCCATCCTCAGCAAAAGGAGAAACTGCGACCAATTTAGCCGCGGGACTTTATGAATTTACTATAGCCGACAGTCGAGGTTGTTCTCAAAAAGACAGTATGAGAATCTCTCAACCAGAAAAATTGTCAGCAAACTTAGTTTCAAAAACTCTTAACTATTGCGAAACTTCTGGAAAGGCGAGTGTTAAAACAGCGGCATTTGGTGGAACTAAACCTTACAAGGCCTCATGGAGTGACCTTCCTAATTTTGTGGAATTAGATAGACAAAATCTTAAAGCCGGCACTTACACCCTAAAAATTGTAGACGCAAACAATTGTGAGACTACTTTGGCAACAACCATTGAAGATTCAACTTCAAAGATGTCAGCGAAGTTGAGCTACACTCAACCATCATGTTTTGGCAAAGCTGATGCTAAGCTTTCAGTTTTGGCCACTTCGGGTAGAGGAGCTTACAAATACACTTGGAATAGTGTCAACTACACTGGTACGGCCTCTGAAATTACAAATCTTGCTGTAAATAATGAAAATGCACAAGCAATTGTAACTGATGCTTTAGGTTGTGAGGTAAAATCAGATATACTAAAACTAATTTCTCCAGTTGCCATTTCATTGAATATTACAAAGCAAAAAGAAGTTTGTCCTTCTAAACCTTTTGAAGTAAATGGTACTGTGGCCGATGGAACTAAATATGAATGGATCACTCCATTGGGTAAAAAATTACTCGGTGCTATAATCGTTGGAGACAGTATTGGGAATTACAAATTAGCTGTTACCAATTCTCTAGGTTGTGTGGCACTTGATAGCGTTTCGATAATTCCGAATGCCAATGTGAAGCCATTCTTTGCTTCGCCTACACAAGCCCCTGTGAACAAAGAGGTTGTATTTGTAGATTTAACCAATCCATTGGCCTCCAATGTAAAATGGATATATCCAAGTGCGGCTAAAATGATTTCAGAAG
>NZ_RJUE01000029.1 GCF_024343735.1 Lacihabitans sp. CCS-44
AAGGTCATTTAGGACTGAGAATATCTTAATATCTTAATGTTAAAAAAAGAGGGGTTTCAAAGCTTAAACATGAAGAAAATTAAGAAATTAAGGTCATTTAGGACTGAGAATATCTTAATGCTCTTAATATCTAAATGTACTTAATGTTAAAAAAAGAGGGCTTCGAAATCTAAACATGAAGATAATTAAGAAATTAAGGTCATTTAGGACTGAGAATATCTTAATATCTTAATGTTAAAAAAAGAGGGCTTCGAAATCTAAACATGAAGATAATTAAGAAATTAAGGTCATTTAGGACTGAGAATATCTTAATGCTCTTAATATCTTAATGAACTTAATGTTAAAAAAAGAGGGGCTTCAAAGCTTAAACATGAAGAAAATTAAGGAATTAAGGTCATTTAGGACTGAGAATATCTTAATATCTTAATGTTAAAAAAAGAGGGGTTTCAAAGCTTAAACATGAAGAAAATTAAGGGATTAAGGTCATTTAGGACTGAGAATATCTTAATGCTCTTAATATCTTAATGAACTTAATGTTAAAAAAAGAGGGGCTTCAAAGCTTAAACATGAAGAAAATTAAGGAATTAAGGTCATTTAGGACTGAGAATATCTTAATATCTTAATGTTAAAAAAAGAGGGCTTCGAAATCTAAACATGAAGATAATTAAGAAATTAAGGTCATTTAGGACTGAGAATATCTTAATGCTCTTAATATCTTAATGAACTTAATGTTAAAAAAAGAGGGGCTTCAAAGCTTAAACATGAAGAAAATTAAGGAATTAAGGTCATTTAGGACTGAGAATATCTTAATATCTTAATGTTAAAAAAAGAGGGGTTTCAAAGCTTAAACATGAAGAAAATTAAGGGATTAAGGTCATTTAGGACTGAGAATATCTTAATGCTCTTAATATCTTAATGAACTTAATGTTAAAAAAAGAGGGGCTTCAAAGCTTAAACATGAAGAAAATTAAGGAATTAAGGCCATTTAGGACTGAGAATATCTTAATGCTCTTAATATCTTAATGTCCTTAATGTTAAAAAAAGAGGAGCTTCAAAGGCTAAAAATTAAGACCATTTAGGGACTGAGAATATATTAATGTTAAAAAATCACACAATTCTCTCGAGTATCTCCGCAATTCTATCCGCCGTTTTTCCATCCCAAAGCTCGGGGATTTCGCCCTTTTTCCAGTTGCCCGCAAAAATATCTTTTAGAGGCTCTATCAGTTTACTGGGGTCGATGCCTATGAGTTTGTTTGTGCCTATCGTACAAGTCTCGGGCCTCTCTGTGGAGTCTCTGAGTGTGAGACAAGGAACTTTCATAACCGTGGTCTCTTCTGTGATACCACCAGAATCGGTAATAACCACTCTTGCATTTTTTACCAAATAATTAAACTCCAAATAACCCATGGGCTCGGAGAGGATGATGTTTTCTGGCTGCAAATCGAGGCTTTGATACACCTTGCGTGTACGAGGATGTATTGGGAAGATTATTTTGTTGGGTGCCACAGTCTCGCTGACTATCTTCACAAGGTTCCTGAGGTTTTCGGGATTGTCTACATTGGCGGGGCGGTGCAAGGTCATGACAATGTATTCTTTCTCTTTCAATTCATTCTCTTTCCAAATGTTGGGTTGTTTGAGTCGGGGAATATTTTTGAGCAGGGTATCAATCATGGTATTGCCCACAAAAAAAATCTTTTCCTCTTTTATGCCTTCTCCTCTTAAGTTTTGGTTGGCTACTTCAGAGGTGGTGAAAAAGTAATTGGTGATGGCATCTGTTACTTTTCTGTTGATTTCCTCGGGCATGGTTTCGTCGTAGGAGCGAATGCCTCCTTCTATATGTGCTACACGAATATTGAGTTTTCTGGCTGCTATAGAACAGGCCATGGTGGAGGTCACGTCTCCTACCACAATACAAAGATTGGAAGGTTTTTCAAGCAATATTTGTTCGTAGGCCACCATTATTTTGGCCGTTTGTTCGGCTTGTGTACCAGAGCCTACCTGCAGGTTGATGTCTGGATGTGGTATACCTAGCTCATCAAAGAAGGTCTCGCTCATGTTTTTGTCGTAGTGCTGCCCTGTGTGTATTAGACGAAATTTGATGCCTTTCTGTTCGAAATTATGGGTCTTGAAGGCATTGATAATAGGGGCAATCTTCATGAAGTTGGGACGTGCTCCTGCTATGATATCTATGAGTTTTGACATTTGGTGCTATTAAAGATTCAAAATTAATAGAATATAATTGAAATTGGTTTCTCCGAAAAGGTAAAACATTAAAGGTCTGTAAGGAATTAAAGGGCGGAGAATATCTTAATGCTCTTAATATCTAAATGTACTTAATGTTAAAAAAAGAGGGCTTCGAAATCTAAACATTAAGAGAATTAAGGGATTAAGGCCATTTAGGACTGAGAATATCTTAATGCTCTTAATATCTAAATGACTTAATGTTAAAAAAAGAGGGCTTCGAAATCTAAACATTAAGAGAATTAAGGGATTAAGGCCATTAAGGGGCTGAGAATATCTTAATGCTCTTAATATCTAAATGTACTTAATGTTAATGAAGATAATTAAGAAATTAAGGTCATTTAGGACTGAGAATATCTTAAT
>NZ_RJUE01000030.1 GCF_024343735.1 Lacihabitans sp. CCS-44
CAAAATGATATATATTGAACCAAGACCTTATCCGATTACTTCTACCAGAAGGCTTATTTGAATATTTTGAAGTAGTTAAAGTAGAAAAAGTAGAAAATTCTTACAATATCCATATTACCGAACTCAACCTTATTCCCAAAGAGTTCGATGGTCAAAAGGGATCAATCCAAAAAGTTGGGGGGAATGAAAAAAGTTATTTATTTTGGGATCAAAATGATATATATTGAACCAAGACCTTATCCGATTACTTCTACCAGAAGGCTTATTTGAATATTTTGAAGTAGTTAAAGTAGAAAAAGTAGAAAATTCTTACAATATCCATATTACCGAACTCAACCTTATTCCCAAAGAGTTCGATGGTCAAAAGGGATCAATCCAAAAAGTTGGGGGGAATGAAAAAAGTTATTTATTTTGGGATCAAAATGATATATATTGAACCAAGACCTTATCCGATTACTTCTACCAGAAGGCTTATTTGAATATTTTGAAGTAGTTAAAGTAGAAAAAGTAGAAAATTCTTACAATATCCATATTACCGAACTCAACCTTATTCCCAAAGAGTTCGATGGTCAAAAGGGATCAATCCAAAAAGTTGGGGGGAATGAAAAAAGTTATTTATTTTGGGATCAAAATGATATATATTGAACCAAGACCTTATCCGATTACTTCTACCAGAAGGCTTATTTGAATATTTTGAAGTAGTTAAAGTAGAAAAAGTAGAAAATTCTTACAATATCCATATTACCGAACTCAACCTTATTCCCAAAGAGTTCGATGGTCAAAAGGGATCAATCCAAAAAGTTGGGGGGAATGAAAAAAGTTATTTATTTTGGGATCAAAATGATATATATTGAACCAAGACCTTATCCGATTACTTCTACCAGAAGGCTTATTTGAATATTTTGAAGTAGTTAAAGTAGAAAAAGTAGAAAATTCTTACAATATCCATATTACCGAACTCAACCTTATTCCCAAAGAGTTCGATGGTCAAAAGCTTGAATCCAAAGGTTACTCTGAGGAAGAAACAGTTAGGGATTTCCCACTTCGTGGCAAGGCTTGTTTTCTAAAAATCAAGCGACGTAAATGGCTCAATCATGATAGTGGAAAAATAGTCTATAGAAACTGGAATTTAGTAGCCTCAGGAACGCGAATGACATCGGAATTTGCGGCTTTTTTAAAAGGAGCTCTTGGATAATACGCCAATTAGCTGCAAAGTTATAGGTGAATTGTTTCAATTAGACGGCAAACGCTTGCAAGAACAATATGCAGCCCACCTGAGTGGATATACATCTTGGAAACAGCTTGAACATGCCCAACAATGGATACTTTATCCCGAAAATATTGGCGAAAATCTATCTCTGGATGAGACCTGTCTTTCAAATGGTGATTTATATACCATATTGACCAACAAGGCTGCAAAAGGCAAAAAAGGAGCTTTAATTGCGATGGTCAAAGGTACTGTCAGTGATACAGTCATTGAGGTTCTACACAAAATTCCAGAGTCAAAGAGGAAAAAGGTGAAGGAAATAACATTGGACCTTGCTCCAACCATGGAGCGAATTGCTAAACGTAGCTTTCCTAAGGCTAAGCTGGTTTCAGATAGGTTTCATGTCCAAAAGCTAGCCAGTGATGCAGTACAAGAAATCAGAATCAAACATCGTTGGGCGGCAATAGATCAAGAAAATAAAGAAATAGAATATGCTAAAGAACTGAAGAAGAGGTACGTTCCAGAAGTTTTAGAAAACGGTGATACCTTAAAACAACTATTAATCAGAAGTAGATTTCTTTTGCATCAAAGAGAAAGTAAATGGTCTGCTTCTCAAGTACATAGGTCTGAGGTTTTATTTAGACTATATCCTGACTTAAAGCAGGCATACGACCTCAGCATGGAACTATCCAATATTTTCCACCAGTCAAAGAATAGATTAGTAGCTTTTAAAAAACTGGCCTTATGGTATAATTCAGTAGAAAAGTTTGAGGTGAAAACCTTCAATACCATCGCTAGAACTATTCAGAACAATTATGAATATATCCTAAATTATTTCGACAATAGAAGTACAAATGCTTCAGCAGAGTCTTTTAACGCAAAAGTAAAAGCACTAAGAAGCCAATTCAGAGGAGTAAGAGACATAAGTTTTTTCCTATTTAGATTACAGAAAATATATGCTTAACCTCCCCCCAACTTTTTGGATTGATCC
>NZ_RJUE01000031.1 GCF_024343735.1 Lacihabitans sp. CCS-44
ATTCAGCCTCTATTTCGATATTTCCATACTTTATGGGTACTTTTTTTTGTGTAATTATGTCAAAACCATTGATTTTAAGTTCATGAGCAAGACATTTTTCATAAACGCTCTCCAAAAGGCCTGGACCAAGTTCTTTATGAACTTTAATTGCACACCCAACTATTTGGTAAGATAGGTCAGTTATTTCTTTTTTTGTAATCATCAATAAATGGATTTAGAACAAAACTAGTTAATAAACTCGCACATTTTAATGTTCTAGTCCTAATTGGCCTTAATTCCTTAGTTTTTAACCTTTGAGGTTCTTTTTTTTTAAACATTAAGTTATTAAGATATTCCGAGTACCTAAATGACCTTAATTCCTTAATTATCTTAATGTTTAGATTTCAAATTAAGATTAAGATATTCCGAGTCCTAAATGCCTTAATTCCTTAATTATCTTAATGTTTAGATTTCGAAGCCCTTTTTTTTAACATTAAGTACCTTTAGATATTAAGAGCATTAAGATATTCCGAGTCCCTAAATGGCCTTAATTCCTTAATTATCTTAATGTTTAGATTTCGAAGCCCTTTTTTTTTAACATTAAGTACCTTTAGATATTAAGAGCATTAAGATATTCCGAGTCCCTAAATGGCCTTAATTCCTTAATTATCTTAATGTTTAGATTTCGAAGCCCTCTTTTAAAACATTAAGTACATTTAGATATTAAGAGCATTAAGATATTTTCAGTTCCTTATGGCCTTAATCCCTTAATTCTCTTAATGTTTAGATTTCGAAGCCTTCTTTTTTACACTAAGTTCATTTAGATATTCACTTTCCACTACCTCATTTATTCCTTTATATTTCTTGTAAATTGAGTTAAATTAAAGGAAAATTGCACTTTAAGAGGAACTTATGGTCTTATTTAAAGTATTTTTAGTTTTTGTTTCTGCGGATATTTTAGGCGTATAACTTTGCGTTGCTATTTAAGTAGAATAGATCTTTTATAGAAAATGATTTAAAGTAAACCTTTATTAGATTATCCTTTTCAAGGGCATTTAATTTCATTATCTGAAAAAACAATTAAACAATATAAAATGAAAAAATTTAGAAAAGTTTCTTACAAGACCTGTAAGTTGAACGTGACTTAGTATAAGTTCTTTGATGTATTGTTTTATTGGATCAATCCAAAAAGTTGGGGGGGAAGCCCTTTTTT
>NZ_RJUE01000032.1 GCF_024343735.1 Lacihabitans sp. CCS-44
ACGGAAACCGATTGAACATTGGTAAGTAACTCAACATCAGTAATTTATATCGGCTGACGTTCGGGCGGACAAGTTTCAAATCCCCCATCTGACCACAAGCCCTGTTCGTTGTGCGTAATATTATGACCCTACGATTTTCAATAGCATTCCTATTTACAGCCTTGACAATTCAATCTTATTCTCAGGTTGACTTTGGCATACGTAAGCAAAAACTTCGACCCATATTCATTGACACGACAAGAGAAAACATTTTTATTTACGAAGTTCCCAATGCTATTCTCTACTTTAAACAGGACGACATAAAAAACTTCATAGACAATCCTGAGAACAAAAATGTCTTAGCAAATTATGGTTATAAAACATTTCAGGACACTTTAATTAAAAAAACTCGACAAATTAAAATCACGGACATATACTTTTACTATGACCAACGTCAACGTGATAGCATTTTCAGACAACAACCAGAAAATGTTTTGACAAAGCAATTAAATGAGGAATTTTATTTTCTTGGTGCAGGACTTATTCTGAGGGGACAGTTTATGGTTTATTCAAAGGCAAATAAAAAATTCATAACCAAAGGACTTGTTGCGAAAAGACAAAAGGGATATTTAGGACAAAGAAACTTGGTGTTTTATTTGCAAGACAAGAGACAGTTTTACGGCATTGTTACATCTCTAGGTGAATAAATACTACGCACAACATTTAGCAGAATAGAAGAAAGACCCCACTAAAGACCCCTTTATATTTGGGGTCTTTTTGCTATTTG
>NZ_RJUE01000033.1 GCF_024343735.1 Lacihabitans sp. CCS-44
GAGCGATAGACTTAACGGTAAGTGGCGGAACGAGTCCATATACATACAATTGGAGCAATACAGCCACAACACAAGATTTAACAGGCTTAGCAGCAGGTACGTATTCAGTAACCATCACTGATGCGAATGGCTGTCAAACGACTGCGAGTGCAACGATAACGCAACCAGCAGCGGCATTGGCACAAAGCTTGACCCAAACGAATGTATTGTGTTTTGGCAACAGCACAGGAGCGATAGACTTAACGGTAAGTGGCGGAACGAGTCCATATACATACAACTGGAGCAATACAGCTACAACAC
>NZ_RJUE01000034.1 GCF_024343735.1 Lacihabitans sp. CCS-44
GTTCCTGCTCCTACTTCTTTGCTAGTACCTACTCCTAATCCCGCTGACCAGGTAATCGTTCCGCCAACACAGCCTGTGGCTGTCAATGTCGCTTTGTCGTTTGCACAAACGCTGCTTACATTGCTTGTCAACACTGGTGCTGCTGGTGGTGTGCCTGTCGTTATTGTCACCGTATTTGAAGCTGACGACGTTCCACATGAATTAACACATGTCGCTGTGTATGTTCCTGCTCCTACTTCTTTGCTAGTACCTACTCCTAATCCCGCTGACCAGGTAATCGTTCCGCCAACACAGCCTGTGGCTGTCAATGTCGCTTTGTCGTTTGCACAAACGCTGCTTACATTGCTTGTCAACACTGGTGCTGCTGGTGGTGTGCCTGTCGTTATTGTCACCGTATTTGAAGCTGACGACGTTCCACATGAATTAACACATGTCGCTGTGTATGTTCCTGCTCCTACTTCTTT
>NZ_RJUE01000035.1 GCF_024343735.1 Lacihabitans sp. CCS-44
GAAGCTTTACCCTATTTCCTATCTATTTCTCCAAATACCCCAAAATCTTTTTCATGTCAAACTCGTCTTCTCCTGAGGCTTCTAGATAGTCGGTTTTTATCGTAGAGGGTTTGCCCATTTTGAGGTAGGATTTCCAGATGTGGTCGATGTACCAAGTGGGTATATAGCCCCAGCGGGAGTCCATGGCTTTTCTGATGATAAAGGTGCGTTTGGATATTTTCACAAAAATGCGTTTCTCGTAAATAGCATTCAGCCGAGCATCATGAAAAGCAAAAAAACCTTCCACTATCACTACATCAAATCGTTCTCTAAAATCAGCAACGACTTCTAGCATAAGATCGTGATCAATAGAAAGCGGTGATTCCCAGTCGGTTTTGTCCTTTATTTTAGGTATTTGGGTTTCGGGAAAAACAAAGTCGTCTTGGTGAAAAATAATGGCTTTTTTGCCATTTCTTCTGAAATGCGTCACCAAAAGATTGGCCAATGTACTTTTGCCTGACCTACTCGGCCCACCGATTCCTATTACCATATTGATTGTCTTAAAACCAACTAGTTTTCTTTTTTCCACCCAAGCCCAAAGCTCCCAAAAGCGACCTTGTGATGATACTGGCAGCAGTTCTACCTATCTGTCGAGTAACGGAGCTTGACAAAATAGTTTCTAAAGTAGATTTCTCTTGTTTTCCTTTTGGAGCCTCTTCTTGCTCTTCAGATTCGTCCGCAGTGTTCAGTTTTTCGTTTAATATTTCGTATGCACTCTCACGATCTATTACTTCATTGTATTTCTTGGCAATCTTCGATTTCTCTATGATTTCTTCTATTTCATCGTCTGACAAAATATCCATTCTACTTCTAGGAGGACACATAAAAGTAACAGCCAGTGGAGTTGGAATGCCCTTTTCGTTCAAACAAGTCACCAATGCCTCTCCTATTCCCATAGCAGTTAGAATATCTTCGGTTTGGTAAAAATCCGTCTCGGGGTAGTTTCCGGCAGCTTCTTTTATGGCTTTTCTATCGTTGGCAGTAAAAGCTCTCAATGCATGCTGTACTTTCAAACCCAACTGAGCCAGAACCGACGATGGCACATCTTGAGGATTTTGTGTACAAAAATATATCCCAACACCTTTCGATCTGATGAGTTTTATAACTGTTTCTATCTGATTCAACAAGGCCTTTGAAGCTTCTTGGAACACCAAATGAGCTTCGTCTATAAATATCACCAGTTTTGGTCGATCTTCATCACCAGCCTCGGGCAAACTTGCATACAACTCTGCCAAAAGACTCAACATAAAGGTAGAGAATAGCTTAGGTCTATCCATCAAATCCATCACTCTCAATATTGAAATCATCCCTTTCCCTTCGTTGTCAATCCGCATCAAATCGTCGATATCAAACGAAGTTTCGCCAAAAAACACGTCGGCTCCTTGCTGCTGAAGCTCTATTACTTTTCGCATAATTGTACCCAGCGAAGTAGTAGACATCCTTCCGTAGTTATTCTCAAACTCGTCTTTGCCTTCGTCGCTCAAAAACTGAATAACTCTTATAAAATCCTTTAAATCAAGCAAAGGCAGTTTATTATCGTCACAGTATTTAAACATTACCGACACAATACCTTCTTGTGTATCATTCAAACCTAATATTTTCGAAAGCAAAATCGGTCCAAATTCCGACACTGTGGCTCTCAATTTAGTGCCTTTTTGGTCACTTAGCGTCAGCATTTCTACCGGGAAGCCATTCGGCGTATATTCAATACCAGCAGCATTTGTTCTTTCTAAAATAAAATCTTTTCCTTCGCCCGGCATGGCTATACCACTTAAATCGCCTTTTATATCCATCATCAGCACAGGCACACTGGCATCACTCAGACATTCGGCCAATACTTGCAGGCTCTTTGTTTTGCCTGTTCCGGTAGCTCCAGCTATCAAACCGTGGCGGTTCATGGTTTTAAGGGGTATTTTGACCTGAGTACCTTCTACCACTTCACCATCGAGTTTGGCGGCTCCCAAAACAATAAAATCACCTTTAAAAGTATAACCTTTC
>NZ_RJUE01000036.1 GCF_024343735.1 Lacihabitans sp. CCS-44
GCCGCACTTGGATATATCCATTTTACATTGGAGGCCAATGGATTGGTTAAATCTACAAATACAACCTCTTTGTTCACAGGGGCTTGTGTAGGCGAAGCAAAGAATGGCTTCACATTGGCATTCGGAATTATCGAAACGCTATCAAGTGCCACACAACCTAGAGAATTGGTAACAGCTAATTTGTAATTCCCAATACTGTCTCCAACGATTATAGCACCGAGTAATTTTTTACCCAATGGAGTGATCCATTCATATTTAGTTCCATCGGCCACAGTACCATTTACTTCAAAAGGTTTAGAAGGACAAACTTCTTTTTGCTTTGTAATATTCAATGAAATGGCAACTGGAGAAATTAGTTTTAGTATATCTGATTTTACCTCACAACCTAAAGCATCAGTTACAATTGCTTGTGCATTTTCATTATTTACAGCAAGATTTGTAATTTCAGAGGCCGTACCAGTGTAGTTGACACTATTCCAAGTGTATTTGTAAGCTCCTCTACCCGAAGTGGCCAAAACTGAAAGCTTAGCATCAGCTTTGCCAAAACATGATGGTTGAGTGTAGCTCAACTTCGCTGACATCTTTGAAGTTGAATCTTCAATGGTTGTTGCCAAAGTAGTCTCACAATTGTTTGCGTCTACAATTTTTAGGGTGTAAGTGCCGGCTTTAAGATTTTGTCTATCTAATTCCACAAAATTAGGAAGGTCACTCCATGAGGCCTTGTAAGGTTTAGTTCCACCAAATGCCGCTGTTTTAACACTCGCCTTTCCAGAAGTTTCGCAATAGTTAAGAGTTTTTGAAACTAAGTTTGCTGACAATTTTTCTGGTTGAGAGATTCTCATACTGTCTTTTTGAGAACAACCTCGACTGTCGGCTATAGTAAATTCATAAAGTCCCGCGGCTAAATTGGTCGCAGTTTCTCCTTTTGCTGAGGATGGATTTTGCCAAGTAATACTGTATGGTGATCCGAAACCTCCTGTGGTTTTAAGTTGGATGCTACCATCGCTCAAGCCAAAACAACTTACGTTTTTGGTAATTTTCTCTACGGCAATTTTACTACCAACCTCAAGGTTTGTAAATCTGCTGGAAGTAGTTCTGGTAGCACATGCTCCAACCCCAAACACATCGACTATGTATTGACCACTAGACAATTCATTTACTGATGGTATATTTAAATTTTGTGTAGTTATGTTTAGATTCGCTCCGTTTTTAAACCATCTAAACGAGCCGAAATCTGTACCTGCAATTTGGAAAGTTACTGATTCACCAATACATCTTTTTGCATCTATTGGTTGGGTGATGATTACAGGCAATGCTGTCACATTTAGGAATGAGGCCGTTGAAGTTATTGTTCCACAGGGTCCGTAAATTTCCACTGTGTAAGTTCCTTTATCTGAAGGTTTTAGGATATTGAATTCTATTTTGAAATTTGTACTGTTAGGTATTTTTTCTCCATTTTTAAACCATTGATAGCCAGTTACGACACCGTCATGTGTGGCTTCGATAATTGCACTTGAGCCCTCGCATTTGTCGGCGTTTGGAGAAATTTTCACATTGGTTATTGGAGCATTGATACTCAAAATGGCTTCGGCACTTATTGTAGTTGCGAAAGAACAAGCTCCAGAACCGTTTGCGATGGCTTTGTAAACACCGGTATCAAAACCTGCTCTAATGTTGCTTACTATTAGCGTAGCCGAATTGCTTCCCGATATGTTTCCACCGTCTACAAGATTTATTCCATCTTTTTGCCAGAAAATACTTGAAGCACTGCTTGCGGCCGCTTTGAAAATAGCGGTTTCACCCACGCATTTTGGTGTATTTACGGGGTTCAAAGAAAACACAGGTTTCAGAGCCACCGCCACGTTGATTCCAGAATGAGAGACTGTACCACATGGTCCAAAAATATCAACACTATATTCTGCAATGTCTGCAGTAGTTAGGTTGCTGAGTGTCAGACTTGAATTGGTTTGTCCAGTGATGTTGTTACTGGCTTTTTTCCACTGATAGCCGGTGATTGTTCCAGCGGCTACTACTTCGAGAGTTACATTTTCACCTTCGCATTTGCTTTGAGAAGTAGAAACCGAAGTGATACTTATCGGTGTATTTACTGTTAGGGTAGCTGCAGAGCTGGTTACGCTTTGACTCGCACAAGCACCCGCACCGAACGCTTTTACGGAGTATGTACCTGCATCGCATGTAGCACAAAGATTACTAATGGTTAAGCTCGATGA
>NZ_RJUE01000037.1 GCF_024343735.1 Lacihabitans sp. CCS-44
ATGATTATGACCTCGTAACTGCAGTGCCACAAGTGGCCAATTTGAGTTTGACCAAAATCATCAATAATCCTACTCCTAATGTAGGCGATACCGTCACTTTTACTATCACGGTGAATAATGCTGGACCTGATGCTGCTACTGCTGTTGTTATTGAAGACGCCATTCCGAACGGATATGCCAATATCAGAAACATCAGTAATGCTGGCAGTCTGCTGAACGATACCTTGACATGGAGCATCGCTAATATCGCTTCTGCCGCTTCTCAAGTACTTACTTATCAAGCTACTGTGTTTGCTCCAATAAGTTCAACTAACATATCTAATCCTACAGCAAACCCGTTGGTAACTACAACTTATATTGTAACCAAAACAAACTTAACCAATAGTTTTACAGCAACTGATTCAATAACTGTCACTGTTGAAACTACTATCCCATCTGTGAATGCTGGAGCTGACTTTACAAAGACTTGCGTTTTAAATCCTAACGGTGCCGTAATTGGAGAACCTAACGAAACCTCAAGTTCTTATTCTTGGTCACCAGCTCTGGGATTGAGTAATGCGGTGGGAGTTTCGTTTACTAA
>NZ_RJUE01000038.1 GCF_024343735.1 Lacihabitans sp. CCS-44
AGAAAATGTATTAAGCAATAACCAGTTGGATTGGTTAGACCGCCTTCACAAATCGATGTTGGTTGGTAGCTATGCCAACGACTCCATCCGTAACTACCTTCAAGAGGTTCGTCTGTTGTTTCAGTTTCATTGCGACAAAAATGCCGAGGAACTCACCGAGCTTGACATCAACAATTACATCATTTATATAAAACAAGTTCATAAGGTTGGGCATGCTAAGTGTAAAATGGTGGCCAATGCTGCGAGTTATTTTTTCAGGAATATCCTCCGAAAACCCTACGTTTTGCCTTCGAAGCTCTTTCCACGCAAAGAATGGAAACTGCCCAATGTGATGTCAAAGAGCGAGGTTCAGCAGTTGTTTGAGCAAACAACAGACCTCAAACAGCAACTGGTGGTGAGTTTGCTTTATGGTACTGGCATACGACTCAGAGAGCTTCAGCAACTGGAGTTTTCAGACATTGAGCGTGCAGAAAACCGCATAAAAATCCGTCAAGGTAAGGGGAAGAAAGATAGATATGCACTGCTTCCAAAGCATCTTTTGGGTGTGATGGAGTCGTATTATTGGGCATTTAGGCCAAAGAAATTCCTGTTTGAAAGTCCGCTTCTGCAAGGTCGGCCGCTACATTCACGCAGTTTACAAACCACAGTAAATGCCGCCATGGAAAACGCTGGATTGGGCGGAAAAAGCTACACGGCTCATACTTTACGGCATAGTTTTGCAACTCATCTACTGGACGACGGGGTGGATTTACACACTATAAAAAGTCTTTTGGGTCACAGTAAAATCGAAACCACGATGGTTTATCTGCACCTGACCACTACCCGAAGGTCAACGTTGGTCTCGCCGCTCGACCGCCTGAAAAATGACTGAGGTAGCCCAAAAACTCCAGCAGGTGGTGTTTAACAAGGCAAGCAGAATGGTGAGTAATCAGTACAGCCGCAACATCTTCAAAAAACTGACCGATTGCCACACGGGCAATATGGGGGTGCATCACTACCGCTGTGAGAGTTCTGACTGTGGACATGAACGATACCAGTTTCATTCATGCGGAAACAGACATTGCCCTAACTGCGGAGGAACTAAACGTGACCAATGGATAGCCAACAAAGAAACAGAACTGCTACCTACTGCATACTACCACATTGTTTTCACTCTTCCACATGAGCTAAACGGTCTGATAATGGGCAACCGAGTGGCGATGTACAATCTGCTTTTTGAGTCCAGCAGCTATACGCTGCTCAAGCTCGGAGCCGACCCGAAGTTTCTGGGTGCTAGACCAGGGATAATAAGTGTGCTGCATACTTGGGGTCAAAACTTGAGTTTTCATCCACACATACACTGCATAGTGAGTGGTGGTGGCGAGAATAATGGCGAATGGGTGTCAGACAAGTCCCAAAACCAGAGCTATTTGTTTCCGAAGCCCATTATGCAGAAGATATACAAGGCGGTTTTTTTGAAAAACCTCAGAGCATTATTGGCATCAGGTAGCCTTCAGGTTGGTGAAACTGACACCACAAAGCTCATTGACGAAGTAGGCAAGAAACATTGGAATGTATATGCCAAACGCCCATTCAGTGGACCAAAAACGGTGCTAGAGTATCTTGGGCGTTACACGCATAAAACGGCCATAACACCGCACAGGATACTGGAAATCAACGAAAAAGAAGGAACTGTAACATTTAAATACAAAGACTACCGCTACCGAGGCACCGATGCCGAGCACAAAGAAATGACGATAAGCATTGATGAATTTATCAGGCGGTTTGAGCAGCACATATTGCCGTTCCGATACGTACGCATTCGTCATTTCGGTTATTTACAAAACCACGGCCGAGGCAAAAGGCTTAAAGAATTGTTTGAAAAACTCAATCTACCCGCACCACCCGCCAAGATGCGGATACCGGTGTATGTGACCATCAGAGAAAAGTACGGCATTGACATAAGAGTTTGTCCAAAATGCAAAGAACATCATCTGGAGTTGGTAGCCACGCATTACAGAAGTGGCGGAACGATTTCAATTGG
>NZ_RJUE01000039.1 GCF_024343735.1 Lacihabitans sp. CCS-44
TGAGGCGATTTGGCAATTAGACAATTTGGCAATTAGACAATTTGGCAATGAGGCACTTAGGCAATGATGCATTGAGGCAATTTGGTAATGAAGCAATGAGGTATTGGGGCTATGGGGTATAAGGCACAAGGCATTGAATGTTAAGCTTTGTGTTCCACTTTGCCAAGCTCTGGGTACTTTGTGATAAAATAAAACTTATAGGCACAAGTCTTATTCTGTGTAACTCAGTGCTAAACTCTGGGGACTCTGTGGTAAAAAAAACTTCAACGATTAAAACATTAAGATAATTAAGACCATTAAGGGGCTGAGAATATCTTAATGCTCTTCATGTCTTAATGAACTTAATGTTAAAAAAAAGAACTTCAAATTTAAAAATTAAGGCCATTAAGCGGCTGAGAATATCTTAATGAACTTAATATCTTAATGCACTTAATGTTTAGAAAAAAGAACTTTAAATTTAAAAATTAAGGCCATTTAGCGACTGAGAATATCTTAATGCACTTAATGTTTAGAAAAAACATCCTCAATAATTAACCAGGAAGACAATTAGGGTTTTAGGAATAACGCCCACTCACATACTATCCGCCCCACCTTTCTGAAAAACAACTTCTTTAACCAAGCCTATGGAGTTAAAGTGGAGAATCATGGCTTCGGAGGTGGTGGTGTTGCGGATGTTTTGGCATTGCGGTCCACGCTCGAAGAAATAAACGACATATTTCTCAGACTTTTTGTCGAGCAATTGATAATCGTACCGCCCAATGGTTTTTACGATTTCGTTTTCGGAGATAGTCAGAATACGGTCTTTGTTTTGTTTCAATAAAGCCAGTTGTTGAATTCTTTTCCCTTCACAACCCCCTCGATCGCCTTTGAAAAGTTCAGAATCAAAACCATCGATTTCTAATGGCTTGGAGTAGGAGCAGGCCTGTAAAAGAATTAAAGCCGAAAAAGAGATTAGATATTTTAAAATAGACATTTGAGTAATTTTCCAAAAGGCAAAAGCCTAGCATTTGTGTAATTATATAAAAGTATCATTAAATACGATTCATTGTCTGTTTGATATCGTTTTTTTGTCAGTTCAAGGGTCTAACCTGTCAGTTCGAGCGGTAGCGGGCGGCGTTCCGTTCGAGAATACGTTTTCTGCTGCCAAAGTTAACTAGTTTTAAGCGACATCTCAATTTGCTTCTTGAATTTGTGGTAATCAGCATCTCAGTCAGCATCTTACTCATCCTAATAACATCTCAGTCTTCATCTCGACTACCGCTCGATGTGACAGGTGTGCTCGA
>NZ_RJUE01000040.1 GCF_024343735.1 Lacihabitans sp. CCS-44
ATCTAGATTTGGATAGTGATGACGATGGTATATTAGATATAGTTGAAGCTGGTGGGACAGATCCAGACAACAACGGACAAATTGGAACAGGAACAGGCTTGGCAATAACAGACACAGACAATGATGGATTAGCAGATATCGTTGATGGAACAGGATTGCCTTTGACTGATACTGACTCAGATGGAAGATCAAATTATGTAGATATTGACGCTGATAATGATGGAATTGTCGATAATATAGAATCACAAACGACGGCCGGTTATATTGCATATTCAGCAACTGATACTGATGGAGATGGACTAAATGATCCTTATGATAATTCTTCATCTTTTGGAGGGAACGGAATTACCCCAGTAAATCTTGATGGTACAGATTCGGCCGATTATTTAGATCTTGATACCGATAATGATGGTAAAGGGGATCGATTAGAGGGTTTTGATACAAACGGTAATTTTATTATTGATGGTTCAGAAAAAGCTTATTTTGGAGCAGTGGATTCAGATATTGACGGCTTGCTTGACGAATACGACACTATAAGTGGACTAACAAGTACAAACAATGTAACCAATGGCACAACTCCATCAAGTTATCCTGACCATAACATTGGAGGAGATAGAGATTGGAGAGATGTACCTCCCGTAGCAACAAACGATAATGATACATTTCTTGCTGGAACTTTCAAGACCTTAGATGTTGTAGCAAATGATAATACTGGTGACACGGCTGAACCGACAACCGTTGAAATACTAGGAGCAGATGCTCTTTCAAATGGAAAAACCAAAACTGTTTCTGGAGAAGGAGTTTGGACAGTTAATTTGACGACTGGAGAAATTACATTCACTGCCGAAAGTGGGTTTTATCTTAGTCCTACACCTATCACTTATAATGTGAAAGATGCTGCTGGAAATACAAGTAATGAAGCAACAGTAAGTTTGACGGCTTTAAACAATCCTCCAGTAGCAGTAGATGATACAAATCCTTCAGTGGCAGTTAATGCTGGAGCAACAACGCTAAATCTTTTAGTAGCAACGGATATCGATGGAACAATTTCTACTTACAAAATTACCAGTTTACCATCTCAAGGTACATTAGATTCTGCTGGTATTGCAGTTACTGTTGGCCAATTGATAAATCCTTTTGATTTGGGTAATTTAAGATACACTCCAAATGGGACTTATGTCGGTACCGATACCTTTACGTTTACAGCTATTGACAATGACAGTGCTGAAGATTTAACACCAGCCACAATAAGCATTCCAGTGAGCAACAATCCTCCAGTAGCGAACAACGACAGCAATGCGGCGATAGCATCAACGGCAGGTCAAACGGCCATCAATGCCTTGACCGCAACAGATACAGATGGAACGATTGCGAACTACAGAATAGAGACCTTACCAACATTGGGAACCTTATATGTAGGTGGAGTAGCTGTT
>NZ_RJUE01000041.1 GCF_024343735.1 Lacihabitans sp. CCS-44
AACATTGACGATTTTGTGTTCAACATCCACGATTTTGTATTCAATATTGGCGATTTTGTGTTCAATTCGGGCGGCATTCCAATTACGATTTTGTATTCAATTTTGAGGAATTTCTGTTCGAATTTCATAATTTCTATGACTTAATCCTACGTATTAGACCTAAAGATTGTCTCTATATAAAAATGAAACTGACATAAGGCGTATTTAATCTTTATTCGATTATTGCAGCTCCAAAACTACCGAAATCTACACCCACATAACCACCAAAGGCTTTGATCAAATCGTAAGTCCTTTGGATAAATTAAAACTCAAATAAATGCTTGGAAAGTAGAACTTCGAACAATATATTTGATATTGAAATACATAAAAATCAAAACACAGATATTCTCATGAAAATATTACCGAAACTCCCCAATTTTCACAATAATCTTATTAGCAGCACATTAACAATAAAATCAATCAAAATTTAATAACGATATTACCGAAACTCCAAAAATGAGTTTCGCAAATATACTCGTTGGCAGAAATTTTATGAGCAGAAACGAGAGACTACAAAATAAGCGGGACAGACAGAAAATGCTTGCAATAAAGAAACCGAATGAACTTGTGACGAGACGAGACAGAATTATTGTTATTACAATTTCAATTGCGTTCATATTTCTGTTTCTTTATTTAGCACTTCGTGACAATTCATTGCCAGACAACGAATTAAGTACAATTAATGTTACACTTAAAGACACTCCAAAATATGATGAATACAAAATCAAATCGACGACCTATCGAGATATTATACTGACAACTAAGGAATATCAGCATGAGTTTAAAATTACAGCAATGACTTACAAGGCGACTGACCACAATTCTTTTAAAGCAAATATTAAAGTTGGTGATAGAGTAGGATTAAAAATAAAAAAATCTGAATTGGATAATTTGAATAAAGGTTCTTTTTGGAATGACTATAATGATGTTTATGGACTGAAAAAAGACGGTATTAATTACATTAACCTGGAGCTCAAAACAGAATTGGAAGACAAAGACAGCAAATGGTCTTATTTTTTTGTGGTTGTAGGTATAGTAATGTTACCATACGGTTTTATAAAAAATAAACCATTAATTAGTATGGATAGAGCGGTAACTTTGACAATGATTTTAGGGCTAATTTTGTTGCTAATTTTTGATTAATCGTAAAAAAAACTTCTGCCAACATGGGTTTGTGGCAAGTGGGGGGCTGACTGAAGTTATTGAACAATTGGAATTCTTTTGTACTTTTGTTTCGGCGGACGGAAACCGATTGAACATTGGTAAGTAACTCAACATCAGTAATTTATATCGGCTGACGTTCGGGCGGACGAGTTTCAAAGCCCCCACCTGACCACAAGCCCTGTTCGTTGTGCGTAATATTATGACCCTACGATTTTCAATAGCATTCCTATTTACAGCCTTGACAATTCAATCTTATTCTCAGGTTGACTTTGGCATACGTAAGCAAAAACTTCGACCCATATTCATTGACACGACAAGAGAAAACATTTTTATTTACGAAGTTCCCAATGCTATTCTCTACTTTAAACAGGACGACATAAAAAACTTCATAGACAATCCTGAGAACAAAAATGTCTTAGCAAATTATGGTTATAAAACATTTCAGGACACTTTAATTAAAAAAACTCGACAAATTAAAATCACGGACATATACTTTTACTATGACCAACGTCAACGTGATAGCATTTTCAGACAACAACCAGAAAATGTTTTGACAAAGCAATTAAATGAGGAATTTTATTTTCTTGGTGCAGGACTTATTCTGAGGGGACAGTTTATGGTTTATTCAAAGGCAAATAAAAAATTCATAACCAAAGGACTTGTTGCGAAAAGACAAAAGGGATATTTAGGACAAAGAAACTTGGTGTTTTATTTGCAAGACAAGAGACAGTTTTACGGCATTGTTACATCTCTAGGTGAATAAATACTACGCACAACATTTAGCAGAATAGAAGAAAGACCCCACTAAAGACCCCTTTATATTTGGGGTCTTTTTGCTATTTGGTGTTCGGCGAAACTGGTGCGGTGTCAAAGTCCGTAAAGTAGACACTCATTAGATTTCAGCGGCATTGTCTGTAGGTGTATAAGTAGCTGGTTTTGTAGTTCCGTTTTTGTTTTTCTATTAAAAAGCTGCGTTTTTTATTCAAAAAAGCATAAATCTTCCCTTACCCAATGAATTGAATGAGTTGAGTTATTTTATTATTTCTGTTGTGTGAACCCTCAAAACTCTATTGGCGAAGCTTTGTTTTTGGGTTTTTCTCCAATTGAAATCGTTCCGCCACTTCTGTAATGCGTGGCTACCAACTCCAGATGATGTTCTTTGCATTTTGGACAAACTCTTATGTCAATGCCGTACTTTTCTCTGATGGTCACATACACCGGTATCCGCATCTTGGCGGGTGGTGCGGGTAGATTGAGTTTTTCAAACAATTCTTTAAGCCTTTTGCCTCGGCCGTGGTTTTGTAAATAACCGAAATGACGAATGCGTACGTATCGGAACGGCAATATGTGCTGCTCAAACCGCCTGATAAATTCATCAATGCTTATCGTCATTTCTTTGTGCTCGGCATCGGTGCCTCGGTAGCGGTAGTCTTTGTATTTAAATGTTACAGTTCCTTCTTTTTCGTTGATTTCCAGTATCCTGTGCGGTGTTATGGCCGTTTTATGCGTGTAACGCCCAAGATACTCTAGCACCGTTTTTGGTCCACTGAATGGGCGTTTGGCATATACATTCCAATGTTTCTTGCCTACTTCGTCAATGAGCTTTGTGGTGTCAGTTTCACCAACCTGAAGGCTACCTGATGCCAATAATGCTCTGAGGTTTTTCAAAAAAACCGCCTTGTATATCTTCTGCATAATGGGCTTCGGAAACAAATAGCTCTGGTTTTGGGACTTGTCTGACACCCATTCGCCATTATTCTCGCCACCACCACTCACTATGCAGTGTATGTGTGGATGAAAACTCAAGTTTTGACCCCAAGTATGCAGCACACTTATTATCCCTGGTCTAGCACCCAGAAACTTCGGGTCGGCTCCGAGCTTGAGCAGCGTATAGCTGCTGGACTCAAAAAGCAGATTGTACATCGCCACTCGGTTGCCCATT
>NZ_RJUE01000042.1 GCF_024343735.1 Lacihabitans sp. CCS-44
ATGTACCGGGGACGGGACAGCGACGGCTGCCGATCGCCACCGTACGAGCAACAATACTCAAGTTAAAAAAACAAAAAAGGCCTTAGAAATTAATCTAAGACCTTCCGAGTACCGGGGACGGGAATCGAACCCGTACGAGCGATAAGGCTCACAGGATTTTAAGTCCTGCGTGTCTACCAGTTCCACCACCCCGGCGGGTGATATGCCCTAAGAAACAAAAAAGTCCCCATTTTCATAGGAACTTTTTATCTCTTGAGCGAAAGACGGGTCTCGAACCCGCGACCTTAACCTTGGCAAGGTTACGCTCTACCAACTGAGCTACTTTCGCTTTTAAAGAACCTCTTTCGTTCAATGTGGGTGCAAAGATAAGGGGTCTTTTTATATTTGTCAAGCCTTCTTTGAAAAAAAATATAATAATTTTAGAATACCACACACAATTAATTAGTACTTAGTATTTTTGCACAATTATTATTTTTATGAATAGACAAGCAGATTTTTCTAAAGGACTCCTTCCGGCCATTATCCAAGACTTTTACACAGGCAAAGTACTCATGCAAGGTTATATGAATGCCGAGGCCCTTGAAAAAACCATTAGCCAAGGCAAGGTGACTTTTTACAGCCGCTCCAAAGAAAGACTATGGACCAAAGGCGAAAGCTCAAACAATTTCCTCAACTATAAAGAGCATCAAGTAGATTGCGACGGAGATTCCATACTCATTAAAGCATTGCCCGATGGCCCCACTTGCCATACCGGCCACGATACCTGTTGGAATGAAACAAACAGCGGCAAGGTCATGTTTATTCAGCAACTAACCGAAATTATAAAGGACAGAAAAAACAATCCTACAGAGGCTTCTTACACTGCATCTTTGTTTAAAAAAGGAATCAACAAAATAGCACAAAAAGTAGGCGAAGAAGCCGTAGAATTGGTCATTGAAGCCAAAGACGATAACAAAGACCTGTTTCTGGGCGAAGCCGCAGATTTACTTTTCCATTATTTAATATTATTGGAAGCCAAAGAAATTAGCCTCGACGAAGTACTCAACGTATTAATAACTAGACATCAATCGAAATGACAAATTACATTGTAAGACTATTGCTTTGCGGCCTAATCATCCTGATTTTGCCCAATTACCTCAAAGGTATCAACGTAGATGGTTACACTACGGCTATAATAGTGGCATTGGTAATGAGTATCCTAAACACTTTTGTGAGACCCATTCTCAGCCTCATTTCTTTACCGATTACTTTTTTAACCTTGGGCTTGTTCTCCTTGGTTATTAGCGTGTGTATCGTTTATTTGTGCGACTACCTCGTGGATGGTTTCAAAGTGGAAGGATTCTTGCCACCGCTTATCTTGAGTTTTATCTTATCTATCGCCAATGGTATAGTTGGGGTGTTTCAGAAGGATAAGTGAGGTTGTTATTGGTTATTGGTTGCTGGTTACTGGTTGCTGGTTACTGGTTACTGGTACTTGGACAATGAGCACAATGAAATTCAGATGATAATCCCCTGGCACATCGACTAACACTTGTCACATCGAGCACAATGAAATTCAGATGATAATCTGAATGAAATTGCGACCGAAACACTTCTTGTCACATCGAGCACACCTGTCACATCGAGCGGTAGTCGAGATGAAGACTGAGATGTTATTAGGATGAGTAAGATGCTGACTGAGATGCTGATTACCACAAATTCAAGAAGCAAATTGAGATGTCGCTTAAAACTAGTTAACTTTGGCAGCAGAAAACGTGTTCTCGAACGGAACGCAGCCCGCTACCGCTCGAACTGACAGGTTAGACCCTTGAACTGACAAAAAAACGATATCAAACAGACAATGAATCGTATTTAATGATACTTTTATATAATTACACAAATGCTAGGCTTTTGCCTTTTGGAAAATTACTCAAATGTCTATTTTAAAATATCTAATCTCTTTTTCGGCTTTAATTCTTTTACAGGCCTGCTCCTACTCCAAGCCATTAGAAATCGATGGTTTTGATTCTGAACTTTTCAAAGGCGATCGAGGGGGTTGTGAAGGGAAAAGAATTCAACAACTGGCTTTATTGAAACAAAACAAAGACCGTATTCTGACTATCTCCGAAAACGAAATCGTAAAAACCATTGGGCGGTACGATTATCAATTGCTCGACAAAAAGTCTGAGAAATATGTCGTTTATTTCTTCGAGCGTGGACCGCAATGCCAAAACATCCGCAACACCACCACCTCCGAAGCCATGATTCTCCACTTTAACTCCATAGGCTTGGTTAAAGAAGTTGTTTTTCAGAAAGGTGGGGCGGATAGTATGTGAGTGGGCGTTATTCCTAAAACCCTAATTGTCTTCCTGGTTAATTATTGAGGATGTTTTTTCTAAACATTAAGTGCATTAAGATATTCTCAGTCGCTAAATGGCCTTAATTTTTAAATTTAAAGTTCTTTTTTCTAAACATTAAGTGCATTAAGATATTAAGTTCATTAAGATATTCTCAGCCGCTTAATGGCCTTAATTTTTAAATTTGAAGTTCTTTTTTTTAACATTAAGTTCATTAAGACATGAAGAGCATTAAGATATTCTCAGCCCCTTAATGGTCTTAATTATCTTAATGTTTTAATCGTTGAAGTTTTTTTTACCACAGAGTCCCCAGAGTTTAGCACTGAGTTACACAGAATAAGACTTGTGCCTATAAGTTTTATTTTATCACAAAGTACCCAGAGCTTGGCAAAGTGGAACACAAAGCTTAACATTCAATGCCTTGTGCCTTATACCCCATAGCCCCAATACCTCATTGCTTCATTACCAAATTGCCTCAATGCATCATTGCCTAAGTGCCTCATTGCCAAATTGTCTAATTGCCAAATTGTCTAATTGCCAAATCGCCTCAACCTACCGCATAATAAATTTTAGCTCTTACTTGGTCAAATCATAAAAAAAATCATTTATTTGTAGAAGTATTTCGTTTCCTTAAGTTCATCCAGCAGTTTCAAAATTACCTTGAGCCTTTTATGAGATATATTTTCTTTTTGTGGATGATGCTCTCTTGCTCCTCTTTGTTGCATGCTCAAAAAATCCTGCACGGCCATACCTATACTTTTAAGACAGGCCTATTGGCGGCCAGCAAAAAAAGCACCCCCTTTTTATTACATACCAATCAGTTTGGGCTTATGCCTACGCAGCCTGGGGTTGCCTATCTCTCAGCAGGCATCGCCAAGGATTATGACAGCTTACTTACCATAAACAAAAAACTAAAAGCCTTCAACTATGGCTATGCCGTTGAAATACATACCAACTTAGGTAACACCAAACAAATTCTCTTGCCCGAAGCTTACCTAAAACTACGTTTTAAGCATCTGGAGTTTTATGGTGGCAGGCGAAAAGAAATACAGGGACTCACCGACTCTACCCTCAGCTCTGGGGCTTATGTGTGGTCGAGCAATGCTTTGCCGGTACCGAAGCTTCAAATATCTACACCCAATTGGGTGGGCTTGGGCCAGCACAAACGAGTAGCCTACAAAGCGGGCCTATCACATGGCTGGTTTGGCACACAGGGCATTATCGAAAACTACTACCTGCACCAAAAATGGCTCTACTTCAAAATCAGCGATAAAAAACAAAAAGTACAACTGATGGGGGGCCTCAACCACCAAACCCAATGGGGTGGATACTCTGAAGAATTAAAAAAAGTTGGGGGAGAGTTTCCTCCTACCCTGAACGGCTATTTAGCCCCAAAGCCCTTTTACAGCTATCAATTTATTCTTTTGCCTTTTTTACAAAAGCTTGTGGATGTTGACCCTACCAAAGTACCCGGTTATGATGGAGGCCTGGCCATTGGCAACCAACTGGGCTCTATAGACTTGGCCGCTACCATCCACCAAAATTGGCAGTTTTACCACCAAAAACCCTTCGATTTTGCCCGTTCCCTGATAAACTTCAACAATATAGAAGATGGCATATACGGTATCTCATGGCAAAGCAAAAAGCCCAAAACTATTTTAAAACATATAGTAGGCGAGTTTATCTTTACCAAAAGCCAAGGTTTGTATCGATTTGGCAAATACCGACTCAGCAACTCTGGAGAATTCGACAATTATTTCTCCCACGGCCAATACCAATCTTGGAGCTACAATGACCGCATCCTAGGCACACCTTTTATCAGCCTTAATTCTAAAAACAGGACCATAAACGGAAACCGTATAAAAGCATTCCATTTAGCAGCAAGCGTGTATAACAAAAAATACTATGTTTTATTAAAAGCTAACCATCAAATCAACTATGGAATTTATGGCAACCCGCTCAAACTACAGTCTACCTCTCTTTTATTGGCCATTCAAAGAAAAATACCATATAACCTGACCCTAGAAATACAAGTGGCTCAAGATTTTGGGTACTTGCTTGGCAATCCTACAGGCATACATTTTTCTTTAAGAAGAAGTACCTTCTTCTGATTTTCTTGCTTAAGGTCATTTTAGACACCATAGACCTTCTTCAAATATTCCGCTAAATAAATTTTACCTAAACTTTCGCTCAAATTCATTAAATTCACGTTTATTTTTAAACTTCTTATTGAATTGAACAGGCAAAGAAAATTTACTTTTCGCTGTTGCAGGATAATCTCACTTATGTTTGCCTGTCAGTTTGTATATGGACAAGGACTCTGCGATAAAAACAATTGGCCAGCCAATGCTGTAGAGGGTGCATTCAAAATTGAAGGAGATATTACCGCAGGTTGCTCTCCGCTCACTGTAAAACTCAAAGACCTATCTGGCGGTACGGATATCCGATATGATTTTTATTACAACGGAAAAACTGCCAATGCCCTAGATAAAGTAGGTAATAAAGACTCCGTAAATGTCCTATTTGCCAATACCACTATAGAAGTTTACAGAATTCTACAATACGGAAAAAAAAACGGCAAAGATATGTACGCCTGCAAAACAGTGAGTGTAAGACCCAACAACAAACCTGTCTTTAGCTACAGCACTTGTAATGATAATTTCCTAAATATTATTATTCCGCAAGATCCCGCAAATGACTTTGATTTTTATACCATTGAATGGGGGGATAGCTCACCTATTCAAACGATTAGCAGTTTGCCTTTTTCTACGAATAAAACTTATGCGGGCACCTCTCCAACCAAAATAATTAGAATTAAAGGTGAGAATAATATACCGACAGGTTGTCCTCCTCCTCCTTTTCAAACCATTGTAATGAATTCGGATGGCAATATCCCGAAAATAACAGAACTGGAAGTGCTACCCGGAGGAAACAAAGCCAAACTTACATTTACAGGTACTTTTGATTCACACCAAATTTATCGAAGAGTTCCTTCTCAAAACTATAGCTTTCCGAATTATACCTACCAATCCAACCCCGGAACCATAACTGTAGATTTGATAAACAATCAGCAGACATGTTTTATGGTATACAAGTATGTTGCTTGTCCACAATTGAGTGGCGAAGTATGCAGCATTAAATTAGACTCCATAGAACCTATTTCGGTAAACTCCAATAGAATAAAGTGGCAAGAATTACAAAACAATCAAGCCTCTTCCATATTAAATACAGCTACGGTAAAGAATGTGGTGTATGACCTAGACTGGCAGATGATTGAAACTAACAGTATTTTGAACCAAAAAATCTACAGTATAAATTCAGATTTTGATCACCCTATATTAAAATGTGAAGCTCAATATTGTTATCAAGTGGTTGCCAAAGTTCAAGGCGAATGGAGTGTAAATCCAACGGTTCCCTACTCTTCTATTTCTAAGTCTGAAATAAAGTGCGTCGATAGAAAAAAAATCACAGCCCCTCCTATATCTGATGGAAAAGTGAGTGTTATAGATGATAAGCAAATAGACTTGTTGTTTCAAGATAATTCCAACTGGCCTGTTAATAAAGACAAATACTATCTTTACAAGTATCTTACAGGAGCCAATGCTAAAATTGACAGCATTGATGCTAGCCAAAATAAAAAGTTTAGCCTAAACGAGAATACAGATGCAGAAAGCTTTTGCTATAAAATCGGCTATATAGACAAATGTGGTAGTGTTTCGCATCTCTCGAGTCCCATGTGCACAATTTATTTGCAAGCCTCCGAAAACGATGAGCTTAATTGGTCGATAAACTCTCCGTTCGGAAATTCAGCCATTCAAAATTTCGAATTAATTAGTGTTGACGAGAATACATCAGCAGAATCCCTTGAAAAAGTTCTAGGCCCATTAGAGAAAAGTTCGACAGTAGATATAAGCAATAATGAAATTGAAGCAAAATATAAGATTCGGGCTCATGGAAACGGAAACTTGAGTAGTGTTTCAAATCAAATATCGATCCCAATAGAAGCTCTATTCTATATTCCTGACGCTTTCACCCCAAATGAAGATAACATCAACAACCTATTTGAAATTAAAGGTAGATTTGGTAGAGTAAACGATTATAATCTAAAAATATATGACCGTTGGGGAAATATCATTACTGAAATAAAAGATAAAACCGAAAGATGGGATGGAAAGCTTAATGGAACCCGATTGCCATTTGGGTCCTATTTGTACGATTTAAAAATTGGCTTAAATAGGGGTGAAATAATTCGTAAATTTGGTAAATTTGAAATTCTTTGAGTCTACCTATAGATTCTACTGGCATTTGTACATGTAAAACCCCTCAATAAATCAATTTGAAATCCAAAATATATACCATTACTTTCTTTTTGCTACTGTTATATAGCCCTATATACTCGCAGAAATTTCTACAAAAAACTCGGATACAAGCCTCCCTCGGTGGATTTGTTTCTAGTGATTCCACTACACCCTTTCTATTGAGAAGCAAACAATACGGACTAGTTCCTTTTAAATCTGGAATTGGTTATTTAAATCTTAATATTCATCAAGAATATGATTCTCTATTTACCATAGAAAAAAGATTAAAGCGATTCGGGTATGGCTATGGACTAGAAATGCATACCAACTTAGGTAAAGTCAATCAATTCTTATTACCAATTGGATATGTCAAAATAAGATATGGTGCATTTGAACTTTATGGAGGCAGAAGAAGAGAAATTCAAGGATTGGTTGATACTCTTGGTACCATGGGCAGTTATATTTGGTCAGGAAATGCTTTACCGATGCCAAAAATAGAGATAGCTATACCGAATTATACGCCCATCATGAAGAATGGCCTGATAGCCATCAAAGGCAATTTTGCCCATGGCTGGTTTGGCAAAGGAGATGCTGTACAAAACGTGTGGTTGCACCAAAAAAGTTTCTATGCCCGTATAGGAAAGCCTGCATGGAAAGTGCAATTGCAAGGGGGCTTTAATCACCAAGTACAATGGGGGGGGTATCCCACAAAACCCTTCTATGATGAGTTAAGCAAGAAGACCATTACCCGTTTCAGTACAGATTTCTCTACGTTTATAAAAGTAGCCACAGGGGTAAGTCTTAATAATAAAGGGCAGGGTCTAAATACGAACTCCCCAGCAAATGATGCCTTAAATAGGGCCGGTAATCATTTAGGTTCAGTGGATATTGGTTTAGACTTAAAACTCACGAATAATTACAACATATTAGTGTACCGACAAAGTTTTTATGAAGATGGGTCTCTTTTCTATCTCAATAATATTGCAGATGGACTGTTTGGGATAACCTTAAATAATAATCTTGGTAAAATTAAAAAAATTATATTTGAATATTTTAATTCAAAAAGTCAAGGTGGAGAGGTTTACGAAAATTTACCAGAATTACGGGGAATGGACAACTATTTTAATAATGGCACCTATCTAGATAGTTGGACATATAAAAGTTCTATTATAGGTACACCTTTAATTTTGACAAATTCGAGTAATAAAAACCATCAAACTAATGATATTAATTATGTTTTCAATAATAGAATCACTGCATTAAATATTGGTATTGGCTATAATATTTTATCATTTGAAAATTTCACGCAAATACTAAAGTCAAAACATTTTGGAAATTATAGCTACCCTTTAAAATTATCACAAACCTCAATAAGTCATACAATTAATAAGAAAGTCATGTCTTCTATTTTTAATGGAAAAATAGCATTGGATTTAGGAGAATTTTGGACAAAACAAATTGGTATTCAATTGGGATTGATAATACCCATCAAATAATATCAATAGAAGCTAAGACAATTTAATATTGAGACCTGTTTTAAATCTATTGTCATAAGCCTCCAAGTATATTACAAAAGAGACATTATTTTGAGTTACTTCGCAAATTACTTAAATGAATATTAAGATTAACGAATTCAGGATTTTATTTCTGGATTTGTAGTTTATCCTCCAGTTGAATTTCTAACATTACAACATTGGTGCTTTGAAGTCATTATTCTATGCTCTTTTGAATAATACAGGCAGCTTTATCTCCCGTTTTAATTTCGAAAACATTATCTAGACGACCTTTTTTATAGTTTGGTCAATCAAACGATAATTTTATGTTGAATATTCCAAAATATATCCACATACTTTACATTCTTGAAATTTTAACTTTGAATTTCTTGAGCATTAATATCTAAATTTTCTTTCTTATTTACAAAAGAGCCAATTAGCCTTATTCTTCTTTCAACGAAAAAAAAAATAGCTCTCGAATATTTTTATTTAGGATGCTTTTGTCCTTATCTTCAAAATCAGTTTGAAGGTTTTTGGATGAGCAAAACATTCATTTGAAATGCCTTAGATAAATCATATATGCAGACGGGTTTGTACATGGAACAATCAGCGAGTAGTATTTGAAATTATTAAGGTGCCTAGGTTGACTGACTGAGTTTAATGCATCGAAACTGTGGTATGGGCAGTTGTCAAAATTTAGGGGGCGTTATGGTTAACATAATTATATATTTATAAACCATCACCCTTTGAATTAAAGTTTGATTACTTAATCTCGAATTCTTTTAAAATGTCCAGCTTTTCAAAAGGAGAATTGTTACTTATGTATTCAGGAACAAGGTTTTTTAAAAAGCCAACAATTTCTAAATTAGACCATTCGTTCAGCTTCAAATCAAAACTATTCAGCTTCTTAGAGATTTGATCATAATCTTCAGGTACTATTTTCGCAATCATTAATTTGGGATTATAGGTGGCCAAATTGTTCTCTGCACTGCCAATCAATTCTTCATAAAGCTTTTCACCGGGTCTTAGGCCTGTAAACTTTATCTCTATTTGCTTATCTACTTCAAAACCCGACAGTTTAATCATCCTTTTGGCCAAATCTACAATCTTTACAGGCTCACCCATATCAAATACAAATACCTCACCCCCTTTGCCCATGGTACCGGCCTCCAGTACCAATTGACAAGCCTCAGGAATGGTCATAAAGTATCTGATAATATCAGGATGGGTAACCGTTACTGGGCCTCCTGCTGCTATTTGTCTTTTAAACAAAGGTATTACGGAGCCATTAGAGCCCAATACGTTCCCAAATCTTGTTACAATAAACCTGGACTCGTTCTTGTGAAAAGAATTTAAGGACTGTACGTAAATTTCAGCCAAACGCTTGCTGGCACCCATTACATTGGTGGGGTTTACAGCTTTGTCGGTAGATATCATTACAAATTTCTTGACTTTGTATTTCGAGGCCAGATCTGCTACCAGCTTGGTGCCGAACACATTCACCTCCACCGCCTTAAAAGGGTTCTTTTCCATCAAGGGCACATGCTTATAGGCCGCTGCATGAAAAACTACATTGGGAGAATGTTTTATAAAGAGTTTTTCCATTTGTACCTTATTGCAAATATTTCTGGTTTCTAGTACTAAGTCGGTCGCAGTGTTACCTTTTTGAGTCAACCTAGTTAGCTCCGTCTCCAAATCATACAAAGGAGACTCCGCTTGGTCAATTAGCACTAACTTACTCGGGCCGAATGGCAATATTTGCCTTACCAACTCACTGCCTATAGAGCCTGCCGCACCGGTTATAAATATCACCTTATTGCTCAGGGTCTCCATTACAAACTTGTTGTTTAATTTTATAGGCTCCCTCTCTAGCAAATCATCTATATTGATTTCTTTGATCTGATTGATGCTTAATTCACCATTGATCCAAGTCTTTACAGGTGGTAAGCTTTTTACTGTAATACCCAACTCCAAAAACTTATCTACTATCTCGTTTTTCCTATTAGACGTTATATATTGGATAGCCAATATGACCTCTACACTAACGTTTTGAAAATCGACACTGTTAATATAAAGTCTCAAAGCATCTTCCAAAGAAACCACCTTCGTACCCTCTATTGACTTCCCTATCTTGCTGCTGTTGTCGTCTATAAAACACAGTATCTGGTTCTTCTTCTTCTTGTCTTTGAGAATGGTATTCTTTGTAATCAAACCCAATTGACCCGCCCCATAAATAATCACCATTTGTTGTGATTTAAACGAATTGAGCAAATTATCAAAAATGGCTTTAATGATAAATCTACTGGCTATCAAGCCAAACAAAGCGATGAAGAAGTCTATGGCTAAAAGCGAATAGGGAATTTTTACAAACTTGGTATAACTACCCAAATCCAGTAATGACAATAGGACCAATTCAATGCTTGAAAGAACAACGGACTTAAAAAGTAGTTTTGCATCCTCTATGCTGGTATGCCGAATGATACCCGAAAAAGTATTGAGGTATAAGAAGGAAGATACTCTAACCAATATCACCGATAGCAAATGATATTTAAAAATCTGAGGGTCAATATAAGTCAATTCAAAATTAAAACGAACTGTAGTGGCAAATACAAATGATATACTGATGATAAATATATCCATTATCAAAATCAACCATTTCGAAACAAATCTCTCAGTATATTTAGATAAAATTTTAGACATAAGCCTTCGGATTAAGATTTAATATCAAAATTAATCAAAAAATAAGCTTTTATTAGAATAGTGGACATAGAATCCTATTTTTTTATTATTCGGCATAAAAAAATCCCAAGCAGTATGTAACTACTTGGGATTTTATATAATAAATCATCAAATTACTTTCTTTTCAGAGCTTCATTCTCCGCCTTCAAGGCTTTTACTTCCTTGTCCAATTCTATCATATACAAGGTAAGTTCCTCAATCTTCTCCATAAACATTTTAGAAGTTTTACCTACATCCAAACCCTCTTTAACCATTTGATCTGCCGAAGGTACATTGGGTAAATGCTTGTTTTTTAGGGTAAACTTCTCAACATCTTCTAATTTCATCATTTTGGCTTTATATTCTGGCTCAAAAACATAATCCGCCCAGTCAGTTGATGAAGTCCTTAAGGCAACTTTAATTTTTTCTGATAAAATCCCGTCTTGGACAATTAATCTATAGCCTGAAGGGGTAGGCATTGGAGTTAAAGCATCCCAATCACCTACTGCCAAAAAACCGGTTGTTTTAGAATTTATTTTTAAAGTGTTCAGAGCAAAGTCTCCCTTAATTAAAGGTGTAGTATTTGCAACCGAAGAATTTTGGATATATAATTGATTGTTTTCAGTACTAGTGGTTGAAGTATAGCCAGCATTGGACCCGATGTAAATATTATTATCGCCATTTTTGCCTCTACCAGCATTTGCACCGATAGCCATAGTATTTGAGCCAGTTGTAAGGTCCAAAAGAGAATTTATCCCTAGGGCCATATTTAACGAGCCAGTGTTTCCGGGAGCACCCAATGCATTAGTACCCACAGCCATATTAAATGACCCGCTTGTAAATCGTAACGAATTTGCACCTATGGCAACATTTTGCGAAACATTTACAGAGTTTTCCATTGCACTAACTCCTACTGCCAAATTCCATTCACCAGTCGTGAGCTCTTTAAGTGATTCGTAACCAAAACCTGTGTTATATCTATTTGTTGCAGAAGGTGCAACATAAGCATTTCCCGAATTTGAATATGTTTTCCAACCTGAATAGGCTCCTATAAAAGTATTTCTGTAAGTGTAGTCTTGTGTTAAATGTCCAGTCATAGCTCCATTCGTTTTAAGAATCAATGGTTGAGCATCCGTTGTCCCTAAAAAATTTGTTACAGGATTGGTTCCTGCATCACCTGTTTTTGACCAATTTTGGACATCTAAAGCCACCGATTTCGCATCATCACCACTTAGAGGCTTCCAATTTTTGCCATTAAAAAAGTAGAAACCAGTAACTTCATTTGTCTGATAAATCATTAATCCACTGGCTGGACTATCAATACTATTTCGTTGCTCAACAGATAGCCTTGGAATTAACAGACCTTTGCTTGTTGATTGAATATCCAAAACCGCAGAATTATCAGGTTGAGTAGTTCCTATACCAATATTTTCTACCGGGCTCTTCTTTTGTCCGAAAGTGATTGCTGTTATTAGCAAGCCACAAGAAAGTAAATAAATTTTTTTCATTTTAATAATTTTTTAATTCTAAATTGAAACATATGTAAAAATATAGGACTCTTCGTCAAGAATAAAGAAATATCTCACTTTTTTATTAAATGGAATTCTCTATTACTAAATTAATTACTCTCTCCAATTCTTCTATTTTTAAATTTGAACCTGACGGAAGACATAAGCCATTTTGAAACAATTTTTCGCTTATTCCATTTCCATAAAATGGATGTACCTGAAAAATCGGCTGCAAATGCATAGGTTTCCATAGTGGCCTTGATTCAATACCATGTTTCAAAAGTTGAATACGTATAAATTCTCTAATTTCATATCCTTCAAAAATCACAGCACTAAGCCAGCGATTAGAAAAATAATTTTCAGGCTCCTCCTGAAAAAGTCCTTTAAGTTTGATATTGTATTGCGAATAATTATGACGCCTTTTTTCGATCCATCTATCTAGAACTTCTAATTGACCTCGTCCAATCCCTGCAGAAATATTACTCATTCTGTAATTATAACCAATTTCCGAATGCTGATAATGTGGTGCTTCATCTCGAGCTTGAGTAGCCAAGAATCTAGCTTTAGCTATTTTCGAAAAATTTGCTGAAACCAACGCACCACCACCTGAAGTAGTGATAATTTTATTTCCATTAAATGAGAAAACGCCAAAATCACCAAAAGTACCTACTTTTTGACCGTTAACTGATGAACCTAATGCTTCTGCTGCATCTTCGATTAGTATTATGTCATACTTTTGACACACTTCTTTAATTTCAATAATTTTTGCAGGCATACCGTACAAATGAACCACTATACAGGCTTTAGGTTTCTTTCCTTGAGCAAGTCTATCTTGAATTGCCTTCTCAAGAAGCACTGGGTCCATATTCCAAGTGTCAATCTCACTATCAATAAAAATAGGAACCGCTCCTTGGTACAAAATAGGATTTGCAGACGCAGAAAAAGTAAATGTTTGACACAAAACTTCGTCTCCAACACTGACCCCAGAAAGTATTAATGATAAGTGCAATGCCGCCGTTCCTGAACTTAAAGCAGCAACATTATCAATACTCAGATAATTGCCTAATTCTTTTTCAAAATTATCAACATTTGGACCGAGTGGGGATATCCAATTGGTATCGAATGCTTTTTGAACAAATTTAATTTCATTACCACCCATATGGGGTGAGGACAGCCATATTTTATTCTCCATTAAGTGTTTTATTTTTTCTATTATTTGATAGTTACTAAAATTGTTTTTTGGATAAATAATAATCAATACAAATTGAAGAATACCTCTCTGATTTCATTTTATTAATCATTTTATTTATACCAAGATTAAAACTTTTCAATTCAACTTCTTTGCTTTTAGTATCCAATTTTATATAACAAGATTGATTTATAAATTGTCTGTTTTGACCTAAACTACCCGTGTTGTATATTTTAAATTTATTTTCCAATCTTTTAAATTGTTGATGAGAGTGGCCAATTATGTAATCATGTTTAACTTCTAAGTTTGATAAATCGGTGTCTTTAAAAACATATTGGTTAAAAATTGTGTGTTGAACAACAAAATTCTCAATGTTAATACTTTCTTCAAATGTATTAATAACATTTAATAATGATTTATTAAATTTATTGTAGCAATGATCAAAAAATGCCTTTGCAATTTGATTTTTACCATCATAGGCCCCTTCTAAAAAATATTTTTCATGATTACCTAACAATAAAGTCCCTTCTTTCTTTTCAGACAATAAACTTATACATTCATTACTCCAAGGGCCATAATTTACAACGTCTCCGTGACAAATGAAGCTGTCAAAACTATTTTCCTCAATAGAAAAAAGCATTTCTAAAGCTGGTAGATTTCCATGTACATCACCAAAAATTAGAATTTTCAATGCAACATTCTTTTTATTCCTTCCGAAATTGTAACTTTTGGAGACCAATTAAGTAAATCAAAAGTCTTTTGAGGATTAAAATGAAATGATTGCCCGATTTCCAATCCGCTAAACTCAATCTTACAATCCACCCATTTTGCTATTTCTTCTGCAATTTCTTTGTTTGAAATTGATAACCCTGTAACACCTAAATAAATTGAAGATTGTTCAATCATTGCACTTTTTAGACAGAAATTCACAGCATCATCAACATAAATATAATCTTGAACCCTACTTCCATTACCAAATAATACAATTTGGCCTTTATTTTTAGCACTATTAATTATTTGGGGAATAAAAGAATTGTTGGATATTGTCGCCCCATAAATGTAGGTAAAACGGATAATTGAAAAATTAGACATCCCACTTACAATAAATTCCCCCGACAGTTTTGAAAGTGCGTATAATCCAGGATTATTATATGTCGAGTTCTCGCTAATAATGTCATCATGAATACCATAAACATTTGTGCTAGACAAATATATAAATTTTGAATTACTAAATTTCAATGAATAGAGGTATAATAAATGATTAAGTTTTAGTAATTCTTTGTGAGTACTTGCATAATTACCAGGGGCAAAAAAAAAGAAATCCGGTTCAAGATTATAATTAAGTAGTTGTTCACTTGAAATTAACTTAGCAAATTTGTTAATATTATCAAATCGTTCGTTATACACTGCCAAAACCTCAATGCCTTGTCTTATTAATTCATTTACAATCCCGCTTCCTAAGAAACCGTTAGCACCTACAACTACAGCTATTGGCATAAAATGATTATTTTAAACTAAAATTATGAAAAACCGCATTAGGGTTCTCTAAAACTCCTTCATTTTTAAGATTAGAAAACTCTTTACTATCAATAAAAATATCAGACCAAGTCCTTAAAACCAATCCATGTTTTAGAGTTGGTGTATCGATTTGTCCACCAAATAATTCATGTTTCAAAATTGCTTCAACTTCATTAAAACCAAAAAAATGACGCAAAGGTGTTGTTCCGCTAAACCTCCCGTTTATTTCAAATATTACTGGCTTATCATTTAAAACTCTAAATTGAAAATTAACTGGTCCATCAGGATTTAGTTTTTCAGCAATAGGAATTATGAACTTATCATATTTAGCAGTTTCCTTATCAATATAAGCTCTGTAGGTATTTCCGTCTCTTAAATCTCTCTTCAAAGTTACTATTGCTTTACATTTCCCTTGAACTACTATACAACCCGAAGTATATTCCCCTTCAATTTCTGGCAAAAATTGTTGAACTACCAAGTTACTATTGATATCATATAGTTCCATTAATTCATTATGATTTTCTATTTTTTTTATTCCAATCGATCTAGCACCATCAAATGGTTTTGCAAAAAGAGGAAACCCAAGGTTTTGTTCAATTTCGATTAACTTTTTTTTATCATTCGCCATCACCGTATATGGAAATGGAAAATTGTTCATTTTAAGAAATTCAGCTGTTAAAAATTTATCATTTGCAATAGTAATGACCTCCTCATTACTTACAATTACTCTACAATTATATTTTTTTAAAAAAAAATCTTTATATTTTGACAAGATAAGTAATTCAACATCAGTTCCTATTAAAATTGCATCAATTTTGTGTTCAATTATAACGTTTTCTATAATTCCTATATAGTCTGGATCAACAACTTTGGGAATGATAATAGCATAATCCCCTAACCAATGTCCAGATGATTTAGGATCGGGATCAGCTGTAAAAACTTTTTTCGAGAAATCCGAAATCTGTAACAGTCTAAGGATTCCTTGGCCTAGCAATGCCCCCGCTCCCGTAACTAAAATATTTTTTTTAATGTTCATTTTATTATTCGATTTATTTAAAATATTATTTAGATTTTGATATTTCATCAAATCGGGGCATAGTAGCATGGTCTTTGGCCGATATATCTTCTGCCACAAATATTTTTTTTATTGTCATGATAAATATTTTAATATCTAATGTAAAGGAGATTGTATTCACATATTTCACGTCTAATTCAAATTTCTCATCCCAAGTAATTGAATTTCTTCCATTTACCTGTGCCCAGCCCGTAATCCCAGGCCTAACTGAGTGCCGTTTTTTTTGAATTTCATTGTAAAAAGGTAAATACTCCACTAATAAGGGTCTTGGGCCTATAATACTCATTTCTCCTTTTATGACGTTTACTAATTGAGGTAATTCGTCTATTGACAACTTCCTAATAACCTTACCTAATGGGGTCAATCTTTTATGGTCTGGCAATAAATTCCCAAATTTATCCTTTTCATCTGACATAGTCTTTAATTTAAAGATTCTAAAAATTTCCTCATTTTTTCCGGTCCTTTCTTGAACAAATAATGGGTTTGCTCTATATTTCAAGTACAATAAAACAATTACAAGAATCAATATTGGTGATAACAATATTAATGCAATTAAAGCCGTAAAAAAATCGAATGCTCTTTTAAAAAGAAGTTTATACATCTAATTTTGAAATTATTTTATTAAATGAGTGCCCAATCAAATAGTTGTTCTTCATATAATTGAATCCATTTTGACCCATTTCCAATCTTGCTGCTTTTTCAGCGATAAAATATTCTAAATGCTTATTGAATGTTACAATATCATTACTTGAAGACCAAAGACCAAAATGATTTTGAACAACTATATCTCCCAAATCTGTGTTGATATCTGTTGCTGCTAGCACCGGAACCTTACTTTCTAAATAAGAAAGCAGTCGGGATGGAAAATTAGGTATAGTGAATCTATAATCTAAAAATATTAATCCCACATCCACACTTTTTACTAACTCATCATACTCTGTTTTTGGCAAAGACTTCAAAAGCCTTATATTGTTAGCATTTGTCCTTTTCAGCCAACCTTCCAACTTGCTATATTCGGTACCGTCTCCAACTATTAAAAAAAAACACTCTTTTTTATTAAGATTGACCTTTAGTATTTCTATTAAAAAATCTATGCCTTGAGGTTTGCCTAGATTACCTCCATATAGAAATACCGTCGAATCTATTGGCAAATTAAATCTTACTCTTATTGTCTTTTTATCCCATTTTTGGTCAAGCTTAAGTTCCAAACTGTTAGGATTTAGCTCAATACTTGATGGGTTTAAAAAAGGATTATGATTGATTAAAAATTCAATATTCTTATCTGACATGCAACCAATTGTGTCCGATAATTTATACAGGCTGATTTCTTTTTTTCTGAAATATTTATAAATAATGCTTGATTTTGAAATCATATCCATATCAACTGCATTTTGAGGAAAAATATCTTTTAAAAGCAAATACGTTTTAGCACCAAATCTTCTTTTTAATTTATCGATTATTCTTGTCAAAGTAATCGGCGGTGTAGAATACAAAATTAAATCAACCTTAATATCTAAAAAAAACCTATCAATGGCTCTCAAAAATAAATATTCTAAACTCAAAGTTGAAACAGCTTTTTCAAAAAGATTTGTTTTCTGAATATTAAGCGTTCTAACATTTAATATTTGAACATTCTCTTCCTTCTTAAGAAACGTTTTTTTTCCATACTTACGCTCTATAGGGCATAAGACATAGACATTATATCCTTCGTTGTTGAATTTTCTTATTAAATCCGTGTAAATTCCTCTTTCGTGAATAGATTTAATCTGAACTAATGTAATGAATAGAATATTACCCTTCACTCCAAACTACTCTTTTAATATAATCAACATAAGATAAAATAATTCTAACGACTTTATCTGATACATTGGGCATCGAATAGTCGTTAACTTCCCTAAATTTACGGTCGCCTAAATACTGGCCTTCTAAAGTTAGGAGCCCTTGAAATACTCTTTCTGTGTTTAAACCTACCATCATCACTGAAGTCTCTTCCATGGCTTCTGGACGTTCATGTGCTTCTCTAAGATTTAGGGCAGGGAAGTTAAGAATTGACGATTCTTCCGATATGGTGCCACTATCTGACAATACTGCTTTGGCGTTCATCTGAAGGGCTATATAATCACTTAAGCCAAAAGGTTTTTCCAGTCTTACTAATTCGTGGAACACAATACCTTTTTGCTCAATCATTTTCCTAGTTCTCGGATGTGTACTCACTATTACTGGCAATTGATAGGTTTCAGCCAATTGATTCAAAATTAGAACCAAATTTGTAAAGCCTTTTTCCGAAGAAATATTTTCCTCTCTGTGAGCAGAAACCACAAAATACTTCCCCTTTTCTAGGTTTTCAAGTTCCAAAATATTTGAATCCTGAATTTTGGGGAGGTAATGATGAAGAACCTCGAACATAGGGCTACCTGTTTTGATAATTCTATCTGGACTCAGACCTTCTCTCAAAAGATATTCACGAGCAATACTGCTGTAAGTCAAGTTGATGTCAGCAATATGATCCACAATCTTTCGATTCGTCTCCTCAGGCACTCTTAAATCAAAACACCTATTGCCCGCTTCCATGTGAAATATAGGAATATGTCTTTTCTTAGCAGGTATGGCACACAAACAAGAGTTGGTATCTCCCAAAACCAAAAATGCATCTGGATTTTCTTTTTCTAATATAGGGTCAATGTTTATGATTATCTGGCCAATAGTCTCTGTCGCATTTTTCCCGGCAGCATTCAAAAAATAATCTGGTTTTTTCAAACCCAAATCTTCAAAGAATATCTGATTTAATTCATAATCATAATTTTGACCCGTATGCACCAAAACGTGTTCTATGGCTTCTGACTCATCTAATTTGGCAATAACTCTGGAAAGCCGAATTATCTCTGGTCTTGTTCCGACTACCGTTAAAACTTTTAGTTTAGTGACTGGTTGTTGGTGACTGGTGATTGGTGACTGGTCACTGGTTGTTGGTGACTGGTCACTGGTTACTGGTGACTGGTGACTGGCTGTTGGTGACTGGTCACTGGTGATTGGTGAGTTCTTATTTGACATTTAATTTTAAATATTTTATTAATCCATTCAACAGTTTTCCTACTGATTGAATTTTCTGTATCACTTCGTTGTAATCGTTTTGAGAAATAAACTTGAGGTTCAAAGCTATTAATAGCTGAGTGTCCAATTCCTGTTGACTTCCTAGTGCAATATACAAAAATTGGATAAATTCTTTTTCAGATTTTCTGGCTGCCCCCTCAGCAACATTGCTAGGTATGGAAACCGAAGCTCTTCTCATCTGGTTGGTTAATCCGAAGATTTCATCTTTCGGGAAATTGCTTGTAAAATGATAAACCATTGTTACCAACTCAATACTAAATTTCCAAACATCTAAATCCTTATGCGTCTTCATTTCCATTTACAAATCATCAGCAACGAATCACTAAAAACCAGTCACTAATCACTAATCACCAGTTACTAATTACAAATCACCAGTAACTAATCACAAGTAACTAACCACCAATAACCTAAACTTCCTCAAAATAGGTATCTGGATCTTCAGGATTATAAAATTCATTTATCCAGAAAATAGTGATTAATTCTTCCTGACCAATATTCTTGATATTATGGGTAAACCAAATGGGCATGTCTACAAATGACGGCTCATTTCCATCAAGCTCAAAGTCAAATACTTCTTCGGTTCCTATTCTACGCAATTGAATCAAAGCGTTTCCTTTGATTACTGCAAAACGTTCTATTTTTCTTGTATGGAAATGATTCCCACGCGTGATACCCGGGACAGTGGTGGAGAAAGACACTTGTCCACCGATGTTTAGCCTAATTAACTCTACAAATACCCCTCTTGGGTCTGTGTTTTTCTTGAATTTCTTTGGATAGAGGTTTCTATATTCAAAATAAGTCCTGAAAGTATTAAACAGGTCTAATTCAAACTTTGAGGCGAATGAAGGTATCTCAGCGTTTTGATGATACTTGCTTTCAAATCCTTGTAACAAGTTAAGAATTTCAGAGACCTTAACCTCATGGGTAGGAGCAATAGTAAGCTTTGTAACTAACGATGTTTCTTTTACTTGTCCTAAAATCTCTTGAACCAAATCACCTACATATATTAAATTAAGATCTCCATCAATATCAATTTTGGGATGAATACCCCTTGAAATTTGATAACAAAAAGTAGCTACTACGGAATTATAATTTGGTAAGCCAAACGGGCCAAAAACATTTGGAATTAAAAGACCCGTAAATTTAGCTCCAGCACTGCTCGCCCAAGTTTCTAACAATTCCCTACCCTCTTTTTTTGACTTTCCATAAAGATTGTCTCTCTCTTCTTGAATCGAAGAGGACATCAGCACATGAGGCTTGGCTTTGGTCCGTTTAAGTGCATCAATCAATTTCTGAACGAGAGAGAGATTAGTATCGTATATCACTTGGGCATCAGGGTGGCGATTCATCGCAGCCAAGTGCACAATGACATCACAGTTTGATACAAAAGCATCTAAGCCAACCTCATCCGTAAAATAATTCTTCTCAAAATTTACAATTTCGAAATCGGTACAATATTTTATGGTTTGGGTTAAATGGTATCCTACGAATCCGTTTTGACCTGTTATTCCAATTCTTAGCATATTCTATTCGGGATATTGTTCCACTTCCATGTTGCTAAATATATCCTTTTGAATTATAGGCAATTTAGCTAACAAAACTTTCATTCCCTCTACATCTAGCCTGCCAGTATTGTGGGAGTGATATTCTTCATGATTCACCAATTCTGGTGTGCCTTCTGAAAAGTACTGGTTGTAATTTAAGTCACGATTATCAGCAGGTATCCTGAAATAATCCTTCATATCTTCCGCCTTCACCATATCCTCTTTGTTTACCAAAGTCTCGTATAATTTTTCACCGTGTCGTGTTCCAATAATCTGGATTGGGTTATCAGCCTTATACATTTCTAACAAAGCTTTTGCTAATACCTCAATGGTGGCAGCTGGAGATTTTTGAACGAACAAATCTCCTTGGTTACCATGTTCGAAAGCAAATAACACCAAATCAACCGCATCTTCCAGGGTCATCATAAACCTTGTCATGTTGGCATCGGTAATAGATAGGGGTTTGCCTGCCTTTATTTGATCTATAAAGAGCGGAATCACAGAACCCCTAGAGGCCATTACATTGCCATATCTGGTGACACAAAAAATAGTTTTACTATCATCCAAATTTCTCGACTTGGCTATGGCCACTTTTTCCATCATGGCTTTTGATATTCCCATGGCATTTATAGGATAAGCTGCCTTATCGGTACTCAGAACTATCACTTTTTTTACGCCATGCTTTTCAGCTGCTGATAATACGTTGTCTGTACCAATGACATTGGTCTTGACGGCCTCCATTGGGAAAAACTCACAAGAAGGCACTTGTTTTAAAGCTGCTGCATGAAAAACAAAATCGACACCCTTCATTGCTGATTCAACGCTTGCAATATCCCGAACATCGCCTATATAAAATTTAACTTTAGGATTATTTAACCGTTTGCGTAAATCATCCTGTTTTTTTTCATCTCTACTGAAGACTCTAATTTCTTTAAAATGTTCAGTATTCAAAAACCTTTTTAAAACGGCATTTCCAAATGAACCCGTACCTCCGGTTATTAAGAGTATGTCAGACATTTAATGTTATTTTATAAAAAATCAATAAAAGTAAATTTTTCTTTTGAATTAACTAGGTAGTAAGCAATTCCGACGAACACCCAAATTTTGATATCTACTAGAAGGTTAGCTCCAAAAAAAGATCCAAATATGGAAACGCAAAATAATATAAAAAATGGGTTCTTTCTTAAAACCCACCCTTTTATAAAAATCTTGATAAACATTATATATAAGACCGCTGTAAATGGTATACCAAAAATGAAAATGTAAGCAATTGGCGTAAAGTGTGCATAATGTTTAATTTCAGAGTAGCCTCCAAATGGAATCTCCCATAAATATCTACCACCAAATCCGGCTCCAATTAACCATTTGATTGGGTTTTTACTATGATGTTCAATAATTCCCAATACTTCCTGCCATCTCCCACCGGTTGCAACGAGTGTCGAGTATTCATCCTCTGAGTTGAAACTTAAAGATGATTCCAATCTTACGAATGCACCTTGTTGTGCACCAATTATTATAACGGCTAAGAGTGCAATAAGAAATGGTAAGTACTTAAGTAATGACTTCAACTTAATTGGAAAAATAAATGCTGAATAGTAAATAATTAAATCCAGAAAAATATTTAAAGTTGTCGCACGTTTTCCCGATAATAGTACAAAAACTATTGATAAAAATATGAAGGTATACTTTGATTGATTTAATAGAAAAGGTAATAATATGTGAATATCTGTTCCGAATCCCCAATACGAAATTTGGCCCGTAATGAAATGAAAATAAAAGTAAATTAAAAGCACAATTAAAGTTAAGTAAAAACAGTAATTAAATATTCTTAATAAAAAGGCATAAAACTTAGTATTCAAAGACCTTGCAAAATGATAACCAAAAGAAATCCCAATTATAGGAATTGTTGCATAATACACATGCATTAGAAACTTATAATCTAAGCTATTCCCAAAAAATATTCCAAGAAAAATAGATAATATACCGGTAGCAATGAAAAGTATTGATATCGGTTTTAAAATAAGAACATTTTTAAGATGAAAAATAAAAATTACAGCAACATATAGAACAGGTGTAATTTTGATTAAATAAAAAACATCTATCCCCGTTAAATAATTTAAAATCAAGACAAAGGGTGTAATGAACTCAAATAAGTATAAACCCCAGAAAATGTTGAATAAATTAAGTTTTTGGATAATCAATTTTAAAAAAAATTAAATATAGGTTAAATATCCCTGTTAAAAGAAGTAAAAGACTAGATTTGAAAACCAGCAGAATAGGGCTAATATTGTGTTTTGCAAAATAATAACTAGTGGTACCGTCAATCGACAAGATAGCAATTAGAAACAGTGTACTTTGATTAAGTTTGTTTTTATATTGTAGTATAGGAGAAATTGTTGATATAGAGTAAAAAATACCTACAAATACTGAAGACGATAAAAAAAAGTAAGCAACATCTTCATAATTTGTAGCAATTTTTAAATATAAATTTAAAAGTATAAATGCTACTAATTCGATTACCACAAAAAGTAATAGTGCTCTTTTTAGACTTTCAAGTAAGTCATTTAGAAGGATTGTTTTTATATTTTCGCCTATTTTAACTAAAGAAACATAGCCTAAGATATTTACACCAATGAAGACAAATTGAGAAATATTAAATGCTAATGAATATGATGATAAAGATTCATTATAAAAAACTTTAATAAAATACCTACTTGAAAAGAAGAAAAGTGAAATTAGAATTGTTGAAATATTTATTAAAAATCCTTCACGAATTAAGGACAAATAAATCTTAAAACCTTCAAAATTAAAGTGGAAGTTATTCGGCAGAATGCTAATTTTAAGATTTAATCGCGTTATGATACCCCAAAGTATAAAACTCAAAAAGTAAGCTACAAATAGGATAAAATCATAGCTTTCGAAATATTTAAATCTATAATTAATTAAGCATAAAATCAATGTAAACATTGACAATAAAGGCTTGAAAATAATCGATATAAGAAAATGATTTGAAGTTTGAAGTTTTTTCTCGACTACGAAAGATAGGGAACAAAAAACGATGGGAATGAAAAGAAAAAAATTCCCTGTAAGACCAACATACAAAGTGGCCACTACTAATGAAGAGAAAAAAGCTCCTAAAAATAACTCTCCATAATAATCAATATTGGAATTATACTTTAAATAAACATAACCAGAGAAACTTCCTAAAAGAGCGTAAGGCGATAATAATACTGCCGATTTCAAATACTCAAAATTTCCAAAATTATTGCTTTCTATAATCAGAGGTAAAATTAAAATTTCTAATGCAATAAACCCATTAGTAAAATACCTGAAAAACAATAATTTTATCACTATACGACTAGGGTTGACCTCAAAATTCTTTCTACCAATTCTCTTCTCTCTTCTTTGCTGAGAGGAGTAGAGCTTCCATAAGCTGTATAGCTTGGAAGTTTATACCCTGAATAGTAACTTTCAGTTGTAATATAAACATTTTTGTTTGCCATTATAGCCTCAACCCCAGTTGAACCATTCCAAACAACCACATCATCTACAACATCAAATATATCTTGTGTACTTACATAAGGGTTTAAAAGTATAACACCTGGAAATTGTTTAATTTGCTTATAAATTGAAATGGGTCTAGCAAAATAGAACGCAGGATGCTCTTTGAGAATTACTTTTTTCCCTAACTCTCCAAAAAATCTTAAGACCCTAAACAATAATTGATAATAATTGGCTTTACTATAATTATCAGTCCAATAGTCAATTGTGGCCTCAGGATACCAATGCAGTGGAATATAAATGTATTCTGACCTACTTTTAGCAATCTGAGATAAAGTAATCTTATCAAAATATGTAAAAGCCAACAATTGCTTTGGATCGTAAAAATGCCTTAAGTAAGGTGCAAAGCGATATTCATACCCTAATTTACCTTCTAATTGATAATTGATAAAATATCTAAAAACAAACCTATAATAAAATGAGCAACCATTCCAGATAGCATTTAAAACAGCTTTCTTCTTGCTTATTGCCAAAGGAGATTTTTCTTTATTTTCTAATTTCAAAACAACTTTTTCAACTTCTTCTTCAGATGGAATTCTAAAATCACTATTCTCCCCGTATTTTGTAACTAATTTATAATCTGGAAATAGAAAAAAATCAGTTATACCAATACATTTAACATTAAAATGTCGTGCAAATCGAAACATTAAATCCATCACATAGTTGTCTACTGTTCCAGATACAATCAATTTCACTTTACTTTCACTGAAAAAATTTATAAAAAAATGAGATACTTTTAGAACCAATTCCCAAGCTTCATGCAGATGAATAGCTCTTAATCCCCTACATCTTGAATATATCTCCGAAAAATTCACTACCTCATCAATTATATTGAAATCTTTGATAGTTATCTCTGAAATATTTATATTGTCTATATCTATTAGTACATCAGCATCAATTCCATATTCAGAGATTGTGGCAAACTTAGATAAGTTACTAAACTTGCTCAAAAATGATTCAGGATAATACAAATCAAAATATTGCTTCTTCCCCTTAATTCTTATAAAAAATAATACCTCTCCATCGATGTATTCATTAAAAGGTTTATTCCCGGAATCATCAGTTTTACTTATCATCACAACCTGAATTATCAATTTTTTGCCTTAACTTCCATTCTTTATCAACCTTTTTCCAAAGGTGTTCTGGTCTCCAAGAATCTACGACTTCCCAAAAATATTCTTCCGTTATATCACAATATTCTAAAAATAATTTAAAGTGTTTTTCTGGAAATTCACCGTCATATTTGCCAACCAAGGCAACTGCCTCCTCTCTTGTTAAATGTCCATCCCTAACTTCATGTGCAGCGTCTGATGTCGCTCTTCCAATACCAAACTTAATAAACATCAAATAATAGTGAAACCCATCTATTTTATCGTCTAGTGAAGCATATTTTGAATAGGTACCTTCACTTCTCATTGGATTAGCTTTGAATCCAGTATGCTCTACACAATAATAAAAATTTTCTTGAGGTACCCATTTTATATAATGCCCCATGTAGTGTATTTCAAGTCCTAATTTATCTAACTTATCATTACTCGGGGGTAAATAGGGAGCCAATTCTTTTTCACTTATTCCATAATCTATGAATTTCTCAGGTGGAACACCAGACATTAAAATATTGGTATTTTTATGTTTCCAATCTCTAGTAGGAACAAAAGCATCTGCCATATTACCCCCATATTCAACTTCTGAATTTTCACCATAAAAAACTAAAGGAATATCATAATTAATTGCTGTTTGCAAAGGCATATTATTTTGACCAAAAATAAAAGGAAGAAATGGATCGCCCAAAACATCAAAAGCCAATTTCGTTAATTTTCTGTGTGCCTTTCCAGCGGGTGTTACAAGGATATTAGCCAAATCACCAATATGAATATGGTTTTGATGATTAATAAAACCAATCTCAGTATATACATGAGGGGCCCAAGTAACAGTCAAAGGATTCATTCCATACTTAAATTTCAGAAGGTGTGCTACAAAAGCACTGTCTTTTCCTCCACTTGAGGGAACAATTACATCATAACGGCCATCATTTCTTCTAAATTTATCGCATAATGCTCTTAAATCAGCTTCTCTTTGACCCCAATCAACGTGTTCTTTTTTATAATCAGAAAAATTACAAGCGGAACAAATTCCATTTTCATCGAAGGTTATTCGAGGTCTTTGGTTTGAAATTATGCATCTTTTGCAATACTTTATTTCTTTAGGTATTTCATACCCTTTTAAATAGTATCTCCATCCTGGGTTATTCATATCATTCATTATTTACAATTTTTTTAAAATTACTAAGCATATTCAAGCCCTGTAGAGAGCTTTTTTCTGGGTGAAATTGTGTACCAAATATATTACCCTTTTGAAAACTTGAACAGTAGGTCTTCGAACCATATTCAGTTAATGTAGTTATTATATTGTTATCTTCAGGTTCAATATAAAATGAATGTAAAAAATACATATATGCACCATTTTCAATGTTTTCAGTAAGCTTTGCTTCTCTACTACATACTTCAATTTTATTCCATTGAATTTGAGGTACTTTATTTTTTGTAGTATCTACCAAATTTGAAAATGGCAGAACCTTCCCTTCTACTATATCTAACCCCTTATGGAAACCAAATTCTTCACTTGAGGTCATTAAGAGTTGCATTCCTAGACAAATGCCCAAAAATGGTTTATTCGAATTAGCGTAGTCTATTAAAACTTCTACCAAATTAAGTTGTTCCAATTGTCTCATAGCTCCCCCAAAGGCTCCAACACCTGGGAGAATTATGGATTCCGCATTTCTTATTTCTTCTTTATCTGAAGAAATTTTAGCATCAAGTCCCACGTGTTTACAAGCCTGCACAACACTAAAGAGATTACCCATCCCGTAATCAACAATTATTACTCCTTTCTTACTCATTCTTTATATTCTAATGTCAATACCACTATCTCTTAGAAAGTTTTTTAAATCACCAATAAAAACTGACTTAATTTTCGTATTTGAAGCTCCGGATCTTAAAAAGTCCTGATTACCTTCAATCATTTCCTTTTTCGCGAATTTTAAATTTTTAAGGGTTTCGTAATGGAATAGTGAAGATATTGCAACTGCGTCAATTTTCGTTATTTCAATAACATCTTTAACATGATTTATATTTCCCGCTCCTCCATGTACAATTAAGGGTATTTTTATCACATTTGAAACCTCAGAAATTAATTCATAATTATATCCAGCTCCAGTCCCTTCATTGTCTACTGAGGTAATTAATAACTCTCCTGCACCCAGTTCTTCGGCCTCTAACGCCCAATCAACAACCTCCTTGCCTGTAAACTCCCTCCCATTATCAATGAAAGCGAAGTATTTGCCATTCTCTTGTCGAATTGCTTCAATTGCTATTACAATTGTTGAGGAACCAAATTTTTCTGAAGCCTCTTTTATTAGTTGTGGGTTCTTAATTGCAGCTGTATTTAAAACGACTTTATCAGCTCCTGCATTCAAGACGCTCCTTATATCATCGATAGTTCTTAAGCCCCCCCCTACTGTTAATGGAATAAATAACTCTTTAGCAGTTTCTTCTATTATGTCTTTTAGGCTATTTCTATTATATAAACTTGCAACGACATCCATATATAGTAGTTCATCGGCTCCACTTTCATAATAGAATTTTGCAAACTCCTTTGGTTCTCCTACCACTCTTAACCCTTCCAAATGAATTCCTTTTACAACATTAGGCCCTTTAATATCTAACCTGGGAATAATTCGGATATTTTTCATAAAATATTAATTCGATTTCAAAAGTTCTTCACAAATCATCCAATCCAAGCCAGTGTCTATGTCAATACTATATTTCTCTTCCATTAAGTATTTTTTTATTTTGCTAAACTTAACAATTTTCATTTTTTTTAGAGAATTTACACTTATTACATAAACTGCTCCATTATATTCATAAACTTTAGGACATTCTTGCCTACTTATATAATCTCCCTCTTTTGACTTTTTTAAATAGCCAGCATCTGTTTCTTCAAAAAGCACATAATACGGATTTGATTTAGTTTCCACAACAGATACAACCATATCATCATTAATCAAATCAAATTTAGAAATAGCCTCCGCAACATGAAAAACCTGTCTGAGCGGAGATGTTGGCTGAAGAACAACTACTGAATCATATTCAATACCTTCTTGGGAATAAAAATTAAGTGCGTGAATAATTACATCATTCGTACTGGAATTATCTTTTGCCAAGTCAGAAGGTCTCAAAAACGGTATTTCTAGACCAATTTCTTTAACACAATTTACAATCTGAATGTCGTCCGTACTAACACAAATATCCTTATCCTCCACAAATTGTCTTGCTATCTCAATTGAGTAGTGTATTAAAGGTTTTCCATTTAACATTTTTATATTTTTCCCTGGTAAGCCCTTTGAACCACCCCTAGCAGGAATAATAAATAATAATTTCATAAGTTTAAATGCTTTATATCCTCTTGTGCTTTTAAAAAATCTTCATGTTTACCGATATCTAACCAGTATTCAATAAGAGGATAAGTGACTACCTTTTTCCCAGCTAAAATAAGACTCTCCATAAAATCAGTCGCATTGCAGTAGTTTCCTTCAATTAAATCATCCAATAATTTACGCTTTACCAAATAAATTCCCGCATTGGAATAAAATGTATAAGTCGGCTTTTCTTTTAATGACAATATATTGTTATTTTCAGTTTCTAGAACTCCATATGGGATACTAACCTTATATGGGATAGAAGCAACTGCTAAATCTGCATTTAAATCTATATAATGCTTAAAAAAATCTTCGAAATTTATATTTGTTAACAAATCGGAGTTAGTAATTAATACATGGTCGAATTTAAAATTCTTAACCATACTTACAGCTCCAAATGTACCAATTGCTTTTTTTTCCTTGATATATTCAATTTCAATTCCTTTTGAAGAGCCATTTTCAAAATACGCTTCTATTTGTTCTCCTAAATAATTTATTGAAATTTTAATATGAAAAATACCAAATTTAATCAATCGATCGATATTGTGTTCGAGTATTGGTTTGGGACCAATATGTAACATTGGCTTGGGGCAATTATCAGTCAATGGTTTTAACCTTTCACCCTTACCACCAGCCATTATTATTACATCAATTGGCAAAATTGAACTAATTTTGCTAAAATCAACTATTTGTTGAATTCTATTTTGAGAATCTAATATAGGCAGAATGAAAATATTATTTCTTTTAAAATCCTCAATTTCTTTTATTTCAAAATTTGAAGACCTTAAAAATTTGAACTGTTTGTTCATAAAATTCTCAATAGGACTATCAGTTGAATGACCCTTCATTAAACCTCTTCTTAAATCGCCATCTGTCAATGTCCCTATTAAAACTTCATTGTCTACAATAAATAATATTAAAGTATCCAATTCATTTAATATGCTAATCGCTTCTTTAAAAGTTGTTGATTTATGTACAATATTCTTAGATAAATTATTCTTCATTTATAAGGATAATTTAAATTAAATCTGAAAATGATATTAGCATATCATTTTTCAAATCAACCTTAACCGTTCTTCCTATTACTGTTTTCAACATACCAGGCTCTATTCCTGTTCCCGGTCTTTTGAAATCCAAATCTTTTTCCTCAATTACGTCTCCTTCTTTTAAATTTCTTGTAGTAACAATACTTCTTCTAAATGAATTTTTCCTTACATCGTCCTCTACACAGGATATTCTAAAACTACCTAAAGCTTTAACTATCCTTTTGGATTCATTTGCAATTAACGCTAATTCATCTTTTGTTGCAGACACTTTGTGATCCCATCCGGGCATATTTTTGTCTAATGTGAAATGCTTTTCAATCAAACAAACACCTTTGGCAACGGCTGCTAAGGGAATAGAAAATCCTAATGTATGATCTGAAAAACCAATAGGATAATTTGGATACAAGCTCTGTAGCGTACTAATGTTATTTAAATTAACATCTGTGTCATTTGGAGGATAAATTGAAACGCAATGAAGAATGACAATTTCTTTATTTCCTGTATTTTCCACTGTTCTAATTGCTTTGTCAATTTCATGTAACTCACTTAATCCTGTGGATAATATTATTGGCTTACCTTTATTTGCGAGATACTCTAAAAATGGATAATTATTTAAATCCATTGAAGCAACTTTGATAAAAGGTGAATTCATCTTTTCAATCAAGAAATCTGCTTCATTCTTAGAAAATGGAGTTGATGTACAGTCTATACCAACTTCATCTGCAAACTTTTTCATCTCAAGAAGTTCTGATTCACTTATTGAATACTCTTCTACTATTTGTTCTAAAGTAAAATCATTTCTTTCTCTATAATCATCTGCAACGAAATAGTTATCTTCATAGGTTTTCCTTGAGAAAATTGATTCCTTACTCCAGCTTTGAAACTTCACACAATCAGCTCCAGCTTCTTTCGCTTTTATAATTAGCTCTTTGGCAAGATTCATATCTCCATTATGATTTGACCCCAATTCAGCTATGATATATGGTTCACAAAAATTAAATACTTTTTTCTTTTCTGTTAAGTTTATTTCATTCATTTTAAATATTCATTTAGATAATTTGTTTCTTCCCACCAGTAAAAACTTTTTTTCTGATTGTTTAAAAAATCAATATAATGTGCCGAATTTTCTATAGAACTCGAAAATTCTTTAAAGCCTTCAAACTTTTCAATAAATGAGCTTGGAATATTCTTGAAACAATCGTAATGCTGCACTTTTACATTTACTATTCTATTTAATGTATCCATTGACAATTCTCTATTTCCAATAATATTAGAGGAGTGTTGTCGATAAAAAGTTTTTACTTCTGATAAAAAAAAAGCCTTGTTACTACCAAAAATGGTGTTAAAAATAAACCAATCTACAGCTAAAATTTCGGTTGGTATCGATAATCCTAGCAACAAATTTACTTGAACTCCAGAATTTCCTAGACCAATTACATTTTTATCAAAAATAAAGTCATTCCCTATAATTCTATTACTTCGCAACCTATCACCCCACAAATTACGCTCTATAATTTCGTTTTTTTGATTTACGATGGTCAATTCATTAAAACAAATTGGAAAATGAGTTAGACTTTTTAGCGTTTCAAATATTCGATTGGGGCTGAAGAAATCATCACTGTCTCCAAAAATAATATACTCATATCCTAACTTTATAACTTGAGAAATCCCAAACTCTCTGATCTCACTAATCGACCCTTCAAAATCAAAAACCCTAAAATTTAAACTACAGAATTTTAATAAAATTTGGTCTATTTCTTTAACCCCGTCATTTATTATTACTAAATCAAAGTCTTTGTAATTTTGATTTTCCAGCGAAAAAAAAAAATCGTTTAAAAAGGGAAGATTTTGAGGAAAAACCACAGTAAAAAAACAGGCTTTGTTCATATTTACTCTTAGTAAAACAGGTCTCCCTTAGAAATATTTTTTAATACTTTGGAACCTAGACCAATAACAGAATCACTACCTATTGAAATGCCATTTTTAATAATTGAGCCGCTACCAATAAAAATATTATTCCCAATACTAATATCCCCATTAATTATTACGTTCGTGGATATGTGGCAATTATTTCCCACTTTAGAACAGTGATCTATTAAAACACGATTATTTATGATACAATTTTCTCCTACCACAACATTTGCCTGAACAGTTACCCCATGCATTATTATAGTACCTTCTCCAATTTCCGCTTTTTTAGAAACATAAGCTAATGGTGAAATTATAGTAGCAAATTTAGCATTCAATGATTTTAGATATTTAAATGCATTAATTCTAGGCAAGGGGTTTTTAATTTGTCCAATACAAATAATAAAAGATGCTTCATCTATATATTTTATTGCCTCAGTATCATTACCCAAATATGGCAAATCAATTTTGGTTGGAACAATATCCAAATATCCTAAAACATTAAATGAATCAAGGTTCTCAATTACATCCAAACACGCAATTGCGTGCCCTCCACCACCTACTAGTATTATATTGTTTTCCACTTTTAAAAGAAATTTCCTATGACTAGATGTTGTAAATATGATGTTTATATTGACTTAAGTTAGTTGGAATTCTAAACCAATCAATTGTCTCTTTTAGGCCCGCCTCTAGATTAAACTGCTGTTTCCAATTCGTTAATTGTGTTATTTTATTTTTTGAACCAAATAATCTAAATACCTCTGATTTTTTAGGTCTCAATCTTTCTTCGTCACAAACTATAATAGCTTTAGGGTTGATTTGCTTTATTAATTCTAGTGCTAAGTCTCCAACAGAAATTTCAGATTCAGTACAAATATTACACTCCTCTCCGATTAATTCATCAGTTTTTGCAATTTCAACGAAACCCTTAACAGTATCTTTAACATATAACAAATCTCTTGTTGGAGAAAGGTCTCCTAATTTTATTTCTGTTTCACCACTCAACAATTGAGTAATAATTGTTGGAATCACAGCTCTCGCTGATTGTCTTGGACCGTATGTATTGAATGGTCTAACAATTGAAATTGGAACATTAAAACTTCTGAAAAATGATTCTGAAATAGCATCAGAGGCAATTTTTGAAGCTGAATAAGGTGATTGAGGTTGTTTTGGATGTAATTCGGTTATTGGAACAAATAAGGCTGTACCATATACTTCTGATGTCGACGTAACAATGACTCTTTTTATGTCAAAATCTTTTGCCGCCTGTAATATATTTAAAGTTCCCTTTACATTAGTATCTATATATGAATCAGGAGAATGATAGCTAAATGGAATAGCAATCAAGGCTGCTAAATGATAAACAATATCACAATCTTTCATTGCTGTTCTAACTCCGTTACTATCTCGAATATCTCCAGAAAATATCTCAACTTTCGATAGTACTTTTTTCGGAAGTTTATCTAACCAACCCCAAGAATTAAATGAATTATAGTACACAAAAGCTTTTACAATGAATCCTTTTTCAACTAATTCTTCAACTAAATGGCTTCCAATAAATCCATCAGCCCCCGTAACCAGTACTTTTTTTTCCATATTATAAATTAATCTTGAAAGTTTAGAATAAAAATTAAATTTGAGACTAAAACGATTTCCTCGAAAGAGATATCAAATTTTAGTAATTTTTAAATAGTTTTTATTTATTACCACAACAAATATCAAAGAAACAAATAGTCCTACTATAAACGACGCAAATATTATTTTACTTCTTATAGGTTCGCTTGGTTTGTTAGGTATAATTGGCGGATCTAATACCTTTAGAATGGGAGTTTCTTGCTGAATTTTTAGCTTTGCCTCCTCGTATTTTTGCAAGAGGGTATTATAAAAAGATGAAGAATTTTGATATTCTATTTCAATTCGCTCTCTTTGTAAATCTGAGGAAAGCACTCGCAGAGCCGTTAACGGCATCTTATCCATATAATTCGCTTTTTTACTCTGCAAATTATGATACTTCCCCTCTGCCTTCATTAATTTTTCAGACAAAAAATTCAAATCTCTCCTTTGTTTCTCAGTTCTATAATTAATAATATATTCTTTTAAATAATTCATCGTAAAAGATGCAATGCTGGCGGCTACAACTGCATCAGGCATCTTGGCCGATATTATTATAATTCCAGTCTTTTTATCGTAACTGCAACTAATTCTCTTTTTGAGCTCGTTGACTGCTTCCTCCGATTTTTGACCTAAATAAACATTACCATCTATATTTTTAAAATCCAATTTTAGTTCCTTGTTCCCTTCATTTATAATTCTCTCAAAGTAATATCTTTCAAAATCAACATCCTTTTTCCCTTCTATCTTTACTTTAGTTCTGAAAAGATTCATAAAAAATTCTGTGCTTTGAATAACATCTGGATACAAATCTGGTCTAATTGCATCTCCACCAGCTGAAGGCTCCCCAAAATTAATTCCAGCTAAAGCTGCTAAACCTTGAAAATCAGTACTGGGAGCTCCATTTTGAATTTCAGGCAAAAGTTTACCACTTGATATAAATTCGTCTTTTTGAATGATTGAATAAATTACACCCAAAAGTGTAAAGATTACAATAACTAAAAAAAATCTACCTTTTTCCTTCTGAATTACCTGTAAGAATCCTTTAAGGTTAATAAAAATTTCGCCTTTACTATTCTCTGTCATAAAAAATTCATAATCTTATAATTGTTAACATAATTGTAGCGATTGAAACTAAAGCGGAGCTAACTGCAATACGCTCTGCCGGTGTCAATTTCTGTCTTTTCAAAAGTGGAACATAAATCTCGGCCCCATTTTCAATCTTTGGAAAGGACTTAATACCTGCAAAAGATTTGGTTTTACTTAAACGTCCGTTTCCGTATTTCACATAAATCTTCTTAACATAGGCAGAATCGTTTGTTCCACCAGCCAAACTTATATAATCCTTGAGTACTAAATTAGGTTCATAAGGAACTGTAATAGGATTGTACACATTACCAATTATCGTAACCGTTTCCTTTCTTCTTGGTATTTCTAAAATGTCTCCCGGGGTCAGCAATAAGTTTTGATTACCAGTTTTGTTATCAAATGCCTTTTTCAGGTCAATGCCCATTTGTATACCATTACGCGTAAACTTAGCACTGCCCAGATCCGCTTGGCCTTTGATACCACCTGCTTTTTCTATCAGGTCAGATATTCTCTCTTTTTTATCGTTGAGGGTATATGGTCCAGGATAATTTACTTCTCCTGAGATAGACACGGTCTTTTGTGGCTCGTATTGCGACATTTTTCTCACATATATTCTATCGAACGCCTGTAGGAGCATGTTTTTGTCTTTGTCTACTATACCTAAGGTGGGGCTTACGTCTATTTTGATAATTTGTACGTTTTGGTCTGCATCCCCACCATCGGCTTTTACACGCCGGGCTATTTCTATGCGAGAAGCATTGGCACCGTCTTTAAAACCTCCAGCCAACATTATGGCATCGGATACAGTAAGGTTATCTACAAAGTTAATCACCGAAGGCTTGTTGATTTCACCATCCAATTGTATCGTTCTTTTTTCTCTAAGTTCTTCGTAAGATTTTATCAAAAGGGAGTCGTTCTTTTGTAGAACTATATCCATACCCGTACCGTCTAATATTTGGGCAAGATTTAAAGGTATAAGCTCAGGGTCGGCATTGGGTCTTTCTCTGTACAACAAAGCTCTTTCCTTAAACGCCTCCGGTTTCAATCCTTCTGCCTGGGCTAAAAGCTTTTTGATGGTCATGTTGGGTTCTAACTCGTATTTACCCGCCCTAAATATGGCCCCTGAAACTGCCACTTTGTTTTCGTATCTTTCTAAAAGTGAATCTACTGTTATAAAATCACCTTTATAAAGCACAAACTTAGAAAATTCCTCTTTTTGTACCGTCAGAATTTTCTTTTCGGTATCGGTGGCCCTGTCTATTCGGATGGCCTTGGCGTAGGCTTCTTCATTAAAGCCTCCTGCAAAAGCAAGGACAGAGCTTAGGTTATCCCCATTTTTGAGTTCATATATTTTGGGATTTCTAACTGCTCCATTAATAGAAACCCTTTTGTCTACATAAGGTATCAAAACCACATCTTGGTCTACCAAGCCAATGTCGTCAGACAAATCTCCTTTCAATAGAAAATCATATAAATCTAAAGTTTTGACTTTCTTGCCTTTTCTAAACACTTCAATGTTTCTCAATGAACCAATATCCGTTGGCCCACCAGCGGCATACAATACATTAAAAGCCGTAGCCAAAGAAGGAACCGTATAAGTACCTGGAAAAACCGCCTCGCCAATAACCGTCACTTTTATGCTACGGATTTTGCTCAGCGTAACATCGGCACTGAGTCCGCCATTGCCCAAACCTCCAAAGAGGGTCTTGAGGCGTTGTACTATTTTTATTTTTGCCTGCTCCAAAGTTTGCCCAGCCACAAAAATGGGGTTGAGGTTTTCTATTTTTATGTTGCCGTCGGCATTGACCTTGGCATCATAGTGGGCATACGCATATCCTGTAATATCAATGCTCAGCTCGTCGTTGGTACCCAATACATAATTTCTTGGTGTGGCGATGTTGAGGTTCGGCTCGAAGTTTAGCGTTTGGTTGTTGAAGATATTCAAGCCAAAAATTTTCATTCTTTTAGCCTCTGCTACTTCGTCAATAATTTGTTTTTTGTTGTCTCTTTTAGAGCTTTCAATATCTGTAGAGTCCACCGTGCGGGCAGCAGTAGGTTTTACGTTCACAGTCTTTTTGTTGGCCTGCAAAGCCCTATCTTTAAACTTGGCGATGTCGCTAGCGGTATAGCCTTTGGCGGCAGCAGCGGCCATAAGTTGTTCCTCCGTCATTCCACTAGCTTGTGCCTGCTGCATAAACTTCTTTACTTCGTCGTCAGAGAGGTCGTCTACGGATTGGGCAAAGCTACTCCCTGAAAGCTGCAAGAGTAAAAATAATAAAAAACACTTTGTAATTTTTTGGAACATACAATTGGTTCTCCCTAGATTTTTTAAAATAAAATAAATTTAACGCAAAATTACTAAAAGACTTAAAATAAAAAGCTTAGAAACTCAAGTTTTTGCAAGCTTTCCACAGCTTCGCCCTCTCAGTCACATTTTTATGACCTCTTTTTTTGTTGTTTGTAATTGGTAATTGGTAACTGGGTATTGGTTACTGGTTACTGGTTATTGGTTACTGGCACTTTTAACCTTTTTATCCTTTTCTCAATTACAATTCTTTGTCTTCTCTAGCGTTTTCTGTCTGCTCGAGCGGTTTCTGTCAGTTCGAGCACACGTTTTCAAATGCTCAATACAACTCGTCCTAATAACATCTCAGTCTGCATCTCGACTCCGCTCGATGTGACAGGAGTGGCTCGATGTGACAAGATGTTTGTCAGTTCGAGCGGAGTCGAGAACACATTTTCAAATGCTCAATACAACTCGTCCTAATAACATCTCAGTGTGCTTCTCGACTCCGCTCGAAGTGACACATATTGTGCTAGATGTGGCAGCTATGTTTCAGTCGCAATTTCATTCAGATTATCATCTGAATTTCATTGTGCTCGATGTGACAGGAGTAGCTCGATGTGACAAGATGTTTGTCAGTTCGAGCGGTAGCGGGCGGCGTTCCGTTCGAGAACACGTTTTCAAATGCTCAATACAACTCGTCCTAATAACATCTCAGTTCGCCTCTTACTCGTCCTAATAACATCTCCGTCTTCATCTCGACTCCGCTCGATGTGACAGCTATGTTTCAGTCGCAATTTCATTCAGATTATCATCTGAATTTCATTGTACTCGATGTGACAGAGTGTTACTCGAAGTGATATGTAAATATCGAACTCATCATTCATAACTCATCATTCATAACTCATCATTCATCATTCATAACTCATCATTCATCATTCATAACTCAACACTCACAACTCATAACTCAACACTCACAACTAACCAGTAACCAGTTACCAGTAACCAGTAACCAGCCACTACCCTACTCCGCTTTCTCCAATATCATCTGATCTAGCTTTACTCTTAAAACCAGACCTAAACCTTCTAATGTCATGACCAAATGCTTGCCTTGTTGCTTCACAATCTTGGCTTCTTGGTTGATAAAGCTTCCTGAAAGAATTCTCACTTTCTGGTCGGCTTTGTAATAATCTACTTCTAACTCATTGTGATCAAAATCATTGAGCCAGCGTTTTATTTCTTCAATTTCTTGGTTTCTTACAATGGCTGGCGTACCACACCAATAGATATATCTAACCACACCAGGCACCGCAAAAACGGCCGCTCTGTTGGCTTCAGCAATATGTACAAATAAGTAGGAATTAAACAGAGGAACGTGAACCACAGTCTTTCTGTCGGACCACTGCTTGGTTTGTGCTTTTAAAGGGCAGTATGCTTCGATGCCTTGGGATTGGAGCATTTCGGCTACTTTTTTTTCATGCCTGGGCTTGGTGTATATAACATACCAGCTACGGGTAGAATTTTCACTGGGATGGCTATTGGTCACTTTATCTTTGTTATGGGTATCCATTTTTATTCAAAATGCACTTTCTGGTGCAAAGGTAAGGATTTTAGCTTAATTGTGATAATCCTATTTTCGAATTTTGATTATTCGGTAATGGGCGGCTAATGGGGTATACAAGTACTGAGGGGAAAAAGGCATCGAGGCATAAGGCAGTGAGGCATGATTCTAAATCGGGGCAACTCTGTGCAAAACTCTGAGCACTCTGTGGTAAAAATAGTACCTCAATAATTAAACATGAAGAAAATTAAGGAATTAAGGCCATTAAGAGGCTAGGAATATCTTAATGCTCTTAATATCTAAATGTACTTAATGTTAAAAAAAGGTGGGCTTCGAAATCTAAACATTAAGAAAATTAAGGAATTAAGGCCATTAAGAGGCTAGGAATATCTTAATGCCCTTAATATCTAAATGTACTTAATGTTAAAAAAAGATGGGCTTCGAAATCTAAACATGAAGAAAATTAAGGAATTAAGGCCATTTAGGGGCGAGGAATATCTTAATGCTCTTAATATCTAAATGTACTTAATGTTTTAAAAAAAGAGGGTTTCGAAATCTAAACATGAAGAAAATTAAGGAATTAAGGCCATTTAGGGGCGAGGAATATCTTAATGCTCAAAAATAGTGGATTCATAAAATGAGGGCATAAAAAAAGCCCATGAAAACTAATTCATGGGCTTAGGGTTTTATACGAGCTGACTTGGCTTTTGCCTTATTCGCCGTATGTGCGATTTTTTGGTGCCTCCCGCCATTTGGTATTGGTTCGAATCCTTGCCATACCTGGCGGCCACCCCTGTAAGCATACGTTCAGAAAAATTCCTAAGAACTTTTTCTTTTTCTGCCAAATTGTTTTTCAATTCATCCGCCAGCGATAAATGTGTGTTGTAGCTGTCGAGGACAGTAGCAACGCTATCTATAGCCGCTTGATAATCTAAAACCGTAAGACCATTTCCTAAGTCTAAATCTGCCGCAATTGATTTTACTGCTGAAACCCTTTGTGCGGCTTGTTCCAACGTAACCGAAGCTTTCTTTTTCCTGAAGCTCATAATGAAAAATAAATTTAAATGATAAAAAATAAAAACAACTAAAACAAATTGGTGGTAATCTTTATACAAAAAAGAAATATTAAGGCGTTGGTGTTGAGAGCACCAGCATTAGTATTTCAGACATATCCCCTCTCAAAAAATATGCTTATTTGAAATATTCTTACCGGTTTTTGCATATATCTACATAGTGGCAAAGCAAAATTCGATGGGCCATAGGATAATAAATTGTGTGTATTGAGATGCCTGATTTTGTGGAATTAAATCAAACAAACAACATTCAACAATGCTATTGTGGCTCTTGTAATTTGGATAGAAATTATCTGTTTTCGATATTTTAGGCTAAATGTTTATTAAGCCAAACAATGGGTAAGTATTTTCTAAAAAAAAGAAATTTGGCGTATTTATTCCTAAAATTTTGATACTATTTCCTGAGTAATAAGCAAGCTATATCAGTCGCAAAGCAAGCTTCGTTACCTACTATCACTCCTATGTTAGTTGCTAAACAAGCTTCGTTTGTTGTTGAGTAAGCTTCAATACTTGCTATGCAAGCTTTGTTAGTTGATACGCAAGCTTCATTTGTTACTATCACTCCTATGTTAGTTCTTAAGCAAGCTTAGTTAGTTGATACGCAAGCCTCATTACTTACTATCACTCCTTGGTTAGTGCTTAAGTAAGCTTTGTTAGTTGATACACAAGCTTCATTAGTTGCTAACGCTCCTATGATAGTTCTTAAGCAAGCTTAGTTAGTTGATACGCAAGCTTCATAACCTACTATTACTCCTTTGTTAATTGATAATAGCATCGTGTATACCATATATTCAACCGAGTCGGAAGATAAAATTTGCAAGCAATACTTTTGGGATTTTTTTTGTGTGAACTTAATATACTCCTTTTGAAAAGAAGCGTACATTTAGAATGAATATCTGAAAGATAAATTCATTTAAGGATTTGCAAAAAAATGCAATAAAACGGATCAATCCAAAAAGTTGGGGGGAATGAAAAAAGTTATTTATTTTGGGATCAAAATGATATATATTGAACCAAGACCTTATCCGATTACTTCTACCAGAAGGCTTATTTGAATATTTTGAAGTAGTTAAAGTAGAAAAAGTAGAAAATTCTTACAATATCCATATTACCGAACTCAACCTTATTCCCAAAGAGTTCGATGGTCAAAAGCTTGAATCCAAAGGTTACTTTGAGGAAGAAACAGTTAGGGATTTCCCACTTCGTGGCAAGGCTTGTTTTCTAAAAATCAAGCGACGTAAAT
>NZ_RJUE01000043.1 GCF_024343735.1 Lacihabitans sp. CCS-44
TCCGCTCACGATTTTGTATTCAATATTGACGATTTTGTGTTCAATATTGACGATTTTGTATTCAACATTGACGATTTTGTGTTCAACATCCACGATTTTGTATTCAATATTGGCGATTTTGTGTTCAATTCGGGCGGCATTCCAATTACGATTTTGTATTCAATTTTGAGGAATTTCTGTTCGAATTTCATAATTTCTATGACTTAATCCTACGTATTAGACCTAAAGATTGTCTCTATATAAAAATGAAACTGACATAAGGCGTATTTAATCTTTATTCGATTATTGCAGCTCCAAAACTACCGAAATCTACACCCACATAACCACCAAAGGCTTTGATCAAATCGTAAGTCCTTTGGATAAATTAAAACTCAAATAAATGCTTGGAAAGTAGAACTTCGAACAATATATTTGATATTGAAATACATAAAAATCAAAACACAGATATTCTCATGAAAATATTACCGAAACTCCCCAATTTTCACAATAATCTTATTAGCAGCACATTAACAATAAAATCAATCAAAATTTAATAACGATATTACCGAAACTCCAAAAATGAGTTTCGCAAATATACTCGTTGGCAGAAATTTTATGAGCAGAAACGAGAGACTACAAAATAAGCGGGACAGACAGAAAATGCTTGCAATAAAGAAACCGAATGAACTTGTGACGAGACGAGACAGAATTATTGTTATTACAATTTCAATTGCGTTCATATTTCTGTTTCTTTATTTAGCACTTCGTGACAATTCATTGCCAGACAACGAATTAAGTACAATTAATGTTACACTTAAAGACACTCCAAAATATGATGAATACAAAATCAAATCGACGACCTATCGAGATATTATACTGACAACTAAGGAATATCAGCATGAGTTTAAAATTACAGCAATGACTTACAAGGCGACTGACCACAATTCTTTTAAAGCAAATATTAAAGTTGGTGATAGAGTAGGATTAAAAATAAAAAAATCTGAATTGGATAATTTGAATAAAGGTTCTTTTTGGAATGACTATAATGATGTTTATGGACTGAAAAAAGACGGTATTAATTACATTAACCTGGAGCTCAAAACAGAATTGGAAGACAAAGACAGCAAATGGTCTTATTTTTTTGTGGTTGTAGGTATAGTAATGTTACCATACGGTTTTATAAAAAATAAACCATTAATTAGTATGGATAGAGCGGTAACTTTGACAATGATTTTAGGGCTAATTTTGTTGCTAATTTTTGATTAATCGTAAAAAAAACTTCTGCCAACATGGGTTTGTGGCAAGTGGGGGGCTGACTGAAGTTATTGAACAATTGGAATTCTTTTGTACTTTTGTTTCGGCGGACGGAAACCGATTGAACATTGGTAAGTAACTCAACATCAGTAATTTATATCGGCTGACGTTCGGGCGGACGAGTTTCAAAGCCCCCACCTGACCACAAGCCCTGTTCGTTGTGCGTAATATTATGACCCTACGATTTTCAATAGCATTCCTATTTACA
>NZ_RJUE01000044.1 GCF_024343735.1 Lacihabitans sp. CCS-44
TCTGGAATCAACGTGGCGGTGGCTCTGAAACCTGTGTTTTCTTTAAACCCAGTAAATGCAATCAAATGTGTTGGCGAAAGCCAAACTTTCACGGCAGCTGCTAGCAATGCAGGTTCTTACAAATGGCAAAAAGGCGGTTCTGACCTGTCTGACGGTGGAAATATCTCTGGTAGTTCTTCATCGAGCTTAACCATTAGTAATCTTTGTGCTACATGCGATGCAGGTACATACTCCGTAAAAGCGTTCGGTGCGGGTGCTTGTGCGAGTCAAAGCGTAACCAGCTCTGCAGCTACCCTAACTGTAAATACACCGATAAGTATCACTTCTGTTTCTTCTTCGCAAAGCAAATGTGAAGGTGAAAATGTAACCCTCGAAGTAGTGGCCGCTGGAACCATCACTGGCTATCAGTGGAAAAAAGCCAGTAACAACATCACTGGACAAACCAACGCAAGTCTGACGCTAAGTAACTTAACTACAGCGGACATTGCAGAATACAGTGTTGATATTTTTGGACCATGCGGTACTGTCTCTCATTCTGGAATCAACGTGGCCGTGGCTCTGAAACCTGTGTTTTCTTTGAACCCCGTAAATACACCAAAATGCGTGGGTGAAACCGCTATTTTCAAAGCGGCCGCAAGCAGTGCTTCAAGTATTTTCTGGCAAAAAGATGGAATAAATCTTGTAGACGGTGGAAACATATCGGGAAGCAATTCGGCTACGCTAATAGTAAGCAACATTAGAGCAGGTTTTGATACCGGTGTTTACAAAGCCATCGCAAACGGTTCTGGAGCTTGTTCTTTCGCAACTACAATAAGTGCCGAAGCCATTTTGAGTATCAATGCTCCAATAACCAATGTGAAAATTTCTCCAAACGCCGACAAATGCGAGGGCTCAAGTGCAATTATCGAAGCCACACATGACGGTGTCGTAACTGGCTATCAATGGTTTAAAAATGGAGAAAAAATACCTAACAGTACAAATTTCAAAATAGAATTCAATATCCTAAAACCTTCAGATAAAGGAACTTACACAGTGGAAATTTACGGACCCTGTGGAACAATAACTTCAACGGCCTCATTCCTAAATGTGACAGCATTGCCTGTAATCATCACCCAACCAATAGATGCAAAAAGATGTATTGGTGAATCAGTAACTTTCCAAATTGCAGGTACAGATTTCGGCTCGTTTAGATGGTTTAAAAACGGAGCGAATCTAAACATAACTACACAAAATTTAAATATACCATCAGTAAATGAATTGTCTAGTGGTCAATACATAGTCGATGTGTTTGGGGTTGGAGCATGTGCTACCAGAACTACTTCCAGCAGATTTACAAACCTTGAGGTTGGTAGTAAAATTGCCGTAGAGAAAATTACCAAAAACGTAAGTTGTTTTGGCTTGAGCGATGGTAGCATCCAACTTAAAACCACAGGAGGTTTCGGATCACCATACAGTATTACTTGGCAAAATCCATCCTCAGCAAAAGGAGAAACTGCGACCAATTTAGCCGCGGGACTTTATGAATTTACTATAGCCGACAGTCGAGGTTGTTCTCAAAAAGACAGTATGAGAATCTCTCAACCAGAAAAATTGTCAGCAAACTTAGTTTCAAAAACTCTTAACTATTGCGAAACTTCTGGAAAGGCGAGTGTTAAAACAGCGGCATTTGGTGGAACTAAACCTTACAAGGCCTCATGGAGTGACCTTCCTAATTTTGTGGAATTAGATAGACAAAATCTTAAAGCCGGCACTTACACCCTAAAAATTGTAGACGCAAACAATTGTGAGACTACTTTGGCAACAACCATTGAAGATTCAACTTCAAAGATGTCAGCGAAGTTGAGCTACACTCAACCATCATGTTTTGGCAAAGCTGATGCTAAGCTTTCAGTTTTGGCCACTTCGGGTAGAGGAGCTTACAAATACACTTGGAATAGTGTCAACTACACTGGTACGGCCTCTGAAATTACAAATCTTGCTGTAAATAATGAAAATGCACAAGCAATTGTAACTGATGCTTTAGGTTGTGAGGTAAAATCAGATATACTAAAACTAATTTCTCCAGTTGCCATTTCATTGAATATTACAAAGCAAAAAGAAGTTTGTCCTTCTAAACCTTTTGAAGTAAATGGTACTGTGGCCGATGGAACTAAATATGAATGGATCACTCCATTGGGTAAAAAATTACTCGGTGCTATAATCGTTGGAGACAGTATTGGGAATTACAAA
>NZ_RJUE01000045.1 GCF_024343735.1 Lacihabitans sp. CCS-44
GTAAGGTTTAGTTCCACCAAATGCCGCTGTTTTAACACTCGCCTTTCCAGAAGTTTCGCAATAGTTAAGAGTTTTTGAAACTAAGTTTGCTGACAATTTTTCTGGTTGAGAGATTCTCATACTGTCTTTTTGAGAACAACCTCGACTGTCGGCTATAGTAAATTCATAAAGTCCCGCGGCTAAATTGGTCGCAGTTTCTCCTTTTGCTGAGGATGGATTTTGCCAAGTAATACTGTATGGTGATCCGAAACCTCCTGTGGTTTTAAGTTGGATGCTACCATCGCTCAAGCCAAAACAACTTACGTTTTTGGTAATTTTCTCTACGGCAATTTTACTACCAACCTCAAGGTTTGTAAATCTGCTGGAAGTAGTTCTGGTAGCACATGCTCCAACCCCAAACACATCGACTATGTATTGACCACTAGACAATTCATTTACTGATGGTATATTTAAATTTTGTGTAGTTATGTTTAGATTCGCTCCGTTTTTAAACCATCTAAACGAGCCGAAATCTGTACCTGCAATTTGGAAAGTTACTGATTCACCAATACATCTTTTTGCATCTATTGGTTGGGTGATGATTACAGGCAATGCTGTCACATTTAGGAATGAGGCCGTTGAAGTTATTGTTCCACAGGGTCCGTAAATTTCCACTGTGTAAGTTCCTTTATCTGAAGGTTTTAGGATATTGAATTCTATTTTGAAATTTGTACTGTTAGGTATTTTTTCTCCATTTTTAAACCATTGATAGCCAGTTACGACACCGTCATGTGTGGCTTCGATAATTGCACTTGAGCCCTCGCATTTGTCGGCGTTTGGAGAAATTTTCACATTGGTTATTGGAGCATTGATACTCAAAATGGCTTCGGCACTTATTGTAGTTGCGAAAGAACAAGCTCCAGAACCGTTTGCGATGGCTTTGTAAACACCGGTATCAAAACCTGCTCTAATGTTGCTTACTATTAGCGTAGCCGAATTGCTTCCCGATATGTTTCCACCGTCTACAAGATTTATTCCATCTTTTTGCCAGAAAATACTTGAAGCACTGCTTGCGGCCGCTTTGAAAATAGCGGTTTCACCCACGCATTTTGGTGTATTTACGGGGTTCAAAGAAAACACAGGTTTCAGAGCCACCGCCACGTTGATTCCAGAATGAGAGACTGTACCACATGGTCCAAAAATATCAACACTATATTCTGCAATGT
>NZ_RJUE01000046.1 GCF_024343735.1 Lacihabitans sp. CCS-44
ACTTGGTTTGTTATAAATAATGTGCAGACAATAATGAGGTTTTTCATAGGATTTAGTCTTGGATTATGGTGGCCTTTTCAATAATTTGTTTGGCAATATCACAATTGGGCACAGTTGTTTCTTCCATTTGAGCATCCGAACTCATTGAAAAGTAACTGTTTTTCAGTATTTTATATTTTGCTTTCTCAAATATCAGATTACTATCTCCATACTGTAATTCCTCTAGTGTGCGTTGACTTTCGTCGTCCAAAGTTTGCCCAGTCTTTTTGTAATAAAACAAGGAGTACGTTTTTTCTTTTAAGTCGAGTGAGCAGTTTTCAATATTCTCGATATTGATTTTAGTAAAAAGCAATTTATTATTGGCTCGATATCCAAAAAGATACTTTAAAGCAAGGTCACGATGTATTTTACCTTGACTTACTGACTCTAGAATTTTATAGTCAAATTCTTTTTTCTTTTCATCCGAAATAGCCGAAAAAGGTTTTACTTCCGTTGAATAACCCCCTCCATAACGAAAATCCATTCGAAATCTATACTTTTCAATATTCCAAGCGAATGAATTCCTCAAAAAATCGGAGTCCTCTACAAACATACCTTCTTCAGCAACAAACCCCTCAGAAATTACATATTCCACTAAGGTTTTCTGAGCTTTAATAAATAATTCATTGCTTACCCCAGCCATTAATAGATAATTTGCATCTAATTCTTTTTTAGTCAAAGCTTTGTTTGTTCTCGAAGAATTCAAATCCTTTGACAATATTTGCTGGCCTTTCCCATCTTCACCCAGGAAAAAAGTCACGGAATTTACGTTTAAAGTATCATATACACTATTATACAAAGTTAATTTATCGGACAGTCCAACAATAATTTTCTCTTGCTGCATGCTTTGAATTTGCTCATAAAGAAACTTAAAACTATTCCATTGACTTCTTATATTATCCATCAAAAACACTTCCTTTTTCTCCAATGTGATGGTAGAAATTCCCTTCCTCGCCAATTTCAAAAGCAAAGGTTTAGCTCCTTCAAAGTCATTCAGAAGAAATTTGCAGGCCACGGCATTAAAAATATCTCTAGCCAATGGTGTTTTTACTGCCGAAAATGCAGTTTGATATTCTGTAAAAGCAGTTTGATAATCATCCTTGGTGATGGCCATTTCGGCCCGATTAATGACTGGATAATATTCCTTTCTAAAATCTAGTTGGGCGAAAACTTGGTTTGTTATAAATAATGTGCAGACAATAATGAGGTTTTTCATAGGATTTAGTCTTGGATTATGGTGGCCTTTTCAATAATTTGTTTGGCAATATCACAATTGGGCACAGTTGTTTCTTCCATTTGAGCATCCGAACTCATTGAAAAGTAACTGTTTTTCAGTATTTTATATTTTGCTTTCTCAAATATCAGATTACTATCTCCATACTGTAATTCCTCTAGTGTGCGTTGACTTTCGTCGTCCAAAGTTTGCCCAGTCTTTTTGTAATAAAACAAGGAGTACGTTTTTTCTTTTAAGTCGAGTGAGCAGTTTTCAATATTCTCGATATTGATTTTAGTAAAAAGCAATTTATTATTGGCTCGATATCCAAAAAGATACTTTAAAGCAAGGTCACGATGTATTTTACCTTGACTTACTGACTCTAGAATTTTATAGTCAAATTCTTTTTTCTTTTCATCCGAAATAGCCGAAAAAGGTTTTACTTCCGTTGAATAACCCCCTCCATAACGAAAATCCATTCGAAATCTATACTTTTCAATATTCCAAGCGAATGAATTCCTCAAAAAATCGGAGTCCTCTACAAACATACCTTCTTCAGCAACAAACCCCTCAGAAATTACATATTCCACTAAGGTTTTCTGAGCTTTAATAAATAATTCATTGCTTACCCCAGCCATTAATAGATAATTTGCATCTAATTCTTTTTTAGTCAAAGCTTTGTTTGTTCTCGAAGAATTCAAA
>NZ_RJUE01000047.1 GCF_024343735.1 Lacihabitans sp. CCS-44
ATCCTTTGTTTTCAGGAGTTTGCGGGAATGAGCCAACGCTTAACGACATCAAGTCAGTGACTTCAGAGCAAGTGCCTGTGTTAGAGTTAAATAACACAGAACATCTGTATTGTTTTTGATTTTCTAAGGTCAGATTATTTATGGATAAATGCAATGAATTTGTTCCAGAAAAATTTGCTGAGTCTTTTAAATTAGTCCAATCTGAACCAGTTCCTTCCCGTTGTTGCCATTGAATATGTGTTGGAGAACCAGTAATGATATGTGAATTGTTTATGTTTAGATCGAAGTTGTTTCCTAAACATAGCTTTTGGTTGGCTAGATTTCCCAATAACCTATTGACAATAATTTCTATTTCTTCACTTTGTATCTCGGAAAAATCATCCTTAATTATGCACCTAAACTTGGTCAAGTGTGGACTTTCTATATTGCCAATGTTCTTTATTTTAAATTCTTTAGAGTCAAAGTTTTCAAGACTATTTTGATCTGTCAAAATATCGGAAAAAGTAGTTTCGTTAGGTCTTTTTCTTTGCCATTTGTATTTTAATATTCCGCTTCCTACTGCACTTAAAGTTATATTGGAAGTATTTCCAAAGCAATTTGTTATGCCATTTGGTTGTGAGGAGATTTGCAATGCAGGGAATAATTTCGAGTGAATCTCTAACCTTGGGCTTTCACAAATTCCGATAGTTTGTGTAACCCAAAAATTGTAATCACCAGGAATGTTTATTACTGGAGCTTGGGTTAAAAATACACTTGAGCTTGCTGAACTGTACCATTTCAAGTTTTGTCCAGTTGCCGAAAAAACCAATATATTGGGACTCAAGAAACTTTCAGGAGTTGTATTTAATGGTTTTTCAATCCCTGCAACGACCTGAATATTAACATTTTTAGAAATTTCATCACAAGCATTTTTGCAAGAAACGGTGTAAGTGGTATTGACATTCGGCGAAACTGAAATTTGGGCGGAAGTCTCACCAGTTGACCAAAGAATATTGGCTTTACAGCCAGAACTTGATAAAATTATGGAACTTCCGGAGCAAATGGTTGAATCAGCAAAAGCCGTATTTAAGACCAATTGTGGATGAAAAA
>NZ_RJUE01000048.1 GCF_024343735.1 Lacihabitans sp. CCS-44
AAACTGGAGCAATTGGAATTAGAAAAAGCCCAGAAGTTAGCTTTGGAAAAGAAGCGAATAGAGGATGAACTATTGGCCGCCGAAAAACTCAAACAAGAAGCTTTAGAATTAGAGAAGGCTCAGAAATTGGCTTTGGAAAAGAAACGATTGGAAGACGAACGTTTGGCTGCCGAAAAACTCAAACTGGAGCAATTGGAATTAGAGAAGTCTCAGAAATTGGCTTTAGAAAAGAAACAATTGGAAGACGAACGTTTAGCCGCTGAAAAACTCAAACTGGAGCAATTGGAATTAGAAAAAGCCCAGAAGTTAGCTTTGGAAAAGAAGCGAATAGAGGATGAACTATTGGCCGCCGAAAAACTCAAACAAGAAGCTTTAGAATTAGAGAAGGCTCAGAAATTGGCTTTGGAAAAGAAACGATTGGAAGACGAACGTTTGGCTGCCGAAAAACTCAAACTGGAGCAATTGGAATTAGAGAAGTCTCAGAAATTGGCTTTAGAAAAGAAACAATTGGAAGACGAACGTTTAGCCGCTGAAAAACTCAAACTGGAGCAATTGGAATTAGAAAAAGCCCAGAAGTTAGCTTTGGAAAAGAAGCGAATAGAGGATGAACTATTGGCCGCCGAAAAACTCAAACAAGAAGCTTTAGAATTAGAGAAGGCTCAGAAATTGGCTTTGGAAAAGAAACGATTGGAAGACGAACGTTTGGCTGCCGAAAAACTCAAACTGGAGCAATTGGAATTAGAGAAGTCTCAGAAATTGGCTTTAGAAAAGAAACAATTGGAAGACGAACGTTTAGCCGCTGAAAAACTCAAACTGGAGCAATTGGAATTAGAAAAAGCCCAGAAGTTAGCTTTGGAAAAGAAGCGAATAGAGGATGAACTATTGGCCGCCGAAAAACTCAAACAAGAAGCTTTAGAATTAGAGAAGGCTCAGAAATTGGCTTTGGAAAAGAAACGATTGGAAGACGAACGTTTGGCTGCCGAAAAACTCAAACTGGAGCAATTGGAATTAGAGAAGTCTCAGAAATTGGCTTTAGAAAAGAAACAATTGGAAGACGAACGTTTAGCCGCTGAAAAACTCAAACTGGAGCAATTGGAATTAGAAAAAGCCCAGAAGTTAGCTTTGGAAAAGAAGCGAATAGAGGATGAACGATTGGCCGCCGAAAAACTCAAACAAGAACAATTGGAATTAGAAAAAACTCAGAAATTGGCATTAGAAAAGAAACGATTGGAAGACGAAC
>NZ_RJUE01000049.1 GCF_024343735.1 Lacihabitans sp. CCS-44
ATTCGACCCCGAAGGGGTCGTACAACCACTGCAAAATTCTTCTTCTATAAATATTAAATTCCTTCGGAATTAAATCGAACAAATCAAAACCTTGAAATGGTCACATAACCCAAATTAAATTTATCCCATAAAAATTTCATTCCTTCTTATAGTAATGGATGAACAAACCCATAATCTCTTTTTAGGAAACATCAAATTATTGAATTTTAAACACCGAAAATATAACAATCGACAAAAATAAATTAACGAAATCACGCAATTCTACAAATAGATTTCGGAAATTGACAATAGCTTACTATTTTTGTAGACCAATTGGGGTCTTTGCCCAAAATTAATTTATTTATAAGCCAAAAATGAGAGAAATTCAATTTAGAGATGCTGTAAAAGAGGCGATGTCAGAAGAAATGCGTCGTGATGAAACAATATTCTTAATGGGTGAAGAGGTAGCTGAATACAATGGAGCTTACAAAGCCAGTCAAGGAATGTTGGATGAGTTTGGACCCAAAAGAGTTATTGACACCCCAATTGCTGAGCTAGGTTTTGCAGGTATAGGTGTTGGTGCTGCTATCAACGGCTGTCGTCCGATTATTGAATTCATGACTTTTAACTTTTCACTTGTTGCCATTGACCAGATCATCAACAGTGCTGCCAAAATAATGGCCATGTCAGCTGGGCAATATTCTTGCCCAATCGTGTTTAGAGGGCCTACAGGCAATGCAGGTCAGCTTGGAGCTCAACACTCACAAAACTTCGAAAATTGGTTTGCTAATACCCCCGGACTGAAAGTTGTTGTTCCATCAAATCCTTATGAATGTAAAGGTCTTTTGAAGGCATCTATTCGTGACAACGACCCAGTAATTTTTATGGAGTCTGAGCAAATGTATGGCGACAAAGGTATGATTCCTGACGGAGAATATATTTTACCTATCGGAAAGGCAAATGTTATACAAGAAGGCAAAGATGTTACGATTGTTTCGTTTGGAAAAATGATTTCAAGAGTGGTTTTACCAGCTATCGAACAATTAGCAAAAGAAGGTATAAGTGTAGAATTGATAGATTTGAGAACAGTAAGACCTATTGACTATCAAACAGTTGTTGACTCAGTAAAGAAAACCAACAGGTGTGTGGTTGTAGAAGAAGCTTGGCCATTAGCAGCTATTTCATCTGAAATAACATATCATTTACAACGTTATGCCTTTGACCATTTGGATGCTCCTGTTATCAGAGTAAACAATATGGATATTCCTTTACACTACGCCCCTACTCTTATTGAGGCTACCTTACCAAACGTTGCAAGGACAATTGACGCAGTGAAAAAGGTTATGTACAAAAAATAACATTTACGATAAATAGTATAAAAAAGGAGCTTTCGCTTAGTCATGGTCGGAAGATTAAATATCTTCCGGCCATTTTTTGTTATTAATGATTTGTCGTTGTCTTAGACTTATGAATTTGTATCTTTGGCTACGCTTTCTTAAAATCTAATGACAAATTTCAAGAACCACAAGGTATCAGTAAGCCAACTGATAGGGTTAATACCAGAGGCTTTATTAACCCACCTATCCTCTAATACGAATGTTGACTATTATACTAAAGTATTGCATGCCAAAAAGGTATTCTATCTACTACTTTATGGAATTCTAGACAATGAGAAATTAAGCCAACGCACTTTAGAAGATACTTTTAACGATTCGGGATTTAAAGTACTGTTTGACTTAGATGAAAGGGAAACCGTAGTCAGAAGCTCCATTTCGGAAAGGCTTTCAAAGATTGACTATCATTACTTTAAGGAAGTCTATGAGTTCATCTACACTACTTTTTCAGATTATTATGCTTA
>NZ_RJUE01000051.1 GCF_024343735.1 Lacihabitans sp. CCS-44
CCAAATCACGGGAAGTAATTGTGATGGGGAAATAGTTTGGAGCAACGGACTTTCTGGAAATTCTATAAATATTTCCGCTGCAAATAATTTCAGTATTTCCGCTCATTGTGTTTTCCAAAAGTGCCAATCACCCGAAAGCCAAATCATTAACATCACTGTTTTTCCAGTTTTAACAGCAGGCTCAATTGTGACCAACTCAACCATAAACTGCTCAGGATTTAATCCATTGACAATCAACAGCCTAATTAACCCAAGCGGCGGAAATATTCAGTGGCAAAAATCTGAGAATTGTTCTTCTGAAAATCCTTCTTGGACAAATATAGTTGGCGAAATCG
>NZ_RJUE01000052.1 GCF_024343735.1 Lacihabitans sp. CCS-44
ACAAACTATGAGCGAGTTTTCTTCTAAGAAAATTGAGTTCGTAGCCAGAGCCAAAGAAAATCGCAAATACGAAGAGCTTTCGTCATTAATAAACTCGAATACCGATTGTGACTTAGGGTCATTAACCTTATTAAAAGATAGTAAGGTCTACCTTTATACAGGAAAACCTATACAAAATAAAAAAGGAAATCTTCATTATAGAGAGGAAATTGTACAGACTCCTTTAAGGTTAATTATGACCGAAAGTAAAAACAATCGAGAGTATAAAATGGCATTTATCACCAATAACTTCGACTTGACGGCAAAGGAAATTACCGATATTTATAAAAAACGTTGGGACATAGAAGTGTTTTTTCGCTTTATAAAACAAGAGCTTAATGTAAGTCATCTGGTTTCACTAAATGAAAATGGAATAAAAGTAATGCTTTACATGACTTTAATAGCAGCAATGCTGATACTTGTATATAAGCATGCCAACAACCTTAGTTATAAAACCGCAAAAAGAAGGTTTAAAATGGAGGTCAGAAACTTGCTGATAAGAGAAATCGTAATCTTATCTGGTGGAAATCCTAATATACACTTTAAAACATAAAAATGGCCGGAATTTCTTCCGACCATGACTAGCTTTCGCTCCTTTTTTTATTTTAATGGATTGAAAATCAAATCCCTGTAATCTTCCATTGATTTTTTAATGACTTCCCCTGCTCCTTCCTTGCCATATTCATAAGCAATTTCACAATGTTGCGGTTCTCCTGGCAGATTTTTATAGGTTAGAAAATAATGCTTCAGCTTTTCAATTACTCCACCCGGCAATTCTGAAATATCGTTAAAATTACCGTAAATCTGATCACCCGTCAGTACAGCAATGATTTTATCATCAGCTTCACCTTTGTCAATAAAACAAAAACCACCGATCGGCTTAGCTTGTAATAATATATCCCCATGAGGTATATGGTGTGATGACAACACACAAATATCTAAGGGATCTCCATCTCCCACTTTAATCGTTGTTGCACCTTTTTCTCTTGCAAATTCAGCTACTTTATCTCCACAATAGGTCTGTGGAATAAATCCGTATAAAGCTGGAACAATATTAGAATATTTTTGAGGTCTATCAATCTTCAAAAATCCTGATTCTTTATCAATTTCATATTTAATGGTATCTGAAGGTACAATCTCAATGAAAGTTGTAACAACTTCGGGAGCGTCTGGTCCTACTGAAATACCATGCCAAGGATGTGCTTTATATACTGGTTTCATTCTGCATTTTTTTTTGCAAATATAAACTTCAATCAGAGTAAAATCAGGAATTAAAAATATAAATATTAAAACCAAAACAACTTTTTTAAGGTTTTGAACGTAAACTCAATTAAAAATTGAAAAATATTTGGACTTAGAATATTTTTTGCACGATTTTAGTGTTTAAATTGAACTATATGATTAATCAGAGTGAGTTTCCGCTCATTCATGTTGTTTTTCTAAAACTAATAAAATGAACAAACCAAAAGCCATCAAAGATTATTCGAAACTTTCGGATGATATGCAAGAAAGAATAAAGTTGTTCTATCCAAATGGATTCTCAGAGCATTTGATAAGATTCACAGACAAAGACGGCAAGTATGTTAGTGCTTTACCTTTTGAGACTGATGATAAGTATTATCTCATAAGAATGACCAACATTCAAGCTCAGAAAATAATCAAAGAAGACACCGATTATGACCAAGAGGGTAATCTAAAAGAAGATGTCAAAGATGACTATGAAGATAAATATACTGACCTAGATACCATGCGTGTAGGAAGCGGAAAGAAGTCTGACGAGGATGAAGATTACGATTAATGTTAAAAAAATGTTAACAAACTAATTGTTGGTTTAATATTTGCCTGTGTAGCGTTGTAGAAATAGAAATTTAAAAATTAACGATGAAAAATATAGTTGTATTGGTATTGTTGGGATTGTCAGCTTCCGCATTTTCTCAAGAGTCTGGAATAAAGTTTGAAAAAACCTCTTGGAACCAGGCACTTCAGAAAGCAAAAGCTGAAAACAAAATCATATTTATGGATGCCTACACAAGCTGGTGTGGACCGTGCAAGTCTATGCAAGCTAGGGTGTTTCCAGATAAAAAAGTTGGAGAGTTTTTTAATGACAACTTTGTTAATGTAAAAATCGACATGGAGCAAGGTGAAGGACCTGCCTTGGGTATGAAATATCCTGTAAGAGGTTATCCGACGCTTTTCTTTATCGACCCCAAATCTGGAAAAATTGTAAATCAGGCATTGGGTTATAAAAGCACGGAGCAATTGATTCAAATTGGAGAGCAAACTCAGCAAAAGAAAAAGTCGTCTATTTGATTTTTATTAATTCGGATATTTAAGGAGTAAACGAAAGTTTACTCCTTTTTTTATGTTCAAATCCTTAATTTTAGTATTCAATAAAAGAGCATTTGCTTAAAAAATATAAATCAATTTTCAAAAAACTAGTCACAAAGCTTATATTTGGGTCAAATTAATAAAAATATGAAAGAGGTATATATTGTCGCTGCCAAACGCACACCCATTGGTAGTTTCGGTGGAGTATTTGCCAATATCCCAGCAGTAAAACTCGGTGCTGAAATTGTAAAAACTACTTTATCAGAAGCCAAAATAATGGCAACTGATATAGATGAACTCTACTTTGGATCTGTTGTCCAAGCAAATTTAGGCCAAGCCCCCGCCACTCAAGTAGCCTTAGGAGCTGGATTGCCCAATTCTGTCCCCACTACACTAATTAATAAAGTATGTGCCTCAGGAATGAAAGCCACTATGCTGGCAGCACAGAGTATTGCTTTAGGGCAAAATGAAGTAGTGGTTTCAGGTGGTATGGAAAACATGTCACAAATTCCGTTTTATCTTGAAAAAGCAAGATATGGCTATGGCTACGGAAATGGAGTTCTAATTGATGGTCTGGCGAAAGATGGTTTGACAGATGTCTATCAACAAAAAGCAATGGGTTGTTTTGCTGATGCCACGGCTTCTGCCTATAACATTTCAAGAGAAGAACAAGACGAGTTTGCGATAAACTCATATAAAAAAGCTGCTTTAAACACCTCAAATGGAAATTTTGCAACTGAAATCTCACCTATTGAAATTACAGACAAAAAAGGAAATGTTTCAGTAATATCAGAAGATGAAGAATTTAAAAAAGTGAATTTTGAAAAAATCCCAAGCCTAAAACCTGTTTTTAGTAAAGATGGAACAGTTACGGCCGCCAATGCATCTACCATTAACGATGGTGCCGCTGCCTTGATACTTGTTTCAGAGGATTATTTAAAACACCATAACATCGAGCCTTTAGCTAAAATTATTTCTTATGCAGATGGAGCAAGAGAGCCAGAATGGTTCACAACAGCACCGATAATAGCTGCCGAAAAAGCACTTAAATCCGCAAATCTTAGCATAACTGATATTGATTTTTTTGAAGTAAATGAGGCGTTTGCAGTGGTTCCGATGGCGTTTGCAAAGCATTTTAACATAGAAAGTGACAAACTGAATATTTTTGGAGGAGCAGTAGCCATTGGTCATCCACTTGGCTGTTCTGGGGCAAGAATCATTGTTACGCTACTCAACGTTTTACAAAATCAAAATGCCAAATATGGTATGGCGGCGATTTGTAATGGAGGTGGTGGAGCCAGTGCAATTATTGTTGAAAATCTACGATTCTAAACGAACGGTCACTGCATTTTTGTGAGCAAACAATTGTTCAGCTTCAGCCATTATTTCAACGTAAGGTCCTAAGTTTTTAATACCCTCTTTACTTATTTGTTGGAGGGTAATCTTTTTGACAAAACTATCCAAAGAGACACCGCTGTAAGCTTTTGCATAGCCGTTTGTAGGCAAGGTATGATTGGTCCCTGAAGCATAGTCACCACAAGATTCTGGTGTGTAATCACCCAAAAATATAGAACCAGCATTGATGATTTTGTCAGCAATTTCTTCTGGATTTGTAACTTGAAGTATCAAATGTTCTGCCGCGTACTCATTGAGAATATCAATGGCAACATCCATATTTTCAACCAAAATTGCTTTTGAATTTTCAAGTGCAAGTTTAGCTATTTCTTTTCTTGGAAGATTTTCTAATTGTTTTTCAACTTCAAATAGAGTTGACTTAATGATACCTAAATCATCAGAAACAAGAATAACTTGGCTATCAGGCCCATGCTCAGCCTGGGACAATAAATCTGAAGCAATAAAAGTAGGATTTGCTCTGAGGTCGGCCAATACAGCCACTTCAGATGGCCCGGCTGGCATATCAATGGCTGTACCAAACTGATTAACCAATTGTTTGGCTGAAGTTACATATTGATTTCCCGGTCCGAAAATTTTGTATACTCTGGGTACAGTATCAGTACCAAACGCCATGGCTGCTATTGCCTGCGAACCTCCTATTCTAAAAACATCTTTTATTCCACACTTACTGGCAGCATAGTAAATAGCAGGGTGATTGCTTGGGGAACACAACACAACTTGCTTACAACCAGCTATCAAGGCAGGTATCCCTAACATTAAAACAGTCGAAAACAAAGGAGCAGAACCACCAGGTATGTAAATGCCTACTTTTTCAATACCCACGCTTTTCCTCCAGCATTTCACACCAGGCATAGTTTCTATTACACGCTCTGTAACCTGTTGAGCTTTGTGAAAAGTATAAATATTTTCAAATGCTTGATCAATGGCTTTCTTAAGATCTGAATCCAACAATTCACCAGCATTTTGAATTTCTGATAAGTCTACTTTAAAATTATCTATAAGAATATTGTCAAATTCTAGAGCATATTTCCTTAAGGCTTCATCTCCCTTATTTTTAACTTCGAGAATGATAGGCCTAACTTTCTGCTCTATTTCATCAAACTCTAAAGTTGGTCTTTTGAGAATATCTGCATACCGTTCTTTACTAGGAAACTCAAAAATATTCATTTATCAAAGTATCATTTTTTCTATTGGAATTACCAAAATTCCTTGTGCACCAGCATTTCTCAAAGCTTCAATTTTTTCCCAAAAAGCCTTCTCCTCTAGTACAGAATGTACTGAACTCCAGCCTTCTACTGCCAAAGGCATAATGGTTGGGCTTTTCATCCCTGCAATTATATTTATAATTTCAGGAAGTTTTTCGTTTGGAGCATTCAACAATATATATTTATTGTCCTGAGCCTTTTGTACGGCGTTAATTCTAAAAAGTATCTTTTCCAAAATACCTTTATTTTCTGCAGTAAGATTTTTATTGCCAATTAAGACCGCCTCCGACTTGAAAATCTCCTGAACCTCTTTCAATCCATTGCTAAGCAAAGTACTGCCAGAGCTCACAATATCACAGACCGCATCTGCCAAACCTATTGAGGGAGCAATTTCTACAGAGCCGCTAATTTCATGAATATTGGCTTTTATGCCATTTTCTTTGAGGTACTTCCCTAATAGCTTAGGATACGACGTTGCTATACTTTTGTCTTGTAAAGATTGCGGTCCTTCAAAACTGTCTTCTCTTGGAATCGCAATTGAAAGTCTACATCGAGAAAAACCAAGTTTTTTTACGAGATTAACTTTTTTGGCAGATTCAACGAGCACATTCTCACCTACTATGCCCAAGTCGGCTACGCCATCCTCTACATAACCCGGTATATCATCGTCACGAAGAAACAAAAATTCAGCATTAAAATTAGAGGATATAGACTTTAAACGTCCCTTACCCATATCTAGTTTTATACCACATTCTTTGAATAAATCTATTGAATCTTCACTCAACCTTCCAGATTTCTGTATGGCTATTCTTATATTCTGCATTAAAATCCCCTGTAATGTTATATTCTGGCACAAAATTAGTTCTGAATTGTCAAAGTAATTTATAAAAAAGAAAATATTTTCTTTCAATTATTTTTGAAAATTCAATTTGTATAAATATCTTTATTGCAAGTTGTGTTTCCTAATAAAAACTATTAAAATGAAAGATCTGAAGTTAAACTATCACAAGGCCAAAACGCCTAGTTCAATTATCAACTATTGGTGGTTCAAAATTTTAAACCTAATGCTCATTATTAGCCTTGTTTTTTTAGGTATAATGAATTTCTGAAAATCATATTCGATTAAACTTTGTTGCTTATAGTCTGAGATTATATCATTTTTCATCTATTTACATCGATTAATTACTATTTTTGATTAATTAATTTAGATTTAAATGAGGAGTCTTTTTTTCTTTTGTTTTTTCAATCTTCTCTGCTCTTACTTTTCATTTGGCCAAAATCGCTATTTTGTTTATCTTAAAGATAAATCGAATTCTGTTTTTAGCATAAACACCCCTGAAAAATTCCTCTCCAAACGCTCAATTGATAGACGTAAAAATCAAAATATAGCAGTTAACTCATTAGATATTCCTGTCAACCTAAATTATATCAATCAATTAAAAACGGCTGGAGCAAAAATAGTTGGTACTTCAAAATGGCTTAATGCGGTTCTGATTGAAACTAATCCTGAAATTCTGGGCAAAATAAGCAAACTAGATTTTGTAAAAAATATAGATGGCAACCAGGACATTAGAGGTGCTAAGCAGTCTGCCACGTCTGAAATGACTAACAAAAGTGATAAATTTGGCAGCTATGAAGAATTTAACTATGGAAACTCTCTGAACCAAATTCAACAATTAGGCGTAGATGAAATGCACAAAAACGGCTTTACTGGAAAAGGAATTTGGGTCGCAGTTTTTGATGCTGGATTTGAAAAAGCCAATACCATGGATGCTTTCAAACATCTTTTTTCAGGTAAAAAAATCTTAAAAACTTATGATTTTGTTTCAAATGATACCACCGTTTTTGAATCGCATTGGCATGGAACAGCTGCTATGAGTTGTATTGGAGCTAAGTTAAATGCTCAATTAGTGGGAACTGCACCCGATGCTGATTTTGCATTATACAAAACGGAAGATATTGCCTCTGAAACAAGAATTGAGGAAGTATATTGGCTTTTTGCCGCTGAAAATGCTGATAGCTTAGGCGTTGACGTAATAAACTCATCTTTAGGTTATTATTCTTTTGACAACCCTTCAACAGATTATAAGTTCGAAGACCTCAACGGTGACAAAACTATTTCAGCACGTGCCGCCGACTATGCTGCTGCAAGAGGCATTATTGTCGTCAATTCTGCTGGGAATGAAGGTAATAATAGTTGGAATCACATAGTTACGCCAGCGGATGCTGACTCCGTTATTTCGGTTGGAGCTGTGGATGCAATAGGAAATACTGTAGGTTTCAGTTCTCCTGGACCCAACGCAAAGAATACTTTAAAGCCGGAAGTGTCTGCTCGTGGGTCTCAAACCACTGTTGCTATTTCGAATCCAAATGCGAGCTTTTCTTCAGGAACATCATTCTCATCTCCACTTATTGCAGGCATGGTGGCGAGTTTAAAGCAACAATTTCCGCAATATAGTGCCATGAAAATCAGAGAACTTTTGATAAAATCGGCCAGTAAGTACGAAACGCCCGATAATAAAATCGGATACGGAATTCCAAGCTATAAACGTTTTGTAGAACTTGCTCAAAATGTGCTGGCTATTGAAAATTATTCTGAAGAAACTGTCGTTTTTCCAAATCCAATAAATGACGAACAAAACATTAATATCAAAATTAACGGAATAGAAGTTTCTAATAATCAGCAAATAGAAGTATTTGATCTGATGGGAAGAAGTATTTTTGCGAAAACTATTTCGATGGATGAGTTCAGAACAAACCTACCTAAACTCGGGACAGGAACATATAATATCAAGATTCAGATTGCTGATAAAATACATACCAAGAAGTTTATAAAACTCTAAGAAACACTCTAAAACCACAAAAAACAAAAAAGCTTCTGTTATGAAGCTTTTTTGAGATTAAGGCATTTCTTAATTCTTTCCTTGATCTTGCTTTTCTTGTTCCTTTAGATGATTGGTCATTTGCTTACAAGCATCCTCCAAAATCGATATCATCTTTGGGTCTTGAGTAGAATCTTTCAGCATTTGTGAAAGATTACCTACAATATCAACCGCAAAATGTCCCATTTCGTCCACTGGCATATCTTTGGTCCAAAGATTTATACCTAGAAGGCCTTTGTGATAATGATCCCAAATGCTGATGAATATCGCTTTTGTTTCGTTTATTCCTTCGTTTGGATTTTCAGTAGCATCCCAGAAAATTTTATCTGGAATCCTGCTTTCGTCCAAATCTATAGAAAAATTAATTTCTGACTTTAACATGTTATTTCAATTCTGATTAATAAATACTGATTATTGGTTACTCCCAAAAACCCTTTTGAGTAGCTCAGTGGTTCTTGCAAGCGGATTTTCTCTAATTCTGGCCTCTTCCTCTGCCACTAACAAAAACAAACCGTCTACAGCTCTTTGAGTAGCATAGCCTTTTAGGTCAGGATTGATTTTCGAAACGAATGGCACTCTGTTATAAACATTGGCTAGGTCAGTGTAATACTTCGTGGCATTAGTATTTTCCAAAGATTTTAGCATGTGAGGCTCGAAAGCCTGAATGAGCTGAGCCGACGTAGTTCTTTTCAAAAACTGGGTAGCGGCATCTTTTTCTCCTCTGAGTATATTTATGGCATCTCTAATAGTCAATTGTTTGATAGCTGAAATAAAGATTGGTTTGGCTTGCTGAGCGGCATTTTCAGCACCTCTATTTAGAGCTAAAATAAACTTATCTACTTCACCTCCAAGGCCAATTCCTCTCAAAGTAGTTTCTACTTTTTGAACCTCAGGAGGAAAAGGAATTCTAATTTTTGGATTCTTGAAGTAACCATCTATGGCAGAGGCTTTGTCTGCTCCTAAATTTATCCCTACGGAAAGAGCTTCCTTCAGTCCCTCTCCTACTTCTGCTTCGGTAAGTGGTGCACCCGCCAAAACAGAATTAACGATTTTTCCAAAATTTATTTTCTGCCCACAAGAAATCAAACCAAACAAAAAGAAAATTGAAAGCAACGCAAATTTTTTCATTTATCTAAATTTTATAAAATTGGATTTGTCCATTTATTTTGAGAAATTCGGACGTCTTTGTATTTAAACGCAAAATTAGTGAATTTTGTAACAGCAAATAATAAACTTTTTTAGATGAAAATAATTTATGCCGAGGTAATAACCATAGGTGATGAAATACTCTACGGCCAAATAACCGACACCAACTCAAAATGGATATCAGAAGAATTGGATAAAATTGGCATTAAAACTATCAGAAAATCTTCAGTAGGCGACCAAAAAAAAGAGATCTTGAATATACTTGACGAAAGCCTACAAAGAGCCGACATTGTGCTTATTACAGGTGGATTGGGACCAACCAAAGACGATATTACAAAAAAAACTTTGGCAGAATATTTTAATGATGAGTTGGTTATAAACCCACATGCAGAAGAGTTTGTAAGAAGTTTTTTCGAGAAAAGAGGAAGGCCGTTTACCGAACTTAATAGGCAACAAGCGGCCATACCTTCAAGATGCACTTATTTGCACAATGCCACTGGCACAGCTCCGGGAATGTGGTTGGAACATAACGGAAAAGTAATCGTATCAATGCCTGGAGTTCCTTTAGAAATGAAATATTTGGTGAGTAAAGAAGTTATACCAAGGTTAAAATCGAAATTTGAACTACCGGAAATTGTTCATAAAATAATTAGGACGATAGGTTTGGGTGAATCTTTTTTGGCGGAAAGAATAGAGAATTGGGAAGATAATTTACCCGAGCATATTAAATTGGCATATTTGCCTAGCTTTGGAGAGGTAAAGCTAAGATTGACTGGAATTGGCGAGAACAGGTCTTCTGTAGAGGAACAAATAGAGGACGAGGTTGTGAAGCTAGTTCCATTGATAGAAGAACACATTTTTAGTTTTGAAAATGAAGAGATTGAGAAGTCAATCGGTCGGATATTGAATGAAAGTGAATCGTCACTTAGTGTGGCTGAAAGCTGCACTGGAGGCTATTTGTCGCATTTGTTAACTTCTATTCCTGGAAGTTCAGCCTATTTTATGGGAGGAGTAGTAAGCTATTCCAACCAAGCAAAAATGGATGTTTTAAAGGTAAAACAAGAAACATTAACTAAATTTGGGGCAGTAAGTGAGCAAACAGTTATTGAAATGGCCGAGGGTGTTAGAAATTTGATGAAGACCACTTACGGAATAGCCACAAGTGGAATAGCCGGTCCAGACGGTGGATCTGACGAAAAGCCTGTTGGAACCGTCTGGTTAGCAATAACTGACGGAAAACAAACATTAACAAAAAAACTTAGCCTAGGCAAGATCAGAATTGTAAATATAGAATACAGTGCCAAAGCAGCCCTTAATTTTTTAAGAATATTAACCAAAGATAAGTAAAGATATTTATGGCAAAAGTAGAGATATTAATGCCCAGTATGGGTGAAAGTATTTTTGAATGTACTGTTCTGAAATGGTTGGTAAACGAAGGTGACCATGTAGACATAGACGATATGATTTTGGAGGTAGCAACAGACAAAATTGATACCGAAATTGGTTCCTCTCATAGCGGTGTCATCACCAAGTTCTTAGTCATTGATGGTGACGTAGCACTTATAGGTAAGCCGATATGTGAGATTGAAACAGAAAGTGATGCCGTTTTTATAAGACCTACAGAAAAAAATCAGGCTACAGAGGATGAATATGTGGATCAAATTGAAAAACACTTCGATGAAGTAATATCGTCACCGAGTTTGGTGGCAAGTTCGAACACCAAATTCTATTCGCCGCTAGTACTAAATATAGCAAAAAAAGAAAATATATCTCAAGCCGAACTAGATAATATAAAGGGAACGGGTTTTGAAAAAAGAGTTACCAAAGATGATATTCTTAATTTTCTCAACTCCAAAAAGCAACCCAAAACATTTATTTCTGAGGCCCCGGTTATAAGCAGAACAGGCGAAGATCAGATTGTAGAAATGGACAGAATGCGAAAAATGATCTCGCAAAGAATGCTTGAGTCCAAAGCTATTTCTCCACATGTGACCTCATTTATGGAGACAGACATGACACCTGTGGTAAACTGGAGACTGAGAATCAAAGATAGTTTCATAAAAGAGTTTAAAGAAAATCTTACCTTCACTCCTATTTTGATTGAGGCTGTTGTAAATGCCATCAAAAAATATCCAGGAATTAATATTCAGGTAAGTGGCGAAAATATCATTTACAAAAAAGATATTAACATAGGTATGGCTGTGGCCTTACCGAATGGCAATTTGATAGTGCCAGTTATTCACCAAGCGGATAAATATTCTTTAAGTCAATTGGCTGTAAAAGTAAATGACTTGGCCAAAAGAGCCAGAAATAACCAACTTAAGCCAGAAGAATTGGCAGGGGGAACATACACCATTACCAATATCGGCACATTCGGAAATCTTTCAGGTACACCTATAATTATGCAGCCCCAAGTGGCCATTATGGCGTTTGGTGTAATCAGAAAATTACCATCGGTAATAGAAACCCCAGAAGGTGACTTGATAGGCATTAGACAAAAGATGGTCATTTCTCATTCGTTCGACCACAGAGTGGTGGATGGTTCATTGGGTGGTTTGTTCTTGAAAGAAGTGTCAGACTTTTTTGAAAACTTTGATACCAAAAGAGTCTTAAATTAAGAGATATGCTTTTTAATTCTTTCGAATTCATACTTTTCTTTCCAATAGTAACTTTTCTTTTCTTTGTATTTCCATACAAATACAGGTGGATGTTGCTTTTGGCTTCTAGCTGTGTATTTTATGCTTTTTTTAAATGGGAGTATATTTTCATACTACTATTCACCATAATAATCGACTATTATGCAGGTATTTGGATACACAAAACGCAGGGAGTAAAACGAAAATGGGCTTTGGCAACTAGTTTAGTGGCCAACATTGGTGTTCTGGCTCTTTTCAAATATTACTATTTTATAATTGACAATTTTAATGCCGTTAGTTATAAAATAAACCAGACGCATTATGATCCGCTTTGGCATTTTATTCTTCCGATTGGTTTATCTTTTCATACTTTCCAGGCCATGTCTTATACCATTGAAGTGTACAGAGGCAATCAGAAAGTGGAACGAAACTTTGGCATATATGCCTTATATGTAATGTTTTACCCGCAGCTGGTAGCAGGACCAATTGAACGCCCTCAGAATGTTTTACACCAGTTTTATGAAAAATTTGATTTCGACTATGAGCGAGTAAAATCAGGTTTAAGACTGATGCTTTGGGGAATGTTTAAAAAAGTAGTGATAGCTGACAACCTGAGCGTTTTCGTGGATCAGGTTTACGGCGACTTGGGCAAATTTCAAGGTATGCCAATTTTGATAGCTACTTTATTTTACTCCATTCAAATTTTCTGTGATTTTTCCGGCTACTCAGACATTGCTCTAGGCTCTGCCAGGGTCATGGGTTTTAATCTCATGAAAAACTTCGATAGGCCTTATTCTGCCAAAAGTATCTCTGAATTTTGGAAAAGATGGCACATTTCGCTATCTACTTGGTTTAGAGACTATTTGTATATCCCATTGGGCGGGAATAGAGTAAGTACGTTTAGAAAATACTTCAATCTTTTTCTGGTATTTATGGTCAGCGGATTGTGGCACGGAGCCAGTTGGAATTTCGTTATTTGGGGGACATTACATGGATTTTACCAGATAATAGGACAATTGACTAAGAACATCCAAACTAAGTTTTTTGGCCTTTTTGGAGAAAAACTCAGTGCTGCTTTTCAAAATATCGTAACTATTGTATTGGTTGTATTCGCTTGGATATTCTTTAGAGCAACAAAATTTTCTGACGCCAAATATGTTATCAAAAACATTTTTGCCAGCAGCAGCCACAGTTTTAAAGAAATCATAGCACTAATAGGTACACAAAACCTAATCGTAGTTCTATTAGGAATTTTGATTCTTGAGTTCGTTCACAGAATGCAAAGCAAGCGAGATATGGGTCTATGGGTAGAAAATAGGCCTAAATGGCAGCGTTGGAGTATCTATTATTTCTTTTTATTCTTTATCATCACTTACGGTTATTTTGGCGAAGTTCAATTTATCTATTTTCAGTTTTAAGACATGAAATTCACTTTTAAAAAATTCATTATAAGACTTTTAATTTTCGGAGGCCCGCTTTGGTTCCTGATAATATCTTATATTGTTTTTGATCCGTTTCATGTAATTTATAGTTATGACAGCTATGGGAGTAACTTCCTAAAGACCTATAACAGAAATAGAATCAGCACAGAAACTTTCTTGAGAAACAATCAAAAATATAATTTCAGCTCATTTGTTTTCGGTAGTTCCAGATCTAGTGCGTTTTTGACAAAAGACTGGGCCACTTACATAAAAGACCCAAATCCTTATCATTTTGATGCTTTCAACGACAATATTTCTGGAATAGCCGGCAAAGTTAAATATATAGAAAAGCAAGGAAATAAAATATCAAATGCCATTTTAGTGATTGATAATGATACTTTTAATGAAAGTTTTGAAAAGTCAGAATCCATCGTGCATCTAAAAGATTATCGTTGGGAAGATTCTTCCAATGTCTTTAAATATCACTTGATTTTTTTCAAAGCGTTCTTCAAAAAACAGTATTTCGTTTCTTTTTTCGATTTAAAAATATTCAACACATTTCGTCCTTACATGGATGAGTTTTTTAAGTTTAAATATTTTTATACAACGCCCAGCAATGATTTTCTTTTCCCAGAAAACATCGAATTATTGAAGAAAGACTCATTGACTTATTATAAAAATGACTGGTTTCCACTTAAACCTGAAAATCCTAAAATGTACGAGGAAAGTATCAAGGAGCATCATCTAAAGGATTTGGAGCTTGTAGTTGATGCATTTAAAAGAAATAATACCAACTATAAAGTCATTATTGCACCGCTTTATGATCAAAGAGCCTACAATTCAAAAGACAAGGCTTTAATAGAGAAATATTTCGGAAAGAACAATGTGTACGACTACTCCGGGAAAAATAAGCTGACGAACTATTTAGGTAATTATTATGAGGGTTCTCACTTTAAACCCGTAGTTGGCAAGAAAATCATGGAGGAAATATATCAATAATTTGAAAAAGCAAATTGAACCAAGTTAGCTCCCATTTTTAAGGCTTCTTGTCTCACACTTTCAGAATCATTATAGACCGAAGCATCTTCCCAGCCGTTTCCTAGGTCACATTCATAGCTGAAGAAACAAACCAGTTTTCCTTCGTGGAATATACCAAAACCTTGTGGTGGCTTGTTGTCGTGTTCATGTATTTTCGGCAAACCTTTGTTAAACTGGTATTTTTGATGGTAAATGGGGTGAGAGAATGGAATTTCGACAAAATCGTGCTCCGGAAATACCTTTTTCATTTCTCTTCTGATAAATTGATTCAGTCCGTAGTTGTCATCAATATGAAGAAAACCGCCAGAAATCATATAATTTCTAAGATTTTTTGCTTCGCCTTCATTAAAAATCACATTTCCATGGCCAGTCATGTGTACAAATGGATATTGAAAAATCTTTTTGTCACCTGGTTCAATAATATCTTCCTCTGGAAAAAGATTTGTTTTAAGATTTTTATTACAAAAATTTATCAAATTGGGCATAGAAGTTTTATTAGTGTACCAGTCTCCTCCACCGCCATATTTCAATTTGGCCACCTTGACAGTATAAACCTGAGAAATCGAGCTAAACGAAATTAAAATCGCAACCGCTAAAAAAACATGCTTTCTTATCATAATAAATTCAAAATACTAACTGCTACAACTCCAGCAGTTTCGGTTCTTAATCTGTTTTCACCTAACGTCACTGTCTTAAAGTTATTTTCTAGTGCTAATTTTAGTTCTTCTTTCGAAAAATCACCCTCTGGACCGATTAATATTAATAGTTCAGCATCCAACTGAGTTTTGGCGATGTCTATGGCTTGTCCGTCCAAATGAGCTATCATTTTTTGAGAAAAACGACTACTTTCTTTCAAAAAAGCATTGAAATTAATCATTTCGCTTATTTCAGGCATGTACGCTTTAAGGGATTGCTTCATTCCCGAAACGGCTATTTTCCTGAAACGCTCTAAATTAATTTTCTTTGGGTAGGTATGTTGTGTTTTTATAAAAAATATGCCACTGATACCAATTTCTACGCTTTTTTCTATAAAATATTCTATTCTATCTGCGTTTTTTGTTGGGCATATCCCTACAAATATCCTTCTTTTTGGAGCTTTATAATCTTTCTCAAAGTCAATAATATCCAATTTACAAACTTTGGGATTGGGGTCTGATATCGAACATCGATACCAACCCCCAATTCCATCAGTTACTTGAATAATATCCCCTTGTTTTTTCCTTAGAACCTTTACTGCATGTAAAGAATCTATGGAATCAAGACATTTAGTTTTTTCAATTTCAGGACTGTAAAACAAAAAATCAATCTTCGTCGAATCCATGCTTGAAGCTGTAGGCTGTCTTATCTAATTTTAAGGTACCGTTGTTAAAATCATTAATAAATTTCTCAATAACCTCAACAGTAACTTCTTCTACATTTAATGCTACATCTAGGCCAATTCCATATTCAAAGTCCATATCAATCTCACAGAATTCGGCCACTTTTACAGTTTCCTCGTCTTCCATTTCTTCAATAAGTTCCTCGATCATTTGCTCGGCCTCCTCATTCACTTTCGAGCCTTCCACCCTTTCTTCAAAAGGCACATAGTCTTTATAAAGTTTAGCCACTTTTGTCTCGGCTTCCTCATACAATAAACTACTGTGGTGAAGCGACAATGTGCTCAAAAGTGCGTCATAAATCACTTCTTTGCCCTCGTGCTTACCGACAAACTGAAAATGGGCAAACTCATTTTCATCAGACATGTCTTCTTCGTCTTCTACCAAGACAAAAATTTGTTCCTCTTCTTCACATTCAGCTTTAAGCTGTTCGATTTCCTCTTCTTTGTATCCGTCGTTCATTATCTTATGTATAAAAGTTCCCTATATTTGGTTAATGGCCAATCCTCATCATCTATAATGAGTTCTAATTTATCTACACTCTTTCTTATCACATCAAAGAAAAGCCTTACTTCGTTGGAGTAAATGTTTGCTTTTTCAATAATATCCTCACAATTATTTGCCTTTTTACGGGCTTCGGTCATGTCTTTAACGTTCTTTGATATTACATTCACATGCTTTGATATTTCTCTGATAATGTTCAGAATCGGCTCAGCTTCTTCTTTCATGTCCATATCTATCAACGACTTAGCCGTTTGCACAAGTCTTGTTTGATATTTTATGGCTGTAGAAACCACATGATTTTGAGCCAAATCTCCGATAACCCTAGATTCTATCTGTATTTTCTTGATATAATTCTCTAACCTGATTTCATATCTTGCATGAAGTTCTCTTTTGTTCAGTACTTTCATACTTTCAAAAAGCTCAACCGTTTGGTCTGAAATATAAGCCTTTAGTGCTTCAGGAACGTCTTTAATATTTGACAAACCTCTTATTGCCGCTTCGTCTTCCCACTCCTTCGAATACCCATTTCCTTCAAAAAGTATATTCTTAGATTCTTTAATATATCTTTTTAGAATTTTCAAGATGATGCCCTCTTTTTTAGACGGATCCTTTTCTCTTTCCAAATCGTATTCTTTCCTGAATGTCTCCAATTGTTTGGCTACAATGGTATTCAAAACCATCATTGGCGTGGCCGAATTGGCCGAAGAACCCACTGCCCTGAACTCAAACTTATTTCCTGTAAATGCAAACGGGGAGGTTCGGTTTCTGTCGGTATTGTCTAACAATATAGACGGAATTCTATTCAAGCCAAGTTTTATGTAGGCATTCTCTCCTTTTTCTATTTCTATAATCTCCTTGTTTTCAATATCTTCCAAAACCTTTGTCATGGCTGTTCCTAAAAACACAGAAATAATGGCTGGTGGAGCCTCGTTCGCTCCAAGTCTATGCTCATTGCCAGCTGTGGCAACCGTTGCACGCAACATATCTGCGTGATCATGAACAGCTTTAACGATATTCACCAAAAATGTCACAAATCTTAGACTTTCTTTTGGCTTTGTACTTGGCCCCAGAAGATTTACACCTGTGTCTGTTTTTATCGACCAATTGTTATGTTTTCCGCTTCCGTTTATACCCGCAAAAGGTTTTTCATGAAACATCACCTCAAAATTGTGCTTCTGAGCTGTTTTTTTCATTACATCCATTAAAAGGATGTTATGGTCACAGGCAAGGTTTATTTCTTCAAAAGTTGGAGCTACCTCAAACTGCCCAGGAGCCACCTCATTGTGACGTGTTCTTACTGGAATTCCTATTTTAAGGGCTTCTATTTCAAAATCCACCATAAAGGCGTTGATTCTTGGAGGAATTGAGCCAAAGTAATGGTCTTCCAATTGCTGCCCCTTGGCTGGAGAATGACCAAAAACCGACCTTCCACACATAATAAGGTCAGGGCGAGAATGATAAAGAGCTTTATCAACCAAAAAATATTCCTGCTCAATACCGCATGTTGCTGTTACTTTTTCTACGTTTCTGTCAAAAATATTAGCTACTGAAGTTGCCGCTTTATCTAAAACAATCGTTGAGTTCAATAATGGCGTTTTGGCATCTAAAAGTTCTCCAGTGTAGGAGAAATAAATGGATGGGATACACAAAGTACCCGTTCCAGAGCTATTGTAACTGATAAATGCTGGTGAGTTTGGATCCCAAACCGTATATCCACGGGCTTCGAAAGTTTCTCTTATTCCACCGTTTGGAAGTGAAGAAGCGTCAGATTCTTGCTGAACCAATGCACTTCCTTTGAATTTTTCAATGGCGTGTCCGTCAAACGAAATATCAAAAAATGCATCGTGTTTTTCGGCAGTGCCACCCGTGAGAGGCTGAAACCAGTGTGTATAATGTGTTGCTCCTTTTGAGATAGCCCAAGACTTCATGGCGGAAGCGACCTCGTCAGCCACGTTACCTTCTATATTATCACCTGTTTTTATTGCATTGGATACCTTTTTGTAAGCATCTGGCGAAAGCAGGGTCTTCATGGCTTCATCTGTAAAAGTGTGAATACCGTAGAAATCAGTTACTTTGCCTTCGGGAATTTGGATAACTGGAATGACGCGGTTTTGTGCCACATCTATCGCTTTCCATCTAAGTTCTGACATATTTGTTAATTTATGAGCTGTACCTTTTATATTTGAAGCAAAATAAGCATTTGTTTTTTTCTTTTTAAATAAAAACCCAAAATAAATGAGAGAAAGGTTAAGATTCATGTTAATATATTTCGCGTTCTGGTCCATATACTTTCTAGCAGCAAGAGTTATTTTTCTTTCTTATCATATCGAGGATTCCAAAACCTTAACCTTGGAAACCGTTTTCGGCATTTTTTGGCATGGATTCCGTATGGATTTATCAATGGCAGGCTACCTGTGCTTATTCCCGTTTTTGTGGGTTACAATTTCTAATTTCCTCAACAAAAGTGTATTTCAAAGTACCATATTTTCTTATACCTTCTTCCTTATATTTATCATTACGCTCATCATTGTAGTTGATTTAGAAGTTTACAATATTTGGTCGTTTAGATTAGATGCTACGCCGCTTGCTTATTTAAAATCTCCAAGAGAAGCTTGGGCATCAGTAAAGAACTCACCGGTAATTCCACTCATTATCAGTACTATCTTGTTAGTGATTGTGGCCAGTTCGATAGTTTATCGTATCATGGCCAACAAAATTTATGATTGGAAACACATCAAAAACTTCCCATTCATTATTTATGGAATATTGATGGTTGGCGTTTTGATTATTCCTATTCGTGGTGGTTTTGGGATTGCCCCGATGAACCATAGCACTGTATATTTCTCGAAAGTCAATTTTGCAAATATTTCGGCTATAAATGCTCCTTGGAATTTTTTCAGATCCATCATTCACAATTCGTCCAACAAGGTGAATCCTTATACTTATTTACCTAAAGAAAGCCTTGATACCACTATAGCCAATCTATACAAGAATGATTTCCCAAGAAAACAGATTCTAACTTTAAATGACAAAAAACCAAATGTCCTTATTATTATTTGGGAGAGTTTTACTAAGAAAGTTGTAGACCAAAAACACAATGAGGTTGAAATAACACCGAATTTCAATAAACTAAAATCCGAAGGCATTTATTTTTCTGATTTTTATGCTATGGGTGATCGTACCGATAAAGCTATTACGAGCATTTTGAGCGGTTTTCCCACCCAACCAACCGAGTCAATCATAAAATATCCTACCAAAACGGCTACACTTCCAGTTTTGAGCAAGGAATTTGGCAAAAATGGATTTTCTACTCAATTTTACTATGGTGGTGATACAGAATTTGCCAATATAAAATCTTATTTGTTCAATGCAAATTTTGAAAAAATTGTAGACATGAACGACTTCCCAGCCGAACTTTCTACCTCGAAATGGGGTGTTCACGATGAGTACATTTTTGATAAATTCTTGGAGGATCATAGAGTAGCTGCTGCCAAGCCGTTCTTTTCCAGCTTATTGACTTTGAGTAGCCATGAACCATTTGAAACTACGCAAGAACCAAAAATAAAAGGAGATGCGACAGTGGATTTGTTCATGAATTCACTGAATTATTCTGACCAATGCTTGGGTAATTTTATAGAAAAAGCCAAGAAAACTGATTGGTGGCAAAATACATTGGTCATCATTGTAGGAGATCATGGCCACAAACTGCCTGAAACCGGAAATCGTGTGGACGACTTCAGGATTCCGATGTTGTGGACAGGTGGAGCCGTAAATACCAACTGGGATTATAAAAATATAGCGTCACAAATAGACATTTCTGCCACTCTACTCGGTCAAATGAACTTTGATACCTCAGCTTTCTACTGGAGTAAGGACTTATTTAAAACCAACACAAAACCTTGGGCATTTTTTGTTTTCAATGATGGATTTGGTTTTATAAAGCCAAAAAAAGAAATCCTTTTTGACAATAAAGGTAGAGTTCTCATTCAAAATCAGGAATTACTCAAGTCCAAAGAGCTCGTGGAAGGCAAAGCATTACAACAAAAAAGCTATCAAGACTTTCTTGCAAGGTAATCCTCAAGTTTTTTTACAAATTATATAATTTTGGTAATTAAAAGTTCCCTTGCTTAAAGGAATGTACGTTTTTTTAGAAAGTTCTAATTTCATTTTTCTTTTTAGGCCAAATGAGAATAATGCAATTTCTAAAAAAATAGCAAAATCCAAATATTATGTTTGTTTTTTGCTTAAATCTGCTGCAAAATTTAGAATTCTTAGGAATATAGATTCAATTTTAAGGGAATTATTACCGCAAAATCATTTTTTACCCAAATTTTAGTTCATTATGAACCTTGTTTCCAATATAAATCTCATTTTTTTTACAAATAGTTGTATTTTTCAAATAAAATAGAATTAAATCGATACTTTTTTTTGATTAAAGAAATAATATTTTGATTTCGCCAATATATTTGTAACATAATTCTTTAAGAAAAACAGAATCAATATAAAATTATTACAAAAATGGCAAAAGCGAAATTAGAGTACATTTGGCTAGACGGTTACAAACCAACTCAAAGCCTAAGAAGCAAAACCAAAATAGAAAACGATTTCTCTGGAAAGTTAGAAGACTGTGATATGTGGTCTTTTGATGGATCATCAACTGAGCAAGCTCCAGGCGGTTCGTCTGACTGTCAACTTAAGCCAGTATATATTTGTAAAGATCCTGAGCGTTCTTTATTAGGAACTCCTTCATACTTAGTTATGTGTGAAGTTTTGGACGCAAACGGCGACCCTCACGAATCTAACGGCCGTGCTACTATTGAAGATGATGACAACGATTTCTGGTTTGGATTTGAGCAAGAATATTTCTTATACGACTGCGACACAAACCTTCCTTTAGGATTCCCTACAAATGGTTACCCACGCCCTCAAGGACCATATTACTGTTCGGTAGGTGCTAAAAATGCTTATGGTCGTCATATCATCGAAGAGCATTTAGAATATTGTTTACAAGCGGGATTAAACGTAGAAGGTATCAACGCCGAGGTTGCTGCTGGACAATGGGAATTCCAATGTTTTGCTAAAGGAGCTAAACAAGCGGGTGACGAAATATGGGTTGCTAGATATTTATTAGAAAGAACTTGCGAGAAATATAATGTTTGGATCAACTACCACTGTAAGCCATTGGGCGACACTGACTGGAACGGTTCAGGTATGCACGCTAACTTCTCAAATACTGCACTTAGAACAGCTGGAGACAAGAATGTTTATGACATCATCTGTCAATCATTTGCTCCATTTGTAAAAGAACACATTGCGGTTTATGGTGCTGATAACCACTTGAGATTAACTGGAAAACACGAAACACAATCTATCGATCAATTCTCTTACGGAGTTTCTGACCGTGGTGCTTCTATTCGTATTCCAATAGCAGCGGTACAAAAAGGATGGAAAGGCTGGTTAGAAGACAGACGTCCTAACTCTGCTGCTGATCCTTACAAAGTTGCGGCTAGAATTATCAAAACTGTAAAAACAGCTAAATTGTAATTCTATTTTTAGAAGGTAAATAGCTCATTTATTGATATTGAACCCTCAGAACTTTTGTTCTGGGGGTTTTTTGTTCGTAATTTTGTAACTTAATTGATTCTTAATGAAGAAAGTTGCATTTTATACTTTGGGTTGTAAGCTCAATTTTTCGGAGACCTCGACTATTTCCAGAACATTTGAGGATAAAGGCTTCAAAAAAGTTGGTTTTCAGGAAAAACCAGATGTGTTTATAATAAATACGTGCTCGGTTACTGAGAATGCGGACAAAAAATGCAAGAAAATTGTTAAAGAAGCTCAAAAAATAAATCCAGATGGTTATGTGGCTATCATTGGCTGTTACGCACAACTAAAGCCTAAGGAAATAGCTGAAATAGAAGGAGTTGACGCAGTATTGGGTGCAGCAGAAAAATTCAGGCTGCATGAATTAATTGGCACTTTTGAAAAGTCTCCTTCTGCGGTAAAACCTGAAGATAAAGTTTTTGCAACTGACATTAACGAAACAGTAGATTATCATACTTCATTTTCTTTAAACGACAGAACTCGGACATTTCTGAAAGTTCAAGACGGCTGCGACTATCCTTGCTCCTACTGTACCATACCTTTGGCTCGTGGTGCGAGTAGGTCAGACACCATTGAAAATATCGTAAAAGCTGCTCAAGAGATAGCCAGAAACGAGGTAAAAGAGATTGTTTTAACTGGAGTTAATATCGGTGATTTTGGTATAATAAAAGGAGAAAGAAAAGAAAGTTTCTTAGATTTGATTAAAGCCTTAGACGATGTTGAAGGAATAGAGAGGTTCAGAATTTCAAGTATAGAGCCCAACTTACTCACCAACGAAATAATTGAATTTGTGGCTCAATCAAAACGATTTGTACCTCATTTTCATATTCCATTACAATCGGGTTCGAGCAAGGTTTTGGCACTCATGAAACGCCGCTACAAGCGAGAATTGTACCAAGAGAGAGTACAGAAGATAAAAGAAATCATGCCTAACTGCTGCATTGGTGTAGACGTAATTGTTGGGCATCCCGGTGAAACTGATGAAGAATTCAAGGAAAGCTATAATTTCATCAACGACTTAGACATAAGCTATTTACATGTATTTACCTATTCCGAAAGAGAAAACACCTCGGCATTGCTAATAAAGCCTATAGTGCCTCAAAACAAGCGTGCTGAAAGGTCTAGAATGTTGCATATTTTGTCCGACAAAAAGAGGAGATATTTTTACGAACAACACCTGGGTTCGGAACAAGATGTTTTATTTGAATCTGAAGAAAACGAAGGTTTTATGACCGGATTTACTTCCAATTATATCAAAGTATCTGCCAAATACGATCCATTGTTGATCAATGACATTAAGAGAATTAAACTCAGTGCTATCAATGCAGATATGCTTGTAGAAATAGAAGAACTGGAAGAGATATTGACACATTAATTATTTTATAAAAACCTTGAATAAGCTACGAATCATCGTGGCTTATTTTGTTTTTGGGCATCGAATATAAAAAGAAAATACCCATCAAAAGACGGGTATTTTGCTGATTGGAGTACAACAAAACCACAATAAATTGTGATTTTTTTGTAAATATAATAAGTTTTAGGCTTCTAATAACTGCTCATCGTGCTGACTAACATCTAATCCCATCAATTCGTCTTCTTCAGAAACCCTCATTGGAACCAAAATGTCTGTCAATTTCAAGATGATAAATGACATGATAAATGCAAATGCTGAAACCAATACCAAAGCTACTAAGTGCTTGATAAAAAGTGTAGTTTCACCAAAGAACAAACCTTGGTTTGAAACCGCCGGGTTAATAGCCGAAGAAGCAAATATACCTGTGAACAACATACCTACCATACCACCAACACCGTGACAAGGAAATACGTCTAAAGTATCATCCAAGGCTGTTTTGGTTTTGTAATGAGCCAAATAGTTTGAGATAATAGATGCTACTATACCTATCACTAATGCGTGAGGAATAGAAACGAAACCTGCTGCTGGAGTGATAGCAACTAGACCAACTACTACACCGATACAGAAACCTAGGGCAGAAACTTTCTTGCCACGAGCGGCATCAAACAGTACCCAAGCTATACCGGCAGCACCAGCTGCAGTGTTTGTTGTAGCAAAAGCCACAGCTGCAAGGGAGTTAGCCCCCAGAGCAGATCCAGCGTTGAATCCAAACCATCCGAACCACAATAAACCTGTGCCTAACAATACGTAAGGAATGTTAGCAGGTGGAAGGAAACTTCCTTCTACATGAGATCTACGTCTTTTCAAATAAATGGCCCCTGCCAATGCAGCCCAACCAGCCGACATGTGTACAACAGTACCACCAGCAAAGTCAAGAACTCCCATTTCGAATAAGAAACCGCCAGATGCCCAAGTCATGTGAGCCAAAGGAGCATAGATAAACAAACTGAATAGTATCATGAATACTACATAAGACTTGAAATTGATACGCTCGGCCATAGAACCTGTAACCAAGGCTGGAGTTATAACCGCAAACTTCAATTGGAAAAATGCAAACATAATAGCTGGGATAGTTCCCCACGGCTTAGCGTCCAAAACACCTTTCATCATGAAGTGAGTAAGTGGATTTCCTACAAATCCTCCTACACTCTCACCGAAAGCAAGGCTGTAACCTACTACCACCCACACTATAGAAATGACTCCCATAGCTATGAAACTCTGCAACATCGTAGAGATAACGTTTTTGGCGTTAACCATACCACCATAGAAATACGCAAGACCCGGTGTCATAATCAAAACAAGTGCCGATGCCACCAACATCCAGGCTGTATCTCCAGTATCTACTCCTTCAGTGATGATCGCACCAGGTATTGAAGGAAATACCAAGGCCAAGACTACTACCGCTGCCAATATGGCTATCGGCACATAAGAGGGTTTAATTTTCGCTGTTTCGCTCATAATTGATAATAATTAAGTGTTGTACAAAAAGGGTTATAATTAGAAATAAAAGATTAGGGCCGCTCCCAATGTCGATTGAGATTTCTTTGTCAAACCGCCGTCTTTGTCATATAATTGAAAAGTACCAGCAGCATTCTTATATGAATCAAATCTATATTCAGGCTTGAATTTTAGATTTGGAGAAACATCATAATTTCCTGTCAAAGTAATTCCAGTTGTTGAAACACCAGCACCGTCAGCATCCACTAAATATATTCCACCCTTGCTGTTGTCAAAATACTCAATACGAGTTCCTAAGCTAAATTTATCCGAAACTTTACCATTTAAATAAAGAGCGGCACCGCCCCAAGAACCTGTAGTATTTTTACCTGTAACGGCGTTTAAGCCAATTAGCATTTTTTCTGTAACTTGATAAGAAGTAGTCAAATCAAACCATGAAGTCATGTTTTTCTCATCTACACCTTCGTCTGAACCGAAATAGTTCAAATAAACGCTCCATCCATCTACTGGTTTAATAGTAATCTGTCCTTGAAAACCTTTGGCTTTGTTGTTGTCGTCTTTGCTATCCAAACCGTTAGTGATGCCCAACATGAACGCAAATTTGTCAGAAGCAGCCACGTCCAATTTCACACCTGTATGATAGAAAGGACCGTTGCCGAACATGTTAGACAAAGAGTAGTTGAAGTTCACAGGAGCATCAATAACCTCGTAACCAACATTGGTACCATACTGTCCACCTGTCAATGAAACTTTGTCCGTCATTTTCCAAGTTAAGTAGGCTTGTTTGATTGCAAAACCTGTACTTCCAAATTCAGCACCTACTGGACTAATAGGATTTCCGTAGTTACCCAAATCTCCGTGATTACCAAAAGTAAGGTCAATTACACCGGTTACTTTATCTGTAGAATAAGTGGTTTTCAACTGAGCCAAACCTACTTGAAAGTTATTAGCTTTTTGGTCGAAAATTCTTTCGAAACCTGAAGCTCCTAAATTAGACTGAACGCCGTTAAAATTTGCGAAATAGTAAGTATCCACATAGCCGCTGAAAGTAAGAGGATTCTTCGCCTCTTCTACTACTGCTTTTGGAGTTTCTACGTTTGCCTCTTTTTGGGCTTGATTTTTCTCACTCTTACTTGGTTTTGTTGGATTTTCGGTTGCCGATACTGCTAGAGTCGAAACAAGGCCGAAAATTGTCAAATACACTTTCTTCATAATTTTCTTTGGTTTAATTAATAAATAAGTATGTTATATTTTTCAACAAACTTCTTTCAAAAAAAGACACAAATCAAATTTTTAAGTGTGAAATTTATTATAATTCTTTAAAAAAAATATATTTTCTTGAAAAAGTGATATAAATATCAAACCATTTCTGGTTTTTTATGCATTTTTATACGAAAACACATTTATTCTGTATTTTCCTTTTTTTACAAAATAATATTTCGAAATAGATTTATTCTAAGAAACTAAATAGAGGAATTTTAGAGTTTATTGTAAACTCAAAATCGTAACAATCTGATTATTTGGCAATAATGCTTTAACAAATTATTGAAATAAGCCAATTTGTGAATTTTGTATACTCAACAGACCAAAATACTCAGGAATTTCAAAGCAGAAAGTGGAATTTCAAAGAATGGGGGAAGAAAAGAAACGATAAAAAGAAAGCAATGTAGAATTTGGAATTGAAAAAGAGATTGTGTTAGATTAAAAATTTACTTTTTCCAAGAATTATGAATTTGTAAAGCCATAAAAAAAGCCGCAAATCAATTTGCGGCTTTCAATATCTTACTCTCCATGGAGCCAAGCTTTTTTGGCTTGCAATGTTTCGAGATCTTCTACATTGTCAGGATCAGGAACGCAACAATCCACTGGGCAGACGGCTGCACATTGAGGTTCTTCATGAAAACCGGTACATTCTGTACATTTATCGCTAACTATATAATAAAACTCATCAGAAACGGGCTTCATGTTTGCCGTTCCTTTAATAATAGTACCATCTCCAAAGTCAACTTCTGAGAGCTTTGTACCACCACCATAAGTCCACTCTATACCGCCTTCATAAATAGCAGTGTTTGGGCATTCAGGTTCACAAGCTCCACAGTTTATACATTCGTCCGTTATAATAATTGCCATCGCGATTGAATTTCTTTTGTTTTTAAACTAAATAACAAATATAATTCTTCAAAGTTTACCATCCTTTGTATTTTTGTATTGAATTTGGGATAAGGGTATTTTTTTATAAAAAAAATGAAATTAGAAGAAAGAATAGTACTATTTAGTGAGTTAGGAAAGTCTCTAAGCCAGAAAATAGAAACCGAAGACTTCCAAGAGGTTTTGACCTATGCAAAATCAAAAAACGGTTGGTTCACAATAGACAATTTAAAGAATTCGATACAGACTATCATTGATAAATATTTAAATGAAAGCGAGTTAAGAAAATTCATAGCTCTTTATCCACTTGAATATTTCGAACCAAATGAACCCAAAAAAGTAGGAATAATAGCGGCAGGAAACATTCCTTTGGTTGGAATTCAAGACCTCATACATGTTGTTTTAGCTGGCCATATCGCAGTTTTCAAAGCCAGTACGCAAGACGAAATTTTGATCCAGTATATTATAAGAGAACTTAAATCTTTCAATTCAGACATTGAGCAATTCTTGGTTTTGGCAGATAGACTCAACAATATGGATGCCTATATAGCAACCGGAAGCGGAAACACCTCAAGATACTTTGATTATTATTTTGCCTCAAAACCACACATTATCCGTAAAAACAGAACCTCTGTGGCTGTATTGAACGGTACAGAAACCAAAATAGAACTTGCGAACCTTGGAAATGACATATTCTCGTATTTTGGGCTGGGTTGTAGAAACATCGCCAAGCTTTTTGTTCCAACTGGCTACGACTTCACTTCATTTTTTGAAGCCATTGAGTATTGGAATACCATTTCTATGCACTCCAAATACAATAACAACTACGACTACATGAAATCTATTTATTTGGTAAACGGGGTTCAACATCTAGACAACGGCTTTTTATTACTTAAAAATGATGAAAATCTGGCCTCGCCCATTTCTACTCTTTTTTACGAGAATTACACCGACTTGGACACTCTTGAGAAAGGATTGACATCTCAAAAGGAGGAAATTCAAGTTATTGTGAGCAAATCACCAATTGCCCAAACCAGTTATGGCTTTGGAGAAAGCCAATCGCCCGGACTAGCAGATTATGCTGATAATGTGGACACTATGAAGTTTTTATCTACTATTTAGTGCTAAAAACCCACTCCAAAAACTCTGGAAAAACATTTTTCCAAGTATTGAAATTGTGTTCTCCACCTTCAATCTCCACATATTTAATGTCAGCAACTTGATATCCTATAGTTTTCAATTCTGTTATAATATCCAAAGTGTCTTCAATTGAATCAATGATGCCGTTATTATTTCTATCCGCGGTTTCGTCAGCTGTTCCGCACTCTAGCCAAAACTTCAATCCTGATTTGTAGCTCGACTTTCGGATTTTGTTGTGCATGATTCTGTCTTGATCGTCGCTGTAGCCTTCTTCATAACTTTTATCTCTCCACCAAAAAGAGCCACTGAAAACTCCAATTTTGGAAAAAAGATGGGGATTTTCCCAAACGATGTCCATGGCTGACAATCCGCCTAATGAAAACCCACAAAAGGTATTATCAATCGCCATTGTCGAGCTGGTGGTTTCTTTTCTTATATAAGGTAATAATTCTGAAACCACGAAATTCATGTAATCCGTCGCTTTTGCACCCCTGTTTTTATAGTCGGCTTGAAAGGATGTTCCGTATTCTGACAAGCGTTTGTCATTTGTATGGATTCCTACAAAAATAAATGGCTGTCCACCGTTATTATAGTGACTTTGAAAGGCCTTTATCGCCTCCAATTGGTCGAAATCCTGTCCATCGTTCATATATATAGTAGGATATGGAATATTTTTATCCATGTTTTTGGGTAGAACCAAATCATAAATTACGTCTCGGTTCAGAAAAGCCGAATGGATGTTTTTATTCCTTAGAATTTCGAATTGAGTCTGTTTCAAATTTTATCTTTTTGTTGATTTCCAAAAAAAATCCAGTGTTTATTTTGATTACTAGAAATTTATTGAGATTTTAATTTTTCAAACTAAAATACAAATTTAAGAAACAATGCAAGAACGACATATACATTTTTATTCGCATATAATTGGAAAGTCGCTCGACCTGTATGTAACTGGGCATTGGGGTCAGCCAATTTTGATGTTCCCTACCTCCATGGGGAGTGCTAATCAAAACCGCGACATGGGTCTTTTAGGCAGTATTGGCAACTTTGTAGACGAAGGCAAAGTAAAAACCTATAACATTGCCAGCATTGATTTTGAAACATTTTATGGCAAAAACATTTCGCCACATGACCGAGCCTACAATTATGAGCTCTACACTCGTTTTTTAGCCTATGAACTTATCCCAGAGATACAAAAAGAAAACAGCGTACATAGGATTGGTTTGGCAGGATGCAGCTTTGGGGCCTATCATGCAATGAATCTGGCATTTAAAAAGCCTGATTTGGTGGATTTCGTAATAGGAATGAGCGGCTCATACGATATTAGAACATTTATGGATGGATATTTTGATGACAACGTGTACTTTAATAATCCTGTGGACTTTGTTCCCAATGCCGAATCGTGGACTTTTGACCACATGAAAGTAATTCTTGGTACTTCCGATTGGGATATTTGCAGAAACGAGACTTTTAGATTTTCTCAAATATTGAACAATAAAAATGTAAACCATTGGTACGATGAAAAAAAATGGGCTAGTCACGATTGGCCTCTTTGGAATCAGGCCTTTCCAGAATATTTATCAGCAATAATTAATCATTAACAATATGAAAAAAGTAGGAATTCTTTTTGGAATGGAAAACACATTTCCGTGGGCATTTATAGATAGGGTAAATCAAAAAACTGGTGGGAGGGGAATTATAGCAGAGCCAGTGTTAATAGATAAAGCAGAACAAGGTGTGGCATCGGAATATGCTGTAATTATAGACAGAATAAGCCAGGATGTTCCATTTTACAGGGCTTTTCTAAAAAATGCGGCACTGTGTGGTACAGCGGTAATCAACAATCCTTTTTGGTTTAGTGCCGATGAAAAATATTTCAACAACTGTTTAGCTGTAAAACTCGGTGTTCCGGTACCAAACACAGTTCTTTTGCCATCGAAAGAAAGACCAGATGATACTGGTGACCAGTCGTTTAGAAACCTGAAAATGCCATTGGATTGGCAATATATGTTTGACAAAGTAAAGTTTCCAGCATATATGAAACCACACTCTGGGGGTGGCTGGAAAAGTGTCTATAGGGTGGAAAACCCAGACGATCTTTGGCATAAACATGGCGAAACTGGGCAATTGGTTATGATGCTTCAGGAAGAAATTATTTTCACTGATTATTACAGATGCTATTGCATTGGTGGAAAATATGTGCATGTAATGCCTTATGAACCACGAAATCCACATCATTTGAGATATGCGACCCAACCCAAAACGCAGGGAGAGGCACACAAAAAACTGATGGCCACCATTACAGACTACGTTTTAAAACTAAACCAAGCACTAGGCTATGATTTTAACACCGTAGAGTTTGCTATAAGAGACGGCATTCCTTATGCTATAGATTTCTGCAACCCAGCACCAGATGCAGATGTAAATTCTGTAGGTCAAGAGAATTTCGAATGGGTAGTAGAAAATGCTGCGAATTTTGCCATAGAAAAAGCAGGAATTCAAGTATTTGGGCAAAATAACTGCACCTGGGGAACTTTTGTAAGAGATTCTGCAATGGAACCAGTAGAAAATTCAAAACCCAAAAAAACGGAAACCATAAAAAAAACTAAAAAATAATGGGATTATTTACGCTGGGAATCGAAGAAGAATTCCAAACTATTGACCCTGAAACTAGAGAGCTAAAATCGCACATGTCAAAAATAGTTGAAGGCGGAAAAACTATTTTGCAAGAGCGAATAAAGCAAGAAATGCATCAGGCCGTAGTAGAAGTCGGGACAAATATTTGTGAGAATATTCAAGAAGCACGCGAAGAAGTTACTTATTTGCGAAAAATGCTTTTGGATTTGGCTCAAAAGCAGAATCTGCACATAGCAGCTGCAGGTACTCATCCATTTTCTGATTGGCAGCATCAGTTGATTACCGAAGACGACAGATACAACAAGCTGATTGACGAAATGCGAGATGTGGCCAGAGGAAATCTGATTTTCGGTTTGCATGTGCATGTGGGCATTGAAGACCGCGACGACGCCATAAATATCATGAATCAAGCTCGCTATTTCTTACCACATATATTTGCCTTGTCCGTAAATTCGCCATTTTGGTGCGGAAGAAACACTGGTTTTCATTCTTATAGAGCCAAAGTTTTTGATAAATTTCCTCGTACTGGTATTCCAGAGCATTTTAAGTCTGCTGCCGAATATGACTCCTATCTCAACTTGCTCATAAAAACAGGTTGTATAGATAATGGAAAGAAAATTTGGTGGGATTTGAGACTACATCCATTTTTTCCTACCATAGAATTCCGAATCTGTGACGTGCCCATGCGGGTGGATGAAACCATTTGTTTAGCTGCCATTATGCAAGCTTTGATAGCCAAATTGTATAAATTGAGGCAACAAAATCTTAGCTTTAGACCATATCCAAGGCATTTGATAAACGAAAATAAGTGGAGAGCTGGAAGATATGGTATCAATTCAAAATTGATAGATTTCGGAAAAGAAGCCGAAGTTCCTTATAATGAGCTAGTTGACGAACTTTTAGATTTCATAAAAGAGACTGCAGATGAGTTGGGTTCAACAAACGAGGTGAATTATGTGCACGAAATACTGAAAAATGGTACAGGAGCAGATAGGCAGCTGAAAGTATTTGAAGAAACAAACGACTTCAATGCGGTGGTAGATTATATAGTAAATGAAACAAAATTCGGACTTTAAGAGTAATTTGACGAAATTTGCGGTCATCTTCAAACAATCGAATGTCAGATTTTAAAATAGCCATATTGGATATGTATGACGACGCACCCAACGAGGGGATGCGTTGTATAAAAACTTTGGTCGAGGATTTTCTTCAATCAAAGGGCATAAGTGAAGCAAGCTATTCAATATTTAATGTAAGAAAAGGAGTTTCTTTACCATCAGTCGCTGATTTCGATGCTTTTATATCTACAGGTGGGCCAGGAAGCCCAATTCTTGAAAATTCTGATTGGGAAACGAACTATTTTCAACTGATAGAGGCATTGTTGGAATATAACAAAAAGTCAGAAATAAAAAAGCAGCTTTTTGCTATTTGCCACTCGTTTCAGTTACTCTATCAATATTTTGACCTAGGTATTATTACCAAAAGAAAATCGACATCATTTGGTGTTATGCCGATTCATAAACTTGAGCCAGCACTACGCGAAAGTATATTTTTTGGATTAGAAGAGCCGTTTTGGGCGGTGGATTCTCGTGATTTTCAAGCCATTGTACCAAATAAAAAGAGATTCAAAGAGATCGGGGCGAAAATTCTTTGTCTTGAAAAAAATAGACCTCATGTGCCACTAGAAAGGGCAATAATGGCTATAAGATTTACACCTGAAATAGTTGGAACACAGTTTCACCCAGAAGCCGATGCAGAAGGTATGCACCGATATTTTAAAACCGAAGAGAAAAAGCAAGCCGTCATAACCAATTTTGGTGAAAAAAAATACCACAGCATGATTGAACATTTGGAAGATCCAGACAAAATTATGCTAACGGAATCGGTTATACTTCCGAATTTTTTAGAGCATGCTTTTCAACAAAAATTTGAGATTATTCTAGACTAAAACTATGGTAAACGAGCCAAGACAATATTTTAATAATTCTTTTTCAGCCGAAAAATACCAAGCCTTGTTGGCTGAAATAGAAAATGAATTTCCGAATACACTTGAGTTTCGAGTGGCAGAATCTCCAATATTTGTAAGTAAAGAGCTTAAAATAAAGATTCTAAGTGCCTGCGGATCTATCATAGATGAAATAAAAAAAGAAGGTTTCAAAGAAAAAACTGAGAGAGCCATACCCTCAGAACATTTTGTACCAAACGAAAACCACAGGCCGGATTGTTTGGCAATAGATTTTGCGATTACTAAAAATACCGAAGGCGAGTTTGAACCACAATTGATTGAACTACAAGGATTTCCGTCTTTATTTGCCTATCAAAGCTATCTTTCGAGTAAATATAAAAAGCATTTTAACGTACAAAAAGGTTACAGCGAGTTTTTTAATAGACTGAACACCATGACTTACATGCAAGAAATGCAGCAGTTTTTTTTAAATGGCAGCCACCCAAAGAATACAATTCTGCTTGAGGTATTTCCAGAAAAACAAAAAACAAGGCTGGATTTTTCTTTGACAAAGAAGTTTTGGGGAATAGAACCGGTGTGTGTGACCAAACTTCGTAAATCTGGTGAGGATTTGTATTACGAACAAGATGGAAAGAAAATAAGTATTGAGAGAATTTACAATAGATTGATATTTGATGACTTGGACAGAAACTACCCAGACTTAAAACTCAATATTGACCTAAAAGAGCCACATTCTGCCAAGTGGATTTCACATCCAAACTGGTTCTACAGAGTTTCCAAATTCAGTCTGCCATTTTTTAAGTCCAAGTACATTCCCGAATCAAACTACCTTTCGGAATTCGACAAAGCTCCCGAAGATTTGGAAAACTATGTATTAAAACCGTTGTTTTCCTTTGCTGGAGCCGGTGTAAAAATTGATGTTACCAAACAAGACTTGGACAACATCAAAGACCCAGAAAACTATCTTCTTCAAAGAAAAATCGCCTACGAGCCCTGTATCAAAGACCTGAATGGTGATGGTATAAAATGCGAAATAAGAATGCTTTACATCTGGCCTGAAAATGCGAGTAGTCCTAAATTAATTACAAACTTGGCTCGATTGAGTAGAGGTAAAATGATAGGTGTGGATTACAACAAAAACTTTGACTGGGTAGGTGGAAGTAGTGCTTTTTTCGAAACAAATTGATAATCAGTGGACAACAGACAATTATTCTTAAACAATCTTGCTCAAACGTCAGACTTTCCATTGGCTTTAGAATTTACCTATGCTGAGGGAAGTTTTCTTTTTGATAAAAACCACAAAGCTTATTTGGATCTTATTTCGGGTATATCGGTAAGCAATGTTGGGCATCGACATCCGAAAGTTACACAAGCCATTAAAAATCAAGTGGATTCCTACCTGCACCAGATGGTTTATGGAGAATATATTCAAAGTCCACAAATTCAGCTTGCTTCTGCTCTAGTAAAGACTCTAGTGGGATTCGATACTTTGGCTGGTGAAAAAATTGATAACGTTTACTTTACAAACTCTGGTACCGAAGCTGTTGAAGGTGCCTTGAAATTGGCCAAAAGATACACCAAAAAGACTGAGATCATAGCTATAAAAAACTCCTATCATGGTTCTACGCACGGAGCATTATCCTTGGGAGAAGAGCATTTCAAAAGAGGCTTCAGGCCACTCCTACCGGGCATAAAAAAAATTGAAAGGAATAATTTTAGTAATTTAGAATTGATAACAAAAAATACGGCTTGTGTTATCATAGAACCAATCGGAGCGGAAAGTGGGATTATTGAAACTGAACTTGATTTTATGCAAAAGCTGGCCAAAAGATGCCATGAGAAAGGTTGTCTTTTGATTTTTGATGAAATACAGACGGGTTTTGGACGCACAGGCTCATTTTGGACTTTAGAGCAATTTGGCTTTGCTCCTGATATTTTGCTTTCTGCCAAAGGAATGGGTGGCGGCATGCCCATTGGAGCATTTATGGCCCCGAAGCGTATTATGTCGGTTCTGAAAGACAATCCAATCTTAGGACATATCACTACATTTGGTGGACATCCGGTAAGTTGTGCCGCATCATTGGCAACACTCATGGTAATTCAAGACGAAATAAACTATGAGGAATTAAACCTGAAATCTGAAAGAATAAAATCGATTTTCTTGAAACATCCTCTGGTGAAATCGGTAAGAGGTAAAGGATTTATGCTGGCCGCTGAATTTGAAAATTTTGAAATTCTAAAAAGAACCATTGATGGATTTATAGAAAACGGACTCATCACCGATTGGTTTTTGTATTGCGACAATGCCATGAGAATTTCGCCACCACTCAATATCTCTGACAAAGAACTGGATTTGGTTGAACAAATCGTCTTAAACTAAAAAAGACTTTAAGATATAAACCTTAAAGTCTTTTTTTTAAATTATCTTTCAATTAAAGTGCTGCCTCTAGCTTTTGAGCCAAAACATGTTTCGGCACTGCACCTACTATTTTGTCAACCATTTCACCGTTTTTGAATATCATCAATGTAGGGATTGAACGAATGCCTAAGCTAGAAGGTGTAACACTATTGGCATCTACATCCATTTTACCAACAATAGCCTTGTCTAAATATTCACCCGCCAGTTCTTCCACAGATGGTCCGATCATTTTACATGGCCCACACCATTCCGCCCAAAAATCAACCAAAACTGGCTTATCAGATTTTATCAATTCTTGAAAATTGGCATCATTTACTTCTATTGCGTTCGCTCCCATTTACTTATTTTTTAGATTATAATTTACAAACATTTCTTTGGTTTTAAATAGTTCCTAATTGAGCTTCATTTTTTTAAAAACTTAGCTGATGAACTAGAAACGCAGCCATATTATACCGAAAAAGCCGCCTTGAAAGTATCAAGAACGGCTTTTTGTTTTAAACAATGTTATTTTGATTATTTTACGTTATCCGGATTCAATAGATCATAAAATTGATCTAATTTTGGCATAAGAATAATTCTTGTTCTTCTGTTAATAGAACGCCCTTCAGGGGTGTCGTTAGATGTCAAAGCACCGTACTCACCTCTACCTGCCGCAATCAGCTTGTTGGCGTCTACTCCAAACTTTGTTTGAAGAGTTCTTACTACAGCTGTAGCTCTTTTAACACTCAAATCCCAGTTGTCATCAATACAATCTGTGCTGATTTTTACGTTGTCTGTATATCCTTCTACCATCATTTCTAGGTCTGGTCTGGCTATCAGCATTTTTGCTACTTTCTCTAAAACAGTGTATGCTTTCGGAGAAATTTTATAGCTTCCAGACGTAAACAACATTTTGTCTGAAAGATTCACCATTACCACAGTCTTGTCAACCTTCACCTCTATGTCGGTATCATCTAAGCCTTCGTTAAGAGATGATTTCAGATTTACCGCAAGGGCGAGATTCATAGAATCTGCTTTTGATTTGGCCGCTTGTAAAAGGCCGATGTATTTGTCTTTTTTCTCTAATTGTGCCAATGTACGGTTAATGTTCTCACTGGCAGTTTGGTTTAAAACCGTCAGGCCACCCACTTGTTGCATTTGTGTATCTCTAACTTTCTGCAAATCAGTAATTTGAGCACGCAAATCTTTCATTTGCTCTTCTTTAGATGCTTGAGCTGCTTTGGCCGCGTCCTCAGCTCTTTGCTTGTCTTGTTCGCAGCTTACTAGCTTGTTTTTAAAGTCATTAACCATCTCGCCACGACGCTCAAGATCGGCTTTTGTACCTGCCAGTTCAGTTTGCAAACCAGCAAATTTCTTCTTAGAAACACAGGAAGAAAAAGCTACTGCCACCGCCACTGAAAAAATTATCTTTTTGGTAATAGTCATAATAAAAATAGAATTTGATGTTAAGGTTCTAAATGAATTTGCAAAAATACATTTTTTAGAAAAAATTTAAAAGAATAATTAATTTAACTTAAAATAAATCGACCATTATTTAAAAATTTTAAATTATCGACTTTCTTGTTGTAAATATAAGTGTGACAATTAAATGATTTATTATTGTCAAGCAGGAAACAATTTTTCAAATCCCTAATATATAGAGAGTTACTCATATTATTTGGATTAAAATCTTCGTATTCATCTATGTCATTAAGGAATACTGAACCACTTTTAAAACTAACGATTTCTCCGAAGACTTTATGATTTTCTGACACAGGATTGTGTATTAAGGCAGGGTAATAATCGACCAAAAATAGTTTTCCGTAGGTAAAAGCCTCTCCAACAAACTTTGTGTTTTTTTCCAAAAGCAAGCTCAACGGATTGTTGATGTATTTTCTCATCAATGTTCCGTAAACAAAAAGGTATTCCATAGGATTTTTACTTCTTGGTTACAACGAGGACAGCTCCAATTGAAGTTTCTTGGTCAATCCCTTAACTACCAAATCATAGGACTCGGTAATCAGTAGCTTAACGAGATTTCTTTTCGTGCTGAATTCAATAATAAAATTGTTCCAATGCGTTTTGTTCATGTGAAAAGCACCCATTATGTTGGGATAGTCACCCCTGAGTTCTATATTTCTTTCAGGTGTGTTTTTTATGGTAATTCGCACATCCTCAACATCCAAAGGTAAAAGCAGAAACATTTTACCCATCACTTTGAATACCACAGTTTCAGGCCCGAAAGGCATTTCTTCCGTAACACCTTTGAAGTTTAGGCAAAAATCTCTGATTTCCTCTATATTCATTCTCTTGTAAAAGCTCGAATAATCATAACAATAACTGCTATCAGAAACAATACTATAGAAATTTTATTGATTCCGTGCATCATTTTCAGATTGGTGCTAGCCGGATATTTTCCGTCCTTATCTTTCTTAAAAACCCTACCAAAATAACTAAAAACTGGCCCAACTTTGAGCATTTCTTGTAATCTTCCCATTTTATTCTTCTATTGTTTCTGGTTCGTTCCAGTTACCGTCTTCTTTTATTAAGTTAATTAACTCATCTACAGCATTTTGTGAAGCAACAGATCGCTTTACTACCTCCTGCCCACGGTAAAGTGAAATTTTATCTTTACCAATACCAACATAGCCATAATCCGCGTCTGCCATTTCGCCAGGGCCATTTACTATACAGCCCATTATACCAATCTTCACTCCCTTTAAGTGGTCTGTTCTTTTTCTGATCAAGGCAGTGGTTTCTTGAAGATCAAAAAGTGTACGACCGCAGGACGGACACGAGATGTATTCTGTTTTTGAAATTCTTGTTCTGGCGGCTTGCAAAATTCCAAACGCAAGGCTGTTGATTTCCTTTGGATGCTCTGTTACTGACAGCATTATTCCATCACCAAATCCATCTAAAAATGCTCCGCCTATATCTGTTGCTGCATGTAATTGAATCTCCTCAAGACTCAATGCATCATATTTTTTTCTAAAAATAACAGGATTTTTAATTCCTTTGTTATCAAAGTCTAATAAAACTTTTCTAAAGTCCACATAGGCATTTGACCTTTTTGAACTTAAAATTATTGATACTTTTTCGTTGGATTTTATCTTTTCGAAAATACTTTCATCAAGCTCTTCTGTTGAAATATTCAAAAAGTTTAAACTTTCCGAGAAATCAACATTTGTCAGAAATTCTGTTTTGCTTATCAAGGGAAAAGTATGCGTCTTATCTTCTGAGGTTTTCCAAATATCAAAATCTAAAATTTCTTTCAGACCGTTTGGAAGCATAAACGTGATTGGCTTTTTGCCGGAATAGACAAAATCTACACCCAAGTCATTCATTTTCCATTTATCGGGTAGCGGTAAATAGAAATGACCAATACTTTTCAAATCTTCAATTTCTATTTTTTCTCTATTCGAGAAGTCAGCAATGACACGAGGGACATTTTGAGAGCCAATATTTGTTACCTCAATCGATTTTCTTTTTTTGTAAGAAAAAGGTTCAAAATTGGTCGTTTCGATAGATTTTAATTCAAAATTACTCGGATTAGGCAAATATCTGTCAATAAGTTTACGAGCAACTGGCGACTCAAATTCAGGATCTTCTGTAAGACTTACCCTCACGGTATCTCCCAATCCATCTTCCAAAAGTGTCCCAATTCCCATAGAAGATTTAATTCGACCATCCTCTCCTTCTCCTGCTTCTGTTACGCCAAGATGTAACGGATAGGGCTTCATTTGTTCGTCCTCTAACCTTTTGGCCAAAAGTCTATAGGCATGAACCATCACTTGCGGGTTCGACGATTTCATAGAAATCACCACATTGAAGTAGTTTTCGTCTTCACAAATCTTGAGGAACTCCAAAGCAGATTCCACCATTCCAGCAGGTGTGTCACCGTATCGGCTTAAAATTCTATCTGATAGCGAGCCATGATTGGTGCCAATTCGCATGGCTGTACCATATTCTTTACAGATTTTTACCAAAGGCAAAAATCGCTCTCTAATTCTTTCTAATTCAAGAGCGTACGAAGCGTCAGAATAATCAATGACCTCGAATCGCTTTTTATCGGCATAATTGCCAGGATTTACCCTCACTTTTTCAACAATTCTAGCGGCCAGTTCAGCAGCGTTGGGTGTAAAGTGAATATCAGCCACTAGAGGAGTGGTGTACCCGGCCAATCTCAATCCTTTTTTTATGTTCTCCAGATTTTGAGCTTCTTTGACACTTGGGGCAGTGATTCTTACTATTTCACAGCCGCTCTCTATCATTCTAATACATTGGTCAATAGAGCCTTGCGTATCCATGGTATCCACAGTGGTCATAGACTGAACTCTTATTGGAAAGTCCGAACCGAGGCCCAAATCGCCAATTTTGATTTGGTTGGTTATTCTTCGAGAATACGAGGTCAATGAAGGACAATAAAGAGGAATATAGGCCATGAAAATGCTTTTTTTATGCAAAAGTAATTCGAAAAATTCTTTTGTGAGCGTGAAAAACAAAATTGCTTACAGTAGATAACACTAAACACTAATTTTCTGTTTAATTTTGTAATGAAATGCAAGAAATTAAAATAGATTTATCGGAAAAGCTACCCATAATGGAGGCTTTTTATACCTTACAAGGGGAAGGTTTTCACAGTGGTAAGGCCGCTTACTTTATCAGGCTTGGTGGTTGTGATGTTGGCTGTGTGTGGTGTGATGTGAAAGACTCTTGGGATGCAAATGCTCACCCGAAAGTAGCTGTAAATGAGCTGTTGCAGAACGCCAAGGCCAATAGCGGAAAATTGGTAGTGATAACTGGCGGAGAACCTTTGATGTATAATCTAGATAATTTAACGGCTGTTTTACAAAGTGAAAATTTCAAAACAAATATTGAAACTTCTGGAGCTCACCCTTTGTCGGGAAGTTGGGATTGGATATGTTTTTCGCCTAAAAAATTCAAAGAACCCTTGCCAGAATTTTATAAGACCGCTCATGAACTGAAAATCATTGTTTTCAATAAATCTGACTTTGATTTTGCAGAAAAACACGCTGAGAGAGTTAACGAAGATTGTATTTTGTACTTACAACCCGAGTGGGACAAACGTGAGCAAATGATGCCTTTGATAGTAGACTATATCAAAGAAAACCCAAAATGGCGAATGAGTATTCAGACACACAAATATTTAGATATTCCGTAAAATACTTATTTTCAATACCATGGAAATTAGAAAAGCACAAACAAAAGACATTCCGAGCATTCAGAAGATTGCTTTTGACACCTGGCCGAGTGCTTATGGCGATATTTTGGAGCAGTCTCAGATTGATTACATGCTGGATTTGATGTACAATTTGGAGGTTTTGGAGAAGCAAATGAACGAATCTCAGACTTTTTTAATCATCAAAGATGAGGAGCTTGATTTGGCTTTTATATCCTTTGAAACCAACTATGACAATCAGCCTCAAACAAAGATTCATAAAATATACATTAGTCCTGCCGCACAAGGAAAAGGCCTAGGGAAAATATTAATAGAAGAAACTGAAAGACAAGCGATTAATAAAAGAAACGAGTGTATTTTATTAAACGTAAATAGACAAAACAAAGCGAGATTTTTCTACGAAAAACTCGGGTTCAAAATTGCCTACTCAGAAGATATAGAAATAGGAAATGGATATCTGATGAATGATTTTGTGATGGTTAAGGAGATTTAAAGTTTAGGATTTAAATAAACAATATTATTGCCACAACGTAAATTAAAAAGAGATTGAAAATAGTAACTTGGAATTGTAATGGTGCATTCAGGAAGAAATTTGATTGTCTTTTGCACTATCAAGCAGATATTTATATTATTCAGGAATGTGAAAACCCCCTAGAGGCTAAACATAGTAAATATCTTGCTTGGGCCAATAATTATCTTTGGATTGGTGATACAAAAAATAAAGGGCTTGGTGTTTTTGCAAATCCGGAAACCAAACTTGAAGAATTAAATTGGACAAATAATTTTAATAATCATTCCGTAAAATACTTTTTACCTTGTAAAATAAACAATGACTTTGACCTACTAGCCGTTTGGACTCATAGAAACAATTCACCAAATTTTGGTTACATAGGTCAACTTTGGAAATATTTACAAGTAAATAAAAACAAACTAAATGGAGCTTTAATCGCAGGAGATTTTAACAGCAATGCTATTTGGGACGAATGGGATAGATGGTGGAATCATTCAGATGTGGTAAACGAGTTAAAAGAATTTGGAATTGAAAGCATCTACCATAAGTTGACTGGTGAACAACATGGTAAAGAATCTAATCCAACTTTGTATTTTCAAAAGAACCTATCAAGACCTTATCATATTGACTATATTTTTGGTGGATCAAAATTCACTGGTGGGATAAAGAAATTTGAAATTGGACAAGCCGACGACTGGCTTAAGCTAAGTGATCATATGCCATTATTTTATGAAACTGATTAGACAAAAAACAACAGCCTGCAAACTCAGTGAAGCAAAATACCTTTTAATTACTTTTTTCAAACATTTTTGAAAAATCCAACATTTAGAATTCTATTAAAATTCTGTAATATTGGCAAACCAAAACCTCTTCCCTACAACCCCAAAAACCTAGCAATCTTATCTTTCAGGACCGTATTAATCCTATTGTAAGATTCGAAAGTCCAGCCTGCGATGTGCGGTGTGATGATAACATTTGGGTGATTTTTTAGATAGTCAAAACTCACTTGTTGAGATTCTGAAAGTTTATTAATTTTCTCATTTTCTAGAACATCCAAGCAAGCTCCTTTTACTTTTCCAGTTTTTAGGGCATCTACCAAATCGTCTTGAACGACCAATTCTCCTCTAGCCACGTTGCAAAAGTAAATGTTCTTTGAAAACTTCTCAAAAAAAGCTTTATCCACCATTTTGTTGGTTTCGGTTGTGAGAGGAATATGCAAACTTAGGATGTCGGCTTCTCTAAATATTTCCTCCAGTGTAGATTCGGTAACATATTGATTTCCAAATCCATATCTATATTTATCGTAAGCCAATATTTTACAACCAAACGCTACCAAACGAGAGGCTGTTGCTTCACCGTTATTACCAAAACCTATTATACCAACGGTCTTTCCAAATAATTCCTCTCCTCTATTTTCTTCTCTTTTCCATAGGCCTTGCTTAATCTCTAGGTGAGATTTTTCTATTTTGTTGAAAAGGCTCAACAGCATACCAATCAAATGCTCAGCAACTGCAATTCGATTCCCTTCATTGGCAGCGAAAATTTCAATATTGCGTTTTTTGCAAGCATCAATATCAATCAAATCCAAACCTGCTCCTGCCCTACCAATGAACTTTAGTTTTGGTGCGTTTTGCAGGAAATCCTCGTCAATAAAAAACTTGCTTCTAATAATAAGACCTTCATAATCAGCTACTTTTTCTAAAACTTCTGACAAAGCAATATTCGGAAAATAATCCACTTCCAGGCCCAATTCCTCGGGCATGTGGACTATAGACTCGTGCATTTCGTCAACTATCAATACTTTCATGAGTATGGCCCTAATACTATTTCTTAAACGATTTAAAAACTTTTTTTTGATAGAAAACTTAGACTTCGGCTCCGCTCAGTCATCGTTCGGCGTTTTCTGTAACCTCTGACTTCGGCTCCGCTCCGTCATCGATAAACATTTCAGTGGTCTCTGACTTCGGCTCAGCTCAGTCATCGGAAAACATCGTCAAACAAACAACCAATAAACCAATAACCAGTCTACCAATAACCAGTCTACCAATAAACCAATCAACTACGCCCAATCAAAGCCATATAAAAACCATCAAAACCATCTTTGGCCGGAGAAACCTTATTCTCTTTTATTAGAAAATAGTCCGGATTGTTGGCCAAAAACTTCTCCACCTGTTTTTCGTTTTCAGACGGGAGAATAGAACAAGTTGCGTACACCATTTTTCCTCCAGATTTCAAAATCTTAGAATAATCTTGTAGAATAGTGGCTTGCACTTGCTTGATTTCCTCTAAAAACTCTAGTTTTAGTTTCCATTTTGCATCTGGATTTCGCTTTAAAACCCCCAAACCCGAGCATGGAACATCGAGCAAAAGTCTGTCTGCGGTATCTCTTAAACGTTTGATAGTTTTTGACTCTATTAACTTAGGCTCTATGTTACTCAAGCCGTTTCTCTTGGCTCTACTTTTGAGTTCTACCAATTTGTGTTCTTCCACATCAAGAGCAATGATTCTGCCTTTGTTTTTCATGATATTGGCCATGTGTAGCGTTTTGCCACCTGCTCCAGCACACGCATCTATTACTCTTTGTTCGGGCTGAATATCCAATAACTCCGAAATCATCTGACTACCAGCGTCTTGAACTTCAAAAAAACCTTTTCTGAACTCCTCCAAAGAGAATACATTCATGCGTTTTTTTAACAAAAGAGCCGAATCAACACCTTCAACCTCAGAGACTTCCACTTCCTTCTCATTCAAAAGTTTTATCAAATCCTCTTTCGATATTTTGGTGGTATTTACCCTTAAAAAGACTTCGGCCTGATTGCTCAGTGCTTCTAATTCTGCTGGCCAAGCCTCTCCTATTTCTTCCGAAATTTTTTCATCCATCCAGTCTGCTACCGAATATTTTATTCTTCGGTCTTTTTCTGCTTCGGCCCTTCTTTCGTTTATTTTTTCTATGTCAATTTTACCAAAAAGCGTACTACTTGACAAATCATAACCTTTGAAAATCAACCATATACCTATTAATTCCCTATAAGTTCCTGTCAGTTTATTGTTGACATCATCCTTGCCATAACAATAATTTATCAGTCGCCAGTTTCTGACTATATCGTAGGTATTTTCGGCAATAAATCCCCTATCTCTTGATCCCCATTTCGGATTTGACTTTAATATTCCAGAAATTGCCTTATCGGCTTTCCGGTTCTCTACAAAAATCTCAACCAAAGCCTTTTCGATGGCTTCTATTAAAGGTGGAAATAATTTTATAACTTTACTCATTATCTAAATTTTGTGCAAATTTACCAATAATAAGCTGTTTTATTCCTCTCAAATCTCAAAATGATTTTGTTTGGTATAGAATCAAAACTAAATTTGCTAAAACATCAACCCTATGATTTCTAAAAAAGCCAAATACGCACTAAAAGCTCTCACCAGACTTGCCGATGGGTACGAAGCTCATAAACCATTGCTAATAAGCGAAATATCAGAAAAAGAAAACATTCCTAAGAAGTTTTTGGAGGCGATTCTACTTGAACTTCGGAACAACGGAATACTCCAAAGCCAGAAAGGGAAAGGTGGTGGTTATTTGTTAAGAATTCCTCCAGAAGAAGTTACACTCTCGAAAGTCATCAGAATTATTGATGGGCCCATTGCTCCAGTTCTTTGTGTTTCCTTGAATTTTTATGGCAAATGTGACGACTGCAGCAATGAAGAAAAATGCAGAATAAGACCCATAATGGCACGCATCAGAGATGCCAATTTATCAGTGTACGACAATGTGACTTTAAAAGATATGTTGAATGATATTTAATAGTGTAAATCCTGCAAATGGGGAAATTTTAGCGAGTTTTGAGGAAGATTTTGATTATTTTTCGAAGATTAGACTAGGAGAAGAGACTTACAGCCGATGGGAAAAAACAGATATTAAAGAAAGAATAGCCTTGATTCTGAGCTTGGCTAATATTTTGGAGACTAGAAAAGTAGAACTGGCAAAAGAAATAAGCCTAGAAATGGGCAAAACGCTGAAGTCGGCCACTGCCGAAATAGAAAAATGTGCCGTTACGGCGAAATACTACTGTCAAATAGCGGAGGAACAACTCAAGTGTGTCGAGATAAATAATTATGCCCACAAGGCCTATTATAAATTTGAACCACAAGGGGGTATATTAGCCGTTATGCCGTGGAATTTCCCTTATTGGCAAGCACTTAGATTTGCCATTCCTACTATTTTAGCTGGAAATGTGGTTTTGCTGAAACATGCTCCGAATGTATTTATGTCGGCCACGAAATTGGAAAATCTCTTTACAGCGGCAGGATTTGAGAAGGGTATTTTTCAAAATCTTTTTGTTGACATTGACAAAATAGAATCTATCGTGGCAGATCCGTTTGTGAAAGGTGTGACTCTGACTGGAAGCAATTTAGCTGGTTCGTCATTGGCGAGTTTGGCTGGAAAGTATCTCAAAAAGTCTGTTCTTGAACTCGGCGGATCTGATCCTTTTGTGGTTTTGGCTGATGCCAATATTGAAAATGCCAGTACTTTTGCTGTAAAATCTCGCTTTCAGAATGCCGGTCAGACTTGTATAGCGGCCAAAAGATGGATTGTGGTTGAAGAGGTTTATGAAGAATTCGCGATGAATGTTTCAGAGAAAATAAACAAACTTAAAGTCGGTGACCCTTTTGAAACCGAAACCGACTTCGGGCCGATAGCAAGGCTCGATTTAGCCCAAAAAATTGAGAATCAAATAACTTTTTTGGTAAACAAAGGAGCAAAAAAGACGATTTCTGGAATAAGAAACGGTTGTTTTTTAGCCCCCACTCTTTTAGAAATCAGTAGAGAGTTGAGCCATTCATTTACCGAGGAATTGTTCGGACCTGTGGCCTGTATTATCAAAGCCAAAGACGCAGAGGAAGCTATAGAAATAGCCAATGAGACCAGTTTTGGTCTTGGAGCGAGCCTTTGGACTCAGAATTTAGAACACGGTGAAATGCTTTTGCAAAAATTTAATGCTGGCAATGTTTATCTCAATTCTATGGTAAAATCCGATGCCTCTATGCCATTTGGGGGTATAAATCAGTCGGGATATGGTCGCGAGCTTGGCGTGTATGGATTGCATGAGTTCTGCAATGTGAAATCATATATTATTGAAAAATAAAATCGTTTGGTCGTTAATAAACTTATGTCTAAATTTAAATTTTAAAATTAAACCCTCTTCTACTTATGGAAAACATTAGGCCTACATTTCTTACTGTCCTTTGCGTTTTGACTTTCTTGGGCAGTGCATTTGGAATTTACAGTGCTATTACCAATTACTCTGCTGCCGATATGGCTTCTGGACTAACACAAGAAGCTATGGAAAACGCCAAAGATCAAATAGAAGAACAAGCGGAAGACGAAAAATCAGCTGAAATGGTCAATAAAATTATGGACTCTGTATCGAACGATATTTCTGAGGTAAAAATTAAAAATGGTGCCATAGCTAGTGGTATTGCCAATATTCTAACATTGCTAGGAGCTGTGTTGATGTGGGGCTTGAACAAAAAAGGATTTTTTATTTATGTAGCAGGTACTTTGGTGGCCATAATAGCACCATTGGTAATTTACGACGGTTTTTTGGGCTTTATAGGCAGCGGAATGATTGCCTTTGTAGGTATTATATTCTGTGTGCTTTACTTCCTAAATATCAAGCACATGGCATAAATTGTTATTGATATTATTCTCCAAAAAGCCTACTCGTTAGGCTTTTTTTATTTTCTTAAAATGGCTAAAATATTGTCCTTCTCTGAATTACTTGCTGAAAACTTCCGACACTCTCCCACTCCGGGTCAAGCGGAGCTTTTTAGCTTGCTAGAAAAATTCATTGCCGACGATGACGAGAGGACAGCCTTTGTATTGAAGGGTTTTGCGGGTACGGGTAAAACGACGATTTTGGGTTCGTTTATAAAAAGTTTACCCAGCCACGGCTGGAAATACGCTCTGCTTGCACCAACAGGACGAGCAGCCAAGGTAATGGCCAACTACACTGGCGGAAAAGCACAAACCATTCACCGCAAAATATATAAACAGAAAGAAGACGCCAACTCCGGAAATTTGGTTTTTGAACTACAGCAAAACAAAGACGAAGGCACGATTTACATTGTCGATGAGGCCTCAATGATAGCCGACACGAGAGAATTTGGCAGCAATGGCCTGCTACACGATTTGGTAAATTTTGTGTTTAGTGGTACAGAAAACAAGCTGATGCTCATAGGCGATGAAGCTCAGCTTCCTCCTGTTTCTATGCCGCTCAGTCCGGCTTTGGATGTGGCTCATATTCAGGACTTTTATTATACCAAAGTCTACACCACCACTCTCAGAGATGTAATGCGGCAGGAGGCTAACTCTGGAATATTGACCAATGCAACCCTTTTAAGAGACCAATTGGGCCTTGAAAAACCAGAAATACAACTTATAACAAGGGGATTCAAGGATATTTTTAAGATGACGGGCGAAAAACTGGAAGACGGTATCAGGTACGCTTATGACAAATATGGTCCTGAAAACACCATTGTGCTGACACGCTCGAACCGCAATGCGGTACAATATAACCGACTGATTAGAAACCAAATAAACTACTCAGACACGGAACTCGACAATGGAGATATATTAATGGTAGTGAAAAACAATTATACTGTTTTGGGCGATGATTCTGAGGCTGGTTTTGTGGCTAATGGCGAGTTTGCGATAGTTAGGCGAATAGGGCGAGAAGAAGAAATGCACGGTTTTCGGTTTCAAAATGTCACGCTTCAGCTGTTAGATTATCCCGATGAACCTACTTTTGAATCCTTGATAATTCTGGACACTTTGTATTCAAATTCGCCCAGTTTGACCCAGGAAGAAAACAAAAAACTGTATGAAAGTGTAGCCAAGGATTATTTTTGGGTGAAATCGAGACGGGAGAAGAGCAAAATGATAAAAGAAGACAAGTACATGAGTGCCTTGCAGGTGAAGTTTGCCTACGCTCTCACTTGTCATAAAGCACAGGGCGGCCAATGGAACGCAGTCTTTATAGATCAAATATATTTGCCAAACGAAGAAATAGACATAGAAATAGTGCGATGGCTTTACACGGCCATAACAAGAGGAATAAGTGAGGTATTTTTTGTAAATTTCCAGTCGGCTTTCTTCTTGGAAAACAAATGATGACAATTTTATGGGAAAAGTAAAACCAAAAAACAGGCCCAAAACACCAAAGCACGAAGTTTTTTCGTCGGCAGGGACGGCCAAGTACATAGGAAAACCCATTGAGGGAGAATCTACCATCACTATTGTGGACTACAGTGTGGAGGGAGTTTTGATAACACAAAATCCTGCAATAGAGGAAATAAAGGGGCTTTTGGATGCCAAAATGAACCACTGGATAGACATTGAGGGTATTCATAACAAAGAAAACATCGAAAAAGTAAGCAAGATTTTTGGTCTGCATCCCTTGATGATGGAGGATATTTTGAACACTACCCAAAAAGCCAAACTCGATCATTACGAAAAAAACAATCAGTTGTTTTTGGTCTTAAAAATTCCGTTCAGAAACAAAGAGACTTCGGAAATAGAAACAGAGCATGTTTCAATTGTTTTAGACGAGGACTTTGCCATCAGTTTTCAGGAATTAGACCACCACAACATATTTAAGCCCATTTTGCTTAGAATGGACAGAGAAAACAGCAAAACTAAAAAGAGCAAATTGGACTATCTTTTTTACTCATTTATAGATATTGCGGTAGATAATTATTTTGTGGTTTTGAACGAAACCGAAGAGAAACTTGAAGAACTCAGCGACCAAATACTATCTAATGCACACTCGGCTCATCAGAATCAGTTGTTTTATATAAAAAGGGAAATAAACGCACTTAGAAAGGCACTTTTCCCTTTGAAAGAGATTATAAATCAGTTGATTAGAGATGACAATAGCCTCATTCACCAGGAAACCAAAGTGTACCTGAAAGATGTGCTGGACCATGTGCTAGAAAATCTCGAAGCCATAGAAACCTTTAAAGACGAAATTGAGAACCTTTTGGTCAACTATCATTCACAGTTGAGTAACCGTATGAACTCCGTCATGAAAACCCTCACGGTTTTTACAGCTATTTTTATGCCTTTAACGTTCATTGTGGGTATTTACGGTATGAATTTCGAACACATGCCAGAGCTCAAAGAACCAAACGGATATTTCTATACTTTAATAGGCATGTTTGTTCTAGCGGTAGGTTTATGGGTGTATTTTAGGTGGAAAAAGTATATTTGAGCTATTTTGACTAACTCATTACCTACTTTGTTAAATTCTTAACGAGTATTTGAAAAAAAACGCAAAGACAGTTCTTTCACCCTTGTGTCTTTCTCTAATTCATTAAAACCTAGAAATGCTTCAAAGCTAGCGTATTCTCTAAAAAAGGAATATTTGCTGCAGGACATTTCGATCCGGGTGTTTTATATTCCTGCATTTTTTCGAAAAGTTTCAAAGAGCCTGAGGTCGTAAGTCCCAAGAAACTGAAATTATAACCAGCTTCTGCTTTTAAGGTAATTCTGGTGCTGTTGCATGGGCCAGGCATAAAAGGCAAACCGCTTTCGAAATAACTTACAACACTTGTATTTGTCAAGAAATACGGAACTACTACTGTGTCAAAAATTCCAATTTCGAACCTTGGAAACTCTAGACCAACCCCCACCCCAACAATTCCTGTTGAGGCCGAACCTGTTTCTCCAATAATTGAGGGATTAAAATTGGCCATAGTTGCTCTTGGAGTCAGACTATTGTTTTCATAGGAAAAGCCATTTGTGCCAGAATAGGCGAGTTTCAGGTTGGCTTGGCAAGTGCTGTTGGCCGAAATTTCAGGATAAACTTTCAAAACACATTTGATTCTGTAAGTCACTGGAATAACTCCGTGAACCACCATCACACGCATAAAATTTATGGGAATTTCGAAAGCTGCATCGGCATTTGACATAGATAAAAAAGCATATTTCGCTTCTATTTCCCCATTGATGTCATTATGACTTTCAGAGTAGGTATTTAAGCGGCTATTTTCTACATTAATCTGGCTCTCTATATTGAAGTTTGAAATGAAACCTTTGAATTCAATTGCACCCAAATTACCCTTTTTGGCTTTCAGATTCAGTCCGAGTTTTCGGTTATCACCCGAAGATTCAGGTGCAAGAGCTAATTCTACCTCCCAACCGCTTATTTCGCCTTTGTAAGTCCATTCTTGTGTACCTTCAATGTGTTTGACTCTGGCACCTTTTTCATTGTTGATGTCTATTATAGAAGAGCTTAGCACCGAACTATTCCATTGAAAAGCTGTTTTGTAATCAATCTTTGCCGATTTATAATAATCCACAAACTTGGCAGCAGTGGTTTTCACTATTATTTTTCCACCTGATTCTGTGACATTACTTATTTTCTTGAGTGAATGCCCCGTAAACAAAACGACTGATCCTGTTTTTAATGACTTTAGTTCACTTGCTCCACTTTTAAATGTCATTTGACCCGTGGCTTTATCAAAACTTTCGAAACTCTCAGTCATTGTTTCCAATGGTACCTCTGCCGTATTGGCCTGTTTCACTACATTAGAAACCGTTCCTTGGTCTGGTTCGAAAAGCCTGTTTTGGCCTATTGTAATGCTCTTTTCTTCAGGAATTACGTCTCCATCTGATTTTTTGCATCTGATGCCAAAGACTGATAGAGCTAGTATGAGGGTGAGAGCTGTTAGTTTTTTCATGGGTGATGATTGTTTTATGGCGTATGAGTCACTGCTTGATAACTAAAATATTGAAAGTGATGCCTACGGGCATGGCTGTATTGTCAGTGAGATGAATTTCCCAGTTGCTTCCATTCCAATAAGTAGCGAATTGTTTGTTAAGATAAGAACCACCAGTATATTCATAAGTTACTATCAAGATGTCAGTTGAACGATTAGCCATGGTAGTATTTACGATACCGAATGAATTACCAGAAATGTAAGTAGATATAGTTACAATCTTAAAAGCTGCTTTGTTTGTGCCTGCTACTTTTATGCCGCCTGTGACCTCTAAGGCCGTTCCTAAATTTGTTAGGTTGACCGCAAGTAAAGCTGAAGATGAAACTGAGTTATTCACTATGGTTAGACCTCTGCCTGTGCCGTTGGTTTGAACACTAACTGCGTCCGAACTGCTCGATGGATTGTTGATAACAAAGCTGGCAGCAGTTCCAACTCCCGTATTCTGACCTAAAATAGCCGCACCCTGATTATTTGAATAAGACCTCAAACTGGGAGTTGTATTTGTAGATTTGGTAGTTTGAAAATAACCCGCCGAACCAACTCCATTCGTAGTTGAATGAATAGTATTACTATTGCTGTTAGCATTATAAATTCCAAATACGCCACCAATGCCAGTTCCAAAGTTGTTAACTATCAATGAGGCACTGCTATTCCCAAGACCAGGAATAGTGAATTCACCGGCTGCACCTGTACCTACATTTTCACTTTTTAAACTTACACCCGATCCATTTGACCTTGAGAAAACAGCATTGCTTGTATTTGAACTATTAACAATCGAAAAATTCCCAGCCCTTCCCAAACCGTTGGTTGTTGCATTCAATGCTTCCGCTCCACTCAAATTATTTGATATTGTAAAAAGACCAGCACTACCATCGCCATAGGTTGTGGACTTTAAAGCTACTCCCGCACCGTAGGTCTCACTCTCCAAAGATGTTTGTCCGTTTGAGCTTACGGGAATCCTAAAAAATCCTGCTTTCCCTTTTCCACCATTTATTGATTCAATGGCATCACCGTTTCCATTAGTTTGGGCAGATAGAGCTGCTGCATTATTGCTTGTGTTTTGAATATAAAAAATCCCTGAACTACCCAAACCACTGCTCTGTGAGGAGATGGTTGCACCACTTCCCCAATTGTTGCCTCTTATTACGGGGTCTGGGTTTGAGGCTATACCAGATTCAAAGGCAGCTACGCTTCCTGAGGTTCCTATATTTCCAATATAAAAAATATCAGAGGAGCCGTTAAAGTTTTGAGAAAACGGCAGTGCTAGACTACCGGAAGTATTGGTCCAACTGGATCCATTATAATACCAATTGGAAGCCGTGGCCATATTATAAACCATCATGCCTTGCTGACCTGTTGGAATTGCTGCTTGAATAGCGATCAAGTCGGCATATCGTGGCAATTTCACAGATTTTGGGTCTATTTCGGAGGCTTGTTGTGCCAAAGTGGGAATAGTGAAAAGGCTTAAAATTAGAATTTTGATGAAGTTTTTCATGTTTTTTGGGTAAAAATCTGGAGACATAACATTTGTATTTTATTTTTTGGAATTTCTACTTTTTTGGCAATCGGAAAATTAGATTGAGGAGGGCATTTTAATTTTTGAGAGTTTCAATAATTTAAGTTTCAAAGTTCGTATTTATGCTTCAGCTTGGAAATGACAGATATCTGTCATTTTTTCCTATATTTGATACTGAAGAGTAGAAAAATATACGCTAAGAGCAAGAAATGACTTGGTAAATGGATAAAATAGAATTAGAATAGTTATGAATGTACTCAGTCCTTTATCTGTCAATGAGTTTATAAATATTGCCAAAAACGAAAATGAAATTCTGATTGGTGATTTTGAGGAGTATTTCGAAAAACAAATAGAAGAAGCCTCCAATTATGCCATAGGGCCGTATTTTTGGTTTATTGGCGATAATTCAACGCTCATGATTACGGCAGCAAGTCAAAACATACGTGAGCTTACACCACATAGGCATGAGGTTTGGACCAAAGGAAACACCCTCTTTTTTGCCGAAAATATTCACCCCGACGATCGTTTTTTTGTTTTGTCGGCTTTTAAACTGGCTGTTGAAAAAATAGAACAGTTACCCACCGAAAGGCAAACCTCGGTTCGGCTGAATATATATGCCAGAATGTTGAACCTCAAAGCCGAATATCGGTGGGTTTTGATACAAATGCCCCGCCTTTATATCAATGAACAAGATCGCACCACCGTCGGTTTTATACTGGTAACCGACCTTTCTCATCTTGAGTTTGTAAAAAGACCAACTTTGATGACCCTTACAGACAAAGTCAATAACCAGAATCAGTATTTTCACATCGCCAGTGACCTCACAGAACTTGTGGTGGTCGATTTGCCCAATATCACTAAAAGAGAGCAAGAAATACTGACCTTAATGGCCAAAGGCCTCAACTCTCCGGCCATCTCCGAAAAACTATGTCTTTCTTATCATACAGTAGAAAACCATAAGCGTAATATCCGACGAAAAACCGAAACCAAGACTTCTGCCGAACTCATTGATTATGTTTGGAGAAACAATCTCATTTAGTCTCTTATTTAATACCCAAAATGTCAAAGAACTCTATTTACTAAACCTTAAGCCAAGCCACTATTTCGCCAGGCTTTTTCCATTCTTCTTGAAAACACTATTTTCCTTTCCCCTGGCAAAAACAGCGTTTGATTTTCTATTTTTTCTACCAAATCAAGATTAACTATACTCTGGCGGTTTATTCTGACAAAATTTTTGAAAGGGCTAAGCCGATTTTCAATGATTTTGAGCGTAGTAGAACTCAATATTTTCTTGCCATTGGCCAAAATAATTTGGGTATAATTCAAATCCGATTCCAAATGCAAAATTTCATTTGGGGCGAGGTATTTGCGGCTGCCCATATGTACTTGCGGGCAGTTTTCTATGTATTTTATGGTTTCCATGGTATTTGATTTATTCCGTGTAGGTTAGCACTACTTTTATAGGTCTGCTAAGTATATTGCCGCTATTTGTCGGGTTGTTGTACACCCTTATGTTTACAGAGTTGATTTCTGTATCAAACTGGCGTTCAGTAAAATGCAGGTGATTGCTTTTTACCCATACTCCACCTCCTACAACTTCCACCAATACTGTGTAATCAATTATCTTGGAGGCAGTTAGTCCATGTGGGAAACTAGAATCGCCACCTTCCAAAGCCGACGTGGTGCTGGTAATTGTCTTCATTTTTATTTTGGGTGCCGAGGTTTCACTTCCCAATTTTGTGTAACCTGCCACTTCAACATTTCCATTGCCTTTCAGGTCTAGAATGGGCGTGGTTCCGTTATAATCAAAGGAAAGAAAGTTATTGGCAGCAGTGCCGCTGTTCAAATTAAAGTATTGTCCAAAATATCTACTTCCCGTTACGTTGGTCATTTTTATCATTCCGTTGTTGGCATCCACGGCAGTTATTAGATTAATATGTGGTTTTACGAAACCGTCCTCTGTATCATGGAATATCTGAAACCTGGCGGTAGGAGCACCACCGAGAAAACTATTAATGCCAACATTTCCAGTTGGAGTAATATTTACCACTGGGGCATTATTTGCTCCTAAAAAGAGCTGCGTATTTTCTTTGTTCATCACCCTAGCGGCGTTGGGGTGTAAGAAGTCAGTATTTGATAAAATTTGCAACTCCAGGCCATCTCCATCAAGACTTTCGGTATTTACAGAGGTTAACTTAATGTTGGCCATGGTTCCACTGTTATTTTCATGAACATGTAGGTTTTTTGTTTCGGTATGAATTCCAACGCCCACTTTTCCAAAAGGATTCAAAACTAGAGAGGGATGGGCAGAAGATCCGTAGGCAAATAGCATATAATCATCAGAAATGCCAGTATCGAAAACATCCCCCTGAATATCCCAATAACGATTATTTGGAGGTGTTGAGGCTGAGCCTATCATTCTAATTCTTGGATAATTGCCCCCTGTTTCTTTAATCAATAAATGCACTTTAGAGTCTGTATTACCTACTCCTGCAATTTCATGAAAAGCGGAAAAATTTGTAACGGCTACACTTTTTGCTCCTAATCCTCTCTGGGTAGAGATTTTAGATTCAGATAGAGATTCGGTGTTTGTATTTGGAGAAACAGTTGAAGTGGCCTCCTTGCTTTGCTGCGAGAAAACAGGCATGGAGAATGAAAGGACGAGCAATGAATAAATAATTTTTTTCATGATACTTAAAAGTTTATTGTAGTACAATACTGATGTTTACTTATCTAATACACAATGACTGATATCTATCAGATAATCAGGGCTTTAATATTTACAATATTCATTTTTTCTGTAGAGAAATGATTCGAGTCTAGCAATGACAAACCCTATTAACAGATGAATAATTATGTCTCAAATTTCCGTCAAAAAAAAACGCCTGTCAATTACATGATGATGTAATGGCCTAGAAATAAATAGCTTGTAGAAATAAAAAAACTCAAATTTCCTTTTTAAGAAAAATGAGTTTTTACTAGAAGGAAGAAAATATTTTGGATCAAATAATTTTTTCGAGAATGGCCTTGGCCACTGCTTCGGTCTGGGAATGTACGTGCAGTTTTTCGTAAATATGCTTTATATGGGCTCTTACAGTGTCTATTCCAGTTCCTATTTGGCCGGCAATCATTTTGTAGCTCAGGCCTTTCACAAGATTCTCCAGCACTTCCTTCTCTCTTTTAGTGAGCTGATAGTCATGCATTTGTACATCTTTGGCAGACATAAACTCTAATACTTTCCTGGCTATGGAAGCCGTCATGGGCACGCCACCCTGATGCACGTTTAGTATGGCGTCTACAATTTGCCCGGGTGGAGTTGACTTTAGAAGATAGCCGTTAGCTCCAAGCTGCAAGGCCTCAAAAATATACTCTTTGCTGTCAAACACAGTCAACATTACTATCTGAATATCTTTTGAATATTTCCTAACAGCCTGAATACCCACAAATCCGTTGGCTATGGGCATATCTATATCCATCAGTATTACTTCCGGACGATGCATTTGTATTTGATTATCAATATCTTGGCAGTTTTCGTAGGCTCCAAGTAACTCCACATCTGGCGTACTCTCTAGCAGAAACGACAAGCCAGATCTTAGTTTCTCGTTGTCCTCAAATAGCATTAATTTGATAGGCATGGCGTTTTTTATTGCAATTTTACAGATATTTTTTCAATTCGGCTATTACACGATGATGTTATACGGGTAGACTTAACATTATCGCTGTACCTTCATTTTTAGTAGAATTTATGGTCAATTTCCCGTTCAATAGGCTTGCTCTTTTCGACATATTGACAATTCCGTTTCCTTTACCTTTGGTTTCTATGTCAAATCCAATGCCATCATCTGTCATTTGTAATTCTAGGTGTTGCTCTGCTCTTAATATACTAACCGAAACATGCCTTGCCTGAGAATACTTAGCCGCATTGTTTACGGCCTCTTTAAAAATCATATAGAAATCATAATATTTATGTGATGCCCACTGAATATTTTCGAGGCTTTTACTCGTTATCAGTTCATAATCAATATCTTTGGGCTCTAGCACTTTACCTAAAAACTCGTTCATTCTGACCGTCAGTTGTTCAAAATTATCGTTCAGTGTTTTGTTCGTCCATACAATATCGCTCATATTGTCCAAGGTTTCCTGGGCATTTTCAGATATTTGGCTCAAGAGTTTCTTTGTCTTCTCAGGAGCTTTCTCTAGGTTGTTTTGTGCAGCTTGGGTTAAAATAGCGATGCTACTGAGGGTTGAGCCGACATCGTCGTGTAGATCACGAGCTATTTTGTCTTGCACTTTGTGGGTTTTCATTTTTTGCCTAAAACGATACAGGAAAAACAAATAAAAAATTAAGCCAATGACCGTAAAAATATAGACCATAATGGATGGGATAAACCACCATTTTTGCCAAAAAGCCGCCTTAATCTTAAATTTAATAGAAGTTTGGGCATTCGTATTTTGGTTTTTTACATGAAAAACATAATTACCACCGTACAAATTTGAATAGCTCATGAACCCTTCAGAGCCGACTGAGATCCAATTGATATTATCCGAGCCTTCAAGTTTGATAACAAAGTTTGGTGTTTTTTTTCCAGAGGAATCGCTGAAATTGATACCTATATGTTGTGGTTTATAGTCTAAAACAATGGGCTTTGAGCAGTCATAAACGGTGCTGTCATCAAATACTTGAAACCGGGTAATTTGTATATTTGGCTGAGAAAAGCCATAAATGTAAGACAGTAAAAGACATACAAAAATTTGGAATTTCATTAAGGTTAGTCTAAGTGTCTAGTAAATTATACAAATGGCTCTAAACCACCAAACTTGCATGATATTTTTTGGTTTTCCAAAACCCAACACACAGCAAAGCTATTTTTATAAATCCAAAAACTGGCGTAATGTAATCCCAAAGAATAAAGAAAAATTGGCGATTGACCGCATAAAGCCACCCATTGGCCACAGCCAGCAAAAAGTCAAATATTACATATATGAGTGTTCCCAAAACAATCCAAAATAGAGGGTAATTTCGCAAGGACTCTACTTTATCATCTTTGAGGATTTGGCTCAAAGTGATTATCAAAAAGACCGTCATCAACAAATCAGAAACACCAAACAGGTACTGGTTCATGTAAATTCCGTGAACGGCAATATCTACACAAATACCTGACAAATAAACAATTAAAGAGGAAACAACTAATCTTTTGTTCCAAACAGAATTAAAAATATAGATAAAGAAGAAGGTTCTGAAAATAAAATTTGTGGCGGCATTGATATAAATCATAAAGTGATTGTTGATACCTTTTTCTCCCAATTTTATAGAAACCAATCCATAAATACTGGCAATAATCATCCCGCCCAAATACCACAGAAGGCCTTTTTCGAGGTATTTTAGATGAAGCAGAGCAATCAAAATAGGCAAGAACTCGGCGTAGGAGGATATTTGATACAGCCAGTCGCTCATCATTGTCTACAATAAGTTGGACACGGACGAGATCCGCCCATTTTTGTTAGCGTTTTTCTCATCGGTTCAAAAACATTGTCATGCAATGCTGTGCCCAGAAACTCTACTGATTTGTTCGTTTTTATGGCTCTGATTAGCAGTACTTTGTTTTTATCTCTCGTAACCCGAACTTCAATTTCCAAAGAAGCGATATCATTTTTGACTAATCCAGATTCCGAAACCAACTTTCGAAATATTAGATTTCTTCCAATATAATATCCTCTAATACCTGCTTTATTAGTCAGTTTTAACAAATCCTTTTCATTTTTTGAAGTAAATGGACTTAACCTATTGAACTGTGCTTTTTCGGTAGAGTTTAAAGTCAAAAAAGATTTATCGATGTTCTTATATCCAACATTTTCTACCAATTCGCCAACCCTAAAAATGTTTAAATCTGTTTTTTCAGTTCCGAATTCTATCATCAGACCCGATATCCCATTTTCTCCCGCGAAGTTAGGATCATACAGAAATTTCGTGAGTTTATCTTTTGTAATTCTGAATGTCGCATCATAAGTAGTAACATCCAAAACATCTCTCTCTATATTACCTCCGAAGTCCAAACCGTTGTTTTTGCTTGAAAAGAGGTTTTCTACATCTGAATCCAGCTTGATTTGTTTTGCCACATAATCGTCATAAACAGATAGGTTCACGCGTTTATTAGCAGGATTAACAACTTTATTTTGATCTTTTACCTTCTGTGCCAAGCCGTCAAAACTCACTATTAGCGTGAGCAAAGTGATACAAAAACTTAATACGATTGCATGTTTTTTGTTAATTTTTATGGTCATTTTTAGTTTTATTTATGGATCAAAATTCGAGTTTTAATCATTAATAGTCAATTACATGAATATGTAAGTCTTTACAATTTATAAAATCGAAATTCAAGAAAAAAAACCAAATTTCCTATTTATTCAAAATATGCATGCTGAGGTTTCAGATTCTTGCCTTATCATTTTAAAAAAATCCTTACTTTTGCAAAAAAAGATATACGAGATGGAACATCGCCTTAAAGGAGTTGGGGTGGCATTGATAACCCCGTTTAATGAAGACAATACAGTTGATTTCGCTGGTTTAAAGAAACTTATCGATTTTAACGCTGAAAATGGCACGGATTATTTGGTGGTAAATGGCACAACTGGCGAGTCTGCCACAACCACAAACGAGGAAAAACACGCCATTCTAGATTTTGTAAAAAAGAATAATTCCAGGCATTTACCGATAGTGTATGGCATAGGCTCAAACAATACCGCCGAGGTTATCAATAAGCTCCAAACAACGGATTTGACTGGTGTGGATGCTATTTTGTCGGTTTGTCCTTACTATGTAAAACCTTCTCAGGCCGGTATTATCGCACATTTTACGGCCATTGCCGAGGCATCACCACTTCCTATTATACTATACAATGTACCCGGCAGAACCGTAACGTCTATGCAGGTAAGCACTGTGATGGAACTCTCACAGCACCCCAACATAATTGGCCTCAAAGACGCTTCGTGTAGCATGGAAATTGCCTTGGAGCTTTCTAAAAAACTACCTGCAGAATTTCTGTTGGTTTCAGGAGATGACAATCTCGTAACTCCGCAAATCAGCTTAGGCTACAGAGGCGTTATTTCGGTTATAGCCAACGGTTTTCCTAAAGAATTCGCTGAAATGGTTCATTCGGCCTTGGATGGTGATTTCAAAAAAGCGTCGAAAATACAAGAACGTTTTCTGGATTTTGATACACTCCTTTATGTCGAGTCCAATCCGGTAGGTATAAAAATGGTCTGCGAAATTCGTGGAATCTGCGACGGAAGGGTAAGACTACCTTTGGTGAAAGCCACTGATGGATTGAAAGCTCAACTCATAGATTCTATGAAAAAAGAAGGTTTCTTAAATTGATGAAGTTAATGTTTATCTTTCTTTTTTGTATTTCTGGCCAGATTTTCGGTCAGAATATCGATATAAATATTCTGAAAGATATAAACCTAAACAGGTACAGCGGTGCTGATGCTTCAATGCAGTTTTTGACCAATACCTCAGACGTGGTGGCTGTAGGTACTCCTTTGGCTCTATTAGCAGTGGGTTTTATAAAAAACGATGCAGCCTATAAAAAAGAGGGCATAAATGCTGCTGTAGCCGTTATAGGCACCTACGGCGTGGGTTATATTCTCAAGAAATCGATCAATCGGAATCGGCCGTACGTAACTTATCCCTTTTTGCAAAACTATAAAATCGAAAACGACAGCTCTTTTCCTTCCGGAAGTACTTCTGTTGCCTTTTCAGCAGCCACCTCATTGTCTTTGAGTCATCCAAAATGGTACGTGATAGCTCCAGCGGCCCTTTATGCCACCGGAGTGGGTTATTCTAGGTTACATTTGGGTGTACATTATCCTTCGGATGTTTTGGCTGGTGCAGTATTGGGAGCTGGTTCGGCCTTTGTGTCAAGACAGCTAAACAAAATCTTGGTGAACGAGTTTAGAAAAAGAAAGGTGAAAAATCAACTTTCTAACAAATAATCTTGTTGATATTATAAATATGGTTAAAAGAGATAAAATAGTAGCATATCTAAAAAAGCTCGGTTGGGCTGGTTTTTTCTTTTTCTTGATAAAAGGGCTAACCCTATATGTGCTGCTACCGTATCTTATAACCAAGGGTTTAATAAACTGTGAATAAAAGCCTTACGGGCTTTGAAATATGACAAAGCACGAAATATTCTTTTCGACTGATATACAAGAAAATCTTCTCGAAACTTTAGATAAGCAGCTTACTTTTCCTCATCAACTGCGTAAAAAGTCATTGACTATCGACACCGACGAACTGAGTGATTTTTTACCAGAAGCAGTACAAGTACTCAGAAATAACGATGTGTCCTTTGAAACTCAAAAAAAGAGTTTCAAGGTATTGGGTTATAGCTGTGCTTCCTGTGCCAACAGTGCCGAAACTGTCCTGAAATACGTCGATGGCGTTTATAGTTCCTCCGCAAACTACGCCAATCACTCTGTAACGGTTGAATACCTTCCGCAGCTCACCAATCCCGATATTTTTAAAAGCAGCCTCAAAGAAATTGGCTTTGACTTGGTACTTGATGATAATTTTGAAAGTGCCAATCAGCAAAGATTCAAAACTCAGAAAAGGGATTTGATTCTTGCCAGTCTCTTTGCTATTCCGTTGTTCATAATTGGCATGTTTCTGATGGAATGGTCTAAGGGACAATATCTTATGTGGGCTTTAAGCACACCTTTGGTATTTTATTTTGGGAGACATTTTTTTATAAATACCTTGAATAAAGCCAGAAGAATGGAAACCAATATGGACACTCTAGTGGCACTTAGTACGGGAGTGGCGTATGTTTTTAGTGCCGTCAATTTACTTTTTCCTCATCTTTTTCATCAACATCACCATGCTCAAATCTACTTTGAATCGGCCGGAATTGTCATATTTTTTGTGCTTTTAGGCAAATATCTCGAAGATTCAGCAAAAAGTCGAGCCTCAGATTCTATCAAAAAACTCATGGAATTGGATGAGAAAAATGTAAAGATTTTGGTGGGTCAGCAAATTATAGAGAAACTTATAGACGAAGTCAATCCCGGCGACATTGTAAGGGTTTTACCAGGTCAGAAAATACCTTTGGACGGAAAAGTAATAGGTGGATTGTCAAGTGTAAACGAAAGTATGATAAACGGAGAACCCCTTCCGAAGACAAAAAATTTAGGCGACATAGTCTTTGCTGGCACCTTAAACGTAGAAGGAGTACTGGATTTTGAAGTGACAAAAGTGCATTCAGAAACTTATCTTGCGGCCATAATAAGTAAAGTTGAAGATTCTCTTTCGTCAAAAGCACCCATTCAAAAGAAGGTTGACAAAATTTCCAGCATTTTTGTACCCATCGTTATATCTGCTGCTGCATTGAGTTTTATGATTTGGTATTTTGTTTTTAACAATTCCAACATGGCTTTGTTGAGCTTCATAACGGTATTGGTAGTGGCTTGTCCATGTGCCATGGGTTTGGCCACCCCAACGGCCTTAATGGTGGGCATAGGAAAAGGTGCACAGAACGGAATTTTGATTAAAAATGCAGAATCACTCGAAAAAACTGGCAAAATAACCGACTTGGTACTCGATAAAACCGGAACAATTACAACGGGTAAGCCCAAGGTTTTGAATGTAATTTGGAAAGATGAATCAAAAAAATCGATTTTAGCTGCTTTGGAAGCCAATTCAAGTCATCCTTTGGCCAAGGCAATTGTTGAATTTCTACCTCAAAAGGACTTCATAAATATTCAGAATTTTGAAAATATTCCTGGAAAAGGAATAAAAGGACTTTTTGATGGTACACTTTATTTGGCTGGAAATAAGCAGTTTGTTTTACAAAACGATATAAAGATATTGAATAACGACTTTGAAGATTCTGAAAATTCATTGGTATATTTTGCAACGGAAAAAGAACTTTTGGGAATTATAGAAATCGGAGATGAACTAAAACCCGAAATCCAAAAACACCTCAATGAAATCACGAATCAAGGAATTAGAATTCATTTACTTTCTGGCGACAATATATTGGCTGTTAAAAACATGGCCCAAAGACTTGGTATTTCTGATTATAAAGGAGACGTTTTACCAGAACAAAAAGCCGATTATATAAACTCATTAAAGGCTCAAAACAAGGTAATTGCGATGGTAGGCGATGGCATAAACGACACCCTAGCATTTACACAAGCCGATGTGTCAATAGCCATGAGCGATGGAGCGGATGTGGCCAAAGAAGTTGCTGATATAACAATTTTGGGCAATGATTTGTCGAGAGTAAAAAAGGCAATAACTTTGTCGAAGAATACATCAGCCACTATCAACCAAAACTTGTTTTGGGCGTTTTTCTATAATGTACTCGCCATCCCGGTTGCTGCTGGAGTATTGTTCCCGAGTACTGGATTTCTGATGCAACCCATGTATGCCAGTGCCGCCATGGCCATGAGTTCGATTAGCGTGGTGGCCAATAGTTTAAGATTAAAATTAAAAAACACATAGGTGTATCGTGAATTGGAACACGGATTACACTGATGGGACATGGATTAACAGAGATTTCTTTTAATTAAAATTCGACGGCCGCAATAAAGATTTTATCCGTCCGGGCCGCCGGTGCGGTCAAATTCGTTAAATCCGTGTTCTATAAAGAAGGGTGTTCCAATATTAAACAGACAAACAAAATGAAATTCAAATCAAATATCAATTGCCAGAACTGCGTAGCTAAAGTAAAAAATACGCTTGACACTCTTGTAGGAACAGACGCATGGAAAGTTGACACAGAAAACCCCGATAAAATCTTGGATATTTCCAGTACAAATGCCTCAGCAGTAGAAGTGGTAAATAAGCTCAAAAGAATTGGCTTTTCGGCGGAATTAATAGATTGAAATTTCTACAAAAATCAGTCTTTAAAAAGTAAACAAACGGCGTGGGCTTCGAGGCCTTCTTTTTTACCAACAAAGCCCATGGTTTCGGAGGTGGTGGCTTTTATGGAAACGTCATCTGGCTCAATATTACAACATTGGGCTATGGCAATTTTCATTTCGGGTATGTATTTACCTATTTTGGGTTCTTCCAAAATCAAGGTACTGTCTATATTTCCTACTTTATAGCCCTTTTCACCTATCATTTCGGTCACTTTGGTCAGAAAAACCTTGCTGTCCATGCCTCGCCATTGAGGATCAGTATTTTTAAAATGCTTTCCAATATCACCTAAAGACAAAGCACCCAACAAAGCATCGCAAATGGCATGAAGCAACACATCGGCATCCGAATGCCCCATAGAACCAACTTTATGCGGTATTTTGATTCCTCCCAAACTCAACTCATATCCTTCTGCCAACTGATGCACATCGTAGCCGTGCCCTATTCTGAATTTCATATTTTATTAATTTAACCGCCAAGACGCTATGTCGGAAAGTATTCTTTTCCCTTCGACCAAATCTACTCGACTGGTTTCTTTTTATTTTTTTATCGTAAAATTAGCCATAAATTTACACCAAATTAAAGTATTTGATGATTCAATTCCAACATTTCGAACTCAACAACGGCCTAAAAGTTTACGTTCACGAAGACCCAACCAGCCCTATAGCTGCTTTTAATATTTGTTATAATGTAGGTTCTAGAGACGAAAACCCTGACAAAACAGGCTTTGCACACTTGTTTGAGCATTTGATGTTTGGTGGTTCTAAAAATATACCTTCTTACGACGAACCACTCCAAAGAGTTGGCGGCGAAAACAATGCTTTCACTTCACCTGATATTACCAATTATTATATTACACTGCCGGTTGAAAATCTCGAAACAGCATTTTGGCTAGAATCTGACCGAATGTTAAGTTTATCTTTCGACCCAAAAGTGCTTGAAGTTCAGCGAAGTGTGGTCATTGAGGAATTCAAACAACGCTATTTAAATCAGCCTTATGGTGATGTTTGGCTGAAACTAAGACCTTTGGCTTATCAAGTACATCCTTACAAATGGGCAACGATTGGCAAGGAAATCAGCCACATTGAAAATGCGACCATGGACGATGTCAAATCGTTCTTTTATTCACATTACTTGCCAAACAACGCCACTTTGGTAGTTGGTGGAAAGGTTACAGTAAGTCAAATAGAGAAATTGGCAAAGAAATGGTTTGGAGATATTCCAGTTGGTACAATATCTCCAAGAAATCTACCGATAGAACCAGTTCAAAACGAGGCTAGGAGATTAGAAACTACCGCCAAAGTTCCTTTAAACGCCATTTATAAGACTTTCCACGTCCCGGGTAGATACCACGACGATTATTATGCTGTCGATTTACTGAGCGATGTACTTGGAAGAGGAAAATCTGCCAGATTACATCAAAAACTAGTAAAAGAAGCAAAACTTTTTAATAATATCTCAGCTTACAGCACAGGTTCTCTAGACCCGGGTATGTTTGTGGTCAGCGGTAATCTAAACCAAGGAATAGACTTAAAAACCGCAGAAGATGCTCTAAATGAAGAACTTGAAAATATCAAGAATGCCAACATAACAGATATAGAACTAGACAAAGTAAAGCACCAAGCCCTTGCCACGGCGGCATTCGGAGAGGTAGAACTGCTAAACAGAGTGATGAATATCGCTTTTGCAGCCAACGCAGGGGATGTTAATTACTGTAATCAAGACAAAGATAAAATAGAAGCCATCACAGCCAAAATGATGCATGAGCAAGCAAATAAAGTGTTGAGAAGCGATAATTGCAGTACTTTGATTTATGGAGTGGAGTAGATAGAACAAGAATATATCTGATTACTAGGCAATTGATAAATCATAATTGCCTGATGAATAAAAACCTTTTAATAAAAAACTTTAGTTTTTGCCTATAAAATTCATAAATTGGTTGTCTAAACAAACCCTAAAAATTTATGAACACTAAAAATTTCTTTACGCTTGAGACTATTAATTGTGTGGTATTCGGCATTATCCTCTTTTTTTTCCCAGATTTCATTGGGCAAGAATACCTTACAAATCCAGATTTGATAAACGAGGCTTCAAAACTTGTCGCTAAAGGTTATGGTTCACTTCTTTTGGCAATGGCCATTGCATTTTGGCTTTCTAGAAAATCAGGGCCATCAATCGCCAGACATGCTATGGTAGTTTTAGCCACTTTCTCAAACATTTTCTTGATAATTATCCATTCTATGGCCATTTTGGGAGGCGTAGAAACTGCAATTGCTTGGGGTACAGTGGTTATGGCTTTAGTATTGGCTATTTGGGGTTTGATGTTAATTCCAAAAGAAAGAGATATTACAGTTTAGTTAAAACCTAGAAACAGATTCAAATTCCTCATTTTCAGATTACGGAGAATGAGGAATTTGTTTTCTCAAGAAAAATGGCTTTTCGCCTTTATAACTTTTCCATTTCCTGGAGCGGTGGTAACCGAAAACACAAAACCAGGATTTACAGCATAAGCACCGTATTGGCCATTTTTGTTTAAGGCAATTAAACCTACTTGGAAATCCTTGGCTTTTTTCGGGTTAATTTTCACCAATCTTTCTACGGCCATTTTGCAAGCCGCCTCTGGTGATTTACCTTGACGCATAAATTCTACCACCATAGCAGCACCAGCAATTCGAATCACTTCTTCGCCTTGGCCTGACCCAGTGCAGGCACCCACTTCGTTATCGACATATAGTCCAGCACCAATTATAGGCGAGTCTCCTACCCTGCCACGCATTTTAAAACCCATTCCCGAGGTTGTACAAGCCCCAGAGAGATTTCCAGAATTGTCCAAGGCCAACAAAGCCATGGTATCGTGGTTAAACTCTCCGTTTTCCAACATCTGCGGAGCAAATGGCCCTTTACCTTTTTGCATGGCTTTGTTCTGCTCTAATTCTATATTTTTAATAGGCTTATATTCAGATTTTTGAAGCCAATTCTTGTAAGCATTTTCTGCATCTTTGGATAGTTTGTCATCTTCTACTTTAAAACCTTTTTCTATGGCAAACTGCCTTGCTCCATCGCCTACCAAAAGCACGTGAGGGGTATCCTCCATTACTTTTCTAGCCACAGAAATGGGATGTTTGATGTTTTCCATAAAGGCCACTCCGCCACAATTCATTTTTTCGTCCATTATACAAGCATCTAAGGTTACTTTACCCTCTCTGTCAGGGTTTCCGCCCAAACCAACGCAACAATTTATGGCATCTTCAATGTTGTTTGCTCCTTTTTCAACGGCATCCAAAGCTCTGCCTGATGAGTTTTTGAGGATTTCCATGGCAGCCTCATTCACAGGAATTCCACTGTCCCAAGTTGAAATCACAATGGGCTTTTTTGCAGCTTTTGTTTGCCCAAAAGCATTCGCCAATGATAAAAAAGGCAAAGAAAACAAGCCTTTTACTAAAAATCCTCTTCTGTTTGTCATGAAATTATTCTTTTATTTTTCCGATAGTTCTTCTATTTTTTCCCTCCGATTTGGTCAAATCATCACCTATATCTTGCCTAGCCTCTTCGGCTATTTGTGTTAGTCTTTTTACAACCTCCGGATTATCGGAGATTACATTATATCTTTCGCCTGGGTCTCGCCTTAAGTCGTACAATCCACCTTGAAAAGTAAAGTTTTCATTTGATCCGCCTGGACTTCCGTCTTTTCCTGCCGAAAAACCTTCATAAGTACGACCAGGATGAGGAAAAACTAATTTCCAACTTTCATCCCTCACTGCTTCCAAGTTGTTTTTTCTGTAATAATATAGAAATGAAGTACGGGGATTGGCTGCTGTATTTCCTTTTAAAACATTGAAAACACTTACTCCATCAATTCGCCTTTTGGGCATTTTAGCACCTGTGGCTTCCACAATAGTAGGTAAAATATCCAAAGCAGCCGAGAGATTATTGGCCACTATCCCTGCCGGGATTTTACCTTTCCAAGTCATCATGCAAGGCACACGTTGCCCTCCATCAAAACTCGTTCCTTTGCCTTCTCTGAGCCCTCCAGCACTGCCAGCGTGATTGCCGTAGTTGAGCCAAGGGCCATTATCACTGGTTACAATGAGTAGCGTATTTTCCTCTAATTTGAGTTTTTTAAGTATTTCTCGTATCTGTCCGATGCTCCAGTCCAATTCCATCATTACATCACCATAAAGTCCTTGCTTAGATTTTCCTTTAAATTTATCAGAAACCGCCAAAGGAACATGTGGCATAGGATGAGCTAAGTAAACAAAGAATGGTTTATCTTTTTTTCTTTTTATGAAATCAATGGTTTTTTCTGTAAAACTTGTGGTGAATTGTGTTTGATCTGGGTTCGTTTGGATGGTCTTTTCTCCCTCAATTAAAGGTAATTCTGGATAATAATTCTTCGTAACTGGATGATTAGGCCACATATCATGCGAGTATGGAATGCCATAAAACTCATCAAAACCGTGTTTGGTGGGCAAAAAATCCGGTAAATGTCCCAAATGCCATTTACCAAAAGCGGCTGTTGAATATCCTTCTGTTTTTAGTAACTCGGCGATGGTTTCCTCTTCTGTATTCAAGCCAATTTCAGCAGTATGATCCAATGCCCCGCTAAATCCAAGCCTATTGGGATAACAACCTGTTAATAAGCCAGCTCTGGAAGCAGTACAAACCGCCTGTGGAGAATAGAATTGCGAAAAATAGATACCATCTTGAGCCAATCTATCAAAATTTGGTGTTTGATACCCCAGAGCACCATTTCTGCTGATGTCACCAAAACCCATATCGTCCATATAAACCAATATTACGTTTGGCTTTGAGGCTGGTTTATCTTTCAGAATAAACGAAAAGAAAATAATGGGTAATGCAACCGCAATGATTTTTTTCAGCATTGAATAATCAGGCTTGGGTTAAATTCTATGGAAACTTCCATTTACTTCACGAAAATAATAAAATATTTTATTAAACATGGTTTTCGATAACGTAAATACTCCATGATCTTTTAAAAACGCTGGTTCGAAAAATATATTAAGCTCAAAACTGCCTCGTTTCACCTAAAAAATCCTTAATTTTGTGGGTGATTTTAACCAAAAACATTAATATTTTGAACAAGAAAGTAATTTTAGCGATACTGGACGGCTGGGGATTACCAAAACCTGGCGAAGAGTGGCGTTCGGCCATAGAAGCAGCCAATGTGCCGTTTTTTAGACATTTAATGGCCACATATCCCAGCAGCACGCTGGAGGCTTGTGGAAGAGCTGTGGGTTTGCCTATCGGTCAAATGGGTAATTCTGAAGTGGGCCATACCAATTTAGGTGCAGGAAGAGTGGTTTACCAAGAGCTCGAAAAAATCAATGTGGCTGTGGAGGAAGGAAAAATCGCCAAAGAAAAAGTAATGGTGGATGCTTTGGCTTATGCCAAGACCAATAATAAAAAAGTACATTTTATAGGCTTATGCTCAGATGGTGGTGTGCATTCGCACATTGAGCACGTGAAAGGTCTGTGCAAAATAGCCGCTGAGGCTGGTGTTAAAGATGTTTTTGTACATGCTTTTATGGATGGCCGCGACTGCGATCCGAAGTCTGGAAAGGCCTTTATTGCTGATTTGCAAAATACTTTAGACAAAACAGGAGGCAAAATAGCTTCTTTGACCGGTAGATATTTTGCTATGGACCGTGATAAGCGTTGGGACAGGGTAAAACTGGCTTATGATGCCATGGTGAATGGCATTGGCGAGTTGCAAGTGTCTCAAGATGAAATTCTTGATAGCATACAAAAGTCTTATGACGCTGACATTACTGATGAATTTTTGAAACCTATTGTAGTGGTTGAAAATGGCCAACCTATCGGAAACATTGAGGCTGGAGATGTGGTGATGTGTTTTAATTTCAGAACTGACAGAGGCCGTGAAATTACCGAAGCTTTGACACAAAAGGATTTCCATGAGCAAAACATGCACGCCTTGGATTTGTATTATATCACCATGACGAATTATGATGAGACATACAAAAACGTTAAGGTGATTTATGACAAGGACAACCTGACCAATACGCTTGGAGAAGTTTTAGAAAAAGCCGGAAAGAAACAGATACGTTCGGCTGAAACCGAGAAATACCCACACGTTACGTTCTTTTTCTCTGGTGGCAGAGAGGAACCTTTTGTGGGAGAAACAAGACTTCTGTCGCCATCGCCCAAAGACGTGGCTACTTATGACTTAAAACCTGAGATGTCAGCCAAAGATTTGGCGGCTAATTTGGTGCCTGAATTGGAAAAAGGTGAAGTAGATTTTGTTTGTCTAAACTTTGCAAATCCGGACATGGTTGGACATACAGGTGTATTTTCGGCCGTTGTGAAAGCTGTTGAAACTGTGGATGCTTGCTTAAAACAAGTAGTGGAAGCTGGCATTGCAAATGGATACACGACTTTGGTAATAGCCGACCATGGCAATGCTGACTATATGCTCAACGATGATAAATCTGTCAATACGGCTCATTCCTTGAATCTTGTGCCATTTATTGTAGTGGATGATGCGTACAAAGGCCAACCCAAAAGCGGGAAACTTGGCGACGTAGCCCCTACCATTCTGAGTATAATGGGCATTGATATTCCGAAAGAAATGGATGGCTATGTATTGATTTAAAAAAGCTTAGATATATAAACAAAAACTCCCGAGTAATCAGGAGTTTTTTTTATGTCTCGATTTTAATAAATTTTTATTACTGGCATCCGAATAAAAACAATTATGATAAAAAAAGCTAAATAAATAACATTCAAGGCCTATTTTTAAAAAAAAAACACTCCAAATCTATACTTTGTGTCGGCTGCCGCCTGGGCGTTCATTTTTTTTCGAAAAAAAACGAACCAAAAAAAACTGCACTCAGCAAACTCACGCAGTCAAAATTCTATATATCAACTAGTTAAAATAAAAATTCTAGACCAGAATTTTGACCGCGTTCAAACAGTGCTGAGCGATATAAGGAATCATTATTTTACCAATATTTTTAGTCGGATGACAGTAAATTTTTATTGCAAACTTCATACTTATTTAATTTGCGGGCTTATTCATAATCAGCTTTTTATAAAAAAATCTCCAAGAATTTATTTCTTGGAGATTTTCAGGACGATGTAAGAAACTTGAGCCTATTAATTTGCGTTTAGCAAAACCTGCGAACCTTTGTTATTTCCCATAATAATGATTTTAGTATTAGGAGAGGCTGCAAGGTCTTTCTGAGCCTTTATTTGCTCGTATTGCAATTGCTTATCAGTCAGAGTTGAGGTTATAATTCGTTGATAATCAGCTATACCCTGTGCCTCCACACGCTTTCTTTCAGCTTCTTGCTTTTCTTTTTGAAGCACAAACTGCATCTTTTGAGCGTCTTGCTCTGCATTAATTTTTGACTCGATAGTTTTCTTTACAGATTCCGGCAAGGCTATGTTCCTAACCAATAGCTGCTCCAAAACCAACCCCCTGTCCTTAAAATCTTTTTCAATGGAATTGAAAATTCGTGTTTGAAACTCTTCTCTTTTTGAAGAATACAATGCTATAGCATCATAATTTGCCGAAATATCTCTGATTCTGGTTCTAGAAAGTGGTCGTACGATAACATCTACATAATCTAGACCAATCTGTTTATAAATAGTAGGAGCTTTTTCTGAAACTATTCTAAAAAGTACCGTTAGGTCTATTGTAACTTCCAAACCGTCGGCAGAAAGTACCCTGATAGCGTCGTCACCCGACTTAGTACCCTCGTCATGTACACCAGACATGGTATAGTTCTGGGTTTTCAGGTCTAATTCTTTTATGTCGGCTAAAGGATTCACGAAGTTCAAACCGCTGTTAAGCGTCTCTTTTTTTACACTACCAAAAATAGACTGAACGCCCACTTTGCCAGCATCTACCTGCACCACACATTTCGAAAGAATACCGAAAACAACTACCACGATTCCAACAATCCGAATCAAACCAGCATTGCCAGAAAGTGGACTATTTACTTTTTTAAGGTTATAGGCAACCAACAACAATACCACACCTACAATAATAATTATCATTTTGTTTATAAGTTTATTTGAACAAATGTATGCTTAGTTTTTGTCATTACTATCAAATATTTATGAATGGATTTTTCAGCTACAATAGCTGTTCAAAACCTATTTAAATTTCTGTATAAACCCTAAATAAAAAAAGCCTGAGCAAAATGCCCAGGCCTCTTAAATATACTATATAATATTAATAACCAGTATTTTGAACCAATGTAGGTTTCCCGTCTTTTTGGCTGTTCAATATTTCGTCTTGAGGTAGCGGGAAGTAATTGTTTTTGCTTGTAAACGTCTTACCAGCCATATAACCTCTTTTGTTGAACACCCTACCCGATGGCTCTTTGCCAGGTACGGCCTCCTCAGCGGCATATTTATTCAACACTTTCTCGGCGATACCCCAACGAACCAAGTCGAAGAATCTGTGGCCTTCCATAGCAAACTCTAGTCTTGTCTCCATGCGGGTTGCATTTCTTGCAAAGTCAGCTCCTTTGGTAGCGAAAGTCCCTGCAGGATATGGCTTCACTACATAGTTTACGCTTGGATCCTGCACACTGCCTTTTTGTGCTCTTTCTCTAACCATGTTTACATAACCCTCAGCAGCGGCTAAATTGCCTAACTCTATTTCACACTCGGCCAACCAAAGAATAACTTGTGACATTTTCAAAAGTCTATAATTATTATTGACATTTCTTTTGCTCGTAGAGTGCGTAGTGCTGTTTTCTTCAGCCAAATAGTACATCCATTTTTTGCCTGTGAAAGGTCCTGCATACACTTGGTCTCTGATCCAAGTAGAGCCCGGCATTCCGCCCCAGTCAAGGAAGTTAACGCCTCTTCTGCCCACTGTCCAGTCTAATCTTGGATCAACAGGAATCGTCTTGTCCAAAGTAAAAGCAGTACCTGCACTGATACCTTGATCGTTCGGCAAATCTACCTTATTGTAGGTATCTTCAGTGCCATCAGCAGCATTTCCAATCAAAGGAAGTCCATCTTCTGATGTTTTGAAGGCATTTACCAAATTGTGTGATGCCTGATAAAACCCGCAACATCCACGTCCTGGAGCTGTTGAAGAATATGGCCAGTTAAGGTTGTCTCCGGCATTTCCGTTGTTACCAGTTGTACCATCGTTTACCGAAAACTGTACTTCAAAAATAGACTCCGAGTTGTTGTTAGTGACAGTTCTGTAGTTGTCATGATAATTGGCCACTAATTTTTTTCCCGAATTTTTGTAAACATCTTCCAATAGCGTTTTAGCATCAGCCCATTTTTTCTGGAAAATCTTCGCTTTCGCCAAATATGCCTTGGCTGCCCACTTTGTAGCTCTACCTTTTTGAGATTGAACCGCCGGAAGTGTATTTGCTGCAAACTCGAAATCCGCTTCAATCTTAGGCCAAATATCCTCAGTGTTAGGCACTTTAGTAGAGCTAGGATCTGAAGCCTTGTAAGTTTTGTCATCTATGTAAGGTACCTTGCCCCACATTTTTTTAGCCTCAAAGTGATAGTGCCCTCTTAAAAAACGAGCCTCAGCTATTACCTGAGCTTTTTCAGCATCGGTCATATCTTTTACATCCGGACTTCCAACGATTTGAATAACCTCATTTGCACGAGCTACTCCGTCGTAAGAATGCCACCATTTACCTAAGAAATAAGTATTGTCTGCCAACCAGTTATATTGCTCAATAAACGACTGCTCAGGTTGGTCACCCGCATCGGTACCTTTTACGGCGTCGTCAGAACTTATACCACCAAAAACATAGTTAGAAATGGTAGATTGGCGGCCAGTATTACCTGCACCCACACCGTCTAAAAGCGAGTACGCTCCTATCAACAAGGCATTTACACCATTTTTTGTAGAAAGTTGAGCTAAGGAAGCTCTACCCTGAGGCTTTAAGTCGAAAAAGCTATCAGAGCAAGAAAAGCTGATAAAAACAGCGACTAATAGTATGATTGATTTCTTCATTTTATTTAATATTTTTATCATTATAATTAAAAACCAAGTCTAACACCTACCAAATAAGACTTAGCTACTGGATAAGCACCTTCGTCTATTCCCATGTGAATATCTTGGTTATCGTTACCTGAAGTTCTCAAGTTAATGTCTGGATCAAGTCCTGTATATTTTGTCAAAGTCAACATATTTTGGCCTTGAACATATATTTGAGCTGATCCCATTTTGGCTTTCTTCATGATGTTTGCAGGAATTGAATAAGTTAACTGCACATTCTTTAATCTCAAGTAAGAGCCGTCTTCTAAGAAATAAGACGAAATTTGCTGACTGGTTGCATCACCAGAGTTTAATCTTGGAAGTTTTGCCACATCACCTTGTTTTTTCCAAGAATCATACAACATTTCTGTAGATCTGTTTCCCTGGAAAGTGTTGAAGTCAGTCCAATATCTTACATAATTAAATATCTCGTTTCCTTGAACCCCTTGACCAAACATGGTTAAATCAAAGTTTTTGTAGCCCAAGTTCACATTGATACCGTATGTAAAATCAGGATGCGGATTACCGATGATGGTTCTGTCTGCGGCCGTAATAATTCCGTCGCCATTTACATCTCTGAACTTAAATGTTCCAGCTCTGGTGTAAGAACCAAACTTAGGAGCGGCAGCTGCTTCTGCATCGTCTTTGATAACACCATCCACAAAATACCCGTAATAACTCGCAATAGGTAAGCCCGCTTTTGTGGCAGAAATCGCAGGAAGACGAGTAGTAAATCCGAAAATAGTAGCATTAGGATCATCATTAAGCTTGATCACTTTGTTTTTATAATGACCAATGCTGAAACCAACTTGGTATCTAAAATCTCCAACTTTATCTCTGTAATTTATGCCCAGGTCAATACCTTTGTTCTGCACTTCACCAATGTTTGTAAATGGAATAGATCCTGTGCCCGCAGTTCTTGGAATGGCGATTTGGGTCAACATGTCAGTTGTTACTCTGTTGTAAACGTCTAAAACCAACTCCATTTTGTTGTTCAACAATACGGCATCTAGACCAATGTTTGTAGAAGTCGTTGTTTCCCATTTACCATTGGTATTACCAAATTGTACCAAGTCAAAACCACCCACTATAGACGAACCTGTTCCGTTAATGTCATAGGCATTATTAGATGGATCAGCAGCATAAAGAGTATAGGCATTGTAAACGTTCGGAATATTCTGATTACCAGTCTTACCCCATCCAAATCTCAACTTCATGTCGTTTACGAACTTCAAGTCTTTCATAAATTCAAACTCCGACATACGCACCCCAACTGAAAACGCTGGGAACACACCATATCTATAAGCTTCTGAGAAACGTGAAGAACCATCTCTACGCAATGTAAAATCTGCCAAGTAGGTGTCTTTATAGCCATAGTTTACTTTTCCGAATTGCGAAAACAAAGCACTCCTTATAGCTCCATCGCCGGCATTGGCTAGTCCTGCTGCCGAACCCGAGTTCAAATAACGATAGTCTAAGTCATCAAAAGAGAAATTACTTCTACTTGCCTGAAATCCAACCGAATAAGTGGTTACAGACTCAGTTCCAGCCAAAATATTCAGTTCGTGTAAGCCCATTGATTTGGTATAATTTAAAGTATTAAACCATGTTGCGGACTTATCAAAGTTATTTATAACATTCAAACTGTTGGCATTTCTGGCCTCCGCCGCCTCAATATCTCTGTGGAAATATTCCGAACGGTTATATTGGTTGTACTCCAGTCCATAACTCGTACGAGCCTTCAAGCCTTTCATGATATCAAATTCAGCAAAAACATTTCCAAAAACGTGTGTTCCTTTGGTTAGGTTATCTTTTTCACGATACAGTCTTGCCAATGGGTTAGGTGCATTTCCAAGGTTTACTCCTTTACTGCCTGCAAATCCATTGTATGGCGACGTATTGGTACCACCCAATTCTGCTGGACCACCGGTGATGTCAAAAACAGGAATAATTGGATGCACACGAATGGCAAACATGATAGGATTTGACTCGTTGTTATTGGTAATTCCTTGTCTTTCATCATAAGAGAAAGTAAAGTTTTCGCCAATCGTCAAGAAGTTTTTCTTAAATTCTGTGTTGGCTCTAACCGAATATCTGTTGTATTTGGTGTATTTCAAAATACCGTCTTGCGAGAAGTAATTCGCCGAAATAGCATATTTCCCAGAATTAGAACCACCAGTGGCTCCTATTTGATAATTAGAAATGGGAGCTGGATCAAAAATAGCATCTTGCCAGTCTGTGCCTTCTTTGTTTGCTTTTGTTATGTTAAAAGCTGTTTTACCCAAATTCGGATCAGCAATATCATTTGTATAGGTGTAATTGGCTGGTAAAGAACCATAAACGTTAGGATAAATATAATCAGCCACAGTTTGCTCACCATTGGCACCAAACTTATACTGTACAGATGGCGATGTTACCGAAGGATTTTTGCCCGCTCCTATGTCTGCTTGATAGAGGTATGAGCCTAACTCTGAGGTGTTCAACAAATCTAACATCCTGCCCGGTCTTTGTGTTCCGGTATAATAGTCAAATGATATGTTTGGCTCACCAGCTTTACCCTTTTTGGTGGTGATGATAACTACACCATTGGCAGCTCTTGCACCATATATAGAAGCCGCAGATGCATCTTTCAAAACCTGCATAGACTCTATGTCATTAGGGTTCAGTTGATTCAAGGTTCCTTGTGTAGGAACTCCGTCGATAACATACAGCGGGCTATTGTTGTTTACAGAGCCAAAACCCCTTATACGCACCATAGTACCACCACCAGGAGAGTTGTCGTTGCCGACCACCACACCAGCAGCTCTACCTTGGAGCATCTGGGTTACACTTGCCGAAGGCGTAGCAGTCAATTCTTTGGCATTAACCACTGTTACTGCACCAGTAATATCTTTCTTACGCTGGGAAGCGTAACCTGTCACCACCACTTCGCTTAATGACTTGGTGTCTAGCGATAATACCAAGTTAATTTCAGACCGAGCACCCACCACTTCTTCGGTAGGATTGTAACCTATAGAAGAGAAAGTCAGTACACTGGTGTTACTTGATACATCAATGGTGTAGCTACCATTGGCATCTGTCGTAGTACCAGTAGATGTACCTTTAACCAGAACTGTCACTCCAGGAATCCCTGAAGTACTTCCAGTTTCGGTTACCTTACCAGATACTTTTCTTTGGGCATAAGCGAAATTAACGGTAACAAGTAGGCTCATCACCATAAATGCTCGACCCAAATTTCGAAAAAGGAGTTTTTTTTGCATACGAGTAGGAGTTTTTGTTAATTTTAAATAGTTTTAAGAAATCGAATAGTTTTTCAAATATAATTAATAATTCAATTAATAATATTTATAAAATTAAATTTTTTTAAAAAATAATACAATTCCAGAAATAGTAAAGTTTTCTTAACAAATGGCTAAAGAAAGTAATGAGTATGATGCAATAGTTATAGGGTCAGGCATTTCTGGAGGCTACGCCGCTATGGAACTTACCAAAAAAGGCTTGCAAGTATTGATGATAGAAAGAGGTAGAAATGTGGAACATGTCACTGATTACACCACAGCTCTCACACCATCGTGGGAAATGCCACACAGAGGCAAAGCACCTTTGGAACTTTTAAAAGACTACCCCAAAACAGCTCGAGTTTACAATAAAATAAACGAGTATTCGGCTCATTTTTATACAAAAGATGCACTCCACCCCTATTTAGAAGACAAGCGATTTGATTGGATAAGGGGATATCAACTCGGCGGAAAATCTATAACATGGGGAAGAATTGCTTTGAGAATGTCTGACTTGGACTTTGAAGCCAATGCCAAAGAGGGAATAGCAATAGACTGGCCACTGAGATACAAAGATCTCGCTCCTTGGTACGATTATGTCGAGAAATTTGTGGGTATCTCTGGAAATGTTGACAAAATACCCCACTTACCAGATGGCATTTTTCAGCCGCCGATGCCTTTTTCATGTGTAGAAAAAGACTTTCAGCAAAAAAATAAAAAGTTTGACGCCAAGGTAATCCATGCCAGGCAAGCACATTTGACACGGCCCACCGAAGAACAGCTTGCTTTAGGTCGTGGAAGTTGCCAATACCGCAATATGTGTGGACGTGGCTGTCCGTTTGGTGCTTATTTCAGTACTCAGGCGGCCACTTTGCCAGTAGCAAAAAAAACAGGAAATCTGACAATTCTCACAAACGCTATTGTAAAAGAATTACAATACGATGAGCTCAAGCAAAAAGCCACCGGCGTTATAGTAATTGACAGCATTACCAAAAAAGAAACAGAGGTTCAAGCCAAAACCATTTTCTTGAATGCCTCTTCTTTGGCCTCAACGCAAATTCTCCTCAACTCAAAATCCAAAAGATTCCCAAATGGTATGGGAAATGACAGCGGCGTTTTGGGACATTATTTAATGGACCATCATTTTGGAGCAGGTGCCACCGCAGAAGTGGAAGGCTTTGAAGACACCATAGAATACGGAAGAAGGCCGAATGGCTTTTATATACCAAGATATAGAAATATAGGTGGTGAAAAACGTGCCTACTTGCGTGGTTTTGGTTACGAAGGTGAATCAAAACGTATTCACGAACATTGCTCTGATGAGTTTGGCGTGGAATTTAAGAAGAAATTCACACGTTTTGGACCTTGGCAAATTGGCCTTTCGGCTTTTGCCGAAACGTTGCCTTATGAAGACAACAAGATTTATCTGAGCCAAGACGAAAAAGATGAATGGGGAATTCCGCTTTTGATTATGTCGGCCGATTACAAAGAAAATGAGACTAAAATGCGGGTGGACATGAAAAACGATGCCGCCGAAATGTTTGAGGCTGCTGGCTACAAAAACATAAAACCTTACGACGAAATAAGAGGATTCGGCAGGTGCATACACGAAATGGGAACAGCCAGAATGGGACATTCGCCGAAGGATTCTATCCTCAACAAAAATAATCAAGTTTGGGGCGTTCCCAATGTTTTTGTGACCGATGGTGCTTGTATGACTTCTTCGTCGGCCGTAAATCCTTCGTTGACATACATGGCTTTGGCTGCACGAGCAGCTGATTTTGCAGTAAATGAACTTAAAAAACAGAATATTTAAGGCATGCTAAGTTACTGGGAACAAGATATTTTCAAGCCAAAGTACGATTACCTCATCGTTGGTTCAGGTTTTTCTGGACTTTGGATGGCGTATTTCTTAAAAAAGCAAAATCCTGAAGCCGAAGTTGCCATTGTAGAAAGAGGAACTTTGCCCAACGGAGCCAGCACAAAAAATGCAGGATTTGCCTGTTTTGGTAGTCCATCAGAACTACTTGAAAATGTGAAAGAAATCGGCTGGAACAAAACCTTGGAAATGACCCAAAAGCGGTTTGAAGGAATCCAAATCATCAAGCAACATTTCGGAAAGGTGATAGACTACAATCCATGTGGTGCGTCTGAACTTTTCAGCGAGGCGAGTATTTTTGAGGAAAATCTCAACCAATTGGAAGTCTTGAACAAAAACTTGTCGTCCATCGTAAACGCTGAGCAGCACTTTTATCAGGACACTCAGATAATTTCTGAAAGCAAATTTGCAGGATTCCGATACGCCATAAGTAATACTGCCGAGGCCTCTATTCACTCCGGAAAGCTTTTTTATGCCCTTTACAAAACATTGGTGAACCAAGACGTGAAGTTTTTCTTTGGAACCGAAGTTGAAAACATAGATACGAGCCAAAAAACAGCCGTTGTCAAAACCAAAAACCTAGGAGAATTTGAAGCCCGACATGTATGTATTTGTACCAATGCCTTTTCCAATATTTTTCTACCTGAACAGAAAATACAACCTGGCCGCGGACAAGTTATCATCACAAAACCCATTGAAGGACTGTCCTTTAACCGCACCTTTCATTTCGACAAAGGCTATTACTATTTCAAAAATGTCGGAAATCGGGTATTGTTTGGAGGCGGAAGAAACCTAGACTTTGCAGGTGAAAATACCGGCCAATTCGGCCATACAGAATTGATTCAAAAGGCTTTACTGAAATATCTAAAAGAATGGATTCTACCCGAATTTGATTTTGAAATAGACCAAAAATGGAGTGGAATAATGGCCTTCAACGAGTCCAAAACGCCAATCTCCAAAATCATTCAACCCAATCTATCAGCCAGCGTCTGTATGAATGGCATGGGTGTGGCATTGGCTCCGTATTTGGCTAGGGAGTTGGTGGGGAAACTTTTTCGCTAGAATTATTTGCCAAATATATAACCAACCGCAATGGTAAGTTTCGGAAAAAAATCAATGTAGCCATCTGGAATAGGTTTTAAGTTTTTGTACATACCGGCATTGATGTCCAATACAATGTGCTTCTTTTTTGAGGAATTATAAACTTGGAAACCCACATTTCCGCCTAAGCTGTGGAGTGGCCAAGAGTTTCCTAAACCAACAAAATAGCCCGGTGCGAGGTAACCTCCTTTTAGTTTATGCTTTGAAAGTATATATTGCCTGTAGTCAATCCATAAAAATTGATCAGGAAAATTTCTTCTAATATTTTTCGAATAACCAAAAACTAATGAACCGTGCTTTGATATTACGGTTTCTAATGTTATGTTCGGATAGGTGACGGCCAGTGCAACCAAATTTGATTTTACAATTACTTTTAGGGTATCTTTCTGTGGAAAAGCCATTGAAAAACAAAGAACCAGCAAAATTGAGAGGATTAATTTTTTCATGTTAAGTTGGAGTGAGTAATTAAAAAACATATTACACTTATTGTAATCATTTATCATAGCTGCAATGTCTCAGAAGTTTCTTTTTAGAAAAAAGTTTGTGTTCAATTAGAATAACTCCAAGACTCCAAATTCTGTTTGTTTCGAAAATTCCTCCAGTTTTGAAATGCATGAAAGCAGTAGTGATTCTAAATATTTTGAAGACTGGTTTCCGGTTTTAAGAATTACCACCTTTGGCGGAAAGCCTTTGAAGTTCACCAAATCAACGAAATCTTCATCATTGGATATAATGATACAATTATTTTTATGTACAAAATTCCAAATTCCTATATCTTTTGAAGGAACTTCTAAACCAATTTTTTCAACATGATTACAATCAAAACCCAATTTGTTTATAGATTTTGCTAGTCTCCAAGACAAATTTGCATCCAAAAGTAATTTCATTTCAGACTATGATTGTTTTTATCATAGCTTCTCTATTTGCAGAAAAAGACAAAGCCGCAAAAATGGCTTCCTCTGATAAAAGTGGATAGTCATTTAATATTTCTTGATTGGTCATACCCGATGCTAGCCATTCCAAAATGTCGGTTACACAAATACGTGTACCCTTGATGCATGGCTTTCCGAATCTGATTTGAGAATCTATGGATATTAAATTAGAATTTGCTACCATATTTAAACTTTAATTTTTAAAATTACGCACATTGTCAGATTATCCAAATAAAGTATTCTAAAAATCCATTAATCTTCAAAAATCAAACTTAATCCCCTGAGCCAATGGCAAAGTTTTGCCATAATTAATGGTATTGGTTTGACGACGCATATAAGCTTTCCAGGCATCTGAGCCGCTTTCTCGGCCACCGCCGGTTTCTTTTTCACCACCAAAAGCTCCGCCAATTTCAGCTCCTGATGTCCCGATATTTACGTTGGCTATTCCACAGTCTGAGCCCGCATTTGACAAAAAACATTCTGATTCTTGCATGTTGTTGGTAAATATGGCAGATGAAAGCCCTTGAGGTACAGCATTTTGTAAGATTATGGCTTCCTCCAATGTTTCATAACCTATAACATAAAGAATAGGTGCAAAGGTCTCATTACAAACCACTTCTATCTGTTCTTTGACTTCAATTATTGTTGGCTCTACATAACATTTGCCCAAATTTTGAAGAATATTTCCACCATATTTTAGTTCTCCCCCATCATTTATAGCTTTCGTGATAGCATCCAAATACATATCTACTGCTGCTTCATCTATCAATGGCCCGATGTGATTTTCTTTGTTCAGTGGATCGCCTATTTTCATTTGACCATAAGCCGAAACCAAACTTTCTACCAATCTATCTTTCAATGAATTATGCACAATCAAACGCCTTGTACTAGTGCATCGTTGCCCAGCAGTTCCTACCGCTCCAAAAACTATGGCTGGCACGGCTAATTTCAAATCAGCATCCTGTGTAACGATTATCGCATTATTTCCTCCTAATTCCAACAAGCTTTTTCCTAGCCTGGCTGCTACATTTTGTGCCACAGCTTTGCCCATTCTTGTACTTCCAGTAGCCGAAACCAAAGCTACTCGTGGATCTTTCGACATCAACTCTCCAATACTTCTATCACCAACTATCAGGCAAGACACGCCTTCAGGAACTTGATTGTTTTTTAGTACCTCTGTAATGATATTTTGACATGCAATACCAGATAGCGGGGCTTTTTCTGATGGCTTCCAAACACATACATCACCACAAATCCAAGCCAACATCGCATTCCATGACCACACAGCCACTGGGAAATTAAACGCTGAGATAATTCCAACAATACCAATTGGGTGCCATTGCTCATACATTCGGTGCATAGGTCGCTCAGAGTGCATGGTGAGCCCGTATAATTGTCGTGATAAACCAACCGCAAAATCACAGATATCGATTATTTCTTGTACCTCGCCCAAGCCTTCTTGTAAGCTTTTACCCATCTCATAGCTTACCAAATGCCCCAAATCAACTTTGTGTTTTCTGAAAGCATCACCCATTTGTCTTATTATTTCTCCCCTTTTGGGAGCTGGGAAAGCCTTCCATTCTAAAAAAGCTTGTTCGGCCTTTACTATTATTTTTTCAAAATCTTGTTCAGTTCCTAAATTTACGGAAGCTATCAGGCTGTCGTTGGTGGGCGAAAACGAGTCTATCTTTTCACCTTTCCCTTCCCAAAAATCCAATCCTGTAGAAATTCCTTGGTTATAATCATTTATGCCCAAGCGGGCTAATACTTCTTTCATTTGTTGACGAATGTTAATTCACAAATTTATTAATTATTCTTTTAGATTTCTTGTTTAAAATTATTAGGTTTGAAAAACTAAATACCAAATCAATGCTTTTAAACATAATCCTCACGATTCTTACGTTATTTTATTCTGAAAAAACAGCAACAAATCCACCAGTCTGGGGATTTTATTCACATAGTCTAATAAATAGATTAGCAGTCTATAGCTTACCTCCAGAAATGCTCGGTTTTTTCAAACAAAACATTGATTATGTGACAGATAATGCGGTAAATCCTGACCAAAGAAGATACGCAGTAGTGGGCGAGGCTCCTCGTCACTTTATAGATTTGGACGATTACCCAGATTCTGTAAAAGTCATTTTGCCCAAACTCAATTGGAATCAAGCGGTGGAAAAATTCACAGAAGATTCGCTCCTTGCACATGGAATAGTGCCTTGGCAAATACAAAGAATGAAGTACCAACTTACTCAGGCATTTATAAAAAAAGACAACAAAGATATATTGAGAATAGCGACTGACTTGGGTCACTATATTGCTGATGCCAATGTTCCGCTGCATACCACCCGAAACTATAACGGCCAACTAACCAACCAAGTAGGTATTCATGGTTTTTGGGAATCCCGACTGCCCGAACTGTTTAGCAAGGATTACGATATGTTTATAGGTCAGGCAGAATATGAAAACAATATTCAAAAACGATCATGGAGTGCGGTTCTGAATGCCAATGCTGCCTTAGATTCCGTTTTGCTTTTTGAGAAAATTCTAACTCAAAAAATGGATGAAGAAAAGAAATTTACAATAGAAGAGAGAAATGGTGTTACCGTAAAAACATATTCTAGGAATTTCTCGAAAGAATACCACAAAATGCTTGATAATCAAGTAGAAAGACAGATGAAAGCTTCTGTAAAAATGATAACTGATGTGTGGTTTACTGCATGGGTAGATGCAGGTCAGCCAGACTTAAAAACCATACCTAAACTTGAAATAGACGCAAAAGAAGAACAAGAAGTAATGAAAGCTTGGTTGCAGCGTTTATTGAATGTAAGAAAAGAAGCCGATAATTGATTTGAAAACTTTCCTCATTTTATTTTCTATATTTTACTGCCAAAATGCTGCTTTGGGTCAATATTCCTTTGTCCTAAACAAAAAAAATGTAAACATAAAAAACTCTGATTTTGAAGTAATTAGTATAAAAAATGACACAAAGAACAACTCGAAGTATTTTGGTGAGCTTTATATAAATGATAAACAGAAGCAGAAAATTGGTTTTGAACAAAGTATCGAAAAAAGCATCGAAAATTATTATAAACTATATAATTCTGGCTCAAAAAAAGTAAAAGTCTTGGTCATTATTAAGCATTTCGCGATAACGGAAACTTTTATAAACAGCAATCAGATTTCTGGAAATATAAAATATGATATTGAGGCCTATTTTGTTGACAATAAAGACACTACGAAGTTTTGCAACTCAAGAAATTCTGCTAAATATAATCGGACGATTCAAACTTCCATGTTACCCAATGTGGAAAAACAGATTATTGAAACACTGGACAACGGCTTGAAATACATTATTGGATATATAAAAAATTCGAAAGGAAATCTTGAGGCATTTGCTACGGATTCTAGAGTTATAATTAAGCCATTCTATGTAAAGCCAGCTATTGATACAGTCTATTATCAACAAAGAAAAGTTAATTGGGCCGATTTTAATGGTCCAATTAGAGGAGGCAACCAGTATGGAGCAGCAATATTTACCAGTTTTGGATTTGACAGCAAGCTTTCTGTAGAAAATAATATAATTACTGCCGAAATAACCCCGAAAGTATATACCGACAAAAATATGTCTTGGGCAAAGTCAGAAGTAAAAACGCCTTATGCACTTGCACACGAGCAACTTCACTTTGATATTTGCTATCTAAACACACTCAGATATTTACAAAAAATTAAAACCTTAAAGGAAAATTCTCGAGATGACCTCATCAGCAGAATTCAGTATGAATATCTGGAATTCTACAAAACTACGCACACCATGCAGGCTCAATATGACGACGAAACGAACCACAGTCTGGTAAAACATAAACAACGAGAATGGGAGGAAAAAATCAAGTCGGAAATCAGGGAAATAGATTTGCAGAAAATCTTCAATTAATACTTATTTTTGAGAAAACTTAATGCTTTATGCTGCAAATAGCCGTAGCAGTTCTGTATTTTATCAACAAAGTACTTCTGAGTCTTGACAAAAAGTTGGGTTGGCAAATAGGTATCGCCGCTTCGCTTTTGGCCTTTATTTATTTTTTCACACTTAAACTATACATATTAGTCGGTTTGGAGACAGGTTTTTTCGGCATTCAGTTTTTTGGGCTTATCAACCACAAAAAGGAGATGAAATACGAAAACCTTTTGTATGCAATAATGGTTGTGCTGCTCCTTTTCTTATATTTTGTGCTAAAAAATAGCTCAATTCTTGAATTTCTAATTTCTGCTGATTTTATACTGGCTATATTTTTATTAGCCAAAAGAAAAACAATTCTTGGCTGGATATCGATGTTAATCGGCCACTTGATGATGGCTTATTTTACCTATCAAAACCAACAATTTTTCTTTGCTACCATGCAAGTACTCTCAATAGTGGTTTCTGTTTTTGCTATTTATCGAAATCGCTCATTTACAAGTCAATAGCACAAAACGCATAACCTTTTTTTGAAAAATACACCAAATATTTCGGCAGCACATAATAAAGATTTTTCTGAGCTTTTAGGCTGTCATGAAAAAGAACTATTGAGCCAGATTTTGTTTTTCTGATAGCATTTTCTAGGCATTTTTCTGCATTAAAACTCTTATCATAATCTCTTGTTAAAACACTCCACATTAATATTTTATGTGTTTTTAAAATCTCTTTCGCTTGTGTTGGTTTTAATTGACCGTAAGGTGGCCTGAACAATTGTGTTTGTGCTTTATTTATTATTTCTATAGAATTCTGAAATTCTGTAAAATTCTTTAAATATGCGTCATTTTCTGTTTTCCAGCCCTTTAGGTGATTCTGTGTATGATTTCCTACAGCATGACCAGCTGCTACTACCTTTTCATATATTTCATGATGTTTCAAAACGTTCTCACCAACGCAAAAAAAGGTTGCTTTGGCATTAAATATTTTTAATTGTTCCAAAACCCATTCCGTAACTTCTGGAATAGGGCCATCGTCAAACGTCAAATAGATTTTCTTTTCAGCAGTTTTTATTCGCCAAATGTATTTTGGAAACAGTATTTCAAATAACCTCGTCATTGTAATTTTCTTCCTTTCCAATTATAGTTTTTGTTCATAAACAATGAATTCAACCCAAAAAACACCACATATAGTGGATAAAATATTTGAACTATCAGTATAAATAAAATACTACTTTTCTTCTTCAAAAAGCCCAAAACTAATGCTAAAAAGATAAATTCAAAAACATATCTTATCGCCAATATAGACCATAATCCACTTATAGTTAAATATATAGTGAATAAATTCACAACGAAAACAAACATTGCAATTAACTTAGGCAAATAAGAATCGTACTTTGTCCATTTGCTGGCCCACCGTTTTCTTTGGTTGTAAAAAGCCACCACTGACTCGCAAGTATTAGTTTCAACAATGGCTTCTTTTGATTTTGCAAAAAAGACCCCATCTGTGTACTTATGCTGTATTTTATGCATCAAAAACTCATCGTCACCTGAGGCCAGCTCGTTATTTCCATCGTAACCATTTACATCCATAAATGCACTTTTTCTGTAGGCAATATTTGCACCACTACACATGTTTGGTTTTCCTAAAAATATTGACACCGCTGCACTTCCAACCAACGATGCAAACTCCACAATTTGGACCTTTTCCCAAATTTTATTAAAAAAACCACCCCCACTTTCAAAGAAAGTAACAGGCCCAGAAATTAACTTAATACGCTCATTATTAAATATTTCAGCATATTTAGCAAGGAGCTTTGTCGGCAATACACAATCTCCATCTGTGCAAAAAATCAAATCATGCTTAGCTACACCAATTGCTTTGGTAATTGCATTTTTCTTTGGAGCGTTTCCTCGCTCTTCATTTGAAAGATATAGTATTTTCAAGTCTAACAAAGCTAAAAATGCTTCTGCTATTTTCACTGTGTCATCTTCAGATGAGTCATCTATAAGTATAACCTCAAAATTCTTTTCATTCTGATTTACAATGCTTTCGAGCAGTTTTCGAACGTTTTTAGACTCATTTCTCACTGGTATTATTATGGAGAATTCAGTATTTGACGGATTATTAAAATGATTAACTTCAAAACTTTGATTCTTCCAAATCACAATAAACACCACCATAAGTATGGAATAAACCAAAACAAAAAATATAGCTATAAAAATCATTCTTTAGGTTTAATAAAAAATCCAATCAAAACAGGCAGAAAAATATTGAAAAGCCAAACCACAAAAGTCGCAATTAAAATTAAACTTCCTTCAACATGATACAATCCAAAGAAATTGATACTAATAAATTCTCGAAGCGTTAAATCACCAAAAATGTTTAATCCACCACCTACTGTCTTAACCAAAAGTATAAGATTCACTCCAATGAATAAGACTAAGATTGGCAGGTGAATACCTAAACTAACATAAAATAGCCAAAATTGCACATTATAAACCAAAGTTCGAGCAATTGACAGTGCCAATATCCCAATTCTAAACTTATTATTAATATTTAACCCCAAAACAGACGTTTGCAAATAAGGTTTGATGAAATTTATTCTCTCTAAAAACTGCCACGAAATTTTCAGTCTAAATACAAATAAGAAACCCAAAATACTTACCAGAATAAAAATCAGTACAGGAACAATGAGCAAATTATGCAATCTATCTTCGGAAATAATCCACCAAAATAGTATAGCCACGCTTCCAAACAATAAAGTCACATAAGTTTGACATACACTATTGAAGAAATTTAAAGCCATCACCTCAGTTCTATTTTTTTTCTGAAACCCAACGCTTCTTCCCAAAAAATCACCCAACATCAACGGAGTAAATAAACCCACACGAAGCCCTTTCAACACATCAATGGTTGATTGTCTGAATGTTCGAGCCTGCACCTGTTTTGTAAGTAAGTTCCATTTCAGGATTTCAAAAAAATAATTAAGAAAAAGCAGTGCAATAGCAGCCAAAAAATAAGCTAAATTGCCCTCCAAAGTATGAATTATTTTAAGCAAGAGAGATTTTGACAAAGTCAAATTAGTAATTTGCCTATACAAAAGGACAAATACAGCTACCAAAAACACTAATTTCAATACTTTCCTAATTCGATAGGAGGATACAAAAGACTTTATGCTTTGGTTTTTAAAAATCAATATTATTAAAATTTGGAAGCAAATTTAACTGAAAAAATCATACTTGGTGTCGATCCAGGCACACGTATTATGGGTTACGGGGTTATCTCCGTGAAAGGTTCTAAACTCGAAATTGTCCAATATGGCGTTTTGAAATTGGAAAAATTGGGGTCGCACGAACTTAAACTCAAAATGATTTTTGAGCGAATAACCCAGATTATCACCGAATATTTGCCGGATGAGATGGCTATTGAAGCTCCGTTTTATGGAGTAAACGTACAATCTATGTTAAAACTTGGTCGAGCTCAAGGCGTTGCTATGGCCGCTGCATTGGCCAAAGACATCAATATAGTTGAGTATTTGCCAAAAAAAGTAAAGCAAAGCGTAACTGGAAACGGAAATGCAAGTAAAGAGCAAGTGGCTTATATGCTCGAAAAGCTCTTTAACCAAACACTTGAAAAGAAAACATTGGACGCGACAGATGCATTGGCCGTAGCCGTTTGTCATTTCATGCATGCTAAAACCAAGGCATTAACGGGCAACAATTCTAAGAAAAAAGGATGGTCGGCTTTTTTGTCAGAAAATCCTGAACGCTTAAAGGATTAAAACTTAATTGTGTGCCTTTCGAAGATGAATAAAATCTCCATTTTCTGACTTGGGTTGAATGAGTATTTGAAAATCAAAACCAGAAAAGTTGGTGGCAGAATAGATTTCCAAGCAAAATTTATAAAATTCCAAAAACCACAATAATTTGTGCAATACCTCTAAACTGTTTTTTCAGTAAAAATCTATTTTACGATAGAAATGAAAAAAATATCTAAAAAAACATCAAATAGTAAAGTATTATCTTTCAATTATTTAAGAAAAAAGGTGCGTTTTTATTCGAAAAAACTAGGATTATTTTCAATCCAAGTTTTGCTAGTAAAAAAAAAGGGTCTATATTTGCAAACCTTTTCGGAGAGACGGAGAGATGGGTGAGTGGCTGAAACCACCAGTTTGCTAAACTGACGTACTGGTAACGGTACCGCGGGTTCGAATCCCGCTCTCTCCGCTGATATTTTTGAAGGCACCTCGGGGTGTAGCGTAGCCCGGTCATCGCGCCTGCTTTGGGAGCAGGAGGTCGCAAGTTCGAATCTTGCCACCCCGACAAAAAAGCAGCTTATGCTGCTTTTTTAAATTAAAAAGGTTTCGTTTTTAATTACTTTCTAAGTTCTTGAAAACGTCCAAGACGGTTCCATAGCTCAGCTGGATAGAGCAACAGATTTCTAATCTGTCGGTCGAAGGTTCGAATCCTTCTGGGATCACAAAAGCTCAAACTTTGGTTTGGGCTTTTTTTGTTTTCATACAAAATCAATAACATGGCCTAGTATCTAGCAAAATTTACTGAACACCAATTATTGAATTTATGGAACTATGCATAAATGCCTAATTATGAAAAAAGCAATCATCGACCTCGGTACCAATACTTTTCACCTCATGATATTTGAAGGTGAAAACATATTTTTCAAAACCTCGATTGCATCTAAAATTGGCCAGGGTGGTATCAATCAGAATGTGATTACTGAAGTTGGTATTCAAAGAGCTTTGAATGTTTTGAATATTTTTAAAGAAAAATTAATTGAGTTTGAGGTGAAAGTTGAAAATATTCTTGCTTTTGGCACAAGTGCAATCAGGAACGCCAGCAATCAAAGTGAGTTTTTAGAAAGAGTTAAAAATGAAACGGATATAAATATCACGGTGATTGATGGTGACAAAGAAGCCGAGCTCATATATAAAGGTGTAAGCCAGGCCGTAGAGGTTGATAAAAATGCCTTGATTGTAGATATTGGTGGTGGAAGTGTAGAGTTTATATTGTGTAATCCCGAGAAAATTCTTTGGAAAAGGAGTTTTGAAATTGGAGGACAACGTTTGATGGAGCGTTTTATGAAAAAAGATAAAATTTCTCAAACAGAAATTAGCCGTTTGGATGAGTACCTCCGACAAGAGCTTTTACCACTTACCAATGCTGTTCATCAATATCAGCCAGAAGTATTAATAGGGTCGTCTGGTTCGTTTGATACATTGAACGACATGATACATTGGAAAAACACCGGTAACTTTGCTCCTACTGAAATTATTGGTTTTGATTATCCGATCTCAGAATTTTGGATAGCCTTTGAGCAATTGGTCTTTGCGAATCATGAAGAAAGAATGCAGATTGGTGGTATGATTCCACTCAGGGTAGATATGATTGTAGTGGCAGTTTGCTTGATAAAATTCGTTTTACAAACTTACAACATTAAAGAAATCAAGATTTCCAATTATGCCTTGAAAGAAGGTGCATTTTTAATGTGCTAATTTGAAAATTAGTTAATTAGCTAATTATACATACTTAAAAACATTAACACCTCACAATTCAATCACCGAATTAAAACATTAACCGATTACGAATTAAAACATTAACCGATTACCGAATTAACCCATTACCGAATTATCACATTAGCAAATTAGCACATTAAACTCATGCATAACAATTATCTATTTCTGAAACACTTGGCTGCTGAACTTAAAGTGAAACTTTTGGGATCAGAATTGATTTCGTGTTTTAGTCAGGAAAAAGATGAATTGATGTTAGGCTTTAGTACAAACGGAGCAGAAATATTCTTAAAATGCACACTAAAACCCGATTTTTCTTGTATTACGGTTCAAAATGAATTCGCCCGGGCGAGAAAAAATACTGTAAATCTTTGGAGTGAAATTTATGGTTTAAAAGTAACAGACCTTTGTATTTTCGAAAATGAAAGAGCTTTAAAAATCTACTTAGAGAATGATTATCTACTGATTATCAAGCTATTTGGCAATCGTCCTAATCTTTTGATTTATAAAAACAATGAGCAAATAGCTATTTTTAACAATTCCTTGCTTTCTGATAAATTACTGACGGTTTCAGATTTTGAAAAAATAGCAGATTTTAGTTTTGAGAACTTCCAAAAACTGGAGGGAAACTACAGAAAAGTATTTTTTACGTTTGGAAAGAATCTCTTTAATTATCTAGATGCCATTATAAAGGACTATTCTATTCAGCAAAAATGGGATTTTATTCAAGATTTCTTGCAAAAACAAGAAAATCCAAAATATCAAATTGGCTTTTATAAAGACATTCCGAGTCTTTGTTTGTTTCCTTTTGAGAATTATAAATTTGAGTTTACAAATGCTATTGAAGCGGTAAACGCTTTCTATTTGTTTTACCAGAAAGAATTCAGCTTCTCCAACCAAAAGCACATGTTGCTAAGTGCACTTGAAAAGGAAAAACAAAAGACCGAAAACTACCTCCAAAACACACAATCGAAATTAGAAAACCTGAAATCTGGACAGTCAAAAGAAATTATCGCCAATATATTAATGGCCAATTTACATGATTTAGAAGATGGAATTTCCGAGGTTGAATTGCTTAATTTTTATACGGACCAAAACATTACCATAAAGCTAAAAAAAGACCTTTCTCCGCAAAAAAATGCTGAAAACTATTACAGAAAAAGCAAAAACGAGCAGATTGAGGTTGAGGCAATAAAGAAAAACATAGCAACTGCGTTTAATAAGATTATCGAAATCGAAAGTCAAATTGAAAGTGTGAGTGCCGCTGAAAATTTCAAAGAACTCAAATCTTTTGTTAAAATTCAAAAGAAAGTTTCTGAAGAAATGGAAAGTCCAAAGAGCCTTTTCCGTGAATATGTATTTGAGGGAACTCTAATTTTGGTTGGTAAAAACTCCAAAAACAACGATACTTTAACTTTAAAACATGCCCAAAAAGAAGATTATTGGCTGCATGCAAGAGATTGTGCGGGTTCACATGTAGTCATAAAGCGAAAAAATAAGGAAAATCTTCCCAACCATATAATCGAATTTGCTGCAAGTTTGGCCGCTTATTATTCTAAAAGGAAGAACGAGGGCGTTGTACCAGTTATTTTTACGCAAAAGAAATTCGTTAGAAAAACCAAAGGACTGCCGGATGGCCAAGTGATTGTGGACAAAGAGTCTACGATTATGATTGAGCCTTTTAAACCGGAAGCTTAGTCTAGCCTTTTAACAGAGAGTTGCACCGAGTTTTCTTTTTCACATATTTTGTACTTTTGAGTTTCTCAGAGTTTTCGCTTCGCTCTTTTGTTTTAACATGGAGTGGCACCGAGTTTTCATTTTTACTTGTTTTGCGTCTCTGAGTTTCTCAGAGTTATTCTCTTTCCTCATCCTTTGCAATTCATAGCATTTAAGTGTACTTATCTTGAAGGCACTCAATAGACTTTACTAAATCCCCTTGTTATTTTTACTTAAAAATCCTTGTCATTCAAAATCAAGAAATATTAAAATCAAATCTACAAATCTTACAAAAAAGCCAAAAACCTTTCCAATTATATAAAATATTTTATGCCAGTTTAATCTTTCTGTATTACCTTTGTTCTTCGATAATCGAATCGAAACTCTCCAAAAAAAAATGCCAAAAAATTCTAGCATTAAATCCGTCCTAATCATCGGTTCAGGACCAATTGTTATAGGCCAAGCATGTGAATTTGACTACTCAGGGTCGCAAGCAGCAAGATCAATCAGACAAGAAGGAATAGAAGTTGCCTTGATTAACTCAAATCCGGCTACTATCATGACTGACCCAATGAACGCTGATTTTGTGTATCTTAAGCCTCTCGAAAAAAAATCTATCAAAGAAATATTGGCAAAACACCAAGAAATGGGCAGGCCAATCACGCACGTTTTGCCAACCATGGGTGGCCAAACTGCTCTAAACTTAGCAATAGATTGTGAAAATGCTGGTGTTTGGAAAAAATACGGTGTAGAAATCATCGGTGTGGACATAAAGGCCATAGAAACTACCGAAGACCGTGAACTTTTCCGTACCAAAATGATTGAAATCGGTGTGGGAGTTTGCAAAGGCCGTACTGCCAAATCGTTTTTAGAAGGAAAAGAAATCGCTCAAGAAATCGGCTTCCCATTGGTTATTCGTCCATCTTACACTTTGGGTGGAACAGGTGGTGGTTTCGTAAATACGCCTGAAGAATTTGACGCCGCCTTAAATAATGGTTTGCATGCTTCGCCCGTCCATGAGGTGTTGGTAGAGCAATCAATTATGGGCTGGAAAGAATACGAACTTGAACTTTTGCGTGATCACAACCAAAACATTGTGATTATCTGTACAATAGAAAACTTTGACCCAATGGGTGTGCATACGGGTGATTCAATCACTGTTGCACCGGCCATGACCTTGCCTGATACGGTTTATCAAAAAATGCGTGACATGGCCATCAAAATGATGAACGCCATCGGTCAGTTTGCAGGCGGATGTAACGTTCAGTTTTCTTTGAATCCTGATACAGACGAAATCATAGCGATAGAAATCAATCCAAGGGTTAGTCGTTCGTCAGCTTTAGCTTCAAAAGCTACAGGTTATCCAATTGCGAAAATCGCTGCCAAAATGGCGATTGGCTACAATTTGGATGAGTTGATTAATCCAATAACTGGTTCTACATCAGCATTCTTCGAGCCAGCGATAGATTATGTAATCGTGAAAGTTCCGAGATGGAATTTTGACAAATTCCCTGGTTGCGACCGTCGATTGGGTCTACAAATGAAATCTGTAGGTGAAACGATGGGTATTGGTCGTAACTTCCAAGAAGCTTTGCAAAAAGCATGTCAATCGCTTGAAATCAAGAGAAACGGATTGGGAGCAGACGGAAGAGAAGAAAGAGATCAAGAAAAACTAAAATATAGTTTGGCAAATCCATCGTGGGATAGACTTTTCCACGTTTATGATGCCTTCAAGGCAGGTTTATCGTTCAAAACGATACAAAACCTGACTAAAATAGACAAGTGGTTTTTGCACCAGATAGAAGAAATGATTCAGCTGGAGCATAAAATCGAGACTTTCAGACTGGATTCATTACCTAAGGACTTGTTGGTGTCAGCCAAACAAAAAGGCTACGCAGACAGACAGTTGGCCCATTTGCTGAGATGCAAAGAAAGCGAAGTAACCTCGAAGCGTAAAGGAATGGGTATCAACAGAGTATTCAAATGTGTAGATACTTGCTCGGCTGAGTTTGAGGCCAAAACGCCTTACTTCTACTCTACTTTCTCCGCCTCAGAAGAAAATCCTGACAATGAGTCGATTGTAACAGATAAAAAGAAAATTGTGGTGCTGGGTTCAGGTCCAAACCGTATCGGACAAGGTATCGAATTTGACTACTCTTGTGTGCATGGTGTGTTGGCAGCCAAAGAAATGGGCTACGAAACCATCATGATCAACTGTAATCCAGAGACGGTTTCTACAGACCCTGATATTGCGGATAAATTATACTTTGAGCCTGTTTTCTGGGAAAATGTTTTCGATATCATCGAACACGAAAAACCAGAAGGCGTAATTGTGCAATTGGGTGGACAAACAGCATTAAAAATGGCTGAGAAATTCACGAAATATGGCATCAAAATCATCGGCACTTCTTACGAAGCCCTCGATTTGGCCGAAGATAGAGGTCGTTTCTCTGAGAAATTGAGAGAATTGGACATTCCTTACCCGCCATTTGATACAGTAAGAACAGCCGACAGAGCTGTTGAAGTTTCCAAATCGCTTGGTTTCCCGCTTTTGGTACGTCCAAGTTACGTATTGGGTGGTCAAAGTATGAAAATCGTCATCAACGAGACGGAACTGGAGCAACACGTAGTGAAAATCCTGAACGATATTCCTGATAATAATATCCTTTTAGATCATTTCCTTGAAAACGCCATAGAAGCCGAAGCAGATGCCATTTGTGACGGAACTGATGCCTATATCATCGGTATCATGGAGCATATCGAGCCTGCAGGTATTCACTCGGGTGACTCTTATGCAGTATTGCCAGCCTTTGATTTGAGCGAAAACGTTATAAAGCAAATAGAAGAATACACCAAGCGTATCGCTATAGCTCTGGACACTAAAGGACTTATAAACATACAGTTTGCCATAAAAGACGAGAAAGTATATGTGATAGAAGCTAACCCAAGAGCCTCACGTACGGTGCCGTTTATATGCAAAGCTTACCAAGAGCCTTATGTAAACTACGCCACCAAAGTGATGTTGGGAGCCAAAGTAAAAGACTTTAATTTCAAGCCCGTAAAAGAAGGGTACGCCATCAAAATTCCGGTGTTCTCGTTCAATAAATTCCCGAACGTAAACAAAGAACTCGGCCCGGAGATGAAGTCAACTGGCGAAGGCATCTACTTCATAGAAGACCTCACCGACGATTTCTTCCTACAGGTATACTCTGAAAGAAATATGTACATGAGTAGATAAGAATCTATTTTATGATATTTAGAAGCCCCTTGGTATATGCTGAGGGGCTTTTTTGTATCGAGATATTTTATATTATTAGTTTCTTTCTTTTTTTAAAATTAAGTTTGTTTTAAGTAACAATTCAACAAAGTTTTTTGTGAATGAAAAAACAAATAATAAGCCACAATAATTTTACTACCTTAATTTATTCGAATGGAACCAACCATATTGAAAAAGGCCACATTTCAGTATCAAAAAATGAAATAATCGATATACTTAATCAATTCAATGTAGATTTTGATGAGGTTTTGATCTATAAAAACTACTTGATTGAAAGAGACCATATCAGTCATAGTGAGTATGCATTTGGTCATTACCATTCAACTATTAAAAATTTAATTTTAAAAAATTGTGACTTTGATACCTCTGTGGTTTTTGACTTGAGTCTGCAAATAGAAACGATAATGTTTATTGATTGCAAATTCAAGGCCTCTCTTAAAATCAATAATCCCAAGTGTAAAATTTTCTTAGAAAATGTAAAAGTAGAAAATGATTTTTTACTTGATGGAGATAGTAGAGTTACTGAAAATACTGTAATTATCTCTAACACGACAGTGAAAAATCACCTGATTTTTAAAAATTTTCAAAAGTTTAATTTATTGAAAATTATAGGAGAAAAAAGTTATGCCAAGAAAACTGTAATTTCAAATGTTAATGGAAAAAATATTGCGTTCAAAGGAATTACAAAGAATGGAAATTTAAATTTAACTTGGGATGAAAATAAGAATATTAATAATGAAATAGAAAATCTTCTCTTAGAATCAACAAACTTTGAAATTATCGACTTATTTCAAACTACAATACATGGCTCGCTAAAAATCAAAAACGTACAAATACAAGACAATTTAATTGTTAAAAGTTGCTTAATCAGTAACATCCAAATTAATTCATCCATCGATATTAAATACTCAATTATTGAAAACTCAACAATAAAAACGATAAATTTTCTTAATTCACAATTTACAAAGTCTAATGAATTTGTACTTGCCGAAAATACAAAAATTAATAGCTTTCAATCAATATCCTCAAGATTGGGCGAAATAGTAATTAAGTGTAAGATAGAAAGTGTAGAGTTTATTTCTAAAGGCAAAAAGAACAATGAAATGGTGAAGTTATTGATTATAGAGTCTGTAATCGATTATTTATCACTAAAAAACGTAGTTATTCACAAAGAACTGAATATTTCAGGAAACATAGAACATATTTTATTTGAAAATTCGAATTTCAGAGAATATGTTGACATTAGTTTGAAAACCATCTCCGATCAAGTTTCAAATTCTTCAATTAATTTAAGGTGTAACATATTCCATCAATATTTCTCAATCAATGATTCTTTCCTACATGAATTTGAATTCTTTCAAAACACTTTTCTCGACATTTTTGAATTAAATTACCTAACACTAACTGAGAATTTAAGTATAATCGATTCCATGTTTTTTGGTGAATTAATTATTAATAATAAATCAGAATTAAATGCATTTCTAATTGAGAACTCATTTCTAAAGAAATTAACTATTACAAATAATTGCAATATTGACTCAATAAAAGTCACAAAAAAATCACTTATTCATTTCTTTTCGCCTTTTGATAAAAAAGATTTTGAATACTACTTTGAGAACTCAATAATAAATTCAATTTCCTTTGAGAATACAAGTTTATCCAAAAATTCAAGCTTTAACTTCAGTGATTGCCAAATAAATTTCATAGAATTTTCATCTGTTAATAACTATGGTTTTATTTATTTCAGAAACAGCAAGCCCATTTTTTTTTATTTAGATATGGTAATTGCCAAAAGTGCCAAACTCCTTAATTTATCAATCTCAGAAATGGGAAAGCAAGAATTTATTAAAAATATAGGACCCAGTTTATACAAAGCTGAAATTTGTTTTTTAAATAGTAGTTTAGGAAATATTGAGTTCATTGGTTTCGCCTTCTCCCAATACAGTTTCAAATTCTTAAACTCAAAAATGCTAAATCTATTTATTGCAGGTGACGAGTTCCCTGAAATAATTGAGGTTTCAGAAATTGACAAGAAAAATCAAACAAAAGCAGATTATAATCAACTAGTACTAGCTTATAATCAGTTAAAAAAAATAGCTGAAAATAATGGAGACATAATCAGAACATCTTTAATGCATGCTAAAGCTCTAAAATTTCAACATAAGGTATTGAAAAAGACTCCAAATACTGGGTATGAAAGAGCTGTCTTCTTATTTAATGGACTTTCAAATAACCATGGAGAAAGTTGGGGAAAAGCATTTTGGTTCATTATAATAAGTTCAGTTAGTTTATTCACACTGTTCATTATTCCAACCTCGAAATATGCAATAGTCGGAAGTTTTGATAATTCAATTATTACCGATTATTTGAAATTTATTGATCCCTTTCAAAAAAACAATTACGACGAATTTGGATGGTTTTCAAATTTGATTTATTTCCTGAACAAAATTGTCTTTGGGTATGGTGTATTTCAGCTCGTAACCGCGTTTAGAAGACATGGAAAAAAATAAAAATCCGTTCAAATCCGTCCAATCTGTGTCATCCATGTTCCATCACCACAACGAAAAACCCACAATTCTACCCACCAAACATAAAATTCATTATTTTTACCGTTTAATTCTTCAACAAACCGAATTGTGAAACGAGTAATATTAATAGTACTGGATAGTGTTGGTATTGGCGAACTGCCTGATGCAGCCAAATATGGAGACATAGGTAGCAATACTTTGGGGCACATTGCTGAACAATGTCCTGATTTACAGCTACCTAACTTGGTAAAACTGGGCCTTGGAAACATAGATTTAAGCAACAAAATTGGTAAAACCGAAAGCCCTACCGCTGCTTTTGGAAAGGCTGCTGAAGTTTCCTCGGGTAAAGATACCACCACCGGCCATTGGGAGATTTCAGGAATTATTCTTGAAAAGCCTTTCCCTACTTTTACCGAAAATGGTTTTCCACAAGAATTTATTGAGCGTTTCGAAAAAGCCATTGGCACCAAAACTATAGGCAATATTTCTGCTTCTGGCACTGCCATTATTGATGACTTAGGAGATGAACATGTGAAAACTGGATTTCCAATTGTCTATACCTCAGCAGATTCTGTATTTCAAATCGCTATGCATGAAGGCGTGACACCCATTGAAAGACAATATGAAATCTGCAAAATAGCCCGTGAAATGTTGGTAGGCGAATATGAGGTGGGAAGAGTAATTGCTCGGCCATTTGAAGGGGAGTCTGGAAATTTTCGCCGAACCAGCCGCAGGAAAGACTACGCCATTTTACCGCCTGAAACGGTTTTGGATGTTTTGAAAGAAAACGGAAAAGGTGTTTATGCTATTGGCAAAATCAATGATATTTTTGCAGAAAAAGGCATAACGAGATATAAAAAGACTGCCACAAATCTGGATGGCATAAAAGATACCATAAAGGTCATCAAAAATCCGAGCGAGAGCTTTGTATTTACCAATTTGGTAGATTTTGATATGCTTTTTGGGCATAGAAGAGACGTGGTTGGTTATGCCAAATGTTTGGAAGAATTTGACAGTTATTTGCCTGAAATCTTGGAAAACTTGCAGGAGGATGACTTACTCATCATCACCGCTGACCATGGAAACGACCCGACGCATCATGGCAATGACCATACGAGAGAATACATTCCGATACTAAACATAGGTAAAAACATAAAAAAAGGCGTTAATTTTGGTGTAAGAAACTCCTTTGCCGATATCGCAGCCACAATAGCTGAGTATCTCGAAGTAGAATATAAAACACAGGGTGAGAGTTATTTAGGATTAATCTATGTGTAATATTTGAACACAGATGACACTGATAGAACGGATTATCACCGATTTTTATTGACAATATCTTCATCCCTAGCAAGGATGTCTATAAAAATTATTAAAATGTTATCTTAAAAAGATAAAAATGACAGAAATAAGAAATGAAGGAATACCCTTCGACACCAAATACTTCGAAAACATTAACGTCAATCGCTCTGCGGTAGAACGAAGAACCGCAAGCTTAGGTGGACGAAGAACTGTAAAAAAAGAATTTCAAGCCGCATGGCTTCTAAAAGCCATCACTTGCATAGATTTGACCACTTTGGCTGGCGATGACACCGCTGGAAATGTGGAACGTCTTTGTGCCAAGGCTATTTCTCCTGTTAGAAAAGACCTTTTGGAGGCCATGGAAATGGCCGATGCGAACATTACCACAGGTGCAGTTTGTGTTTACCACAATATGATAGCGGATGCAAAAAGAAGTTTGGGCAATTCTGGAATTCCAATTGCAGCAGTTTCGACTGGCTTTCCTGCTGGCAAAATCTCTTTTGAACAGAAAGTCGAAGAAATCAAAAAATCAGTGGAAGCTGGTGCTACTGAAATTGACATTGTGATCAGTCGTGAGTTGGTAATTAACTCCAAATGGGAACAACTTTATGAAGAAGTAAAAGCTTGTAGAGCCGCCTGTGGCGACGCACACATGAAAACGATTTTGGCCACAGGCGAAATTCCGACTTACACCAAAGTAGCGAAGGCAAGCTGGGTAAGTATGATGGCCGGCTCAGATTTTATAAAAACTAGTACAGGAAAAGAAGTCGTAAACGCAACATTACCAGTGAGTTTGGTTATGATAAGAGCCATCAGAGAATATCAAGAACTTACAGGAATAAAAGTGGGCTACAAGCCAGCTGGAGGAATCCAAAAAGCCAAACAAGCTTTAGATTGGTTGATTTTAATGAAAGAGGAATTGGGCGATGAATGGTTACAACCCAATTTGTTTAGATTCGGAGCTAGTAGTCTTTTGGGAGATATCGAACGCCAATTAGAACATTACGTAACAGGCAGATATTCTGCGGGTTATCGTCATGCTATGGCATAAAAATCAGATTTAGAATAACATTAAATAACCCAAATTCATAAAATATGTTGCCTTCGACTTCGCTAGGCCAACGGTTTTATAGGTTTTAAATCTGTTGCCTTCGGCTCCGCTCAGTCAACAGTTTTTTTTGGTGAAATGAATATAAGAAATAGACAAAGTCCAAACTTTAGTGTCTTTGCGACTTTGCGAGAAAAAATATAGAAATGAAAGTAAAAGAAATATTTAATACGATGGCTTACGGTCCAGCTCCAGAGAGTACAGCTCAAGCAAATGAATTTCTTGATGCCCATGGTAGAACTTTTGAATTGTTTATCGGTGGAGAATGGAAAAAAGCCGAAAAGCATTTCGAAACCATCAATCCATCGAGCATGCAGGTTTTGGCCAATATAGCTGAAGCTTCAGAAGGAGATGTAAATGAGGCAGTTACAGCAGCCAATAAAGCATTAAAGGACTGGGTGAAAATCGGAGGAAGAGCTAGAGCGAGGTATCTCTATGCGATAGCTCGTCAAATCCAAAAGCATTCTAGATTATTTGCAGTTTTGGAAGCTCTGGATAACGGAAAACCCATCAGAGAAACCCGAGACATAGATATTCCATTGGTAGCCAGGCACTTCTATCACCATGCTGGTTGGGCCCAATTGATGGATACGGAGCTGAAGGATTACAAAGAAATAGGAGTAATAGGCCAAATAATTCCATGGAATTTCCCGTTATTGATGCTTTCGTGGAAAATAGCTCCTGCCTTGGCCATGGGAAATACCGTTGTTCTGAAACCTGCAGAATTCACTTCTTTGACAGCACTTTTATTTGCTGAAATTTGCCAAAATGTTGGTTTGCCCAAAGGCGTTGTAAATATTATTACTGGCCCAGGTTCAACTGGAGCTGCCTTGGTAAATCACAAAGATGTAAATAAGATTGCTTTCACGGGTTCTACAGAGGTGGGTAAAATCATTAGAAAAGCGATTGCTGGTACTGGCAAAAAAGTTTCGTTAGAATTGGGTGGAAAATCGCCTTTTATAGTTTTTGAAGACGCTGATTTGGATTCTGTGGTCGAAGGAATTGTGGATGCGATCTGGTTTAACCAAGGGCAAGTTTGTTGTGCTGGTTCTAGACTATTGGTGCAAGAAAGCATCCAAGACAAGCTTTATGACAAAATAAAAGCCCGCATGGAAAAGCTCCGAGTGGGTGATGCAATGGACAAATGTATTGACATTGGGGCTATTGTGGCCCCGATTCAAGTTAAAACCATTGATGAATTGGTTCAAAAAGGTATCGCTGAGGGTAACCAAATGTGGCAACCAAGTTGGGAATGCCCGAAAGACGGCTGTTTTTGTCCGCCTACCCTATTTACACATGTTTCGCCTTCAAGCACCATTGCTCAGGAAGAAATTTTTGGGCCAGTTTTGGTGGCCATGAGTTTTAGGTCACACCAAGAAGCCATAAAATTAGCCAACAATACGAGATACGGCTTGGCGTGTAGTATTTGGACAGAAAATATCAATTTAGCATTGGACGTAGCTCCAAAAGTAAAATCAGGAACTGTTTGGATAAACTCTACCAATGTTTTTGATGCAGGTTCAGGTTTTGGTGGCTATAGAGAATCAGGTTTTGGAAGAGAAGGTGGAAAAGAAGGTCTTTTTGAATATATGAAACCTCGAATAGAGGAACAGTTTTCTGAAAAACCTATAAAACCAGCCGTTCAAAAAACTAAAATTGCAATTTCTGAAGGAATAGACCGCACGGCCAAAATGTATATTGGTGGCAAACAAGCTCGACCAGATAGTGGTTACAGCATTATCGTTAAAAACCCGCAAGGCGAAGTAATTGGTGAAGCACCAGAAGGTAGTAGAAAAGATATCAGAAATGCAGTAGAAGCTGCTCATGCCAATGGCAAATGGGCCGAAATGACTGGACATGCACGAGCACAAGTTTTGTATTACATCGCCGAGAACTTATCGGCTCGTAAAGCAGAGTTTTCAAATAGATTGATGCAAATGTGCTGTTACAGCAAAGCTGACGCTGATGCAGAAGTGGAAAAGTCTATTGATAGAATTTATACATACGCCGCTCATGCTGATAAATATGATGGGCAGGCCCACCAAACCATTCAAAGAAATGTAACTTTGGCCATGCCCGAGCCAGTTGGGGTGATGGGAATCGTTTGCCCTGAAGAAGCACCGCTTTTGACTTTTATTTCAACAGTAATTCCAGCCATAACTTTAGGAAATAGCGTAATCGTAATTCCTTCAGAAACGGCACCTTTCAGTGCGACTGATTTTTACCAAATATTAGATACGTCTGACGTACCTGGCGGAACGGTTAACATCATCACAGGACCAAAGGAAACCTTGACAAAAGAATTAGCCAAACATTATGATGTGGACGGGCTCTGGTATTTTGGAAGCAAAGAGGGGTCAAAAGACATAGAAAGTCTTTCAGCCGAAAACATGAAAAGGACTTGGGTAAACTATGGGAAATACCGTGACTGGATGAACAATGAGCAGTCTGAAGGCACAGAATTCTTGAGACATGCTTCAGAAATTAAAAATATTTGGATTCCTTATGGGGCATAAAATATTCATTTAACCCAATATTATTAAAAACAAATTCAAAAACAAACACATATAAAACATTACAAATGAGAAGTTTACACTTAGAAGCTGAAGTAGGAGAAATAGCAGAAACAGTATTATTACCTGGAGATCCATTAAGAGCGAAATTTGTGGCCGAAAATTTCCTAACAGACGTTGTCTGCTACAATAAAGTAAGAGGAATGTTCGGATTCACTGGGAATTATAAAGGCCAAAAAGTCTCGATACAAGGCACTGGAATGGGTATGGGAAGTGCGGGCATATACATCCATGAATTGATAAATACCTACAAATGTCAAAATTTGATTCGTGTCGGTACTTGCGGCTCTATCCAACCAGAATTAGACCTTGGTCAGGTAATTTTGGCTATGAGTGCGTCAGGAGACTCAGATGCCAACAGCCTGTTATTCAAAGGAATGCATTATGCAGCCACGGCAGATTTTGATTTGCTTTACAGAGCACATCAACTAGCTATTGAGCTAAAAATCAAAACACATACAGGCTCAGTTTTTAGTACCAATACATTTTATGACCTTGAACCTAACCGTTGGGAAGTGTGGCAAAGGCATGGCGTTTTGGGCGTAGATATGGAATCCCAAATATTATTTACCATAGCAAGTAGATTTGGTGCAAAAGCTCTATCTCTTTTGACAGTGAGCGACAACATTATCACAGGAACTGCCTCATCACAACAAGAAAGAGAAAATACTTTCAATGATATGATGAAAATTGCCTTGGGATTGGCTTAGATAAATTATTGAGGAATAGATTTCTACTATTCCTCAGTTCAAAAATTTCCAGTCCGCTATTTTATCTTTTTTCAAATCCTCACTTTTTAGTAGAGCTTTGACTAATTCTACTGGCATCGTGTTATTTTGTAGAATGGTATCATGAAATTGCTTCTCAGGCATTTTTCCTCCATCTACCAATTCCTTCTTTAGGCTATAAAATTGCAAACCACCAATCATGTAAGCTATCTGATAAAGAGGGCCATATCTACCTGTAAACGAACGCCTTACTTCTGCTTCAGCATTGGCTCTTTCGTGTCCAACTTTGTCAACCAAAAGATCAATACATTGCTGCGGAGTCATTTTTTCCAAATGATAATTCAGTGAAAAGATGATTCTTGCACAACGGTGCATTCTCCAAAACAACATACCAATTTTCTCCTCAGGTGTTCTTGGAAAACCTTTATCCCAAAGATTAAATTCCCAATACAGAGCCCAACCTTCAGTCCAAAATGGCGTACCAAAAGTTCTTCGATAAGGTTTATAACGTTGATTCATAAACTGTTGTAGATGATGACCGGGGATTAATTCATGCTGCACAGTCGCTCTTGAAAAATATGGATTATTGCCTCTCATACTCATCATTTTATCATCATGGTCCATAGCTGCAGTTGGGTAAGACACCATAATTTGTTCGCCACCCAAGAAAAAAGGACTTACCTTTTGTGCTTCTGCTGAGAGCATTACCGTTCTCCAAGTCTCTTTTGCCAATGCTGGAACTGTCACCAAATCACGATCCTCAACATATTTTATGGCTTCCCAAGCCAATTTATTCACATCCTCTTGCCACTGACCGGGCGGCACATAGGTTTGTTTTACATGTTCCAAAGCCTTCTTCCAGTCATTTCCGTAACCCAGTTCATTAGAAGCCTTGAGCATCTCTTTTTCGCACCATGCAAATTGATTATTGGCTTCTGATATCAATTGTTCAGGTGAATAGGTTATAAATTCAAAACTGAGGTCTTTTAAAAGTGCATCTCTACCCAATGGTTTTCCAATTATTCCACTACCATCATCCTTTACCAAGGTGTTTGAAAAATGCTTTCTGAGCAAACCCTCATACTCTTCAAAAGTCTTCATTAATTTTTTATGAGGAGCCTGTATCCACCAATTGAACTCCGGATTGTACTCGTAATAAAACTTGTATGATTCTTCTGTTGCCCTTATGAGTTCCTTTACAATATCCGCTGCCAATTCGGCCTTTTGCCAACTTTCGTAAGGTTTTTTAGTCTTTAAGGCTACTATTTCGGCTCTAATTTCCTTTTCTACTTTATTAAAATCAGCGGCTAGCTTATCAGATTTGGGATTGACGCCAGTCTTTCTATTTTCGTTAAAATCATAAATAGGCTGTGCCCTTTCAATGACATTCTTCACTTCATTGAATGCCTTAAACTCTAAGCCATGAAAATAAATACTCTTGTCAATTTGATTCCTAAGCAGCACATAATCAACCTTTTGTTCTTTAGTTAATCCATCAAAAGCCATTTTATCCAAGTCTTTTCTGGCATCGGCATAAAATTTTGTAAATCTTTCAAAATAAACTTCAGAAAGGCTATTGGGATATTTTCTTTGCAAAGCTCCTTTATCTGCCTGATAACTTGAAACAATTTCATTAAAATCTGTTGCATAAATACTTAAACTGAATAAACAAAATAGTAAAGTAAGTTTCATTTGATGAGCCTTTTAAAATTAATTGAATTGAAAAGCAAAATACGTGGTTGAGCCTTTTCCGATATTTATAAGATTATGCAATTGATTGGATGGCAAAAAGAACAAATCACCTTTTGAACCTTCATAAAAATTCTCTCCTATTTGCATTCTAGCATTTCCATTCACCAGCAATATCATTTCTTCAGCGATGTGTTTATGCGGTGGATGGCTGTTCAGACCCTCATTGAGTGTTGTCACGTGCATTTCTACTCGGTTAAACATGGCAGTTGGTCTGTCAAAAAAATCTCTCCTTCCACCTTTATCATGAGGTTTAAATGCAACAGTATTCCAATCAATCATTTGAGATTTAGCAATCTCCTGATTTGTTTTTGGTGTTTTTGATTTGTAAATCAACACATAATAACTCACATCGCTCTTGCTCAAATTGTTCATTTGTTGCATATCCTTAGGCATAATGAGTAACACACTGCCTGCACCAAGTTCTTTTGTTTGATCATTTATGGTCACTGTGAGTGTTCCTTCTTGAATTATTATCAACTCTTCGTCACTTTCTTGAGCGTGTGCAGGTCTCAATTTATGTCCAGGCTTGAGAGTTGAATGATGTATACTAATCTTTTCCATAAAATCAGTTCGCTCATTCTTAATAATTTGCCTGAAAACTCGACTTTCATCTTCGTTTTTTTGCAATGCATTTAAGTTAAAAACTCTCCCTTGAAGGGCATTTTGGGCAAAAATTTCTTGCATAGTTAGTGTAAAAAGTAGAATTATTAAATATTTCATTTTTTTGGTTGATAAACTTAACCAAAAATATAAAAAAATCCCACAAAGTCATTAAACCTTGTGGGATATATAAATGCTGCTACGTTTTATTCTTAGAATTCTCTGTGAATGGCCTCGTCAAAAAGACGCTCCTTGGGCAAATTCCTGAAATAATCGTAGGTTATTTTCAAGCCTTCTGCCCTATCTACTTTAGGTTCCCAGCCTAAAATTTCTCTTGCTTTAGTAATGTCAGGTTGTCTTTGTTTAGGATCATCTTTTGGCAAATCCAAATATACCACTTTCTGAGTTGTTCCTGTAAGTTTAATAATCTCTTCAGCAAAATCCTTAATGGTGATTTCTGAAGGATTTCCAATATTAACTGGTTGAGCATAATCTGACATCAACAATCTGTAAATACCTTCTACCAAATCATCTACATAACAAAACGATCGTGTCTGTGAACCGTCACCAAAAATTGTAATATCCTCACCACGAAGGGCTTGACCAATAAAGGCAGGCAATACTCGGCCATCGTTCAGCCTCATTCTTGGTCCATAGGTATTAAAAATACGTATTATTCTAGTTTCCAAACCATGGTAGGTATGATAGGCCATGGTCATGGCTTCTTGGAATCTTTTTGCTTCGTCATAAACTCCACGAGGACCTACTGGGTTTACATGTCCCCAATATTCCTCTGTCTGTGGATGCACCAATGGATCACCATAAACTTCTGATGTAGAAGCTATTAAAACTCTCGCTCCTTTTACTCTAGCCAATCCCAAACAATTGTGAATACCCAAAGAGCCTACTTTTAAGGTCTGAATAGGTATTTTAAGATAATCTATTGGGCTGGCTGGCGAGGCAAAATGCAAAATATAATCCAATTGACCGGGCACATGAATAAACTTACTTACATCATGGTGGTAAAATTCGAAATTGGGCAATTTAAAAAGATGCTCTATATTTCTTAAGTCACCAGTAATAAGGTTGTCCATTGCAATCACATGAAAACCCTCTTTAACAAATCTGTCACAAAGGTGTGACCCTAAAAAACCTGCTCCTCCAGTTATTAGTATTCTTTTCATATAAAATTAAGATGCTTTAATTGTATCACGACCAATTGAATAATAATCAAAACCCAATTTGTCCATGTCTTTCAGTTCATAAAGATTTCTGCCGTCAAATATAACTTTATTATTCAATGCTTCGCCCAATTTCTCAAAATCTGGTGTTCTAAATTCTGGCCATTCGGTCATAATCATCAAAGCATCGGCACCTTGCACTGCATCATATTGACTAGTGGCATATTTTACTTTCTTACCAATCTCTTTTCTAACATTAGCAATAGCCTCTGGATCGAAAACTACCACTTTAGCTCCAGCCCTTTTTAAGGCTTTTATGTTATACAATGCTGGTGCTTCCCGAATATCATCTGTATGTGGCTTAAAGGCTAATCCCCAAAGTGCAATAGTTTTTCCTTTCAAATCTCCACCAAAATAAGCCTTCAATTGTGGTATCAATTTGGTTTTTTGACGGTCATTAACGAACATTACTGATTTCAAAATCTTGAAATCATAACCATATTCCTTAGCCGTTTTGCCTAATGCTTGTACATCTTTAGGGAAACATGAACCACCATAACCAATACCAGGAAATAGAAATCTTTTACCAATACGACTATCTGTACCAATACCCTTCCTTACGTTGTCAACGTCTGCACCTGCCAATTCGCATAGGTTGGCTATTTCGTTCATAAAGGTAATTTTCATGGCCAAAAATGAGTTAGCTGCATACTTGGTCATTTCTGCCGAACGCTCATCCATAAAAATAACCGGATTACCTTGACGCACCAATGGAGCGTATAATCTTTCCATTATGGCTTTTGCTCTTTCTGATTTTGTGCCAATAACTACCCTGTCCGGCTTCATAAAATCATCCACCGCGACTCCTTCCCTCAAAAACTCAGGATTAGAAACCACATCAAATTCTACTTTCGCATTCTCAGCAATTTTTGCCGAAACTTTCTCTGCTGTTCCTACTGGCACCGTACTTTTATCTATAATTACAGCATAATGATCCAATATCTTTCCTAGATGCTCCGAAACACCAATTATATATTTCAAATCTGCAGAGCCATCTTCTCCTGGAGGTGTAGGCAATGCCAAAAATATTACCTCAGCATCTTTTATTCCTTCAGCTAATTCCGTAGTAAATGTCAATCTACCCTCCTTTCTGTTTCTTTCAAACAAAACTTCTAGGCCAGGTTCATAAATTGTGATCTTACCTTTTTTAAGACTCTCTACTTTCTTTGTGTCAATGTCAATACATGTTACATAATTACCTGTTTCTGCAAAGCAAGTTCCGGTAACCAAGCCTACATACCCTGTTCCAACAACAGCTATTTTCATATTCTATAATTTTAATAAATGGAATGTTTCACAAAGGTATTACAAAAGAGATACCCAAAAACACTTTCTACTTATTTTCTTACACAAATACATAAAATAATAGACATTTTTAACAAAAACTACCATTAAGTGCCATTTTTTGAATGAACCATGTAAGGTTACGAGGTTAAAACAATTTATTTAATTCCAAAAAATGGAAATAAAAATTGTATTTTGGAAAATATTTTTCCCAAAACACCCATAAAATAAATAGTAATTTTGATGATAATTAGGCGTAGACTAAGCAACTTTCCAAATAAAAGGATACTTAACACCCTTGTAGTTTTTAATCTCCATATCGATGGTTCCAAAAGAAAAATCAACCTCAATTTTCAAAGGCACTCGATTTCTATCATCCGAAACCCAAATACGAATTGCATTTTCTCCTTTAAAAAGGTCATTTTTGGGCAAGATTGGATTAAGCTTCAACACACGAGTTTTACCAAATTTGGTATGTATAACACCCTTACCCGCATACTTTATCTTCATAATGTATAAATCCTCGTCGAAGAACAACGGTGAAGAAATAGATTGTCCTATGCTAAACTTTGAGAAGTCGATAGTTCTTAGAAAGTAATAGCCAGAAATAACATCTTGAATATTATTTGGTACTGCAAAAGTTTTGGATTGTTCTTTTTCAACTTTTATTGCCTCATTCTTGTGGTGATCAAAATTAATGATTTGATCTCTTTTGTAACTATTTTCTCTTGCACTGTAAATAAATTTATGTGGTATAAAAGCCAGTGTATCCACATAACTTCTATATGTATTTCTCACTTTAAATACATCTGTAAGGCCGGCTGTTTTGCCTACAACATTAACTTTAAAGCAAGGTCTATTGCTAACGGCGTATATTTTATCATCTACATCAACTTGTGCTTCACCTATTGTTAAAAAACCATATTTTACTTTATAATCATACGACTCTCCAGCTCTAAAACTATCGTTTTGAATAGTCCTGAAATCTTCAACAAACGTAAATGAGCAGAATAATGAAATTAAAATAAAGTACTTAAAACTCAGCATTAACCTAGGATAATTTAAAAGAAACGCACAAAGTTAAAATTAAATATTGAGCTCTTGAGCAAAATTTATGATTTGAAACATTCTTATATAAAAAATGCCTCATCCGAGGCATTTTTTATATATAATAATTAAGCAATATCCTAAACATTCAAATCTGCTTCGCTAATATTTTTATCCATCAATGCATCAGAATTTCCAGCAACAGTAGCTTTAATTTTCTCTTCTATATCTGCCATAAGTTCAGGATTGTCTTTTATCAATCCTTTTACTGAATCTCTTCCTTGCCCTAACTTATTTTCAGCATAAGAAAACCATGAGCCCGATTTTTTTACGATTTCTAGATCTACTGCCAAATCAAGCACTTCGCCAGATTTTGAAATACCTTCACCATACATAATGTCAAATTCTATAACTTTGAAAGGAGGTGCAACTTTATTTTTTACAACTTTTACCTTTGTTCGGTTACCAATTATGTTAGCATCGTTATCTTTAATCTGCCCAATTCTCCTGATATCAATCCTTACAGAGGCATAAAATTTCAGAGCATTTCCACCAGTCGTTGTTTCCGGACTACCAAACATCACGCCTATTTTATCTCTTAGTTGGTTGATAAATATACAGCAACAACCTGTTTTGTTAATTGTACCAGTGAGTTTTCTCAGTGCCTGAGACATCAACCTAGCCTGAAGACCCATCTTACTATCTCCCATCTCTCCTTCAAGCTCAGCTTTAGGAACCAATGCTGCTACAGAGTCAATTACGCATATATCAATGGCACCTGAAGATATAAGATGTTCTGCGATTTCTAAAGCTTGCTCACCATAATCTGGCTGAGAAATCAACAAATTCTTCGTATCTATTCCTAATTTTTCGGCATATCCTCTATCAAATGCATGCTCTGCATCAATAAATGCAGCAATGCCTCCTTTTTTCTGTGCTTCAGCTATGGCGTGCATAGCTAAAGTAGTTTTGCCAGAAGACTCTGGTCCGTATATCTCTACGACTCTACCCTTAGGAAATCCTCCAACACCAAGTGCCAAGTCTAATCCCAAGGAGCCTGTAGATATAATAGGAACATCCATCACTTTGGTATCACTAAGTCTCATAACGGTACCTTTACCGTAAGCTTTATCTAATTTATCTAATGTAGATTGTAATATTTTTAGTCTATCCGAGCTTTCAGCCGCCATTTCTTTAAATTTAAAGTTCAGTACAAAGTTATATGATTTTTTTAGTAAATCTCTGCTATAAAAATTAGCAATAACTACATCTTACTAATAACAAGCCATTTATGAAGTATAAAATTTATATTTTAGTTATTTTAATCTTCTTCCATTCCACTCTAATACCACCTCCATCGTGAATTTGCAAAGCTATTTTGCCATCTACTTCACCTATAGCAGGATCGTTTAGATAAATCATTTGCTTACCATTCACCCACGTAGTAACTTCTGTACCTACTACCTTTATTTTCATGGTATTCCATTCGTTCATTTTTACGTTATCTATTTCCTTAGGCGGTTTTATCAACCAACCTCTTTTGTAAGACTCATAAATGCCGCCAGAAAAACTTCCAGGAGGTGCTACTTCTGCTTGCCATCCAGATACTTTTGTGCCCACAATATCAGAATGAAAAAACACGCCGCTATTTCCGTTGGCCAAGGGTTTAAACATCAACGTAAGCTCAAAATCCTTGAACTTCTGGATTGTCCCCAAATACCCATACCCTTTGTCAGGGCCGCTTTCGCATACCAAGTTCTTGTTTTCAACATACCATTTTTCGGTACCGAAAATCTCCCACCCCGACAAATCTTTGCCATTAAAAAGGCTAATGGGCTTTGACTTTTGAGCAAAACTAAAAATTGGAATTAGTAGAAATAAGAGTTTTTTCATTATATTTCTTATGGTTTAATTTCTTGAAGTTTAAATTTAGGCAAGAATTTTAAATCTAAAAATTACTTTTGTATTTAAATATCAAAATAAAAAATGAAATTCATTGATTTGAATCTTAACAAGTCTTTACTAAATGCATTGGAAGACCTCGGTATAGATTCTCCAACATCTATACAAAGCAAAGTATTTTCTATAGTGATGTCGGGCAAAGACATGGGCGGAATAGCACAAACAGGTACAGGAAAAACCTTAGCATATTTACTTCCATTGATGCGTATGTGGACGTTTTCAAAAGACAAACTTCCACAAATTGTCATTTTAGTACCAACCAGAGAGCTTGTTGTTCAAGTTTTGGAAACTGCGAAAAAACTTGCCACCTACATAAGCTTTGATTGTGTGGGCGTTTATGGTGGCGTAAACATCAAGACACAAGTATTGGAGCTTGCTCAAGGTTGTGATTTATTGGTGGCTACGCCTGGTCGATTTATTGACTTGGCAGCGAGTGGTGCATTAAAAGTGAAAAACATCAAAAAACTGGTTATAGATGAGTTTGATATGATGCTCGACTTGGGCTTTAGGCCTCAATTGCAAACCATTTTTGATAAAATTCCAGAAAAACGTCAAAATTTGCTATTTTCAGCAACTATTTCCGAAGAAGTAGAGGATTTATTAGGAGACACTTTTAAATCACCCGAAATAATTGAAGATGTAGCGGTAGGCACACCACATCAAAATATAGAACAAAGAGCTTATCTCATTCCAAACTTCCAAACCAAAATAAATTTCTTGGAAGTTCTGCTGGCAAACGACAGCCAAATGACAAAAAACCTAGTATTTGTATCAAATAAGGTTCTTGCAGATGCACTTTATGAAGAACTAAAAAGGAGGGAGGTTGAAAGCATAGAGGTGATTCATTCTAATAAATCACAAAATTATAGATTTAGAGTGTTGGAAAGCTTCACAAAAGGAGAAATCAAAACCTTAATAGCAACAGATTTGGGATCCAGAGGCTTGGATATACCTAAAATTAGCCATGTAATTAATGTTGACATTCCGGAAGTGGCCGAGGATTATATTCATCGCATTGGCCGCACTGGAAGAGGCAATGAAAAAGGCATTTCTGTCAGTTTCATTTCTAAAAAAGAGCAGGAACAATTTGAGGAAATAGAAACACTGATGAACTATAAAGTAACCATTGGTGAGACTCCCGTTTATTTGGAGATTTCAGATAGCTTGATGCCTTTTGAAATGGAAAAAATCGACATGAAAATCTTAGCTCCAAAGAAAAAAACGGAAGTTGGGCCTGCATTTCACGAAAAAGCTGACAAGAACAAAAAGATAAACAAAAGACGGGATATTGAGGCCGAGAAAAAAGCGAAATACGGTAAAGCTTATAAAAAAGAAAGGAAACTTTAAACGTTTACAAAACTGTCCACTTTATGAAAAACTCAGCAAATTCTGTAGATGAATACGCAGCAAATGTTTCAGAAAACTATCGTGACTCAATTCAAAAACTACGTGAAGTAGTGAAAGAGAACATTCCGGAGGGATTCGTAGAAATGCTCAATTACGGTATGAATGGCTTTGTTGTTCCCCATGAATTATATCCAAAGGGCTACCATTGCGATCCAAAACTCCCGCTTCCATTTATCAATCTTGCGGCACAAAAAAACTTCATCAGCTTTTATCACATGGGCATCTATGCAGTACCAAGCCTCTTAGATTGGTTTGTGAAAGAATATGCTTCAGTGGGTACTCAAAAGCTAGACATGGGCAAAAGCTGTATAAGATTCAAGAAAGCCAACGATATTCCTTATGAATTAATTGGAAAATTGACAAAGAAAATGACGGTTGAAAATTGGATTGAAGTTTACGAAAACGCTTTCACTTCGAACAGAAAAAAATGATGAATTATTCTGAAGAGATTAAAAGAATTTATGGCAACAAAATCAGAATTCGGGTGTGCGGGATTCTAGAAAAAGATGGCAAGTACTTATTGGTCAATCACAGCAAACTGAATGATGACAATATTTTTTGGAATTTCCCTGGTGGTGGAGTAGATAAAAACGAATCCATAGAAAATACACTCATCAGAGAATTCAAGGAAGAAACCAACTTGGACATAAAAATCAGTAAGTTCCTGTTTATCAATCAAATGATTAACTCTTCACTTCATTCCATAGAATTATATTTTGAAGTACATTCCGATAATTTTGAAAATAAAACCGGATTCGACCCTGAAATTAATATCATTACAGAAACAAAATGGATGGCAAATGAACATATACTGAACCTCCCTCCTAGCCACAAACCCACATTCTTTTCAAATTTAAAATCAATAAATGATTTAAAATTTCCGAATCAGGCTTAAATTTGTTTATGGCTGTTGCAAACGTCTTCAAAATAACCGATGAAAGATTTTCAATTGAAAGAATTGAAGATTATGACTTATTGATTGAGGTTCAACAAACTCGCTTAAAATTTCTATTGAGAGAAACTAATTCCAAAACCATCATTTGGCTAGAAGATCACTACTTAGGTGCAAGCGGTAGTTCAGCTTCCTTCGAACTAAAACTTAAAAATATCTACAGTCAACATGAATTTTTGAAGGCTAATTTTTGGAACAAAATAGAAATAACTATTCATTTTCCTTTCTACGCTGTAATACCGAACGATTTTTTCTCAAGAGAGTTATCTGAAAAATACTTAAAAATACAATATCCTGAACTCGACTTCGAAAAATACAAAATCGAAGAGGTTTTAATAAAAGACGAAAATTTTTTATTTCTAATTCCCAAAGAATTAATTTCAATACTCCAAAATTATTATCCTACCAAACAGGTCAGATTCTCCAATACTTTAGCTAATGCCATAAAATATTTCGAGACTCATGAGCGAATTCAGAACAAAAACCTGATAATAATCAACGATAGTTGGCTAGAAGCCATATACATTGAACCAAAAACAGGGATCATTAAGACAGAAGCCGTTTCTTTAAAGTCAAAATTATTGGCTACAGTATTGAGTGAAATTGAAAAAAATGGGCAATTGAAAACATTAATTTTTGGAGAAATAACACCTTTTTCAAGTATCTATCGCCTCATTAAAAACAAACTTAAAGCTTTAGAATTTGGGGGAATTCCAAGAAACTGCAAGTTGAGTCAATATTTTTCTGAAGTACCTGAGCAGCGTTACTTTACATTACTCAACAAAGAGTTCTAGATTATTTCCTTAGAAAATAATCAAAACCATATTGAACCTTTAGATTATAATCAAAATATTCAATCGCTCGTTGAACGGTCTTGCTGTTTTTAGCTATAAAATATGGGCGTTTCCCTTTCTTGTTAACCAACTTAGTATCTACCTTATAAATCGTACCTTCGGGGTATTTTGCGATAAATTTACTAGGAATAGCAACCTTTAAATCTTCGGGAACTTGCTGGCCATTAATCGTTTTCAACTTCATTTTATCTGCTTTGACATCATACATAGCCTCGGCATAAACATCGATAAAATAAGATTTTGTAAATTCCGGCACCTCATCTATTAGTGACAACTGCATAAGATTTATTTTTATTATAGATTCTGATGCAAAATAATAGCTTTTTTTTGAAATAAAATATGAATGAGAAGTATTTATTTGTACTTTTGCGGAACTTTTCGGAGAAATAAATCAAAATGGCAGAAGTAAAAATATTCTCAGGCACCAATTCCAAATACTTGTCTAGCAAAGTAGCCTACTATTATGGAAAAGAACTCGGAAAAATCTCAATTCAGCGTTTTGCTGATAGCGAAATTTCGGTTAATTTTGATGAATCAGTAAGAGGTTGTGACGTTTTTCTTTGTCAAGCCACTTTTCCGAATGCAGACAATCTGATGGAATTGCTCCTTATGATTGACGCAGCCAGAAGAGCATCCGCTCATTATGTGGTAGCTGTTATTCCTTACTATGGCTATGCACGTCAAGATCGTAAGGACAGACCAAGGGTAGCAATCGGAGCCAAATTGGTGGCCAACATGTTGAGAGCCGCTGGTGCAGACAGAATCATGACCCTAGACCTTCACGCTGGACAGATTCAAGGTTTCTTCGACATTCCAGTAGATCACTTGGAGGGTACTTCGGTTTTTGTACCGTATTTGAAGACCAAGAATATTGAAAACCTAATTTTTGCATCGCCAGATGTAGGTGGTGTATCTAGAGTAAGAAAATTTGCCAGTTACTTTGAAGCAGATATAGTAATCTGTGACAAACAAAGAAAAAAAGCCAACGAAATAGCAGGAATGCAATTAATTGGTGATGTGAAAGACGCAAACGTAGTTTTGGTTGATGACATGATTGACACGGGTGGAACGATTTGTAAAGCCGCGGAGTTGATTATGGAGAAGGGTGCAAAGTCGGTACGTGCAATATGTACGCATGCAGTACTGTCTCACAAGGCACATGAAAACATTACAAATTCAGTATTTGAGGAAGTCATTGTTTCGGATTCTATTCCATTGAAGCAAGACAATCCAAAAATCAAAGTAATTTCGGTAGCCGAGCTATTTGCCCACGCCATCGGAAGGATAAGAGACAACGGATCTATTAGTTCATTATTTATAAATTATCAACATCAAATTACATTTTAATTATGAAAGTAACTGAGATTGTAGGGTTTAAAAGAGCGAATCTCGGTCGTCAGGCTGCTCAAGAATTACGTGCTGAAGGCATGGTTCCTGGTATTCTGTATGGCGGAGAAGAGCAAGTATCATTTTATGCACCTGCGTACCTGTTCCGTCCATTAATTTTCACTACAGAAGCTTATGAAGTGAAACTGACGATTGATGGCAAATCGTATACTGCGATTCTTCAAGACAAGCAATTCCATCCAGTAAATGACCTTTTGGTTCATGTGGATTTGTTAGAAATCACTCCTGACAAAATTATCACTACTTACATTCCGATCAAATTGACTGGAACTGCAATTGGTGCTAAGCAAGGAGGTAAATTGGTTCAAACATTGAGAAAACTCCGTGTTAAAGGACCAGCTAAAGCTATTCCAAATTTTGTAAACTTAGACGTTACAGACCTTGGACTAGGAAAAGCTATCAAAGTTAAATCTATTAATCTTCCAGAATTAACTATTCTTGATTCTGAAGCTAACCCAGTAGCAAGTGTGACTATTCCACGTGCATTGAGAGGTACTTTGCAAGCATCTTAAGTAATTTATTGCTTAGAAATATAGAAAGAGCTCCATTTTGGGGCTCTTTTTTTGTGTAAACGAAAGTCGAAATACCATTTTTATTAAGTATTTTTGACGAGGTTATTTAAAACTTGTAAAAAACATAAACTAAACGCAAGTACCTTAAAGTTAAGTTTTGTTCTATTTTTTTTCAAAAAAAAACACTTTTTTAAAAAAAAACTTATGAGATACCTCTTAGATATAGATATTGCAGAAAATAAACAGTCTTTTGCAGAGGAATTTTTCAAAACGATTTCATTTGTAAAAAATGTCAGAAAAGTGGCAAGGAACGAAATTACGAATCCTACCATTTTGCAAAGTATTGAAGACTATGAAAATGGGAAAAATATACCAACCCCGTTAAGTCTTGCCGAATTAAAAGAAATGATAAATGCGTGATCTTTTATTTATGCCCAAAGCTTGGCAAGATTTAGGATGATGGCTTAAAAACGACATAAAAAATGTTAAAAAAATCTACACCCTTTTAGAGAATTGTTGTAAAAATCCTTTCGAAGGACTTGGACAACCTGAACCTTTAAACGCGAATTATTCGGGATATTGGTCTCGGAGAATTAATCTCGAACATCGAAAATTCTATAAAGTCGAAGATAAACAAATTGTTGTTCACTCTCTTTATGGACATTATCAATAAATACTATTTTTTTGAAAATTTTTATCCCATTCCTAACAACCTCTCTTTCAATTCCTCCAAGCCATCAACAGCAGTTTTCTGAATAAATTCTACATTTTTTGTGCTGAAAGAATAGTTGGGTAAAGATGGATCTACCACGTACTTATGAACTTGGTCACCGACATATCCTACTAAACCGGCGGCTGGATAAACTTGTAAACTTGTACCAACAACGATAAATATTTCAGCATTGAGGCAAATATCAGCAGCGTTTTCTATCATCGGCACCATTTCACCAAACCAAACAATATGTGGTCTCAGTTGAGCTCCATCTTGGGCAGTTTCACCCAATGCTATTGGCTTATCTCCTATTTCATAAACCAAGTCTTCATTTTTTACGCTTCTGACTTTTGAAAGCTCGCCGTGCAAATGCAAAACATTAGTTGAACCCGCTTTTTCGTGTAAACCATCTACATTTTGTGTAATAATTTGAACATCAAAGTATTGTTCCAGTTTTGCCAAAATTTCATGTCCTCTGTTGGGTTTCGCTTCGGCCGCCTGTTTCCTCCTTTCGTTATAAAAATCAAGAACAATTTGTGGATTTCTTGCCCAACCTTCAGGTGTTGCCACATCTTCAATTCGGTAATTCTCCCATAATCCGTTTGTGTCTCTGAAGGTTTTCAAGCCACTTTCGGCACTCATACCCGCTCCAGTAAGGACTACTAATTTCTTTCTCATAATTGTTTTGAGTTGTATATTTTTACACCGAGTTGCACGGAGTTTTCTTCTTTTATTCACTTTGTATTTTTGAGTTTCACAAGGTTTTTCGCTCCGCTCATTATGGATACAGAAATTAACTATTCTTGAAATTTAACACCATAAAATTAGAAATTTGATTCAAAATATTTATAAAAAAGGCATAAAAAAAGCACTGAATTTCAGTGCTTTATTTTTTTCTACTTGTCTCTTAGGCTTCGGCCAGTTTCAAGCAATCTTCGAGTGTAAGTTCCTCAGGAACAGTACCTTTTGGTATTTTTACATTTCGTTTTCCTACTTGAATATATGGACCGTATCTGCCATTCAATACTTTTACTTTATCGTTTTCAGGATATTCTCTGATGATTTTTTTGGCTGCAGCTTCTTTTTGTTCGGCAATGATTTCAGCCACACGTTTATCGTCTATCGTTAACGGATCTTCAGTTTTACCAATGTTATAATAAACCGCACCGTGTTTAATATATGGGCCAAAACGACCTTTATTTATAACCACAGCCTGCCCTTCATATTCTGCCATATCACGAGGCAGAGAGTTGTCTGAACCGCTCAATCGAGCCTCAATTATTTCGATTGCACGCTCTTTTGTTACCGACAATGGATCTTCACTTTTTTCAAGATTTATATATTTACCGTTGTACAAAACATACGGACCATAGCGGCCTTCGTTCACCACAATCGCATTTCCTTCATACAAACCAAGCTCCAAAGGCAATTTAGGACCTTGTAAGATAGCCAAGGCTTCTTCAAAAGTCATACTTGATATCATTGTACCTTTTTTGATAGAGACGAAAGCAGGCTTGTCTTCGTCCGTAGCCTCACCAACTTGAAGATATGGCCCAAATTTACCGATTTTCGCAAATACTTTTTTCCCTGAATCCGGATCCACTCCAAGTTCGTAAGAACCTGCAGCTTTGGCACCGTTTTCACCTGTGGCTTCTTCTATTTTGGTATGAAAATCATTATAGAAATTTGCAATCATTTTTTGCCAAGGCACTTTTCCTTCGGCCACTTCGTCAAACTCGTTCTCTACTTTGGCAGTGAATTTATAATTTAATACATCCTCGAAATTCTCTACTAAATAGTCGTTAACAATTATTCCTAAGTTAGTTGGAAACAATTTCGATTTCTCTGTGCCATAATTTTCAGAACCAACAGTACTATTTATTTCTCCATCCTTCAACAAAAACTCTTTGAAATCTCTCTGAAAACCGGGTCTATCTTCCTTCACTACATATTCTCTACGAATAACGGTAGAAATAGTTGGTGCATAAGTAGAAGGACGACCGATGCCCAATTCCTCTAACTTCTTCACCAAACTCGCCTCTGTATATCTGGCTGGTGGTCTTGTAAATCGCTCTGTGGCTTTCATGTGTATTAAACCAAGACTTTGACCTACCGAAAGCGGCGGTAACATATCTTTATTCTCTTCGTCCTCGTCATCAGAAGATTCTAAATATACTTTTAAGAATCCCTCAAATTTTATAACTTCACCCGAAGCAGTTAATTCTTCAGGTCTAGTAGAAATCGAAATCTTCGCAATGGTTCTTTCTATAATCGCCTCAGACATTTGTGAAGCAATCGCTCTTTTCCAAATCAGATCATAAAGCCTTTTCTCGTTTCTCTCAGCTCCCGCCTCGGCCACTCCAAAGTCAGTAGGTCTTATGGCCTCGTGAGCTTCCTGAGCAGATTTATCTTTGGTTTTAAATACTCTCGGCTTCGAAAATTTCTCTCCATAGGCATTGATTATCTGATTCTTGGCATTTTCCATGGCTTCTCCAGAAAGACTTGTGGAGTCTGTTCTCATGTAGGAAATCTTACCCGATTCATATAATTTTTGAGCCAAAGTCATGGTTTGCAAAACCGAAAAACCTAATTTTCTTGATGCTTCCTGCTGTAATGTTGAAGTCGTAAAAGGAGCCGCCGGACTTTTAGTGGTTGGCTTAACCTCTAATCCTGCAATAGCATAAACGGCTGGTAAACAATCTTGTAAAAACTTCTCTGCATCCGCTTCTTTCTCAAAATTCTTGCTCAATTCAGCCGAAAGAAATTTGTTTTTTTCTACTAAAAAATGAGCAACGACTTTGAAAGATGATTTCGAATCAAAAGTCTCAATTTCTCGCTCTCTTTCTACAACTATTCTTACTGTTACTGATTGTACACGACCCGCTGACAAGTTCTTTCTATCTCCTGCCCTTATTTTTTTCCAAAGCACAGGTGAAAGCTGAAATCCTACCAATCTATCTAATATACGTCGGGCTTGCTGAGCATTTACCAAATCAATATCTATAATTCTTGGTATTTCTATTGCCTTATTTATGGCATTTTTAGTAATTTCTCTAAAAACAATCCTTTTGGTGTTGTCGTCGAGACCCAAGGCTTCCTTTAAATGCCATGAAATGGCCTCTCCTTCGCGGTCATCATCGGTCGCTAGCCACACTTCTTTGCCAGCGGCCAGTTTTTTGAGTTCGTTTACTACTTTTATTTTGTCAGCCGAGATCTGATAAGTTGGCTCAAATTCTTTGTCAACGTCTACACCGAGTTCTTTTTCGGGCAAGTCTCTGATATGACCAAAACTCGATTTTACAATAAAATCACTACCCAAATAACCTTCAATGGTTTTGGCTTTAGCTGGGGACTCAACAATTACGAGGTTTTTAGACATATATAGAATTTGTAATGAAATTCGGACTTTGGATAGCAAAATAAGTACAATTAAGCCATTAAAAGAAAAGTTTTTTCTAAAATCAAATTACTCATCAGACATTTTACCCTTCAAAACATTCAAAAAAAGCATATTTCTACCAAAAAAGGTTAGGAAAAAATCAGTATCCTGAAAATCGTTATATTCTTGAAATATTACCATTTGTTGAATATTCCAAAAAAATGAATTAGAAAAAAAACCATAGCAACTCTTAACTTTTCCTATTTTTGAAAAATAAATTTATCCAAATATCCACATGAAAATAGACACAATCATCTAACTACAAAATACTTATGAAAAATAACACAAATCAGAATTCCTCCAAATCAAAAAAAATAAAAAAAATCCTATTTCGATTTAGAAATCAATTTGTATTTTTGACAAATTAAAATTCAATTTTAACATTTATATTCTGATGAAAGTATTTGATTTGGACATGATAAAAGCGGCATACGCTCGCATGCCTGAAAGAGTAGAAGCTGCCAAAAAGTTATTGGGTAGACCATTGACTTTAGCCGAGAAAATTTTGTATTCACACTTGTGGGACAAACTTGGTAACAAACCTTTTGTAAGAGGTACTGATTATGTAGACTTCGCTCCAGACCGTGTGGCTATGCAAGATGCAACAGCTCAAATGGCTCTTTTGCAATTTATGCAGGCTCAAAGAGATAAAGTAGCTGTGCCTTCTACTGTACACTGCGACCACTTGATTCAAGCCAAAGTAGGTGCTTCGGAAGATTTGAAAATAGCCAACGAATCAAATAAAGAGGTTTATGACTTCCTTTCATCTGTTTCAAACAAATACGGTTTAGGATTCTGGAAACCAGGTGCGGGTATTATTCACCAAGTGGTTTTGGAAAACTACGCATTTCCTGGTGGAATGATGATCGGAACCGACTCACACACACCAAATGCAGGTGGATTGGGAATGATTGCCATCGGAGTAGGTGGAGCTGATGCTTGCGACGTAATGGCGGGCTTGGCTTGGGAACTTAAAATGCCAAAATTAATCGGTGTTAAATTGACAGGTTCGTTGAAAGGATGGGCTTCTGCAAAAGATGTAATTCTTGAAGTAGCTGGTAGATTAACCGTAAAAGGTGGAACTGGTGCTATCGTAGAATACTTTGGAACTGGTGCGGACAAACTTTCAGCTACTGGAAAAGGAACCATCTGTAACATGGGTGCTGAGATTGGTGCCACCACTTCAGTATTTGGATTTGACAAAAAAATAGCAAAATATCTTACGGCAACTGGCCGTAGAAACGTAGCCATAGCTGCGGGAAGAATCAAAGAATATTTAAGACCTGACCAAGAGTGTATCGACAATCCTGAGGCTTACTACGACCAAGTGATAGAAATCAACTTGTCGAAATTAGAGCCAAGAATCAATGGTCCTTTCACGCCAGATTTGGCTTGGCCACTTTCTAAATTTGCTGCTGCTGTGAAGAAAAACAACTGGCCAGCAAAATTGGACGTAGGTTTGATAGGTTCATGTACAAACTCTTCTTACGAAGATATGACAAGAGCGGCATCCATAGCCAACCAAGCTTCTGAAAAACATATCAAAGCGAAAGCAGAATATACCATTACTCCAGGTTCTGAATTGGTAAGATTCACTGCCGAAAGAGATGGTTTATTGGCCACTTTTGGTAAAATTGGTGGCGTGGTATTGGCCAACGCTTGCGGACCTTGTATTGGTCAGTGGGCACGTCATGGTGCTGAGAAAGGTGAAAGAAACTCTATCATCACTTCGTTCAACCGTAACTTTGCAAAAAGAGCTGATGGTAACCCAAATACACACGCATTTGTGGCTTCGCCAGAAATCGTGACTGCCTTGGCAATTGCGGGTGACTTGACTTTCAATCCTCAGAAAGATACCTTAACAAACGAAAAAGGCGAGCAAGTAAGATTGGATCCACCTTTGGGCATCGAGTTGCCGCCATTGGGCTTTGATGTTTTGGATGCAGGATATCAAAAACCAGCAAGAAGCGGTAAAAACGTTAAAGTAAAAGTTAGCCCGAAATCTGACAGACTTCAATTGTTGGCTCCGTTTGCCAAATGGGAAGGAACAGACATCAAAGGCTTGAAACTTTTGATAAAAGCAAAAGGAAAATGTACTACTGACCATATCTCTATGGCGGGTCCTTGGTTGAAGTTCCGTGGACACTTAGACAATATCTCTAACAACTTGTTGATAGGTGCTGTAAACTTTGCTAACGAAGCTACCAATAAAGTTAAGAATCAATTGACAGGTGAATATGGAGAGGTTCCTGCAGTACAAAGGGCCTACAAAGCCGCTGGTGTTGGCTCAATAGTAGTGGGTGACGAAAACTATGGTGAGGGTTCTTCAAGAGAGCATGCGGCCATGGAGCCACGTCATTTGGGTGTAAGAGCCATTCTTGTGAAGTCATTTGCACGTATTCACGAGACCAACCTTAAGAAGCAAGGTATGTTGGGCTTGACTTTTGCCAATCCTTCGGATTATGACAAAATAAAAGAAGACGACAGTTTAGATATCTTAGGATTGACGACATTTGCTCCTGGAAAACCATTGACAGTGGTAGCTAACCACGCTGATGGTTCAAAAGACGAAATTGTTGTTAATCATACTTATAACGATGCTCAAATCGGCTGGTTCAAAGCTGGTGCGGCATTAAACATCATTGCAGAGCAAGCTGGAAAGTAATATTTCTTGGTTTGTTTTTATAGAGAATCCCTGGCTGTGAGGCTGGGGATTTTTTTGTGCATTTTATAATTAAAATTCATTATAAATAAATTTTAAATTGTATTTTAGACCTTTAAGATTAACTTGCAATCATTAAATTATAGATTCGATTTATAAGTAGGTTTATCCTATAAAAACTAACCAACCCAAATTTTGAAAGTCATAAAAAAATAGAGCTTATTATGTTTATAATTATTTGGATTTGCTTAGGAATTGTAGGGGCTATGATTTCCAGTGGAAAGGGTAATAGTGGTTGTTTTGGCTTTATTTTAGGCATTGTTTTGGGTCCAATTGGCTTACTTATTGCCTTCTTTTCATCTGATAATCAAAATGCTAAAAATATTAGAAATGGTGACACAAAGAAATGCCCCTATTGTGCCGAGTTTGTTAAACCAGCTGCTCTTATTTGTAAGCATTGCGGTAGAGATTTGAATAAATCTAATTTTAACATTGATGATTTCAGGAAGTAAATAAGAAAATATTTTACTATATCGAATTTTCCTTTTCCTGTGCGAATTTTCACTTCGAAATAACCTTTATGTTAATTCCTGGTTAATTTGACAATAAAAATAATTAGTCGACCCTCTAATAAAATTCATTCTTTTGAACAAAACTTGATTTAGGGCGTACTTAAATCAACATTTTTCAGGCTTTCAGTCGCCTCTTTGAGCTTTGCAGCGGCAAATTCCTCAACATTTTTATATTTTATAATTTCTTCATTTTTATCAAAATGTTAATTTAACTTTTCTAATAAAATCGTTAGCTTTTTGATGTTTTTCTTCCAAAGCATTAACTGATGCAGTATTTTGTTTGGGAAACTTTTCAGCTTTGGGCTTTATTGGTTTTTGGTTGGCATTTTTCATCTCCATTTTATTGTAAAATTGTAATATACTCCATTGAATCTGTATTGATTTATCTCCTTTCAAAGTACATTATAAATTTGATAAACTTGTTTTAATTAAACAAAAAATGAAGTCAATTTCATTTCACTTTTTTGTCGTTTGATTAGCAAATAAGAGTTAAATTTAACCTAAATATCAACAATCAAGAATATGCCCACCCTAAAAAACATCCAAATAGAAGTAGATGCCAGTTATTTATATGATGTCTTGGCTCAGCATGAAGAAGACCCGAATGTAGCGAAGGTTTTTAAGGAAATGAGCAAGATAGAGCACTCTCATGCAGTGGCTTTTATGGAGAAAAACGGCATGGATACTTCTGTTTTTCCGAAACCGTCAGGAAGAGCTAAATTCTTGAATTTTATAGGAAAAGTCTTTGGGTACGATTACATTCTAGGAGTTTTGTTAGATACTGAAAAATCGATTGCCAATTCAGTAAAGAATGCCCGTAAACAATACAATTCTGCCGAGTCAATATCGGATACTGCTCATGTTTCTATTTTGAAAAATGTTCTTCAGGGTAACAAAGATATTTCTGGACCAAGTTTGGCGAGGTTTGAAAAACAACACCGTTCCGTTGGAGGAAATGCATTGCGTGCGGCTGTTTTGGGTGGAAACGACGGCTTGGTTTCTAATTTTAGCTTGGTGATGGGTATTGCAGGTGCCACCAACGGCCAAAAGGAAGTATTGCTAACTGGATTGGCGGGACTTTTGGCAGGGGCGTTGTCTATGGCTCTTGGAGAATGGATTTCGGTGAAAAGTTCACAAGAATTGTACGAAAACCAAATGGATTTGGAGATGGATGAACTCGAGACCAATCCTGCTGGAGAGGAACGTGAATTGGCTTTGATTTTTCAAACCAAGGGTGTTTCAGAAGAACAAGCCAAACAAATGGCTAAGGAAACCATGCTTGACAAAGAAAAAGCCCATGCCATATTGATAAAAGAAGAACTGGGTATAAATGGTGATGATTTACAAGGCTCAGCCATGGAAGCCGCCATATCTTCGTTTGTGATGTTTGCAATCGGGGCTATTTTACCAGTTAGTCCATTTTTCTTTTTGGGTGGAATGCAAGCAGTACTTTTGAGTGCAGCTTTTAGTGCAATTGGCTTATTTTTTATTGGCGGTGTAATTACCTTATTTACAGGCAAAAGTGTTTGGTATTCTGGATTTCGACAAGTGATATTTGGACTTTTAGCAGCCGCTATTACTTTTGGTATTGGGAAGTTGATTGGAGTTTCTATTGCTGGATGAGATTGATTTAGTGAAAATTCTACAGGATACCGCTTTTATCGGGAAAGATAGACCTTGGCGTGTGTTTAAAGTTTCTCTAGAACGTAAATATATTTACATTAAACCAATAAAATCTAAGCAAAATAACCCATCAAAAATATTTCTAATAAACTCTGTTTGTCTAGGTAACGTTTTTGTTTTAAATTTATCATAAGCTTATTGTTTAATTCAAAATAAAACCTAAAATAAAATATATGAACGTCTCCGACACGCACAATAAACGAATGGCCAGCATGACGTTTGGCTCTGTTTATCCACATTATGTGACAAAAGTCGTCAGAAAAGGTAAAACAGTGGAAGAATTGCACCAAGTTATCACTTGGTTGACAGGATTTGATGATGCTAAAATCCAAGAATTAATTGAGGCAAAAGTTACTTTTGAAACTTTCTTTGCTGAGGCCAATTTACACCCAAATGCAAGCTTGATAACTGGTCTAATTTGCGGCTATCGCATTGAGGAAATTGAAAATCCACTGATGCAAAAAGTGAGATATTTAGATAAATTGGTGGATGAATTGGCAAATGGCCGCAAAATGGAAAAGATATTGAGGAATCCGTGAAATCTGATATTACCTTTACTTTAGCAAAAAAATACTAAAGTAAAGGATTTACAGCAGTTCTCCAGAAAAGAAATGAACCTTTATTTCCCCCAAACTACCACCTTACTATAAGGCTGAAAAATAACAGGCCCAACTAAGCCATATTCTTGTATAATTCCTCGGTCGGCAACTGGTTTGCTAAGTGTAAACAGTCTGTTGTTCAATGTAGTAGAAACCCTTACCTCAATTTTATTTTCGCCTGCTTTCAAAGTGCTTCCCAAATCAGCTTTGGCACTTATTTGGTCTATTGGCACCATTTGGTCATTTATTTTTAGCGTAAAAGCATCCACAACTTGTCCGAGGCAGAGAGTCGCTCCATTGCTTGCACTATTCCAATTGCTTGGTAGGTTTAGTATATAGGTGTAAGTACCCACGCCCGAAACATTTTTCAATTCTTCGATGTCTGGCCAAGCTTTTAATGCATTCAAATTAAGATTGATAACCGCCTTTGAAGTTTCTGCTCCTGCTGCTCCCGTTGTGCCGTATTTGTTTTGTGGTTGCCAATCTTCAACTTTCAAATTCCACGCCGCTTGGGTGAGGTCTATTTTTTCTGATGGAGTTGCAATGGTGGTTTTTATAGTTTGTCCGTTGCTTAATTTCGTGGTGAAATTACCTGCTTTTGAAGTAATGATATTTAATGCTCCATTGGCTGATTTACTCACGCCTTCGGCATCGGTTGTTGTTACAAAAACGTCGGTTGAACCAAAACCCAATTGAGCAGGATTTTTAGTAATTCCTACTAAGATTGATTCATCAACCGCCAAATTGATAGCAATTGTAACATGCTTTCCGTCAGTTGTATATTGAGCTATTGGCGTTATTTCACCCGATGAGGCATTCAATAAAAATGGTTGACCTGAGCCTTCTAACGTGACTTTTGTATTTAGTGGTGAGCCTATTTTTGTACCATAATTCAAGCCTTTTACTCTGATAGTTTTTGGTTCTTCAAAAACATTGCCTGGGGTAGTGGTTAGTCCTTTGTATCTTTCCTCGGGAGCATTTGGCATTGCTGGTATTTGGTCGTCACCCTGATTATAGAGAAAATAATAATCCGTTTGGGTCTTTTTATCATGACGTCGCATGGTCATCAAATTCGATGGCTTTTCAGGATTTGATGCTGGCAAAATACCCAAAGATTTCAATAATTTTGGCACTTCGGCCTCTGTATTTGCTTTATGAACAGTTTTTTGAAGCAATAAATCTGCTAAAATTGCTTGCAATTTTGCATCTTCCGAAGGCGTATTGCCAGGGGTATTTGCAGGTAATTGCCCAACGATAATTACAGGAAGTCCTTTTTTTGCAAAATCTAAAATCTTTTGAGCAGTTGCTACGGGCAAAGTATTTTTTGCAGGATTAAAATTGGCAGCCGATTGTATAAATCCATTCAGTATAAATGCCTTATATGCAGGGCCATCTTCATAAAGACGATTGTTTGAGACCGAAACTTGAGGTAAATTCAAAAGTGTTGGGTTGAGGTAGTCCCAAGTGAAGCCTTCTTCTTGAAGTGTGAGGTCGTTCCAAAATCTAATATTGCCTTTTCCTGCCACAAAAGGAGCAGGGAACGAATAATTTTGCATATAAACGGCTATATCTATTTTGGCCGTACCTTGTTTCAAAACTTGTTCGTTTCTGGCCATCCAAGTATTGATATTTTTGGCTTCCGTAAACCAAATCGGGTTTCTTGGCCCCCACGAATTGGCAAAGTTTCCTTCGGCAAAAGTATTGTACCCTGGCCAAACCGATTTTGGATTTGATGAATAGGGATAAACGTGATACACGCCTTTGGTTTGTCCGCTGGCAAAGTTTTTATTCATTCTGACAATAATATCTTGAAAAGTCTGAACGTAGTTGAGTGAACGTGCCGCCGCCAATTCATTTGAATACCAAGTATTTCCACTGATATGGTTGGCTGATGCCATTGGGCGATAAACATCTATTTGGTCGCCAGAAGCCAAAGTTTCGTGTTCTGGGCGGTCGAGGTGATAAGTTACGTCCAACTGGTCGGGCGTATTTACGGTTGGTACATCTTCGGGTTGAAGTCGCAATGCCAAATTGTATTTATTTGCCCAAGTCGTAAACGGTTTGATGCGGTATTCCACAAACATATCGGTTCTGACTTTGTTATAGTCGGCACGAACTCTGGTGTCAGTTTTGCTGCTATATGTGTAATAATGCTCAATATCCAAACCTGCACCTTGGCGACCCCAAACTCGGTCGATGCCTGCATCAATCAAAGCTGGCAAATGCTCAATCAAATCATAGCCTGTTTTTGACTTAAATTCTTGGGTCATATTGCTACTCCAAACATCGCTTGGAGCTCCAAAGCCATCAATTGAGTGAGAATCCACAAAAATATCACCTCCGCCATTCTGTTTCAGAAGATTTTTGATGCTTTCCGTCCAATAAGATTCGTAGCCCGCAATCAGCAAGTCTGTTCCTTCCAAACTAAAAACTTCGGGTTGAGGGTCAACGGTTTGCATTCTAAACGTAATCAAAACCCAAGTGTCATTTCCTGCTGGGGCTGCCCAATTTAAGTGACCCTTAGTTGAACCACCGAAAAATCCAGCAGTATTTGTTTGGGAAATTTTATCAGTCAAAACTATGGCCGACGAATGGTCAATCGTCATTAGCTTTGAGCCTTTTTCGGGCGATTTCGTCACTTTATATGCCTGTACCGAAAGAATCGTGCCTTTTCCTTGCAGGGTATCGTTGAAAACTTTTCCACCCACAAGAAGCGTATCGGTAGCCGAAAGCGTTTTTCTTACATAATCATGTTTTGCCGAAAAGTTGCCAGGAATTGGAGCTCCCGTTTTATATTTCAGACTCACTTTCATGCCTATTTCGTTAGCTTTTTTCAAAACCGCCTCAATCTGGTTGAGTGTTGGCTCGCCACCTTGACCGATTTCTACGCCAGCTATTCCTGCCGCTTTTAGTTCTGTTAATTCTTTTTCCAATTCGGTTATTTCGGCCGTTTCTGGCGGAAAATTCCATCTTACCCAAGGAAAATCTGCCGAAGAAGGATTGGCAAATGAGCCAACAGAAAGTGGCGTAACTGGATTGAAGCGTTCGTGGTTCTTCTGTTCAGTAATTTTTTTACTACAACCGAAAATCAAGATTTGAACAAGAATCAGGGAATAGGGAAGTAATTTTTTAGCCATGACATTTTGTATTATTTCTATAAAAATTATTCAATAATATAGACTGTCGAATGGATAATAACAAATATTAGACGAATGGCTCAAAAAATTAGACAGAAACATATATTGTTGTCATTTTAATGAAAATATAGCCTACTAAATCAATGTTTTATTAAAAAAATTGGCATATAAATCAATGCTTTTGTAAATTGAAAGACACTTTTCTTAAAAAAACCATCTACAATCTAATTATTTAAAACAAATTAAGCGATTTTCTTACTAAACCTTTCTGAAACATAACCAAGATAAAAAGCAATATGAAAACGTTTTGGATATTATTATGCGTAACAATTACTTTATTAGGTTGCAACAAGCAAAAATCGACGGATTTGAAATCCTCTAATAATCAAAAAATAATAGATCAATATTTTGAACATTTCAACAAACATGAATGGTCGAAAATGGCAAACATGTATTCTAATACTGCTGAATTTAAAGACCCATCTTTAGATCAAAGTATCGCAAGGCAAACCAGACAGCAGATTGTTACTAAATACTCTAAACTCCATCAAGTGTTTGTAGATATTCATGATGAGATAATACAAAGCTATTCAACTGATGACGGACGTTTCATCGTGGAGTTCCTTTCAACTGGCACTGTTCCTGATGGCTCTAAATTTGGATTACCAATCTGTACCATTTTTACAACCGATAATAGACTCATTACCAATGGTTTTATTTATTATGATAATTTTAAGGAAGCAGTTAATGAAAAATAAACAAAAGGACTTTTCTAAAAGTAAATTTATTCTTGAACTTATTTATTGCTAACCTCCAGATGAGCTTAAAATATTTAAATATATTGTTTTTTTCGATAGTTTTTTTAATATCTTGTATTTTTCATAAAAAGATGGGAAATCACAAGACAGGCTCTGAGGCCAGAAATTTTGTACTGAAACCAGAATTTCAAAAATACTTTGAAGCTTGCAGAGTGGGTGGCTCTATTGTAGTCTACGATAACCTTAAAAACCAATTTATTGTATCTGACACTATTGAAATTCAGAAAGAGACCTTACCAGCTTCTACTTTTAAAATCATAAATTTACTTGTGGCTTTAGAAACTAAGGTGATTTCTAGCGAGAATGACATAATAGAATGGCAAGGAAGCACTGACACTGTAAAATATGGCTATAGGCCTGAAATTTATCACGATATGACTGTGAAAGAAGCTTTTGAAGTTTCGGCTGGATGGGTATTTGTAGAATTGGCAAAAAAGATAGGTAAGGATCAATACAAAAAGTTTTTAGATGAGTGTAATTATGGAAATGGTAATCTTTCACAGGGCGACGCCGATTTTTGGAACTTTGGACATTTTGGAATTTCCCCTATGAATCAAGTTGAATTCCTGAAAAAACTTTATGATGGAAATTTACCTTTCTCAAATACAAACATGGATATTGCAAAAAGGGTGATGATAACCAATGAATATGATATAAGGGCAAAAACTGGTTGGACTAGAGACGGTGGAATAAATACTGGTTGGTGGGTGGGATATGTAGAAAATTCAAAAGGAGTCTATTTTTTCGCGACCCGTCTATTACAAGACAGAAAAAACAATACGCCTACTTTTGGAAGTTGTAGAAAAGAAATCACAAAATCTATCTTTAAAGATTTAGAGATAATAAAATAGGTATAACTTGATGGACAAATTATTAAGACAAATAAGCTTCATAAAAGAAATAGATAAGCTGAAATACATTCAACGCAAAACCAAATTATTCAACAGTGACAGGCATGAAAATGATGCGGAGCACAGTTGGCATTTGGCGATGATGGCCATAGTTTTGGCCGAACATTCGGACAAACCTATAGATATCCTAAAGGTTGTAAAGATGGTTTTAATTCATGATATCGTTGAAATTGATGCTGGGGACACATTTATTTACGATACGACCAAGAGTCATTCAAACACCGAAGAAGAACTTTTGGCTGCCAAACGAATATTTGGGCTTTTGCCAGCGGAACAAGCAGAGGAGTTCATAGCCATCTGGGAAGAATTTGAGGAAGGAAATACCGATGAAGCCAAATTTGCCAAATCGATGGATAGATTAGAGCCTTTGTTGCAGAATACTTCAAATAATGGCGGCACCTGGGCGGAGTTCAATGTCAGTTATGAAAAAGTTTATGAAAAGAAAAAGGCCATAAAAAATGGCTCGATGTCCATTTGGAATTATGCAGAAAACCTCCTAAATGAAAGTGTGGAGAAAGGAATTCTCGCCAAAGAAAGTTAAAGCATGAATCTCTCAAGATATTGAAAGACAGGCTGATACAGAAGTCTCATTTAACTGCAAAAAATAACAAATCCGAGATTCAGAATCTACTTTTGACATTCATTTCTGTGGCACTTGGCATAGAATGTCAGGGAGTGTTCTTTGATTTCCAAACCACTGAATTCTTCTTGTGTATTTTGAATGTTTTGTAGACGTGGGTCACAAAACTCAAAGACTTTGTTGCAATCAATACAAATCAAATGGCTGTGCTGTTTTCGGCCAAAAGCTTTTTCATATCTTGCTGCGTGTTTGAGACCAAATTGATGTTTGGTCACTAAGCCAATTTCGACAAGCAACTCGAGCGTATTATACACTGTGGCTTTACTGATGTTAAATTTATGAATTATGATATCATTGTAGAGTTCCTCAATTTCTACATGGTCTTCACGCTGATAAATTTCCGCCAAAATCTTGTAGCGTTCTTGGGTTTTTCTTAATCCTTTTTCCTCAATTTTTTTATCGAGAATCCTTTGGGCTTTTATAAGAACTTCGTCATTCATAATTTATTCTTTTTTTGTTTACCCCACCAAATCATAAAACCCGTAACCGGCAAACTCGCCGCTACCAATGAAAGCAGAAACGCCAATATCTTTCCTGCAAATCCTAATATTCCACCTGTGTGAATATCGTAAGTCATTCTGATGAGTTTGTCGGCGGTGTCCGCATCTTTAAGCCTTCCATAAATAGTAGCCGCAGGAATTTCTTTCAAAGTATACTGGTCGAAATATCTGTAATCGGTACTCCAAAAAACGCCTTCTTTTGTATTTACATTTGCTCCAATGGCCGACGAATCAGACTCTATGGTATGTACTTCTAGTGAAACTGCATCAGGGTGTTCTTTTTTCATTTTTTCCCAAACCAAATCTGTGGCTGGCTTTTTAAAATTTGTCGCAATCGCTCTCTGTGAAACTGGTTCAGTGAACAAAAGCTTTTTTTCTCCGCCAGCGGCTTTGTAAATTAGGTATGTAAACCATTGAATTCCGAAGAATATGCCTGTTATTGCAATAATGAGCAACAAAAACGAACTATAAAATCCTAAAATATTGTGAAGATCGTAGTTTTTGCGTTTCCATTTGGTGATATCTTTCCATCGAAACCAAAAGCGTTGGCGAGCGGCAGATTTGTTTTTTGGCCACCACAACACTATACCCGAAATGAGCATAAAAACAAACAGTAAAGTGGCATAAGAGGTAACTGGCTGGCCTATTTCTGGCGGCAACCATAGATAAAAGTGACCATCCAATATCCAATGGAAAAAGCCATTTTCCATATTCACTATCTCCAAAACCTTGGCTGTGTAGGGGTTCATGTAGATGATATAATAGTGTTCGGGCTCAAAACTGTAAAATATCGCTTCTACACTCCGGCCTTGTGCGGGATAATTGATGGCATGAAGGTGTGCCTCGGGTAAAACGCTCCGTGCCTGTTTCTCAAAAACAGAAGGAGGCAAAATGGGTTTGTTTTCAATCTCAGAAAACCTAAATGGCTGAGTGGCGTCCTGAATTTCTTGCTGAAATGCGTAAATGCAGCCTGTTATGCTAATTATAAACACCACCAGCCCAGTGGATAAACCGAGCCAGAGGTGAATTTTTTGGATAATTTTCTTCATTATTTTTTTTATATTTGTAAAAAATAAAATGCTGATAGAATGAGTGTTTATAAAGAAATATTTTTTCCAACAGAAGAAAACCATACTATTGATTTACCCAAAAATATGTTTGGTAAAGAAGTAGAGGTGATTTTTACTGTGAGAGACTCAATAACCAGCTTACCAAAGTCCAAAAAACAGAATCTAGAGAAACTTTTTGAACAATTTGGCAAAGGCAAAGATTTTCCTTCTCTAAATGAGATTCGAGAAAAAAATTGGTCTCGAAAATGGTGATTTTTGATACCAACATTCTGATTGAAATTTATAGAGGAAATGAATCTATCAAAAAAGATATTTATATCCATAATTTCGAGAATATTTACATCAGCGATATTACAGCCGCTGAATTTTTGATTGGAGCTAGAGACAAGAAAGAGCTTGCTTTAATAAAAAAGGTCTTAAACTTTTACACTTCTATTCCGATTAATACTTCTATTTCTAACTTATCTGTTGAGCTTTGTGAAAAATTTACCCTTAGCCATAAACCTTCTATCCCAGATTTACTAATTGCCTCCACTTCGATTCATTACAATATTCCTTTATATACATTAAATAAGAAAGACTTCGTTTATTTGCCGAATCTGACCTTGATATAAACACCTCCAGCCCAACCAAGCCAGAGGTGAATTTTTTGGATAATTTTCTTGAAAGTCTCTGAAATCAAAATTTATAGTTGATGCTCAAACGATAGTTTCTTTGGGCTTCGGTCTGGTAATAATAGAACTTGCTCCACGAATAATAAGCTCCCGAAAAGACATCCGCATTGAATAAGTTGTTGACATTTAAAGCCACGCCAAATTTTCCAAACTGATAAGATGTAGCGGCATCAAATCTTGTGTAGGATGGCATACTTGGGTCTATGGATTTGTCATATTCGGCGTACCAAGCCGAGCGTCCACCTGCATGCGAAGCACCCAAAGAAAAGCCCAAGCCTTCAACTTTTCCTGTAGGTACTCTGTAGCTCAACCAGGCATTGGCTATACTTTTGTCCGTTCCGGGTATTTGTGTATTTACTTGTTTTCCGTCAGTATCCTTTGTTACTTTCCCATCGGTATAGGCATAGTTTAGTGTAACATCTAGCCCACTAAACAATTGTCCTTTTACGTCAAATTCTATCCCTGAAGTTTGCGTTTGCCCCAACTGAATAGAGAAAAACTGATGGTTTGGGTCGCCCGTTAGAACATTATTTTTGGTGATTTGATATACGGAAGCCGAAGCCGTCCAACGGCCATTGAGCCATTCCCTTTTTACCCCAAGTTCTTTGTTTGTTCCAGTAATTGGGTCAAATTCTTTGCCTTCAAAAGTAGCACCAGCCTGTGGTATAAAAGAGTCATCCACAACAGCATAAACACTCGTGTTTTTATTCACAGAGTAACTAAGCCCTACTCTTGGTGTAAATTTGCCAGCATCTACCGAGCCTGACCACGGATCTTCGTCCCCCGTAGTGGTATATCTTCCTGCCAATGTTAGTCTTAATTTGTCATTCATAAGCCTGATTTCGTCTTGAGCATATAAAGCTGTATAAACATTATTGTAATGAACACCTCTCTGTTTTACGTCCAAAGTTCTGTTATAAACTGGATAAGCTGCAGCAGGAACCTGACCATAAATTGGACTTGTAACAATAAAAGGAGATGCTCCAACAATGGCCCCTGCCTGATTCCAATCGTGATAAAAGTCTTTGTCGCCCATATCCACACCAGCCAATAGCCTGTGTTTGATTTTTCCTGTAGTCGCATCGCCATTCACAAAAAACTGTCCCACTCGTATTTGCCCCAAAATATCCCAAACAGACTCAGCTCTTTTTAAAGTGTCTCCACTAATTGCACTGGGCCAAAGACTGCTGCCCAACTGATTAAACTGTAAATAGGCCAACTGACCCGTAAATTTCCAGTTGTCGTTGATGCTGTGAGAAAGCGTGGCAATAAACGAGTGATCATTGATTTTGGTTGGGGTCATGTTCGACTCCAAAGTAGAAAAGCCTTTTGATAATGTGCCCAAGCCATCTGAGGTATATGCATAAGCCGAACCCAACGGCGACATGTTTACATATTGATAAGTGTATTCAGTGGTTAATGAAGTTCTTGGGTTAATCTGGAATTTCAGGACTGGAGCGACAGAAATGCGATTATTAAACTCGAATTTGCGGTGCGTTCCTTTCGTTTGTCCCATCAGGTTTAATCTATATTGGATTTTTCCATCTTTGCTCAACAATCCATCAAAATCTAAAGTATTCCTGTAGGTGCCGAAACTACCGATAGTCATTCCAACTTCCGACTTTGTGATACCCGTTGGTTTTTTGGTCACAACGTTATAAAAACCGCTAGGTTCGCCACTGGCCAACATAAAACCAGCTGGTCCTTTTACGAATTCTATACGCTCCACCATGCTCATGTCTTCGTTTAATGGCCCCCAAGTTTCGGTCACGTTCATGCCGTTTCTGAAAGCCGCAATTCTTGAGCCACGCATTACTATTCTGGCGTAGTTTTCCCAATGCTCTGAGCGAGTAGCACCGCTCACATTGCGAATTACGCCCTCTTGCATATCAAAAATCTGCTGATCTTGTAAAATTTGACGGGTAATTACTTGGATATTTTGTGGTATTTCAAGAAGTGGCGTTTTCAACCGCAATGAAATAGAAGGATAATCTGTCACATATTTGCTCGGATTGGCTATAACCAATACTTCTTGTAACTGATTGGCGTCTTCTTGTAAAGTAAAATTCAAAGTGGCGGTTTCACTATCTTTCAATTCTACTTTTTGAGTTTGCGATTTTAGACCAACAAAACTTACAAAAACTGTATAAGAACCCGACTTGAGGTTAGTTAAAGAGAAATTGCCCTCAGCATCGGCAATAGTTCCTTTGGTAGTTCCTTTCAATATGACATTTACAAACTCGGCGGGTTTACCATCTGATGTGGATACCTTGCCTTTAATGAGAGACGTTTGGGCCAATACCGAGTGCCCTAGAAATAGGAATAGTACTATTTTTTTCATTATATTTATTTAGACTAATTTTAAATAATACGCAAAAGTATATTTCGAATTAATCAAAACCAAATATTATTTAGAATCTTTTTAAATAAGCTATATCTTAACTGAAAGCGTCAAGAAGAATCCTCGACCATCGGATGGCAAAATACCTGGGCCTGGGTAGCCCGTGGCACGTCGAGTAAAGTAGATGTTGTTCGTGAGGTTGTTTATATTCCCTTCTATTTTGTATTTTTTTATTTCGTAAGAAATACTGTAATCCATCACATGATAAGCTGGTATTAAGCCAACTACAGCCGATACACCGCCATCAATAGCATTGGTGGCCTCTGTAAACTGGTTAGAGAGATAGGAGTATTGGAAGGAGGTTTTTAGGTTTTTATAGCTTAGTCTGGCACCGCTTTTAAGGTTAATAGCTGGCACAAATTCCACTTGGTTTCCTGCTATTCCGGCTATTTGACTTGCTTTGTAGTTGGAGTGTATCAATGCCAAATTAACAAATAACACTCCGCTCAGGTTTTTACTCTCTGGATTCGCCAATTTTAGAAAATCTGCCTCAGCGTAAGATTCTAAGCCCATTATCACTGCTTGACCAATGTTACTTCTTCGACGCAAAACCCGGTTGCTGGCGTCATAAAACTGTACTTCGCCAATACGATTGTTATAGTTGAGATAAAAAGCACTGATATCAAAATTATACAAACTGGTTTCATAGGTTCGAAGTCCCAAATCAACAGAATAACCACGCTCATCTTTCATGTTGGGGTCTATCACCGACGATGGATTTGCAATCCGCATATCACTAAAGGTAATAGATCGGTAGTTTTGTGAAATGTTACCATAAGCTTCCAAATGTGGTGTCGGTTTGAAACTCAAACCAACACCTACCAAAACAAAGTCTCGGGTATTGGTGCGTTTTTCGTTAGTTCGGCTCGATGAAATAATATTTCCGGCCAAATCAAACAAAATATTGCCATAAAAACCATCGGCATTGGTGTGAATGTACTCGTATCTAATTCCTGGCGTTATTGAAAATTTGTCGCTTAAATAAAAAATATTTTCTACAAAAAGAGAGACGTTATTGTTCGGGAATTTATAATCATTAGCTATTCCTTCTTGCATATTAACAAACTCAAAATCAGCACTTTTACCTTTGCTTCCTAAACCCTGAACACTGTGATTGAAACCATTATAATAGCGTGAACCGGCTAAAAATACCGAAAGTTTTTCTTTTATAAAATAGCGTTTGAGATAACGGGCCTCCGCTCCCCAGTTCAGAAAATCACCTTTTATAAGATCTCGTTCCGAATTGTCATCTATGCTGGCCACGCGGTTGGGTCTAAATCCCAAAGAGTATCGATAAGCCGAAAGTCCAAAAAGCCTTAAATTAAATTCGTTTGCGGCATTAAATTTATGGTCGAAATGCACCGCCCAAAGATTCCAGTTTACTTTAAACCAGTTGCGTTCGCGGTTGGTTTGCCTAGGGTCAGTGGCAAACATTTGGTCTGTTAATCCACCAGGCTGTTGTGCCAAATAGTTGCTGTGGGTGAAATCAAGGCCAATACTTGTATTTTCGGAGAAATTATAATCCACATCAGCATAGTAATTATAGCTATTCAAACCTGAATTTGCTCTCCAACCATCGGCTCTTTTATATTGAAAAAAAGTATAGTAACTGAATTGGACGGCATTCCGCTTTTTTATGGTACCACTCGCACTTGTAAACCCATTATAAAATCCATAAGAACCCACACTTTGGCGTGCTAAAAGTTCTATTTTCTTATCTAAAACTGGTTTTTTCAAGACAAAATTTATCAAACCACCAAACTGTGTGCCGTATTGCAAAGACGCCGCACCTCGCACTATCTGTATTTTGCCAACGGCCTCAATAGGTGGTGTATAATAGCTCTCGGGATAGCCCAATGCATCGGCACTGATGTCATAGCCATTTTGCCTCACATTGAAATTTGAGGTGCGGTTGGGGTCCAATCCCCTACCTCCAATACTGAGCTGCAAACCAGCCCCATCATTCTCCCAAATGTTAAGCCCGGCTACACGAGAAAAGACTTGACGGGCATTGTTGGTGGCTAGATTTGCCACCAGTTGCTCTGGCAATATCACTTCAGACTTTTTTCCTTCATATATGCCCATGCTCTCCACTGCACGCATGCGTGTAAAACCAAAATCGGTCTTTTTCTGCACTACTACTACCTCCTCTAGAGTTTTACTTAGACTATCCAACACGATTTCAATCTCTACGTTGGCATCGATAATTGTAATGTCGGTTTTAAAACTGGCTAAACCGGCAGACAACGTCTGCAGTGAATAGTTGCCTTTGGAAAGCTCTTTAAACTCAAAAAAACCTTCTTTATTCGTGGTTGTGCTTGGTTTACCGTCGTTAAGAATAATCCTACAATCAGCAATGGGCATACTGCTGTTTCCCAATTTTACAATTCCACTTAGCCGAAATTGACCAAAAGCCTGGCAGGTAAAAATACAAAGTAATACAATCTTAAAAACCTTTGATGTTGTCATTGAATGGTGTTATCCATTGTTTGTAAAAAAACGATTCTTTTTGTTTGGCCAAATCAACAGTTGGACTGACCAAAGGCTTGCCCAATCTTCCATTGAGAGATACATACGAATCAACATATACCTGTGGCTCATTAAAACCATTTTTTGCATAATATTTTTCTAAAATATGGGCGTATTGCAAAATCATGTCAGCTTGGGTACTCATCATTTTTTCCTGTAAAGTGGTCAGGAAATGGTTGTTGTTTACCACCATTTGTTTTCCATCGCTGTCTTTTATAGTAAACTGCGTATAGCCCGTTTTTTCCATCAACATCACCCTCCATGAAAACCGATAGCCTTCTTCTGTCCAAAACAATTCACAGGGATACAATAGATAACGAAATGGAACGAGCAATTGAAATGCAAAAAACACCATAAAAATCCATTTACGGTATCTAGGAATAGAATAAATATCTTTTGAGGTCAATAAATCAGGTGAAAAATGCAAAAATTTGGAGATGGTTTGAAGGACTTTTTGATGGAATTCGGCAGAGAAAAATATCAAAGCCGCTACAATCATGATGTGTGGAAACATACCGATCGGAAACAAAATGGCTGTAAGAATATGAAACACAATGACAGCAAAATATGCAAAAGGTCTGGTTTTGTTTTGCCAAAGAAAAAATGGAATACTCAAATCATACAGACAACCAAACCAACTAAACACAAACGGAATCCAGTCGTAATTGAACAAAAAGCCGATAAAAGGCATATCATTGTGTGCTGGAAGCCATATTTTCAAGGGTTGGGCGTGTATCAACCAATCGCTATTTATTTTGGCCAAGCCTGCAAAAATATAGACTATGGCCATCATTAGTTTCAACACGTCCACATTCCACTGCGGTACAAATCCTTTTTTTAAGGTACCCTTTCTGAAAGCATCCACTGAAAAACAAACCTGGGCAGGAAGAAAAATTAGCAAAAAACAAACCAAGCTAATAAAATAGTAATGGTTGAGGTAAGTGGTTTTGTCTATGAGTTCGATATATGTAAAACTCAAAAACAAACAAACCGCAGCAAAGCGATAAAACAAGCCAATAGCCACCAATAAGGCGGCCAATCCACAAATAATAAATAAAATATAGGTGTAAGAGCCCAATGGTTTTATAAACTCAAAACCATAATAGTTAAAAAAATATTTCGGAGTTACGTACAAGTCCGTGATCCATCCTTTTTGCCAAAACCGCACAATACTTGCCAAAAGCATAAAACCAAATCCTATCCTGAATACAGCCAATGGAGCTGCTGGACTAAGTTTGTTAAAGTACTTTTCAGTCGCCGTCATTGTCGGTGTAGGTAATCGTGATGCTCATGGCTGAGGTCATGTCTACTTTAAGCATCCTGACAGCCTTTTGCATTTCATTGTAAACGGCCATCATGGCTTGGTTGTTGGTTTTTACCTCTTCAAATAAGTTAGGTTTCAAAATGTCAATTTGGGCAGAAGCCAAACCAAACTGTGTATTCAGCAATTCCGACAAAGATTTTCCGGTGGCACTATCCATGGCTTTGAGGGCATTTAAGTAGGTTTTCAAAGACGGCCCTTCTGTTCCAGTTTTGGTAGATTTTCCATTAAAAAAATCTATGTAGGCTTGGTGTGCGGTGGTAGCCAGCGTTTTTGAAATATCTTTTTTGTAAAAAGCCTCCACTTTATCGGGTGAAACCACGCCATTTAGCATTGCTCCCGATGGTATTCCGAATTTTCCTGAGCGAATAAATCGCTCATAATGCAACACAAATCCATTGACCATCAGCGAGGTAGAAGAGCCAATGTCAAGCCCGGTTTTGGATATAAAAGTTTCTCTATAAGTGGTGTTCCATTCATCGCTTACTTTGGTGAGCAAGCTGTTCATTCTGACAACCAAACGCTTAATATAAGCCAGTCTTTTGTTTCCTTCTGAGACGTTTTGATAATAGGTCAGTATTTCTGTATCACTGTTCCCAACACCATTCAGTAGGAAGTCTAAAGCAGGAAATCCTTGCATAGCATAGCTCGATGGCGTTTCTAAGTTCGAACTAACATCTAATATGTTGTCAGAAATGCCTTTGGTATTGGCAGGGTAAATATTATAAAAATTACGTATGGTTTGTTTCTCAGCTGGACCAAAATCGAACAGTTCTACTTTTTGCCATTCAACGTAAGCATTTACCCAAGCAGCCCTAAAATTACTAAGCGAGGTTGCAGATGGTTGGTTAACAAATGATTCTGAGGCAGATTGCATAAGGTCAAACTTAACCTTAAAGTTAGCGTATGCTGGTATAATGATTTCGTCTGCCAAATGAGTCAACACCAATTTTCTGTCTTTCCCTGTATCTATTGGATCAATTTCATCGGTGGGTTCAGAACCACTTCCGCAGGACAAAAAACAAAATGTAAAAATTAAGAATAAAAACCTATTCATCTTTATTTGTTAAAAAAAATCGATGAATGGACAAGAATCCATTCATCAAACTATATTAATCGAACACAAAATTAAAGTTTAAATTTGGCAGTGATGGCTTCAGCTGCAGGATTAATTTTGTCATTGGTTAAATCCCAAAAGCCGTTACTTGAAGCCACCAAGCTGTTCAAAATATCATCTGAAAACTTCGCATCTACACTGTGGATGTTGGCATATCTAAGCGAATAAATAAATCCAAGTCCTTCACCAATTGCATGGGCTCTAGCTGCATCGGTAGTTCCGGTTTTCCATTTTCCTAAATAACCTACCGCAGCAGCAGCCAATGCTCTTTCGATTTCTGTTCTGATAAAAGTGGCTTGCGTTTTAAGTTCTGCCATATCGTTATTCACGATGGCCACTCTGCCTTTCAAAAAAGCCGTATGAAATTTGGCATAGCTAGCTTTGTTGTATTCCCAGATATACGAGCCAAGGAAAGTTTCAGATGTTCCTCTAACTGCATCCGTCGAACCAGCCAAATAGACTGGATTTAATGTCAACAATCCGTAGGCTTCGTCCCAGTTGTGCTCTAAAGCTGAGTATTTTTTGCCCGCTACCAAGCTTTTGTTGTCTGCCGAAAGTCCTTTATCTAACAATACGTTACAGATATAATCCATTTGCAAAGCCCCAATCAAAGATTTTTGGATGATTTGTGCCGTTTCTATTCCTTTGGCATCTACTACATAGGTTCCAAGTTTTCCTGCAACTCCTTTAGTAGCTGTTACACCTACTGACTTGCTCACTGTGGCCATTTCGCCAAACAAAGCTTCCACTCTTACACGAGCAATTTCGGCTTCAGCAGTTGCTTTCGACGAAGCCGTAAGATTACGTAGCTGCACACCAGAAGAATTCAAATCTGAACCAACAATTTTAGGCGAAGTAATATCGGTGAATGGATTCCCAGTGTTTGAATACATGTTTTTCATCAAAGTGGCATCCAAAGTCTTATTTTCTCTTACTGCAGCACCCAAATAATAATTGAGAGCTTGGTACATTTTGTAACGATCGTTACCCGATTTAAGATCAACTGTTGTGTCGCCAGCAGCATCAACAAATAGTTTTTTGTATGGAGTGGTAGCTGTAATGCTTGCGTAATCAATTTTGGCTCTCAAATCTGGCACGGTCTCCTCTATTTTTTCACATGAAGTAAATCCAAGAACAGCTACAAGAGCGAAAACAAACTGGAATTTTGAAATGTTTTTACACATGATAGAACAAGAATTAGTTTTAATTTTATTTAGACTTCTTATAAATAACGTTACAAAAGTATACTTAGATTAGAATCATTCCAAATAAAAATCAGATTTATTTAGATTAATTTTAAATAGTATTGTTTTTACTGAAAATTAAGAATATATATCAAAATACAAATCTAAATAAAATAAAAACACAACTACCTTATTTAAAATGCAATAACCAACAACAAACGTTTATATCCGAATACAAACGACTAAGAACCGAATCATTTTCTGCGGCTGCCCCAACTTTGCAACATCAAATCGAAACAAACACAAATGAGGTTTCGAGTAATGTTAAACTTTTAAACAAAACAAAAAATGAACTCAGTAAAATTAATCGGAAATGTAGGTGCAGAAGTGAACGTAATGAAATTTGAAACAGGCAAAAAAGCGAGCTTCAGCCTGGCGACCACAGACAGTTACAAAGACAAAAACAATCAAGAAGTAAAAAGTACGGCGTGGCACAATGTAATAGCTTGGGGGAAAATCGCCGATGTATGCGAAGCTTTGATTTCGAAAGGAAAATCAGTAAGTGTGGAAGGGAAATTAGTTTACAGAAACTATACCAACAGCCAAAACCAAAAGGTGTATGTTACAGAAATTCAGGCATTCAAGGTAGAAGAGTACGTTTACGAAAAAAAGTAATTTCAACGACCAAATTATCACATTATCAAATTAAAACACTAGTAAAATGAACACAGTAAAATTAATCGGAAACGTAGGTAACAATCCCAATATCAGAACATTTGAAAGGAGCAAATTGGCGAGTTTTAGTTTAGCTACCAAAGAAACTTTTGAAAACCAAAACCAAGAAGAAATCACCAATACCCAATGGCACAACATAGTGGCTTGGGGCAAAGTTGCTGAGCAATGCGAGGAATTAATAGCCAAAGGAAAATTCATCAGTATCGAAGGCAAACTACAAACCCGCAATTATTTAAATAAAGAAAACCGTAAAGTGTACATCACTGAGGTACTCGCTACCAAAGTGGAAGAAGTGGCGACTAAATCCAAAACAAAGACATTCTTTCTATAATCCAACGCTTCAGCAAATTTGGGAGTCTACTTGGTAGATTTCCAAATTTCTATTTTATGACCAAGCCAATATTTGGGTGAAATCTATCGTTTTTAGAAGAACTATAAACTGTAATTTCTGAATGCTCAAATCTATACAAATTTGTGCTTTTCTTACACTTTCATTTTTTGGAGTCCAAGCTCAGCAAATGGTCACGATAAGTGGTTTTGTAAAAGAAAAAAGTACCAAAGAACTGCTAATTGGCGTAAATGTTTATATTCCAAACACCAATATTGGCGTTTCAACCAACACTTACGGCTATTATTCTTTGTCTGTTCTGGCAAAAGACTCTCTTACTTTAGTCTATTCTATGGTAGGTTTTCAAAAGAAAATTTTGCGATTGCCTTTTACAAAAAATCAAAAACTTGACATAGAACTTGAAGATGAGAATTTTCTAGAAGAAGTAGTTATCAGCTCAAAAACAGAGCAAAATAAACAAAGCAATTCGCCGAACATGTCTAAAATTGATTTGCCAGTGGATCAAATCAAAAATCTCCCGACTTTGATGGGCGAAAAAGACGTTCTGAAAATTATTCAGTTGCTACCAGGAGTTCAAAAAGCTTCAGAGGGACAATCTGGAATATATGTCAGAGGTGGTGGCCCAGATCAAAACTTGATAATCCTTGACGACGCAGTGGTTTACAATGCTAGTCATTTATTTGGTTTTTTCTCAACTTTCAATGGTGACGCCCTCAAAAGCGTTGAACTAACTAAAGGTGGTTTTCCAGCACGATACGGCGGAAGACTATCGTCAGTTATAGATTTGACTATGAAAGATGGGAACAAAGAAAAGTTTTCGGGCGAAGGTGGTATTGGTCTAATTTCATCACGGCTTTTGCTTGAAGGCCCTTTGAAATTCAATAAAAATAAACCCACGAAAGGTTCTTTCCTGGTTTCTGGAAGAAGAACTTATGTGGATTTTGTGATGCGTCCTTTCATAAAAGCTCAAAATGAAGAGTCGGAAGGCAAGCAAACCTCTGGATATTATTTTTATGATTTAAACGTAAAACTCAACTACGAAATCAATTCTAAAAACAAGATATTTTTGAGCTCGTATCAAGGCGACGACGTTTTTTATAACAAATATTCTTCCCCAACAGACAATTCTGACGCAGGCTTAAACTGGGGAAACATAACCACCACACTACGCTGGAATCATGTTTTTGGACAAAAAACCTTTGGAAATGCTTCTTTAATTTACAGCAACTACGGATTTAACATTTTCACAAAAGAAACAAGAGTTAATTCATTAGAAGCCAACAACTTCACACTAAACTATAACTCTGGGATTGAAGACTACAGTTTAAAATACGACATCGATTACTTTCAAAAACCCAACCTCAGTTTTAGATTTGGAGTGATGGCCACCCATCATACTTTTACACCTGAGGCCTTAATTTTACAAAATGCCTCCAGCGAGGTAAATTTAAGTAACGATAAATCCTACAAAGTTTGGGAAAATGCCATTTACACCGAAAGTGTTTGGTCGCCTATACCAAAAATAAAAGTAAACGCCGGTTTGAGGCTAAGTCAATATTTGATAACAAACGCTCCACAACACAGATTAGAGCCTAGAATTTCGGCGGCGTACAAAGTAAAAGATGATTTGGCCATAAAAGCCTCTTATGCCAACATGAACCAATATTTGCATTTACTCACCAACACCGGGCTAGGCTTACCAACTGATTTGTGGGTACCGGCTACCGAAAAAGTTGCTCCGCAAAGTTCATCTCAAATTGCTGCCGGAGCCGTAAAAGATATCGATCAAAACAAAGGAATCTCAATAAGTCTGGAAGGATATTATAAGAAAATGAGCAATATCATCAGCTATAAAGAGGGTGCGAGTTTTCTATCAATAAACTCCAATACCAGTGTAGAAGACAATGGCTGGGAAAACAAAGTGACCTCTGGTCAAGGTGAATCTTATGGTTTGGAGTTTTTGTTACAGAAAAAAGTCGGGAAGTTCTCAGGTTGGGTGGGTTACACTTGGTCTAAAACACTTTGGACATTTGAAGAACTGAACTTCGGAAAGTCATTTTATCCGAAATACGACCGAAGACACGATCTTTCTTTGGTGGGAATTTATAAACTGAAGCCAAAAATCACACTTTCTGGTATTTGGGTTTATGGAACTGGAAACGCCCTCACCATCCCGATAGCTGAATACCGAGCGTATTCGAGCAACTATGTAAGAGGAGATAATCTGGATAATCCGATTGGCTGGAGGAATTTCACCGTTCAAGAATATGGCGAAAGAAATAGTTTTAGAGCTGAGCCTTATCACAGATTGGATTTGGGCATACAGTTTCACAAAAAGAAAAAACGTTTTGAACGAACGTGGGATGTGAGCATTTACAACGCTTACAATAGGAAAAATCCGTTTTTCTATACTGCCTCGAACGACCAAACATTTTTTGGAGGTGCTACAGGTAGCAATACAAACAATACTTTGACCTTAAAAAGATATTCCTTATTTCCAATTTTACCGTCTGTAACCTACAACTTTAAATTCTAAAAATTATGAAAAAGAAATTCAATATATTTATAATCAGCTTATTATCAGTATTTTTCTTTTCTTGCGAAACGATTATTGATGATATTCCATTAAGTAGATTTCCTGATTTACAAGAAAAACTTGTCATGACGAGTTTTCTTTGTCCACAAGACACCATGATATACGTGAGTTTGGGGAAATCAATTCCACTTTTCGGCTCTGGGAAAATAGACACCACAAAAGTTTTGATTTACACTGGCGATTCGGCGAATTTTGTGAGGGTAAATAATTATGTTTCAGATGCCATTGTTTCCATCAGTGACGGATTAAAAGGCAGTATTTTGAAATTTAATCCAAAGCATAAATTTTATGAAATATCCAGAAGAGATTTTAGGTTAGAATCGGGTAAAACTTATACCATAAAGGCTAAAAGCGGTAGACTAGAAGTAGAGGCTTCTACAAAAATACCCACCGAGAGGGTTAGAATTAATAATTTACAAATTCGACCATTTATGCAAATAACCAGTTCGTTTTTTGAGAAAGACACCAACATCGGATATCAACTTCAATTTGACTGGCTTGATATAGCTGGAGAAACCAATTATTACAAGGTTTTTGGTGAAATGACCTACAGACAATTAGAACCTTTAATAAGAAATGTGGGAAATAAAGAGGAAGTCACGATTGTAGAAAAAACAAAATACGCCTATTTTCGCTGGCCAAATGAACAAAGTTCGGCTGTCAGATCATATTACACAGACCAAAATGGAGATGGTAATCAGTTTAAAATTGTAGCCGTCAATTTTTTCGAAAATCAGAGTATATTTAGAACAAAGTCAGGCACTTACAAATCAGAAACTGTTCCAGATTCTGACAAAATAATCAGAGTTCAACTTTCCAACATCAGCAAGGAGTTTTATGATTATCAAAAATCTCTATCTGAGCATAACCGCACAGATGACAACCCTTTTGCCGAACCGATTCAAGTGTACACGAACGTAAAAAATGGATTTGGATGTGTGGCAGGATACAATAGAACTGAGACAGTGGTAGGGACAAAATAAATTTACTATTTTTGAAGAAAAAATCATCAAATGAAACTCTTCTCAGCAGAAACCTATAAAAACCGTAGAAACAATCTAAAAAAAAACATTGTCAAAGGCAAAATTTTGTTTCTTGGAAACAACGAAGCCCCAATGAACTATACCGACAACACCTTTAGATTTCGTCAGGATAGTTCTTTCCTGTATTATTTCGGAATAAATCTGCCTGGACTTTCTGCTCTAATAGACATCGATAATGACCAAGAAATCATTTTCGGGCATGAGTTTTCTATGGATGATATTATTTGGATTGGCCCTCATGAAAGTTTAGCGAGTTTAGCTCAAAAAGTTGGCGTAGAAAAAACGATTTCACCCGCTGAAATCGACAAATATATTAATAAAAACGCACTTCATTTTTTACCACAATATAGATTTGATAATCAGATATTTATTGCTGAATTATTAAATCAAAAGACAAATGAACTAAAGCCATCTTTAGAACTTATAAAGGCAGTTGTTTCTCAGCGATCTATCAAAACCCATGAAGAAATTGTTGAGATGACCAAATCAGTGAACGTTACGAGAGAGATGCATGTAACTGCTATGAAAGCCACTGCAGCCGGAAAAATGGAATATGAAGTAGTTGGCAAAATCTTAGAAACCATGCATGCTCACAATGCTGAGTTGTCTTATCCAGTCATATTTTCAGTAAATGGGCAAACTTTGCATAATCATTATCACGGAAACAAAATGCAAGCTGGGCAGTTGGCCATCAACGATTCGGGATGCGAAACCGAAATGGGTTATGCTGGAGATATAACCAGAACAATACCCGTTTCAGGTAAATTCTCACAAAAACAAAAGGACATTTATGAAACTGTGCTTGAAATGGAAGTTTCATCCATAGAAAGTCTAAAACCTGGCCTGATGTACAAAGATGTTCATCTTTCAGCCAATAAAATTCTGCTTACCAACTTAAAAACACTTGGACTGGTAACTGGAAATATAGAGGATATGTTGGAAGAAGGCGTTGGTGGACTATTTATGCCACATGGATTAGGCCACATGATAGGGCTCGACGTGCATGACATGGAAGCTTTGGGTGAAAATTATGTTGGTTACAGAAATGGCCTCGACCGAAGCACGCAATTAGGATTAAAATCTCTACGAATGGCCAAAGAATTAGAAGCTGGACATGTAATTACGGTAGAGCCAGGTTGTTATTTTATACCTGAGCTTATTAGTAGATACAAAACAGAAGGAAAATTCAAAGAGTTTGTAAACTATTCAAAAGTAGAGGAATACCTTGATTTCGGTGGAATCAGAATTGAAGATAATGTATTTATTACCGAAACTGGACATCAAATATTGGGAGAAGCAATTCCTAAGACAAGAGAAGAAGTAGAGGAAATAATGAGGTAGCGGTCAGACGATAATTGGCTCCATACCCGACCAGCGGTCAGACGGTAGTCGGACCTGTTAATACATTTCGGTGAGATAAATGTCCATATCGCACCAAATCAATAAAAAACCGTACTTGGGCTATAAGTCTTAAACGCTTAGATGAAGTGTACTTCAGGTCCGACTTTCGTCTGACCGTACTCCGACAATTGCTATTCCTTCAAGCACAAAATATCATCATACCCATTCCCAATATCTTTCAAATCCTCCAAAGTCAGTTGAAAAACGTCTTTACATAAGCCAAAATCGCAGAGTTTACCATTTCTTTTTCCGACCAAATCCAGAAAAGAACTATATTCCCAATCATCCAAGTTCGAAACCAGTTTCGCCTCCAAGGGATTAGACAAAACATACTTTATGACATTCTTTGGATAATTCGGATCACCATTATTAACCAAGCTAAACTTGGTTTTCTGTCTAAAAAGTGAACCACTCCTATTATATTTAATATTAACTTCTTTAGCAAATTCACTTAATAAAAGCCTGAAGCTATTGGTTATTTTTATCAAATCTATATTTCCAACTTTAATATTCTCAAGGCTTCGGTCGGTAGTTTGTATCAAAATATGAAAATGATTCGGCATCAGGCAATACGTCAATAGATCACAATTTGGTTTTACCAAAACATTGATTTTTTGTAAAAATCGAAGATAGTCGTTTCTTTCAAAAAATATTCTCTGACGATTATTTCCCTGATTATAAACATGATAAATGGATTTATTGTAAAAGTGCATGTTGGTTATTTATTGTAACCAAAAATAATAAATATCTATTAAAATACAAGAGTGAAAGGGTTGAATTTGTGGAAGTTTCAAATTTATAGTTCGAAAAGCGGTCAGACGATAATCAGACCTGCAAATTGAATCTAATTGAAATATTAAAAAGGCAGAGGCCAGTAAAATATTAACACTAAATGTAAATCTATTTCAAAACCTTGGTACTCCGGTTTGTCTTTCGTATTACCGTAGACCTTAAATTACCAATATTAAGTATTATCAGGTCCGACTAGCGTCTGACCGCTAACATTAGGTCCGACTGGTGTCTGACCACAACTGGCACGACTAAATTTACAGCCAATAATTACTCAAAAATCATGGCACTGGAGTTCCAGCACTTTCTGACCAAAGTGCGAACCAATCTTGCAATTCCATTTCGACCTGACAAGCTTTGGTTAAATTGGCAATTCTAGAAGGATCTGCTGTGCCACATACAGGTAAAATGCCAGCAGGATGTTTCAGTATCCATGCCAAAAGAATGATATCAACAGAAACTTCGTATTTCAATGCTAGTGATTCTGCCATCTTTTTCACTCGCGAAGACTGCTCATTATCTTTTTTAAAAACACTTCCCAAAGGCGACCAACACATAGGTTGAATACCACGGGTTTGCATATGATTTAAACTTCCATCTAACATGGCCTCGAAATGAGTAATAGAAAACTCAATCTGATTATAAGCAATTTTAGTTTTTGTCTCGATTAAATCAGACTGAAGCGGCGTAAAATTGGAAACACCGAAATCAATAATTTTACCATCTTGTTTTAGTTTGTCAATTGCCTTGGCTATCTCACCGGCATTCATCAATGGACTTGGGCGATGCAACAATAGAAGATCTAGATACTCAGTTTGTAGATTTTTCAACGATTGTTCTACCGACCAAATAATGTAGGATGCCGAATATTCATAGTGCTTAACTGTGTTTTTCCTAGTTTCAGAAAGCATTTGAATACCACACTTAGAAATCAACTGAATCTTATCTCTATCAATTTTACTTTCAGCAAAGGCTTTTCCAAAACCAGCTTCAGTGGTGTAGTCTCCATAAATATCGGCATGGTCAAAAGTTGTGATGTCGTTTTCTAAACAAGATTGCATCAATTCAATCATTTGTTTGGTATCACAATTTTTTCCCCAAACACCCCAGGTCATGGTACCTGCTATAATTTTAGAAAATGATTTTGTTTTCATTTAATTTCTAATATTTTGATAATTAGGCTTTTGCTTACTTTATTACAAAAAAAATGGCAAGAATAGAAGAATTTTGAATATTTGGAAACTCCGTTTCTTCTTACTTTTTTGATTTTTTAAGGTTTGGTTTATAGAAATACTAGAGTTAAAATAAACTTCTTTTCAGGTCCGACTATCGTCTGACCACAGTCTGGTAGAAATACAAAAGCTGTTGTAATCTCCTCTTCAGGTCCGACTATCGTCTGACCGCCTTGCCGCTCTATGAGTCCGAACTGACATCAGAAAACTTTTGACCTTTGATTTTTTCTTGCAGCTTTATCAATCCTCCCAAAAGGGCTTCTGGCCTTGGTGGGCAGCCCGGAACATAAACATCCACTGGAATTATTCTATCAACACCTTTGACTACATGATAACCGTGTTCCCAATAAGGGCCTCCACAATTGGAGCAGCTACCCATTGAAATCACATATTTAGGGTCGGGCATTTGTTCGTAAAGGCGTTTGATTCTATCCGCCATTTTGAAGGTTACTGTACCGGAAATGATAATCAAATCTGACTGTCTAGGAGAGTTTCTTGGAAAAATACCGAAACGTTCGAGGTCGTAATTAGAAGCGTACGTGGCCATCATTTCAATAGCACAACAGGCCAAACCAAAGCCCAAAGGCCAAAGAGAATTAGCTCTTGCCCAATTGGTTAATTCATCTACTGAGGTTAAAATAACTTCTCCCTCTCCTGATTTTAATCTATCCGCAGCCTCCAATGAATCAAAATTCATGAGTATTTCTCGTTAATATTTTTATAAAGATTTCCGGGTACTGGCGATTTGAATTCATTGTCTTTTTGAGCAGGTTTTATCCAGTCCAAGTGTCCTTTTTTCCAAGCGTACAATAAGCCTAGAGCCAAAATGAACACGAAAATAAACATCTCACCCCCTGCATAAATAGCCCAGACCCCGTTGGTTTCTGCAAAGAGCTGACGATCACCAAAAACAGTTGCCCAAGGAAAAAGTAGCACCAATTCAACATCGAAAAGAATGAAAATCAAGGCCACAATATAAAACCTGAGGTTGAAGGAAACATGTGCCGTACCCTCGGTTTCTTCTCCAGACTCATATACGGCATTTTTCTCAGGGTTTGGCCTTGATGGTCTAAGAAGTCTTGCAATTCCCAAAACCAATAACACCAACAAAATACCTGAGACAAAAAACAAGAGTACAAATCCGAATTGACTAACCATTTTTATTTATCCAAATTAAGCTTGTGATTCTCTAACACTTCAAATGACTTATTAGTTTTTACACCTTCAATTTGCTGAACCAATTGCCGTAAGCATTTGAATACTCTTCTTTTTGAGCCACATTAGGCTCAATTACCTTCAAAAGTGTAAGCCCAGCCATGGCTTCGGCAATGTTGGCAAAAACTCCTGCTCCTACTCCACTTCCTAATGCAGCTCCTTTTGCACCGTGTGTGTCGTACATTTCCACAGGAACTTGGGTCACGTTCACCATAGTTTCTGTAAAGACCTCACTCAAAAACATATTGGCATGTCCGGCTCTAATTACACTTGGAACAACACCCAAGTCTTTCATCAAATCAAAGCCATATTTCATAGAGAAAACAATACCCTCCTGCCCAGCCCTGAACAAATGAGCTTGAGAATGAATATTAAAATCTAAGCCCAACACTTCGCCACCGTAAAGTTGGTTTTGAAGCATTCGCTCCGAACCATTTCCAAAAGGCATCATCACCAATCCATCTGAACCAATCGCAATTTTCGAAGCTTTGTTGTTCATTTCTTGGTATCCGATTCCGCCTCCAATATTATCTTTCATCCAGCGATTCAGAATACCCGTACCGTTGATGCACAACAATATACCGATTCTGTTTTGAGCATCCATACCGTGGTTCACGTGAGCAAAAGAGTTTATTCTTGATTTTGGATCAAAGGCTACTTGGTCACTCACGGCATAAACCACACCTGAGGTTCCAGCTGTTGCCGCTATTTCCCCAGGGTTTACTACATTCAACGAAAGTGCATTATTAGGCTGATCTCCAGCTTTATAGGCAATCGGTATTCCAGTCTTTATTCCTAAACTTTGGGCTATTTCTGAAGAAACCTCACCATGATTTGAAAAAACAGGTTTGATAGTCGGAATTATAGACGAAGAAAAACCGAAAGCTTTCAAAACATCCTCAGAAACTTTATTTTCTTGAAAATCCCAGAAAATACCTTCTGACAAACCTGAATTTGTAGCAGTTATTTCTCCTGTCATTTTCATGGCAATGAAATCGCCAGGAAGCATAATTTTATCACATTTTTCGTAAACTTCTGGTTCGTTTTCTTTAACCCAAGCCAATTTAGCGGCCGTAAAATTACCAGGTGAGTTTAACAAATGACTTAGTGCTTTGGCTTGACCTATGGTCTTGAAGGCACTATCTCCTTGACCCACCGCCCGACTATCACACCAAATTATCGACGGACGCAAAACCTTTTGGTCTTTATCGACCATTACCAAGCCATGCATTTGGTAAGAAATACCGATAGAAACTATCTCTTGAGCATCAAACAAACCCGATGCCACCACTCTTTTGATGGCTTCTTGGGTATTTTCCCACCACATTTCGGGGTCTTGCTCTGCCCAACCTTTTTGTGGTGACGATATTTCAGCTTCCACATCAGGATATTGTGCCGAAGCTATTTCCTTTTTTGAATTAGCGTCTACAATTGACGCTTTTATTGAAGATGTACCTAAGTCTATTCCGAGTAAAAACATTTTATTGATTTGCGATTGATTCGATTTTAGATTAAATCGATTATATGATTTACGATTTACTTTATATATATTTTTATGTCTAAACTTTTCCCATTCCCTTAGCGAGATGTGACTAAGCGGAGCAGAAGTAAGCTGCATTCACTGAGCGGCGGTCACTGAGCGAAGTCGAAGTGAGCCGAAGCGAAGTGCTACTCCGGAAACCCACTTTTATCTAACCTTGGAATGATTTTCAAGGCATTTTTGTAATACACTTTTTTCAAAACATCATCAGACAAGCCTATGCCGTACATTGGCCAGAATGCATGATATTTTTTGTGATATTGAAAATACTCATCTTCGGTTTCCAGAACTCTGAAGTATGTTGCATACTCTGAAGGTACCCAAGAGTCTTTTCCGAACAAAATTCTATCCTGCCATTTTGTAAAAAACTTATTCGAAGTTCTCGGCTGTCGGCCAAGCTCGGCAATTACCGCACCGATTTCCACATACATATTTGGCATGGCAGTCAAAAGGCTATCCAGTTTTCCTAAATTATTGGGAAACCAGCCCATGTGAGCACTGATAAACTTTGTGCCTTTGTGTTTTCTGATAATGTTATGTTGCTGAGCTATAATTTCCTCAAAACCAAAATCCCCCTTGGTTACATCTTTCTTACGTCCAGGGTGCGTTTTAAGCTCCAACCAACGTTCGTTAAACTGGTTCAAAGGCTCCCAAAAAGAAGCAGGATCTGCAGAGTGAATGATAACAGGAATTCCTAATTCGCCTGCTTTTGCCCAAACCGCATCAATTCTTGGGTCGTCTACTCTCACCAAAGAACCATCCGTGTTTTTTACGCTAAAACCCAAATTCTTGTAGACTTTCAAACCTACTGCACCTCTAAGTTTAACATCTTCCTCCAATATTTTCGCTGCTTTTTCTGACCAACCTGTCTCGTTGATTGAATCAAAATCGACATTCGTAAAAACTGCAAACCTTCCAGGGTACAGTTTGCTATTGGTCACATTGTCACTTAAAGTTTTGGTAGCCTTATCAGCATCTTTTGTCCAGCCTCTTCCACTCAAATTGACCAAAATACGCATATTCAATTTGTCCATTTCGGGTATCAACTTGTCCACATTATCACGTGTTTCGCCCATGGCATATTGGTGATTGTGCACGTCTATGAAAGGATATTTCGACCTCGTTTTTGGATTTTTATCGACCACAAGAGTACTTTTAGGATCGTACTCTTCGAAAGTTACGGCTCCTTTGTTGTCTCCTATAGTTATTTGCTGCGAAAACGAACTTAAAGAAATGATAAGACCGATAAATAGCAAGGCTGCTTTCTTCATATTTAGGCTTGAATTTTCGGTAAAGATAAGGATAAAATACTAAACTGATAGACTGATAAAAGCAGAATTTGGTAATTCTGACACATTTTAAATTCTAAACCGAGATGGAAGCTCAAGTGCCGCGTTTCGAAATTATTGAATTAAGAAAACCCGTTACTAAATAGATAAACCACATAAATGATAAGGCCTATCCAAGCCACCAAAATCAAAATACCCAAAGACCCCAAAATTATACCCAAACGAGCCCATTTTTTGTTTTTTACTCTACGGACGCTCAACACACCCATTATCAATGCTGCGAAAGAAATTGCAGCACCAATTAACACTGCAAACGTACCAAGACTCGCTATACCCAAAACCAGCATAGTTCCTAAACCCACAATACCCAATATCCCTGAAGTTTTCGCTATCTTTTGGTGATTTGGAAGCTTTTCTTTGATTACCGAATCTTTTTTAACCACCTGATTATGAACATGAATTTGCAGAGAATCAAAGATAAATTCGCTTGATTTGGTTGTTTCTGTGTTGGCGAAAGTGACTAATGGAAATAATAAGATGTAGAGAAGAAAAAATGTGGATTTCATTTTTGGACTTTGTTTGGTTGTAAAGATTTGAAGATAAAATTTATGAGAAAATAGAGGTATCAGTAATTAAAATTCAAAGTTTTTGAAATCAGTGGTCAATTATGGTAGAACCAAGGTAGAGCAAGTTATATATAAATTCTAGGGAAATCCAGTAAAAATTTTGTTCAGTCATTACGTACCAAATATGAGGAATATCTTGATATTAAAGTGGTGGTAAAATTTTATAAATAATATAAAATTTGTCATCAAAAGTAGAATATTTGTGCCACGTTTTGTTTGAAATTAAATGGCATTCAATCTGGTAACCTATAGAAACGAAAGATTCATCAATCCGTAGAACCATTTTTTTATTTTGACAGGACATATTAGGCCCATACCAACTGACACTATATTCAGATTCATCGAATGTCGGGTCAACCTCAATTTCTATTGTTAATGTGTCACCTGGATACAAATAAAACTCCGGCTTTTCATGAAGAAAAATTCCATTATCTTGTGAAGTATTAAAATGAAAGACGTTTCCAAACGAATCAATCGCCTTGATAATTTTTGGCACATTAAACTCTTGTTCTTTTTGTATCATTCGATAATATGATTTTAGTGAATCTATAACATCATTTGTATAACAAACTACTTGTTCACTCATTCTTACACTAATAGGATTCGCATGATACAAACAGTTTCTAGGATATACCAGACGTTCTAGAAAGGTTTTAGTTACTTCTCTACCATTTGGAAATGCTAACTTAAATGGTTCTTTAAAAAAACTATTATAAAGGTCCGGATTACAAATAATATCAATTTGATGCTCCAATAAACTGGCGTCAATTAAACGAGGAAATCTTTCTGGTTCCTTATTCTTCCTTTCCTGTATTTTACCTCTGATGTTATTATTAATGATATTTCTGCCATTTAAAGTCGCACTTAAATAATCATCTCCAAAGTCTGTTGAAAGAGTATCATGGATTAATCTTCTCAGCCAAAACTCTAACGATTCTAGTGCTTGTTTACATATTATCCTTCTTTCGTCCTCCGTCAAAATATAGTGATTCATTATTTATGATAAGATTTTCGCTATAGAGTATATTTTTGGTCTAGACTTGCTCAAAATGTAGTGGTTCAATATTGACCCTGAACTAACTTGCATTTCAATCAAATTCTAATCTCTGATAAAAAAGTTCAGTTGAATTCGAACTAAATTTCAGGAAAATCGAAAATTTCTTGAACACTAAATATACTATCGTGTTAACCTTTTAGATCAAGAGAATAAACTATTTTTTACAAGGCAATAGTTTCCTATTTTCTAAAACTTAGTTTTTCCAGAATTTTTGTAAGCTTGTTAACGAAATTTTCAAATCCCAAATTTTCTAATTTTGCCCTTTCGATTTCAACGGTAGTATCTTCTTTCTTTAATATATTATTTCTCTCAGTTTTAAGAAGCTCGAGTACAATACCTTGCATAAATGTCTTTTCTCCCACCTCTTCATCGTCTGCCGCAATCCCTAAGGCAAAAAGTTTAATATCAAGGTTAGTTTTTTCATTATTCCAAAACTTTATCTCATCCTGATTTCTTCGATATAAATTCAAAAAATAAAAAGAAAAAACTTCGATTAATAGAGTAATTGAAACTCTTGGCAGCAATTCTGTAAGGTTTGATAGTGACTTTGGTAAACTTAAAATTAAAAAAAGAATAGCAACAAAAGTTGTAATTAATCCCACAAATAAATTAAGCCAAGAAAGACTTTTTTGGCGATTTATTTCATTGTCAATTCTGTTAGCAGTACTTTCATAAAATGAGGCTACCGTATTTATATCAGTCCCTTTTAAAACACCTGATTGCTTTCCAGTAAATATCTCAATTATATTTTTAAACGATTCGAATTTTTCTCTAATGAGAACTTCAGCTTCATCAAACTTTTGTTTTTGAAGTATTTTTTCCAGTTCATTATCGATTGATAGGGTAATATTTTTTAGAATTGAATCATAATAATCTTTTTTTATTTTAGAAATTAACTTAGTTTCATTCTCTGAATTATTGTCAGGCAAAAAATAGCCAATGAAAGTCATAACGATGACAATACAAAAAACACTTAATATCCAATATTTTACGTTTGGAATATATTTCGCAATTAATGGATCTACTTTTTCTTCCCCAATATCAAAATAGATTTCCACAAGATGAATAACCACAAAAACCAAGAATGCGTAAAAACCGACAGTAATAAGATACTTCAAAAAAATCAACACAACTTTCTCAATTATTTTCGAAACTTCTTTCGGTATTAAATTACTAGACATAATTTGGATTAATTGAAATTAAACTTTATAAACATATTGAAAGCTTGTGCCTTAAGAACAAATAAAATGATTTTTAACTTAAAAACACATAAAAATACAAGGTAAAGCTTTGTTCCCGAAATTTTCAAAAATATAACATTGATAGTCGATAGCAAGCTAATTTCAAAGATACTCAATTTAAAAATACCAAATAAATAAAAAAAAGACCCCAACAAACCAAAAATCTGTCAGAGTCTTCCGAAAATTATTAATCCAGAAAAAACCTTACCTCAATCCCGCATTTATCTTTTCCAGAACCTCACTACCAGGGCACAATTCCTTTTCTGTAAGAGAATTAAGCGGTTTGTTTACTGTTCCTATCAGGTCGTTTAGTTCTACGCTTTCGGTGTCAAGATACAGCAATCCTGTAAGTATTTCGTCTTTTTGGCGGGCTACTTGAAGGGCGTTGATGATAGACAGCTTGTCTTGTGGGTCGAAGCCTTGGTGTAGTTTATTGAGTTTGATAAACGTACCATCATGCATTTCTACCATTTTTACACTAATCTCGTCATACTCAGTCGTGATTTCTTCCTTTACTGGCACAAAATCCAAAGATGAAAGGGCCTCATTGTGCTCACGCACGTAATCATACGACTTCGTAGAGCCAGGATTGTTGTTGAAAGTCACGCAAGGCGAAACAACATTAATCAGCGAAAAACCCGAATGTGAAAGAGCCGCTTTTATCAATGGTATCAACTGATTTTTATCCCCACTGAAACTCTGAGCCACAAAGGTTGCACCCAATTCTATGGCTATGGCACACATATCTATCCCTTCAAAATTGTTGACACTACCCGCTTTTGATACCGAACCGTGGTCAGCAGTGGCCGAGTCCTGTCCTTTGGTGAGGCCATAACAGCCATTGTTCATCACAATATAGGTCATGTTCAAGTTTCTCCGAATCACGTGTGCAAACTGACCAAAGCCTATTGAAGCACTGTCGCCGTCGCCAGAAACGCCCAGATAAACCAAGTCTCTGTTGGCCAAATTGGCCCCTGTAGCCACAGAAGGCATACGTCCATGCACAGAGTTGAATCCATGCGAATTGTTCAGAAAGTAAGCAGGCGTTTTGGAAGAACAACCAATGCCAGACAGCTTGGCCACACGGTGCGGCTCTATAGAAAGCTCAAAACAAGCGTCTACTATGGCAGCCGATATAGAATCATGTCCACAGCCTGCACAAAGTGTAGAAAGTGAACCCTCGTATTCTTTTCTTGAATATCCCAAAGCGTTTTTTGGAGCTCTTGGGTGTTCGAATTTTGGTTTTATATATGACATAAAAATTAAATACTTTGTAGGTTTAATGCACTGATGGGCTGAATAATCAAATCGGCGGTGATAGGCGTTCCGTCAAAATTCAAAACTCTGATCAACTTCTTAGGATTCACCTCCAACTCATTGATGAGCAAGGTTCTCATTTGAGCATCGCGGTTTTGCTCAACCACAAAAACCTGCTTGTGGGCATCGATAAAGTCTTCTACCTCTTTGCAAAAAGGAAAAGCTTTCAAACGCATGGCGTCAATTTTCAACCCGTCAGCTCTCATAATATCCAAAGCCTCCTCAGCTGCATATCTCGAAGTTCCAAAGAATATCACCCCGATTTCTGACTCATTGTTTTCTTGATAAAATTCTGGTCCAGGAACCAAAGTTTTGGCAGTTTCGAGTTTCTTCTTCAACCTATTCATGATACGCACGTAGGTGTCAGAATCCTCTGAGTAAGCTGCTTTTTCGTCGTGCGACGAGCCTCTGGTGAAATACGCCCCTTTGGTAGGGTGTGTACCCGGTAAAGTTCTATATGGAATTCCATCGCCGTCCACATCTTTGTATCTTCCCCAATCTTGAGCCGCTTCCAATTCTTCGGCGTTCAATACTTTTCCTCGGTTATACTTACGGCTGTCGTCCCATTTGAATGGCGGACACATGTGTTCGTTCATTCCCAAGTCCAAATCTGTCATAAACAAGACTGGAGTTTGTAATTGCTCTGCCAAATCAAAGGCATCGGCCATCATTTCGAAACACTCCGTAGGTGTTGAAGGAATCAACAAAACGTGTTTGGTATCTCCATGAGAAGCATAAGCCGCCATCAACAAATCAGACTGTTGCGTACGTGTAGGCATACCCGTAGAAGGACCTGAACGCTGAACATCAGCCAACACCACCGGAATTTCAGAATAATACGCCAAACCCAAAAATTCATTCATCAAGGATAAACCGGGACCCGAAGTTGCCGTAAATGCTCTTGCACCGTTCCAGTTGGCACCAATGGCCATTCCTATTGCTGAAAGTTCGTCTTCAGATTGTACCACCGAGAAGTTGTTCTTACCTGTCTCTGGGTCTTTACGCAGCTTGTTGGCGTATTTCTCAAATGAACTCACCAAAGAAGTAGAAGGCGTAATAGGATACCAAGAAACCACGGATGCACCGCCATAAACGGCACCCAATCCGGCAGCGGCATTGCCATCTATCAAAATCCAATCTTTCACCAAATCTCTTCTTTCTACTCTGAAATCAAGCGGATATTCAAAGTTTTCTGCAATATAATCGCCACCGAGATTCAAGGCCTTTACGTTTGGAATGACCAATTTTTCTTTGCCTTTAAATTGCTCAGAAAGCAGTTTTTCTATTTCATCAAAACTGATATCCAATAGTTTAGCCAAAGCTCCCACATAAACAATGTTCTTAAACAATTGTTTCTGACGAGGATCTGAGAATTCTTTATTACAAATATCCATCAGCGGAATTCCGATGAAGTTGATATCGTCTCTTAAAAATTCTTCATAAAGCTTTTTGGTGCTATCGTACACAAAATATCCACCCGGTCTTACGGAAGCAATGTCTTTCTTCAAGCTCTGCGGATTGACACTTACCATAAGGTCAATGCCATTTTTTCTTCCTAAATATCCTTTTTCGCTAACTCTAACTTCATACCATGTAGGTAAACCTTGAATATTCGACGGAAATATATTTTTAGCCGACACAGGCACGCCCATTCTGAAAATAGACTTGGCAAAAAGCGAGTTGGCACTTGCCGAACCAGTACCGTTTACGTTGGCAAATCTTACTACAAAATCATTTATACTACTCATATTCCTATATTAACAACCTGCTTTAGCAGTTTTATACATAAATTTTTGCATGTCCCAAGCCGAAGTTGGGCAACGCTCAGCACACAAGCCGCAGTGAAGACAAACGTCCTCGTCTTTTACCATTACTTTGCCTGTCTTGAGGCTGTCTGACACCAAAATATCCTGCTCCTGATTAAGTGCTGGAATGAGCAATTTGGCCCTCAAATCTCCTTCGTTTTCTTCGTTGAAAGTAAAGTTGATACACTGTGTTGGGCAAACATCCATACAGGCATCGCACTCAATACATTTGTCTTCCATGAAAACGGTTTGCACGTCGCAGTTGAGACAACGCTCAGCTTCTTTAAAAGCCGAAGTCAAATCAAAGCCCAGCTCCACCTCTTTCTTTCTATCGGCCAAAGTTATCTTTTTGTCCTCCTGAGGCACCACAAATCTTAAATCGGCCGAAACACCATTGTCATAACTCCATTCGTGAATACCCATTTTGGTACTGATTAGCGTTACATCTGGAGCTGGTCTGTCGTTGATATCTTGTCCTTGACAGTATTTATCTATAGAAATAGCTGCCTGATGGCCTTGTGCGACTGCAGTTATAACGTTTTTAGGTCCAAGAGCTGCGTCTCCTCCAAAGAAAACACCCGCACGGGTAGAAGCAAAAGTAGTTTCGTCTACCACTGGCATTTCCCACTCGTTAAACTCTACGCCAAGATCTTTCTCTATCCATTCAAAACGGTTTTCTTGACCTATGGCTATAATTACATCGTCAGCTTCAATAAATACATCAGGCTCGCCAGTTGGCACCAATTTACGCTTTCCTTTGTCGTCGTATTGAGCCTCCACTTTCTCAAAAAACATTCCTTTCAATTTGCCATTTTCTGAAACAAAGCTTTTAGGAACATGATTTTCTAAAATCGGAATATCTTCATGAATGGCATCTTCTTTTTCCCATGGAGAAGCCTTCATTTCTTTGAAAGGGCTTCTAACCAACACTTTTACCTCTTCACCACCCAATCTGCGAGAAGTACGGCAGCAATCCATGGCGGTATTTCCTCCACCCAAAACGATAACTTTTTTACCAATCTTGTTCGTATGCTCAAATGCCACATTTGCCAACCACTGAATACCGATGTGGATATTCTCCTTGGCATCCCATCTTCCTGGAAGGTTTGGCAAATCCTTACCTTTTGGAGCTCCAGTAGCTACAAAAACTGCGTCATAGCCGCCATTAATAATATCCTTAAGGCTGGTCACGTATTGATTAAAATGCTTGACGATGTCCATGTCGAGAATGACATTCACTTCCTGATCCAATACAGAATTCGGCAAACGGAAAGAAGGGATTTGGCTTCTCATCATGCCACCACCTTTGGTTTGATCGTCATACATGTGTATTTCGTAACCCAGTGGAGCCAAATCTCTGGCAACAGTCAAACCTGCTGGCCCAGCACCAATGATGGCAATTTTTTTACCATTCTTTACCTTGGGTATTTCTGGTAAATACTGCGAGATGTCGTCTTTAAAATCAGCCGCAACTCTTTTCAATCTGCAAATGGCCACTGGCTCCTCTTCTACTCTTCCTCTTCTACAAGCGGGTTCGCATGGTCGGTCGCAGGTTCTGCCCAAAACTCCCGGAAATACATTAGACTCCCAATTGACCATGTAGGCCTCCGTGTATTTGCCAGCAGCAATAAGTCTGATGTAATGAGGAACTGGTGTGTGAGCAGGGCAAGCGTACTGACAATCAACTACTTTGTGAAAATACTCCGAATCTTTGATATTTGTGGGCTTCATATGCCTCTTGTATATAATATTATTTCTATAATTTATTTGAAAATTCAAATATTGCCAAATATAAATTGTTAGTATTTCTTAGAAAAGAAAAAGACTTCATAATAATTGGGTAAAAAGCAAAAAAACAGTTATTTAGATTGGTTATAAATAGAAAATGCCGTTTTTAATACTAAATTTTGGATAAATAGTATTTTTTTGAATCGTAGCAAAAAGACGAAAAATCAATATTAAAAAGAAGGAAAAATGATTTGTCAATCTGCCGAAAGAAACCAAGGAAACTCAAAGACCAACCAATTGAAGGAATTTTTGGGCAAAAATTTGTGCGTCTGTTTCTTGAATAATGATGGAGTCAAGTTTTAGCAAAAACTTGGCATAATGCCCTGGTTCTTCGACAATATTCGACTGAAATGGTTTATTGCAAACCACGAACTGGTAACAACCGTTGAAAATATTGTAAATTATAACGGCCTCCTGCTGTCTTGAATTGGGAAAACAGTACAAAAACATAGGTACATCGAGTAAGTCGTACTCGGTATAACCGTTCACCAAACAAATATCGAAGAAATTATAAATCAGAAGATCTGTTTTGAGATGGACGCTACTTAATAGTTCTTGCATTTGTATGAGCTTAGATTTTATTAAAATCAAAGGCTGATTATGATTGGCAAAACTCTGAATACTGAGCCATTGTTTTTTGCCGAAATCAAGAAAACTTGTCGAAGATTTGGCCATTTCGAGCTTGTAGTCGAATAGTTTGTAGCCCGGCACAAAATAACCAGGATAAAAATACTCCAACCCTAAATTCTTCAGAAACAAGATTTTATGCAAAAAAATATATTTACCTAGGCTGTATTTTTTATAATTAGGATCAAAAACACTCACAATTCCCTGAGCAGAATTTTCTCCCAAATCAAACACCCCGCAACCTATAAGTGTACTATCGTCATAAATTTCGAGATGTCTAGAATCGAAAATATCAAAGAGCGAGTTGCCCGTAAGAAGATTTTGAAGCGATGGAGCAATAGAAAAAGACAAACTTTGGCGATATCGATAAAAAAGGTCTTCTTTTTCATAGGTGATTTGGCCAGATGAAACCTGCACTGTAAACCTTTCGTTCTGCTTTAAAAGCCTTTTTTGTGAAGCACTGGGCTCAAAGTCTTTCAGATTTACCCTCAACCAAAGTGCGTTATACTGGTCACTACCAAAAACCAGAAAATTGGTAGTAAACATACTCTGGCTCATTCTAAACCAGCCCGCTTCTAAGAAATGATCGAGTTGTTTTGGAGAAATGTATTCTAAATTACGGATATCGGCCATTTTCCAATTTCCGACAGGCACATCATTGTTTTCCTGGTATTTCAATGCTTACAAACTCAAATTTTGTGAAAAGATGCTAAGCTGTTTTCAATTTACAAAGACAATTGCCTCAAAAATATTTAAAAAGTATAAATCTTTTGTCAAAACGCAAATATTGGACATAAAAAAAGTGGCTCAGAGGAACCACTTTCAATATGAATATAAAATATCGTTATGAAACAAAGAATCTAAACAATAGAAATAAACCAGCCGACAACATCATAGAAACTGGCAAAGTAAGTACCCAAGCAATTGCGATGTTTTTGATAGTTCCGGCTTGTAAGTTTTTGATACCTTTAGAGGCCACCATAGAGCCCGCGATACCTGATGATAAGGTGTGTGTAGTACTCACAGGCAATTTAAATCCTGAGGCCAAACCAATCGTTACCGCGGCAACAAGTTCAGCAGAAGCACCTTGAGCATAGGTCAAATGTGATTTACCAATTTTTTCTCCTACAGTAACTACTATTCTTTTCCAGCCTATCATGGTTCCTAAGCCCAAAGACAACGAAATAAGCATGATAACCCAAAACGGTGCAAAATCAGTAGCTCTACGTATACCTTTTTCTTCCTTGGTGGCAAGTTTTGTAAGAGATTCTCTATCTTCAGTGCTCATACTTACACTTTCGTCGCTCAAAAGCTTCTTAGCATTACTCGCTACTTTAAGAATGGCACCACGTAAATGAAGTTTTGAAGACGTATCCGCAGAAGTCTGATTTACAACTGGATTCAAAAAAGTAATATTTGATTTGATATCATTTATGTGTTTCATTTCAGAAACTCCCAAACCTACTGTATCTATTTTGTTAACTATGGCCTCGATTTTTACTAAATCCGGCTGGATGTCTTTCAATTTTTTGGCACTGGTTATAGCAAAATATGAAGGTAAAACACCAATCAATATCAACATCATCAAACCTATTCCTTTCTGACCGTCATTTTTTCCATGAAAAAAACTAACCAAACCGCAAGTAGTAATCAACGTGCCTCTGATCCAATTTGGTGGTGCTTGATTTTTCTTAGGTTCTGAAAATATTTGATCTCTTACGTTTTTACTCACTGTTCTCCTAAGAATAAACATCAGAAAAATAGCCATGGCAAAACCAAAAAGTGGTGCCATTAATAAGCCTGTAAAAATATCTTTTACCTTGTCCCAATTGATAGCTGCAGCACCGGTCTGATTTTCGGGAAGTAAGGCATAACCTAAACCCACGCCCATGATAGCTCCTATAAGTGTATGAGAACTAGATGAAGGCAGACCGAAATACCACGTTCCAAAATTCCAGATAATTGCACTGAAAAGCATGGCCATTACCATTGCAAGTGAATGGTAGACATCTTGGTCAATTAGTAATTCTACTGGAAGTAAATTTACAATACTCATACCAACACCTACTCCACCGGTTATAACCCCGATAAAATTCAAGATTCCTGAGTAAACAACTGCCTGAGTTGGTTTGAGCGAGTTGGTGTAAATTACGGTTGCTACTGCGTTGGCCGTATCATGAAAACCGTTGATAAATTCGAATACACAAGCTGCAAATAGGGCAAAAAATAGAAGAAAAAAAACGTCATTTTCTAGACCAAACATAATAATTAGATTTTAGTTTTAGATTCTGATTCACATTGGTGGCACAAATGTCAGAATTAATTTTGACCTAACATAAAAGTTATCCACATCCTATGTTACCAAATTGTTAATTTTCTTTGATAGCCAACTGACCACAAGCCGCATCGATGTCTTTTCCTCTACTTCTACGGATGTTTACGGTTACGCCATTGTTTTCTAAATATTTGGCAAATTTCTCTATGGCATCGGCCTCTGCATTTCTAAAATCCGCCTCGTTAATTGGATTATATTCTATGATATTTACCTTAGAAGGCACCCTTTTACAGAATTTTAGCAAATCTTTGGCATCATCTAACGTATCATTAAAACCATTGAAAACTATATATTCAAAGGTAATCTTGTTTCCTGTTTTTTTATAAAAATAAGTCAAAGCCTCTGTTAAATTCTTTATGCTATTCGACTCATTGATAGGCATGATAGTATTGCGTTTTTCATCATTCGCGGCATGGAGCGACAGAGCAAGGTTGAATTTCACACCATCGTCTCCTAGTTTTTTAATCATTTTGGCTATACCAGCGGTAGAAACAGTGATACGCTTCGGCGACCAATTTAAACCTTCAGGCGAAGTTATTTTTTCTACCGACTCCAAAACTGCTTGGTAGTTTAGCAGCGGCTCACCCATACCCATATACACAATATTGGTCAAAGGTTGATTAAATCTTTCTTCTGCTTGGTTTTTTATTAAAATGACCTGGTCATAAATCTCAGCTGCATCGAGATTTCGCTCTCGTTTCATGTACCCGGTAGCACAAAATTTACAAGTCAGAGAGCAACCTACCTGTGAAGAAATACAAGCCGTCATGCGGGTATCGGTCGGAATCAAAACTCCTTCTACAAGATGTTTGTCAAAAAGTCTGAAACCAGACTTTATGGTACCATCGTCAGAATACTGTGATTTATAAACAGTTACAGGGTTTATTTCAAATTCGTTTGATAAGGCTTCACGAAGAGTTTTCGAAAGATTACTCATAGCCTGAATCTCAGTGACAGATTTTTGCCAGATCCATTCCATTATTTGTTTAGCTCTAAATGCCGGCTCACCTTTTTCTTTGAGCCAATCTTTGAGTTGTTCCAAACCGAGCTTTCTTAAATCTTGTTTCATATTCTTTTTAATTTACCGCTAGGTCGCAAGGACGCTAAATTTATATTGTCTGGTTGCGTGATTAAAGCCAAAGCTTTAAGTTTTACTTTATTTTTTTACAAAAATCCACATTTATCGGCCTTTTCTCAACAATATTCCGATAAGATTTGGATAATGATAAACTTTTAGCTTAATCCTTTTGTTTTTCTAATATTATATGGTATTTTTCAAATAAAAAAAATGAAAAATAGAATCCCAGTTCTGTTACTTTTTTTTCTTTTCTTTTCTGGGATTTTCAATCAAGTTGAGGCTCAGAAAAAAAAAGAATTAGAGAAATTTGGATTTTATTTTAAAGGTAAGAGGCAAAAAACTGCAAAAATAAAGTTTGAACTCTATTCCAATCTCATTGTTGTAAAAGTCAAAATCAACAAATCGGACACCCTAAATTTCATCCTTGATACTGGCGTGAGTTCGCTTATAATAACGGACCCAAGCATGGCTAAAAAACTCAATTTGGACTTCAGCAGACAAGTACGCATCAATGGTGCCGGTGAAAAAGATTTCATAAACGCCAATGTCTCAATCGGTCACACAATTGACCTTGGATTTGTAAAAGCTGAACGGCAAAACTTGGTGGTTCTGGAAGAGGATATTTTGAAGCTTTCAGAATACATGGGCATACCTATTCATGGTATTTTTGGACATGACTTGTTTGATAGATTTGTGGTAACCATTGACTTTGGGTCGAGGGAATTATATCTTAGAAATCACGATAAATTTAAACCCAAAAAGTCCATGGGCGAGCAATATCCATTGGTAGTGACGCAATCAAAACCTTATATAGAAGCCATAGAAATGGCTCAAAATGATGACAACGATTTCACAAAACTTCGCTTGGTAATTGATACCGGAGCAGGCCATGCATTGTTATTGAACACCCAAGACAATTCACCTATTCACTTGCCTGATAAAGTCATTAGGGCCAATTTGGGTAGAGGCCTCAACGGAAATATTGATGGTCATATCGGTAGAATCGAGAAATTCAGAATTGGCAAATACGAATTCAATGATGTTCTGGCTTCATTTCCTGATAGCCTTTCGTTTAGTCTTAAATTTAATGAAAATTTTGATGGTAGACAAGGCAGTATTGGTGGAGAATTTTTGAGAAGATTTGTGATAACTTTTAATTATAGAGATGGCTACCTCATACTAAAACCGCTAAGATCCAAATATAGAGAAACCTTTGAACACGACATGAGCGGCATGGAAGTGAGAGCTAAAGGAAATTTATTTAGCGATTTCACCGTAACGTTTGTAACACCTGGTTCACAAGCGGACTTGGCTGGAATCAAAGAAAATGATCAAATCATTTTTATGAACAACAAACACTTTAAAGAACTGAACATAAATGACATATACAAAAATCTTAGTAAAAAAGAAGGAACTGATGTTGAATTATTCGTAAGAAGAAATGGAGAATTGAAATTCTTTTATTTTAAATTGAAGCGGGTGATTTGACTCAAAAACTATAGCTTAAATTTACACCTAATCCTCTAATTCCCAAATACGGAACAGGCTTTACAGACTTAATTTCGGCTTTTTCTCCTGCAATATCCAAAGCAAAATATTCTCCCGAAAGACCAAAACGTTCAGTTATTTTATCCTTTAGATATACTTTTTCGTCTTCTGAAAGTTTTGAAAGCAATTCTGTTTGTGCCACAGCATAAAACGCTTTGGCCTTTCCAAAATGTGGCCCAATAACAACCAAATCGACTCCCATCCTGTTCCATTTCCATTGTTTTCCTACCAATAAACCACCCGAAATAGTATTAAAAGTAAAATTCACCGGTGTTTTAACATCCACAATAATACCTTTGTAAAGAACGGCTAAAGATGCTGGCACGGCCATATCAAAGTCTTCATATTGTCCAAATAGTGCCACAAAAGGCCTATTTTTCTTTTTTCCAATATAATACCTGAGTTCAGGAGCGTAGCCTCTAACTCCTACGCGAGCTTCGTTCATAAAAATATACTTAAACTTAATACCCGTAATTCCCACACCATACCTTTTGGCCAGGGTATCTACTTGGGTACCTAACGGAATGAGCGATTTTTGGCGGTAAAAAAAAGTGTTATTGAAAGACAGTTTTTTGGACAACATTCTTTCGTATTGCAAAGAGTAAGTTTGGGTTAGTGGACCGGCAACATTGAATTTTATAGCGTTTTTTTGCTGTGAAAATCCAGAAAACGAAATGCTAGAAAGTATAAAAAAAACAAAAAAACGCATTATTTACTGATTTGGGTTAATATTTTTTCGAGCAAATTCAAATCTTCGGTTTTGAAATCTAAATGGGTAACAAACCTTACCAATTGCGGACCGAAAGCCACTGCACCTACTCCTTTCTGTTTCAAAACCTCCAAAAACTCTGTATTTGTCCAATTTTCAACTAACTCAAAAATCACGATATTAGTATCTATTGGCATTATTTCTTTGACAAAAGAACATTTTTGAAGTATTTGACCAATCGCCTTTGCATTTGCATGGTCTTCTTTGAGCCTTTCTACATTATTATCCAAAGCGTAAATACCAGCTGCCGCCAAATATCCAGCCTGACGCCAGCCTCCACCAAATGACTTACGAATTCTCCTCGATTTTTTTATAAAATCTGCATTTCCCAAAAGCAGTGAACCCACGGGTGTACCCAATCCTTTTGACAAACAAATGGAAATGGAATCAAAAGCACCTCCAAAGTCTTTCGGAGTCTCCGAAGTTTCTACCAAAGCATTGAAAAGTCTGGCTCCATCCAAATGAAACTTAAGGTCTTTTTCTTGACAAACTTCCTTAATCTTTATTATTTCAGCGAAATCATAAATAGATCCGCCGCCCTTGTTCATAGTATTTTCTAACGAAACCAACGTACTCAAAGGCAAATGAATATCCTCTGGGTTGTTAAACGCACCTCTCACCTGCTCAGCGGTTATTCTGCCTTTATCTCCATCTATCAATTTTACAGAAGCATGGGCATTGGAAGCAATTCCTCCGCCTTCATACAAATAAATATGTGAATATTTATCACAAATCACCTCCGAACCGGGGAACAAATGGGCTTTCAAGGCAATCTGGTTGGTCATTGTACCAGAAGTGCAAAAAAGTGCGGCTTCCATCCCAAACATCTCTGCAGCTTTGTTTTCTAATGACTTTACGGTTGGATCATCTCCAAAAACATCGTCACCAACTTCAGCCGAAAACATGGCCTCCAACATTTCTTTGCTCGGTTTGGTAACTGTATCGCTTCTTAAATCTATTGTCATGTACTAAAATTAATTCGAGAAATACAAAGTTAGAGGGTTAATTGGATAATTCGTTAATTAGTTAATGTCTGATCGGAGAGAAATATTCTTGAATTCTGAGTAATTTCACCAATTCTGAGTAAAATTAGCTCATTGCCAAATTAGCAAATCAACAAATTATATTCTTTACCAAGTTTTCCTTATTTTTACTAAAAAATCAATCTTTATGCCGGTATTCAACCTCAATATCAACAACAAAGTCTATAAAATCACCGCTGAGGCCGATATGCCTTTGGTGTGGGCTATCAGAGATTTGGCCAATTTGAAAGGCACAAAATTTGGCTGTGGCATGGCCCAATGTGGTGCCTGCACCGTCCATCTTGATGGCCAGCCAATACGTTCTTGCCAAATGCCGCTTTCGGCCATTTCGAAAAAAGCAAAAATTACCACGATAGAGGGCATAGCCGAACCAACTCTTCATGCCGTTCAAAAAGCCTGGATAGAAGAGCAAGTGCCTCAGTGTGGCTATTGCCAATCAGGTCAAATCATGTCAGCTGTTGCGTTGTTGAAAACCAACAAAAACCCCAATGATGAGGAAATATTAGCCGCCATGGAAGGCAATTTGTGCCGTTGTGGAACCTACCAAAGAATTAACCAAGCCATCAAAAACGCCTCAAAAATGCTTTAATCATGAAAAATAACAGAAGAGAATTCATCAAAAACCTCGGATTGACTGGTATTGGATTGAGCATCGGCATAGATGGTTTTTCCAAAAATGTCGCCCTCAAAAAACTTACGCCAGCCACGCTGGCTTTGGAAATAAATCCGTTTATAATTATTGAAAATACGGGTAAAATAACGCTTGTAAACAGCCGTCCAGATATGGGACAAGGCTCTACGCAGGCTGTTCCATCGCTTTTGGCTGAGGAACTGGAAGTAAGCCTTGATCAAGTGAGTATCATTCAGTCAGACGGTAGAAGCAAATACGGAAGCCAACAATCTGGCGGAAGTAGCTCGGTAAGAGGACTTTGGATGCCACTGAGACAAGCTGGAGCAGCAGCCAAAGAAATGCTAATCAAAGCCGCAGCCGAAAAATGGGGTGTAAATGCCGCTGATTGTTATGCCGAAGCTGGAAAAATATTCTTGAAAGGCTCACAAAAAAGCGTGACTTATGGTGAAGTGGCAGATTTGGCTTCGACTTATCAAGTGCCGAAAAATCCAAAACTAAAAGACCCGAAAGATTTCAAGATTATTGGCAAATACAACAAACGTCTGGATGTTCCTGATAGAGTTTCAGGCAAAGCTATTTATGGAATAGACGCTGAAATACCGGGAATGGTGTTTGCTAAAGTAGTTCATTCGCCAAGAATTCACGATACCATAGCTTCCATTGACGATGCAGCTGCTCGAAAAGTTGTGGGAGTTCTAGATGTGATAAAAATTGAAAGGGCCATGCCGCACACCAAAGTGGATGCAGTGGCAGTAATCGCTCAAAACCAATGGGCCGCTTTGAAAGGTGCCAAAGCCTTGAATGTCAATTGGAAATCTGAAAATGGAAAGTATCTCAACCAAAATACCTCAGAATATTTTGAAGCTGCCTACGCAGCGGCCAAAAAGCCAGGTATTAGAGCAGAAGAAAAAGGAGATTTCGATGCTCATTTTGAGTCAGCAAGTACCAAATTGGAAGCTGTTTATGAAACACCATTTCTTGCCCATGCGGCCATTGAGTCTGAAAATGCCACTGTGCATGTTAAAGATGATGGTACAGTGGAAGTTTGGGCACCTATACAAGGGCCAGATGGAGCATTGAGCCAAGTAGCTCAATATCTGGGAGTTCCTGAGGAAAAAGTAAAAATTAATGTAACTCTTTTAGGTGGCTCCTTTGGTAGAAAAGCCTACATGGATTTCTTAAACGAGGCTTGTGATATTTCTCGCAAAATTAAGAAGCCAGTGAAAGTGCTTTGGACCAAAGAAGACGACATCTCACAAGGACCTTACCGACCAGCAATGCTTAGTCGCATGCAGGGCGTGTTGGAAAACGGCCAAGCCAAAGCATTCCACCACCAAGCCATTGGAGAATCTATTGCAGGTCAGGTGTTTAATGGTTTAAGGCCAAACACCGCCGACGATTGGTTAAGTGGTGAATTGAGCCAAGAAAACCACCAATATAATTTCGAAGTCAACAAAGTTTCTTATTCTAGGGTAAAAACCAGTATTCCAGTTGTTTGGTGGAGAAGCGTGTATGCCTCTAACTTTGGTTGGGGACAGGAATGTTTTATCGACGAAATGGCCCACGAGGCAAAAAAAGACCCTTTAGAATTTAGGTTAGAATTACTAAAAAATGCTTCAAGATTCACGAAAGTTCTAAATCTTTTAGCAGAAAAGTCGGATTACAAAACCCCGCTTCCAGCTGGAAAAGCGAAAGGAATCGCTGTTTTTCGTTCGTTTGATTCTATTTCAGCTGCTTGTGTGTTTGTTTCAAAAACCGACAGCGGCATAAAAATAGACAAAGTGGTTTCTGTAATAGACTGCGGTATGTTTGTAAACCCCGACAACGTAAAAGCCCAAACCGAAGGAAACATTATCATGGGTATACAAGCTGCCACCAAAGGCGGAATAACCTTTGAAAACAACCAATGTGTGCAGTCAAACTACCATGATTATCAAGTACTTAGAAACTCCGAAACGCCAAAAATGGAAATTCATATCGTAGAAAACTACGAACGCCCGGGCGGTGTAGGCGAACCAGGCCTACCTCCTATCGCTCCAGCCCTCGGCAATGCCATTTTTAATTTGACGGGGAAAAGAGAGAGAAAGTTGCCGTTGGGGGTGTGAGGAAAATGTTTAAAATTTTAATGATATAAATATTCCTTATAATATTGAAAAAAAATACAAGAATTTCCATTTAAGACTTGTAACCATAATATGTCAGAAAAGTATTTTTGTAGAAAATGTGAAAACAAAACAAACCATAAAATAATTTTCACGAAAGAAACAGGCTCGAATGAACCTTACGAAGAGGATTATAGTAAGTTTTTAGAAAATTATCATGTAATTGAATGTCTTGGATGTGAATCTATATCATTTTTAAAAGTTTATGGAGACCCATTTATGATTCGTCCGGGAAAAAATTCTTATTCAACAGAGCATTATTTTGAGGAGGAAATATTTCCACTGACTCTACAAAATTCCAAAGTATTAGAAGAATTATGGTTCGTTCCAGTAACAATTAAAGAAATTTATCTAGAAATGATTTTGGCGTTTAAAAGCCAAGCATTAAGGTTAACTGCCGCTGGTCAAAGAGCAACTATTGAAGCAATTTGCAATCATTTAAATATAAAAAAAGAATCGCTTGCTGCGAGAATAGATTTACTGCACACCAACGGCTATTTAAGCTTGAAAGAATCTCAAAGAATTCACTCGATTAGATTTCTTGGTAACGATGCAGTTCATGAGATTGAGAAACCCAGTGAAACTCAATTACACATTTTATTAAATATTTTAAATCATTTGATTTCCAACTTATTTATCCATGATCAATTATTAGAAGGCAACTTAGAAACTATGATTTCTGAAGTTGATGAAATGATAGGTGTAATTAACAATAATATCCGTAAGAATATGGTAGGCGGAAAATATAGTACAAAAAGTTTACTGGGAAAATCTATTAGAAGAATTAAAGCTATTCATTTTCCGAAATTAGAAGGAGAGTTCTTGGAGAAAGTTAAAAATAAAAAAATTGAACACTTAAAATTAACTGAGGATAATATGTTGTTAATTATTGAGCTACCTTTTTTTTCTAGAGGGAAAAATATTATGTTTTAAGAAAGTAAAAAATAGCCCAAAAAGATATTTTTCTATGAATTAAATTTTGAACAATTCTAAATGAAAGCTTCATTTTATTCAAACTTAATACTCCTTTCATTTTCTTGCATAACCAAAAAAACTGATACAACAATTTTCAAAAATAATCACAAACTCAGTCACCTCAGCAGAAAAGACCGAAAATGATTAAGAAGCCGGAATAAGCAAACATGGTAAAAATGGCAGTTTGAACATTGAGGTTAAATACTTTCAAGTCCAATTTTTAAAGGAATAAAAAGACAAAAAACTTCTTTACTTTAAGAAAATTTAAGCTCTCTAATGTAATAGAATGGACGAAATCGACAAATCTTCGACCTCAGAGAGGTCACATTATGTTAAAAGCCAGTAAACAGAGATAAATCAACGACCTCAGAGAGGTCGGACTATCGTAATACTTTAATTATTGAACGAATTTAAATACCATTTCGAATTAAGATAAGGCCAAAACAATCAAAAAAACACAATACACTGACTGTAAATACTTTCAAATGCGTTCTTGTGAACAAATAATGAAAGGAATTTGCAACATTTGGCTCGAACATTTATCTTTATCATGTATTAACAACCTCAAAACTTGCTAATTATGAAAAGCTTACTTCTAGTCCTTCTATTTCCATTTTTGAATTTTTCGAATAGCGAAAAGGCGGTCTTCGGCGGTCATAAACTGACTACGCAAGAAGCCGAACGGATTTTAGGTGAAACATGCCATCTCAAAGAAAGTGGAAACGAAGAGAAAATTGGAGGCCATAGATATAAAAGTACGCATATAGGCAACTCAAGTTCGAATCATGCCCTATACTTTATTTTTGAAAGTTATGAAGACGAGCTTTCAGCCAAGAAAATCTTTGAAGATTTCAAAAATTCGAACCATTCATTAGAAGGTTTTGAAATGATAAATAATCTTGGCGATGAGGCCTTTTTTCACACAGATAAGGCAAATTTCGGCCTGGTAATTGCTCGAAAAGGCAATGAAATGGTCCGACTGAAAGTGAATAAGCTCAACGCTAATATTTCTATTTCGGAGCTCAAAAAAGTGGCTGCTGATATAATTGCACGTACCTAACTTTCAGTTTTCCATAATTTTAATATTCCGAAACGAAACGCCCTTTGACCAATCTTGAAGAGCCAGATGGCCTTTGGTGTTTTTACCAAACAATGGAAAAAATTTAAAACCGCTATTGGCCACCATACCTTTCCAGGCTTCAGAAGTCAAATCTTGTTCGGCGGTCAAAATACCGTTCAAATAAAACTGAATTTTGCCAGAATTCTGAACAATCTTAGATTCGTTCCACTCACCTGCTGGTTTTGGTTTTGAGACATTTTTTTGTGGCATAAAACCATACAAACATGCGGCCCATTTGGTAGAATCTTTGAGATAATCTTTACCAATACCTTCGTGATCAAGCAATTGATATTCAGGCCCAGAGGCCCATGCTCTAGGAATCGTATCATTTTCAACGACATTTATAAAAACCCCACTGTTGCCCGCTGTCGTAATTTTCCAATCAAATTTAAGTTCGAAATTTGAATATTCCTTATCCGAAACTAAGTCGCCGTGTTCTACTTCGAAAGTGTCAGGATTACAAAACAACTCGCCGTCTTTTACAATCCAAGCCGAGGGAGCATTGGCTTTGTTATACAAATGCCAACCTTGGGTAGTTTTTCCATCAAAAAGCAACCGCCAACCCGCTTCTATTTCAGATTCTGAAAGCTCGTTGTTACCTACTTTTTTTTCGGAACAACCAAAATCTAAACAACCCAAAGCGACAATTGACAATAAGCAAACTAGTCTTAACTTCATGATAAAAATACTTTTAAAATGGTTTTGTAGGGCATTCTCTCTTTACAAATAAGAGACAAATGAAATGTTCTCGCTAAAATACAAAAAATAATTGAATGTCAGAGAAGAGCTCCATACAATGCTGGATTTAAAGCGGCTGGGCATTTGGAGCCCGGAGTTTTAAATTCGGTTTTTCGTTCATACAAGTCTCTAGAAGCACTGTAAGATACCCCGAAAAAACTCAAGTCGACTCCAACCACTCCTTTTAGCCCTAAAATTGTTTGGTTGCATGGACCAGGCACGAATGGAAGACCGCTTTCGAAATAAGACTGAACGCTGGTGTTATTTAGTATATAGGGTACCACTACCGAGTGAAATATGCCTATTTGAAATCTTGGAAACTCTAGGCCAACACCCACTCCTACTATTCCCTCAGAAGCCGAACCAGTATCTCCTATTCTTGTAACGTCAAATCCGGCCAAAGTACCAGCCGTTTCAATATTTCGATTGTTGTAATTAAAGCCCTGGGTGCCATTGTAGGTTAATTTCAAGTGAGCTTGGCATGTGCTATTCGCAGCTACCTCTGGATATACCTTCAGATTACATTTTAGTGTAAAAGTTACCGGAATTACACCATTTACGAGAATAGTCCTTGAAATTTCGAGCGGAATGCTGATTTGGGCTATCTGGCTAAGGCTCAAAAAAGCATATTTTACTTCCAACTCACCATTCAAATCATTGTGTTGATGATTATAGGCATCTAAATTGCCATTATTTAGATCTATATCGCTGGTGGCAGAAAAATCCGAAATAAAACCTTTGGCTTCAATTCCGGCCAAATTTCCACGCTTTGCAGTAAGTTCAACGTTCAGTTTCCTTCCACTTCCGCCCTCCGGATTTAGTTTAAGTGATAGATTCCAACCGCTGAGCTCCCCACTGAATTCAACACCGTCGTCATTGGTACCCGTCACTGACTTTATTCTTCCTCCGGCTACTTTTATTCGGGCATTTTTGATATTGTTAGAAGTCCAATACATCTGTTTCTCGAAATTGACCTTGGCAGACTTGTAATATTCATTAAACTTGGCATTTGTTGTTGCGACGGTGGTTTTTCCACCCGACTCGGTGATTGAAACCACTTTTCTTAAGGAATTTCCTTCAAAAAGCACCACCTGACCGTTTTTCAGAGCCTTTACAGCTGCCGGATTTCCATCGAAAATCAATTTTGAATTATCAAAACTCGCCAAAGATTTCATATCAGAAAGGCTTATTTCTGTGGTATTATTTTGTTTGACGACATTGGTAATGGAGCCTTTATCGGCAAACTCCATTTTTTCGCCACCTATTGTTACTATTTCATTTTCTGGAGCTACGCCGCCATCGTCTTTTTTACAATTAAATACCAAAAGCGTGACAACAACAAGAAATGTAAATTTTGTAAGCTTGTTTTTCATTTTCAATAAATTTTGAATGTAATTTATTGATTTCAAGAGGCTTCAACAATCAAAAGAGAAGAATTAGGTGAGGTTTTTTATTTTGTGGCATTTTATGAATAAAATGATGCCGTTTTACAGCCTAAATAGGCTTGAAATCATCTGCTCATCAAGCGATGTAATAATCTTGTGGTGAATATTCTATTCTCTAGTTTTTTTTGAAAGTCTATTTTTCAAGTAGAATACAAAAATAAACTATTTCATTTCAATAGAGATGTTCTTCAACAAACTATCATGTAAAGGGCTACGAGAAATATGATTACATATTTCTATGTTTTGAATGTATTTTCTAATCCAAAAAAAGGGTTTACAAACACAAAAACCGCTTTAATATTTCATTAACCAAAATTTAGTATTGCAAATACTACGCATTTAGTATTTTTGCACCAGAATCAAAACTATCTACAAATAAATGTCAAAAGTTCTTATAGTTGGTGCCGGTGGAGTTGGAACAGTTGTAGCTCACAAATGTGCCTTAAACTCAAATGTTTTTACCGAAATCATGTTGGCCAGCCGTACAGTTAGCAAATGTGAAAGAATTGCCTCAGAAATAAAAGAAATGCATGGTGTAAGCATTAAAACTGCAGCAGTTGATGCCGACAATGTGCCTGAATTGGTTGCATTGATCAAATCTTTCGGGCCTAAAATGGTTATAAATGTTGCATTACCCTATCAAGATTTGACCATCATGGACGCTTGTTTGGAAACTGGCGTGCATTATTTGGATACGGCCAATTACGAACCAAAAGACGTGGCGAAATTTGAATATAGCTGGCAGTGGGCTTATCAAGAACGTTTTAAGTCTGCAGGACTGATGGCACTTTTGGGTTGTGGTTTTGATCCGGGCGTTACGCAAGTTTATACTGCGTATGCCAACAAGCACTATTTCGACGAAATGCATTACCTAGACATTATCGACTGTAACGCCGGCGATCATGGAAAAGCTTTTGCGACGAATTTTAATCCTGAAATCAATATTAGAGAAATTACTCAACCTGGACGATATTGGGAAAATGGCGAATGGGTTGAAATACCTGCCATGTCTATTCACAAACCGATAGACTATCCGAATATTGGACCTAAAGAATCGTATGTTTTGTACCATGAAGAACTTGAATCATTGGTAAAAAACTTCCCGACTTTGAAAAGAGCTAGATTCTGGATGACTTTTGGTCAAGCTTACATTACACATTTACGAGTTTTGGAAAATGTAGGAATGACGAGCATTGCTCCTATCAAGTTTCAAGGCATGGACATTGTGCCACTTGAATTCTTAAAAGCTGTACTTCCAGCACCAGAGTCATTAGGAGAAAATTATACTGGTCAAACCTCGATTGGTTGCCAAATAAAAGGAATAAAAGACGGTAAAGACCGCACTTATTATGTGTGGAACAACTGCCACCACGCCGAAGCTTACAAAGAAGTAAGATCACAGGCGGTGTCTTATACCACAGGTGTCCCAGCTATGATTGGTGCAATGTTGATGCTCACCAATGAAGAATGGATGAAAGCGGGCGTCTATAATGTAGAAGAACTCAATCCAGATCCATTTATGGACTTGTTGAACATTCACGGACTACCATGGAATGAGCAAGTAGATGGGGTTTTGCCGCATGAGTACTGAGCGAAAGCGAACATATTTTATTTAAAAAGCAGCATTCGCTGCTTTTTTTTATTTGTCTTAATTACCTTTGTCCTAGTTTTAGGGTTCAAAGGTGCATTTCTTGCATCGAATGAATAATAGGGAATCACGTTGAAGTCGTGAGCTGTCCCCGCAACTGTGCGGTTTATTTGCTTCATTTTACCTATAAGCCACTGATAAGCAAATACTTATTGGGAAGGCAAAAATGAAAAACCAAGCCAGGAGACCTGCCCCAGAATTATCCTTTTTGCTTTCGTACGGTGGATGTGTAGCAACGAGCGGTCGCCCATTTTTTATTTTTTTACAAAAAACAAATGTTTCAAACATTCAAAAAAGTCCTTTTTGTGGGAATAATCCTACAAGCAAATCTCTCGTTTTCACAGTCTCAAAATCAACTCCAGGAAGTTGTCGTTACTGCTAACAAGTATCCTCAAAAATTGGATCAAACGGGAAAAGTCCTTACAGTAATTGGAGATTCGGTTATTAAGGCCAATGTCGGTCTCAGTCTTGGTCAACTGCTTAGTCAGCAAGTAGGTGTAATGGTAATTGGTAGCGGACAAACCGTCGGAAGCACACAAAATGTATCTTTGAGAGGTGTAAATTTCGGCCATACTTTGATACTCGTAGATGGAGTTCCAGTAAACGAAGCTTCGGGTATTGGAAGCACTTTCGACATAAATCTTCTTTCGCTGCAACAAATTGAGCGAATTGAAATCATGAAAAACGGACAATCTACGCTTTATGGTTCTGACGCTATCGGTGGTGTAGTAAACATCATTACCAACAGAAAAAGCAAAGAAAAGCAAAGCATTTCGGCCAGTTTAGCTGCTGGAACACAGAAAACTTTACAAGCTAACTTTGGTATTTTTGGCACATTAAACAAAACGAACTACAATTTCTCTCAGTCTTTGGCTACCACTGGAGGTTTTTCTACTGCAGCTCCAAAAACTGACTCAGAAAAGTTTGAAAACGACGGATTTAAAACTTCAAATTCTCAACTTTCTATTACCCATGAATTAACCAAAAAACTAAGCATCAACGGATTATATAGATTCAACGCCTACAAAACTGACCTTGACGAAGGTGCATTTGTCGACGATAAAGATTATACTTATTTGAGCAAAAACAATCAAGTTGGTGGTGGATTGTCGTTGCAATTACCAAAAGGAAAATTGACCTTCAATTACCTTTATAACCAAACTTACCGCAATTTCAAGAACGATAGCAGTGATGTGGCCGCAAGTGCTTTTTCGAGTTTTTCAAATACAGATTATACTTCCAAAGCCTCTTATGCAGAGATTTTCACAAATTTCAAATTGCACAAAACCACAGAGTGGCTAATCGGAGCTGATTATAGGACTCAAAATATGGCCTATGATTATTTTTCAGTAAGTGCTTTTGGGCCATATACAGATACCCCAATCCTGGCGGATTTGGCCAAAATAAATAACCAAAGTATCTATAGTTCGTTAAATGTAAATCTCGAAAGCGGCCTTGGATTGGAATTGGGCGGTAGATTTAACAATCACTCTGTCTATGGAAACAATTTTACGTATTCCGTTAATCCATTTTATGTGGTAAATGACTATATAAAGTTTTTTGCCACAGCTTCAAGCAGTTTCAAGAATCCTGCTTTGTATCAATTATATTCTCCTTATGGGAATCTTGAACTCAAACCTGAAAATGCCAGAACGATAGATTTGGGTTGGCAGTTTTTCGGAAAATCCAAGTCTAATTTCTTAAGAATGGTATATTTCAATAGACAATATACTGACCTCATTTCTTTCCTTTCAACCAGTAAACCGCCTTATGGTCAATATATTAATCTTGCCGAGCAAAACAATGAAGGTTTAGAAGTTGATGGAAGCTTGAACTGTAAAAAATTCTCATTATCAGCTAATTATACATTTCTGGACGGAAAAGTTTCTGACGATTTGAAACTAAATTCAAAAGAAATCAATGCGTTTTTGAGAAGACCAAATCACAATTTGAACTTGACGGCTGGATATAATTTCAGTTCAAAACTCAAAGGTTCAGTGACTGCTCAGCATTTAAGCAAAAGAAACGATTTGTTTTATAACAGTGATACTTTTGGAAACGAGGCAGTTATTCTTGATGGTTTTACTCAAATACATACCAATTGGAATTATAAAATAAATGAGTCAGTAGGCGTATTTTTGAATATTCAAAATCTTACAAATAAATCATTTACAGAGATTTACGGTTATTCTTCCAGGCCATTTACAGCTTTAATTGGTCTAAGTTTCGCAAAATAATTTCGCAGAAACCGATATTATTACCGCCAAAGATTCAATTTCTTTGGCGGTATTTTTTTGATTGAGTATTTTCGCATAAAAAACCAAACAAATGGCAATCGACTTCTCACAAATACCTTCTCCATGCTACGTTTTAGAAGAAAAACTTCTCCGCAAAAACCTTGAATTGATCAACCGAGTTCAGACTGAATCTGGTGCTGAAATCATCTTGGCCTTAAAAGGTTTTTCGATGTACAAGATGTTTCCGATGGTCAAAAAATACCTTTCGGGTGCAACTGCGAGTTCGCTGAATGAAGCCAGATTGATTGTGGAAGAGATGGGTTGCCTTGCTCATACATACTGCCCAGCTTACAAACCAGAAGAATTTGAACAGATATTGAGCTACAGTAGCCATATTTCTTTCAACTCGATGAACCAGTACAAACAGTTCAAATCTCAGGTAGAAAAATCAGAGAAAAAAGTCTCTATGGGCTTGAGAATCAACCCACAATATGCCGAAGTAAGTACAGATGTGTACAATCCGTGTGTAGTAGGTTCACGATTGGGCATTACGAGAGAAGCTCTTGGAGACACTTTACCTGAAGGAATTGAAGGCCTACATTCGCACACCATGTGCGAGAATGATTCTTATGTTTTGGAACGGACCTTGGTTCATATCGAAGAAAAATTCGGCGATTTGTTGCACCAAATCAAATGGTTGAATCTGGGAGGTGGGCATTTGATGACCCGTGAAGGCTACGACCATACACATTTGATTTCTATCATAAAACGCTTAAAATCAACTTACAATATAGACATCATATTGGAACCAGGCTCTGCCATTGCTTGGCAAACTGGATATCTGAGAAGTAGAGTGTTGGATATTGTGGATGCCCAAGGAATAGATGTGGCTATATTGGACATTTCGTTTGCGGCCCACATGCCCGATACTTTAGAAATGCCCTATAAACCCAAAGTTTGGGGTGCCACAGATGCTGCTCAAGGAAAACCAACTTACCGATTAGGCGGAATGACTTGTCTGGCAGGCGATTATATGTCGGAGTATTCGTTTGAAAAGCCTTTAGAAATTGGAGATACCGTCATTTTTGATGACATGATTCATTATACTATGGTAAAAACCACTACTTTTAATGGTGTTGGCTTGCCCTCAATAGGCATTTGGCACGAAGATGACACTTTTGAATTGGTTAAAAGCTTCGGTTTTGAGAGTTTCAAGGAGAAGATATAATTTGAACGCTGATGACACTGATTTAGCAGATTTTCACAGATTTTTTTGTCTAATTACGTGAAATAACAAGGAGATAGTAATTTCAAGTTTTATCAATTTATGAAACGAATCTATGTAATAGCCGGGCCAAACGGAGCAGGAAAAACCACTGCTTCGCAATCGCTATTGCCAGAATTGTTAGATTGTCAAGAATTTGTAAATGCTGATGAGATAGCAAAGGCACTTTCTCCATTCAAACCTGAAAGCGTGTCTCTCGAAGCTGGCAGAATAATGCTTTCCAGAATTAACCATCTGTTGGAAGCTGGAGAAACTTTCGCTTTTGAAACCACCTTGGCAACAAAAAGCTATAAAAACTTGTTGTTAAAAGCAAAAGCAGATGGATATCAAATTCGGTTGATTTTCTTTAGTTTGAAAAATCCTGAACTGGCAATTTCAAGAGTAAAATCGAGAGTTTTAGAAGGTGGACACAATATTGAACCACATGTTATAAAGAGGAGATTCGAAAGAGGACTTTTTAACTTCTTTAATATTTATTCGAAAATAATTGAGGACTGGAATTTATTCGACAATTCTCAAAATCCAATTACAGAGGTTGCGGAAAGTGAAGAAAATCGAATTTCTATTTATAATTTAGAGTTTTGGAATTATTTAAAATCTGGAAATTATGAGTAATGAAAATGCCAAAATATTGAAAGGACTTGAGGATTCATACAAAAAAATGGTGGAATTCAAAAAGTACAAGAAAAGTAAAATCGTGGAAATGCGGGACGGCAAAATCGTACACCTAGACCCATTTTTGGCTGAACCAGAGGTAAAATATCAAAAAACAGAAAAAGAATAATGCTAGGATTTCAGTTTTCAGACTTCAAACCAGACGAAAAGAAAAATACGGGTTTCGAGAAACTCTTGGATATTTTTCAGCAACTGCTTTTGATATTTTCAGGCAATGTATCTGAGGCTTTGGCTTACATGAACGACCTAGACAGGCAATATAAACTCACGGACGATAAATATGGTATTGCTGATTTCATAGACGAGCTCAAAGAAAAAGGTTACTTGACCGAAGCGGAAGGTGATGGCGAGATGATCATGACACCGAAATCTGAGCAAAGTATCCGAAAACGCAGTTTGGAGGAGATTTTCGGCAAATTGAAAAGGGCCAAATCTACTGGAAACCACAGAACGGCCTATACAGGTAGCTCTGATGAAAACAGCAGTGATATTCGATCATTTCAATTCGGTGACAGCCTTGACCAAATAGCCATGACGGAGTCCATCCGCAATGCCCAAATCAACAACGGCATGAGCGACGATTTGGTCATTTATGAGAAAGATTTGGAAGTAACCGACAGAGAATCAAACATTCAGACCTCCACGGTTTTGATGATTGACATCAGCCATTCCATGATTTTGTATGGCGAAGACCGCATAACTCCTGCCAAAAAAGTAGCCTTGGCCATGGCTGAAATCATAAGGACTCGCTACCCTAAAGACACTTTGGATATCATAGTTTTCGGAAATGACGCTTGGCAAATTTCGCTCAAAGATATTCCTTATCTAGAAGTTGGCCCGTATCACACCAATACCGTTGCGGGTTTAGAACTCGCCATGGATTTGTTGCGAAGAAGAAAAACCAAAAACAAGCAGATTTTTATGATAACCGACGGTAAACCTACTTGCCTTAAAGAAGGCATCAGATATTATAAGAATAGTTTTGGTTTGGATAGAAAAATTGTGAATAAAACCTTCAATATAGCCGCTCAAGCCAGAAGATTAAATATACCAATAACAACATTTATGATAGCACAAGATGCTTATCTAAAGCAATTTGTACACGAATTTACCGAAATTAACAAAGGCAGAGCCTACTACAGTAATCTTGATGGACTAGGTGGTTTTGTGCTTGAGGATTTTGAGAGAAATAGACGGAGGAAGGTTAAATGAGTGGCGAGTTGTGAGTGGTGAGTGTTGAGTAAAATAAGTTTTATTAGAATATATAAAAGCTAATGGCCAATTACTAAAAGCTATTAACGAAAATGACCCTAAAAGAACGCTATAAAAGTCTAGTTGAATATTTTGAGGCACATATGCCCAATCCTGAAACGGAGTTAAACTATTCGAATCCTTATGAATTGTTGGTAGCGGTGATTCTATCAGCACAATGTACCGACAAACGGGTAAACATTGTTACACCTGAGCTTTTCAAGCGTTTTCCCAATGCCACAAGTCTCTCAAGATCTGATTCGGACGAGGTTTTTGTGTATATCAAAAGCATTTCGTATCCCAACAATAAAGCCAAACACTTGGTGGGCATGGCCAAAATTCTGGTAGAAGAATTCAACAATGTAGTACCTGACACTATTGACGACCTCACCAAAATGCCAGGTGTAGGTAGAAAAACTGCTAATGTAATAGCATCGGTAATTCACAATCAGCCTACTATGGCGGTGGACACACATGTTTTTAGAGTTTCGCACCGATTAGGCCTGGTGAGTTTAAAGGCTAAAAATCCACTTTTAGTAGAAAAGGAATTGGTCAAACTTTTTGATGAAAAAATAATACCAAAAGCACACCATTGGTTGATATTACATGGGCGATACACCTGCTTGGCTAGAAGTCCAAAATGCTCGGACTGCGGAATTACTAATTTGTGCAAGTCTTACGAAAAAATACAGAAATTTGGCATAGCTGAAGTTGACAAAAAACTGCCATCAATCAGTTGACTATAAGCTTTTTATTTTTTTTAAAACATAAAAACCCACAAAAAAAATAATTATAGGTACAACAGAAAAAAATATTGCACTAAAAAAAGAATCTTCTTCAAAAAAATCCCAGGCAATTTTATACGCCAATGCCAAAATTGCAGGATAAGCTATAAAACCCAAAGGCAAAAAAAACAGGTACATTGGATTGGCGTTCTTGTGTTTATTTAGCAGATAAAAAAACTCACTATTGAAAAAAAACCAATAGTAAAGGCAAATAGACCCTAAAACCTGAAAACTTATAATTACGAATTGCATAAAAGGTGTTTCTTTGTGCTAAAGTATTGAAAAAACTATGCCAAGACTTTATACGCGAAACACTATTCGATATGTGGTAAGATTATGGAAATATCTGGTTAACTATTTTCCAGATTTCTCATTGCCATGTATGCCATTAGTCCTGGTCCTATTTCAAGAGAATTTTCGTCTATATTGAAAGTTGGGGTGTGTACTCCAGAGGTTATGCCTTGTTCTTCATTTCTTGTGCCCAGTCTGTAAAAACAAGCATCAACTTTTTGGCTATAAAAAGCAAAATCTTCTCCACCCATCCATAAGTCAAGATTTACGATATTTTCGGCTCCTACATATTCAGAGGCATAAGCCTTCATTTGTTTAGTCAAATTCGGATCATTTTGTAAAAAAGGATAGCCTTTAACTATCCAAAACTCACATTTCGCACCCATAGCTTCCGCCATTCCTTCAGCCATTTTTTGTATTTTTTCTAATCCTTCCGCTCTCCAATTCTCATCCATACACCTAAATGTACCCTCTATATAAACCTCATTTGGAATAATGTTGGTGGCTCCTTCGGCTATAAACTTACCAAATGTCAATACCGAAGGAAATGCTGGATTTCTGTTCCTCGATATTATTTGTTGCAGGGCCACAATTATGTGAGATGCTACCAATATTGGATCTATAGACTGATGAGGAGCAGCACCATGGCCTCCTTTTCCTATTATTTTTATGTAGACTTCATCCGTACTGGCCATATACATGCCCTCTCTAAAGCCTATTTTACCAACAGGAATATTTGGAGCTACATGCTGACCTATTATGGCATTCACATTAGGGTTTTCTAAAACACCCTCGGCTATCATTACTGAAGCACCGCCTGGGGCTTTCTCTTCTGCTGGCTGAAAAATAAGTTTTATCGTACCTTCAAACTCATCTTTCAAAGCATATAAAATTCTGGCGACACCTAACAACGAAGCCGTGTGTACATCATGCCCGCATGCATGCATAACACCCTCATTTTTAGACTTATACGAAACATCATTTTGTTCAACTATAGGTAAAGCGTCAATATCTGCTCTAAGAGCAACGACTCTTTTCTCAGGATTTTTGCCCTTTATTAGAGCCACTAAACCAGTTCCAGCCACTCCCTCTTGCGGTTCTATGCCAATCGCCCTAAGTTCGGCAGCTATATATTGGGCGGTTTCAAACTCACAAAATGACAACTCAGGATTTTCGTGTAGATGCCTTCGCAACTTTACCGTATTTGCTGAATTTTCTTTTGCTAAGTTTTTTATTTTCTCTAAAATTGACATAGAATTCTTGTTTTCAACCCAAAATTAAAGGGTTGATTTGAAACAATTGGCCTTATGCCAAATTAAATTCCCTATTTTTAGATTTTTCCGAAACAAAAATGGAATATTAGATAAAAAGACCATAATTTTGAATAAAATTTTACTTTTTTGAATAAAAAAATATTTATAATAATGGGAGTCTCGGGAAGCGGTAAAACCACCCTTGGCTTACTATTGGCAGAAAAACTTGGCCTGGGTTTTTATGATGGAGATGACTTTCACCCAGAGAAAAACATCACAAAAATGTCGGCGGGAAATCCACTGACAGATGAAGATAGATATGAGTGGTTGAACAGAATCAACAAATCGGCAATAAATTTAATAAAAGAGAATAAATCGGCGGTTTTTGCTTGCTCGGCACTCAAAGAAAAATACCGTGAACTTCTTTCCGAAAACATTCAAAACGAGATTGTCTTTGTTTATTTAAAAGGCACTAAAGAGATTATTCAGGCTAGAATTAATGCCCGAAAAGGACATTTCATGCCAAGTCAATTACTTGATTCTCAATTTAATATACTGGAAGAGCCTCAAAATGCTATAGACATAGATTTAAGCAAATCACCCGAAGAAATGATACAAGAAACCTTAAACAAAATTAACAAGAGCGAATTTGGTTTGGTAGGTTTGGGAGTTATGGGGAAAAGTCTGGCTCGCAACCTAGCCAACAACGGCACAAAACTTTCACTTTTTAATCGGTTTGTGACTGGCAAAGAAGAGAAAGTAGCAGAAAAATTCATTTCAGATTTTGAGGAACTCAACCAAGCTCAGGGATTTGAAGATCTTGAATCATTTTGTAAGTCTTTGCAAACGCCAAGAAAGATTTTTTTGATGATAAAAGCCGGTGTTGAAACTGATGAGTTTATTGATAAAATCAAACCCTATTTAGAAAAAGAAGATGTTTTGATAGATGGAGGAAACTCGCATTTTAAAGATACCAAAAGAAGGATTGATTATTTGTCCAAAGATGGAATTCATTTTATTGGCACGGGCGTATCTGGAGGAGAGGAGGGTGCCTTGAAAGGACCGTCCATAATGCCTTCTGGAAACTTGGATGCCTATAAATATATAGAACCTTTTCTTGACAAAATAGCCGCCAAAGACTCAAATGGACAAAGTTGCTGCACTTATATTGGCCCTGATGGCTCTGGACATTTTATAAAAATGGTTCATAATGGTGTAGAATATGCAGAAATGCAGCTGATAGCAGAGGTTTACGCACTTCTAAGATATAAAAATGGTTTAGAGCCCAATGTTATAGCAGAAATTTTTGAAGAATGGAATAAAGGCGATCTTCAGAGTTATCTTTTGGAAATTACAGCCAAAATCCTTACCAAAAAAGAAGATGAGAAATGGCTTATTGATATCATTTTGGATCAAGCTGGAAACAAAGGAACTGGAAACTGGACAACGGTGACCGCTACAGAAATGGGCTTACCAGCTACCTTGATTACCTCGGCTTTGTTTGCTAGATATACTTCTACTGTTAGAGAAAAATACGCTGATTTTGCTTTTGAAAAACCCATTTCACAAAGTCCGATTGTTCTAGAAAAAGTAGAAAATGCATATAAACTTGCCAGAATCATTAATCACCAGCAAGGTTTTGGATTGATAAAAACTGCTTCTGATGAATTTGAATGGAAGCTAAATTTATCAGAAATTGCCAGAATATGGACAAATGGTTGTATTATCAGAAGTACACTGATGGAAAAAATAAAAGAGTATTTTAAAATTGAGGGTGACCTGTTTAATATCCGAGAAATTTCAGAAGAAATAATAAATTCTAAAAACGATTTGAAAAGTTTCTGTTTGGCAAGTATCGAATCAGAACTTGCGATTCCTTGCATGTTGTCTGCCAACGATTTTGTAAACTCTTTAAATAGTGACCTCAAAACAGCCAATATTATCCAAGCTCAAAGAGACTATTTTGGAGCACATACGTACCAGAGAATTGATACTGAACGTGGAAAGTTTTTCCATACCATTTGGAATTGAAATTTTTGGAACACCATTTGCGTTAGATTAAAAAAAATACAAATGAGAATTAAATTGACTTTTTTAATATTGCTTCTTTCAGTAGTTTTTGCAAATGCCCAAACTAAAATAAACTGGCTGAGCATAGAAGACGCCTACGCCAAACAGAAAATTACGCCCAAGAAAGTATTGATAGATGTGTATACAGGCTGGTGTGGATGGTGTAAAGTGATGGACAGAGAGACTTTTACAAATGCCGAGGTCATTAATTATGTTAACCAAAACTATTATGCTGTAAAACTTGACGCAGAGTCTAAAAAAACCATAAAACTTGGAACCTCTGTATATAAGTTTGACGAAGCAAATCGCTCAAATGAGGCCGCAATTGCACTTTTACAAGGAAAAATGAGCTACCCTAGTATAGTTTATTTAGATGAAGCATTTAATATGATACAGCCTGTACCTGGCTATATGAATGCCAAAGATTTTCATCAAATTATCACCTATTTTGGAGGAAATTTTCACAAAAAAGAACAATTTGAAAATTATAAAGGGATAACCTACAGTAAATTGTTTTCGAAAAAGGCGATGTAGGTAATTTGATTTGACACCAAAGTTTGACCTCGCTGAGGTCATTTTTTTTGAAATATAGTTTGACCTTGCTGAGGTCATCTTTTTGTTATATCTCTAAAATTAATATAGTTTGACCTCTCTGAGGTCAATTCTTCTTGTTTTGTTACCAATACTAATATAGTTTGACCTCGCTGAGGTCAATTCTTCTTGTTTTGTTACAAATACTAATATAGTTTGACCTCGCTGAGGTCAATTCTTCTTGTTTTGTTACCAATACTAATATAGTTTGACCTCGCTGAGGTCAATTCTTCTTGTTTTGTTACCAATACTAATATAGTTTGACCTCGCTGAGGTCAATTCTTCTTGTTTTGTTACCAATACTAATATAGTCTGACCTCGCTGAGGTCAATTCTTCTTGTTTTGTTACCAATACTAATATAGTTTGACCTCGCTGAGGTCATCTTTTTGTTATATCTCTAAAATTAATATAGTTTGACCTCTCTGTGGTCATTTACTTGCTCCAATTTAGCATAATCTGACCTCGCTGAGGTCATTTCGTGATGATTTATTCATAAAAAATGACCTCGCTGAGGCCATTTTTATGAGAGTTTGAGAAAATGATTAACCAATGATCATTTACAAGATATACTGACTCAAATCTTTGTTTTTGATTAAACTCGAAAGTTTTTCTGAAACCATTTCTTTTGATATTTCTATGTTTGTGCCTGGGGTGATTTTTTCTGGCACATCAAAAAGTATATCATTGAGCAAATGTGACATCACCGTCTGCAGTCTTCTTGCTCCGATATTTTCTACCTCCAAGTTTGCTTGAAACGCCAAAGAAGCCAACTCTCGTAATGAATCATCACTAAAGGTTAAACCTACACCTTCTGACTCGAGCATGGCCACGTACTGTTTGGTTAAGGCATTTTTTGGAGTCTTAAGAATATGGTAGAAATTATCTTCGGTTAAAGATTCCAATTCAACACGGATTGGAAAACGACCCTGCAGCTCCGGAATCAAGTCGGAGGGCTTAGAAACATGAAATGCACCAGCTGCAATGAACAAAATATGGTCTGTTTTGATGGCACCGTGTTTGGTGTTAACAGTGGACCCTTCCACGATTGGTAACAAATCTCGTTGCACTCCTTCCCTACTTACATCTGGTCCAGACTTCCCTCCTGAGGACGCTATTTTATCTATTTCATCTATAAAAATCATTCCCAAGTTTTCAGCTTTCCAAATGGCCTCCTCTTTCACTTCGTCCATATCTATCAGCTTGGCAGACTCCTCTTCCATCAATATTTTGCGAGCTTCGGCTATAGTTACTTTTCGTTTTTTGTTGTTTTTGGGCATAAAACCACCAATCATTTCTTGAATATTCATCATAGAAACATCATCAATAGGGCCACCCATAACGCCTATTGGTGACATATTAGAACCCGCCACATCGATTTCTATTTTTCTATTATCTAAATCTCCATTTTTTAATTTATTTCTAAATGCCTCTCTGGTTTCTTGGTTGAGTTCGGAGTCTTCTTGAGCATCCAAATCTATCTCTTCTTTTTTAGCGTTTGATTTTTTTACAGGTGGAATAAGTATATTAAGTATCTTATCTTCAACTGCTTCAGTAGCTTTTATTTTTACTTCTTCTTTCTTTTTTGTCTTAACTATATTGATACTTTGTTCCACCAGATCTCTCACCATACTTTCTACGTCGCGACCCACATACCCCACCTCTGTAAACTTTGAGGCTTCCACTTTTGTAAATGGAGCATCAGCAATTTTTGCTAACCTTCGAGCTATTTCAGTTTTACCTACACCAGTTGAGCCTATCATCAAGATATTGTTTGGAATAATTTCTTGTTGCATTTCAGGTGTGGCATTCATCCTTCTCCAGCGATTTCTAAGTGCAATGGCTACGTTCTTTTTCGCATCTTTTTGGCCAATTATATATTTGTCTAATTCGGCTACTATTTGACCTGGAGTAAGGTTATCTATTATTTTGTTCATTCAGAATTTTAAAATTGATTACAAAAAAACATAAAAATTGAGGGTTTTCAACATGAATTTTCAAAAAAAGACATTTCCCAATCCTTAAATATATCTAATCCTTTTTTTTACTCAGTATATATAAAAACAAAAACGCATCTATGGCAATCTTTGAAGAAAACCCGATGCGTTTTTTATGAATAATTGTTATAGAAATAATCAGAAATCAAAAAGAGAGAATCTCTTTAAATTAAAGAAAACAGAATATTATTGATGAGAAACGATTATTTTTTGACTAAAAGTACGAATTCCATCTACTATAAGGCTATAAAAATAAGTGCCATCTACCCAGCGATTAGTTTCTATTTTCACCGAATTGGTTGTTTTGGATAGTTCCAATAATTTCATTTGTTTCCCATTGACATTTGAAAAGTTCAAAGCTGCTTTTACTGCAGTTTTGGGAATTCTATAATCCACTGTCAACAAATCACTTACAGGGTTTGGATAAGCCTTTGCAGAGCTCAAATCACCCAGATCACCTTGTGGCACCATCAATGGATTGTCACAGTCACAAATGTCTTCACCGCCAAACTTCCCAGGTTTTTCTGGAGCCAATTCTTTCAGATAAGCCTTTACCGTTGGGCCTACACTTTTGGTTTTCTTGTCTCTATAAGCCACATAATATATCCCAGGCTTTTTTGCTCTAAATTTCTTTCCAGTATGTAATTGTTTTCTGGCAAGTTCATCTTCAAACCAAACGATTTCGGTACCAGCTTCTTTAGTGATAACCAAGAAAGCGGGAGGCATTTGATCTTCGTTGATAAACTGCGTTGTTTCATCAAGCACTGGCATGCCTAAAGGTTTGGTGCAGTTAGGAGCATTTACAATTCTAACATTTCGGCATTTACCAGTTAAATCACTGGAAACCAAAGTAACATTTGGCATAAATGCTGGAATATTTTCAATTCTGTAAGAGCTATTTCCTAGAGAGGTAACAAACCCTGAACTTGATGTTAAGGGGAGAGTGTTAATTCTACTCAAATAATTGGTAAGGACTGGAAAATTTAGGTTTGACATTGCAAAAAACACCTTCTCTATCAAACTATATTTATCATTTTCGAGATGAATAACAATATTGTAGCTATCCACAGTGGTATTGCAGTATACAGAATCGACAACAATTGGCGGGCCTGAGCATGATTCAACTATTACTGGACAGCAACTACTAATATTGCAATCTCCAACTTTTTTTGAAAACGAAAATTCTCCTCCCTGTTTGATAGTCAACGAACTGTCTGGGTTTATAACTGCCAATGCAGGATTTGTCTTATCGTTAATTTCAGAAAAATTACCTGAAGCATCTTTATAATACCATTTAATCCCTTTATACTCTTTCAAGACCATTTTATAAACTTCGTCGGTATTAATAGCAATGGGTACTGTGACACAGCTAGTTCCGCTGCGTTTTCCCCCTACAATTCCTGATGCCTGAGCATCCGCATATTCATATATCTTGACTCCTTCTTGAGAAATAAATGAAGACAAATAAGACAATCCAGTAGACTTAACCTTTAATCTCAGTACCAATTTTACTGATTTTCCGCCGGTGAGTTTACCAATTCTCCAAATATTACCTACTGATGTAAATTGACCTTGTTCAGTATAAAAGTTGATGGTCTCAAGGCTCAAACTTTGAATCAATCTTACTTCTACGTCTTCTGATGTTTTGGTGCCTTTGTTTTGAACAATCGCAGTAAAAGTTACTAAATCTCCGATTTTGGGAGTTGAATTGTCTATTCCTTGCACAAGCTCTATTGTGGCAAAATCTCTATCTGCAGCAAAGTTCATGTGTTCGAAAATAACTGTTTCATCGGTGTAGCAGTCTTCGCCTTCGTTGTATAACCTAATTCTATAAATTTTTTTGCCGGTTGGATTAGAAATGTTTTTAATTTCTATTTCAAATTGCTGAGGTGGCAAAGGAATAGATTGTGCAAAGTCGAAAGGTGTGTTAGAACCTTCAATAATTTCGTAATGCGTGGCGTAGTCTATAGTAGTTATAAGTAATCTTCCGTCGCTGGTTGTAGGAGAAGAAACGTCGTTATGTCTGGTCGTAAAGGTGGGACGTTTACATATAAAACTTAAGGAATCATTATTTTCAGCTTTGCTTTCTAAAGAAAAAAAGAAAAAAATCCCAAAAAGAATTAAATGTATTTTTATGGATGGATAACGGAAATTCAAATTGAATTTTTCCATTTTGGATTTTATAGTTTTATACTTTTACTTTTTGTTTTGTACCCAATTTTTGTATTTATTTTTTGGGTTTAAAAAGCAAATACCCGAAGGTTTAATTTCAGGTATTTGCATTTCGTTTTATCTGATTGAGTTCGCTTTTTGTTTGCGAATCAACACTTAAGAATTATTTTGTTTTTGTAACTGTAGCTGGCTCACAGTATCCACCAGGACAAGTACAATCTTTAGCTACCAAAGGCACTGTAACATCAATGAAACATTCGAACTGAGCTGGGTGACTTGCGTTACCAGGATGGAAGTTCTTTATTCTCACGGTGTAATCTTCCTGAGTACCAGTAGGATTTGGCAAATTAGAGGCGATTATACCTGTATTAGGAATAACCACGAATCCTGGAGTTGTACCTGTTCCTGCACCAAACGTTGAACCGATGTTCCAGTCTGCTTGGTCTGAATCTCTATATCTAGTGAGTATGAGCATACCGTCGTTTTGTGACAATGTACCAATACAAAGGGCACTTACCGGAATAACGCTAGCCACTGGCAGTGGATTGACCGTTATCTTGAGCGGCGACTGTGGCGATTCACAAGACAATGTATCATATACAACTGTTTGGGTTACATAAGCCCACGAAGCCCCAGGTAAAGTAGTAGGCGGAGTTGGTGCTGTACCTGATGTAGTACCATTCCAATACCAAGTAAGGGTATTTAGAGCTCCCGAAACTGTGTTTGTAACCACAGGTGTAGCCACTAAAGGTACCGCTGTTTCATTCAAACAATAGGTAGGTTCTATAACTGCCGGGCCATCTGGTGTATCTTTGATGAATACATCGAAATCTGCTGTGTCAGATTGACAACCTGAAACCGTATTGTATTGAGAAACCCAATATGTAAATATTCCTACAGAATCTGATGGTGGTGCTGCGTAAGTTGCACTTGTGTCACCCGGAATATTCGATTTATCTTCACCATACCATATCAATCCATAACTACCTGCTGATGCTGTTGCTGTAAGAGCAGTTGTTGGATAATCTTGGCAAAAAGCAATATCATTGACTGTGGGTTTGAGCGGTTTGGCGTCAATCGTGACGACCAGTGTGTCAGGATGAGATTGACATCCTAAACCATCTACTTGAGTAACATACCAAGTGTATTGACCAGCCGCTACTGTAGTGTTTGCATAAGGTCCAACGTTATAGCCAATTATAGTGGTAGTATCTGGTTTGTCTGTGAACTGATACAAGGTTGGACCTTCATACCATCTAAGGCTATCACCATTGTGGCTTGCTGGAGATGGTATTAGCAAAGCTGAGAGTCTTTTAGCGGCTATCTGCTGACAATACGTAGTGTCTATTGCATTTGGTTTGTCTGGCAAAGGATTGACAACAATTGGAATTGAAGTAGTATCTGCACATTCTAGCCCATTAGCGGTGTAGAAGGCTCTTACAAAATAACTACCAGCTTTTACAGCCTGAGCATTCATAACAGTATCTACAGCGGTATTGCTAGTCCAACTATTAGGTCCCCACCATTCAAAACTTGCTGCAGGGAATGGGTTGATAGCATTGTTTATTGCATCATTAGTGGCTGCTAACTCGATAGTATCTTCTTGACAAATTGGTGAGTTACTGGTTGCAGCAACAATCGGAATTTCATTAATAATGAATTCCACCTCAGTAGTATCAGTGCAAGAAGTATGACCAGCTTGGACTGAAATCAATCTGTAGTTATAAATACCAGCGGTAGTTGGCAAAGTTACCAATGTGAGTGTAGTATCGTCGGCTATTGCTGTAGTAGTATTGTTACTAGGGCCGTTGTTGTTGTACCATTGATATTTGAATACTCCTTGGTCAGCTAAGAATCCTGGAAGTGTCCCTAAATTATCAATTCTCACTGGAATATCATAAGTGGTATGAGCAGTTGGCGAATACCCTGTTTGGGTATTTGTTGATGCGATTATAGGAGATGCCTGACCCACACATATAACGCGGTCTGTAGGTTTAGTTAAAACAGGTGGTAATCCAGGAATTACTTTTATTGGGCAACACCCTTCAAAAGCACAAGCAGTTGCAGTTGCGTTCCTGTAGTATTTATAATCTCCAATACTCTTAATTATTAAAGCTCCTGAAGCTGCTATTTCATAATCAGCTGTTGTGCCTGAAATTGTTGTCCAAAGAACTCCATTATCGGTACTTCTTTGCCATACAACTCCTGTATAGTCTGCACTTGTTAATGCGAAAGTATATTCATCTCCATTACAATAATCTCTATGCGTAGTAATACATATTTGTGCCTCATCGTCTTCTACCTCTGGGTTTGGAGTCGGCGTAGAGTCTAAATCAACTTCATTTAATGCAGTGGCAACTGCTGTGACTTCTTTTATGCCCCTTGAGGTAACAGTATAGGTCAATTCAAGACTGACAGTTGCACCTGCCGCAAGGTTACCAATAGTCCATACACCTGTTCCTTCAACAAAAGTACCTGCTATAGTATTACTACCTGTAAGGGTTAAATCAATAGCACTAGCTATTTGATAAACAACTCCTGTAGCATCTAACGTACCATCATTTTTTACAGCTACTGTGAGAGTAACTGAAGCTCCTAATGGCACATCACCAGCAGGTGATTTCGTTATGGTTGCTTCTAAGTCTACATAGGTGGGTGCGTAGTTGTAGTTTACATAAGGCAAATAGAAAGTTGAGTCAGTAAAACAGCTACCTGTCTCATTAAATACCCTTACGGTGTATTGTGTACCAGGTGCAGCTGTTGGGGCGGCTAGGGCTTCTTCTACAAAACCATTTGTTAAGGTAGAATAAACACCCAATGCAGCAAAAGCTGGTCCTGAATATGAAGCCCCTGGGCTGATACCAACTTTATAGTTGCTATTGGTTATGCCTGAGATTCTGATTTTTGCATCACTAACTGTTTCTGCTGATGCATCATAGGTCGTTATGGTCATGGCCAAGTCTGGGTTACAGGGCTGGGCGTATGTCGACAAATGAGCAAACAACATAAGGAATCCTAAAATGAGGAGCTGCGTCCACATTTTCCTTTCCCTTTCAAAAACAGATGCAAATCTGGTTTTTAAATAATTGTTTTCCATGTTAAAAAAAGTATTAATTGTTTATGTTTCTATTTCGTTTTTTCTACTGTTGCTGGCGGGCAAACTGGGATTTCACAATCTTGACAAACATTTTGAATTGTCACATTTTGATCTATCGGACATCCTTCCGCACTTATTATTCTTACTGTATATGTTTGTGGGCTTCCTTTTACTGGACCGTTGAGCGACGATGTTATTCTCCCGTTTGATGGAATTGTAACAGCCGGTCCGGCCAAAGTTGGGTTAAATGTTGATCCTATGTTAAAAGAGTAGGCTTCTCCATTCTTAAATCCTGATAATATTAAACCTCCATTGTTGAGTACCGATTTCCCCATACATGTTGGGTCTATAGCCAATACTTCAGTCGTTGGAAACTCTTTTATCTCTGCCAAAACCACACTTCTGTATGGACTAGAACAATTATTGGTTGAAATGCACGAAGCGAAGAAATTCTGACTTTCACTTAATATACTTGTAGCAAAATTTGTGCCACTTAATAAGATATTTCCAGAAAATTGTTCATCGTACCAATTAATTGTTCCGTTACAATTTGAGGCATCCAACAATAGGCTTGAAGGCCCACAACTGCTATCCCCAGCCACTGTTGGAGGATTTGGCAATGGTAAAACATCTACCAAAACGGAGTCGTTGCTTGTACAAGCAAATGAGTTTGTGACAGTTAAATAATATTTTCCTTTGTGTAGAGTGCTGTCGGCATTAGATATAAGTGGATTTTGTTGGTTAGAGGTGTAACCATTCGGACCTGTCCATGCATAAGTTTGCCCGCCACCTGCGGTTAGGTTAATATTTGTATTTGTGCAAAAATCTCCACCAGATATCGAAATCACTGGATTGGGATTTACCTGAACAGACGCAGAAGAGGAAGTGGCACTTCCGCAACCAATACCGCTTGCAGTGGCAATAATTTGGTATACATTAACCCCTGGAGCTGCTGTTGAGACCACAAGGCTGTCGGCTGTTTCGCCCAAAATATTTTGGAAGGCTGCTCCTACCAATCGCCTCCATTGGAATGAAATGGTGCCCGTACCATTGATAGGATTTGCTTTAAGCACTAGGCTCGCATCTTCGCAAACTACCGAATTTGTAAGGTTTACATCAACACTCAGATTAGGCACCACAATAACTCTACTAACAGAAGAAGTATCAGAACCGCATCCCAAGCCACTTGCCGAGGCAATAATTCTATAAAATGTTGTGTCCGCCGTTGTTGTATTTGGGTTAAACGTTAAGCCGTTTGCACCAGCAATATTCGACCAATTTAAGCTGTTTGAGGAAGATTGCCATTGGTAAGTAAATGTTCCGGTGGCATTAGTCCTTGTTGCTGTAAGTGTTGCTGCGGCCCCTTCACAAACAGTTATACTGGGAAGATCTACTGTTACTGAAATATTTGGCACGACAGTAATTATGGCAACATCCGGATCAGAAGCTCCACAACCTACTCCACTCGCTGTGGCTATAATTTGATAGAAAGTAGCACCCAAATTTGCGGCGGAAGTTGGAACTATGAGGGTATCTGCTGTTGCTCCTGGGATTACACTCCAAGAAATTCCATTTGTTGACCTACTCCACTGGTAGGTGATTGTACCAGTACCGTTCGATGTGCTAGCTCTTAATACCAAATCGGCGTCTTCGCAAACTGTGGTATTTGGAATATTTACATCAACACTAAGATTTGGCAAAACAATTACCCTTGAACTATCAGAATCTCTGTAATTACAACCAATTCCTACTGCTTGAACACTCACTTTATAGTAGTTAGTATCTACTACAGTTCCATTTAAAGTTAAAGTTGGATTTGTAGCTCCTGATATTGGTGACCAGGTATTGCCATCAGATGATGATTGCCATTGATAACGTACAACACCATTTTGGTTTGTAACTTGGGCATTTAAAGTTATAATCCCTGTTTGGCATATAGTAATATCTGCCAAGTCAATATCTGCACCCAATTGTGGCAAAACAGTTATTGTGAATGATTGAGTATTTCCTGGACAACCATTAATCAGTGGAGTAACTGTAATAGTCGCTGTAACCGGAGTTGTTCCATTATTTATTGCTGTAAATGGTGAAATATTTCCAGCTCCACTTGCTGCTAAACCTATACTTGTATTATTATTTGTCCATGTGTAACCATTTGGTAAACTTCCAGTAAATATTTTAGCTGGTACTGTTCCATTGTTACAAACAGTATCATTTGCAACTGGATTCATCGTAATAACTGGGTTAACAACTATCGTAAATGTCTCTACATTTCCTGGACAACTATTAATCAATGGTGTTACAGAAATTGTTGCTGTTATTGGTGTTGCTCCTGTGTTGGTGGCTGTAAAGCTGGCTATGTTGCCTGTGCCACTTGCTGCTAAACCAATGCTAGTGTTGTTGTTGGTCCAAGTGTAACCTGTTGCTAATGTTCCTGTGAAGGTTATCGCTGGAACTGTTTCGTTGTGACAAACTTCTTCGTCTGCAACTGGGTTCATGGTGATAATTGGGTTTACAATTATCGTGAAGGTCTCCACATTTCCTGGACAGCCGTTGATCAATGGTGTTACAGAAATTGTTGCTGTTATTGGTGTTGCTCCTGTGTTGGTGGCTGTAAAGCTGGCTATGTTGCCTGTGCCACTTGCTGCTAAACCAATGCTAGTGTTGTTATTCGTCCAAGTGTAACC
>NZ_RJUE01000053.1 GCF_024343735.1 Lacihabitans sp. CCS-44
CGTATTATCCAAGAGCTCCTTTTAAAAAAGCCGCAAATTCCGATGTCATTCGCGTTCCTGAGGCTACTAAATTCCAGTTTCTATAGACTATTTTTCCACTATCATGATTGAGCCATTTACGTCGCTTGATTTTTAGAAAACAAGCCTTGCCACGAAGTGGGAAATCCCTAACTGTTTCTTCCTCAAAGTAACCTTTGGATTCAAGCTTTTGACCATCGAACTCTTTGGGAATAAGGTTGAGTTCGGTAATATGGATATTGTAAGAATTTTCTACTTTTTCTACTTTAACTACTTCAAAATATTCAAATAAGCCTTCTGGTAGAAGTAATCGGATAAGGTCTTGGTTCAATATATATCATTTTGATCCCAAAATAAATAACTTTTTTCATTCCCCCCAACTTTTTGGATTGATCCACTCTAAGATGTGTATTGATACAATCAATCGCTAATAAATAAAAAAGCACCTATAAAAATATAAGTGCCTTAAGCTAAATAATTTACAATGTGGGAGTTGAGGGATTCGAACCCCCGACCCTCTGCTTGTAAGGCAGTAAGCTTTATTTTTTTAATATTTTCTAATTTTTTTTAATTTATTTATTATAAGCATTTTATGAACATTTATTTTTTCATAATTTGGAAAATATTTTGCTTTTTTATACATTTGTTTAAACCATGTTTAAACCAGAAACAAAACAAAAGAATCAAATGGCATCAGCAAGTGTAGTATTATATAAATCCAAAAAATTAAAAAATGGAGAACATCCTATCATGATTCGGATAATAAAAGATAGGCAAACCAAATATTTGGCGGTGGGTCATAGTTGTAATCAAGAGCTTTGGGACATGAAAAAAGAAATGCCCAAAAGAAAACACCCACTCTTTACAGAACTCACACTTTTAATTGAAGCGAAAAAAGCCGAAGCAAACAAAGTTCTGCTAAATATCGAAAATGAAAACATAAGTTTTTCCTCACAAGATGTAAAAACCAAACTTGCCAAAAAAATCAATAAGCTGTCAGTTTTTGAATTTCTTGACCAAATAATAAAGGAACTAAAAGCGGTGGGCAAGATTGGAAATTCCAGAGTCTATAACGACCTAAGAAGGGTTTTGAAGCTTTACCTCGGAGATAGGAAACTTCAATTTACAGATATCAAAAAGAGCTTCCTCACGAAATTTGAACAACATCTAAAAACGGAAGGACTAAATCCGAATACTATGAGTGTTTACTTCCGAACTCTTCGGGCTACAATAAATAAAGCCATTGATCAAGAAATTTTAGGTAAAGGCGAAAATCCATTTTCGGATTATTCTATTTCGCACTTAAAAAACGAAACCGAAAAAAGGGCGATCTCGAAAGAAGATGTCCGAAAGATTGAAAATATTCCAACGACAGCAAACACTAAACTATCACTTGCTCAAGACTTTTTTATGTTTAGCTATTATAGCTCGGGTACAAATTTTCAAGACGTTGCATTGATGAAATGGAAAAATTTAAAGATAGTTCAAGAGGATATAATAATGGACTACTTACGAAGCAAAACGGGCAAAAAAATGACTATTAAACTACCCCCAAAAGCCGTTGATATTATTAACAAATATAAAAGTTTGACTTATGGCCCGGAAAACTACATTTTCCCATTCCTAGACAGCCAAAGGCATATAAAACCAATGACTATTGCCAATAGGTTAAAAAAAACACTTCGAGAAGTAAATTTAAACCTAAAAGAATTGTGCTCATTTGCAGGGGTCGATGAAAAACTTACCTCATACGTTGCGAGGCATACATTTGCTACTACATTAAAGAAATCCTTTGTTTCTACAGCAATAATAAGCGAAATGATGGGTCATAAATCTGAAGCTATTACCCAAATATATCTTGATTCATTTGATGATTCAGTCAAATATGACGCAAGCTTGAATTTGTAAAAAAGGTCAATTTCTCTCCCCTATTAACCCAAATTAATTCTCGTAAACCACTATTATTTTAAATTATCTGATAGTTTTTTATCAAAATTTTATCCATAGAAAAACATAATTAATTACTATTAAGTATATGGTATAAACACTTATGGGTGTCAATTACATAATAGGCAATAAAAACGAAATAGAATAGAAGTTATCAAATACTTAGTTAGCAAAAATAAAATAGAAACCTAGAGCTGGTTGTACAGTTTTTTTCATAAAAAACTGTACAAATTATAAATTACCCACTACACTTTCCCAAACCCTCCTAACCCTTTCCCTAAACTTCTCCGCCATCCACCTAGGCTCCAAAATTTCGATATCTTCGATATGCTCCATAACTTTGGCCCAGAATTCACGATTTGGAATTACTCGCAGAGAAAAGGTCATGGAAGTAGAGTCCTCTAATTCCACATGATTAGTCTGGGAATGATGCCATTTCTTGGTTGCAACATAATAAGCCCTACTTTTCTTAACTTTAAACCTTATGGTTTCTACCTGATTTTTTTTGTCAACACTATTACCAATTACGTCTTTATAGTAATTTCGAGCATCAAAGGTACTTTTACCTGAAAGACTTTCAGAACTAAACCGCTCATTCATTATCCTATCCAGAGCATAATTTTGATAATCGTTTTTCTCTTTTGAAAATCCAATAAGAGCCCATCTGTTATTATATTCCCTAAGTTGGATGGGAACAATAGTAATTTTTGCTGGCTCCATACTTCCAAAATAATGGTAGTCTATATCCAAAACTCTTTTCTCGGTGATATACTTATAATACAAATCCAGTTTTTCAATGTTTTTTAGCTCCACCTTCTCAAACTGTATGTATGGATTTTCTTCCATATTTGGATTCCTGACCTCTTGCTCAAGGTCAATTAAGAGTTTTGCAAGATTAACTTTGAATAGCTCATCGTTGGTCTTTTTCCTTACAAAAGCCAAAATCTCATTCATATTACCACTATCTACTCCTTCAAGTGCCTCCAACATTGAAAAAGGTTTGGAATACCAATAACCCTTGTGTCTATTTGCAGATATTTCCGTTCCCAGAAGTCGTAGGTCGGCAATATCAGATGCCACCATTCTCTCGTTTGTTTCATAACCTTTATTTAAAAGGTTTTCAACAATATCAATTGCTGAAATTCCTTCTCTATTTCTTAAAATTTTGTGAATCTCGAAGATTCTTCTGATACGTAAAACACTATCACTTTTCTTTGCCATAAATGTAAGTTCAACTACTCTATAAATGTAGCTGAAGTTTTCAACATCTTCAAAATAATATCACTTTTGCATCACAAAAAAAATGATTCATGGCGAATACTTCTACTTCAGTTTCTATTTTCGAAAACATTAGCTTCAAGCCTACCAATTCGCAGGCCAAAGCTCTCTATGAGTTAGAGGAATTTATAGAAAATGCTTCTGAGGATAGAGTATTTATTTTAAGTGGCTCAGCTGGTACCGGTAAAACCACCTTAACAAAGGCTGTGGTTGATTATTTAAACCACCTCGATCTTCCAGTTATACTGTTAGCTCCTACTGGCAAAGCTGCATCTATTCTAAAATCAAAATCTGGGTTGGAAACGCAGACTATACATCAATTGGTTTATCATCCTGAACAGCTAGAAGATGGACGTGTAAAATTCAACTTCAAAGGAAATTCATCTGAGGTTCGGACAATTTATATTGTGGATGAGGCCTCGATGATTCCTGCAAAAAATGCATCCTCAGGAGAGTACATTTCTACCAATCCTCTTTTATTCGATTTGATGCGATTTGTGTTTTCGGGAAGCCCTCTAAACCAAATAGTGTTCTTAGGCGATGCTTACCAATTAACTCCCGTTTTGGAAGACGAATCTATAGCACTCTCCGCAAAACGTATTAATGAAATTTTCGAGTTGACAGTGAAGCAGGTCCAATTGACTGAAATTACCAGACAAGCTGGTGACTCACCTGTGTTGACATTGGCCAACCAAATAAAAACTGCTAGAGACAACAATATTAGTTTATACAGTCTAAGGCCACCAAGACTGGCAAGCGAGGCTTTAGCATTGGACTATTACACCACCTTTTTTGACTGCCAACACTTAGATGAAATCATGATGATTTGTAAATCCAATGATCAAGTTCAGCAATGGAACCGCCGAATCAGAGAAAAATTGGGTTTCGGACATTTTACGCTTTGTGTTGGAGATGTAGTAATGCTTCGAAGTGCTTGGATGGACACCACCTACCAAATGGTAAACGGCAATATGGGGGTGATAGCTTCTTTGTCAGACAACACAGAGGAAATAGCAGGCCTAAAATTCAAAGATGCCGAAATAATTTTCAAGAATGGAGAGGAAAACATAAGGATAAACACCAAAGTTTTCATAGATTCGCTTGATAATCCTACTGCCAAAGTGGATACTGAGTCCATCAAATACCTCAAAAATGATAGAATGATAAAAAACACTGTCTTTAGAGCATCGCAACGTGCCAAAGACGACCTTTATATGAACGCTATGAAACTTAGCTATGGATATGCACTCACTGGCCACAAAGCCCAAGGAAGTGAGTGGAAAAGAGTACTTATTACCCCTGACAAATTACACTCCAACGACCATGCGTGGATGTACACGGCGGTTACAAGGGCAAAAAATGAGCTTTTTAGTTGGTGGTTTAATAAATAATATATGGCACATTTGAATTATTTTGGAGTTGAAAATTTTAGAGTCTTTAAAGAAAATACTAGCTTCGATTTAAAGCCAATCACAGTTTTAGTTGGTACAAATAGCAGTGGCAAAAGTAGCTTAATAAAAGCTATTGAATTTTTAAAGGGTGATTTTAGAATTAACTTCATAAACAAAGTAGCAAATTTTATGAACATAGAAATCTCCAAAGGCCTTGAACTAGGGGGATTTAACAATATCAAGAATAACAATAATTATGAGTCTGAAATCATCTCATTTTCCTATCCTTTCTTTATACCAGGAACTACAGAGAGTTTAAGAATAACAATTAGTTACAAGAAGTCGAGTAAATCGAAAAATGGGTTAGATATTTTTGAAGTGAAAGTTTTTAGAAAAGATAATCCAGAAAACCCAGTTGTTTTTAAAAACCACTTTGAAGAACATTTAAAAATTGACTTTACCCAACTTCATGATATTTTGGTTAATAATTACGGTACTATAAAAAACAATCATGAAGAAAGCGAAACAAATTTTTTCAAAGTTCGCGAGAGGTATGATTATGATAAAAACGAATGGATTGATACTTTTTCATATAATAATATTAAAATAGTGCCAAATGAAAAATTGATTAATAGACATTGGAACGTTCAAAGAATCTTATTAACACAAATTGATGAAAACGGCGAAAAAGAGGTATTAGACGATTTGACTTATAAGCATTATGGAGTAGATTTTGGCTCTTTTAAATCTTTTTTGATAGGTTTTAAAGAACTAAAAACTCCAGATTTTCTTGAAAAAGCTGATTTGGAAACCTCAAAAAGCAGATTAAATAGTTCAATACTGCCTTTTTTTGTGTTCATTAACGAGGATTATTTAAAAAAAATAATTCCAGAAGAAAATTACATAGATACTTTAATCAGATTACAATCATATAAAAAGGAGTTACTTGCCAAGTATGGTGAAAATTGGAAAGATTATTTATTGAAACTACAACTTAAGGAAATGACTGAAAATAGTTTTTTTCCATTCTATAACGATGTCACTGAAAAAAATGACTTCTTTAGTTGGACTTTATTAGAACCACCAATACTATTTCAAAACTTTGAAAGATCAGAGGAATCCACATTGCAAACAATGTATCTTCATAATGATTATTTGACTAAATACTTTATGATGGATTTTTTTGTTGACGAATTTATATTCAAAGGAATAAATTCCGCAATAAGTTCTCTATTTGAAACCTACAGTCAGCTTGAGTTTGTACCATCCTTAAGATCTAATATAAAAAGAATTCTGTTTGATAATAAGGAAAGAAGTTTTTTTGAAACATGCGTTGAAAAAATCAATAAAATTGGATTATCCAAAGAAGCATTATATTTTTTAAAAAAGAACCTATTACAGTTTGAAATAGCAAATGACATTTTTATTGACATTGACGAAAATACATCATTAACAACAGTAAAGCTGTCTATAGGTAATTCTCTCATATTTTTAGCTGATGTAGGTTATGGAATTAGTCAATTGCTTCCAATATTATTGCGAATAGCGATAAATGTTACAGAAAATGAACCTGATTATAAAATGAGGTGGTATTATAAATCTTCAATAATTGTTATTGAAGAACCAGAAACCAACTTGCACCCTGCACTCCAATCAAAACTAGCTGATTTATTTATAGAATGTTATGAAAAGTACGACATTCAATTCATAATCGAAACCCACAGTGAATACCTTATTAGGAAACTTCAATATTTAGTAGCAAAAAAAGATTTTAAAGCCGAAGATACAGTAATTTATAATTTTAGAAAAGCTACGGACGACAACCCAGAAATAGTAAAAAGGATTGATATTGACGAAAATGGTGGTCTTTCAAAGAATTTTTACCCTGGTTTTTTTGATGAATCTGATAATTTAGCAATCAGCCTTTTTAATCTCAATAACAAGAACTGAATGCAACACAAATCTCAAATACTTTGCGAATTCGCCTTTTTGGATAAATTCATCAAATCACTTTCTGGATTAGACTTACTAACTTTTATGGAAACTGGTGAATTTTTTATTCTAAAATTGTTCGAGCTAATCTTTTCGAATTCAATTGTTTATCTTGATTTATCGGTTGACGAAATTACAAATTCCAAAAACCCTTATGTAAAAAAACTAATGCGTCAAGGCAATATTAAGTCTTGTTTTACTTCCAATAATCTTCCCTTATACACAGGTCTATATTTAATTGATAAGGATAGAACATATATCGATAAAACTCATTCTAGCTTAGGGAATTGGTCACTCAATTTTGAGGAGAAGTCACGGCTGAAAGATTTATTTGTTGAAAATTCATATAATTATAACTTTAATAACACATTTAAAAATTTTGATTTCTTGCATAAGTACCATAAACATCCACACAATTCCATGATAATTACTGATGATTATTTCTTCAAAAATTCTCAAAACATTGAGGATTTAAGAGAAAATTTTAGAAAAATTTTATCGAAAATATTACCTAAAGAACAAATTATAGAATATCATTTGACAATAATTACAGCAAATAAAACATTTAATGACGATGAATTAAAGGAGTCAATAGGCTTGATTTTCCAAAACTACCCTTACGATCTAAAGTTAGAGATTTTAGCTCACAATTTCCACAAGAGAATTTTACTAACGAACTATTATTATCTTACCTCCGACAAAGGGTTTTTAATGAATAATGCTAATTCTAGAAAAAATGATTTTCATGTCACAACAACATTTAATTCAATCGCCTCTATGGAGGCGTATACTTCACGAATAGATGAATTAAAAAATTTATTTCCCAATTCCACAAATAGACTATTACAAACCAACACCCTATTATCACAGTAGAACTAAAACAACAAAGTAGATGAAATATGGCTGGCGTTTCATACTGGCGATATTTTCTGAAATCGAAAGAAAACTGTATTACTAAATGGGAGGTAAATGAACCATCAATCTAATTTAAATAGAGTAAACTGAATAACCTATAAAAATAATACAGTGTAGCTGGGTAGGTTCGTAAAACGCAAATACCTACCTATTCTTCTTAAAATTCTCTGCCTGCTCAAAAATCTCGATATATACTTCGTCACGTTCTACTGGTGGATAACCAAACTCATCTAAAAGTAGGATAAGTTCCACTTTCAATGCAGATTTTATATCGTCACGTTTGTTCCAGTCGGGGAATTTGGCTTGGGCATCGACTACGTCCTTAACTGCTTTGGCTAGCTCTATTAGTTTTTCGTCAGGGTATTTGAAGTCATATTTCGCACACAACTCTTTTAATATGTCATAAAAAGCTTTTTCTTCAAAGTCAATTCCTAGGGCGTCCCCTGCTTTGAATTCCCTATGAACTTCCCAAATCAGGTTGGTTAGCTGCTCAGCCATCTCTTCATAAACTTCGCTTCGTAATACATCGTTTTCATCTCGCTGATTGTACTTTTCAACCAATGCCTGCATTTTTTTTGAAAAATCAACACCCTTTACTTTGTTTACCTTTTTAATTTCGCCGATAATCTTGGCAAGTAATTGTTGCAACAATTTTATCTTAGTATTGGGTAGTTTTATCTTATCTATTTTGGCCAAATAATCTTCATCAAAAAGGTCATGCTCTGTTTCTTCACCCATTTTAAATATCTCCTGAACACCGTCGCTTTCTAGAGCATCTTTAATCATTTCCCTCACTCTAGCGTTCATTTGTGCAGTATCTGGAGCTTCCCCCTTCGTTAACTTAAATACAATAGACCGCACAGCTAGATAAAAATGCGTAAAGTCCCTTTCTTTTTGTTTTAAGCTTTCACTTCCTGCACAAATATCATAGGCGGCTTTCAATCGTTTCACCATGCCCATAAATCGGGTTTCAAACTCTTTGGTTTTTTGGGCATATTCTGCTGCTAGGTTCAAAGTGTTCAATGCCTCCAACGTGGTGCCTTTAAAATATTTGGTGCTATCAAAACCATGGAAAAGCTTAGCTAATAAGTCCAGATGATTTCTAACGATGATTAATGACTCAGCTATGTCTTCAAAGTTGTTTTCATCACCTTTATTGTATTTGGCTAGGGCCAGATTCATTTGTTTTTTTATACCGATATAATCAACCACCAAACCCTTGTTTTTACCTTCATACTTGCGGTTTACTCTTGATATTGTCTGAATCAAATTATGCTGCTGTATAGGCTTATAAATATAAATACTATCCAAAAACGGTACATCAAAGCCCGTAAGCCACATATCTACAACAATGGCAATCTTAAAGTTAGATTTCTCGTTTTTAAATTCAGTGTCAAGTGTTTTTCTATAAATTGAGGTGCCTAATAGCTTATAAAGTGTCTCGTCATCATCTTTACCTCTGGTCATAATCATTTTGATTCTTTCCATAGGTTTTATTTGTTTCTGCTCCTCTTCAGTCAGCACTGCATTATCTGCCGCAACTTTTATCTCATTCCATTCAGGCCGGAGTGCTATTACGTTTTTGTAAAATTCGTAGGCAATTTCTCTTGTACTGCAAACAAACATCGCCTTGCCTTTTACAGTTGCTCCTTCCGCAATTCTATTTTCATAATGAGTCACAAAATCCAAGGTCAAGTCTTTTAGTACTTTGGGATCACCAAGTATGGTATTCATCTTTGCCGATTCCTCTTTACTCTGCTCTACTTGGTATTCGTTGGCACCCGCCTCTGCTGCTTTTTCGTAATACTTTTCTATTTTTTCTAGTTCACTATTGTTGAGTACTACTTTGGCTGCTCTACCTTCATACACAATCCTGACCGTGATTTCGTCTTTCACTGACTCCGTCATGGTGTAAGCATCAACTACTTTACCGAAAACATCGAGAGTAGCATCTATGGGCGTTCCAGTGAAGCCAACGAATGTGGCATTCGGCAAAGAATCGTGCAAATATTTGGCGAATCCAAAGGTTTTAGAAACCCCCTCTTCTGTTATTTTTATCTTTTGGTCTAAGTTTGTCTGGCTTCTATGTGCTTCATCTGAAATACAAATCACGTTGGTTCTATCGCTCAATAGCTGGGTATCCTCTGTAAACTTGTGAATGGTGGTTAAGAAAACTCCACCGCTTTGCCTGCCTTGTATCAATGCTCGTAAATCTGCTCTGCTTTCTACACTCACTATGGTATCGTCACCAATAAACTTCTTTGCGTTCGTAAATTGCCCAGATAGCTGGTCATCAAGGTCGGTTCTATCTGTAATTAATACGATGGTTGGGCTTCCAAAATATTCGCTTTTCATCAACAACCTTGTGAGATAAAGCATCGTAAAACTTTTGCCACAACCAGTGGCTCCAAAGTATGTGCCTCCTTTACCATCGCCATCAGGTTTTTGAGCTTGCTTTATATTATCAAACAATGCCCTCGCAGCATAGTATTGTGGATACCGACAAACTATTTTCTCGTTTTTCTTCGAGGTATCTGGTATGTATATGAAGTTTCTAATGATATCACGCAAACGGTTTTTATTGAACATGCCTTGAATGAGCGTGTACATGCTATCTATACCGTCAACTTCTTTGGCAAGACCAGCTACTCTCCGCCATGCATAGAAAAAATCGTAGGGTGCAAAGAAAGACCCTGCTTTATTATTAACCCCATCGCTGATTACACAAAATGCATTGTATTTAAACAACTCTGGAATATCTCTGCGATACCGAACTGTGAGTTGTTTGAAAGCATCATGTATTGTAGCTTCTTCTCTGATGGCACTTTTAAACTCCAAAACTACTAAGGGTAATCCATTAACATAAACTATCCCATCTGGAATCCGCTTTTCGGTTCCCAATATTTCGAGCTGTGTTACAAATTTGTAAATATTGCTATCCTTTCCATATTCTTGCTCTTCTTCTGCCCAAACTTTAAGCAATTGTTCTTCTTTGGGTTTCAAATGTTTATTCAAACCCTTGTAATCTATCAGTTCTATATAAATATCTTTTTGGCTACGGTCTTCTCGCTTTAATATAAAGCCGTCAGAAAGCATTTTTAAGAAGGTTTTATTACTTTCGTAAATGTCTGATGAAGGAAGTGACTTTAGCTGTAGAATAATAGACCTGATTTCATTGGGAGTGATCCCTTCTGAATCATATTGTGATAATAAGAATGTGGCCAAATCTTCCTCAATCAATACTTCTTCGGGTCTTCGCATAAGAGCAATACCCAAATTATGCGAATAGCCTTCAACCGCTAAAAGCTCTGTGAATGAATGTTCAAGTTTTGCTTCTGTGAATTTCATGGCTTTTTAAATTCTTAAATCATTCTTGTAATTTATTGACGATCTTTTCTATCCATGAAGCAAATCGTGGACATTTTTCTAATATATTTTTAATATCCATCATTTCAAATATCAAATCCCCATGAAATGCTTTTTTATATTTGAATATGTTTTCAAGTCTTTTAGAAGGAGCCGTTTGGGGCGAATTATTAATGTCTTCTGGATTAGGATATGAAATCATTATTTGATTAATCTGCTCTAAACTTTCATTTGAATCAATAACAAAATCAAACCCACTCATTTCAGAAAACATTAAAGCTTCCAATTCGTGTTTCTGAATATATGGTATAAAATCGGGATGATTTCCTAATTCTGAATGGATAGCTGACTCAATTTCAGTTATTTTACTAGCATCAATGCTAAAAGAAGGAAAGTCGGTAGGCAGCTTAAAAAAATCTATTATGGATGTTACAATTACGTTTCCTTGTGCTAAAGTTCTAGTGATTTCATTTTTATATTTCCCAAAACTCCCCACTCCACCTTTCTTAAACTGTTTTCTGTTTGTTGTAATAGTTTGTGCATGTATAGGTATATTGAAACCAAGGCTTACTAAATACGGCAAGATTAACTTCTCGACTAGAATTATTTCACTATCTCCTTCTACTATAAACGCTAGCCTTTTCATCAGACAGAGTAAGGTTGAGCTCCAAATTTATTTTGACCCCACAAGTCTCCAAGCGTATATTCTTGCAACCATTCTGAAAAATCTTCTTCATGAAGTCTTTCGAATGTTGACCCTTCAGTAGTTCTGTTGGTAACAATTATGTCTTCAGGTGAAAAATTATCAATCAGATTGACAGACTGAGTAGAAAGTATCACCTGTGATTTTTCGGAGGCTGCTCGTACCATGGCCGCAAGCTTATTGATAGCTACAGGATGTAAGCCCAACTCTGGCTCGTCAATGATAATGGTAGCGGGTGGCTCTGGCTGCATAAGTAATGTGGCCAAACAAATAAACCTTAAAGTACCATCAGACAGATGATAGGCATTAAAATATCCCTCTGGCTGGCCTTTTTCTCTCCATTCCAACTGTATGTTGTTGGTATTGAGGCGGTCGGGCTCCAAAATAAAACGCTCAAAAAACGGGGCAATAGTTTGCACCATTTTTTCGATGCGTTGGAAATGTTTTGGATGCTTTATTTTTAACAAATACAGGTAAGCCGCCAAATTGGAGGCATCTGGCTTAAGTCGGAAATTGTCATTGATATTCGAAATACCTTTCATAGGCGACGTATCGCTGGTATCATGGAAATGATATACGTCGAATTCTCTCAGTCGCTGATTTACATAATGAGCTTGACTAAAGGGGACATCAGCAAATACTGTTTCCATTGTATTGCTGTCAAATTCTTTATAGTGCCAGGTCGATTTGCTTAAAAATGCGGTTTTAAGTGTATTTATGAAAAGGGTATTCTGAATTACTCCAAGTTCGATGTAAAATCTGTTCTTATTGGTATCAGAATTAGTAAATTCAATTTCTAATTTAATTAACTGCGTTTTTTTCTTTCCAAAATGTAGAAGACCATCTGCTCCGCCTTTAGAAAGAACAAATTTTTGAAAATTTTGCCGATGAATATTCTTCACCAATGAAAAAACAGAGACAAAATTGGATTTACCCACTCCATTGGCACCCAAAAGGATATTGATGGGTCCAAGGGTTAGATCCATGCTTTTGATGCTTTTGTAGCCTTCTATGTTTATTCGGGTAATCATTATAAACTGATATTCATGCTAATTTAATACAAAATAATGCCAAGATTAAAATTTGAATCGAAAAAGGGTTTTTTGATTGTAATATTCCATCATTTCATTCACTCATTACCCTTCCTCCCCATCAAAAGCCTCCCATTAAAACACCGCACCTTCAGGGTCTATGGTTATATAAAGTTCCAGCAGGCGGATGTACAAGTCCATGCTCATTTCATCCAGAATTAAAAATTAAATTAGAAAATCTGATACGCCACTTTTGACAAATCAATTGTTTTATCAAATTCCATTTTTAAACCGTTTAGGGGAATGATGGTGGTATATTTTGATGGTGCAAATGGTATATTATTGGGAGAGTTTATTAATTGATCTAAGTATTTATTTACCTCAATTTTTATAGACGAGCCGTTCATGACTTTTGGCAGAAGTGTGTCATAGCTCGCATAATTTTCTACAAAATTTATGATGGCAACTCTAATGGCTTCGATAATTTCCTGATAAAAATCCAAGTCCTCGATGCTAATAATTTTTACAAAACGCTCAATTTGAACACAAATCAATTCTGATAAAATATCATTTAATATGTTTGGATTTGGATCTAAAAGAAGAAGTAGTAAGTTTACCTCGCTTTTGTTCCCATTATAATTAACTCTAAACTTATGCCGTTTCCCATTTACAATTATTTTATCTTTTAATTCAGCCTGCCTATCCAGTTCCTTTACCGGAACAAATGAAGTGTGATACAATAATTCCCCCACTTTGCTATAAAAATCTGACTTTTCTGTAACTCTGGGGAAGACATACATTACCGATTCTGGTTTAATATCACCTTTATCAGCCAAAGCTCTTAATGTTGCATGTTGTGATTTTTGAGAATCATCATTGAAAGAATACAAAACATGTTCGGGATCTGTATTTTTAGATTTCTCAAATAAAGAACCTTCTAGTTTTGAAAATTGACATCTACTTCCTGACTTAAACTGGAGGATCATAAGCCTGTTCTCGATACCGTTTGCTGCTGGAAAATTAATTGAAACATCATAACCACCACTTTCTATATTTGCCTCCTCCTTTTGAGTTAATCCCTCGGCAAAAAATGTTGATTTCTTTAATAAATCTTGAAAAACAGTAGGTGGTATTTTTTGATAAACGGGGGATTCTTGCAAATACCACAGAAACGATTTGCTCAAATTGAGCAATTCGCTTGTGATATTAAGCTCAAAGGTTTTTTCATTGATTTCTTTTTTGGCCATTGTTTTAATCTCTTTATTATCATTCTAAACCCATCAATTCAGCAGACGCCAGACCTAATTTACCGTTGGTACACTTCGTTTCATTTATGAATGTGATTCAATAAAATTTAGCATTAAATATATTGATTCAATAAGCTGTTCATTTGTAAAGGTGTGTTATTTGTAATTGATTACTCTAATAATTAAAAAGTTATTATTTTCTATTTTAATTTTTTTATGCTTTCATTCAATTTCGTCAAAAACAATTCAAAAGCTGGTAAAATATCATTTTCCGAAAAGTTTTCTTTTAAATTATTTTTGAAAATTTGCTTTAGAGATTTTTCAATATCTAATTTCTCAATAATATGACTATTCTTATGTTCTACATTGATTTTAAATTTTCCAAATTCATTTAATTCTTTTATAAAATAATCTTTATTGTAGAAATCCTCTAAAGTTTCTATTGAATTATCAATATCTCCATATGAAACCCAGCTTCCATTTGGGTCTTTATATGTATTTTCTAATTCTTTCCTTTTACTTTTTGAAATTTGGTCTGAATCAGATATTATAATATATTTTTTATTTGCAAGATTTAAAATTGGAATAATTGTTTCCGCAACAGAGATTCCTTTTAAATAAGTCATTCCGTATTTATTAAAATCTTTACTTTTATTTTTTAATACGCAGTATTTTAAGAAGAATTCCTTGTCTAACCACCCTTCAAAAACCAAATTAATATTTTTTAATACTTCAAATAACGATGTACCTATTGCCCTTCGTAATAACTCATCATTTCCGAATGGAGAATTTTCACTTGGTTTTTCAATTGTTGTAATATCCTTATGCTTTTTTACTATGTAATGTCTATCAATCCTTTCTGAATCAATCATATATTGAGAATGAGTAGAATAAATTATTGGAGTTTTTTCTGAGATTCTCAATAATTCTTCTTTTAAATGAAATGCACTCGTTGGGTAAAGACTTTGATCCGGTTCATCAATTAGGATTATATCTTCATTTCCGATGATATTAGATCTTGATTGAGTTGATAACATAAGTAGGATACTAATATATTTTTTAAATCCATCACTTCTGTCAGAAAAGGTATATTTTGCATTATTAACTACTTTAATTAGTATTTCGTTTCCATCAGGAATTAGAGAAATTTTGGTTTCTTTTAAATCTTCCCAAATATTTTGAAAGACTTCTGTTACTCCCTCAGAAACTTGATCTAATAGGTTAGAATAGTCTCCATCCTGTAATTTTGCATCTTCAAATTCTTTTTTTATCGTATTTCTGCCACATAAACTAAATATATTTTGAAGACTTTTGAATTCGGAAGGTCTTGTGGTGAACTCAACAATATTTACCCTATCCGGCAATAAAAACTCATCAGAATATTTCCAATAGTGGCATTTTGTGTGATTTATGCCAAAAATTTCTTTAATTGTTGCAAATATTTCAGATACCAATTCAACTTTTTTTCCTTCATCTGGATGATTAAAAAATTTACTATTTGTTAAAAATAAATCTTTGCTAAATTTATAGGGTTTATTTTTCGTAGCCCAGTATGATAATTTAATTTCAGGGTCAGCCTGAATTGAAACAGTTTGTAATATTTCCGAGAAATGAAACTTAATAAAGTTGGTTAGTGTGTAATTGTTATCAAAACTGATAGCTTCAATGTTTGAATAGTTTTCCAAAATTGTATCTTCAATCTCTTTTAAATCATTATCGCTCAATTTATAAATGACTCTAACATAATAGTTTTCAATAATTTCGTTTTTGATTTTCTTTCTCTTGTCACTCTCGCTAATTTTATATTCACCGAATACCGAAGCAATAGCTTTTAGTATATTGCTTTTCCCAGCTTCATTTTTACCGATGAGAATGATACAATTACTATCCAATTTTATAGAAGCGGCCTTTATAGATCTAAAGTTCGAGATTTCTATTCTGTCAATTTTCATAATAGTTATTTTTTAAACGCATTTTCTAGAATATCGATTTAATTAAATTGTAGAACTAATAAAAACATCAAATTTGATTTTATTTGACTTCACTGGTCAGTTCTTCAAAACTTATATTTTCAATTTTCAATTTTCCAATTTTGCTTGCTGAAACATCATTGTTTAAATTGATAAAAATTATGTAATACGTTTTTCCATTGAATAAATACCTATTTGGCCAATGCTTATCAGTTTCTGCTCCTGTTATTATTATTTCTGTAGCATCTAAATTGAAAACCACCAAATAACCAGTGTTTTTGTGATAGTCATTTGAGTATTTTACAATTTGAGCGAAACCACTTATTATTCGATCCTTTCGATAACCTTTTTCAGAATCATATATTTTAATCTCCAAAACTAATGGATCTTTTGTGTCAATTAAGCTCACAATATCAGCTCTTCCTGATGTTGATTTTGGTGTGGAAAACGGATAATCAATTCCTTGTTCGAACAAAAAAAGCCGCAAATCATCTTCCAAAAGGTTTTCAAAGTTGCTCTTAATTTGTTTATACCTGTTAATTAGCTCTTTACCAGTAAACCATTCAGTTTTTAGTTTATATTTCTCAATAATATATAATACGTAACTAATCTCATCTAATTGGTCATGTAAATATTCAAATAACGGGGTTACCATATTATCTTTTATATGCTCTAAAGTTTCCTTAACTCCCATATTAAATGAATAACGTGGGTCTTTCACTTCTTCAAGAATATATATAATGTGCTGAAAATTAAATGCCGCAGATTCTTCTTCAGATTTAAATTCAAATTCATAATTCCTGTCATCTATTATTTTTTTAATAGTTTCTTTTGGAAAAGGAAAGTTTGATGATAGATCAGCTAATAAATTATTAATAATTGGTTCCCCCTTAATTTTATCAAAAAGGAATTTTAGTTTATTATTAAATGTATCGAAGTCAGATTTCAAAAATCTGTTTCTCCATTCTTGCAGACTGGTTCTGAGTTGGTGATTGTAAAACATTATTTAAATAAGTTTTTTAAAGTGTTGTTTAAATCTTTTATTGAATTTTCAATTTGTTTCTTAGCTCTGCTGCCTGATGCATCTTCATTAATTATTTCAATTTGGCATTTGCAATTATTACAATAAACCACTGATTCATTAATAATATCAAAAGTCTGAATATCAAAGCTGTAAAAGCATTTGGGGCATTTGACTGAAAACCAAGTTTTTGAAAAATTGAACTCCATCACTTTTCGGTTTTTAATGTATTTCTATTTTATTCCACCGTCGCCAACCTCGAAAGCAACAACTCCTTTAATTCTTTTAACTTCTGGTTTTCTAGATAATGAATCGAGACTAGCTTATCAAATTTCACAAACACATTTGATATTTTATCTCCAATAAAATTGGGAAAATAACAAAATGGAATTCCAGCTAAAATTTCAGTGTTAATTGACGGCATTGTTGATCCTACTGAAAGACTAATTATCATATTTCTAGTTTCTTTAAGTTTTAGAAAATTAGAAAGCAGAATAGGATGTATTTTGTCTTTTTTAGGGCGTAATCGAAGCATTCTACTTGAAAATAGCCAACCTTCATTTTCTGGTTGGATTAAGGCACTTAAATCGACAGAGCCAACTCTTGAAAATATAATATCGCCCTCCAAAAGGGCATATGCCTTTAATCTTTTTGAATCCTCTTTTGTAACGGATGGGTAATCTAAGTTCGAGATTTTAAAGTCCTTAATGTGTTCCACTGTAATCACAGGGGTTCCTCCTGAAATGTATTGCTCATTTAACAAAGCACTACCAAATGGTCCTGTCTTAATTTCAGAAATATCTTTTAAACATTTCAATTCCCAACCCAATGGAATGCCTTTCCCCAATTCTTCGCACCAAACCATTTCACCGCCACTACTTTTATAAGGATTCCCATTTACATCTGGAAACTCAAACTCCACAAACCACTGCTTATAAATAGCCTGTGCGGTTTCTTCAAGTTTTTGTATCAGTTGTTGGTTAAGGGCTATGCGGTTTTGGATAACGTTGTATTCTTTTACGATTTCTCTTTGTTTGTCAATGTGGGGGATGGGGAGTTGCGTATTGCACATTTCTTCCCAATCAAATATCTCTCTTGCACTGCCGTGGCTTTTAAATCTTGCATAACGGTCAAATTCTGGTCTGCGAAACCACATCATTAAATATTCGGGGTCAAGTTCTTTTTTGTCTTTTACCTCAAATGGAATATATGCCTGAGAAATCAATGCCTTTTCATAATCAGTAAACAAAGCAATGGTGATTTTATCTCCGTTTCTCGAGGTTACAGGCCCATAAGCAAACTGGTTCTTTTCTATTATCCTGTAAGTTGACATATCTGTCCCAACCGTATTGGCTATCGATGGAATAAACTTTTTATGAATACTCAAACCAACCAAAGGCAAATCCCCGAGGTCATTGTTTCGCCCAACAACAGGCTGAATGTATTGTCCAAGTGGTTTATAGCTTGATTTCATATCCTAGCTCTTTAAATACCTTCAATAAATCATTTTTGCTTTGGGTTTCAGCGTCTAGAAGTTCTTTAAATTCTCCTTGCAACGCCTTCATTTTTTCTTCAAAGTCTATGTTTTCGTCTCGATTTACAAATTCTATGTATTTGCTTGGCACCAAAGAGAAATCTTTTTTAATAACTTCGTTTATTGTCGCTGAATAACAGAACTCTGGTATATTTTCAATTTCTTTGGTTTGCCATTGGTGGTAAGTGCTTACTACTTTTTGAATATCTTCATCAGAAAACTGTGTAAATTTCTTTTCGAATGGTTCTCCCATTTGTCGTAAATCCATAAACAAGATTTCTTTATCTCTGTCACGGAATTGGCGTTGCTCATCACCAATGGTTTTGCTCTGTGCTTTTTTGTTTTTATTCAAAATCCAAAGCGTAACACTTATATCAGTGGTATAAAACAAATTTCGAGGCAATACCAAAATGGCCTCAAGCAATTTATTCTCAATTAAGGTTTTGCGTATTTTGTATTCTTCACCGCCACCACTCAAAGCACCATTTGCCAGAATAAAACCTGCAATACCGTTTTCTGAAAGTTTAGATACCATATTCAAAATCCAACCGTAATTGGCATTACTTTTTGGTGGCACATCATAGCCACGCCAACGTGGGTCGTCCTTTAGTTCGTTTTCAGCTCGCCAGTCTTTTTGGTTAAATGGTGGGTTGGCCATAATAAAGTCAGCCTTGAGGTCTTTGTGTTGGTCTTCGGCAAAGGTATCTGCGGCTTTTTCGCCCAAATTACCTGTAATTCCCCTTATGGCTAAATTCATTTTAGCCAGTTTGTAGGTCGTATTGGTATATTCTTGGCCATATATACTTATCTCTTTTTTGTTGCCATGATGTGCCTCGATAAACTTGATACTCTGCACAAACATACCACCTGAGCCACAAGCAGGGTCATAGATAATGCCCTTATAGGGTTCTATCATTTCAGCAATGAGGTTTACTATGCTTTTTGGGGTGTAAAATTCTCCTTTGCCTTTACCTTCGGCCAAGGCAAATTTTGATAAAAAGTATTCATAAACTCGTCCAACAATATCCTGAGCTTTGTCTACCAAGGTATCAATTTTATTGATGGTATCAAGCAGCGAAGCAAGTTTTGTATCATCTAGACCCAATCGAGAAAAGTAGTTATCAGGCAAGGCACCTTTCAGGGCTTTGTTTTTTTTCTCAATATTATGTAGTGCTGTATCAATCTTTAAAGCAATGTCGTTTTGCTTAGAGTTTTTGATGATGTAGCTCCAACGAGACGCTTCATCTAAATAAAAAACATTCTCCTTTCCATAGAAATCTGGCATCTCGATGTACTTTTCTTGCCCTTTGGCTATCATTGCCTTTCGATGTTCCTCAAATTTATCGCTGGCAAACTTCAAGAATATAAGACCAAGTACTACATGTTTGTATTCGGCTGATTCTACACTACCTCTAAGCTTATTGGCAGAGTCCCAAAGGGTTTCTTCTATGGATTTTTGTTTTTCTTGTTTGGCCATTGATGTTTATATCTTTTTAAAATGTGTTACAAAATAGGGGTAAATATTTTTGGTACTCTTGTCATTTACGATTGTTTTGGTTATTTCAAACATATCGCCTATCATGAAATTTCCTTCTACCTTACTGTATGGCATCAAAGCATGTCCAACATGATAATTTCCATTAGTATCTTTTTTTAATGCACCAGTAAATGGTTCATGATTCTCCACTGAACTTGTCAATGGTCCTTCAACCCATAAACTTTTGTTTTTATTTATATCATTATTTTTTTCTGAATAAGCATCATACCAAATTAATAAATCACACAAAATATAGACCAATTGATATAGCAAATAAGGAGTATTTACCTGTCTATGATAATCTTGATAATCCCTATTTTCTGCAGGATTTACATCAGATGTATGCGAAGCCGCTCCTGTAATAAATATTAAATTCTTTATGTTGTCAGCCATTATTTTGGAGAAATGGGCTTTTGAGCAACTGACGTTTAAATATTTTGTCCTTTCTCCAGCCAAAAACAAACTCGACTCCGTTAAATTTACTCTCCCATCAGTAATACACCTTTCATGAAGAATATTTAGTTTCGCCGCATCCCTGAAAACATATTCGAGTATCATTCTTAATTGTGTGAAATAAAGAGATGGCTCCAAATCGAGATTATTGGACTGGGTAGATTTTAATATTTGTATTAGATTACCTATAAGTTCTGAACCTACTCCAATCTTTTTACAATCCATTAAGACCTCTCGGTATTTATATTCGATTTGAGTAGTCGAAATCTTTTCAATTTCAAATATTATATCTTCAAGCAGCTCTCTTTCATCTTCTGTTTTTGTGTAATAGCAAAGTTCTTTTCTTCCAAATTTAATTTCGGTTTGATACTCTGCAATTTTGTCAATAAAATCTTCGTTATCTAGGTTTCTTGGAGCTCCAGTATAAACAAACCATGGAATAAGCCTTTTAGCTTTATGCTCACTTAGTTCCTTTAAAGAATAATACAAGCCTCTATTGGTTTGGTTATCTTCTTCAATATCCGACTTTTTAAAGCCAGTAGCATCTAATATTACCGCTTGATATTCGAAAGCAACATCATTCTTTAATTTCTCAATTCCCTTCACGTGAAATCTTTCTCCAACTAAATCAATTTTGAAAAGCTTAGCTAGTTTTTTTATTTCTTCTAATGGAGCTTGGTGATGTTGGTCATCAATAATCAATACTTTATAAGCCATGAGATTTTTCTAAGTTAAATTGTAAACTAATTTCAAAGGTATAGTCCTCAACTTTGTTGTCAAAATAATTTATTTGAGATGCCTTTCCATTATTTCTTTCAACTAAAGTTTTTACAATATGTCCCCCTTTTCCTGAATTCGCATTTGGGCCAGCTTTACCACCATCGGCAAAATAGTCCAATTCCGATATACTAGATTTTCTGCCGTTATTCAATATTCCAATGGTAATAGTTTGAATGGAATTATCAATGGTAAGGCTTATTCTGATTCTATTGGTTTTATTAGAGTTTGCAAATTCTCCATGCTTTATGGCATTTTCAAAAATATTAAATAGTATGCTTTCTAAATCTTTTTTATTACAAATGATAGTAAGTTTTCTTTTCTCATAGTCTTTTCTTAATACATCAATGTCATCATAGATTATTTGATAAAGATTACCTGCAAGACTAGTTTGTCTTTCACAAAAATCCTCAAGAAACTTCAAAACATCAATTTCTTCTTTAACTATGGATTGGCTAGATGAATCGTATAAGTCAGATAAAAAGTTTGCTACATTTTGATAGCTTTTATAAATTCCACCAATGAGTGTTTTTAATGTCTCACCTGAATCTTCAACAAAAGGTTTATTGAACAAGTCAGGATTTAAATCAGAAAATACATCCAATGTTGTAATTTGTCCTTTTAAACGCAATAGCTCACCATTCCGAATGTCGTGTAGTTTCCATTGAAAATCATTCAATCGCTCAGTTAGTAACCTGTCTATTGTAGATTGTAGCTGAAGCTTCTCTATTTTACTTTTATCCTCCTGAATCCTCGCACCATCTACTAAAGCTTTTTGTTTTATCAGAGAATCTTGAATTTCTAGGATTGGAACCAGGACTTGAATAGCTAAAAGGTCATTTGTTCTAATCATTGGCATTATGTCACCAGTGGAAGAATTTTCTAGCTGTTTCAGTGTATAATCGTTATACAATTGGAAAACTAAAAATGAAATATCTACCGATTCATTGTCAAGTTTAAAAGCTTCAATTTCTGGAGATATGAACACGGGATATTCTTCAGAGGCTTTTATGAAACTTGGCTTCAGTTTGTTAAATCGCTTTGACAATAACAGACAAGGCAATGTGATTTTAACAAAATTCCTATTGATTTCGGCGTTTGGCAATATACTATAATCTAATTCGTAGAGAAAAGGGTCCGAGGACAAATTGGAAATTTTAATAATTTTTCCAAGTCCATTGGTTTCTCTTACCCTTGGTAAAGTAGAAAGTATGTTTGATAACTTTATTGCTTTAAACCCTTCTGGGATTTCTTTTAAACCAACAAAATCAGTGTATCTTGTTATCTGTAAATTGTAATCTGATTCTACAATTTCTTCGATGCTTACTTTTTTAGAGAACCCGCTTATTTCGTCATTTCTATGCCAAGTGTCCGCTATTTTGGTAATATTGCCAGCATTTAGCCTGTTAAGGAACCTTTCTTTTGAAAACTCACCACTGGCGTCAATTAGGAAAATGTCATTCGAAGGTTTACTAGGATTATTCTCTAGAATTAATATACTGCAAGGTATAGAAGTAGCATAAAGCAATCTAGGAGGCAATGCTATAATCCCCTTTATGAAGCCCTTATCAACTAAATATTCCCTGATTTTTTTGTCGACTCCTTCTTTGTAAAAAAAACCATTTGGTATAATGCAATAGGCAATTCCACCAATTCTAAGAGATTTTATATTATGCAAGATAAAGGCACCATCTCCATTATTATTTGATGGAATACCTGTTTTATCATTCCACCTATTAAAAAAGTCGAAATTTGGATTTTCATTCCACATTTTCAATCCAAAAGGAGGATGGCTTACGATAATATCAAATTTTTTAACATTATTATTTTCATCCAGGAATCGAGGGTTATTGAGGACACTTCCGTCTGTAATTTCATAATTTCTAACGCCATGTATAAGCAGATTCAAAACCGTTAAATAGGTACCATTATAGCTGATTTCTTGGCCATAAACCTTGGCATTTTTTGCTTTTAACGAAATACTTACCAAAGAACCTCCATTTCCACAGGTAGGGTCATATATTTCTAATGATTCGTTGTTCTCATCTCTAAACTGTAATTCAGCAATAAGTGAATTAATTTCAGTAGGGGTTTGGATATTACCTGACGTCTTGCCAAAATTTTGAGAAACTAAATTTAATGTTTGATCAAACAGACAACTCAAAATTGATTCATTATGTGGTTCTCGGTCAACATTACAATTAATACTATTTAAGAATTCAATAGTGTTGAAATAAATAAATTCGGCAGAATCCCGGTCTTCATTTGACGCGAAATCAATTACGTATTGAATATTTAGGTGGCCAAGCAAAGGACCGTTTTCTTGAAAAAATGAAAACATTATCCTGTTTAGAGCATTATGTACATCAGAAGAATTGTTAGTTCCAAAAAATATTGCATCAACTTGATCAGGGTAGGATAAAAAATATTTGTGGAATATGTTTGATCTCTTTAAATCATATAAATACTTCAAAAAAATTAAAGTAAGAATTTGATTTAGAATGCTAGAAATTTCAATTCTTCCTCTCAAAGAATTAATTAAATTCCAAAAACCATTGGTGATATCCTCCTTAGTATTAGTCATATAATCTGTTAAATATTACCTTACAAAGGTAAAACCAATCTGTGCACTACAACTGCACAGATATTAATAGTTTTCAAAAAGCTTTTTAATTTTTTCTTTTATTTCTTTTAATAAACTTTCGGGTTCTTTCACTTTTACCCTCTCACCTAGCCCAAAAATTATTGCTACTAGTTCATAATTAATTTGAAGATTCAATTCAATTTGGACTCCTTTTTCTGTTTTGCCCTTGTATTTTTGAGAACCATGAATTGGTTTACTTTCAATGTAAGGCCATAGTGAATCTTCTATTTCTAACAATACTTTTTGTGGCTCTTCGCCTGATATGGTTACACCAACTACATCATCGAAGTACTCTTCGAAGTTAATGGTCTGGTTGGGCAAATACTTGGAATTGCATTCTTTCACTTCTTGTATCCTATCTAAAGCAAGGTTTGAAATTGTGCCATATTGCTCTGATATCCCAAATAAAAACCACCGATTGTTGTACTGCTTCAGATAATATGGATGTATTTCTTGTCTATTAGCTTCTGGATTTTTAAAACTTTTGTAAACAATGTTCAGTACTTTTTGATTTTGAATCGCCTCAAAAATCCTGGAGAAATGTTCAAGTCCTCTTAGGTAAAGGTTTTGTTCAAAACCAACAATCGCAGATTTGGTATTTTTAATATTAAATGAGCTTTCTAGTCTAATCAATAATTCTTCTATCCATTCAAATTGTGGCATACCTTTGAATCGGGACAATGTCATGATGGTTTCTTGTAGTTGTCGAGCTTCTGTTTCGTTAATTCCCTGATTCTTGATAGAAAAGTCTTTGGATTCATATCGATAATACACTTTTTTACCATCCTTGTGCCTTTCCAAAGGAATAGCCCAGCCAGCCTCACTTTCCATAAAAGTAATATCATCAAATATTTGTCGGCGTTTGATACCATCTTCAATACCTGCATGGTCAAAAATAGCCCTATTACATGCTGATATTAAATCATCAATGAAGTATTTCCGGCCAAAATTGCTGAAACATTTGTCGAGAGCATGGTAGCGTATAGTGGCGTGTTTGTTTGTTGCCATGTTTTATAGATTGTCCAATAGCTTCTTTAATTTCAAAAGATTGTCTGTTTCAAGCATTTGCTCTTCTGTGTAGCCCGAAAATTCCTCAAATCTTACAAACTGTTTGAAATTGTCTCTCACATCTTCATAACCCCAAATGGTTAACCTCCGCAAAACCTCGGTAAACGATACTATGTCAACTCTACTAATGGAGACACTTCCACTGTAAACTGTCAAAGGGTTTAAAATTTGACACAAGAGAGGCATTATGCCACCATTTTTTCGAAACGCCAATTTAAGGGGTACATGGCTTAAAGAAAGTGTCTGTTCGTCAAAAAAAATGGTTTTAGGAATTCTAGAAAAACCATCCCCTTTGGATATAAGCATGAAGTTTCTATAAACATTAACTGACTTCCCTTCTTCTTTTAGCATTGTTTCGTACCAAACCAAATGGAAGTCTAAATACAAGCCAAAATGGCCTGTTGCGTCACATCTAAATTCAACTTTGTCGTAGGCATAATAAATTGAAGGCATGAATTAGTTTTTTCATAAATTTAGGAAAATTTTCGAGTATTTGGTAAACTAGAAAAAACATATCTGGTAATTTATCCCTAAAATAAGACCCTATTCGGTAAACAAAGATGACAACTGAAGAAAAATACAACTTATTAAACCAACAATCAGGCGGCCTGTTTCCTTCAATTATATCCTTTTCTACCTATGATCATTTTTTAGATTCCAATCCATTTATTCATTTTATTGAAAATGAAGATCTAGAAGGATTATTACCTAATGAAAAAGAGATAATTGCTAAGTATATCAAAGATTATTGTAAATATAAAAAAGGGAAAAACGTATATTTGGAAATTCTAAATAGCGAGGAAGGTATAGAAAAATTGAAAAATAATGTAACGCTAAAGGCAGGTTTTCTTGAAATTTCCGAGATTATACAAGAAGATTCGATTTCCATTTATTCAAAATCGCTTTCAGGACAAAGAATTCTTTTATCTATCATCAATTCAAAAAAACTTAATGAAATTTTAAGCAAAATTTATCCGAAGCAATTGGCAAAAACTAAGAAAAGTTTCGAACTTAAAATGTTTAGTTTTGAAGAACAGTACAAGGAGAAAAGGTTAAAACAATTGCATTTGAATACAATTATTGATAATGAAGTTGATATTTTAAATGAAGAGCTTAATAAATTTGGAGGAACACAATTAATTGAATTTTGTAAGATAAAATTTGAAGATTTCTTAAATGACATTCCTGGATTTAATGATTCACTTTCAGCAATTTCAGGGGATTTTGAGAGAGACTTTGATTTCTTTTCTAAAAAACCACAATTTTCATTTGAGTATTTAAATTCAATCGATATATCATATTTTCTAGAAAATCATGATTTGATGTTTGAAAAACATTGGAAATCGTTTGTTTCTAAACACTTGATGAAGATTTTCTATGTTACAGAATTAAATAACTATATTGAAAGTATTAAAAAATTTCAAGGTGAACCTCATATAGAAGAAGCCACAGAGTATACATTAAAAAGGCAAATAATCGCAATTTTGCTACTTTTAAAAGAGGCTGGGGTGGATTTTAATTCACTCAACAATAAAGAAATAGCTCATTTTATAAGATTTGTTACGAAAATTGGACTAACTCAAAAAAAAATCGAAAAAACAACAATTTATAAGAACCTATCCCTGGTTGATATCCTACATGAAAATGATGATTTGACTTTTGTAAAAAACCAACTTTCTGATTTAAACTTAGCTAATTTTAAAAAAAACAGCAAAAAATGAAAACATCTCCTGGGAGGCCCCCCCCAGGGAACAGTTTTTTTGATAATTCCTTTGGCCCATTGTTTCACATAACTAAACAAAACAATGGAAAAAATAATAGTAACTACACAACCTGAGCTCAAGGCTATTATAGAGCAAATTCTTAGAGACCTTTTAGCTTCTAAACCAGAAGCCACGGTTCAATCAGATGCTATCCTTACTTTAAGTCAAGCATCGGATTATCTACAAGTACCGAAAGGTACCATCTATCAGCTCACCCACAGACGTGAGATTTGTTTCAACAAAGTTGGCCGTTCTTTAAGATTCAGAAAAATGGATCTAGATGCTTGGCTTGCGGATAACAAGAAAGCCACTAGGAAGGAGATTGCTGAAAAACTAAATCCAAAAAAACTATGAGCAGAAAAAGCACTAGTATCCAAGAAGTCGAGGACTTCTTGGATGCCAACTATGAAATAAGACTCAATGAGGTCAACTATCAATTAGAAGTCCGTGAATTTGGTTCCAACGAACTTTTCCATGAATTGAATGAAAATGACATTTTCAGAGACCTTCATAAGCAGCATAAGGGAATATCTATGGCCACACTATTAGCCATATTAAAATCTAGTTATGTTACAAAGTACAATCCTTTTCAAGAATACTTCGATAATATTAGTAGCCTCTATAACCCAGAGGGAAATATAGATTACATCGAAAATTTGGCAAATTACATTAATGCGGAAAACCAGACACGATTTAACTGGCAATTTAAAAAAATGTTGGTTAGGTCAATCGCTTGTGCTTTAGATACCAATGTCTTCAATAAACAGGCCTTTGTTTTGGTCCAAAAGAAGCAAAATAATGGTAAAACAACATTTTGTAGATGGTTATGTCCTCCAAGATTGAAAGAATATTTTACAGAGAATATCTCGATGGATAAAGATGGCCTTATTGCCCTCACTGAGAACTTCATAATTAACCTAGACGAACTCTCCTCTTTGAGCAAATTTGAATTGAACACATTAAAAAGTGTTTTTTCTAGAGATCATGTAAAGGTTCGCCCTCCCTATGGTACGAAGTCAATCAGATCGCCAAGAAGAGCTAACTTTCTTGGGTCTATCAATCAATTTGACTTTTTAAACGATGAAACAGGCTCTGTACGGTGGCTTTGTTTCAAAATTGAGGAAATAGACTGGAATTATAGAAACGAGCTTGATATTGACCTTATCTGGTCCCAAGCCTATCATCTTTATACTACTGGTTTCGAATACCAATTAAATGCAGAAGAAATTAAAGAAAATGAAATTGAAAATGAGAAATTTCAATATATATCTCCTGAAGAAGATATGCTAGTTTCTGCCCTACTACCAGCCTCTAAAGAGGAACATGACAAATTCATGAGTGCAACTGATATCAATGCCTATTTGCGAGAACATTTCCATTCTAAAGTTATTCCTAAGCCAGTACAATTAGGCAAAGCCCTTTCAAAACTCGGATATGAACAAACCCAACTCAAGTGTAGGCATGGATACTATGTAAAACTTGTATTCGGTGAAGAGCAATAATTAAAAAATTATCAAATTCATCTTGCTTACTTACTTAAGCAAGTAAGCAGGATAAACTTTAAAAACAAATGAAAATTACAACATCCACGAGAACTGAGCTAGCAGCGAGTTACAATGTTTCATTGACAACCTTAAACAAATGGCTGAAAAAAATTGAAGAACTTAAAATAGAAGCAAACAGCAGAATACTTACCCCTAAGCAAGTAGAGATAATATTTTTACACTTAGGGGAGCCTGGGAATTAAACTTGGTAAAAATAAAATATCTTTAATTAACCAACATTAACCCAAAATAACGAGCATTAACCAGTAGTAACTATAAACTAGTTTTTTAGAAAATGTAATATTTGGGTATTAATAAATAAACACACACAATGACAAACACAACACGAACAGGACGAGGCCTAGATGTTAATGCTCTAGCCAATGCCACAGCAAAAGTAACCTTAGGCTTTAAATGCGAAGCTCAACTAAAAATGGATCTGGCCATAGAAGCCGATAGGTATTCGATGAGCCTTTCAGAGTATGTTGAAGTTCTAGTATCCCGAAGGCACGAAAATCATTCAGAAAACGAAAATCGAGGAGAAGTAGAACGCCTCAAAAAACGCTTGGGTATTTATGAGAATGAAAAGCTCCAGAAGCTTTTTGAAAAATACAAGGGGAAGCCCATTCCTTATCGAGATATAAATGCCATAGAGAGACAAATCAATGTGTCAGATCTGACCGATGTATATTTTGCAATAATGGAATCCTTAAAAATGTAAAGTCATGATAGAGTTCAATTACCAGCCATTTTCGGATTATAATTATCAGGAAGGCGAAAAAACAATTAATCAAGAAGCAGTACGACTTGCTACGAACAGCAAATACGTAGGTTTAAGACCTCGAAGCGGTTATTATCCCAAAACCAACTATAATAACAACAATACCCAAAGTTACTGGTATGAGCCACCAATAAATCAAACTTATTATAAAGAGCCAAAACAAAAATCATACTGGTGGTTGTGGTTGCTACCAATTTTTGGTATTCTAATTTTAGCATACTGGTACTGGAAGGATGACATAGATGCATTTATCGAAAAAAGTCTCAGGCCAATGGAAGCATTAAAAACAGGTGACTAAACTCCAAAAATATTAGAACACTAATAGAACGGCTTCCTTGTATACCCGAAAACCATTCATCTCGAATGGTTTTTTTGATTTTCGAAAATCTAGATTTTTCGAATCCTTCTGTAAATGGCTAATTTTCAACACCTCTAAAAATCAAAATGTTTAAACCATGTTTAAACCAGGATTTCTAAAAGTATGGCCGAAAATGAAAAAAGCCTCATAATCTACTGATTATGAGGCTTTTTATACTGTGGGAGTTGAGGGATTCGAACCCCCGACCCTCTGCTTGTAAGGCAGATGCTCTGAACCAACTGAGCTAAACTCCCCTATTCCCTGTGCGTTGGGAGTGCAAAGATGCAGGACTGATTTTTTATTTCCAAACATTGCGTAAAAAAAATTATACTTTTTTTTACTTTCATTATTCATCACAAGTTTTTGGCAAAAAAATACAATTATTTAAATCTATAATGGTAGTAATTCGATACTCCATCCATTATTTTTGTCAAAATAATATCAATCGAATTTTATGGCATTAGAACAAACTTGGAGATGGTATGGCCCCAATGACCCCGTGAGCCTTTCGGATGTACGCCAAGCTGGAGCTACTGGTGTGGTGTCTGCTCTTCATCACATTCCAAACGGTCAGGTATGGACTGTGGAAGAAATTCAGAAACGTAAAGAAATAATCGAAGCTGCCGGACTAACCTGGTCAGTGGTAGAGAGTATCCCAGTGCACGAAGACATCAAAAAACGCTCAGGAAATTTTGAGACTTACATAGAAAATTATAAAACTTCTATTGCTAACCTCGCCACCTGTGGAATAGACACCGTTTGTTATAATTTCATGCCTGTCTTGGATTGGACACGGACTGACCTTGACTATCCAATGACAGATGGCTCCACAGCCCTGAGGTTCGATATAGTTGAATTTTGTGCTTTTGAAGTTTATCTTTTGAAAAGAAAAAATGCCCCAGATGCATATTCGGCTGATATTCTTGAAAAGGCTGAGCAATGGATTCAATCGGCCACTGATACTCAAAAATCTAAATTGGTCAAAAATATAATCGCTGGTTTACCCGGTAGCGAAGAGAGCTTTACAATAGAGCAGTTTGGTGAAGTATTGGCTACCTACAATGGTATTGACGACCAAACACTCAGAAATAACCTTTATGCCTTCATAGCCGAAATTGGTCCAGTGGCTGAACAAAATAAAGTTTCGCTGGCTATTCACCCAGATGATCCGCCATATACTATTCTTGGTCTTCCACGTGTGGTAAGCAACGAGGCAGATGCTAAGGCTTTGCTGGAGGCATATCCAAGCAAATACAATGGTCTTTGTTTCTGCACAGGCAGCTACGGAGTGAGAGCCGATAACGATTTGGTAGGCATGATAGAAAGAATGGGTGACCGAATAAATTTCATACATTTAAGAGCTACCAAGCGTGACGAAATGGGGAATTTCCATGAAGCTGATCACTTGGACGGCGATGTAGACATGTTCGGCGTAATGCAAGCTTTGGTAAAAGAGCAAGAAAAACGTAAAACTGAAAATAGAGAGGATTATAGACTGCCATTCCGCCCGGATCATGGACATAGAATGTTAGATGATTTGAATCCAAATAAGAAAACTAATCCTGGTTATACTGCAATTGGTCGTTTGAGAGGGTTGGCCGAGTTGCGTGGATTGGAATTGGGTATTAGAAGAAATTTGGGCGTTTAATCTTAAATGCTATTTTTGTTGAAAATTAAATCGTTTTGCAATGCCTAAAATCGTCACTTTCGGAGAAATACTGTTACGTCTTTCTACGCCCGGCTTCCAAAAAATAGCACAAGCGGAATCCTTCGACTGTACTTTTGGAGGTACAGAGATGAACGTTGGTGCGGCATTGGTCAATTTTGGCTTTGATGTGACTCATGTGGGTGTTTTCCCGGAAAACCATATTGGGAAAAAAGCAAAAGCATTTATAAGAAAACTGGGCATTTCTGATGAAAACATACATCTAAAAGGCCAGAGAATGGGATTGTTTTTTCTCGAAACGGGTGCTGTAAGTCGTGCGAGTCAGATAGTTTATGACAGAGCAGATTCTGCATTTGTCAATCTTGACCCGAGTTGGTTTGACTGGGAAGAAATACTAAAAGATGCTGATTGGTTTCATTGGTGTGGAATTACTCCAGCTGTGGGCGAAAAACCTGCAATTGCACTTTTAGACGCCTTAAAAGTGGCCAAAAAACTGGGCATAAAAGTGTCTTCGGATATTTATTACAGAAGCAACCTCTGGAATTATGGCAAAACGCCCCAAGATATTCTTCCTGAGTTGGCTTCTTATTCTAATGTGATATTGGCTTCAAGAAAAAATATTGAAGAGATATTTGGAATAATTTCTAACGAAGAAAAGGGCAAGTTTCAGGACACCGCGAAAAAACTGATGGAGCGTTATCCTTCCATAGAAAAAATAATCGATACCGAACGCATACAAATTAGTGCTTCCCACAACCGCATGAATGCACGCATGTGGAACGGGCAAGAATACTTGAAAACGGGCAATTTGGACATTACGCACATTGTTGACAGAGTAGGCACTGGAGATGCATTTCTTGGCGGATTTATATATGGACAATTGATTTATAAAGACGACTTGAAGTCTTTAGAATTCGGTAACGCATCTAGTGCCTTGAAACATACTATTCCTGGCGATCAAAACTTAGTGGATATTGCTGAGGTAGAAAATCTCATGTTAGGAGATGGTAGTGGGAAGTTGAAAAGATAAATTTACTTACAATATTTTTGGATAAAAGCGTTTTTTTCTAAAACTGATAAACCAAATTGAGTGGCTTGGTTTAAAGAATTAATACATTCTGTTTTTTGCCCCGACTTACTATAATACTGGGCTGCTTGAATGAAATAGGCAGATTTGTGCTTTGGTTCTCTCAATCCAGCTAGCCATTTATCCTTTATTTCTAGAAAATAATCGTACATTTCCACGCCTTCTACTTTCGCATTTATTTTCTCCGATAAAAAAGAAAACGTATTAGCATCAGGATAAATAAATGCCATCTTGCGGCAAAGATTTTTTGCGGAGTTATAATCCTTTGAAGTTAAATAATAATTTAATTCTAAACTCCAAAGCCATGAGAGTCTGCGTTTCTCGTCAGCTCCGAGTTTTGCCAAATATGCGTGTAGCGAATCAAGTTCCCATTTTGGATAATCATCCTTGTTTTCAAGATACTTGGTGTGTATTTGAATAATTGAAGCAAAAGCATCTTTCTCTTTGCCGCTATTCCCTTCTAAACCAGCTGCTTGGGGATGATTTTTTATCCAAAATTGAAAAAACATATTGTTGGGAGAAAAAACAGTTTTCTTGAAAATATTCCATGAACCCAAACTGGCTTTTTCGGACTCTTCAAGACTTTCGAAAAGCTTGTTATTGAGGACATTTCCCTTGTCTTGATCCTTTAAAAGTCTATAATAGATTGCACACCTTACGTTTTCGTTTAAAGTCGAATTTGCCTTTTTTTCGCATTCCAAACAGCTATTTCCCCTTTCTTCTTCAAACTGAACTATAATATCTTGGGCGGTTTCCTTGGGTTCCAGAAAATACTGAAGTTTGCCCTCAGTGTCCAAAAACAAAAAAACTGGATAATTTATTAACCTAATGTTTCTTTCCTCGAGCAATTTCACTTGACTCTGATTGGTCAAGTCGAGTTTCATATTTGTGTAATTATCGTTTAGATATTTCGACAACTCTGGATTTTTTAAGTTCTGATTCAAAACCTGACAATGCGAACACTCAGGATGAAAACATTCTATAAGTATACTTTTCCCTGTTCTTGCCGCAGTTTTCTTTGCTTGCTCAAAATCGGTTTGCCAGGTTATTTGGCCAAAGACATTTGTGGTAAAAAGTAAAAGTATAAATGAAGAAAAAACAGACTTTTTCATCTTCACAATGGATTAGTTCTTATGAAATGGAATATTATTAAATAACAAAATTTGCAGTTGTCCTCTTTTAGAATTTTCGAGCATTTGCGACATATAACCCAGCTCCACTCTGAGGTTTTTGTTGATTACATAACCTAGTCCGCCATAAAGACGGTTACGGTCAAAAACGTTCGCTTTTGCGTTGATAAACGCCTCATCACTCATGGATAAATACACGGCTTGAGGAGCCATAGTTTTATGAGTAACAGGAATATTAATACCTAAGAAATAACGAAATCTAAATCGAAAGCTATCATTATAAAATCTTTGCTCGGTCCTGTAGCGGTGTTGGGTAAAAATTCTTCCAAAATTCTGCCTGGTTATAAACTGTTGAAAAATCCGATGTTCGTCAAAGTCAACTTTTTCGTCTGTATTCGCAACGTAATTCTGTGTGTTTATAAATGCATAACCCAATAGCAAATTATTATTTTTCTCGCTAAAATTATACCCCAAGCCCGTTCGCAACAAAAGTTGCTGAGTATCACCAATAAAATTATAGCTTCGGTACTGGATTTCGCTGTGTAAATTCCATTTTTTATTAAATGCTTGATTACCGAAATACGCCACCCAGTTGCCCGTATTTGTTGATTGAGCAAACAGTGAAACTACTACAAACTGAAGAATTAATAGTGTTGTTAATTTTTTGAAATTCATAAAGGTAAAATCTGTATCAATAGAAATATAGCATAGCAATTGAGGCAAGAAAAATGGTTATTACGGAATACTAAATCAGGGAAAAAATCTCACCTATTTTTTCTTTTTCTTTTTAACTTCCATGGCCTTTTCAAACTCTGCAATCTCTTTAAAAACGTCCTTGTAAGTCTTTTGGTCTGCTTCTGAAAAAATTATAGTTTCTTGATAATCCAAATCTTCTAATTTCTGAGTGGAAATAGAATGTCCAATGTAATCTTCAATGACATCTAACATCGGACGTTCTTCTAAGCTACAAAAAGACAATGCCCTTCCTTTTAGTGTTCCCCTTCCCGTTCTACCAATTCGGTGAACATAATTTTCTGGAACATCTGGCAAATCGTAGTTAATTACATAATCTACATTAGGAATATCCACGCCTCTTGCACTCACGTCAGTAGCAATAAGGACCTTCAATTGGCCACTTTTTAGCCTTTTCATGGTATCATTCCGCTCTTGGTGGGTTTTTCCGGAGTGGATAGATTCTGTAACCAAGCCCACGCGATCCATGGCAGCCACTACCCTATCTGCTCGCACTTTGGTACGAACAAACACCACCAGTTTTTTCTCTGGATTTTGTTTGATAAATCGCTCCAAAAAGAATCGCTTATCATCCATCTCTATCAGAATCATCGAATGACTGATGTTTTTGGAGATGGGGTCATCGGGCGAGATTTGAATTCGAATGGCATTCTTTACGATAGAATACGCCAGTTTTTTGATTTTTTCATCTATAGTCGCAGAGAAAAAAAGCGTTTGTTTGTTTTTGGGCAAAAACCGCATGACGTCTTCTATATCTTTGTAGAAACCCATGTCCAACATTCTGTCGGCCTCGTCAAGTATAAGAAATTCCGTTCCTCTAAAGTCTATAAATCCTTGGGCACGAAGGTCAAACATCCTGCCTGGTGTAGTTATCAAAATATCCACGCCTTTTTGAAAAGCGGCAATCTGTGGATCTTGGTCTGTACTACCAAACAATGCCAGAATACGCAATTTGGTGTATTTGGCTATTTCCTTAAAAACCTCTGCTATTTGTTGGGCAAGCTCATGCGTAGGTACCATTACCAAAGCCCGTACCGAACCTTTGGCAAACCACTCAGGAGGATTGCTATGTAGAATATTTATGACTGGAATGGCAAATGCTGCGGTTTTACCTGTACCAGTTTGGGCTATAGCAAGCACATCTTCGCCCTTCAGAATGTTTGGAATAGCCTTAAACTGAATATCAGTTGGCTTTTTAAATCCTTTCTCTGCTAAACTTTTCTTTATGTCATGCGATATTCTGTAATCGTCAAATTTCATTAACCGCCAAAAGTTATAATGTTATCGTTCTTCTTTTTTGGTTTGTGCCAATCTCTCGGAGCCTTGTCTATTCTTTGGCCTTCCTTATCCTTGTTGGCTTCAGAAACCACAATTGCTCTGCCCATTTGATCAGAACCATGCAACTTTTTTATAGCAGCTGTTCCGCTTTTTCTGTCTCCCATTTCAACAAAACCAAATCCTTTGTTTTGTCTGGTAGTTTTGTCTATTACTATTTTGGCAGACTTTACCTCACCAAATGGCGAAAACAAATCTACCAAATCTTGGTCTTTAAATTTGAAAGGAATACTGCCTACAAAAATGTCCATATCTCAATTTCTTTTATCAGTTTGTTAATTTTCTAAAAATTTCTTCGAGTGTTCCACCGTCTTTTTTTAGGTTTTCTAAAGTGTCATCTGCCACTAAGTTCCCTTTGTTTATGATGATTACCCTGTCACAAATAGCCTCCACTTCTTGCATAATGTGAGTACTAAGTATAATCGTTTTATTTTTTCCAACCTCTTTAATCAGCTTTCGTATCTCCACCAATTGATTGGGATCTAAACCCGTCGTTGGTTCATCGAGAATCAATACTTCGGGATCATGAATTAAGGCTTGAGCGAGTCCTACTCTTTGTCGATATCCCTTAGAAAGTTGTTCAATTTTCTTGTGTTTTTCAGGCATCAGTCCAACCATCTCAATAACTTTTGCAACTTTTTCTTTAAGAACAGCTCCTTTCAATCCAAACATACCGCCAACAAAACTCAAGTATTCTGTTACGTACATTTCTAAATACAAAGGATTGTGCTCGGGCAAGTATCCAATTTTACTTTTCGTAATTAAAGAGTCCACCGTGATGACATCACTATCCAATTGTGCCTCTCCCGATGTGGAACTTATATAGCCCGCTAGTATTTTCATGGTTGTTGATTTCCCAGCTCCATTTGGCCCTAAAAATCCCAATATTTGTCCTTTTTCTATCGAAAAAGAAATATTGTTAACAGCCGTTTGGCTTCCGTAAGTCTTTGTCAGCTGATTTACTGATATCGCCATAAAAATATTTAAGAAAAAATTTTCACAAAATTAATCATTAATTCGTTAAAACACGTGATAATTAGCCATTATGATGCCGCCAGTAGCATAGTTAAAAAGTGTTAAAGCTCTTTCGTTATTCTGTTAAAAAACCTAGTTTTGGAAAATCAAATATTTGAAAATTGAACCGAATTAATGTTTTGATTGGATTAATGCTCCTAGCATTGGTTTCTTTGATAGCCTTCCAATGGTATTGGATAGAGAATGCCATTGCCGAAAAAAACGAGCAGTTTGACAGGAAAGTGAATGAAATACTTAGAGAAACATCTCGACAAATAGAAAAACAAGAGGTCATATTTATGACCAAACAAAGAATAATTCAAGAGGAAAAAAATCGATTATTAAATATTTCGAAACCCAAAAAAAGAGTTTCTCGGAGAAACCCTGAAATTGTAAACCATACAAAAATCACTTCTGACACTATTAATTTTGCTTATAACGAGGGAAATCTTCTCAAAATAGACCCTCGACATGTAGTCACTGTAAATGTGAGTCCAAGTTTTGAACCAAAAAACGATGTTCTGGCTGAACGCATGTATGTCTACCCCGAGCAACAAAGCGAATATTTAAGGGCATTTTTGGAAGATGAACATCGGTCTTTTGAAAAATTTCGAAAAAGATCAATGGAACTAGCCAAAAAACAGAGCAATTTAAACGAGCTCTCTAGGGTTTTTGAAGAAGACCCCTTCTTTGATTTCTCTGAGCAATTGCCTAGATTCAATTTTATTGTTACTGAAGACAACTCATCAGCAAATGTATTGGGTGAAGAAAATCAGACAAAAGAATATCTTAAGCCGCAGAAAAGAACCACTGAAAAGAGTTGGGTATCTGAAAAGAAACAGGAAAAGGTAAATCTGATGAAAGATGTATTCAAGGATTTTATCATAGGCAAGCGAAGCATCTACGAGCGACTGGGTCATGTTATGCTCGACACCTTATTGAAAAAGGAATTTACTGAAAGTGGAATCAATCTACCCTTCAAGTATAGCGTAAAAGACAATGGAAATATGGTTTTTGCTTCATTCAATAAGAATGAATCTTTTTCCAACTCTAAAACCTATAAAGTAAAGCTTTTTCCAAACGATACTTTTCAGCAAGACCAGACGCTCCAGGTGTATTTTCCTGAAAAAGAAAACTACATTCTACGAAACCTTTGGTCGATTTTTGGAAGCTCATTTCTATTGATTGCCTTTGTGGGCGGTATTTTCTACTATTCAGTAAACAGTCTTTTGACTCAAAAGAAACTCTCGAATATCAAAAATGACTTCATAAATAATATGACGCATGAATTGAAAACGCCAGTTTCTACAATTGCCCTTGCTTTGGAGGTTATAAAAGATAAAGAAATAAATAAAAGCCCAGAAAAAACCGATAGATATCTCAACATAATAACAGAAGAAAACAGACGATTAGGAACCCAAATAGAAAAAGTTCTACAAATCGCAAAACTAGAAAAGGGCGATTTAAGCCTCAATTTCGAACCTATTGATATCAATGAAGTGCTAGATCAAGTGGTGAAAAACCAGAGTGTTCAGATGGAACAATTTGGAGTAAAACTCAATTTAGACCTTCAAGCCGAAGAAACTAATATTTCAGCAGATAGGGTACATTTGACGAACATTATTTTTAATCTCATGGATAATGCTATCAAGTATTCGAAAGAAAAGCCTGAAATCACGATAGCGACAAGCAATACTGAAAAAGGCCTACTTTTAAAAATATCAGACAAAGGAATAGGAATTCCTAAAGACCAGCTGAGCAAAATCTTTGAGAAATTTTATAGAGTCCCCAAAGGCGACCTCCATGATGTGAAGGGATTTGGACTTGGCCTAAGCTATGTTAAAAACATGGTTGAAATGCACAATGGGACGATTTCTGTAAACAGTAAAATTGATGAAGGAACAGACTTTTCGGTGCTGTTACCTTTGGCTTAAAACAAACCTACGCTTAAATAAACTATATGAATCAAATAAAACTACTTCTCGCAGAAGACGACCATAACTTAGGCTCATTACTCCATGAATATCTCACAGCGAAAGGCTACGACGTAACATTGGCTAAAGACGGAAACCAGGGTTTAGATATATTTTTAAGCTCAGAATTCGATTTTTGTATCTTAGACGTCATGATGCCAAAAAAAGACGGTTTTTCTTTGGCCAAAGAAATACGAACCAAGAATCCTGATATTCCTATCGTGTTTCTTACAGCCAAAAGTATGCCCGAAGACACTATCAAGGGTTTTGAAGTTGGGGCTGATGATTATATTACTAAGCCATTTAGCATGGAAGAGCTTTTAGTTAGAATAAAAGCGATTCTGAAAAGATCAAAAAAAGGAGAGATAAACCCCGAAGCTGAGGTTTTTACACTTGGTAAATTTGCTTTCAATTCCTTACAACATGAGCTAAAAAGTGCTGAAGGAATGAATAAGTTAACTACCAAAGAGTCGGATTTGCTGAAGTTATTTTGTCAAAATCAAAATAAAACAGTGAGCCGTAGCTATGCCTTAAAGCTTATTTGGGGTGACGATTCCTATTTCAATGCCAGAAGTATGGATGTTTATATTACCAAATTAAGGAAATATCTTAAATCCGACAGCAGCATACAAATCATGAATCTTCATGGAGAAGGATTTAAGTTGGTGTGTTAAAACCACTTAATCAACGTCCTCAAACTCAAGAAGATAATCATTAAACCTACGGCCACCATTGCTGGTTTTCTTGGGATTTTGTTGATAAAATATGCTCCTAGCGGTGCTGCAATCACACCCCCGAGTATTAAACCAGCTATAACTTGCCAACCGTGAATGCCTTCAAAAAGCAAAAAAGTAATGCCACTCGCAAAGGAAATGGCAAACTCAGCTGCATTTACCGAACCAATAGTGTAACGAGGATCACGCCCACGACCTATGAGTGTGGAAGTCACGATGGGTCCCCAGCCTCCGCCACCAACTGAATCCATAAAACCACCAAAAATAGCTAATAAGCCCAATTGTTTTGTCGGTTTTTTCGGACGTTTTTTTCTTACTGCTTTTACGATGATAACTATGGCCAATGCAATCATATATATCGCAATAAAAGGCTTAATTACGTTTCCGTCTATCACATCTGACAATAAATATGCTCCGATAATTGAACCAATAACTCCAGGAATTATCAACATTTTGGCCAACTTACGATTAATATTTCCGAATTTATGATGAGAAATAGCAGATGCACCGGTTGTAAACATCTCTGAAACGTGTACTGCTGTACTACTTATAACAGGAGGAACACCGAAAGATAACAGAAACGATGTAGATGTGGCACCATAACCCATGCCTAAAGTACCGTCAACTAACTGAGCAAAAACACCTATTATAAGAAATATAAAAAATTCAGATGTGAATCCATCTGCTATTTTTGAAAAAGAAAATTGGCTAGAATAATTATAATAAATGATAGAAAATAAGCCAATCAAAAGAAAACCCGGAATAATATACCACCATTGGGTGCTGGATATTACCGATTTAGTAGTACTATTTTTTGCTGATGCCATTAAAATTTGCGTTAAAATGTTTGCAAATATAGTACGTCCTATTTAATCTACCAAATTAGTAGATTAATAAATTAAACAAATTCACAAACTCGATAATATTTCTCCAGCCTTCTGTAAAGTTGCTTCATCCTTTGCAAAGCAGAAGCGAAGTACTTTTTCATCTACGTTTTTATGATAAAATACCGAAATAGGAATAGAGGCCACTCCAAGTTCTTTGGTTAAGTAAACCGCAAAATCTACATCTTTCTGATCCGTAATGTGCTTATAACAAACATTTTGAAAGAAACTCCCTTGACTTGGAACAAATTTTAATCTTGAATTGGCAATACTCTTTAGAAAAATATCCCTTTTGGTTTGATAAAAAGTTGGAATCGAAAGATAATGTTCTTCGTTCTTCAAATATTCTGCTAGAGCGTATTGAGCAGGAGTAAAAGTACTGAAAGTCAGATATTGGTGAATTTTACGAAATTCGACACTTAATACTTTGGGGGCTAAGCAATAGCCGATTTTCCAGCCTGTCACATGGAAAGTTTTGCCGAATGAACCACAGATAAAACTTCTTTCTTTCAAAAATGGGTGTGTACACAATGAGTGATGCACCAAACCATCAAAAATAATGTGTTCATACACTTCATCTCCAATCAGATAAATGTTTTTGTCTTGAATTATTTCAGCAAGCTTATCTAAGTCACTTTTTGAAAATACACTTCCTGTAGGATTGTGCGGCGTATTTACAATAATCAGCTTTGTTTTGTTGGTTATTTTACTTGCCACATAGTCCCAATCAACTTCAAAATTAGGATAGTGCAAGGTAATATAAACGGGCACGCCTCCATTGAGTTCTATTGCTGGTAGATAAGAATCGTAGGCTGGTTCAAAGACAATAACTTCGTCGCCTTTGCTAACAGTGGCTGATATGGCAGCAAAAATAGCTTCTGTTGCACCTGAGGTTATGGTTATTTCATGGTCAACATCATAAAATGCACCATAAAGTTTTTCAGTTTTTATGGAGAGTTGTTCTCTTAATGCTGCCAAGCCAGTCATGGGAGCATACTGATTGTACCCTCTTTCGGCATATTCACCTAAAAGCTTAAGAAGCTCAGAATCAGCCTCGAAATTTGGAAACCCTTGAGATAAATTTAAAGCACCATATTCAGCCGCTAGTGCCGACATTGTGGTGAAAATCGTAGTTCCCAAATTGGGTAGCTTTGATGCAAACATTTATTTTACAACTGAAAATACTTTATACCAATCTTCGTGTGACAACTTTACCTCCGTAGCTTGAGCCGCATTTGTTATCCTTTCTAAACTCAAAGAACCAATAATTGGAAGTGCTCCTAATTGGATTAACCATGCTACGGCCAATTGTTCAATGTTTACGTTTTGCTTTTGAGCTATTTCATTTAATATTTTACGAATTTTTATAGCTTTCTCCGAACCTCCGCTCAGTATTTCGCCCCCAGCAAGCGGAGCCCAAACCAATGGTTTGCTGTAAGTTTCTTTTATAAAATCGAGCCTTCCATCAAAAATAGCATCGGGTTTCAATAGGTTCATTTCTATGTGACTGGTCACAATAGGAATAGACAAAAACTTAGAAAGTAGTTTATGTTGGCTATTGTTGAGATTCGCAATCCCGATATGCTTAGCTTTGCCAGTGTGCACAATGTATTCCAAAGTCGCACCTATTTCCTCCAAGTCAGATATAAAATCAAGTCCTTCGAGCAAGAAAATATCTATGTAATCTAAATTTTGTGCTGCCAAAAACTTGTCCAAACTTTCAAGCAAAAAGCTTCTTGAATTATTGAAATACTCAACGCCATTCTTCTTTTGCAGTCCAAACTTGGCAAAAAGAACTACATCTTGGCGTTTTAAACCAAGCTTGTTTATCTCATTAAAAAATATTTTTTGAGAATTTGAGCTCGTCTCATAATTTCCTAAATCAAATGTGTTTATTCCTAAACTTACACAATGCTCAATTACGTTTTTAGCCACTTCGTCCGTAAGACCACTCTCGTTTTCCCAACGCCAAAAACTATAAATTGCTTTGGAAACCTTCGGGCCGCTGTCACTTAAATATATCTTTTTCATCAGTAGATTAATTATTTCCCAAAATTAGCACAGTTATCATTAAGATTTTTTGAATTATTGAACAAATACTAAAGAATTTTGATAGTTACCAACAACTGACCAAAATGTCGGGTGGTATGTTCTGTAGCATGAAACAATAGGCCAATTACGGTAGATGGCAACATTTTTCTGCCTACAAATCTGGGTTCGGTTAAGGTCTCTGGATTAGTGTATTTCAGTTGATCAAGAGATTTAATCACCTGTAAATCAAATGCTTTCAATAACTCTATTGAGTTTGTTGCATTATTTTCATTCCCTTCATTTTTCAGAAACACTAATTGTTCAGGTGTTAGGTTCTCACCTTTTGCATAAGTGAAAAGTCTGTCCAAAACTCCTGTGAGGTGATTAAGATGGAAACCCACAGCAGCCACATTTTTGGGTCTTTCCCATAGTTTCTTTTCGTCAAAGTCTATGAAAACTTCTTTCAATTCTTTCTGAACTTGTAGTAATGCATGTGCAACAGGTTGCAACAACAGGGGTATTTCTGGAACAGGCCCTTTCAACCAATATTCTAAATCATCCATTTTCTAATTCTTTTTTTGAGATTAAATAAGTAAAAGCTCCAAAAGCTAAAATTCCTAGTCCTATAATACTTTCAAATGGCTTATCATAAATTATAAAAGCAAGGACAAATAAACTAAAAACTACATAAAAGTATTGAATAAATGGACTCCACGGACTCCTAAATCCATTCGTATTCCTTTTGATTTTTAAAAAGCTTGCCACTGCCAGTGTTCCCATAAGTTGTAGCAAAAATGAAGTATAAATCAAAACTTGCTGTAAACTTCCCGACAAAAGTAAAATTAAAATGACCAAACATTGAAACCAAATGGCTCTTACTGGAATATCATGGGCATTTAAAGGTCTAAGCCAACTCCACAAACTGTAGTGTTTCGCCATGGCATGAATAATTCTTGGGCCAATCCAAACGTATGAACTCATTGTAGCTATCAATTGAAGGCCGATTCCTGCACTTATCCAAGGCATACTAGATTTTCCCAAAACATTTTGAATAGAAATGATTGCAACTTCTGCTTGTCCTTCTAACTGAAGAAGGGTTCCAAATTTCAGAAAGACGATTTGAAGCAAAACATAAACTATCATGACCGCTAAAGTACCCAGTATTAAGGCTCTTGGAAGATCTCTTTGAGGATTTCTGATTTCTCCAACAATATATGCGGCGGCATTCCAGCCTGTATAGGCATAAGTTACATATAACAATGAAACGGCAAAACCAGACTTTGAAATTTCTGAAAACACAGAGGTTTCTACACTGATTGCATTGCCTTCGGTAGATGCAAACCACAGTCCTACTCCCAACAAAAACAAGACGAAAAGCAGTTTAAACAGTGTGGTAACAGCTTGAAAAAAACTGCTATGCTTAAGTGAAAATGTATGAAAAAGAGAAATACCAATAATAACCAAAACTATATATAATCGCAGATTTGCGATTTGAAATGGCGACAAATATGCCTCCATCGCCAATCCCGCAATGGCAACTGGAGCTGAAAAACCAACGATAAGCGAAGTCCACGCCGATAAGTACCCAAAAAATGGACTGAAACCTTCACTTATAAAAACATAATCGCCACCAGATTTATTATAATGAGTACCCAACTCCGCAAATGTAAACGCACCTATTAAGGCCAAAATACCTCCAAGAACCCACAGCAATACAATACTCCAAACATTCTGAACCTCAGCCAACTGATACCCGAGACTCGTAAAAACTCCTGTACCAACCATGTTGGAAATAACAAGCATTAGAGCTGTTTTCCATCCAATCTTGTGCGTTTTGGGCATACAATAATGGTTTTAATAAAATAGAAAGTAAAGCTAAAAAATCTGTTCATAAAAATGTCTTTTTGAAATTACATTTTAGTAAATTAATACCCTAAATTCGTAAACTTAAAATTATAACAACCTTGAAATATTCAATCTTAACAATTGCGATTAGCATAATCTCCATTATCAATGCCAATGCACAGAAAATCAATTTCATGACCTTCAACATAAGGTATAATACTGAAAAAGATGGCATCAATAAATGGGACAATAGAAAAGACCGAGCCGCTGAAATGGTGAAATTCTACGAAGCTGATTTTTGTGGAATGCAAGAAGCCCTAATTGGCCAAATCAACGATTTGCAAGAACGCTTGCCTGACTACGAACATTTTGGGCTAGGACGTGACGATGGAAAAGAAAAAGGAGAATTCTCCCCTATCTTTTATAACAAGACTAGGTTTAAACTTCTCAAACAAGAGACCTTTTGGCTGAGCGAAACTCCTGAAAAGCCCAGCAAAGGATGGGACGCCAACCTCCCAAGAGTTGTTACATGGGGCTATTTTAAAGATTTAAAGTCAAAGACTAAATTTTATGTTTTCAACACGCATTATGACCATATTGGCAAAGTCGCCCGAGCTGAAAGTTCGAAACTTGTATTGAAGAAAATCAAAGAAATTGCCGGAGGCGAAAATGTCATTTTGATGGGAGATTTTAATGCTACTCCAACCGAGGAGCCAATTAAAATAATTATGGGGCAACTTACCGAATCTTCTGAATTAAGCCAAACACCACATTTCGGACCCGAAAGCTCATTCAATGGTTTTGAAAGTAAAGAACAAGACAACCGAAGAATAGATTATGTTTTTGTTAATAATCCAAAACTCAAAGTCTTTAAACATGCAACATTGACGAATACATGGGCAGGTTTGTTTGCTTCGGATCATCATCCTGTGATGGCGGTTATTTCTTTAGGTAAAAAGTAGAATTTACATACGCTAAAACATCAAGTCCCAGAATAATATCCTGGGACTTGATGTTCATATTTATCACGATAATCGAAATTTATTCTACTCAAATTTCCCAAACCCAAATACAAGTCCTCCGTTAACCATAAAACCGTTTTGATAAGACGCCCAAATATTTAAGGGGCCAACTCTGAAGCCCACTTGAGGAGTAACTTGGAATTTAGTGCCTGCTGTAGCTACCTCTTCAGTATTTACATCCACAAACCCCCCAGAATTTAATCCTGCTTGTAATCCAACGAAAGGTTTAAATTTTTCTGTCATCAAATAAAATTTACTTTGAACACCATATCTAACTCCTGCTGAAGCCTTATCTGTAGAGGCTCCTAGAGCTGCTCCAAAATACCCGCCGAAGTCTATTCTTGGTTGAGGAGCATACGATGCCTCCAATAAATGAAGAGCGAATCTTCCTGAGTTTTGTCCTCCCCCAACACCTACACCTACTAGACCAACTCTTACTACTTGTGCATGAACGCTAAATGAAAGCGTAAACATAAAAACTGCTAATGTCAAAGTTCTTCTCATTTTGTAATATTTAAATAATGGATAATGAGGTAAAGATACATTCCAAATTACTATCGAAAAAAAGATTATTTCCAAAATTATATTCCAAGAAAATATATTTTAATACCAAAAAGATATACATTCCATTAAAACTATTCTAAAATTTAATAGTTTTTAAAAAAATTTAATAACTTTACATTTCAACCAAAATTGAGTAAACCAATGAGAAATTGTTTTTTTCTTATAATAATTTTATTAGGAGTTTTAACTGTAAAGGCACAACACAATATCATACCTGCACCAGTGAGTTTTCAAAACACAAATGGCATGTTTATGCTTGATAATCAAACCAGTGTAGACCTTAGAACAAATAACCCTGCTTTAAGAAAAATGGCCGAAAACTTCCAAATGTTCTTAAAAAATGCAGGTACAAATATCAACTTTAAATCAGTACCTAACCCTGATAGAAGTAATAAGGCAATTATTCTGGATTTGCTAAAAACCAAAGATGTGACCATCGGAGATGAAGGCTATCTTTTAGAAGTTAACGAAAATACAATTGAAATTTTGGCCAACACAAACAGCGGTATTTTTAATGGACTTCAGACTTTGAGACAAATGCTTCCAAGAGATTTTGAGTCTAAAGACCATCCAATGGGAATAGGTATGGTGATGGGTTGCAAAATTAAAGATTATCCAAGATTTGGTTGGAGAGGATTGATGTTTGATGTGAGTCGTCATTTTTTTACGGTTGACGAAGTGAAGTCTTATATAGATAAAATGGCACAGTACAAATTCAATGTATTTCATTGGCATTTGACAGACGACGAAGGCTGGAGAATTGAAATAAAATCATTGCCAAAACTGACTGAAATAGGTGCTTGGAGAGTGGAACGCTACGGGAGGTTTGGTGATACACGTCCTCAACCAAAAGAAGGAGAAAAAGCTACTTATGGAGGATTCTACACACAAGAGCAGATTAAGGATGTAGTTAAGTACGCTGCCGAAAGAAACATCACAATAGTTCCTGAAATAGACATTCCTGGACACAGCATGGCAGCTTTGGCAGCTTATCCTGAGCTATCTACATTGAAAAAACCAACTTCGGTAAACCCCGGAGCAAAGTTTGCCGAGTGGTTTGCAAACGGAACTTTTGAAATGCTAATTGAGAACACATTGAACCCTAGTGATGAAAAAGTTTATGATTTTGTAAACAAAGTAATGACCGAAGTGGCAGCACTTTTCCCTGGCCAATATATTCACATGGGTGGCGACGAAAGTTACCACGGTTTTTGGGAAAGAGATGCTTCTGTCAAGGAATTTATGAAAAAGAACAACATAAAAGATACCCATGAATTGCAAAGTTATTTTGTAAAACGTGTTGAAAAAATAGTAAGTAGCAAAGGCAAAAAACTGATTGGTTGGGACGAAATTCTTGAAGGCGGTCTTGCCCCAGGAGCCGCTGTTATGAGCTGGAGAGGTATGAAAGGTGGTATAGAAGCCGCCAAAATGGGTGTTCCAGTAGTGATGACGCCCACCACCTATGCCTACATAGATTACACACAAGGAGATAAAAGCGTAGAAAATCCAATTTATGCCGACCTTTCCCTTGAAAAAACGTTTGAGTTTGAGCCAGTGCCAGAAGGTGTAGACGCAAAGTATATTTTAGGAGGACAGGCCAATCTTTGGACAGAAGTTGTTCCGAGCTTGCAATTTGCTTTTTATATGACCTATCCTCGAGCATTTTCTACAATTGAAACGCTTTGGAGCCCTAAAGAAGCAAAAAATTGGAATGGCTTTGTGAATAGAACAGAAGCTCATTTTTACAGATTTGATGCTGCTAAAACAAACATTTCTAGGGCAGTGTATGAACCTATAGTAAAAGTAAAAAAAGACCTTGGCAAAATAACTGTGGAGTTAACTAACAATGTGCCAAACACAGAAATTTACTATAGTATAGACAACACTTACCCTGTAAATTATTCTAAAAAATACACTTCTGCATTTGAGGTCCAAGATGGCAATTTGAATCTAAGAGCTCAAACTTTTAGAAACGGCCAATCGTTAGGAAGAGAATTAATTATTCCTTTCACCGAACTTGCTAAAAGAGCTAAATAAGTAGAATTCTTTTTAATTCTTATCAGAGAAGGCTATGAAGACTATAGCCTTCTCTTTTTGTTTCTAAAACTAATAAGAAGCCGCATTTATTAAAAAAAACGAATTTGTAATTTTCTAAAAACCAAAATGTTGAATTAAACAACTGAAATAATTGGTCAAAAAACTTATTAAACGGCACAATAGTTGCTCTAAAGTTTAAATACACAATCAAATATTATCGAGTGATATGTTTTTAAATTTTTCAGTAGTATTCACATTACTATTACACAATTTCTTTGTAAGTTTTGCACCAAGCAACAACCACATTATCAAACGCTATAACATTCATGGAATAGATGTTTCCCATCACCAAAGAAATGTAGATTGGCAAAAAATAGCTGAACATGATGACTTCAAAGTCAGTTTTTGTTTTCTGAAAGCAACAGAAGGCTCTACTTTTCAAGACACTAAGTTTAAAACCTATTGGAATGAATGTAAAGAAGCCGGGATAGCACGCGGAGCATACCATTTTTATCATCCTACAAGAAATGCTTCTGATCAGGCTAAAAACTTTATCAAATCTGTGAAACTTACAAGGGGAGACTTAGCTCCAGTTTTAGATTTTGAAAAAGATTCGCCATCAGCCAATGTAGCCACCGTAAGGAAAAGCCTCACAAAGTGGCTTCAAATTGTAGAAAAATATTATGGTGTGAAGCCAATTATTTATACAAACACATTTATTTACAAAAAATATATCAAGGGTCATTTTAAGGGCAACCCACTTTGGTTGGCTGACTATAAATCAGGCAATATTCACTCTTTAGTAAAAAACCCTAACCTCAAGATTTGGCAATACACCGAAAAAGGAAGAGTGGCGGGAATACCTGGACATGTAGACATCAATGCATTTGTAGGTGCAGAGGAGGATTTTGAAAGTCTAAAAATTGGAGATTAATAGACAGAATGTCAATTAAAGTCTATTTTTTATGGGTATTATATACTTGCAGGCTGTCCAAGTTTCATCTATGGCACTTACCTTCACGTCTACATAACCATTTTGTGTAGCAATCAACTTAGCTGAGTGATAATCAACATCGGTGGCCACTTTAGATGTCTTTTTGGGCCATGAAATCCAAATCATTCCGTCAGGTTTAAGCCTAGAAACGTTCATTTTAAAGGATTTTTCTAACTCACTTAGTTTGCTTTCGAATATGTGTAAAAAATCGGCCAATTGCTCGTCTTCTGCTTCTTCTACCTCAGGCACTTCTATTAATAAATCAAAGTAGTTTTCAGGAATGTTGACCAAAATTACCTTTTGGCCATCCTTGAGTCCGAGTTTTTTGAAAAGAGGATTGGGCATAATTTCACTTTTTAGTCAAAAACAATTTCCATTGTAAGTTTTCTAGAATTCCATTGTTAGAATTGCCGCTTTCTATCAAAAGCTTCAGTGAATACTTTGAACTTTCTTTTTCAAAAGTCGTCGATTCAATTCCCAGTTCAGTTGAATTTTCATTCTTTAATTTGCTGACATCAAAATTTACTTTTTCTTTTCCTCCTATAATAATCGTCAAAATATTCTTTTCAAGCTTCCATTCTAATGAATCCTCCTCAATTTTTATAATTTGATTTTCTTCTCGATATTCTTTTGAATCAATCAAAAAATCGGCTTTGTTTAAATCATAAAAACTAGGTCTCTTGACACTAAAATATTTATTTACATCAAAACTCTTTTTTTGAGGAAGGTTAGTCAATTTGTAAATTATTTGAGCCCGTTGAAAATCGTTTTTCTCCGCCGTCAATTCATCGAATTGTTTTTCAGTCAAATAGTCTTTAAGTTTCTCCGGATGACTTTCAGCTAAATATTCGAGGGCTGCATAAAGTCTATCTTGATTCATGCTGTCAAGCGTAAAATTATTAGGAACAATGATTTTACCGGCTTTAAGTAACTTGTTTTTTACCAATGCTTCTTCCATGCGTCCAATTTGATTTGTCCTTGAACTTTGAAAAGCATTGTATGGAGCAAATATCCCTACTAATCCCAATAACAACAGTGAAAGAGGTATAATCTTAATATTATCAACTTTGGAAAAAGAGAAATAGATAGCAATACCTAACAACCAAACTGCCAACATTGCCACAAAATACCGTGGCTCAGTGAGACCATACTGGGAGATTCTGACATAAATAGCCACCAACATTAAACCAACCAACGGAATCAATATCCAGTAATAAGCCTTGTTGTAACTTTGAATCCACTTATTCAGATTTTTTAGCGGATAAATGAGTAAAAATGCCAGTATGCCAAATATTGCACTTGCTAAAACCATGATGCTCACCCAGCCTTTTGGCAATGACCAAGCTAAAATAATTTTACCTTCGTAGGCCAGTAAAATTGTTAAAAATATGGCCACCAACGGCAACAAAACATACTGCGTAAAGTACTTCAAACCTACAGGATAAGAAGTTTCGCTATCAATTTGCTCTAAAGTGGGTAATTTAGAAGTAAAAATGAGGGTATTAAAAAAGCCATTAACACCAAACCAAATATACACAAACCAGTCATCGGTCACTTTGATCTCAAATAGATTTTGAACGCCTGAAACCGCCAGAACCAAGCCAGCACTTAATGTAAAACTGTATAAAAATGCAGTGAGAATGTTGATAAATAGGGTTTTGTTATACTGCCAAAAACCAGATAAATTTTTAGTGAAAATATAGGGAGCTACCGAAACAAGCAAATGAAAAACGACAACCAAAACACCAAAGCGAATCAGAAAAGATTTATTATTAAAAATATCTACGACCTCAGGAAAACCAAGAAAATAAAAAGCTAAAATAGCTAATACACTTAACCCTAAAATCAAAAATCTAGGAGTTTGTTTTCTTTCCTCAAATATTTCTGCACTAAAAAACAAAGGTAAAAACAAACCAAACGTTGCGGCAATTTTCTCCAAAACTTTGCTGTGAGCCTCATCTTTGGCAACGAGAATAACACAAACAGTAGCCACCAAACTACAAAGTAATGTAAGCGGAAACCTGCGGAAGGATTTTAGAAAAGACCCAAAAAGAGATTTGAAATTTTCGGAAGAAAAAACATTAGCCATTTTTTGGAGGTTTTAATGTTCAAATAAAACATATTTTTTTCTGAATCGGATATTTAGAATTAATTTTATTGCTTCCAATCAATTAAAAAACCAAAATGAAAACTTCAAAATATCATGTTTTTTTTGCTCTAATTTTTGCGATTTTAAGCTGTAAAACTTCCCAAATATCTTCCCCTAAACCCGTATTTCCTATTCCAACGGCTGATCAGCTTGCATGGCATGAGTTAGAAACTTATGCATTTATCCATTTCACAACCAATACTTTTACAGGTAAAGAATGGGGATATGGTGACGAAAGCCCAAGCATATTTAACCCGACCGATATGGATGTTGACCAATGGGTAAAAACCATAAAAGATGCAGGCTTAAAAGCTGTGATTTTGACCTGTAAACACCACGATGGATTTGTGCTTTGGCCAAGCAAATTTACAAACCATTCAGTAGCTGCCAGTCCATACAAAAACGGTAAAGGCGATGTGGTAAAAGAAGTATCAGAAGCTTGCAAAAAATACGGTTTGAAATTTGGCGTGTACCTTTCACCTTGGGACAGAAACCGAGCTGATTATGGCTCACCAAGTTATGTAGAATATTATAGAAACCAACTAAAAGAGCTTTTTGCAGCGTATGGGCCAATTTTCGAGATGTGGTTTGATGGGGCAAATGGCGGAGATGGCTTTTATGGCGGCACTAAAGAAATGCGAAAAATAAACGGGAAAACTTTTTATGATTGGCCAAAAACTATAGAGTTGGTACGTGAACTTGAACCAAAAATACTATTTTTCTCAGACGCTGGCCCTGAAATCAGGTGGGTAGGAAATGAACGTGGATTAGCCGGCAAAACGAACTGGAATAATATAAGCAGAGACACTCTTTATGCTGGCAAAGCGGGTATTGAAAGCCTATTAAATACTGGCAATGAAAACGGCAAAGATTGGGTTCCTGCCGAAGTAGACGTAAGCATAAGACCAGGCTGGTTTTATCACGCCGAAGAAGATGTAAAAGTAAAAACCGCCCAACAACTATTTGATATTTACATGACTTCAGTAGGCAGAGGCTCAAATTTGCTGTTGAATATACCACCTGATAAACGTGGTCAAATTCATGAAATAGACGTAGCCAATTTAATTGCTTGGAAGAAGCTTTTAAATGAGAGATTTTCAGAAAACTTAGCTAAAAATGCTTCCGTTTCTGTATCCTCAAATTTTAATAAAAAACTAGCCGGTACAAACCTCACCGATGGAAATACAAAAACATATTGGGCAGCTTCCCAAAATAGTAAAAATGCTACAATTGAAATTGATTTAAACAAGCTTAAGACCGTGAATTTCGTAGAAATGCAAGAATACATAGCTTTAGGTCAACGGGTAAAATCTTTTGCAATAGACACCTGGAACGGATCAAATTGGAAAGAGGCCGCTAACGAAACTACGATTGGCTACAAGAGAATTATAAAAATAACTACCACTCAAACCCAGAAAATTAGAATAAGGATTACAGACGCAAAAGCAGGAGTGATTTTGAGTGAAGTAAAGGTCTGGTAATAACTTAATCTTAAGCAAAAAGCCCTTCGAATCAAGGATTCAAAGGGCTTTTTATCAATAATCTAATACAAAACTCACAATATCCTCTCTAAATTAATTTCTGTATTTGGTCTAATTACTAACGGTACTTTTTCTACCTTCACGTTGCTAGCATCCAAACCAAACCATTTGTGTTCAGGAGTAGTGAATTGTTTAATGAAGAAATAGGTTTCCATTATCAACTTCTCAAAAAATGGCAATTTGTTGTCATAGGATAAGTACTTTTCTAAAACTACAAACCTAAAATCACCAATCACATTCTGTTTGCTCAACGATTCATAACGGCTGGTAATGTCTACTTCTCCAGACTTTACCAAATCTTCCACTACCTTTCTGAAATACAAATTGATTTTCTGTTCAACCCTAAAACCTAATTTAAAGTTAACTTTAATGATGTCGTCTTTAGCAATTACATCCACTTTATATTTTCTTGTGTATGGCTCATCGGTGGTATCTACATGAACAAACCAAAAAATATCCGCCCTTTTGGGTCTTTTTTCAAGAATAGAGTACATCACTTTTGACTCAATGTCTGTTACCCTATTTGCATTTGACATAAAAATCAAATGAGTAGCATATTTAGGAATACTTTCGTCCTCACTTAGTTCTTTAAGGCCAGGAATATACTTTTCAAGTTTTACATATTCTGTTAATCTATTCTTTATTTTGCTTGACCTATACCACACTATCATTATGCCTGCTATACAAGTAGCAATCAACAAAGAAACCCAACCACCATGTGAGAATTTCAATAAATTAGCTGCCAAAAAGCTCAATTCAATTGCTAAATAGACCACAAAAAACAAACCAACCCATATTTTGTTGAACTTGTGTGTATAAAGATAAACAACAGCCAATATGGTTGTCATCATCATAGTTATAGTTATCGCTAAACCATAAGCGGCTTCCATGTTTGTTGACTTTTCGAAATACAGTACAATTCCAATACAGCCCGCCAACAAAAACCAGTTTATAGAAGGAATATAAAGTTGTCCTTTTTTATCAGAAGGATAATTTAACTTAACCTTTGGCCAAAAATAAAGCCTGATACCTTCAGAAATGAGCGTGTAAGAGCCCGTAATTAAGGCCTGGCTAGCTATAATAGCCGCCGCTGTTGCGATAAGAATAGCCGGCAACAAGAACCAATCTGGTACAACTTCGTAAAATGGTTTTCTATCTCCAAGGTATGTTCCGTGCTGAGAAATAGCCCAAGCACCTTGTCCAAAATAGTTTAACAATAATGTAATTTTTACAAAGATCCAACTTACTCTAATGTTTTTACGGCCACAATGCCCAAGGTCAGAGTATAAGGCCTCTGCCCCTGTGGTACATAAAAATACCGAGCCCAACAACCAAAATCCATCTTTGTGTAAAAACAAAAGTTTGTAAGCGTAATAAGGATTAATAGCTTTAAATATAGCAGGGTTATGAATTACTTGAGAAAGACCCAATACAGCTAACATCGTAAACCAAACAAGCATAATTGGCCCAAAAGCTCTTCCCACAACATTGGTTCCAAGTGACTGAATTAAAAACAAAACAGTTAGTATTGCGATAACTATAGGTATTGTTTCTATTTCTGGGTATTTTATTTGAAGACCTTCTATGGCAGAAGAAACGGAAATGGGCGGAGTAATTATACCATCCGCTAGCAGTGCGGCACCTCCAATAATTGCCGGAATGGTAAGCCACTTGGCATGACGACGAACCAAAGCGTAAAGAGCAAAAATACCTCCTTCTCCTCTGTTGTCAGCCCTTAATATAAGTATTACGTACTTAATCGTGGTCTGTAATGTTAAAGTCCAAAAAATCAATGATAATGAACCGAATACTAACTCTTCGTCTATAATCTCTTTACCAATAATAGCCTGCATGACATAAAGCGGAGAGGTCCCGATGTCTCCAAAAATAATTCCGAGTGTAACCAGTAAACCCCCAAGGCTCAAATTATTTGTTTCGTGGTGTTCTTTAGACATTGATTTTTTTGTAAAAAAGTGTGCAAATGTAAGATAAATTTTTATTTAACAAATATCTTTTTTGTTATAATTAGATAAAACAAAATTGGTATCATTAGAATTTTATAATCAAGCTTTTAAAGCAAAAGAGAAGGCCGAAGCCTCCTCTTTTGCAAATAAACACCGATTAATTCATTTTCAATCCTTGTCCATCTGATTGAGATTACTGTTTCTTTGTCCGTAAATAAAGAAAACTATCAATCCTACCAATAACCAAGCTATAGCCAACTTTTGAGCCAAGCCATTTAATAAAGCTATTAGACCAACATTGGTAATAATTCCTAATGGAGCTATCAATTTAAGCATAGGTGTTTTAAAAGGACGCTCTCTATTTGGGTCTTTAATTCTAAGTATTAGCACAGCAAGACAAACCATAGCGAAAGCAAACAAAGTACCGAAACTGGTCATATCACTCAACACGCCTATGGGAGTAAAAGAGGCGACCAAAGAAACCACTAGTCCTACAAGGATTGTACTTTTCCAAGGGGTTTGAAAATTTGGATGTATTTGTTTGAAGAACTTTGGCAACAAACCGTCTTTTGCCATTCCTAGAAATACTCTAGTTTGACCCAACATCATAACCAACATAACTGAAATCAAACCAGTAGTAGCCGCAGCGGTAATTATAAGTACTGCCCAAGGTTTACCCACGTGATCAAATGCAAATGCTACAGGAGCCTTGAGTGCGTCCCCTGTAATTTCTTTGTAATTGATCATTCCCGTAAGCACCAAAGAAACCATAATGTACAATACAGTACATATTAACAATGAAGCAATAATAGCAAATGGTACGTCTTTTTTTGGATTAATGGCTTCTCCAGCCGATGTAGAAACCACATCAAAACCAATGTATGCAAAGAATATGGCAGCAGCACCACTTAATATACCTCTTATTCCATACGCTTCAGCCGACGTTCCATCCTCATGTTTAACCATTTCTGGCTCTGGAATAAATGGGTGCCAATTGTCAGCATTCACATAAAATGCTCCAACAATAATTACAAAAAGTATAGCTGCAAGTTTAAGAACTACAATAAGATTATTGGTATTTCTAGCCTCCTTAATTCCTTTTACTAAAATCCATGTAACTACCCACGTAATAATAAAAGCTGGTAAATTAAACGCAAATGAAGATGGTTCTAAATTATGATTGGTTGCATAACTAGCTGCAGAAAATGGGTCATTTCTTAAATAATAAGGAATTTCAATTCCGAATAAGTTAATGAGCTTATTAAAATACCCGGACCAACTAACTGCCACTGTCATTGCACCCATGGCGTATTCGAGTATTAAGCCCCAGCCAATAATCCAAGCAAACAATTCACCGATAGTTCCATAAGCATACGCATAAGCTGAGCCTTCTACCGGCAACATACCTGCAAACTCTGAATAACAAAGGGCTGCAAAAACACAACCAATGCCAGCAACTATAAATGACAAAGCCAATGCTGGTCCAGCGTGATAATGTGCAGCAGTACCGGTCAAAACAAATATACCTCCGCCTATTATGCCTCCAATACCAATCGCTGTAAGGCTCCACTTGCCCATCACGCGTTTCAATTGGTTATTTTTGATATCAGCCTCGTAAGCGGACATTGGTTTTTTTCGCCAAATACTTTTTTCCATGTTTTTAGTTTTAGAGTTTATTAATAAATCAAACGCAATTTAATCTAAAAAATGTTTGTATTGCAATTATGAATATTTAAAAAAAACCAAATAGTAACATTTTTAATAGTAAAAAGCAGCTTTTCAACTACAAAACTATTTTTGCTGCGTTTTTTTATTGTATCAACCTCAGCCAAGATTTAGAATGTTTTTCGGAGGAATTATGAGGTGATAATCCATCCAAAACAATCTATGTTAAAGATATAATATTTGAGTTTTTCAACAACCTTATGTAAAGTAGATTGCCCATTTCTAAAAAATATCAAATCAATTGTTTTTATAAAATACTCAGAAACTTATTCTAAATCAGTTAATTATAAATACAGGAATTTAATTATTATTCAAAATAGCAAATTTTAACTTTTTTAAGCATTAATTTTAAACACGTTTATACTAAAAATGCTTAATAAAACCCTCATACTCTACTTATTCCCATTCTTTGCGTCAGCGATGAGCCATTCTGACACCCTATATTTTACTCTCAATGCACAAAACAATATTTGTATTAAAGCCCGCATAAATAATTCTGATACATTGAGTCTAATGTTTCATACATCTTCTACAGGTATTACCGTTACGAAAGAAAGTCTTAAGGAGAAAATTTTATTGAAAGACAAACAAAACACAAATATTCAAACATGGGGCGGAAGAGCAGATGCCGAATTTAGTGAACACAATACCCTATTTATCAATAAATTAAAATGGGAAGACATAACAGTTTTTGTAAATGAAAATTCTGGCCCAAATACAGACGGCAAGTTTGGACATGACCTGTTTGCCAAAAAGATTGTAAGCCTAGATTATGATAAAAACTTGATGATAGTGGCTGAAACTCTGCCTATAAAATTGAAAGGATACCAGAAAATGAACTTGACTTTTTTAAACGGAAGTATGTTTCTTGATGGCAGATTAGAAATTGGCAAAGAGATATTTCAAGATAAATTCATGTTTCATTCGGGCTATGGTGGTGCAATACTTTTAGACCCCAAAATAGCTGAGAAGTACAACATGAAATCGCTCAAAACCATCAGCACTTCAGAACTGAAGGATTCTTACGGTAATGTTTTCAAGATAGAAACTAAACTATTGCCCAAAGCCAAAATTGGAAATAAAACACTCAAAAATGTGCCGATAAGCTTTGCTGCGAGATCCTCAGATATCCCCATGAAAGTGTTTGGTAATGACCTCTTGAAACGTTTCAATGTGATTTTTGATTTTCAGAAAAATGAAATTTATCTCAAGCCCAATGGATTATTTAAGCTCGCCTACAACTCAAAAAAAAAGTAGAAAAACTGATTCACGTAGTTGTTTCATCTTCTTATAAAATATCATTCATAAAAAAAGGAGACATATAAAACCTATAAGTTTTTTAATAAAAAAACTTTGTAATGAGGTTAGAAAGCTAGGAAATAGAAACCTAATTTATCTGGATAAAAATAAATCTCAATTTTTGTCCAATTTTAAAATAGCTAATCGTCATGTATTTGAAAACGATTTTTAAAACCATTTAAACACAAAAAAACATGAGCGAATTTATGATGATTTTTAGAAGTGAGTACAACCCAAGTTTTACACCGTCGCCAGAACAAATGCAAGCAAGCATAAAACAATGGCAAGACTGGATAGGCGGTATAGCTGCTCAGGGCAAATTTGTGAGTACAAACAGATTGAGCTCGGTTGGCAGTAAAGTTCTGAAATCGAACAATGTAATTACTGATGGGCCGTATGCTGAGATAAAAGAAATTGTGGGAGGAAACATAATCGTAAAAGCAAACAGTATGGACGAAGCCATGCACTTGGCTGAAGGCTGCCCGATTTTGTTTGTAGGCGGCCATGTGGAAGTTCGTGCTGTAATACCAATGTAACATGCCACAGCATATTTTGATCCAATCATTGTTTAAGACAGAGTACAGGAAAATAGTTTCTGTACTCTGTCGTGGTTTTGGACTAAAACACATCGAGATAGCGGAAGATCTCACCAACGACACATTTTTATTAGCCACCGAAACTTGGATGCAAAAGGGCGTTCCCGAAAACCCAACTGCTTGGCTATACACTGTTGCCAAAAACAAAACCAAAGATTTTTTGAAGCATAATAAAGTGTTTTCAGAAAAAATAGAAAACCAGATGGGTTATCATCAAAATAACTTTGACGAATTTGAGCCAGATTTATCGCCGCAAAACATTCAAGACAGCCAACTTTCGATGATTTTTGCAGTTTGTAATCCTTCCATTCCGGTAGAGGCACAAGTAGGTTTGGCACTAAGAATTTTGTGCGGGTTTGGTATTGAAGAAATAGCGGAGGCTTTTCTTAGCAACAAGGAAACCATTAACAAGCGTCTTTTTAGAGCAAAAGAAAAACTAAAAACCGAAAACCCCGATTTAACCATTACTAGCCCATTAGAGATTGAAAAAAGACTAGATGCTGTACTGACCACAATATATTTGGTTTTTAATGAAGGATATTATTCCTCCACTTCAAATCAGGGACTCAGGAAAGAATTTTGTTTGGAAGCTATGCGTTTGTGTTATTTTTTGATTGAAAACACCAGCACAAATCTCCCAAAAGTAAATGCTCTCATGGCTTTGATGTGTTTTCAGGCGTCACGATTAGATGCCAGAGTAGATGATTTTGGGAAAAATATACTTTACGAAGACCAAAACAGAGATTTGTGGGACGAAGAACTCATTGCCAAAGCCAATTATTACTTGATAGCAAGTGCCAAAGGGCAAGAACTCACCAAATATCATCTAGAAGCTTCTATTGCCTATTGGCATAGCACAAAAACGGAAACCAAAGACAAATGGGAGAAAATATTACAAAATTATAATCTGTTGTTACAAATAGAATATTCGCCCATTGCTGCTCTGAATCGCACTTATGCATTATCTCGTGCCAACGGCAAAGATGTTGCGTTGCTGGAAGCACAAAAAATAAATCTACAAGGAAATAATTTTTATCATTCATTGGTGGCTCATTTGCAGGAAGAAAGAAATCCGAAAATGGCGATTGAAGAATATCAGAAAGCCATAGAGCTGTCTAAAAATAAACAAGATAAAAGTCTATTTTTGGAAAAAATCGACAATCTTAGACTTTTGATATGAAAAGAAACGTAGTCATTTTTTATTTGTCTTTTTAAACATCATTTATATGCTACCAAACATCTCACTTTCGATTACCCTATTTTTTGGATTAACCACCCTTTTTTGTTTATTTTTAGTCTATAATGTTCTGACATCTTCTTTGCAGACACGCAAGAGAGCATTAGGCATTTGTGTTGGATTTGTGGCATGGATAATCCTTCAAGCCATCATTACCCTAAAAAGTGTTTATATGAATAACTCAGATGTTTTTCCACCCAGAATTATAATTTTTGGTGTTTTTCCCATGTTGGTTTTCATGATTATTCTATTCATTTTACCACAAACCAGAAAAATAATTGATTCATTATCAATAACTTCTCTTTTGTATTTGAATATAATAAGAATACCAGTAGAAATAGCGTTGTATGTGTTATTTCTAAACAAAACGATACCTGAAATTATGACTTTTGAAGGAAGAAATTTCGATATTTTGGCAGGACTTACAGCTCCTATAATTGTATTTTTTTACAAAAAAGGGCTAAGCCCAAAACTACTTTTGGCTTGGCATTTTGCAGCCCTTATTTTGTTAGTCAATATAGTTTTTACGGCCATATTTTCCACCCCTTCGCCTTTTCAGAAATTTGGTTTTGAACAACCAAACGTAGCTATATTAAGTTTTCCAATCAGCTGGCTACCTACTTTTATTGTTCCTATTGTTCTTTTTGGACATTTAGCATCCATTCGTATTTTGAGCAAAAAACCTCAGAATGTTATCTCTTAATTCAAATAGTTCTTTCCAATAGAACTTTGAAAAAGCTGGGAAGTTCTTAACCTAACTAGTTACTTTATGTAAATTGCTTGTTTTCTAAAGTACAGATATTATGATTTTTAAGTCGATTATACAAAGGATAGCAAAAAAACCAAGTAAAATATTTTTAATGGATGCTTTTGGAGCTTTTTTAAGCACTTTGTTTTTGAGTAATATGATTTTGTTGAACTCTAAACTCCAATTAGGAATACCTCCCAAAACTCTTTTCATATTGGCATTTGTTGCGGCAAGTTTTAGTGTTTATTCGTTTTTATGTAGTTTTTTTGCAAAAGAAAAATGGCGGTTTTTTCTTAAAATTATTGTCTTATCTAACAGTTTTTATTGCATTCTGACAGTTGTATTGGTATTTTCCTTTTTTAATCAACTAACCTTTTTAGAGCAGATTTACTTTTCGGGAGAATTGTTTGTACTACTTTTTCTGATATTTTTTGAATGGAAGATACTAAAAACGGCCAATCTAAATAACCATAACATCTAAAAATCAGCTTTCTAAAACCTCAGGATTCTTAACGGCATACTTCAGGTATTTAAATAACTTGCCAGCATGTGAAGCGTCCACCACTCTATGGTCGAGAGCGGCTCCGAGGGTAATGATTCTCCGTGGAATCACCTCATTATTAACCACCCATGCTTTGGATTTTACACCTCCCATTATCATCACAAAAGAGATGTTGGCAAAAGGAAAAAGTGCTGGAAAACCAATGTCTAACCCTAAAGTACCGATATTGGAAAGCATAAATGAGCCAAAGGTTTGTGGTTTGAGGTCTAGAAATGGCAATGAAATTCCCCAATCGATAAATAGCTTTTTGATGATGCCCACTATCCAGTTTCTGAATGGATACGGTATGGCCGACATGGTGTCTTTTAACTGCATCGTATTACTTTCAGAGCCTTTTCTCGACTTTTGAATCTCATGATTAAGCACTTCTACAGACTCCGCATAGGTCAGTTGGTCAGCGTTTTTTACTATTACAGAAGACATTTCTCCATCAGCTTTCAGTACGCTAACTGCCACATTAATAGACGGAAACGAATAAATATCCCCTCGTTTAGAGTAAGAATTCAGTTCAGGAATGTCGTTGCTTATGGCCCGAGATGTAGCCAACAAAAAGAAGTGGGTCAGGGTGATTTTTAACCCTTCCTTTCTCTTTTTTTCAATATAAATCTCCAAGTCTGTCACATCAATTTCTACCGAACCAAAAATTTTAGAATCATTTGGTTTTTTGTAAATCGTAGAGGCTATTTGTCGCCAAGCAGTATTGAGGTTTTCGGTCAATCGGTTAAAAATTTATGCAAAAATAATAAAAACTATATTTATTCTACTCCAATGCAAAAGCTACATATTTGTTCCCTTTTGGAGTTCCTAACTTTGTGCCTCCACAAGCTATTACAAGATACTGTTTCCCGTTTTTAGAATACATCGACGGTGTAGCAAAAGCCGCTGCTGGCAGTGGATGTTCCCAGACCAATTTGCCAGTTTTGGCCTCAAAGGCTCTCAATGTTGCATCTTTCGTAGCTGCTATAAAAAGTAATCCAGTTTTGGTAATTACTGGCCCACCGTAGTTTTCGGTACCAGTGCCCGTAATACCTTCCTTTTGCAAAATAGGCTCGTTCCCAAGGGGAATTCTCCACAATTGTTTTCCAGAATTCAGGTCTATGGCATTCAGAGTGCCCCAAGGTGGAGCAATAGCTGGCAAACCTCTGTTGTCCAGAAATTTGTTGTAGCCCGTCATTTTATAGGCTATTCCAGCTTTTTGGCTCAGCTGATTGTCTTTGCTTTGCACTTCCTTTTTCTCTTCATTTTTTAAGAAAGCTATCAAGGCTTGTTTTTCCTCTGGTTTTATAAATCCAAAACCCGGCATCATACCCTTTCCTCCATTTATCAGATTCAAAAGTGCTGCGTTGTCATGTTTTTTGCCAATTTCTACCAACGAAGGATAACCACTTTTTACGTTGCCTTCACGGTCGGGTTGGTGGCAACTTTGGCAGTAATTCATGTATATTTTTTCTCCCATTGGCACTCCACTCGTGTTCTGAGTAGGTTTCATGGTTTGTATCCAAGCCATTTCGTTGGCGTTGATGTAGATTACGCCATTAGGATCAACTGCACTTCCACCCCATTCAGCACCGCCGTCATAACCTGGAAAAATGATGGTTCCTTGTTCACTCGGTGGGTCAAAAAGCCCTTTTTTGTAGGTTCTGAAAGCTTTTACAAGCTCGTCTCTGTTTTGGGCATAAGGCGAAATGTCTTTTTCAGTAAGTTTGTAAGCCTCTCTTGCATAAGGTTTTGGCAAGACTGGAACAGGTTGTGTTGGCCATGTTATTTCTCCCTTCAATTTAGACTTCGGCACCGGAATTTCATTTATCTGGAACAAAGATTTGCCCGTAACTCTATCAAAAACAAACACATAACCTTGTTTCGTTACTTGAGCCACAGCGTCAACAGCTTTTCCGTTTTTGTTGAGCGTAACCAAGTTTGGCGGTGCGGGCAAATCTCTGTCCCAAATATCATGATGCACAAACTGATAATGCCATTTTAGTTTCCCAGTTCGGGCATCCAAAGCCAACAGGCAATTACTGAAAAGATTCTTTCCAGGTCTGTTTCCACCATAAAAATCATAAGCCGCTGAGCCAGTTGGTACATACAAAATACCTCTGGCCTTATCCACAGCCATTCCAGCCCAATTATTTACTGCTCCAATTCCATCATTTTTGTAGGCATCTTTTGGGAAAGTCTCATAGCCTTTTTCTCCTGGATAGGGGATGGTATGAAATGTCCAAACCAATTTCCCTGAAATCACATCAAAAGCACGGATATCTCCTGGAGCTGCATCGGCATCTTCCGACAATCGAAGTGGCATATAAATCAAGTTCTCAAAAATAGTCCCAGGCGTATTTGAAATTATAAATTTGTCTTTGGCGATTTCTGGCAAACCTGTGTGCAAATCCACTTTCCCCTTATCGCCAAAGGATTCAATCGGCTTTCCAGTATTGGCATCCAATGCCCAAAGGTTTGGTCCTGCAGTATAAAGAATCCGTTTATCGTTTCCTTTTTTCCAAAAAGACACGCCACGGCTCGTGCTGGCCCAGTTTTTAAGCGGATCTCCGAATCGCCAAATTTCCTTTCCTGTGGTAGCATCTAATGCGAACGCTTGCACAGATGATGTTACACCATACAAAACACCATCAACAATCAAAGGGTTTACCTGCATTTGTCCAGAATCTGGTGTGGCATATTCCCAAGCCACTTTAAGATTTTTTACATTTTGGATGTTGATTTGCTCCAACTTAGAATAATGATTGCGGTCGGCTCCACCCAAGTATTCCGACCAGTTTTCATTAGAACCAAAACTATTATCTATAATTTGGAATTTCACAAATCCCAAACAAAGAATTACGACCAACAATAAAGCAATTTTTTTCATACCTCTTTATCTTTCACAACGGTTGTTATCTCGTTCATTTTCTTTACTTTATATTCAAAATCGCCCTTTAGACTATTTCTTATTTTTTGTAAATTATCCAAAGTTTCTTGAATGTTATCAGGAATAATTTCTTGTAGCATTTCTCGTATTCTTTTGGCAAAAGTTGGTGATTTGCCATTGGTAGATATTCCAATTTTCAAGTCGCCTTTTGTTACTACTGAACCCAAATAAAAGTCGCACAAATCAGGTGTATCAGCCACGTTGACCAAAATCCCTTTGTTTTTACAGTCTATTTGTACTTGCTTGTTTACTTCGGGTTTATCAGTGCCCACTATCACAATGTTTTTATTTTCTAAAAAACCCAACCGATATGGCTCATAAATAAGTTCTATTTTATGTGTTTTCTTAAGTTCGACAATCTCACTTTTAATTTCTGGTGCCACCAAAACAATGTTGGTCAGCGGAGCGTTTTTTAGCAATGCTTCTAGTTTTTCTAAGCCCACATTTCCGCCCCCGACAATCAGAATTGTCATTTGTTCGGCTTTCAAAAATACTGGAAACAAGGTGTTCATATCGTAAAAACTTTTTTTACGAAAGTAACCTAAAAATGTTAATATTCGAGAAATAGAAACCCAAAATTCAGCAAAAATGAATTCTAAACTACTGTTACAGTTTCCATTCAAAAATTTAACAATTTCTATAAAAAATTGAAAGTAAGCACGTTTGAAGAAAAAATGGATTAATAAACTTGTTAATTTTAAAAGAATAATTGTAAATTTTACGAACTTTGAAATAAAGAATTTCTTTCTATTTAAAAATATAACATAAACAATAATTCTATGGCATTAAATGACGATTACCTCCCTTGTAAATCTTATGCCGGACAAGAAGCCGACCCTAAAAACGCCGGATTTACAATATTTCAAGATAAAAAAACCGAGAAATATTATTTTTCTTTTGTAGATAGTGATGGAAATGTGTTGTTGAAAAGTGAAGGATATGTAGATGTAAAATCTAGAAAAAATGGTATTGCAACGGTAATAAAAAACAAGGAAGTAGCAGGTAGACTTTCGGTAGAAAAAGACAAAAAGAAGTTTTTTGTAGTGTTGAAAGCAGGAAATAATAAGGAAATAGCTCGCTCATGCGATTTTTCATCGGAATTAGAAGCAAAAAATGCGATTGAAAAAATAGTTGATAAGGAATCTGCTTCAGAAGCAATTAACACCTCTTTATCAACCAATATACTGACCAACCTCAACGGCTATTTGGCAGTTAGCAACTACCTTGACAAGGCCAGAATCTGGGATTCTTATGGCATTACGGGCTTTGTGAAATTTCAAGAAGAAGATAACAAATACTACTTTGGGGTTTACAATCCCGATGCAAGTCTTTATTTGCGATCTGTTGGTTTTGCTTCAGAAGACGACCGAGACAATGCTTTTGACCTGATGGAAAGTACCATACTTTTGGAAGAAAACTACAAAATAGAAAACCTTGGAGGTAAGTATTATGCAATTCTTTTCGAAGAGAATGAAATTTTGGCCATTTCTCCAGATTTTAGTTCGTTCATAGAGGCCTTTGTTACAACACCAGGTGGAAGACCGAAGGAAACTATCGGGACCATGTATTGATTTTACTTGACGGAAAAATACAGAAACCTCTCAGAAATGGGAGGTTTTTTTGTTGGAATAAAGTCTTAGGTTTTAAATATTTCACCCTATCAAAAAAACCACTAACTTGCTTCAATTTATAGCATCAATTGCCGTTAGTCTCAAAATTTAAAAACCAGCCTAAAACATGAAACGCAGTATTCTTTTCTTCCTCCTCGTTTTCTTTTTCAATTCATGCAATCACCTCCCCGAGGTCGGCATAAAAACACTTGGTTTCGGTGATGAAATCGAAGTTTTACAAAACCTTTTCTTTGAGTTTGATGAAGAACTCGTGTTCGACGGCGACCTCAACAAATGGGAAAGTACACCATATATGGATTTTGAGCCAAAAATTGAGGGAAAGTTCAAATGGATTGGAAAGAAAGAACTGATTTTTTCTCCTTCAAAGCCGCTAAAGTTTGCCAACGAATACAAAGCAAAACTCTCAGAGAACCTTTTGAAACGTAAAAAAGGGAAAATGGGTATAGACAAAAACGAAACCATCAAGTTTCATACGCCTTATCTTAAAGTAAAAGACTCTCAAGTATATTTTGCCAAAAGCAAACAAAATCAGAAAGAGGCAAGGGTACTTTTAGAACTCAATGGCAAATACGACGCCCACAATATCAAGGACGAAATTGTGATTTTGGACGGAGAAAAGCAACTGGACTACAAAGTGGTTCCGGCGGAAAATTCCACGAATTTGGTTTTAGCTTTGGCGGAATTTCCCGATACCAAAAAAGGAGAAATAACAGCCAAAATAGCAGCCAATGCTGACAATCCACAAAAATTCAGAACTGCAGAAAAAATAGACTTAGATTATTTGCCAGCCGATAAGTTAGAAATATTGAAAATGCAGACGAGTTTCAAAAAACTCAAAGGTTATGTTTACATCAAAACCACACAGCAGATTGACATCAGCCAAGTAGAAAAACAGATCAAAATTGAGCCTGCAGTGAGGTTTATGGTAGAAGCTGCCGACCAAGGTTTTACTATAAAAGGAGATTTTAATCAGGACGATTTATACAAAATCACGCTAAATAAAAACCTAATCGGGGTTTTAGGTGGCAAAATGGACGAAGACTATGAGGGCGAAGCGTTTTTCGGAAGGGTGAATCCGTACTTGGAATTCACAAATAAAAATGCCCAATATATGTCGAATGTAGGCAACAAAAACATCGGCATCAACATCGTAAATATTCCAAAAGTCAACGTTTCAATTTCGAAAGTGTATGAAAACAACATTCTGCCGTTTCTAAAAGGCGTTCGAAGGAGCTATTATGGCGACGAAGAACAAGAATACTATTATTCTTCAGAGGCCGATTTGTATGGAAATATCGTATCATCCAGGAAAATTGAGACTGCAGATTTACCTGTCAAACAAGGGGTTTCTGTTTTAAACCTTCCCCTGCCAGACCAAACCGATAAACGAGGCATTTATTTTATTTCTATAGAATCTGAGGACGAATATTATCGAAAAATCCAAAAAATAGTCTCGATTTCAGACATTGGTTTGATTACTAAAATGTCTCAAAACCAGGAAGATGTGATAGTTCTGGCCAATTCTATCATGCAGACCACGCCGATTTCTGGCTTGGAAATCAAATTGATTAGCAATAACAATCAAGAAATAACCAAAGGCACAACCGATGCCAACGGAATGGTGGTTTTCAAAAATCTAAAGAAAAGCAACCCGAATTTTACAGTGGCCATGGTAACGGCCACTTCAAAAGAAGACTTCAATTATTTGCTTTTTGACGACACCGAAATCCAAACTTCGAAGTTTGACATCACTGGCAAAAACTTCAATGAGGCTGGCTTGGATGCCTTCATTTATGGAGACAGAGAGATTTATCGCCCAGGCGAAACCATCAATTTTAACGCCGTAATCAGAAACAACGATTGGCAAACACCAAACAATATTCCAATAAAAATACAAGTAAAACAGCCCAATGGTAAGGAAGTCAGCTCGTTAATGACTCAAACAAACGCTTCAGGAGCAATCAGTCATTCTGTAAAACTGGAGCGTTCGGCTCTGACTGGTTTCTATAATGTGGATGTCTTTACGGGCAATAATGTACTCATTGGCTCTAAGAGCATTTCGGTGGAAGACTTTATGCCCGACCGCATAAAGGTCAATATTGATGCTCCTGAAAAAATGGAGATTGGCCAAAAAGCGAATATTAAACTGCAAGCCAACAATCTTTTTGGTCCGCCAGCGGCAGACAACAAATACGAACTCGATTTTTCTATCAAACGCAAAACTTTTGAGCCAAAAGGCTATGAGGACTTTACTTTTGGTATAGACGACCCAACAAAGTTTGAGAACGAACTCCGAAACGGTATTACAAACTCCAAAGGTGAGGGACTACAAGTTTTTGACATTTCTGATAAATTGGCCAACAAAGGATTATTAGAAGGAAAAGTACTGGTTTCGGTTTTTGACGAAACGGGCAGACCTGTTCACCGTCAGAAAACCTTTGAGATTTATACCCAAAAACAATTCTTTGGGGTAAAAATCCCTGCTTATTTTGTGGGAACAAACGCTACATTCCCCATCGAATTAGCCGCTCTAAACTCTGCTGGAGCTAGTGTGATGGCAAACGGCACAATGGAAATTTATCTACTTGAATACCAAACAGTTTTGGAGAAAACCGACGAAGGTCTCCGGTATGTTTCGAAGAAAAAAGAGAAACTCATCAAAAGCCAAGAATTGAAATTTGGAGGCAAAAATTTGATTCAAAATTTTGTTCCAAAAATATCTGGTGAATACGAAATCAGGGTAAAACCAACAGATGCCGAAAGCTATGTGAGTACCAACTTTTATGCTTATGGCTATGGTTCAAAGGCTTCTTTTGAAGTGGATACCGACGGCGAAGTACAGATAGAAACCAACCAAGAAAATTATCTTTTGGGTGAGAAAGCCAAGGCGATTTTCAAAACTCCTTTTGATGGAAAATTACTAATAACGATAGAAAATGCTGGAATTTTGGAGCATAAATTTGTGCAAACTGAGAACAAATCGGCGGAGATTTCGATTGATTTAGGCACAAATCACTTGCCAAATGTCTATATAACTGCGACTTTGATAAGGGCGATGAACCAGCCAGAATTGCCGTTGATGTCGGCCCATGGTATGAAAACCATAAAAGTAGATGACCCAAAACGTAGGATTCCGATAGAAATAACTGCTGTAGAAAAATCAAGATCAAAAACAAAACAAACGGTTTCGGTAAAAACTACTCCGAATACCGAACTGACGATTGCAGTTGTTGATGAGGGTATTTTGCAATTGAAAAACACTGAAACACCCAAAATCAACAAATATTTTTATCAAAAAAGAGCTTTGGGCGTTCGTTCATTTGACTTGTATCCATTGCTTTTGCCAGAAATTCAGCTGAACGGTAAAAGCAGTACCGGTGGTGATGGCGGCATGGGCAAGCGTATAAATCCTTTGGCCAATGGTCGGGCAGAATTGGTAGCTAAATGGAGCGGTCAAATAAAATCAGATGCCTCAGGTAGAGCCAGCTTCGAGTTTGATATTCCTGAGTTTTTGGGAAGCCTAAGAATAATGGTGGTAGCTTATGACGACGAGAAATTTGGCTCTGCAGAACAAAAAATAACGGTTTCTGACCCTGTAAGTATCAGCGTGGGCATGCCATTGTTTTTGAATCCAACTGATAAAGTTAAAGTACCGATAACTTTTTTCAATACCACCGAAATTCCTCAAACTGTAAAACTTTCAACCCAAACTGAAGGGCAGATTTCTGTGGGCAATTTCGCAGAAAATAACATTACGATAGAGCCGGGTAAGGAAAAACACTTGGACTTAGAAGTGGCAGGAAAAGATAAAATGGGCTTAGGGAAACTAAAAGTTTTGGCAAAATCTGACAAAGAAACTTTCTCCAAAACCACTGAAATAAGTGTGCGTCCAGCAGGTTCATTGCAAAAATCTGGTACTTCGGGCATTTTGGCCAAAAATACAGATTTGGCTTTTGCTGCACCAACTGGCTACATTCCGGGCACTTTTTCTTCTAAAATATACATCGGCAACACACCCATGATGCAGTTTGGTAATCGTCTTGAGACACTTTTGGCCTATCCGCATGGCTGTGTGGAGCAAATTATTTCTAAGGCATTTCCACAACTTTATTTGGACGATTTGATTCAGCAAATCAATGGAAAACTAGAGATTTCGGAGTCGGGACAATCAGAACTGAATCCGCAATACAATGTCAACGCAGCCATTCAAAAAATTGAAGCTATGCAGTTGTACAATGGTTCTGTTAGTTATTGGCCGGGTTCGCAGGAGGAATATTGGTGGGGAACGGCTTATGCTTTGCATTTCCTGTTGGAAGCTCAAAAATCTGGATTTGAAGTTTCCAAGCCCGTAATTACACAATTGGTAAATTACCTTACTCAACGCACCAATGAGGAACAAACCAAAGAGACCATTTGGACTTCCATAAACGGAGTTTACAAGAAAAAAGAACGCTTGAAAACCGAAATTGTCTATTCGCTTTACGTGCTCTCGCTTACCGACGAGCCGAATATAGCGACAATGAACCAGCTGAAAGCAAATTTTGCAACGCTCTCTTCTGATCAGCAGTTTTTGGTAGCTTGTGCGTTCAAACAAATGGGCGACGATGCTTCGTATTCAAAACTTCTTCCCAAAACTTTTGTAAAAGAAGTTTACGACCGTATGCTGCACGATAGTTTTTCTTCTCCAATCCGAAACATTGCTTTGGTGCTAAACACTTTGGTAGAAACAGACCCCCTGAACCCGCAGATTGCGAGTTTGACACAGTCACTAAATGGTGTTTTGAGTAACAAATCGCTTTACCTCAATACCCAAGAGCTTTCGTTTTCGATGCTGGCCATGGGCAAAATCCTGAAAACAAAAAAATCGACTGGAAAAGCGGAGATATATTCCGAGGGAAAACTGATAAGAACGATTGAAGGAAGCGGGCAATGGATAGATTTATCCAAATATCCAAAAGGCATCAGCGTGAAGTCGATCAACGACAATCTGTACTATTATTTTGAGTCAGAAGGCATCAGAAAGGACAATAAATTTATAGCAGAGGACAAGTTTTTGAAAGCCCGCCGCACCTACTTTACCCGCACGGGCGAAGTTATAAAAAGCCCAGTTTTCAAACAAAACCAATTGGTGGTTGTTCGACTGACCGTAAGTGCTCAAGCTGGTTTGATGTACAATGTGGATAACGTAGTGTTGACCGATATGCTGCCAGCAGGACTAGAAATAGAAAACCCAAGATTGGTGGAAGACCGCGACATGCCTTGGATCAAAAACGCATCCAATGCCACCTATTTTGATATCCGAGACGACAGAATTAACTATTTCGTAAACGTGGATAACGCCGAGCGACACTATTATTACCTTGCCCGAGCAGTCTCAAGAGGCACGTTCGTACAAGGCCCAGTTTCAGCCGATGCCATGTACAACAACAACCTGCGTAGCTATTGGGGTGGTGGTACTGTGGTGGTGAATTGATGAGTTTGAATTTGAAAAATTAAACAGTTGACAACTTTTGGAAAGTTGTCAACTGTAAAAGATTACTAAGTGACGTATTGAAAAAATTGGCCTTTCTCCTTTTTATTGAGCTCCCCAAAGTAAAATACACCTTGGCCATAATGGTTTTACTTTTGGTGTTAGATTTGGTATTTCCAGTAAAAGTCCCAGACAATTACTCTACCGTAGTGCTCGATGACGAGGGGCGAATACTGAGTGCATATCTCAACAATGAAGACAAATGGCGGCTCAAAACCAATGTGGAGGAGGTTTCGCCTTTTTTTTTGAAGGCCATTATTGAGAAAGAAGACAAATACTTTTATTATCATCCTGGAGTAAATCCAGTGGCTATTTTTCGGGCTTTGGTTTCTAATATCCAAAAGAAAAAGCGGGTTTCGGGTGCCTCAACCATCACGATGCAGGTTGTGAGGATGATTCATCCAAACGACCGCACATATTTCAACAAAATCACTGAAATAATTAGGGCAGTTCAACTCGAATTGCATTATTCTAAAAAGGAAATACTGGCTTTGTATCTCAATCTTATTCCTTTCGGCTCGAATGTGGAGGGCATCAAGGCTGCCTCGTATGTGTATCTGCAAAAACATCCTTCACAGCTGAGTTTGGCTCAGGCTATGGTTTTGAGTTTGGTACCCAACAAGCCCAGTCTTTTGCTTTCTGGCGAAAACAATTCGCAATTGGAGTTTTTCAAAGACAAATGGCTGAAGCTTTTTAAAAAACAGGAGATTTTCAACAAAAACGAAATCGCTTTAGCACAAAACGAAACCGTAAATCTGAAAAGAAGCACATTCACGAAGCGAGCCCCACATATTTCAGATCGATTGTCGGCTGAATCTACTTCGCCATACATTCGCTCATCAATACATGCTGGCTATCAGTTGCAGGTCGAAAAACAGCTGTCTGCTTATCTCCAAAGGCTCGAAACCATCGGCGTGAAAAACGGCATGGCTATGGTGGTGGACAACAAAACCATGAAAGTGCTGGTGTATTGCGGCTCTGCAGACTACAAAAACCGCATGGATGGCGGACAAGTGGATGGTATTTCTTCGGTTCGTTCGCCTGGCAGTGCATTGAAACCTTATTTGTATGCCCTAGCCTTGGAAAAGGGAATTATCAATCCAAAAGCCATTTTGTATGATATTCCTACAGATTTTGGAGGTTTTAAGCCCGAAAACTTTGACAATACTTTTCAAGGACAAGTGAGCATGCAAAACTCCTTACAACAATCGCTTAACATTCCGGCTGTAAAGACCTTGGACGAGTACGGACTTGGCGATTTTCTGATAGAAATGAAAAAAGCCGACTTCAAAAGCATCAAAAAAAACGAAGACAAACTCGGCCTTTCTGCCATTTTGGGTGGTTGTGGCGTAACGATGGAGGAAATGGTGCGGCTTTATGCCACATTTGCCAATGGTGGTTTTTTCCAAGAGCTCAACTTTACATCTAACAATAATTTACCAAAAAAATCACCAAAATCGCTACTAGACCCAGCCTCATGTTACATTATTTCTGACATTTTGAGCGGCATTCAGCGACCTGACTTTCCTAACAATTTTGATTTCACTTTTCGTCTACCCAAAATCGCTTGGAAAACCGGTACTTCCTTTGGTAAACGTGACGCCTGGGCAATAGGATACAATCCTGATTATACAGTGGGAGTTTGGTTGGGTAATTTTTCGGGTGAAAGTATACCGCAACTGAGCGGTGCAGCGGTGGCGACACCATTACTTTTTCGGATTTTCAACACCATCGAGAAAAACAAACCGTGGTTTAAAAAGCCCGAAAGTTTGGTTTACAGAGAAGTCTGTTCGGTTACTGGTTTACCCAAAAACGACTTTTGTAAAGACACCCAAATGGATCTTTTTGTGGGTAATGTTTTTTACAAAAAGAAATGTCAACATTTGAAAAAAGCATGGGTAAATGCGTCTGAAACTATAAGTTATTGCGGTTTTTGTCTGGATAGAAACATGGCCGTTCAGAAAGAATACATCAATTATCCACCAGAATATTTGTCTTTTCTGCAAAGCAATGGCTTGCCCTACACCTCTCCGCCGCCGCATAATCCCAATTGTACGCACACTACAAAATCACAAACGCTTAGTATCGTTTCACCCAGAGACAAAGGCTTGTATTATATCGAAAAGCGGAATCCACAGGAAATCGAACTGAAAGCAAGTGTTTCGGTTGGCACCCAAAACGTATTTTGGTATCACAACAACCAGCTAATGGGCAAATTTGAAGCACACAAAAGTGTTTTCATAAAACCAGCATTAGGTAAAAATACCATTACCTGCACCGATGAAAATGGCAAAAGTGTGAATGTGTGGTTTGAGGCGAGGGGGTTGTGAGGATGTTTAATTACCAACTACTACTCCGTTGTAATAAAAATATTCCGGAGAAATATCATAATCCATCATGTCATTAGCTTTTGATTTAACGATTTTTGGCCAATATATTTCACCAAAAACGCCTAATTGTGCTTTATTAAAAACGGATACATTTAATAGATTCTCAACACCTTTTAGATGAATATGATTTTGAATTATAGGAAAAACATCTAACTTTTTGATTTGCCCATCATTAAACTTTCCAGTAATTTGGAATGGCTCAATATTGATTATCTTTTTTATTTTCAACATGTTACTGCGATGGATTAATTTTTAGTGTAATTTTTCTTTATTTTTTGTAAAAAACAAGAGAGTCTTTATTTTGGATTAAAATCAATTTCTTATCATTGAGAGTAAATTTGTATTCATTTGCACTTATTCCTTCTTCAATGAGCCTTAGGTTATTTTCTGAAACCTCATATTTTAATTTAATAAGAGAATTTTCTTTTTTCATTATCATTGAGTCATTTTTTAAAAAATTGAAAATAAAATTGTCTCCTTTGGATTCTTCACTTTCCCATTGTCCTAATATCTCACTATTAATATTTTCCTCTTTAAAATGTTTATAACCAAAGTAAAGAATAATAAATAAAAAAGTTGAAATTATTGAAAATTGGTTGGTTTTTTTGTCCATTTGGATTAAATAATTAGAACTGTTTAGCTATTTTTATTTGAAAGTTTCATTTTCTGATTTTTAAAACTTTACCCCATTCCTATCCCTCAAAATATCCAAATCGATATCCAAATTAACTTTGCCTCTGTATTCGATGAGCTTCATTCTTTCTGTTCTTTTTTGGTTTTCTTTCTTTTCTTGTTTTCCATATTTGATTTGAAAAAATAAATTTAGGAAGAAATCCCCAATTTCCAGATTTCTTCAAATCCAAACTTCCATTTTCTCTCAATTCTACCTACCTTTGCAGACTTTTTAATTAATTTTTAACCATTTAAGGAAATCATGACAACAGACGCGTTGAAAGATTTGAGAGCCAGGGTGTCGGCTTTGAGGAGGTATCTTTGACTACGATAACCGGAAAGAGAAGCTCGGGGATTTAGAAAATCAACAAGCCCAACCGGAGTTCTGGAACGACTCCGATCATGCACAAAAAATTGTAAAGGAAATCCAGACCCTTAAAAACTGGACAGAGTACTACGAAGAAGCCGAAACTTCTATCGGCGACCTTGAAACCCTCCACGAATTCTACCAAATGGACGAAGTGACAGAGGAAGAAATCAAGGAAGAAGGCAAAAAAACGCTGGCCATCATAGAGGAGCTTGAACTGAAGAAAATGCTTTCGAACGAGGAAGACCAGTTTTCGGCGGTGGTAGAAATCAACTCGGGTGCAGGCGGTACAGAAAGCCAAGACTGGGCAAGTATGCTCTACCGTATGTACCTCATGTGGGCTCAAAAACACAAATACAAAGTAACCCAAATCGACTGGCAAGACGGTGATGGTGCAGGTATAAAATCGGCTTCGATGCAGATTGACGGCCCTATGGCTTACGGATTTTTGAAATCTGAGAATGGTGTTCACCGTTTGGTGCGTATTTCTCCTTTCGACTCCAACGCTCGTCGTCATACATCGTTTGCGTCGGTTTATGCGTATCCTTTGGTGGACGACACTATAGAGATAGATGTAAATCCGGGCGATATAGAGTTTCATACTTCACGCTCAGGTGGTGCGGGTGGACAAAACGTAAACAAGGTAGAAACCAAGGTGCAACTGACGCACAAACCTTCGGGAATTGTGATTGTTTGCCAAATTGAGCGGAGCCAGTTGGCCAACAAAGAACACGCCATGAACATGCTAAAGTCACGATTGTACCAGATTGAAGTCGAAAAACGGAACGCTGCTCGTAGTGATATAGAAGCTTCGAAGAAAAACATTGAGTGGGGTTCGCAAATTCGAAACTACGTTTTTCACCCATACAAGCTCGTGAAAGACGCACGCTCAGGCCACGAAACATCCGATATTCAGTCGGTAATGGACGGAGATTTAGATGATTTTATAAAAGCTTATTTGATGTTGGATTGATAGGAAAAGGAGACTCGAGAGGGTCGCCTTTTTTTACATCTTTTTGGGATCTAATACTTTTAAGGCTGGAATATTTGCAAAGTCGGCATCACTTGTTATGAGGGTGAGATTATTTTCGATGGCAGATGCAGCAATTATAGCATCTGGGGTTTTTATTTTTCGACTTCTTCTTATTTTTACACAACGATTTACTACAAAAGAATCTAAACCAATAACATTAGAATCAGTTATAAATTCCTTAATAATTGCCTCTTTGCTTTTGTCACTGTTAACCCAAGAGAGTGCTTCGATTTGAGTAATTATAGAAATATTTGGGATTTCATCCATTACTTCTTCCAAAAACTCTGTCGCTTTCTGCGAATACAAACCAGAAAAGTAGTTGGAAATCACATTGTTATCAATCAGGTATTTTCCCATTCACCACGCATTTTTTTTGTATGCATCTCAAAACTTACAGCATCCTCCTTAGAAAAAACACCCTTATATTTTTCAGAAAGTTTAATTTTTGAGGGAGTAATATTTTCCTTTAGAACTTTTATCAAATGTAATTCTTCAAGTTCATGTAATAACCCTCTTGCTTTCTGATTAGTTATCTCTATTAAGACAGTATTTTCCATAATGAATGAGTTTTAAATAAAACAGAATACCACGAATAATCACAACGCTAATATAATTACCAAAGTTTATTAAATGAGACAATTTAGGAATATTAAAATTCTAAATTTCGTTAATTTTAAGTTTTAAAAAGTTATTACGGTTAAAAAAAAGACACTCCCTGAACCTCAGAAGGTGCCTTTTCAATATTTCACTAAAATCGTAAATCTAAAATAAGCTTACGCTTGCTTTGTCAATTGTACGTTCAAAATCAATTTCACGTCGTCACTTACTACTACACCACCAGCTTCCGTTACTGCTGACCAAGTCAAACCGAAATCTTTGCGGTTTATTTTACCAGAAATTTCGAATCCAGCTTTGGTTTGTCCGTAGAAATCGGTCATTAAACCGCCGAATTCTGCGTCTAATTCAACCGATTTCGTTACGTCTTTAATGGTCAAATTACCCTTCAAAACTTCATTTGCATAAGAGGTTGAAACAAAAGTCAATGTCGGGAATGCTTCAGCATCAAAAAACTCACCTGATTTTAAGTGTCCGTCGCGTTGCTCATTTCCTGTTGAAATAGAGTCGATTTGTGCTGTAAAGCTGATTTGAGCATTTTCAAATGAATCATCATCAGCCGTTTCTACGGTAGCGTCGTAAGCCTTGAAGTCACCAGTTACGGTGCTGATCATTAAGTGTTTTACTTTGAATTGCACTTCTGAGTGCATAGGATCGATTTTCCAGGTTGCCATTTTATAAATTATTTAATGTTATTACAATATATGTATATACATCAATAAACAACATTTTAAAAAAATGGTTTCAAATTTTGAAAAAAATAAAAATATATTGAAGATTAGTCCTTTAGGTAACCGAGCAAAAATTAAAGAATACATTTTCGAAAAGACAAAAAATTAAATCCTATTTTTGAGAAAAATCAAAACAATTAAGTTCATACTTATGCTATTTGTCTTCAAAAAAGCCATAAACCTGTTTTTTATTTCAACACTTCTTTTTGTTCTGGTAAATCAAGCGAGTGCTCAGGAAAGTAAAATAGATACAATTCCTTTTAGTTTAGACAAGAAACTTATTATTTTTAAAGGAAAAATAAATGGAGTAGATATAGATTTTGCCTTTGATACTGGGGCACAAAGCGGTGTTGCAAATTCTAAAAACGTTGCAAAAGCTCAAATTAAGACACTAGGCAAAGGAACAAAAATCACTGACTCGAATCAGGTCAAAAAGAAAATCGGCGATATCGAAATTAAAGATTTCGAGATTGCGGGTTTTCATTTTTCTAAAATCAAAGATCACAACATAGATATGCCTTATTTATATTGTGCTAACCTTTATCTGCTAGGCCAGACAGTAATAAAAAAGCTAAATTGGCAGTTTGACTTTGAAAAAATGTTGGTATACATTTCAAAATCGCCGTTCAAAGAAAATCAAAATTCTATAAACTGGCCAATAACGAGTTACAAAGGGAATAGACCTCATGTGAATTTTGAACTTGGGGGAAAAATATTTAAAAACTTATTGGTCGATACTGGATTTACAAGTGTATTGGAGCTAGATTCGACTTACTCCGCTGTTAAAAATGCTTTTTTGCAAAAACAAAATATTGGACAGGGATACCAAGTTATGGCGTCGACAATGGGATTAATGGGTTTTGGCAAACCAAGTCTTACAAAGGAGTTTAGGATGGACAGTATAAAAATTGGCAATACTTTATTTAAGGATGTACCCATAATTATAAACCCAGAAACAGACAACAAAGTCGGCTTAAAGTTTTTTAGTGATTTGTGTAGAACCCTAACTATTAATTTTAGCACCAACAGTATTTTGTTGGATTTGAAACCTCAACCTAAGATCGAACGAAGCATGCTAGATGCCAAAATAACAATAAAAGAAGGGAAGTTTATAATAATTGCTAAAACCCTTGGAGAAAATTCATCATCAAGTGAGCTCGAAATGAATGAAGAGGTATTGACCTTAAATGGCAAAAAAGTTACTGATTTTGATGGTGAGTGTGAATTTCTTCTTTGGTTTTATTTATTCAAAGAAAACCAAATGATCATTGAAAAGCTGAATGGTAAAAAAATAACTTTAAAAAGAAGTTTTATTGATTAATTCCAAGCGATTTATGTAAGATAAAGACACATTATCATAAAGTGGTTTATAAATTTGTAAAAAATAAGATTTTTGATGAGCAACAGAATATTAGAGCGTAGAAAAAGACAATTTTTAGGGGAAGATTTTAAATTGGAATCGTGGGATTTGGTAAAACCATTTTATGAAAACCTCAAAACCAGAGAAATAAATTCTAAGGAAGAATTTGTAAAATGGCTGAGAGACAGAAGTGAATTAGAGTCATATTTATCTGAAAATATGGCTTGGCGTTATATTAAAATGACCTGTGATACTTCAGATCAGGAAAATCAGAAAGCATACCAGTTTTTTGTAGAGGAAATTTCGCCCAATACTGCAGTTTATTCAGATGAACTGAATAAAAAGTCATTGGCTCTGGCCGAAAGATACAATTTATCGGGTGAAGGATACGATATAATGTTGCGTGGCTTGAGAAAGTCTGTTGAGATTTTCAGAGAAGCCAATATTGAATTAGACACTAAAATCCAGCTAAAACAAACCGAATATCAGGGAATTACAGGAGGCATGACCGTTGAGATTGATGGAGAAGAAGTGACCATGCCCAAAGCCGGAACGTTTTTGCAGGCTGTAAAACGTAGCACTAGAGCGGAAGCTTGGTTGAAAATATCCGAAAGGCGATACAGTGAAAAAGACAAATTAGACGTGATATTTAACGAATTGAGAGATTTGCGTCATCAAGAAGCTCTCAATGCTGACTTTAAAAACTTCAGAGATTACATGTTTGCGGCCATGGGTAGGTTTGATTACACACCTGCCGATTGCTTTGCTTTTCATGAGGCAGTGGCCGAAACTGTAGTGCCGATAGTTAATGAAATGACAACAGAACGCAAAGAAAAGCTTGGACTTGGAGAGCTAAAACCGTGGGATTTGAAAGTGGATGCCGAAGGCAGATCGGCTCTTAAGCCGTTTCAAAACGGAAAAGAGCTGTTGGACAAAACCGAAGTTTGTTTTGAAAAAATTGACCTTAAACTTTCGGAATACATCAAAATCATGCGTGAAATGGGGCATTTTGATGTAGAATCTCGCAAAGGAAAAGCTCCGGGCGGTTATAATTATCCCTTGGAAGAGATTGGAGTTCCTTTTATATTCATGAATGCTACAGATAGTGTGAGGGATTTAGTGACGATGGTACACGAAGGCGGTCATGCGATTCATTCCTTTGAGGTGAGAAACCTACCTATCAACGCATTCCGAAATCCAACCATGGAAGTAGCCGAGCTGGCTTCTATGAGTATGGAACTGATATCGATGGAGCATTGGGATACGTTTTTCGAAAATGAAAAAGACCTGAAAAGAGCCAAAATAGAGCATCTCGAAGATATTTTGGCTGCATTGCCTTGGATAGCGACGGTGGACAAATTTCAACATTGGATTTACGAAAACCCGACACACACCGAGGACGAAAGAAAGTCTGCTTGGATGCAAATAAACGGAGCGTTTTCAGATACTGTTACCGATTGGTCTGGTTTTGAGCATTTCAGGGAATATTCGTGGCAACGCCAACTGCACATTTATGAGGTGCCATTTTATTATATAGAATACGGTATGGCTCAGCTAGGTGCCATTAGTGTTTGGAGAAATTACAAAAAAGACCCAAAAGCTGGACTAGATGGCTATTTGGCTGCTCTAAAATTGGGTTATACCAAAACTATCAAAGAAATATACGAAGCCGCAGGCATCAAATTCGACTTCTCGAAAGCTTATATAGCTGAACTCATGGATTTTGTGAAAGGTGAATTGGCTGCTTTGAAGGCTTGAGTGAACAAAGAAGTATCTCAACCTTGATAGAGTGAGATACTTCTTTAAAAATTCATTTTTTTTATTTTGACAAATCAACCACAGAACTTTCGGTCAATTTGAGTGTGTTCATCACATTCTGTAAATTATTTTTATCCACCATACTGGCAAATTTTCCCGGAACAATTACCACCCTGAAAGTCTTGCCCAATCTCCAAGAATTATTCAGTCTCATTCTATCAAAATTGGCATCAAGAAATATACTAAAGTCTACTTTTGTAAAGTCAAAATTATACTGATGAATGCCATTGTCAGAGGTATAAATTTGCGGAAGCGGTTTCCAGATATCGGCTCCATTTTTGTCTAAACCAACAAATTCATACACCAAAAGCACGTCAGAATCAAAAATAACTGGATTGAGATTATAGTAATTTCGGAAGCTGTTAGCCGGCGTAAAATCGGCTTTTACTTCAAAAACTTCAGCTAGAAGTTCGTTAGTAATAGGTTGAGGGTTTTCGTTAACAGTACAAGACTGAAACAATCCAGTTGAGAGCAGCAGTCCTAAAATTAATAGCTTTTTCATGATCGTAATTATTAAATGTTAAAATTCTATTTTTGAGATTTATCACTTAGATGCATGAAAAGCCACCTTGGTTTGCACAAAAATTAGGAACGCCTTTAAACTTTTTATAAAAGGCTTAGAATCAGTGTTAAGGAAAATGTTAATAGCGAAAAACAACTTCAAATTTTAGTTCCCAAAGCCTTTAAGAGTTTCTCTAGCCAAATTTTATCTACTTCCGAAAAGTCATTCAAAAGATCAGAATCTACGTCCAAAACACCACAAATTTCTCCTTTAGGATTGAACATTGGAACTACAATCTCTGATTTTGAGGCCGAACTACAGGCAATATGACCAGGAAACTCATCTACGTTTGGTACAATTACGGTTTGCTTAGAGGAAAAACTGTGACCACATACGCCTCTGTCATAACGAATACGTGTGCAGGCAATAGGTCCTTGAAATGGTCCAAGAAGTAATTCTCCAGCCTGATTATCCATGTAAAAACCCACCCAGTAAAATCCGAAAGCCTGTTTTAAGGCCGCCGAAATATTGGCTAAATTGGCGATTAAGTCTGTTTCTGAAGATATTAGTGCCTCTATTTGCGGAATAACCACCTCATAAATTTTGGCTCTTTCAGTAGTTTCTGGAATGTATAAATTCTCTGCCATTAGAAGTTTTGTTTCAAAATGCTTAACAAAAATCCGCTTTTAAAGTTTGTTTTGGTCAGAAATTTCCCAATTTTTGTTTTCAAATACAAAACCTATGAACAAAAGAGAATACGGCTTAGTTGCGGTGGGTGAGCTACTAGGTGATTTTATCGGAACCGAAATAAGCACCAATCTTTACGATACCCAAAAATTTGAAAGATTCCAAGGCGGTAGCCCGGCCAATTTGGCTTCCAACATGGCTCGACTGGGATTTAAAACGGCCATAATAAGTGCAGTAGGGACCGATAATCTGGGAAAATATCTGGTAGAAAAAGTAACCGAGGCAGGAGTAGATACAAGTTTGGTCATCTATGACAAAACCGAACCTAGTAGCATAGTTTTGGTATCGAGAACCACAGGGACGCCTGATTTTATACCCTACCGCACAGCCGATCGGATGATAAACCCTGAAAATATTCCTGACGAATTACTTCAGAAATGCTCGGTTTTTCATACCACTTGCTGGCCTTTGAGTAAGCAGCCTTCACAAGCTTCGGTTTTAGATGCCGCCAAAAGAGCAAAAAAGGCAGGCTGCGTGTTGAGTGCAGATTTGAACTATGCCGAGAGAGTTTGGCCCGATAGAAAAGAAGCCCACGCCGTCATAAAAGATTTTCTATCAAACGGAGCCTTAATAAAACTAAGTGAAGACGACGCCGAACGCTTTTATGGACGTGTGGTAGAAATGAAAGAGGTATTCAAAGATTTTCACAGTTGGGGAGCCTCACTTATTTGCTATACTTTAGGAGGTAAAGGAAGTGTAGTTTCTGACGGTAAAGAATTGGTTTTCAAGAAACCTGAAGCCATAAATGTTGTGGATGCTACGGGTGCAGGCGACTCGTTTTGGTCTGGTTTTTTGGCGGCTTATCTTTCAGGAAAGAATTCAAAAGAATGTGCTCAAGCAGGTGCCAATATGGCCAAAATAAAATTGACCACCATTGGGCCAATTAAACATGAGGTGAAGTTGGAGAGTCTGTTTTCAATTAAGATATAACAACAGTTGACAACTTTTAAAAAGTTGTCAACTGTATGCTAAACAATAAACTTAATCCTCAATGGCAAAAACCGAACACTATTTTACACAATTCGAAAGCAATGCATTTTATCATGTTTACAACCGTACAGTTGATAAAAGTAAGCTTTTTGCTAACCATGGGAACTACCTGTATTTTCTGAAAAAACTTGATGAATATCTTACTGACTTTGTCGAAATCTATTCTTATTGTCTTTTGGGCAACCATTTTCATTTGATGATCAGAGTTTTACCAGAAAAAACAATAAAAGAGAATTTATTAAAATATCAAACAGCAAATCCAGACCGAATTTTAAGCTCTTCTAAAACCAAGATTTCAGAAAAATCTGTAAGTGAAATAATAAGTCACCAATTTAAAAAATTCTTCCAAGCGTATGCTATGGCTTATAATAAACAGCAAAATAGAGTGGGAACACTGTTTCAAACTCCTTTTAAAAGAGCTTTGGTAGAAAAAACCGAATATTTCAAATCGTTGGTTTACTACATTCATGCCAATCCCAAACTCCATGGATTAACCAAAGATTTTACCACCTATGAATGGAGTTCGTATCGAAGAATATTGATAGAAACCAATTCAAAACTTAAAAAAACAGAACTGTTAGAATGGTTTGGAGGGAGAGATGGTTTCCTTGAATATCATGGTTCAGAAAAGGATTTTAAAAACGAAAAGGATATAGAAGATTAGTTTTCATACCCAAAAAACGAATATTCAATGTGCTATATATTAAATCCTATTCTTAGTATTTCTAGCAAAACCACACTTATTTGTCGCTAAATACCCATATTCTGTCATAAATCCATCCCACAATTTGCTCATAACTCCCCTAATTTTGACAAAATTTAATTTGAGATATATGGAAGACTACATTTTTGAAAATAACATACTTTTTGCTTGTAAAAGAGCCAGCAAGTTCCCCGAAGGAGTTCAAGAAGCATTTGAAGCATTACATGCGGATATCCCTTTTTCGACAGACCGAAAATTCATGAGTATGTCGTGGATGAATGAGTCCGGCGGAATAGTTTATCTTGCCGGAGCAGAGTTGCTCGACGGAGAATCTTTTCCTAATCTCGAAATTTTTCATTTCAAAAAAGCGAAATATCGAGGTACTGCTATCGAAGATTTCATGAAAGATATACCGAAAATCGGTCAACTTTTTCAAACCTTATGGAGAGATCCCGAAATAGACCCCGATGGATATTGTGTAGAATGGTATTTTAATGAATCAGACGTGAAGTGTTTCGTGAAATTAAAAGATTGAACTCATTTGAAAAATTTTGAGTTTAAAAAATCATAAACCCTATATAAATATGAAAAAAGACAAAATCATTTATTGGATTTCTACGGGATTCATTTTTTTGTTTGAAGGAGTTATGCCTGCACTCACTTCTCAAACTGAACTTGCTAAAGAAGGTATTGCACATTTAGGTTATCGACCTTATTTTGGAGTAATGCTCGTAATCTTTAAAGTTTTAGGTGCTTTGGCCCTAATTCTGCCCCAAGTTCCGGCAAAAGTTAAAGAATGGGCTTATGCGGGATTTGGGATTGTATTTATAGCTGCATTTGTAGGTCATGCCTCAATTGACGGACTAAACGGCATGTCATTTTTCCCCTTGGTTGTTTTCGGGATAATGATTGTTTCTTACATTTATTATCACAAATTGAGAAACCAAAACTAGCAGATTTTATATTTTCTTACAATAATTTAACCCCTTAGCACTATGAAAAAAGACAAGATTATTTATTGGGCAACAACTGCCATTATCGCAGTAATGGTAGGTTTTATGCCATTGGTTATGTGGAACAATCCTGAAGGCAAAGTAATGATGGAGCACTTGGGCTATCCCGAATATTTTGGTACAATGTTAAATATTTTCAAAATATTGGGTGGTGTTGCTCTTTTGGTTCCTCAAATACCTAACAAAATCAAAGAGTGGGCATACGCAGGTTTTGGATTTGACTTCATTGCAGCTTTGGTAAGTTTGGTGGCAGTTGATGGCATCAAAGTCGAAACAGTTGCAGCACCAGTTGTGTTTTTTGCTATTTTAGCTGTTTCGTATATTTACAAAGGCAAATTGGCAAAATAATTCATTTTGAACATTACAGTTGACGACATTTAAGATGTTGTCAACTGTAAATCTATAAACCATCAAATCTTCTTCGCTTCTTCCCAAAAAACGTCCATCTCAGCCAAAGTCATATCCGATAGCTTTTTGTTCATTTCTGAGGCCTTGGATTCTAAATATTGGAATCTTTTGATGAATTTCTTATTGGTTCGCTCTAAGGCGGTTTCAGGGTTAATATCTATAAATCGGGCATAGTTTACAAGTGAAAACAAAACATCTCCAAACTCGGCCTCCGCTTTTTCTTTATCAATGGTTTCTTGGGTTTCGGCATTGAAATGCTCTTTAAACTCTTCCATTTCTTCCTCTACTTTGGCCCAAACCTGTGATTTTTCTTCCCAATCGAATCCTACACCACGGGCTTTTTCTTGAATTCTCATGGCTTTTACCAAGGCTGGCAATGATTTTGGAACGCCTCCCAAAACTGACTTATTTCCTTCTTTGAGCTTGAGTTGCTCCCAGTTCTTCTTTACTTCTTCCTCATCAGCTACCACCACATCACCATAAATATGCGGATGGCGATTGATAAGTTTTTCACAAATGCCGTTCAGTACGTCAGCTATGTCAAAATCCTCAGTTTCGGAGCCAATTTTGGCATAAAAAACCAAGTGCAGCATAATATCACCCAACTCCTTTTTGATATCCTGAAGGTCGTTTTCAAGAATGGCATCGGAGAGTTCATAGGTTTCTTCAATGGTCAAATGGCGAAGACTTTCGAGCGTTTGTTTTCGATCCCAAGGGCATTTTTCACGAAGATCGTCCATGATATCGAGTAGTCGATTAAACGCTAAGAGCTCGTTTGATCTATTTTTTGGGATGATGGGCGGTAGTTTTACTGACATATTATTTCCACCTGATGGCACAGCCAATAGGTTTTGTTTGTTCGGTGATGATGGGTTTGTTTTCGGAAAGACTCTGTAGGGCGTCCTCTAAATAATTTTTAGTGATACCGCTCGGATCCTGCGGGTTATCGTCTATAGCTCCTGAATATTTAAGAAAATACTTGAAGCCTTCTTTTTTTACTACAAAAGCATGGGGCATCCGTAAAGCTCCAAAAACCTTAGCAACAGACTGTTTTTCGTCTCTTAAAATCGGAAAAACGAAACCCTTTTCTTTAGCTCTAGCCTGAATATTTTCCAATTTATCTTCCTCATAAGCTTCTGCGTCGTTGGGATTTATAGCTATTACAGGATACGATTTCAGCGTATATTTTTTGTCGATGGCTATAAGTCTGTCTTCATAACTTTTAGAAAACGGGCAGTAATTGCTCGTAAAAACAACAATAAAACCTTTGGCTGAAGGAAATGATGAGAAAGAATATAGCTTTCCGTTGATACTTCTAAGTGAAAAATCCTTCACTTCGTCTCCAATTTTATAAGCAGCTACGGCTGAAACTTTGTTTGCTTTTTCTGTAAAACTCAAAAACAAAATGGAAAGAAGTATTAAAATGCGAAAATGCATAATTGGTTTTTTAAAATAAAACGAAGGTTTACAATTAAATGATGCTTCAAATGTTTCATCAAAATTAATATAAAACCAAAGATTTCTTAGATTTGAGAATCGAATATTTCCAAAAGCCTTAAATAACGACTATGAAAGCCTTGCTTTGCACCCATTTCGGACCAGCCGAAAATCTCGTTTTCCAGGAACTTCCAAGTCCAGAGCCAAAAGAAAACGAGGTTTTGATAAAAGTGGCAGCTTGCAGTGCCAATTTCCCTGACACGCTCATTATTGAAAACAAATATCAGTTCAAACCTGAATTGCCATTCTCGCCAGGCGGAGAAGTGGCGGGTGTAGTTTTGAAAATAGGCGAAAATGTAAAAACTCTGGCCGTAGGCCAAAGAGTTTTCGCTTTGTGCGGCTGGGGTGGCTTTGCGGAGCAAGTTTGTGTGAGTTCTGACCGAGTTTTTCCTTTGCCTAGCTACATGGATTACGTATCAGGGGCTAGTTTGATGTACAATTTTGGCACCTCTTACCATGCACTTAAGAACAGAGCACATTTGCAAAAAGGAGAAACACTACTCGTTTTAGGAGCTGCTGGTGGAGTAGGTTTAGCTGCCGTAGAACTTGCAAAACTGATGGGAGCAAAAGTAATAGCTGCTGCTTCGACTGACGAAAAGCTGGCCATTTGCAAAGAGAAGGGAGCCGATTTTGTAATAAATTATGAAACCGAAGACCTCCGAGAAAAAATAAAAGAATACACCCAAGGCAAAGGTGTTGATGTAATTTATGACCCAGTAGGAGACAAATATGCTGAGCCTTCATTGCGAAGCATGGCTTGGAATGGCCGATACTTGGTAGTAGGTTTTGCTGGAGGAGAAATTCCGAAACTGCCATTTAATTTGGCTTTGCTAAAAGGGTGCTCAGTAGTTGGCGTATTTTGGGGACAATTCTCAAAACTTCAACCTAGAGAAAACTTTGAGAACATAACAGAACTGGCCCAATGGTTTAAAGAAGGAAAACTAAAGCCTCACATTTTCAAAAAGTATAGTTTAGAAGACTCCGCCCAAACCTTGGTGGATTTTAGAGAGAGAAAAGTGGTTGGAAAAGCCATTGTAGTTTGTGATAAAAGCCTTGTAAATGAACCATTAGAAAGTATTTCTGAAACCGTAAAAACTAAGAAAATTTTCCAAAGTTTTGAAGAAATCAAAAACACTGTTGGAGAAATAATAGGTGAAAGTGCGTGGTTGAAAATTACGCAAGAAATTATTGACGACTTTGCAAAATCAACCTTTGATGAACAATGGATACATGTAAATCCTGAAAAAGCAGCTCAAAGTCCGTTTGGAAGTACCATAGCTCATGGACTATTAACCTTGTCACTCAGTCCAAAGTTTTTGGGAGACATTTACGAAGTAAAAAACTCCAAAATGGGTATCAACTATGGCTCAGACAAAGTGCGGTTTCTACAACCCATAAAAGTAAACTCCAATATAAAAATGGTAGCCAAGCTTCTTGAAGCTATTGATGCTCCAAACGGAGGGTTAAAAATGAAAATAGAGGCTACCTATTTTGTCGAAAATAACCCTCGGTCCGTATGTGTGGCAGAGCTTTTGAGCGTGATTTATTGAGGAACCGAATGAACCCCAATCCTATTTCCTTCGGTATCGATAAAAACACCCATATAGCCGTTGTCTTCAGATATTAAGGTCTTAGGAATAGTAACCTTGCCTCCAGCCATTTCAACTTTTGAAAGCACAGAATCTACATCAGGATTGGCGTTGAGATAAATTAATGGCCCGTGGCTTTCTGAGGAAAAATAAAAACCCGGACTTGTTTTTACCAGTGCTCCACCAACGCCAGTTGCTGGATTGGAAATGGGAAATAACCTCATCTGGAAACCCGGAAATTCCATTGGAATCATCTGAATTTCGAAAATCGTCTCATAAAACTTTTGAGCTCTATCCAAATCTTCTGCTGGTATTTCGAACCAACTTATGGCGTTATCTTTCATTTGTTTTACATTCTTGTTAAGTAAAGTTATCAATTTTTCTAAATTACATTTTCCAAAAACTAAAAATATTTTGATCAGAAAAACTCACATATTTATACTTTTGCCTAATTTTTAAAAATCATAAATGAAAAATATAGACGTTTGTCTGTCTCCTGACCTTCTGCATTTGCACAAAATCAACAATTCTATAGTTGTTGTCACTGATATTTTTAGAGCCACTTCGTGCATGGTAACTGGTTTTGCTTATGGCGTAAAAAGCATAATACCTGTAGCCACAGTGGAAGAATGTAAAACCCTCCAAAACATGGGATATGTAGCCGCAGCTGAAAGAAATGCAGAAAAAGTTGAAGGATTTGATTTAGATAACTCACCATTTAGCTACATGGATGAGCGACTAATTGGTGGAAAAATAGCGATGACTACCACAAACGGTACATTATCGATTTCAAAAGCTAAAACAGATGCCGTAAAAGTGATTGTTGGTGCGTTTTTGAATTTGGCGGCGGTGGTAAATCACCTTAAAAATCAACCTTATGATGTGTTGGTGCTATGTGCTGGCTGGAAAGGCCGCCCTAACCTTGAAGACACGCTCTTTGCGGGTGCTGTGGTAGAAGCTTTGAAAGACGAATATTTTGTGTCAGAAGATTCGGCTATTTTGGCCATGCGAACTTATCAACAAGCCAAAAATGATATGTTGGGTTATCTTGCAAACTCATCACATATTCGTAGGTTGCAAGGCTTGGGAATAAACAAAGACATCAGTTATTGTCTGCAGAAAGACCTTTACGATGTGCTGCCTGTTTTGAGAGGAAACGAATTAGTGGTTCATTGAGAATGTATAGAACACGGATTAACACAAATTAGACACAGATTTTATTTTAAAATATTTTCTAATCAAACTATGGCATCTTCATTCAACATCGACTATCCAGGCTCGGCATCGGATTTTGTAGTAAACGCAACCAAAGCTATCAAAACAAAGGGTGGCATTTTTACAGGTGACCAAAACAGTGGTACATTTGCACTAAAAACCCTCATTGGCTCTGTAAAAGGTGGCTATAAAGTTATTTCGGGAGTTGGTTCTGAAACAAAAGTTGCCATCACCATCAACCAAAAGCCTATGCTCGTGCCCATGTCGAAAATACAAGAAGTTATAGAAGGTTACTTTTAAGGCACTTCAAAAAACTCTGAAACTACATTCTTATTGATTTTAAGCATAATTTCATACTTGCCTTTCTGTAGTTTGTTAGTTGGAACTAGCTTGGTCTGTGTACCGAGATTTTCTTGAAAAGCATCTACTAAAGTAACTACAATGTTTCCTTTAGCAGTTTTTAATTGTAAAAGAACATCCCCAGGTTCGTTGAGTCTATATATTACTTTTTTTGTATTTGTATTTTCTTCATCTACCATCAACCCTTTCATTGCGTTTTGCTCTTGAATTTGTTTCAGACCTAAAGCTACATTGGCTGAAAATTGTTGCAGAATACAGTTTTCTATCTCTGCAGAAAAGACCGCTGCATTTTTGACCTCAAATCCTGGCAAAAGCACAATACTATTACCTGCAGTAAACGAAATATTTTTGTTTGTTGGAATTAAGCTTATTGATTCTATTCGCTTTTGGGCAGCAAAAAGTGAATCTGTCAAGTTCATTTTGCCTAAAGCTAGCGTATCCGTACCGCAGCTTATATCCACACCTTTACAGTTGCAATTACCATCAAACTTGTCGTAAGAAGTTAATGGGTCTAAGTCATCGCATGGAGTATCTATTGCATTACAAAGTGCAGCATCAAATGTAATCTTACTAAACCCTGAACAAGTAGTGTCTCCGTGATTGTTTAAAGCTGAAATCAAAATGAATTTAGCTTTAGAATCATTAAAGTTTGGCCCAACAAATCCAGAATAGTCAACTAAGCCAGGAGCTTGTGGCCAAGTATATGTACCTCCAAGCGGTAGCCAATTTGTTCCATCAATCGAATAATCAATCACCACTTCTCTAAAACCTTTATTGGTTTGGTTTAACACGTTATAGTTCCAAACCCTCGCTTCTTTGAATTTATAAATATCATTAAAATCATACTTTATCCAATGTTGACTTGCACTTCGAGCTGGGTTAGGATTGGGTGCAGTAGAACAAGAGGTCCAAGAAGCCTCTTCTATCGGATTGAGATTGTCCGTTGGGCTACAGTCTGCATACATTTGATACTTTGCACCCAAGTCGTCACAATCTGGACCTGAACATGGCGTGCCTACACAATTACAATTTCCATCTATTCTGTCATTGTTTGTAAATACATTCCCGTCATCACAAAGTGTATTTTGAGCGATACAAGACACTTCACAATTGTAGTCGTAAATATAAAAATCAGGGATTTTTTTCCATGTTCGTTGAGGATGGAAAGGCGTTTTCCAAAACAAATGAAAATGGTCACGCCAAGAGTTTTCTTTGTGTCTAAATTCGAAATAGTAGTATTTGCCTTTTTCAAGAAATACTGGTCCCGAATTCTGCAAAACAGAATAATTGTGCTCGTACTCTCCAATGCCATAGAATGCAAACATCTGGTGGTTTTGCTTATATTCTATAGAATCGTTTTTACTCATAAAAAAGAACGTTTGGTTATCTCCTGTGAGATTAAACTCATAGTTTCCAGTAACTGGCACAGTCAAATAGCCTTGTATTAAAGTACCATAGTTATCATAAGTTGATTGTTTTAATGGCCCATACGCCCCTTTTAGTTTCTCCATTTTATCAGGCACTAATGGAAACTTTGGAGCATTTATTAAGTCGTTTTCTACATAAGATCCCGGAATATTTTCATAATAATAGGCTTCCAGTAATCCCTTTTGTCCGATACAAGCATTAGAGGAAGGAGTTGTACCTATGCAGTTACAAAAGCCATCTTGTTGGTCGCCGACCGTTTGGGCATTATTATCATTACAAGGAGTCCCTCTAGTTGGGCAAGTTGTTCCACAAGCGTATTCATAAATAGAATTAAAATCCACCACTGTCCAAACCGTTTCCGCGTTTTTCTTCCAAAATAAAGTAGCAAAATCTCCATATCCTCCCTCAAAGTTGAGTATTTCAAAATAGTAATATTGACCACCAACTAACGTAATCACAGATGAAGTCTGTTGCGGGTATTTGTTATATTCATTAGTTCCAGTGTATCCTGGCACTTCGGCTCTTTTAGTCTTACTTTGAGGATTTGTGTCGTTGCTCAGAAAAAACAATGCTCTATCATCGCCTGTGAGATTGAAAGTATAGGTAGCAGTGGTTGGAACTTTTATAAAACCTCGAACCATTCCAGCATAATAATCTGTGTAATTGCTAGGTGTACTTAGCGTGGGGATCATCTGGAAACCGTCGGGTGTTTCTGGAAAAAACTCCATTGCATAAAGTGAATTTGTGTCTGGTGTACTTGTAAAACCTGACCAATAACTCCATTTTACTTGACCAGAAGGACCTATACAACTTTGACTTTTTGCATAAAAACTACCAAAAAATAACAATATAAAATAAATGTTTTTTTTCATAATTATCAATATGTTAGGCAGTCTAAAGGATGATTTACGGTTGATATTGGACTTTGATTAAAATTCATAAATCCAATAGGATAATTGTTTGCTGAATATGAATAAAAATTACCCAAATTTGGTAAAACATAGCATAAGTCAGATGGACTCACCCCATACCAGAGAGCTAACTCTGCATACATTTCGTCCGTAGAAACAGTAGGAATGAAGTTTCCACGATAAGAAATATTTCGACTATTTAAATTGCTCAAATCCATTTTAGGATATGCTCCAAAAATACGGCCGCCATTTACAGCCCCGCCCATTATCATATTATTTCCTCCCCATGCATGATCTGAGCCGTTTCCATTTGACGTAAGCGTTCGGGCAAAATCTGAAATGGTAAAAGTTGTTACATTTTCAGAAATCCCTAACTCCACAGTACTATCATAAAAGGCTTTCATAGCCTGGCTTACTACTGGCAATTTACTATTTAACCCTCCAAGCAGGCCATCATGCATATCCCAACCCCCGTAGTTTACAAAGAATATCTGACGTTTTGTACCAAGCTGCTGCCTAACGCTCATCACTTTTGTAATTGCTGCCAAGTCGCTAGCCAAAGACGTATTTGGAAAAGGAGTGGTAATAGTTGGAACTCTTTTTAGTGCCTCTTTGAAAAGTTCAAAAGACGCCATACTTTCCTTGGCTGTGGCAGAATATGTTTTTTGTAACAAATTTGAATACGTTTGCCCAACAAGACTATCAATAGCATTTGTCCGCATTTCTTGCAACAAGCCTTGGTTTCCCCACCAACTAGGAAATGACTGCAAACCTACATTATTCGGATCCACATTATCGCTTATGGAATATTCTGAAACCGATTGCCCTCTTTGAAAGATATTTTTGCCTGCTAGAGAAATATTCATTGAAATACCATTGTTGGCGTTGTTGGCATTCAACAAATCAGCCATTCTTCCTCCAACTCCTAATGCATCCCGGCTTTGCGGGACAGATGTTTGCCATTGCATTATTTGGTCAGAATGAGAATAAATACCTAATGGAATTTTCTTAAGTGAGTTCCTGTACTCATTTGGTGTAAGTATAGGTTCTATCAAAGTACCAATATTTGACGTAAAAGACAATTTGCCGGCATTGAACAAATCTCTAACGCCACCCATTTGTGGATGTACACCAAACGCTGTATAAGCACACGTTTGCCCTCTAAAACTAGAGCATTGTGGATTATTTAGTGCTAAAAAACTTGCAGGCGTCTGTGCCACAGCAAGGTCTGTTCTGAGGGCTAAATATTCAGAAAAACCATTATCGCCATTAACAGTAGTACCTGTAGGCATCAACATATTAAAAGAATCTATACCACCAGAAAAAAGGATGCAAACTATAGCCTTATAATCCTCTCCCGGAGCATTCTTATTAAATGTTGTGAGTCCATTCAAGGCACCTAAACTCGTCAATGAACTAAGAAGTGTAGTACTCCCCATAGCACCGCATCCCATATTCTTAATGAAATTTCTTCTGTTCATTTATTATTTGTTTATTAGGTAATCAGGAGCAATCATTATAAGAAAAATCCCCATTCTAAGTCTTCTATCTGCTAAAGTTGGATCAGGAACACCATTTACATCAAAAGTGATTGGCATTGAAAGAAGGACATTTTGTATAATAGACATGTTTTCTGACTTTATTCTTCCCTGTGCTAAAATGAGGTTGTATTTATCCAAAAATTCTTTAATGCGATTGTCTTTAGCGAGTATATAGTCTGCTGTGATATCAAATCTTGGTTCTTGATCCGACTTATAAAATTCGCCGCTAAAAATGCTCCAATATTCTACCGGATCATTAGAAATTATCCATTTATGCAAAGCATTCATATAATTTGAAAAAGATAAGGAATTGAGCATTTGAAACTCAGGCCCAACTTTTCCTGCAGCTTGTAAAGGACCGCCAGGAACATACCCTGGCTGATAAAAATTAAATACGGAAGGTGAATAAAGTGGCTTTTGTTCAATTCTATCATACAAATCCACCATTACGTTTCTGTAAATCCCGCTTTGATTGGTCAATCCCATACCATTTATAAGATTCATGTATCTCAAAAAAGGCTCTCTTAAGTGGCCATAGGCTGTGTTTTCTTTTTCAGCACAACAATCTCTGGCCTCGGGGTCAAGTAAAATTGCTCTCACAACGGCCCTCAGGTCTCCTCTTGCCCCAGCTCCATTATTATTGAAAATCGCGGCTACCCTGTCTATAAACTCAGGAGATGGATTTGAACTTACCAAATGCTGAATAAGCCTTTTTGCAATAAAAGGACCAACATTTGGATGATTAAAAATAATATCTAGAGCATCCCGAATATCAAGTTCGCCATCAGCTAATGGTCTGGCTGGAATGGTTTGATTTAGAAAAGTCTTAGAACCTGGCTCATGACCATTCACAATTCTCCACGTGGTAGGGTTTGCCCACCACCTTGTATATTTTTCGCTGGAGTCTACAGGAAAAAACTTCAATCGTTTGGTATAACTCCAGTCATTAACATTATTATTATCACCAAGATATCTGCTATGAGACCAAGACAATCCCGTAAAAACTTTTGCAAGGTTACCTATATCATCGTTGTCATAAGTTGGAATTGACTTTCCGTTTATATCTTTCTTTTCTGTTCCGTTATTATTTATCTCAAATAAACCGATCGAAAACAATTGCATAATTTCTCGTGCATAATTTTCATCAGGAAAAACCCGTTTTGTTCCCAAAGTATCCGTAGCATGGTTATTCAAATAGGTTAAGTAAACGGCCATTGCAGGATGATAAGTAACGCTATCAATCAAACTTCTATAGTTTCCAAAAGCATTCTTATTCAGCATATCGTAATAGCTCGCCAATGCGTAAGGATTATTATCAAAAGCCGAAATTCTAGAAGTTACAAATATCTCACTTAGAGCCAGACTTACTCTCCAGCGAAGTCTGTCAGAAGACACCATGTTGGCTTGAAACCAAGCCACATCAAAGGCCCAATCATCAATAAATACATTGCTTAAAGTATAATTTCCTGTAGGGTTTTTTAGATATAAAGAATCCACCATACTTTGGTGCATGTTTTGCACATAATTCTGTAGGTTGAAACTAGGATTCATAGCAAATTGACTATCCAGCCAAGATTCAATCCCCTGATTCTGAATCCCTTGGATTTCAGACAATTTTGGACCTAAGGTAGCTTGAGAAAGAAATCGTGAACTGGCTTTGGGATTGGGCATATAGCCCGTACTCATGAGGGTTTTTATTCCATTTGAAGCATTGGAGCTGGCATTTACAGTAACTCCCTTTATATTTCCTTTTCCAAAAACCTTGGTAGATTGGGCAATCGAAGTCTGAAAGCACAGCAAAAGCGTTGCTAAGAGTAAATTGTTTTTCATCGGCAGAGCATATAATGGGTAATAAACCTTTCAGATTATATGCAATTTCGTTGCCACACTTTAAAAACAGGTTAAAATTATATTAAAAGCACCTTAAAAAAACGCATCCTCGAAGTGAAGAATTTCGAACTTCGGTTTTTCGATTATAGAAATAAAGTCAAAGCGAGCCTCTCCGTGCCAAGGAAATTTATGCAAATACGCCTCTGCTCCTCGCTTTATGGCATTTTGTTTACCTTTTCCCATAGTTCCCTCTGGAAATCCGTAGTCGGCGTTCGTTTTCAGTCTGACCTCCACAAATACCAACATGTCTCCTTTCGAGCAAATAATGTCAATCTCGGAATTGTGCGAGGTAAAATTTCGTTCTTTTATTAAAAAGCCTTTGTCAGCCAGATATTTTACGGCGTAATCCTCACCTTCTTTTCCTTTGTCGAGTTTTTCGCTCATATTTGTGTTTGCTTTGGCTCAAAGGTATTTTATAATCAGTTTATTTCAAAAAAACAGCAAAAAAAGCCTTATTACGAGCCGATAATACTTCATATTTTATAATGAAAAACAAACAAGTAGAATTCATAAATTTAGGATTAATTGACTACAAAGAAGCTTGGGATTTTCAAGAAGAATATTTCAAGAAGGTAGTGGATATAAAAATACGAAATCGCACCAACGAAACCCAAGAAACAACTCCTAATTATCTCATTTTCTGCCAACATCCACATGTATATACCTTGGGCAAAAGCGGCAAAATGGAGAATCTTCTGGTAGACGAAGCCGGTCTGGACGAGAAGGAAGCCAGTTTTTACAAAATTAATCGGGGCGGAGATATCACTTATCATGGGCCAGGGCAGTTGGTAGTTTATCCCATTCTCGACCTTGACAATTTTTTTACTGACATACACAAATACATGCGTTTTTTAGAAGAAGCCGTGATACAGACTTGTGCCGATTTTGGTATAAAAGCAGGAAGAATAGATGGCTTAACAGGCGTTTGGATAAACGACGACAACCCAAGGAAACTCTGTGCTATGGGCGTGAAATCTAGCCGCTGGGTAACTATGCACGGCTTGGCCTTAAATGTCAACACCGACTTGTCCTATTTTAGCAACATTGTGCCTTGTGGAATAGACGACAAAGCTGTAACTTCTTTCGAAAACGAATTGAAAATACCCATAAATCAGCAAGATGTAGCCGAGAAACTGAAAAATCATTTGGCTAATCTTTTTGAAATGGAACTCATCTGATTCAATGAAAATAAAAACCCATACCATCTCTCTCAAAAGCAAATATCCGTTCAGAATCGCTCACGGTGTCAGACACGAGACAGATACTTTTATAGTAGAGCTATCGGACAAAAAAATCACGGGTTTCGGAGAGGCCACGCCAGTTCCATATTATGGCATTACACCCGAAGTTATGGATGCTGTAATTGCCGAAAACCGCGAAATGATAGAAAACATAGTTTGGGAAAATCCTGCTAAATATTGGGAAGCATTGAATCCATTTATTGGGCATAATCATTTCGTGCAGTGTGCCATAGACATAGCCGCCTATGACATTTGGGGACAACGAAATGGCAAGCCTGTATTCAAAATGCTGGGTTTGGACAATTCGAAAGTGCCGTTTTCGAATTATACCATCGGTATAGACGAGATACCCGTGATGATTCAAAAAATGAAGGAATTTGATTTCCCGATTTATAAGATAAAACTAGGCACGCCCAACGACATAGAAATAGTAAAGGCCCTCAGAAAGGAGACTGAAGCTATTTTTAGAGTTGATGCCAACACTGGCTGGGGAATGGAAGAAACCATCAGAAACTCCGAGGAACTAGTAAAATTGGGTGTTGAGTTTATAGAACAGCCGCTTAAAGCCGACGATTTTGACAGCATCAAAGAGCTTATAAAACACACCAAATTACCAATAATTGCCGACGAAAGTTGTGTGGTAGAGGCTGATGTAGAAAAGTGTATTGGTCATTTTTCAGGTATAAATATCAAACTAGCCAAATGTGGTGGAATAACCCCAGCTCTTAGAATGATTAAGGCCGCACGAACCGCCAAAATGAAAGTAATGATGGGCTGCATGACCGAATCCAGTATCGGCATTTCAGCCATTGCCCAACTTTTGCCTATGCTTGACTATGTGGACATGGATGGAGCCATGCTCATAGCCAACGACCCCGCCGAAGGTGTAAAACTCGAAAAAGGCAGGATAATTTATAGCGAAAGAAATGGAATTGGGGCGTATTTGAAGTAAAATACTTGATTTAGGTAACCGATTTTTAGTAACCAAATAGTTACTAACTTTTTGGTTACTAAAAAAACATAATTATTTCTTCTTTATTGCAACCATTTGATGTAAATATTGGTCTAAAATAAAAATAACAATTTTCATGATTTACAAAGCACTATTAATTTGCCTTTTGATGCCAATTTTAAGAATAGACTCTTGTACCAAAGTAGAAGTACAAGCAGACACCGCCATTGCCATTAACTTAGAAGGCAAATGGGTTCTGAAACACAGATTTCTTGGCGATGCCATAGACACTCCATGTGGTTATGCCGTTACAAACGCTCGTGATATAACCCTAGAAGTGACTGACAATACTGAATCCAACGACGTAAATGAGCTAAGAATAACAGGAAATTCCGCAGTAAATATGTATTTTGGTGGACTAACTATCACGGGTTTCGACACTAACACTGGGATAGGTTCTATGAAAATAAGTACACTTGGAAGCACTAAAATGGCCGGAGCTCCAGAGCTAATGGAGTGCGAAACGGGGTACTTCAATATGCTCAATGAATCTGCTGAGTTTAGAATACAAGAAGGGCAATTGCATGTGGGAAGATTTAAAAAAGACACTGCACCTTCAAGAGATGGTGGAACATATTTTATTTACGAAAAGGCAAAATAAAATAGAATCGAATCGAGTAAAATGAGGAATATCAATCACTGGTATTCCTCATTTTTGTTTTAATTCTATAAAAAAACGTTAATTTTGATTTCGAAGACCTTAAAAAATCAACCTTAAAAATGAAAAAATTGATGTCTCTTTTGTCTGCAACTATTATTACTTATTCAGCTGTTGGTCAAACAAAAACCATCGGCAAGATTATCCAAAACGACCCAGAACTAGCAAAACTCTTAAACATTGAAGACAAACTCGAAGTGTTAGGAGAAGGCTTTGAATGGTCCGAAGGGCCAGTTTGGATAAAAGACGGTAATTATTTGCTCTTTTCTGATGTCCCCACGAACATTATCTATAAATGGAAAGAAGGTGAAAAAATCACTGAATTCCTCAATCCCTCGGGTTATACCGGAATAATGCCTTATAGCAACGAACCTGGTAGCAATGGCCTCACCATTAGTAACGATGGCAAACACCTCATAGCTTGCGAACATGGTGACAGAAGAGTCACAAAAATGCCTTTAGGAGGAAAGGGAGGAAAATTTACATTGGCCGATTCTTGGGAAGGAAAGCGTTTTAACAGTCCAAATGACGTAGTCGAATCCAAATCGGGCCAAATATATTTCACAGATCCACCTTACGGACTTCCAGACTTTGTGGACGACAAAAGCCGCGAAATTGAATACTTCGGTGTTTACAGAGTTTCTCCAAACAGAAAAGTTACGCTCGAAATAAAAGATTTGACAAGACCGAATGGCGTGGCTCTTTCGGCCGACCACAAAACTCTTTATGTGGCTCAGTCTGACGTTAAAGCCTATATCATGAGCTATCCCATCAATTCAGACGGAGGTGTTGGCAAAGGAAAACTACTTTTTGATGCTTCCTATCTGAACCAACAGGGACTTCAAGGAGCTCCTGACGGCCTAAAAGTAGATCAAAATGGAAATATATTCACAACTGGTCCAGGTGGCGTGCTCATCCTAAGCCCCGAAGGCAAGCTTTTAGGAAGGATTGAAACTGGTGCTGCCACTGCCAATTTGGCTTGGGGCGAAAACGGCAGCACACTATTTATAACTGCCGATATGTACCTCTTAAAAATAAAAACCAAAACAAAAGGGGCAAACTTTTGAGTGGCACTAATTTTGTAAAAAATAAAACAAATTAGAAAACTTTGATAATCAATGGGAATATTCCTATTTTTGCACCTCAAAAAATTTTCACAATAAAAAAGAATTGAAAATCAGTATTTTTTAAAAAATAAAATGGCAATAGTTAACAAAATCAGAGAAAGATCAGGAATAGCAGTAGCGGTTATCGCCGTAGCATTATTGTTATTCATTGTGGGTGGAGATATTTTTTCTAACCAAGGCGGAGGACTTTTTGGTTCATCGGCCAATCAAGTAGGTGAAATAAACGGCACAAAAATCGATTATCAACAATATGTGGCCCTAGTTGAAGCACAAAAATTACAAATGGAAAGCTCAACAGGAAGATCTGCTAACGAGCAGGAAATTGCTCAAATAAGAGAGCAGATTTGGGAAAAACTAATTTTTGAAAACGTTTATGTTGAAGAATTCGAGAAGTTGGGTATCACTGTATCAGACGATGAATTGAGAGAATTGATTCAAGGTGCAAAAAACATGCACCCTTACGTGAAACAACAATTCTCTGATCAACAAGGAAACTTCAATGCCGCTCAGCATGCTGAGTTCATAAGATCATATACAAGTGGAAGTATGCCTGCCGCTCAAAAAGCCATGTGGGATAATTTCAAAAGAGAGTTGAAAACCATCAGAATGAGAGAAAAATACTCAAATCTTCTGAACAAAGCCTCTTTTGTAACTACAGCAGAAGCCAAAGCAGAATATGTAGCCAACACCGAAAAAGCAAGTGGTAAGTTCTTGTTTGTACCTTTTTACTCTATTCAGGACTCCACAATTAAAGTAGAGGACAGCGAAATTAAAGATTATTATGGCAAACACACAGACGAGTTCACGCCATTTGACAGCAGAAGCATAACCTATGTGGCTTACCAATTGTCGCCTACCAAAGACGACAGTGCTGCCTTGAATATCGAAATCAGAACTTTAGCCAAAGGCCTTGCCGCAGCACCCAACGCTCAAGCTTATGCAAGCTCAAATACAGACATCAGAACTCCATACTTAAGATCTGCCAATGAAATTAGCCCAGACCTAAAAGCTGCCCTTTCTACAGCCATAGTAGGAGGATTGGTAGGTCCTTTTAAAGAAGGTAATACTTACAGCATTCATAAATTTGAAGGAACAGACACTGATTCTCTTTATACAGTGAGAGCAAGTCATATTCTTATTAGATCTGACTCTACAATGTCAGACAGTGCAAAAGCAGCAGCAAGAACAAAAGCTCAAGATATCTTGAACCAAGCCAAATCAGGAGTTGATTTTGCAACGCTTGCTAGCCAAAATGGTACAGATGGTACAGCACAAAATGGTGGAGATTTGGGTTCTTTCCAAAATAATGGAGCTATGGTTAAGCCGTTTGAGTCTGCCATATTTGCTTTTTCTGGTACAGGTGTTATACCAAATCTTGTTACTACAGACTTCGGATATCACATCGTGAAAGTTACCGAGCCAAAGACAAACACCAAATACAAATTAGCTTCTATTAACAAAGAACTTCAAGTAGGCGAATTAGCCGCTAACGAAATATTCCAAAAAGCTGAAAACCTTAGAGCAAGTGCGAAAACTATAAAAGATTTAGAAGCGGCCGTTAAAAAGGACAATTCTTTGACGCTTTTGAATGCTGAAAACTTATTGCCAAACAGCACCAACGTAAATACGATTCAAAACGCCAGAGAAATCGTTAACTGGGCATACAGCAAAGATGCCGAGGATGGAGACGTTTCTGATAGAGTTTTTGTTTTGGGAGAAACCTACGTTATAGCTGCTCTAAAAGCTTCTGCCGACAAAGAAAATCCTGAAGCAATGGATTTCAAAGATGCCATTACTGTAAAAGTAAGAAACGAGAAGAAAACTGAAAAAATCGTTGCCAAACTAGGTGATGGAAAAGGTGACCTAACAGCTCTTTCTAAAAAATATGGTGCAGGTGCATTGGTAGAAACAGTTACAGATGTAAACTTCTTTAGCGGAATGTTGAACAGTGCAGGTTTTGATGCTATAGCTTTGGGCAAATTGTTTGGTTTGAAAGCAGGGCAAAGAAGTAAGGTTTTCGCAGGTGAGTCAGGTGTGTTTGTGATGGAAACTACAGCAAAAACACCAGCACCAGCCATTTCTGACTATACTGCGTTTAAACTCCAAGTAGAGCAAAGAACAGGAATGGGCCGCATGGGCATGATAGGAGAACAAATACTCAGAGAAAGTGCTAAAATCGTAGATAATAGAGCAAAATTGTTCTAAAATCTGAAATCAATATTTATAAAAATACCTTCGATTCGCATCGAAGGTATTTTTTTTGCCTACAGTTGGACAACTTTTAGAAAGTTGTCAACTGTTATTAATGACAATTTGAGATCCTAAACATTCTTGTAATCAGGATGAGCCCAAGGCTGACGATACTTTCTAGTCAATTTTGCTGTTGCTTCTTTATCACCAACGATAATCTTCTTTACAGGGTCATAAACTACCGGACGACCCAGTTCCATCGAAATATTGGCCAAAATGCAACTTGCAGTAGATATATGCCCTTCCAAGATATCAGCAACAGGTTTTGTTTTGTTTTCTATAGCTCCCAGAAAATCCAACATGTGTAACCTAGTAGCTGGGGCGGCATTAAGCTCAATTCTTTCTTCGGTCAAATCTTCAGGATATTTTTCTTTTTCAAAAACCACATCTTTGTGTATTTTTTCTCCATTGGTTTTTCCATTCGGAATAAAATCATACCGCATGGTTGATGCCTTTAGAGTACCTTTTTCGCCGTAAATAAACAATGCCCAAGGATAATCTGGGTCAGGAGGAGTTCCCCAAGAGCGGTGCGTCCAAACACAATTCAGTTCATCATGCTCAAAAACAGCGGTTTGTGTGTCCGCAATGTTTGATTTGGCTTCTTTGTTCATATAAATTCCTCCAACTGCACTTATTTTTTTCGGCCAACCTAATCCCAACATCCATCTGGCGGTGTCGTACATGTGTACGCACATGTCCCCCGTGATACCGTTGCCATATTCCATAAATGTTCTCCACCAACGTATGTGCGGAATGCCGTCGTAAGGACGCAATGGAGCAGGCCCTGTCCACATTTCATAGTCAAAAAAGTCTGGAACGGGTTCCAGTGGAGGGTTGGAGGTGTTTCTCATTGAATAATAACAGCACATTTCTACATGTTTTATTTTGCCCAACATTCCAGCGTCTATAATATTCTTTTTTGCCTCTATCAGGTGAGGTGTACTTTTTCGTTGTGTGCCTACTTGCACTACTTTGTTGTATTTTCGGGCAGCAGCTACCATTGCTTCGCCCTCCATCACATCCACACTGATAGGCTTTTGGACATATACGTTAGCTCCAGCTTTCACAGCATCTATCATCATCAATGAGTGCCAATGGTCTGGTGTACCGATGAGCACGATGTCCAATTCGTTCTCTTTCAAAAGCTTACGATAATCGCCATAAAGTTTTGGTCTTTTGCCAGAGCTTTGTCTTTTAGAAACCAAGTCGGCAGCGGCATTGAGCATGTTTTTATCTACGTCACAAAGTGCCACAACGTCTACAGAAGCCACTTGAATAAGTCGAAAAAGGTCGCTTTTGCCATACCAACCTGTACCAATCAATGCCACACGGTAGGTTTTGTTGGGATTCAGAATGTCCATGGCGTTTGCACCAAAGTGGCTCAAAGCAAGTGTTGCAGCCGCACCTTTAAGAAAATGGCGGCGATTGATATTGAAAGTTTTCATTTATTGGGTTGAATATTTTTTGTTTGTAAATATAGAAAAAATAGTTTCAAAAATAGTTTTAAGCCACCAATGATTATGTTTAATTAGAGGGAATGACTTATTTAATAATATTTAAATGAATGCTCATTTAATAAACTTGAACAATTTATTAGCTCAAACTGATATTCAATTGTCTATTAAAAATTCAATCCGTGTCGAATCTGTATAAATCCGTGTCCTAACTGGAACTCAACTAATTCTATTCCAGCTCAATTCTTTGTTCTTGATTTTGTCAATATGAAGTTTAATGGGCAAATGGTCTGCCATTTCGAGTTCAGGGTCGCTTTTGAGTATCTTAAATGCCTCCTCACGAGCTATTTTCAAGATTCCTTCATCTTTGGCTAGGTTGGCTATTTTAAGGTCTATAAGGCCACTTTGTTGGGTTCCTCCCATATCACCCGGTCCACGGAGTTCAAGATCCACTTGAGAAATCACAAAACCGTTTTCGGTTTGCACCATGGTTTGTAAACGTTTTTGGGTATCTTTTGAAAGTTTATAGTCAGTCATCAGAATACAAAACGATTGATCTGCTCCCCTACCCACTCTACCCCGCAACTGGTGCAACTGAGACAAACCAAATCGTTGGGCACTTTCTATCACCATCACGCTGGCATTGGGTACGTCAACTCCAACTTCTATCACGGTGGTGGCCACCATTATTTTGGTTTCTCCTTTTTTGAAGCGTTGCATTTCGTATTCTTTGTCCTTAGGCTTCATTTTGCCATGGACAATACTCAACGGAACACCTGGAAACGCACGTTCTATGGATTCATAACCATCATAAAGATTCTTTAAATCCAACTTTTCTGATTCTTCAATGAGTGGAAAAACCATATAAATCTGGCGGCCCTTCTTGAGTTCGTCTCGCATAAATTCAAAAACCTTAAGCCTATTGGCATCATAGCGATGCACCGTTATAATCGGTTTTCTACCTGGTGGCATTTCGTCTATTTCAGAGTGATCCAAATCTCCAAAAAGCGTCATGGCCAAAGTTCTCGGAATCGGCGTGGCTGTCATGACCATCATGTGGGGATAGAAATTCTTATTTTTCTCCCAAAGTTTAGCCCGCTGTGCCACGCCAAAACGGTGTTGCTCGTCGATAACACAAAGTCCAAGATTTTTAAACTGCACGATGTCTTCCAAAAGTGCATGAGTGCCTACCAGTATTTTCAATTCGCCATTCAACAAAGCTTCATGAATTACGGCCCGTTCCTTTTTCTTGGAAGAACCCGTCAGGATTTCAATGCTTACCCCCAACAAATCGCCATATTTTTTCAAATTGGCGTAATGTTGTTGAGCCAAAATCTCAGTTGGAGCCATCATACAAGCCTGTGCACCGCTGTCAATGGCCATAAGCATAGAAATAAACGCCACAATAGTCTTCCCACTTCCAACATCACCCTGAATCAGACGATTCATCTGTTTGCCCGATTTCAAATCGAGAAATATTTCTTTGATGACCCTTTTTTGGGCACCCGTAAGATCAAAGGGTAAGTGATTGTTATAAAATTCTGTAATTAAAGCCGTTTTTTGGAAAACTTGACCTGCATAATCGTTTTTTCGAACCAAACTCAACTTTATAAGTCTCAGCTGATTATAAAAAAGCTCTTCAAACTTTAATCTACGTTGTGCTTGGTGCAGTTCGGCCTGAGATTTCGGGACATGCAACCACCTCAAAGCGTGCTTTTTTGCTACCAACCTATATTTTGTGAGTAAAGAGTCTGGAATGGTTTCGTTGATGTATGGATCCGCAATGTCCAAAAGATTTTTGACCCAAATACTTATCAACTTGCTTTCAATATATCTTTTACGGAGTTTTTCAGTAAGAGAATATATCGCCTGAAAATAGCCTTTTTTAGTATTGCTCGGCGTGAGAAGTTCTATTTCTGGATGTGTTATGGAGTAGTTTCCGCCAAACCAAACGGGCTTGCCATACACCACGTACTCGGCATTTATTTTGAGATATTTCTGAAAATACGTGATGCTCTGGAACCACACCAACTCCATGTGGCTGGTAGAATCTCTGAAAGTCGCTACCAGTCGTTGTTTGCCCACGCCGCTTCCAATCAGTTCAATAGAAGCTATTCTTCCAACTATTTGTGCCGCAAACATATCCTCTGTTATGTCGGCTATTCGGTGAAAAGCAGTGCGGTCTTCGTGCCTGAACGGATAATATTCGAGCAAGTCAGCGAAGGTAAATATTCCCAGCTCTTTGTTTAGCCATTCGGCCTTTTGTGGGCCAACGCCTCGTAGGGATTCTATTTTGGTTTCAAAAAAGGAAGACATGGAACAAAAATAGACATTTGAGCCGTTATTTGATTAATTCTCAATTATTTTTGCCTTTTCAACCCGATTATTCAATGATACAGTTCTACCAAACACAACTTGAGTCACTATTAGAAAACAAAGAAGTTCTACAAAAAACCTATAATAAAACCTCCTCCTATCGTCTGGTTTTCCTGATTATCGGCTTGCTTGGTTTGATAAAAGCGTTTTCCATTAATCCCTATTTGGGCGTCATCGCATTAATCGTTTTTTTGGGTGGATTTTATTATTTGGTAAAATATCATGAAAAAACTGAAGAAGATTTACTCCTAAATGATAATCAACAGGCTTTAATTAAGAATGAAATTGGCATTGTAAACAACGAAGCTAACTCGGTTTATGGAGATGGAAGCGATTTTTCAAACCCGCATCATATATTTTCTGCAGATTTAGATTTATTTGGCCAGAACTCACTTTTTCAGCTCCTAAATCGTGCAAAAACCAGATGGGGATTAGAGTTATTGGCAAAAAACATGTTGGAGATAGAATCCGATGGAGAGGTTTTGCAAAAAAAACAAGAAGCGACAACAGAATTAAAAGAAAAAACCACTTGGCGACTGAAGTTCTTGGCTTCTTTGGTTCATATTCCAATTTCACAGGCTGATTCTTCTCATCAAATATCCAAAATTTCAGTTCCGCCAAAATTGACATTTGGTACTTTTTTGAAATATTATGGCAAAATCGTTACATTGGTTTGGCTGGCCTTGTTTGTGGGTTTTTATTTTCTAAAATTCGAAGGAATTGGTTTTGGAATTGGGGGTTTGGTCCTTTTTCATTTTTATCTGAATGGCCTCAATAAGAAAATCACGGAGCCTTATCTCGAACAAATATCAGTAACTTGTCGAGCTTTGCAGAGTTTCTCAAAAGCAGCTGAACTAATTGCCAATGAAGAATTTACTTCCAAAATTTTACAAGAAGCTCTAAAAGATTTTCCAAGGGCTGACTTGAAATCTAAAAATCCAATAGAAAACTTTTCGTTGATTGTGAAGCGTTTGGAGATGCGTAAAAACATGATTGCCTCACTCTTTTTGATAAGTGCGAGACCTTTTGAACCCATAGAAACTCTGAAGATGGGCGAATGGATAGAACGAAACCCCAATTTTTTTAATGAGATATTTAGGGCCATCGCCATGCTAGAGTATTACGCAAGCCTTGGGACTTTGCATTTCAATAATCCAGAATGGTGTTTACCCGATTTTCATGAAGAAGACCGAAGTTTCATCTCTGCCACTCAAATAGGCCATCCGCTCATTAAAGGTCACAAAACCGTCTGCAATGATTTTGAACTCAATGATCAAAACAGGGTAAACCTGATCACCGGCAGCAATATGTCAGGCAAAAGCACATTTTTAAGAACGGGAGGCATAAACTTGATATTGGCCAATATGGGAGCACCAGTTTTTGCCAGAAAATTAAGTTTGCGACTCGGAATGGAGCCCATTTGTTATATGCGAATTACGGATTCCATCTTCGAAAATGCCTCCACTTTCAAGGCGGAAATAGAACGTATAAAACTGGTACTCGCAGCACTGAATAATGGCAAACTGCACATATTTCTGATAGACGAAATGCTGAGAGGAACCAACTCCGAAGACAAACTAAAAGGCTCGATGGCTCTCTTTGAAAAACTTGTTAACGAAAACGCCATCGCACTGCTCGCTACCCATGATTTGAGGTTGTCGGAAATTTCCGCAAAATATACCGATAAGGTTAAAAACTTTTATTTTGAATACTCCACAGCCAACGGAGAGCTTATTTTTGATTATCTTATAAAAGAAGGTGTGTGCAAAAGCTTCAATGCATCTTTACTTTTAGAAGCCATAGGTTTGAGAATGTCTTAAGCATATTTTTGCAGAATTCGTATCATTCAGCTAAAAGTTAAAAGTAATTTGACAACGATGCACCGCTGTCTTGAAATGTTTTTGCAAAAAAAAACTCAAAAACTACAAACTAATGTCTGTAGGTAATCCGTCCAAACTTACTAAGTTCTTTTCTTGTATATAAGCCTTTAGCCCATCTTCACCTTGTTGTTCAGCCCATTTGAAATGGATATCTCTTTCACCCTTATAATCGAAAAACGGCACACCAAATCCACAGGAAGTTTGGACTAAATCTATTTCTGCAACAATAATTTGTCTTGTACTTGGGTAAATCTCAAAGTTTGGGGCGTATTCTTCCCATTTTTCGGAGTCCTTCACAACTGTAAAAGCCTTTCCATAAAGCCTCATTATCAATGGATTCTTGTCGAACGAACAAAACATAAAGGTAATTCTCCCGTTTTCGAGCGTATGAGCCGATGTTTCATTTCCACTACTAATCAAATCCATGTACCCAACTTTGTTTTCTCCCAGAACCCGAAAACAATCAAGGCCTTTAGGCGAAAGGTTAACTCTCCCGTTTTCGCTCAAAGGAGCTGTTGAAACGAAAAATATATGCTGATTTTCGATGAACTCCTTGTGAGACGGTTTTATTGTTTCGTGAAATTTGCCCATACTTTTATATTGGTTAAGGACACAATTTAAGAGTTTTTCACAAAATTTGCTTTATTGCAGCTAATGAAATTAAAAAAATCAACTTATAGATTTCTCCATCCAGAAAAAACAACTTAAATATTCAATTCCTATGAAATCATAGTTCTATCTAGCTTGTCTCTCTTAAGATAATAAGATTATTCTGCAGTAAATATCAAGTAGCATAAACTGAAAATGAATTAAATCAAAACAAAAATATTCAGAAAGCTCAAAAGTGTTTTATACTCTGAAAGAATCCTGAAAACCAAAAAGACCTCCCATTCAGATGAGAGGTCTTTCTAATAATATTGATTTTGACTATTACTTTTTCCAAAGTTTAACTTTCAAACGCTCATTGATGTAATACATACAAGGTACTATAAGCAAGGTAAGTATAGTAGAAAATGTAAGGCCATAAATTATAGTCCAAGCCAATATATTCCAGAATACGGCACTATCTCCACCTGTGTGTACTACTGGGTTAAGGTCGACGAACATGGCTCCGAAATCAACTGTAAGACCAAACGCCAACGGAATAAGACCAAGTACTGCAGAGGCTGCGGTAAGCAATACAGGAGTAAGACGTGTAGCTCCTGCTTCAACAATTGCATCCTTTAGGTTATATCCTCTAGCTAGTAGCTCGTCAGTAAACTCGATGATTAATATGCCGTTTTTCACTACTATTCCCGCGAGTGCGATTACACCAACCCCCGACATTAGTACAGAAAACGTTTTGCCAGCTATCATGAAGCCTATCATTACACCTATTAAGCTCAACAAAATGGTCACGAATATGATAATTGGTTTAATAATAGAGTTAAACTGAGCAGCCAATATGAGGTAAATCATGATTAAGGCCACGCCAAACGCTGAAACCAAAAACGCTCCAGTTTTGGCTTGCTCTTCTTGCTCGCCGCCTTGTCTGATCGTATAGCCAGAAGGTAATTCAATGCTACCTATAGCATCAAAAATCTGAGTATTCACTTCCGTAGCGTTAAAAGGCGATATAACATCAGAACCCAAGGTGATGATTCGCTCGTTGTCCTTGCGATTTATTTGCGAAAACGTAGTGGTATAGCTTATGTCGGCAATTGATGCTAGAGGTACATTTCGCAATACTCCACCCATGTTCATGTCGCGGTAAGTAATGTTCATGCTCAACAATTTTTCAACCTGATTTCTATCCTCTTGCTTCAGTCGAAGTTGTATTGGATATTCTTCGTCAGAATCCCTGAACTTAGAAATCTCTGTACCAAACAAAGCAGTACGAATAGCCATAGCTACTTGAGATGAGCTTATACCTTCACGAGACGCTTTTTCCCTGTCAACATTTACTATAATTTCTGGTTTGTTGGTTACCAAATCAGACTTTAGCTCTTCAATACCTTTGATACCTGCTGCAGCAATTTTGGCTCTAACTTGCTTTTCGATATTAAGCATTTCGTCAAACTCCTTACCTACTATCTCTATTGATACCGGTTTACCCGTTGGTGGTCCATTGTTTTCACGTTGTACAGATATCTCAGTGCCAGGTATGCCTTCCAGCTTCGTACGAACTTTGTTTAGCAATTCTTGAGACGAAATACCATTTCTTTCGCCTTTACTTACAAATGCTACTGTCACTTTAGACTTGTGAGGTGTAGCTGAGCGGTCAGGTAACATCGGGTCTCCGGCATTTTTACCCACATTAGAAATTACAGAGTTAATAGCTATTTCGGCCTTATTTTCTTTTATAACTTCAAAAACTCTCTTTTCAATTTCTCGAGTAACTTGGTCGGTTTTTACGGCATCCGTTCCGATTGGCATTACATTGTAAACGTATATATAGTCTGGCTCAGCACTAGGGAAAAATATAACTTCAGGTTTAACTACGCCCATCATAAAACCTGTGAAGAATAAGAGCCCAACCATACTTAAAACGGCATATGCTGGCCTCCAGCCTTTTATAAGCCAAGTAATCAGTTTTTTATAATTGTTCTTTAGGGCTGGCAAAAGTCTTTCTTGAAAAGGGATGATGACCTTTGGAGTAAGAATAAAATGATTAAAAATATAAAGTATTATTATAAATACAGTAAAGTTGGCAACTCCTCTGAAAAGTGTATTCCCACCAAAAGATATTAAATAACACAAAATGGCTATTCCACCCAATACTATCAAAGGCATTTTTATAGCTGCCCAGTTTACTTTTTCCTTTTTCTCCTCTTCTTCACGTCTCATAAATGATATGGCGAAGATTGGGTTCATTACATAAGCTACAATCAAAGAAGCTATTAGTGTAAATATTAAAGTATAAGGCAGGTATTTCATAAACTCACCTATGAGTCCGTCCCAAAATAAAAGCGGGAAAAACGGTGCAATAGTGGTAAGCGTACCCGAAAGAACTGGCACAAAAACCTCAGATGCAGCCAGTTTTACGGCTTCCACAATGGTGAGCTCTTTATGCTTATTAAATAGGCGGTGTGAGTTTTCGATGACCACAATGGCGTCGTCAACTACTATACCTAAACCCAATAAAAATGCAAAAAGTACCATTGTATTTAATGTAAAACCCATCAACAATAGTGGATAGAAAGCTAATAAGGCAGAAAGCGGTACAGACAAACCTACAAAAATGGCGTCTTTTACACCCATAAAAAACATCAATACCAATACCACAAATATAAAACCTAATATCACCGTGTTGATTAGGTCGTTTATATCTCCCTTTGTTCTTTCGCTTTGATCTGCTGTAATGGCTATTTTTATACCTTCTGGCATTTCGCCTTTTTTAAACTCTTCTAATACTTTTTCTATTTTTTCAGAAGCTATAACCAAGTTCTCTCCACCACGCTTAATTACATTTAAAGTAACAACTGACTTGTTATCTAATCTTGCAAAATCTTGGCGTTCAGCATTAGAATCAACTACTTCTGCTACATCACCCAACCTTACAGTAGCTCCCTGACCTGAGCGTATGATTACGTTTTGAATCTGAGCCATACTCTTAAATTCTCCTGCTACACGTAACGATCGACGAACATTGTCAACATTCAGTTCTCCCCCTGAAATATTCACGTTTTCGCCCTGAATAGCTGCTTGAATGTCATAAAAAGTTATGCCATAAGACTTCATTTTGGCTACATCTAAGTTAATTTGAATCTCACGGTTTAGTGCTCCCACTATGTCTACACGTGTGATTTCTGTCATTGCCTCAATTTTATCTTGCAGCTGCTCACCATATTTTTTCAATTTATCAAGTGGAAAATCGCCCGATAAGTTAATATTCATGATAGGAAACTCCGAGAAATTTACTTCAGCGGCGGTAGGATTTTGGGTAAGGTCTGCTGGCAAGTCACGCTTTGCCTTATCTATTGCACTTTTTACTCGTTCTTTAGCAATTGGTATTTCTACATCAGTATCAAACTCGACAATTATTACAGATACATCTTGAAGGGCATTTGATTTTATACTTTTTACTCCCTTTTCAGATTTGAGCTGTTTTTCAAGTGGCTTATTGATTAGGTTTTCTATATCTACTGGAGTTGTTCCCGCATAAACAGTCTGAACAACTATCTGGGGCACAACGATTTCTGGAAATTGCTCCTTAGGAAGGCCGTTGAATATAAAATATCCTGCAATTGTCACCAAAAATGTTATCAAATAGACAGTGGTTTTGTTTTTGGACAAACCTCCAATCATATTATAGATAAACCCTTTGCCTTCGGGAAGTTGATCCGAATCGTGCATGTTGTTGTTATCAGTCATTTTAAAATATTATTTAATTTTGTTAAATCTCCACCCAAAACTCTCGCAAAACGATAGATGCCTTGAATTCGGATTTGATTATTTTCTTAATAATTGATGGCTTGGCCATCTACTATTTCTTGGTAACCTTCTGTTATCAGAGCATCCCCCACAGTTAGGCCTGATTTTATTTCAATTTTACCATCATACGATAGTCCAGTTTTTACTATTTTGGCTCTCGCTATTTTTTTGTTGCCTTCTGTTGTAGCTATATACACTATAGAACCCTGCTCTGTGTTCTGAATATAGTTTTGAGGTATAACTATTGCTCCGCCTGTCGACTGGTCGTTTATAGTTACCAAAGCCGTAAGATTTGGCTTAAAAGATTTGTCTGTCATGGGCACTTTAGCTTCTACAGTAAAAGTTCTTGAAACCTGATTGATAGTTTGGCTTACATAAGAAAGTTTAGCTGAGATTTCTTTCTGTAGGTCAGGGAATTTGATTTTAACCATATCGCCTTTTGCTATTGTTCCTGCATAAGTATCTGGCACATTGGCAACCACTTTCAATTCGTTGAAGTTCACTATTCTCAATATACCTACCCCAGGGGCAGCAATTTCGCCAGCTTTTAACCTAACTTCATCCACAACTCCAGATATTGGAGCTACGACTACATTTAGCACATCTTGTGATTTAAGGGTATTGATTCTCCTTTCAAGAGATTCTACCGCAGATTTTGCTTGTATATATTGTACTTCTGTACCGATTTTCTGATCCCAAAGATTTTTTTGCCTTTCAAAAATAGTCTTTGCAGTCTCTAGCTGGATCTCCACTTCTTGCATCGAGTTTCTAAGTATTGAGTTATCAATTGTCGCTATTTTTTGTCCTTTAGATACAAAATCTCCAATTTTTACAAATACTTTGGTAAGTGCTCCGCCTGTTTGCGGGCTTACAAAAACATTATTTTCAGCTTCAAGTCTTCCTGTAGCCTCCACAAAATGCTGGAAGTTTTGGGTAATAACTGGAGTAACAGATACCGTTTTGATTTTCTCTTCTTTATTTGGCTCAAGTTTGTCAAGCTCGCTCTGCAAGGCTTGTATTTTGCTTGTAAGTGTAGTGGCTTGCTTTTGAAGTTCTACCAATTGGGCTTTTTTACCTGCCAACGAATTGTCTTCTTTTTTGCCACAAGAAACGGTGACAAAAACCATCAGACTCATTAATAGTATGCTAGTGAATGTTTTTTTCATTTTATTTTCGATATAATAGTTTTTATTGTTTTATTAATTTTCCGTGTGCTTTATCCAAATCTACTTTGGCTATAAGCACGTCATATAATGCACTGAAATAATTGTTTTGAGCTTGTTTCAAGTCCGACTCAGCGTTTACAATCTCCAAGTTTGTTCCTAGGCCTTGTTGGTATTTGATTTTAGTAACTCTCACAACTTCCTCAGCCAAATCCATGTTACGTGTTTGGATATCCAATGCCTCAAAACCGTTCTTAATATTGATTTTTGCTTGCTCGTTCTCAAGTTTGAATGACTCCTTCAGAATCTCAACTCCATTATCAATTTTGATTACGTTTAATCTTTGACGTTCGATCTGAACCTTTCTCACTCCCGAATCATAAATTGGAATTCTAACTCCCAACGTAAGAGCCGACGAACCGAACCATTTTTCGAAAGGATTAAAAACGGTATTACTGTGACCAGCACCCAAACTACCACTAAATGAAACCGAAGGAAATACGCCTTTCTGCATTCTTTCTACATTTAAAAGTGTCAGTTTTTTTGATGTCTGGAGTTGTAAAAACTCTATCCTATTTTCAGGATTAACCTCTTCGCCAACCAGATTTCTGAGGATTTTCACGTCGTCGTTGTTCAGTTTTTCTTTGAGAGTAATACGGGCGTCTTGTGGGTAAGACATCTGAAACTTCAACAATTGGTAAGTCAGGCTTATCAAGTTATTGAGTTTTTGTTTTTCGGTGATGAGATTATTTCGTTGAACATTCAATCTGTCGACATCAATTTTCTCCACAAATCCTTGTTTCAGGTATTGTTCCGTCTGATATATGGCCGAGTCCATTCTAGAAATATTCAGATCCAAAATCTTAGCCCTTTGCTCAGCTACCAGAGCTGAATAATAAGCCTTAATGACATTCTCTGCCACAGTAACCTTAGACTTAGTTAAATCTTGACTTGCCATTAATCTGTAAGTATCCGCAGCTCTTAAACCAACCAACCAGCTTGCATCAAATATCAACTGATTAACACCAATACCCGCCTGGCCACCCCAAGGCACACCAAACTTAAACTTTACCACCTCACCTGGAGCCGCCTCTGGGTTGAAGTTTTTAGCATCAATCAATTGGGTTGGCACAATTGCATTGTAAGTATAGCCAAATTGCCCATTGATTTGCGGCATACCCGCATATTTAATCTCCTTTATCTGCAACTCAGCATCTTGAGTACCTATTATTGCATTTTTTACATTCGGGTGGTTTTTTGTAGCATAATCCACCGCTTCCTCTATCGAAAAGGCAGACTGTGCTTGGGCATTTGTTGCAATCAAGATCGCCATAAATGCCAGTAGTAATAGTTTTGTTTTTTTCATAAATATTAAATTGCTAAACGTGTTTTTTCGTAAATTTCTAGTCCTTTTGTGGTAACGATTCCCCGCATAAAATGGTCTATGCTTTCTAGCTGTACATTGAGGAGATTATAACTACTAGGTGGAAAATATTCTATATTGAATGCCAGATCTACAATTTCTACCCTGAGTTTGGCAAGTATGTCTACGTCGATATCAGGTCTGTAGAGCTTTTGACTTATGCCGTTTGAGAGGTTTCTTTTCACAATTTCCAAAAAACCTTGTTTAAACTCCACATACTTTGCCCAAGACTTCGGGTGGTATTTCTTCATGTCATAAAACAGTACAGCGTTTACGTTTTGGAGCATTTCTCGCATCATCTTGGTAGAGTTTATCATCTCTTCTATCGGATTCTGCGATTGCTCGTATATGAGTTCTGTTTTGCACATTTCGCTGCTTAAAGAATGCGAGGTCACTTTCTCTACTAAATCGTCCTTATCTGTAAAATAATGGTAAATAGTTTTTTTAGAAATACCCAGCTCCTTGGCAATGTCGTCCATAGTAACGCTTCGGATTCCGAAACGAAAAAACATAGACTCTGCGGTATCAATAATTCTTTGCTGCATACCGATGAAAACTTAGGAAACTTTCAAAAGGTTCAAAGTTTTTATTATTTTTTTTAGACACAATTATCGTGCAATTTTATACCTATATCTTGAATCCGAAATCAGAAATATATAAAAGGCTAATTTTCAGGCGTAAATGGTTGATGTTTCAAAATCAGAATTTTATCCAAATATTTATTAAATGGTACTATTTAAAGATATTATTAAATTTATCTAAAGAATAACATTCCTAAAAGCATCCAGAATCTGTCAATTTGCCATTACCACGATTTAGAATTAATTTTGTCAATTAAACCAATCAAAAATCTTGTCGCTTTACAAAAATCTCGTTTTTCCTGTTCTTACCAAGTTTGACCCTGAACGAATTCATTATTTTGCAATGGATTGTTTGAGTTTTGTTTGCAAAATCCCGGGAGTAAAAAATATTTTAAAGGGCAATTTAGAAGTAAAATCTGCGAGTTTACATCGTAATTTTTTAGGTTTAGATTTCAAAAACCCTGTAGGATTGGCGGCTGGTTTTGACAAAAACGCTCTTTGGATAGACGAATTGGATTGTCTAGGCTTTGGATTTATAGAAATAGGTACTGTTACACCAAAGCCCCAAGATGGCAACCCAAAACCGCGACTATTCAGACTAAAAAAGGACGAAGCCCTTATAAACCGTATGGGTTTTAACAATGGTGGTGTGGAAGAAGTGGTTAAAAATCTGAAAAAGCGAAATTCTAAAATAATTGTTGGTGGAAATATTGGTAAAAACAAATTGACCGAAAACGAAGATGCTCTTAGCGATTATTTGATTGCCTTCAAAGGATTGGCTGATCATGTCGACTATTTTGTGGTGAATGTCTCTTCGCCAAATACACCGGGACTTAGGGATTTACAAGAAAAAGAACCGCTAAAGAAAATACTCGCTGCATTACAATTAGAAAACCAAAAGCACAAAAAACCAGTTTTACTTAAAATAGCTCCCGACCTCACAGATTCTCAACTCGATGACATTGTGGAAATAGTAACAGAAACTGGAATTGCCGGCGTAATAGCCACAAATACCACTTTGTCGAGAGCCAACTTAAAAACAGACAGCACTGAGGTAGAAAACATTGGAGCTGGGGGATTATCAGGCAAACCATTAAAAAATCGTTCAACTCAGGTAATCAAATATTTAAGCCAAAAAAGCGGTGGTATGTTTGGCATAATTGGTGCAGGAGGAATATACAATGCCGAAGATGCCAAAGAGAAACTTGAAGCCGGTGCAAGTCTGGTGCAAGTATACTCGGGATTTATTTATGAAGGACCAGCAATAGCAAAAAATATCAATAAAGAACTAATACAATGAGTGTAGTACCCTACAAAGATAGTAACGACAGCAAAAAAGAACAGGTAGCGGACATGTTTGACAGCATATCTGGTAAATACGATTTTCTGAATAGACTGCTAAGCGGAGGTGTTGATATTTATTGGAGAAAAAAGGCCCTCGGTATGATAAAAGACCGAAAAAACGATTTGGTATTGGACATAGCAACAGGTACGGGCGACCTGGCCATTGAAGCCAATAAAATCTTGAAAGTTGATAAGATTATTGGGGTTGATATTTCTGAAGGAATGCTCAATGTTGGCAAAGAGAAAATCAAAAAACTTGGATTAAGCAACAAAATAGAACTTCAGATGGGCGATTCGGAGAAATTGCTCTTCAACGACAATACTTTTGATACCGTCATCGTTTCTTTCGGTGTAAGAAATTTCGAGAATTTATTGAAAGGACTCACAGACATGTGCCGTGTTTTAAAACCAGGCGGCACTTGTTTGGTAGTAGAATTCTCAAAACCGGCTAGTTTTCCATTTAAACAATTCTATTGGTTTTACTCTACTAAGATTTTACCTATAATCGGCAAATTGGTGTCAAAAGACAGCTCGGCATATAGTTATTTGCCCGAGTCTGTTAAAGCCTTTCCTGATGGTAAAGCCTTCTTAGATGTTTTCGAACAGGCAGGTTTCAAAGAAACCTCCGCAAAAACCCTTACATTTGGTATATGCTCAATATATTTAGGAAAGAAGTAATAGTAGTAATAGTCCTAGCAAGTTGGACAAATTTCGCATTTGGTCAAATTCAGACCAAATTTCAGCCAAATTACGATAACAAAAAGGTACATTTTGGATATTTTTTGGGCTTGGCCAGTACACATTATAAAATAAAGTTCAACAATTCTTATCTGGCTGATGTAAACAATGGTAAAGTGTATGCCATCAGCTCACCTACTTCAACAGGCATTAAAGCAGGTGGTTTGGTAAATATTTACATCAACGACTACCTTGATTTTAGGTTTTCTCCACTTTCGGTAGCTATTTATTCCAGAAAACTTTTAGAAAACGACAGCTTAGCCCACAATCAAGAAGATAAAGCGTGGTTTGAGATACCTGTTCAACTCAAGTACAAGTCGGAGCGAAGAAACAACTCACGAATGTTTGTATTTGCTGGATTAAAATATGGCTTTGAAACTAATGTCGTGAACAAGAAAAACAATATCACAAAAGTGGACAATTTTACCACCAAAACGAGTGATTTTTCGGTAGAATATGGGATGGGCTTGGAGCTTTTCAGAGAGTATTTTAAAGTTACTCCAGAACTTCATTTTTCACACGGTATAAAAAACATGATAAATCCAGGTGGAAATCGCTCGAGTTTCCTGAGTTATGTAGATAAATTAAAAACACACTCTGTTACGCTGTATATAGTGTTTCAATAACAGCCTTGGCTTGTTTTATTAATTCTAGGTCTGCTTCATAGTTCAAATATTCGTCTGCGTCTTTGTCTCCCATGTTTATATTTGGATTTCTAAAAGTCATTTTGCTTGAGAAAGATTTTTTTGCTGAAAAATGAAATGCGTCTAAATCTGCTGTAGCTATTTCTAGAATATTTGTCGGCTTTACACCACTGCCAGCCATTATGTTTATTCTGTTCGAAGCTATCCCTTTGTATTCTTTTAGGTTGGCTACTCCTTCAATAGCTGTTTGATGCTGACCCGAAGTGAGGATATTTTCTATACCCAGCGAGATGAGTTGCTCAATAGCCAAATGTGGATTTTTGCACATATCAAATGCCCGATGAAACGTAACTGGAAAATCCCCTATGGCTTCGAGCAATCTTGCGTTTGTTGCCAAATCTATGTCGCCGTTAGGAGCAAGTGTCCCAATCACAAAACCTGCAGGCTTGTATTCTTTCAGAATTTTAATGTCAGTAATCATCTCTTGGAGTTCGTAATTGTGGTAAAGAAAATCGCCACCTCTAGGCCGAATCATGACATAAGCTGGAATAGAAATTTCATCCACTACGGACTTCAAAAGCCCCACACTGGGCGTGGTGCCGCCTTCTAGCAAACCTCCACAAAGTTCTATTCTGTCAGCTCCTCCTTTTTCTGCGTTTTTGCATGATTTCAGACTAAAACAACATATTTCTAAAAGTTTTTTTTTGGCAAAATTTGTCATTTATAAAAATTTAAGATGCTGAAAATTAGACTAATAGCACGAATTAGCCTTTTTTTTGGGAATTTATGACAATTTTTTTTATTAATTACGTTTTACTGTCAAAGTTTTTTATACTTTTGCAGCCAAATTTAAAAGGATTTTTAACTAAAACGAGTGGGAATATGTACTGGACACTAGAACTTGTTTCTTATTTGGAAGACGCCCCATGGCCAGCAACTAAAGACGAATTGATAGATTTTTCTATAAGGTCAGGAGCTCCAAATGAAGTGATTGAGAATTTGTCAGAATTGGAAGACGATGGTCAGCCTTACGAAAATATCGAAGAGATATGGCCGGATTATCCAACCAAAGAAGACTTCTTCTTTAATGAAGACGAATATTAAGCGTATTCTCTGATTTAATAAAATAAACACCTCCAATCGGGGTGTTTTTTTTATGATTTCTGTTTAGTATATTTGAACAACAGAGCCTATAAAATCATGACTATAACTAAACACTTCGAAAGACCTGAACTAAAAACCCTGAGGCAGTTGGTCAGACAAGGAGAAGGGCAGCATCTTGAATTTAAACTAAAAAGTAATCATCCAGACAAAATAATGAAAGAAGTGGTGGCATTTGCCAATTCTGATGGAGGGAAATTGCTAATTGGAGTGGCAGATGATAAAGAACTTATTGGCCTGAAGTATCCTGACGAAGACGAGTATATTATCTCTAAAAGCATTGAGAAATTTATATTTCCTGAAGTAAACTATAAGCTGGAAAAAATCAGACTTGAAAATGAAAAAGAAGTACTTGTCTATGATATATTGGCTAGCGAAAACAAACCTCACTGTCTTGATTTAAATGGAATTCCAGACGAACGTAAAATATTTGTCAGAAGTGCAGACAAGTCGATCCAAGCGAGTAAGGAAGTTAAAGAAATTCTAAAAGGTAAGAAAAAAGACAAAGGTTACAAATTTGTTTACGGCGAAAAAGAGAATTTGTTGATGAAATATCTTGATCAGAAAAAAGAAATAACAGTCTCGAAGTTTTGTGAAATAGCTGAAATCCCTAAAAAAATTGCCAGCAGAACTTTGGTTTTACTTGTATTGGCAGGACTGCTAAAAGTTAATCCCAATGAGATTGAAGACACTTTTTCTATGATTTGAGCAGCAAATCATTTGCCAAGGCCACAAATTTTAATACAAACTTAACAATTTCATAACATTGATAATTTAGTGGTGCCGCTAATTATTGTGAATTTTGCAGCATAATTATAAATAGCTCTAAAATAGCAGTTTATAATTCGGAGTAAATTCCGAAAAATTACCAATAAGAATCAATGAGAAAAACAGTATTCACGACAATCTTTGTCGTTGCGTATGCATATGCCTTTGCACAGACAAAACCCGCAGAAGTTTCACCAAAAAAATGGTTTGAAAAGATTCAATTAAGAGGCTATGCACAACTCCGCTATAACCGTCTTTTCGAAACAAACCCAGCACTCAAATGCGACCAATGTGACAAATCCCTAGGCGAGAATGGAGGTTTTTTTCTTAGAAGAGGCCGATTGATACTTTCCGGAGACATTTCAGATCGTCTTTACATATATATACAACCAGATTTCGTGTCTAGTCCGAGCTCCACTTTTCAGCACGCTTTTCAAATAAGAGACGCTTATTTTGACTTAGCCCTAGAGAAAAATAAAGAGTTCAGAATCCGACTGGGACAGAGCAAGGTACCTTATGGATTTGAAAATATGCAGTCTTCACAGAACAGATTGACATTGGATAGAAACGACGCCCTCAACAGTGCGGTATCTAACGAACGCGACCTTGGTGGGTTCTTTTATTATGCCCCAAAAGAAATCAGATCGAGGTTTTCGTCGTTGGTAAGTACTGGACTTAAAGGAAGCGGAGACTACGGAGTTTTTGGGTTCGGTTTTTACAATGGTCAAACAGCCAATCGTGAGGAACTAAACAATAATCTACACAAAGTTGCTCGATTAACCTATCCGTTCAAATTAAAAAACGGCCAGTTTATTGAAGCCAGCGTTCAGGCTATTACTGGTAAATACACCATAGCTACTTCGACAGGCAACAAGTTGACATCCAACACTTTTGATGACAAACGTATAGCAGGCAGTTTAGTAATCTATCCTCAACCGCTCGGTTTTCAGGCTGAATATAATGTAGGAAAAGGGCCGGAGTTTGATCCAATAGCAAAAACTACGACTCTACAGAATCTCAAAGGCGGTTATGTGCAAACTATGTATAGAATCAAAAAGGAGAAGTACGAAATTATTCCTTTCATAAAATATCAGTACTATAATGGTGGCAAGAAATTCGAAATAGACGCTCGAAAATATATAGTAAAGGACATGGAAATAGGAGTAGAATATCAGGTCAAAAATTATTTTGAATTGGTAGCACTTTATATGATTTCGGATAGAACTTTTGAAGATTATACGAAACCAGTAAATCATCAAAAAGGTAATACCTTGAGACTTCAGGCCCAGTTTAACTTTTAGTAAAATACTCAAGAAAGACTAAAATGTGGATTAAAAATCAAGCCGATGATGTTTTCCCAAGGGTCTTTAAGCGATGCCACGATTATGCCTCCACCCACTTCGGTGGGTTCTTCGTGAGGCTTTGCTCCCAAACTTATCAGCGTTTGAAATGATTCAGAAACATTTTCTACTCCCCAATACGTAATAACCGAGTCTGCCTTTTCTGAGCTTTGCAACCCTTCCTCTGGCTGTAAGCCCAACTCATAGCCAGCCACATTGAAGCCCACATAAAATGGTTCATCAAAATAAGGATCAAAATCTAAAAAGTCCACATACCATTTCTTCGCCTTTTCCATATCTGATACTTTGTATATGGTTGTTCGTAAACCAAGGATTTTCATAATTTTCAAATTTAAGATTTTGTCAAAAGTATTGAAAGAGTGGTTTATTTCTATGCTATTCTGAGTTTTGCTAAAAAAAACACCCAAGATAAAACAAACAACTATTTTACACTTGGTGGCAACAATTTGTACATCACCGGTGTAACTATTCTGGTCAGAATCAAGGACGAAATCAAACCCCCAATAATAACCAAAGCCAGCGGTGAGTATAACGGTGAATGCTCCAAAACCAACGGAATTAGGCCTCCAATGGCTGTCATGGTAGTCAAAACAATAGGAATAAACCTCGTTTTACCCGCTTTTTCGATGGCATCATCAATTGACAAGCCTTCTTCTTTTCTGAGATAGTTGGTGTAATCCACCAACAATATGGAGTTTTTTACCTCAATACCTGCCAAAGCTATAATACCCACAATAGCCGTAAATGAAAGACTATATCCTGCAAAAAACAAAATACCTACCGCCCCAATAACCCCGAGTGGAATAACCGACAAGACGATGAAAGAACTCTTGAAAGTCTTGAATTCTAATACTAAAATGGCCAAAATGCCGAAAATAGTGATGATTATAATAGTGCCTAATCCACCAAAAGTTTGAGCCCTTTGTTCTTCTTCACCAGCGGTAGTTATGCTGTAGCCCTTTGGCAATTGGTACTTGTCTAATTTTTCTTTGAAAACTTTTTGAACATCCGGCGTCAAATACCCGTCTGCTATAAAGGCCGTTACGCTCGTAAAACGTTCTTGGTCGTAATGCTGAATTCGGTTAGGGGAGGTTTCGAAATGAATGGTAGCCAGCTGAGACAAGGGCACCTGAGCTCCTGTGGGCGTGGATACATATATATTATCAAAAACATCGGCCGAAACCGTTTTCCCTCTAGGCAAAGTAATGTTTATCTGATAATCATCTCCACTTCTATCTTGAAATGTACCCAAACTTAGACCCGAAATAGCCATTCTGACGTTTCGATCAATCTCAGCAGTAGCAATGCCCAACATACCGGCCTTATCTTTGTTAATGTCTACCCGTAAGTCTGTATTCACTGCTCCAATCGGATTGTTTACATATATGGTTCCTTCAGTAGATTTATAAAGTCCCTCCACTTTTAAAGCAACACTTCTGAGCGAATCTAAATTTTCCCCAAAAATCCTTACTGCCAATGGAGCTTCCACGGGTGCTCCTTGCTCAAACTCTATAGCTTTGATTTTGGCTCCTGGATAATTCTGGAATTTAGTCCTGAGTTCGTTTATGTAGGCGGTTCTCTCTGGCACCTCAGTTTCTTCTTGCAGTTGTACAAAAACCTGGGCAGTATTGCTGGCCGTGCCTCCTCTTGGCAGAATGTTGTAATAAATTCTGGGATTGTCTTTACCAATATTTGAGGCGTAATTTTTCACCAATTCATTTTCAGAAAGTATTTTTTCTACAAATCGCACGGCTTTATCTGTAACTTTCAAGGACGTACCCAGTGGTGTTTCAATGTTTATCAGGAACTGTGGTTTTTCTGATTTTGGGAAAACACTTATGCCTATTACCTTGATAAGTGCCAAACTTCCAACAAATATCAAAATAGCTACACCGAGGGTTTTGAAAGGATTGGCCAAAGACCAATTTAATATTTTTTTGTAAGAACCATCTATGGCTCTATTCAAAAACTGCAAAAAAACGTTTCCGTGTTCGGCCTCTTCTTTTGGCATCAATAAACTAGCCAGAAACGGAACAATAGTCAAAGACACAAAAAGCGAAGCTAAAACCGTAGTAATAACCGCCATAGGCAAGCTTCGGATAAAATCCCCGGCAGATTCTGGCAAAAAAGTCAAAGGCAAAAAGGCAAAAATCAGGGTAGCTGTACAGCCCAAAACCGCCAAACTTATCTGTTTTGTGGCTTCAGTGGCTGCTTGTTTTCTGGTATATCCCATTCGCAAATACCTAGCGATATTCTCCACCACCACTATGGAATCATCCACCAGTAAACCCAATGAAATAACCAAACCAACCACTGAAAGCTGATTAATACCATAGCCTAAAATATCTAAACCCGCCAAACCGATAGCCAACGAAAGCGGAATAGAAATCATTACAATCAAAGCCGCTCTAAAACCGAGCGGTATGAGCGTAATTAAAACCAAAACAATAGCAATGGCAAAATCTCTTCCCAAACCTAAAAGTCTTTTGGAGACACTCTGTGCTTGGTCGAAGCTTTTCTCAAACTTGATGTGATTCGGAAGTGTCTTTTCAAAGTCTTCGAGCAGTGGAGATAGTATCTTATTTACATCAAAAATATTGGTGTTTTTCTTTTGAGATGCCGTTATAAAAACCCCTCTTTTGCCATTTAGTCGAGCCAAATAAGTTTCGTCTTCATAACCAAAGTTTACCTCGGCCACATCTCTCAAATAGGTAATTTGTGTGCCTGATGTACTTATTACTGTGTTCTTTATTTCGTCAAGGGATTCATAAGAACCCGACGTTTTCACATTTATTTTACGGTCGCCAATTTCTATAGCACCAGCAGGTATGTTTACATTTTCAGACTGTACGATTTGCATAATCCTACTCAAAGGAATTTTAAATTGTGCTAACCTATCAGTGTTGATCGCGATACGGACAATTCTTTCAGGAGCAGCGTGTATATCTACGTCCTTTATATCTTTGATTTTCTTAATTTTTATTTTAAGATCTTCCGCATAAGTTTTGAGTTCGTTGTAAGAAGCCGTTTCCGACAAAAAGGCCGCCTGTATGATATTTACGGTTTCCGGGGTATATTTAAAAACTTCTATGGAGAATATATCTTGCGGGAGTTTGCTTCTGATGCTATTTAGTTCTCGAAGCACTTCGTTGTTTTTTTCGTCTTCTTTTACGTTGTGATTAAACTCTATGACTATGGAAGCCACGCCGTCGTTGGCATAAGAAATCATCTTCTTAACGTCAGCAATACTACTCAGTTTGTCTTCGATAGGTTCCAAAATTAGTTTTTCCATGTCCTCAGGACTTGTGCCTGGATACACCACAACTATGGAGTTGAAGGTGGCCTTCAGTACTGGGTCTTCGGCCTTGGGCATGTTGAACAAAGAGCTGATACCAAGGGCAATTATCATTATAAAAATGATAATAGTAAACTGGTGGTTTTTTACCGAAAAATCTGTTATTTTCATCGTTTAAAGCTTCTTATGGATTAAATAATTTGACTTTTTCTCCATCTGTTACAAAACCACTTCCTCGGGTCACTATCTTATCTCCAGAGTTCAGGCCAGAAATAAGTTCAACCGTATCCTCATAAATTTTTCCAATTTTTACTGGCTTTTTAGACACTTTACTGGAGCCCGAATCAAATACATAGACAAATGCATTTTGGGCATCAGCCTCTACAACTGCGGTGATGGGCAGCACCAAACTGTTGTTGCTTGTACTTGGCTGAAGGTTTACTTTTGCCACAAAGCCCGATATCAACTTTTTATTGGTGGGCAACATTTCTAGCTCAACCTCAAATGTGCCAGTGGCCGGGTTAATAGTCTGGGCCATTTGGGTCACTTTGGCCGTAAAGTTCTCATACGGGTAGGCGTCGAGCTGTACAGCTGCCTTATCTCCAATCTTCAGTTTCACAATTTCCTTGTCGGCCAAACCTACATTTAATATATAGGCGTTTGCACCAGTTCCCAGAATTATGGCAGGCGAAAACGGCACAATCAGTTCGCCCTGCTCTGCTATTTTTCTTAGAATCCTACCCGATGCTGGGGCAAATATTTTTGAAAGTTTACGGTTAAATTCAGCCGCTGCGGCTGTTTCAGTAGCAAGCTCTAGTCCACTTGTGGCGTCCTGTAGATTGGTCTGTGTGGCGGCTTGGTCGTCATAAAGTTTTTTTACTCTTTCAAAATCCCTTTTGGCTTTTTGAAGACCTATTTTAGTTTGATTTACTTGAGCGTCTATTTCTGACATATCTAGTTCGGCCAAAAGTTGTCCGGCAGCAACAGACTGTCCCTCAGAGACATACATCCGTTTTATCATTCCACCCGTTTTGAAAGCCAACTTAAGCTCTGACTTTGACACCAAAACCCCCGAGGCGTTGATTTGATCCGTAAGATTTTTACTTTCCACAGTTGCCACCTCTATGGTTTGCAATTGCGTATCAACAGCTACTTTTTCTTTCTTTTCATTGCTCTTGCAAGAAAACAATAAGCCACTGATTGTTAATGTAATAAAAAATAATTTTTTCATATTTTTTGGAAATTTTTCTGCCTCAAATATTTTTTGTTTTTATTAAAACTTAATCCATTGTGAAAATACGCACCTCATAATTCTACTAATCCCCACTCAGATTCCGCTTACTTTTTTCAAATCCGCATATTTTACCCATATATCATACTTAATTAACGATTCGGTGAGTTGGGCAATCAACAAATCATTTTGTGCTTTAGAGACTTCCATAAAAATAGCATTCCCGTTTTTGTACCTACTACTTACCAAATCGAATATCTTTTGCGTTTTCTCTATTCCTCCTTTTGCTGAAGTCAGGTTAGAAATACTCGCCTGCAACTCTTTGTATTTTTGCACCACCTGCAGCTGCATTTGGCTTTTTACTTCTTCTAATTTTACATTCAATATTTCTGTCGAAATCTTGGTTTGTTCTATTTTGTGCTTTTTCTCATAACCGTGAAACAAATCCCAAGTCAAGCCCAACTGAGCCACCAAATATGCCTGATTAGAAAAACTATAACCAAAGCCTTGAAAACCGGTATTGGCTCCAATAAAAACCTGGGGTAATTTGGCGTTTTTTTCTTGAAGGTTGAGCAACGATTGGTTTATTCTTTTTCCACTATTGATTTGGTCAAATTCTGGACGGTTTGAAAATGAAGCTTGCGAGTAAAATCCTAGATCACTGACGATAGGCAAACTTTGGATTAAACTTGTATCTGCCAAAATGGGTTCTTCTAACGATCTATTTATCAAGAAATTAAAATACGCCTTGGCCAAATCATTGTTCTTTTTTGCTTCGATGATTTGTTGCTCCAGTTTCTCTAATTCATACTCCGAAGTCAACACTACATCTTTCAAAATCACATGATTGGCCAGCAACTTTTGGTTCAAAACATTCAAATCCTGCAAAACAGATTTCGAATTCCCGTAAATCTTTATTGCCTCCAACGACTGCAAATATTGATAATACGCATGCTCAATGTTGTGCCTGAGTTCATATTCTAAAAACCGTTTTTTAGCGTATTCTGACTGCAAAATTTCCTTTTGCAGAGCAATGTTGTTTTTTATGTCTGGGTTAAAAATCGGGTATTGAACGGCAAATTTGGTGTCGTGAAAATTATTCGGAGCCAACTGCTGATTGACGTTTTCGACCTGTGGAAAATTGTTGGTATTGGTGAGTTTGTTTAAAGTCGAATACACGGGATTGAGCAAGTCACCTATCGGAAATTCTAGTCTACGACCACCCGCTGCCAATGAATAAGTAGGCGAAAAACTTATCTTTGGAAAAAGATTAGATTTAGCAATATCAATACTTTTCAGAGCTTTTTGTAGCTCCAAATTCTCTTGTTTCAACGAAAGATTACTCTCCAAACCTTGGTTGATGTAGGTTTGTAAAATGTTCGATTGGGCATCTACTTTCTGCCCAAAAAAGCTCAACATTAAGATGAGATATAGTTTTTTCATGCTCTCTATCGATTTGTAAGTGCTAGGTTGGAAGCCGCCTTGGCCATCAATTTGCCTTCTTCATTATATACTTTGCACTCCGCGTGAGCCATAGTCCGGCCATCTCTGATTACTTCTGATATTACGGTGAGTTTTTCGCCTAACTTTCCCGGTCTTAAAAAATCGATATTAAGATTTATAGCCACGTAAAACCCGGTGTTACCCAAAGTAAATGTGGTCATTCCTATCACCTCATCTATCACTCCAGCTATGACTCCGCCGTGCATAATTCCAACTGGATTGGTAAATTCCTCTCTCACAACTAGCTCTACGGTCATACTGCCTTTTTGAACAGCCACGAGTTTGCCATTCAGCCACCTTCCAAACGGCGACGGACTTACCTCTTTTGCTTCTTTTCCTATGAAATCTTTAAACATACTTTATTTTTAGTTTTTTCCGATGATACCTAAATGTGTATTTTTAAATCCTGATTCGTGTTTTAAGCCGTAGCCAAACATTCTGTCCATAGCTGAGTGCGAAAGCAAGATAGCCCCAGCCAAGCTCATTTCATTCTTGCCCAAAGCATAACCAAATATGATACAGAGAATTGCAACTCCTTTGTGGTGGGCTAAATTATACAACCAAGCACCTATTTTGGGGTTTATCAAATAGCCAATCATCGATAAATCAGGCACTAGCAAAAGTGCTGGAAACCACCACCATTCATAACTGAGCAATCCAAAAAAGAATATTCCGAAAAGGAATTCAGCAAAATCTTCAAGTTTTAATAGGGTCTTCATTTTTTAAATTTGTTTTGAACCAAGGGTATTTACTTTTTCTAAATGTTTTTTTCTGAATTCGTCAGTTGAAAACCTTATTGGGCCAATCGATGTGATTTTTACTGGTTTTATTCCACAAAATTCTAAAATCATTTTTTTCATAGCTTTGTGTGCGGGTTCGCCATAAATAAGCCAATGATACCAGGGTGGCTGATCCATGGTGGTTATTACTCTGGCTGATTTTCCAGTCAGATATTTATCCCACCAAACTGAGTTTTCTCTTTTCTGAAAAGCAAACCCCGGAAGAAATGTCCTATCGAAAAAGCCTTTCAGAAGTGCTGGCATACCACCCCACCAAAGTGGGTAAATAATAACCAGATGATCGGCCCACTTTATTTTCTGCTGGGCTGCCAAAAGGTCGGGCTCTAGCTCTGTGCGTTTTCTGTATCCAAAATTTAAATTGGGATTGAAACTCATCTCACTTACTACAATTTCTTGCACTTCAGCACCCTCACTTATGGCTCCCATTTTGTAGGAATTTCCCAAAGCCCTACAATAACTCTCTTCGTCTGGATGACCCTGGATGATTAGTATTTTTTTCATTAAATATAAATGGCTATCAAGAGTGTAATGGCCACAAAAGCACAAAGTGGCGTAAAATATTTAGTATCGTTTATGGCAAAATCTGTATTTTTTATTTTCTTAAAAAATCCCACATATTTAAAATCCCCCATTGCTCTGATTGCAAATATTGCCACTAAGATGAGTAATAGACGTGATAAATACTGGCCCACAATCTCAAAATCAAACCACCCTGCTGCTTGGGCAAATATTAGACTTATTATCAGAAATGGAATGGCCACTGCCACTGTAGCTATTGGTGAAGGTGTAAATACCCGTTTCTCAGAATTCATTTGTGGTAAAACCGCATTTGCTCCCCATTTACCCCCAAATGCCCAATAAAAATGTATAGCAGCCACAAAAAAGAGAATAATAGCATTTAAAGCGAAAAGTATCTGATTGATATTCATGTCATTATAATTTTCTGAGTGACTCAATCATTACTTCCAAGGCTCTTTGTAATCTCGGAATACGCTCTTCTTCGGGAAACATCGACATGCGTCTTCTGAGATGTAAACTCGCAAAGCCATGCACATTAGCCCAAATCATCATTGCCAAATCATCTGAATCTTGCCCTTTAAAATAACCCTGGGTTTTGCATGCTTCTATAATTGCTATGAGCATATTGAGAGCAGTGTGGCCATCTTCCCACACATCACACCTACATTCTAGTGCTTCTATCGGGGCTGTCATGAGAAACATCAATTCATACAACTCTGGATTTTCTATAGCAAATTTTAAATACTCATGCCCCATAGCAATTAGCTGCTCAAAAGGATCAACAATAGGTGCTACCACCATAAACTTGGCTATCAAACCCTGAAAAGCCTCTTGGTGCAATGCAAACAGCAGCTCGTTTTTATCCTTAAAATATAGATAAATTGTACCAGGACTGTATTCTATTTCCTCGGCAATATTTCGGATGGAAGTTTTCTCAAAACCATGATCAAGAAACAACTTTTTAGCTGCCTCCAATATCTTGGTTTTCATCTCTTCTTTTTCTCGCTCTTTTCTATCTGCTACACCCATTATTTTTAAACAATAGTATTTTTACTTAACACCACAAACTAAATGAACACTGTTTAGTATTCCAAATTATTTCCAAAAAAATTATTAAAAGGTGGAAAAACCGGATAAATGGTTTTTAGCTTTGTAGCTACAAAAACGTGCCAAAAATGACATTTAGCCTTTCCTTATTTATTAAGGTCTTTCTTATTTTTCAAACCCTAAGCTCTGATGTTGTGGGTGTAATGGATGGAGACACCATTGAACTAAGGATGGTTTCGAGTGATCCGAGATCTAAAACAAGGGTTGGTAAAAATCTAAGAATAAGGCTTGCACATGTAGATTGTCCAGAGCGAGGAATGCCGTTTTATCAAAATGCTAAGCGGTTTACTTCAGAAAAATGTTACAGAAAAACTGTAAAGATTGTCCATAACAACGAATATGACAGGTATGGACGATTGGTTGGTGAAGTCATTTTGCCTAACGGAACAAATCTCAATCAAGAGTTAGTGAAAGCCGGAATGGCCCTTCACTACAAGAAATACTCAAGCTCGTGGGGGTATGCCCAACTCGAAATTCAGGCTAGGGTTAAGAAAGTGGGTATTTGGGGTATATAAAAAGGTTATTTTCTTACAAAAAGCAAATACTCGTTGTTGTTCGAACCCAAAATAAGTTCATCATAATCATGCCCACTAGAATTTGTAGAAAGGACAAAATTGTTTGCTTCGATAAACATCGATTGGAATTTAGAATCCGCCTCGGTTTCATAAGGCTTGTTCAATATTTGTAAATTTAAGTTTTCGAAGGTTCCCGAAATAGAATCATTTTCAGACTTTTCAACACTTGTTGAATATTCTCCCCTTCCTATCAATAGATTAATTTTTGCTGTATATGATTTCTCATCATTAAATGTGAGTTGATATAAACTTTTTTCATAATCAAAATCTGAACAAACATAACACTTATAATCAGTCGTATGACTAAAAGTACCCACATAACGCCATTCCCCTGCCAAGCTTTCTTCGGCATTCATCTCTGGTTCATCGCATTGAAATAATCCAAAAAACAAGAAAGCAATCAGTATTTTGTACATTTTTTAGATAGAATAGATTTTGTTTGAATCAATATTTCTAAAACGAAAAACTTCAAAATTTTGGTATGATAACTAACCATTTTGAAACTTTTAACCAAATGATAGTAAAAATTCAGATTTACGAAGTGCTTTATTCTTATCCAATATTGTTTCTGGCCAATTGTTCAATGACAAGATTTCACTTTATCACAAAAGGTTGGAAATGAGAAGAGTTCGAGAAAGACTTTGAAGTATGTTAAAATATTAAACCATTTTTTTAACTAAAAAACATGGATACCGATTACTTGATGCCTCTCAAAACATCCATCAAATCTTGTGGACCTTTGCTAAAATAATCATTGAAGAAAAATATCATACCTGCAACAAGCAGCCCAAAAGCCAAAAGAACCAATACTTGTTTACCAGTTGTTTTCTGAATCTCTTGTCTGTCTTTTAGTTCGCAAACTTCTCCTGGGCAATACTGCACCGTGTCTTTATTGAACAAGCCGTAAACTTTGCAACCTATACAAATGCCAAAAGCCACCTCAAAAAACATCAGAATCATACAAATTAGGCAAGAAATACCGTTGGCTGGCCCGTATGCATTAAAAATAATCATGTGAATAAACATAGCGGTGGATAACGTGAGACCAATAATCCAGGCAAACTTCTTTTGTGCAGCTCCAACATATTGAGGCGTCTGGTTTCTAACCATAAACCGGGCAATAATGAGTGAAGGAGAATACTTAGGATTTATAAAAACCCTAATGGCCATGTCGAGCATAAATACCGTGATGAAGTACTTGATCAGTAGAAAATCAGCCTCAAACATGATTAGCATGAAAGATATTAACATAAAGAGGAACAAAATACCTGCTGCTCCCCTAATTTCTCTCTCATTTAAAACAGGAATATTGTACCCATCAACTGACTCTCCAAATTGTTTCATAATAGCTTTTGTTTTTTTGTTCTCAAAAAAAGCTAATTATCAATAACTTAATCCTAGAATTTTTACCAATGGTTGTTTTTCTATTTGAAAATATGAATGGAAAAAATCAAATTAAAAAAAACTACTGATTGCCTAAGGCTCCAAAAACCAAGCTCTCTAAAAACTCCTCAAGGACTTTTGGGTCTTTACTATCGGAAAAATCACACAATCTGGGCAAATGATGCATAAAAAAATACTGAAAATGAGACGCTTCAACTAAGGTACTTGCAAGCGAATTGGCAAATTTATATTCAGGGTTATACTCTTTGAAAACAGATGCTATCAATTCACAAAGCTCTTTGTAAGGAACAAACACCTGGTGTTTATTCAAATTATCTACGTCTTTCGACAAAAAAGCTTTGCTTCCATCTGTAATAGCAATATAATAAAGTGCCTTTTGATCGATATCTGTGGAGTACGTCATGGAGTTGTCTTCCCAAACCAAAAGGTCAATAATTGTCCTGATTTTTTCCTCTGGGCTTTTCAAATTATTGATATTGAACAAAACTTGGTATCTAATAAACGCCCAATAATAATCTATCAAATAGATAAGGAGCTTATGTTTGTTTTCAAAATATCGGTAAACAGTGGCTTCTGTGGTGGGGATTTCCAAAGCCAATTTTTTAAAATTAAACTGCTCATAACCAATCTCTGAAATCAGTTTTATTGATTTCCGTATAATACTTTTCCCTATTTCTGTTCCGTCAGGGTCGCGAAGGAACAGCGAATTGTTGAGTTTAATCTTAAATTCTATTTGCATCTCATAACTTTATAGAACAAAAGTAAATAGTATTTGTCACACAAACAAAAGTATTTTAGTTTTTTATAATAGTATTACTATTATTATAAAAAGTATTTGTATATTTGCAGAAAAATGTTTTTTACATGGAACAAAAATATTCATCAACCATTCGTTCTGCCACTAGTCGAATTTTAGATTTATTAAAACTCGATAAAGAAGACATTAGCTCTATTTACATATTCTCTATTTTTGCAGGAATCCTCTCATTGTCATTGCCGCTAGGTATTCAGGCGATAATTGGATTTGTAATGGCAGGTAGCTTATCTACTTCTATAATTGTACTTATCGGTTTGGTTTTGGCTGGAACATTCTTCACTGGTCTTTTGCAAGTACGCACATTGGAAATGATAGAGAAAATAGAACAAAAATTGTTCGTTCGCTATGCTCTCGAATACGGAAACAGGCTCCCAAAACTCAACATTGAAAAACTGGATAGCTACTATTTGCCTGAGCTCGTCAATCGTTTTTTCGACATCAGCACTTTACAAAAAAGCCTACAAAAACTCTTGGTAGAAGTTCCAGCCGCTATCATTCAAGTTATTTTAGGGATTTTGCTACTGGCTTTTTATCATCCATTGTTTATAGCATTTGGCTTTTTGTTATTTATAACTGTTTCTCTTATCCTGCATTACACTTCTCATAAAGGCTTTGCAACTTCCATAGAAACGAGTGACAACAAATATAAAATAGCTGGCTGGCTCGAAGAAATGGCCCGAAGCATAAAATCCTTTAAATACTCGAAGAAGTCTCATTTGCACCTTGAGAACACCGATAAATTAGTAAGTAAATACCTTGACTCTCGCACAAGACATTTCAAAATTCTGCAGGTGCAATACTGGAGTTTAATAGGTTTTAAGCTTCTAATTACTGCTTCCATGCTCATTATTGGCGTTTGGTTGCTTATCAACCAACAGATCAATATTGGGCAATTCATAGCAGCCGACATTGTGATTATTGCCATTATGGGTTCTATTGAAAAACTCATTGGGGTATTGGATCAAGTTTACGAAGCCCTTACAGCTGTAGAAAAACTCAATAAAGTAGCAGAGGCGGAAATAGAAACTTCTGGAAAAGAAAAACTTTCAGTTATAACTGAAGGTGTTTCTATTGGTTTTGAAAAGGTAGATTTTTCGTATGAAATCAACAACGAAATTCTCAAAGACCTAACTTTTGACGTAAAAGCTGGGCAATGGGTACTTATAAACGGAAAATCGGGGGCTGGCAAATCCTCAGTTCTTAGGCTTCTTACGGGGGCATTCAAAAATTTCACAGGAAATATTATCCTTGATGGTTTGCCCATCAGAAACTACGACTGCGAATCTATCCGATCAAAGACGGGCATACTTTTGGGACAGCAGGATATTTTTCTGGGTACTTTGGAGCAAAACCTTACGTTGGGTATTCCCACCATCAGCGTTCAAGATATTCTACAAATCTCAAAACTCACAGGCCTTGACAGCTTCATAACAAGTTCGGACAAAGGCCTTGAAACTACAATAGACCCCATAGGAAAAAGGTTGCCTTCCGAAATTAGACACGCTATACTTTTGACACGTTCATTGCTTGGAAACTCTCGTTTGTTTTTGTTTGAGGAACCTTTCAAATATCTTAATGAAACTCAAATGTTAAACGTCATAGATTACCTAAAAAGCACCTCTGCTACTGTAATACTGGCGTCAGAATCTATGATTTGTGAAAAATACTGTGATGTAATTTTGAAATTGGAAAACGGAAAAATCAATAGTATAAAATGAAAACTTATCTAAATACAAACATTGAAAATATTGATGAAAACTCCGATGTAAAGTCGTTTTCAGAGATATACCACATAAATAAGAAATCTTCACTACGGAAATGGTTCTTTGGAATAATAATTATTTCAGTAATTATTCTATTGTTGCCTTGGACACAAAACATCCGCTCAAATGGCAATATCACTACACTTCGACAAGAAGATAGACCTCAAGAAGTAAATACCGTCATCCCAGGGAAAGTAGTGAAATGGTTTGTAAAGGAGGGCGATTTCGTAAATAAAGGGGATACTTTACTGCAACTGGGCGAAGTTAAGGTAGAATATTTTGACCCAATTCTATTGCAAAGAACTCAGAGACAAATAGACGCAAAAAACCAGAGCATTGCAGCTTATGAGGGCAAAGCCTCCACCTCCATCACACAAACTGAGGTTCTGAGAAATGCGATGGAGCTAAAATTAAATTCGATTGATAACAAAATAGGTCAACAACGCCTAAAAATAACCAGCGACAGTGCAGATTTAGCTGCTGCAAACAATGCCTTAAACGCATACACTAGACAAATAACTGCTGCCAAAGTGATGCTGGATAGCGGTGTAATATCGCTCACGGAGTTTGAAAAACGAAGAGTAACCTACCAAGACGCCATAGCCAAAACGACCAGCAACGGAAACAAACTTAACCAATCCAAGCAAGAATTACTCAATCTCAAAATCGAAAGAAACGGAGCTGTACAAGAATATCTCGACAAAATAGCCAAAGCTGAAGGAGACCGATTTGGGAGTGTTTCAGCGGCAGCAAGTACAGAAGCCGAAGTACTCAAACTCGAGAATACATTGGCAAATTATGACGCCAGACAACAGCTTTTCTTCATAACTGCCCCACAAAGTGGCCAAATAACCAAAGCCATGAAAGCGGGTATTGGTGAAATGCTCAAAGAAGGCGAAATGATTGTGGAAATCGTCCCGCAAAATACCAAATTGGCGGTAGAAATGTTTGTAAGTCCGCTGGATCTACCCTTGATAAATAAAGGTCAAAAAGTAAGATTTGTGTTTGATGGCTTCCCTGCAATAGTATTTAGTGGCTGGCCACAAACCAGTTATGGAACCTACTCAGGCGTGATAACTGCCGTAGAAACCTCGGTAAGTGCAAACGGTATGTTCAGGGTGTTGGTAGCTGAAGACCAAGAAGACAGACCATGGCCTAAAAACTTAAGGCTCGGTGGCGGCTCCAAAGGAATCGCATTGCTAAAAGATGTGCCAATTGTATACGAACTTTGGCGTAACATAAATGGCTTCCCGCCAGAGTTTTATGTGCCAGAAACCAAAACTACCACCACAAAAAAATAAAAAGAACATGAGATTTGCAATCGCACTTTTGATAGTTTTTTTATCAAAAAACACCATAGCACAAAAGGTTTTAAAACTGGATGACTTCCTAGAACTCATTTCTAAAAATCATCCCATAGCCAAGCAAGCTCAACTGAGAGTAGACATGTCTGCGGCTGAGTTTTTTGCTGCTAAGGGTGTGTTTGACCCTCTACTGGCGAATGAAACCACCCTAAAAACCTTAGATGGGAAAAACTATTATAATTACCAAGACACCGAATTGAAAGTCTATACACCCATAGGCCTCACCGCCAAAACGGGTATAGAAAAAAGTGCTGGAATGTACACTTCCAATGAGCGAACCATTGGAAACCTTGGATATATTGGTTTAGAAATGCCAGTGCTGAAAGGTCTCTTGATAGATTACAAAAGAGCTGCATTGAAGCAGGCTGCCATTTACCAAAGACAATCAGAGGAAGAAAAGCGACAAACCCTAAATGACTTATATTTAGAAGCCATACAGGATTATTGGCACTGGACGGCTGCTTACCAAAACCTAGACCTGCTAAATCAAAACCTAGGAAACGCTAAAAATAGATTGGATTTACTCCGAATTGCTTTTCAAAATGGTGATAAATCTATGAACGACACCTTAGAGGCTTATACACAAGTTCAAAACATTGAGCTACTTTTCCAAGAGGCCCAAATGGAAGCTCAAACCTCGGCCATAGGTCTTGCAAAATATCTTTGGAATGACAACGACAGCCCTTACTTTCTTGAATCTGGCACAATTCCCGATGTTGTTGCTTTTGGTTTGGTTTCTATAGAAGACCGAACAGAAGAACTCATCAATTTAGCCAAAAATCAACATCCAGAACTCGGCATTTATAGATTTAAAATGGATGCACTAGCTGTGGAACGAAGGCTAAAAAGACAATCTCTTTTGCCCACCGCCAACTTGAAAATGAATATCTTAAGCAAAAACTATTATAATTTCGAATCGGCATATTCCCCTTTTCTAAGCAATAATTACAAATTTGGTTTTGATTTCAAAATGCCCCTATTCCTCAGAGAAGCTCGTGGCGATTACCAAAAAACTTTGCTAAAAATATCCGAGACCAATTTTATTATCAGCAACAAAACTTGGGAAATTGAAAACAAAATAAGATCCTATGGCGTGGAGCTAAATGCCCTAAAAAGCCAACTAAATACCTCTCAGAGCATGATAATCAACTATCGCAATCTACTCAAAAATGAAGAATTTAAGCTCCAACAAGGCGAAAGCACACTTTTTTTGATAAATTCTCGGGAGAATAAATGGATAGAAAGCTTGCTGAAAAATCAGTCTTTAAAACTAAAATATTTAAAATCTGCCTACAAGCAACTTTGGGCAGCGGGTGTTTTGGTCAAATAGTTTCTATAGAGTCATTCTTTAGTACTTTTCAATGCCAAATATCGCTGTAAACAATTGGCAACAGCCACCGTCGTATAGGCTTCAGATTTCCAAAAAAGGATATTACGAAGCAAAGTGCCACCTGAAAAATACACACCTGCTTCCCAATGAATCTGGTCATTTTTTACTTTTTTCTGACTCAAAATATAAGAAATGGCTTTTTGCATAGCTGGTTCAGACACTGCCAAACCTTTTGATTTACAGTCTATCATGGCCGAAAGTGCATTGGTTGTGCTTTGTACTCGGTCAAAATGATTGATATAACTTTGACTCTGAAAACTCCCATCTTTGTTTTGTTTTTCCACAATGTCTTTCAAGATTATCTCTGATGAAACCCTCAGCTCTTCTACCCCACTTGCAAAGGCCTTGGCAACTGTAAAATGGATATGAAACTGGTTGGGGTAATACACCGAGTTATTGTACCAAAACTTCTTTCTTAGTCGATTTTCTATCAATTTTATAGCGTCTGAGTTACCTTTGCTCTTTTCCAACTGTCGTGTTTTCGCCAAATATGCCAGCACATTGGCATTCACCACCACATCCACATCATTTGCCCCAAAAGGCACCCATGGCTCATAAGCTTCAGGACGGGCCGAACTTCCTGGAACAAAAATCAATAAAGTATTTATCGCTGTTTTAAGAATATTCCACCTGTTATATTCATGTTCAGGGTAAAGCCACGTCATATATGCACCTGAGTTGCCATCCCTGTGAAACAGAACATTAAACCAGTTCCTATTTTTTCTTTCAACATCCAAAAACTCATCGAATCTATGGTAAGAAGCCAGTTCATTTTTTGAATCAAAAATTCTATTATTGTAAAAAGATGCCAGATTCCCTAATGAAGTGTCATCAGCGTCTTCAGGTACATTGCCAGTATTGTTAATAAAACGAGAGCGTAAATTAAAATTAGTAGGCCTATGCACCAAAGGCTGAGGATTGGGTTCTTTAAATAACTTTAACTTTCTGGTAGGCGGCAATTTCTTCCAAAAATTATATAAATTGTCCTCATTATAGTCCCGAATATCATCATACGCCATTTTCAAAGTATACAAAAGTTCTTTTCTGTTGGTATCAAGAAGATAAATTTCTGCGAGAGCGTTGTGTATGGCAGAAACCGTAAAACAGTTGGAGTCTTGGGCTTTTTGCTTTTTGCCTATAAAAAAATATGGAGTGGTTAAGTGCATATCTACTGGCCACTCACCAGTATATTGTTTGGCAACAAGCGTTTCTTTTATCTGTGAATTTTGGATAAATTGAAGGGCGGAATCAATCTGTGACTTCAGCAAGTTCTCGTCTATTTGTTGAGAATAACCAGAAGAAAAACTTAATACAAATGCAGATAAAAGAACTAAAAAGGGTGTGGCTTTCTTACTCTTCATACCCAGATCTTGAGTTAATTACTTTGAATACTCGCCTCTAAGTTTCTTCAAAGCATGGTTAGAAAACACGAATTCATCCAGCTCTTTCACGCTTGATGTCATTATGGTGGTGCTATCACCTTCCCAAATTTTCTTCCCTTTATATAAAAACATAATATTGTCACCTATAGACAAAACGGAGTTCATGTCGTGGGTGATTACTACTGTAGTTATGTTAAAATCGTCGGTAATTTCTTTTATCAATTCATCTATTTTGATAGAAGTAAGTGGGTCTAAGCCACTGTTTGGCTCATCACAAAACAAGTATTTTGGATTCATCACGATTGCTCGAGCTATTCCTACTCGTTTTTTCATTCCTCCAGATATTTCTGAAGGCATTCTTGGGCCGGTTCCGTCCAAACCCACTTTATGAAGGCAAAATTCTACTCTGTCGTTTTTTTCACTTTCAGACATTTGGGTGAGCATGTCCAGCGGAAACTTAATGTTTTGATGTACAGTTTTCGAGTCAAACAATGCTCCACCTTGAAAAAGAACGCCCATTTCTCTTCTGAGGTCTTTTCTGTCGTTTTCGCTAACATGCAAAAACTCCCTACCATCAAAAAAAACATCGCCGCTTTCTGGTTCCACCAAATCCAGCATACATTTTAAAAGTACACTTTTTCCGGTACCGCTGGCACCAATAACTAGGCTTGTCTCTCCTTTTTTAAAGACTCCAGAAACATTCTCTAAAACAACTTTGCCATTAAAAGCCTTGCTTATATTTTTTATCTCTATCATGTCAACAACTCAGCTAAAAGATAATCGGCAATCAAAATCGCTATACAACTATTGGTAACCGCTGCTGTGGAGGCTTTTCCCACTTCCAAAGCTCCGCCTCTGGTATGATATCCTTTATAGGCAGAAATGGTTGCTATCAAAAAACCAAAAACGGCTGATTTTACAATCGGTATAGTGAGATTATAAGGTATAAACGAAAAGCGAATACCGTAAATATATTGTTCAGGAGTAAGAATACCCGTTAAAGTACCAGCCAAATATCCACCAAATATGCCGAGAAATCCAGAAAAAATAGCCAAAATAGGAAAAGTAAACACAGCGGCCAATAACTTAGGAAGTACCAAATACGAAGCAGAGTTGATTCCCATTACTTCAAGTGCGTCTATTTGCTCTGTAATCCGCATAGTCCCAAGCTCGCCAGCGATATTCGATCCTACTTTACCAGCCAAAACCACACACATAAATGTAGATGAAAGTTCTAATAAGGTCATGTCTCTAACAATATTACCAACTATATACAGCGGAATAACTGGACTCACCAAGTTGGCAAATATCTGTACGCAGGTTACGGCACCTATAAACAAGGCCACAATCGCAATAATTAGCACGGAGTCAATACCAATAGTGATACATTCGTCCAAAAAACGATACCAATAAACTTTCGCCGACTCCCTCCTCGTAAAAAGCTCGTTAAGGAAAATAAAGAATTTGCCTAGCAGTTTTAGCATATATACTATGATAAAAGATGAAACACAAAGGTAATCAAACACGAATTAATTCAAGTCTAAACAAATTGAATTTTATTTAAACCTCTTCAAGCGTTAATTTTGGAAAAAAATCTATGAAAATGAAGAAATTAGCGGTTGTTAGCGGGGCAAGCAGAGGAATCGGAAAAACTGTAGTGGAAAAATTTGCCTCAGAAGGCTTTGAAGTTGCCGTCTGTTCTAGATCAATGTCCAACCTAGAGGCTTTAAAAAACGAATTTGAATCTAAATACACTACCAACATTCATGTTTTTGTGGCTGATGTTTCTAAAAAAGAAGAAATTCAAAATTTTGGAAAATTTATACTTGAATTGAGGTTGCCAGTGCATGTTTTGGTAAACAATGCAGGATTGTTTTTACCCGGAAAAATTCTTGAAGAAGCCGAAGATACTTTAGAAACACTCATAAACACCAACGTTTACAGTGCCTATTATTTATCTAGAATTCTTGTTCCAGAGATGGAAACTTTGGACTCTGCCCACGTTTTCAATATCTGTTCTATTGCCAGTTTGATGGCTTATCCTCAAAGTGGTTCTTATTCTATTTCAAAATTTGCTTTGCTCGGTTTGAGCAAAAGTTTGAGGCAAGAATTATTAAATACAAGCGTAAAAGTCACTTCTATAATGCCTGGAGCTACTTTAACAGATAGTTGGGCAGGGGTAGATTTACCCGCCGAACGATTTATGGAAGCAAAAGACGTGGCAGATATAATTTGGGCTAGTTACAATTTATCCAAATCAGCAGTCGTTGAAGAAATCGTGTTGCGACCACTGAAAGGAGATATTTAATCAAATCTCAAAATGCTCATATTCCTGTAAAAAAATAAACACACTCCAATTTTTCACTAAATTGCATCGTTTTTACAAACACATTGAAAAATATATATGGAATTATTACAAGAAGTAGCAAATATCTCGGGCAAACCAGGCCTTTACAGAATAGTCAAGCCAGGTAGAGCTGGGGTGATTGTGGAATCATTGGATCAGCTTCACAAAAGAGAGATGATCAATGCAAACGCCAAGGTATCAGTTTTGAAAGAAATCTCGGTTTATACAGAAGATATAAATAAAGCAACTCCATTAGGAGAAATTTTTCTATCAATTCGCAAAGGTTTTGGTACCAAAGTTGAACTCGACACTAAAATAGCATCAAACAAAGACATTTTTGATTTTTTTGCTAAAATAATGCCTGATTTTGATAGGGACCGTGTTTATCCTACAGACATCAAGAAAATAATCAACTGGTACAATATCCTTTCAGAAAACCTTCCCGAACTCTTCGAAAGTAAAGAAGAGGAAAAAGAGGTCGATATTAAAGAAGACAAGGGTGTTGTCAAAGAAAAAGTAAAGAAAGAAAAGAAAAAATAACGCTAACGACCCAAACTAAAATTTGGGTCTTTTTTTTAATATGTCATCACATCATATAGTAAGAGAAAAACAGGAGCCTGCACTAATAATAGCCAATGGTGAAGCCTGTACCGACGAACTCCTTGGTCAGCTGCTCGAATGGAGTCCGTTTATTATGGTGTTAGATGGTGCTTTAGAAAAGGTACTTCACCGCCAAATAAAAATTGATGTACTTTTCGGCGATTTTGATCGAGTGGATACTAACCTTGAAGAACTGAAAACGAGTCAGTTTCCGATTGAGATAATTCATGCCCCAAATCAAGAAAAAACAGATCTCGAAAAAGCGATAGAATTTCTAATTGAGCGAGGTTTTCCTGCTGCCAACATCGTTTGGGCTACAGGCAAAAGAGCCGATCATACAATGGCCAATATTGCCATTTTACCTAAGTATTCTACCCTTATAAAGCTTAAAATACTTGACGACCATTCTTGTATTTTTCCAATATTACCACTGCCAAGCATTTTCACCAAATGGTACAAAAAAGGCACAATTATTTCGCTCATGCCAGTCAGTGAAGCCACGGGTATAATTACACACAACCTCAAATATCCATTGAATAGCGAAACCCTAAAACTTGGACAGAGAAATGGCAACAGCAACGAAGCCGATGAGGATGGTCAGGTACAAATCAGCTATCAAAGTGGGGATATGTTGATAATGGAATGTAAAGATTAATAATGAACACGTTAATTGTGGATAACTATGGGCATAAAATCTGTATTATACTTCGAATTTTTAAGATTATACTTACCCAAAGCCTAATATTTATTATTCGGTATCGTTAAGTTCACAGTCTTATTTTCTGTGGAAAACTTTTATTATAGTACTTTTTATAGATGCTTTTTTTACAATGAATTGATAATTAGACACAACTAAAATCTCCACTTCGGAAGAATTTTAATAATTTATTTTTCCAAAAATAATTTGTCTTTTTTTTATTTTATTTTTTTTATACTTTTGGAATTCGATTGAATTAGAACCCATTAGTTTAAAAAATTTATATTACACCTTTTACTCCTAAAATTAACATGTACGTAATCAAAAGAGATGGACGACGCGAATCCGTGAAGTTTGATAAAGTCACAGCTCGTATCGAAAGGCTTTGTTATGGTCTGGATCCGAATTTTATTCAACCAGTAGAGGTTGCGATGAAAGTAGTTTCAGGAATTTATGACGGTGTTACCACATCCGAATTAGATAACCTTGCCGCTGAAACTTCGGCATCTATGACCACCAAACATCCCGACTATGCTACATTAGCAGCAAGAATTGCCATCTCTAATCTTCACAAAAATACGCTAAAGTCGTTTTCAGGCACCATGAAGGCAATGTATCAATACGTTGACCCTAAAACAGGAGAAAACGCTTCGCTAATTGCTAAAGACGTCTGGAAAACAATCCAAGCCAATGCGGCATTGTTGGATTCATCAATAATTTACGATCGTGACTTCGGCTATGACTACTTCGGATACAAAACGCTTGAGAAGTCCTATTTGATGAAACTCAATGGCAAAATCGTTGAGCGTCCGCAGCACATGCTCATGAGGGTTTCGGTAGGTATACATGGCGAAAACATCGAAAAAGCAATAGAAACGTACAATTTATTGTCGGAAAGATGGTTTACGCATGCTACTCCTACGCTTTTTAACGCAGGTACACCAAAACCACAATTGTCGTCGTGTTTTCTGCTAACCATGAAAGACGATAGCATAGATGGTATATATGATACACTAAAACAAACAGCCAAAATTTCACAGTCAGCTGGAGGAATTGGACTTTCGATACATAACATCAGAGCTACTGGTAGCTACATTAAAGGCACCAACGGTACTTCTAATGGTATCATTCCGATGCTTCGTGTATTCAACGATACCGCCAGATACGTTGATCAAGGTGGTGGCAAAAGAAAAGGCTCATTCGCTATTTATCTTGAGCCTTGGCATGCAGATATCTTTGATTTCTTAGACTTGAAAAGAAATCACGGAAAAGAAGAAAACCGTGCTAGAGACTTGTTCTTTGCACTTTGGATACCTGACTTGTTCATGAAAAAAGTAGAGGCCAATGCAGATTGGAGTTTATTTTGCCCGCACGAATGCCCAGGAATGTCAGACTGTTACGGCGACGACTTCGAAAGACTCTATGAAAAATACGAGTCTGAGGGCAAAGCTAGAAGAACTGTTTCAGCACAAGAACTTTGGTTCCAAATCTTAGAATCTCAAGTAGAGACAGGTACTCCATACATCTTGTTCAAGGATTCGGCCAACAAAAAATCAAACCAGAAAAACCTTGGTACTATCAAGTCTTCAAACTTGTGTACTGAGATAATAGAATACACTGCTCCAGACGAAGTGGCGGTTTGTAATTTAGCCTCAATAGCTCTGCCGAAATTTGTGAACAATGTTGACAATAACGAAACGGTAAGTTTTGATTTCAAAAAACTTTACGACATTACGAAGGTTATTACACGTAACCTGAATAAAATTATTGACGTAAATTACTATCCAGTTCCTGAAGCAGAAAAAAGTAATAAACGCCACAGGCCAATCGGTATCGGTATACAAGGACTTGCCGATGCATTTATATTGATGAAAATGCCGTTTGACAGCGACCCTGCTCAAAAACTCAACAAAGATATCTTCGAAACCATCTATTTTGCTTCAATGGAGGCATCTATGGAGTTGGCTATGGAAGAAGGTACTTATGAGACTTGGGCTGGATCACCGATTTCGAAAGGTGAGTTCCAGTTTGATATGTGGGGAGTTACACCTGACTCAGGTCTGTGGGATTGGGAAGACTTGAGAGCGAGAGTTATCAAAAACGGCGTAAGAAACTCATTGCTATTGGCTCCAATGCCAACAGCTTCTACGAGTCAAATTCTTGGCAACAACGAATGTTTTGAGCCGTACACTTCAAATATCTACACCAGAAGAGTACTTTCTGGAGAATTTGTGGTGGTAAACAAACATCTTTTGAGAGACCTCGTGAAAATAAACATGTGGAACGACTCCATGAAGAACAAGTTGATAGCCGCCAATGGATCTGTACAGAACATTGCCGAGATACCAACTCACCTAAAAGAGCTTTACAAGACCGCTTGGGAAATAAAACAAAAGACTTTGATAGATATGTCAGCTGACAGAGGTGCATTTATATGTCAAAGCCAGTCGCTGAACATCTTCATGTTGGATCCAAACTTTGCAAAACTAACGTCTATGCACTTCTATTCATGGAAAGCTGGACTTAAGACAGGAATGTACTATCTACGTACTAAAGCAGCCGTTGATGCCGTTAAGTTTACCGTGGACAGACAAGCCATAGCAGAAACTACGCCAGTAACTGAGATGTTTGAAGAAAAACCGCTCAACTATGAGGCTTATGCCAAAGAAAACGAGGCCAAAGCCAAAGAAGCTGCCGCAAGCTTCCAATTAAGCGAAGAAGAACTAAAGTATGCAGCAATGCAATGTTCATTAGACAACCCAGAAGGTTGCGAAATGTGCGGTTCTTAAGGATTCCGACTTACAGATTTGCTATTCTAAAAATAAATACCGCCGCAAGGCGGTTTTTTATTTTTGTAAAAAGACCAACCATATTATACCAATCACAATAACAACAGCGAATTCGGTAACCAAAATATTCAAAAATCGCTTTGAAATAGGTTTGAGTAGGTATTTTCACAATCAAAATCTAATTTTTCCGTTGTATGCTTGAGATTTTCTTCAAAAATTGTGGAAAAATAAAAAAGAATGTTTCCATATATCAGCCAGCACTGTTTGAACACAATCAAAATTCTGTTTAGAGTAATTTTAATTTTGAAGAAGGGTTTCTCAGAATTTTGAGTGTGTGAGTTTGCTGGGTGCAGTTTTTTTTGCTTCGTTTTTTCGACTGGGCCGGCAACCCGGAAAAAATGAAGGCCCCGCCGGCGAGGCGACGAAAGTGAATTTCACACTTTGTTATTTAAATTGTCTTCATAGCCTCCACTAAGTTTGACGAAGTGGTTCTTTTTTCAATAAACTATATTTTATGGAAGTCAAAAACTTAAATTTCGTACACTTAATAGACCGATTTACAGAAATGCTTGTGGATTACTCTCCGAGAGTCCTGATGGCCATTTTTACCCTCATTATCGGTTTCTGGGTAGCCAACAGAGTGAGCAAACTATTCCACAAGTCCTTGATGAGCAAGAATCTTGACCCTACCATAGTACCATTCATCGGGTCTTTTATTTCCATTTTGATCAAAGTTCTGGTAATAGTAAGTGTAGCCACCAAGTTTGGTATTGAGACCACCTCATTTGTGGCCATGATTGGAGGTGCCGGTCTAGCAGTTGGCCTCGCCCTTCAAGGCAGCTTGTCACATTTCGCAAGTGGTATATTGATATTGATATTTAAGCCCTACAAGGTCGGCGATACCATAACAGCAGGCGGACAAACCGGAAAAGTTTTAGAGATTTTGATTCTGCAAACTATTCTGAAAACGTCAGACAACTACAAAGTAATTATTCCCAACGGAGCTATCATGAGCGGAACGATCATAAATCTCTCGGGACTTGGAGCCGTAAAAGTTGGGCTTAATTTTACTATTGCCGGGAATTCTGATACCGAAAAAGTTAGAAATGTTGTCAAAAATGTGGCCAATACTTGTGAGCTCGTTCACAAAACGCCTGAGGTTACAGTAACGCTTGACACCTCAGATTTAGGAGCAACCAAAATAGATATCAAAGCCACTTGTGACGCTGGAGACACCAATGCCGTAAAAGATTATCTTTACGAAGCCATTAAAATAGCCTTCGATAAAAATGGAATAGTTGGCCCTGCAGGCCCTTTTGACCATTTGACATCTTTGGCCATAAAATGAAACTGTGGGTCTACCAAATTTGAACAATCGAAAAAATTGAGCGTATAATTCTTGTAACATTGCGATCAATTCAAATTAATTCCAGGAAAGAAATCTGGATATGGTATTAATATTGAATTGTGGTGATATTATTTCAGGTTTTCGGTCTGAAGACCGATAGGCACTTGTGCTTAGTCTGAAAACTAAGCACAGCAGAAGTTTTGCATCTATGAATTTTAAGATGTAGAATCTAGTTTTATGGTCCAGTTAATTGTTTGTAACCTTTCCTTTATCCTAGTCAATGTTTCAAATATCAAAGTTTCTGTCGGAAATTCGCCATAAACCAAGTTTTTAAATTGACCCGTATAAATGGGAGCCAAGTCATTCCAAACCTTAGTAATATCTCTGAATATTAATGCATCAGCAGGATGGAACTCTAGCCATCCATTATTATTTTTAAAACTGACAATATCATCTTGTGCTACTTTCAGGAGCATTTTATCAAAAGCCTCCGAATAAAAAAAAATGGCAAACTCTTGTTGAAGTAGTAACTGGTGTAAATCATACAGATGTCTAATCTTATTCTTTAAGTCGCCAATTGGGTCATTGGCATAAGAAAAACGAACCAAGCTCATTATTTTCTCACAAAGTGTGCGAATCGGTTCTAATACCTTCACTTCAAAGGGCATCATCCCGTGGGTTTCTGCTAATGTATTTTGACCTGTTTGAAGCATCATGTGGCCCACAAATGAGTTTAACGGTTTCACAGTATAGGGCTCGTGATAACCCAGCCAAGTTGCTTCCACAACAAGAAAATCTCGAACTTGCCCGTGCTTGCCTTTAAACTCCTTAGTGTAGCTATGTGCTGTTTTACGGTTCATTCCCATTTTTTGTGTTAGCCCAGTTATATTTATTTCTGGAAGCACTTCTGATACAACTTTACTTATTTTTTTGATTTTATTTGTTAGTTGATTATTGGTTTCTCCTTCTCGTCTAAGTACCACCAGGTCTATATCTTCGGAGAATCTTTCAATCAAGTTAAAGCATTTTGATAAGGCTGTTCCGCCTTTAAATACCGTATCTTTACCGATTTCATTATTGAAAATTGTAAATAAGGCATAGCTTACCCAATAGTCTTTTTCAATGTAAATTGCTGGAATTTTTAAGAGATCAGCTGTATATTGAATCGATTGTCGGTATAGAGTTTTGTTTTCGTGCAGCTTCATATTATATTCCATTTTTCTGCTGTGGACAGTGTTATTTGAACACCACTAAGTTTATATTTTGTAATTGAATTTAAAGATTTTCTTAAGCTTGTGGCTAAATTCTCTTCCATGAGCTGATCTAACATGGCACCCAATAAAGCTCTTGTGGCTGGTGGGTATTTTAAAGCAAGCCGCACCAGAGTTTCTTTTTCTTTAGACTTCAGGGCTTGCAAAATGCCAAGAAATCGTCTGCAAGATGCTTCTATTTTGGCGTCGGGTATATTTTTGATATATCGAATGGCGTCTAGTATTTGTAGTAAAGGAATGTTTTCTTTTGTTATAGTATTTTTCTGTTTTACAAACGAAATGCTATACCGCTCTCTTTTAAATGCAGAGCGAATTTCATTTTTACCGATTTGTATAGTATTACTCACCTGAGTAGTCAATCCTAGCTTATTATAAATACTATATCCCGTAAGATATCCCAATATTTTTCCATTTTCTTCTAATAAATCTTTTACTATTTGAGCTTGATTGGGTTGAAGTTTGCCAAAGGGCGTATTTTCGGGCTTATAATATTTTCCTTTAGATAGCTTTGCTATTTTATCAGAAGTCACCATTCTGTTTAGGGCTTTTATAACCGCTTCTTTTTTGCTCACCTCTGTAATAAAGTCTTCATAGGTGAACACATAGCCTTTTGGGAGTCTATCTATCGTAATCGAAATATAATCAGATACTTTCATAAGAATATTAGCATTTACAAATATAGTAAATTGTCCAGTTTATTGTAAAAAAAACTGGACAAAATTTTATTAATATTTTATAAAAATGAATGTTTTTATTGATGTATGTGAAATATAAAAATTAATGCTTACAAAAAAATTATGATAAATAAGTATCGAAATAAACGCTCTTAAATCCCCAAAATTTTGTATGGAACTATTGCCCCCTTTAGCTTGTTCGTATTACATACAGTAATATTGATGGACAATACGAACAAGCTAAAGGGGGCATGTTATGCTTGGTATTTTTGCCTTATTTTCAGTCCAAATAATACTCCATTTTTAATCCTTCACAGGTAAAAATCCTTCTTTTGAATAGTAATCATTAAGTTTTTTAATATTTGTTTTATAACAGCTCGTATTACATTCTAATGTGTTTCACCATTAATGTTCTTCTCACGTTCAAACCTTCCTCATGCTCTGCGAAGGATATTTCCTTCGTAGGTGTGTAAAGCGGGTTTCACCCACAGAAAGCATAAATTGCCTAGATTAGGATTTCTAAAATTCCAAAATAATATCTGGGAAGAAATACTTTTAATCCTCCTCCCCCATTTCGGCTTTATTAACAATCAAATACTTTTCCCTATTTTTACCCTCAAAAGATTTAAGGTGAACCAAGAATACTATTCAAGATACGCTCGGCAAACTATTCTGCCACAAATGGGCTTGGAGGGCCAAGAAAAGCTTACTAAAGCCAAAGTGCTCGTGATAGGCTGTGGTGGCCTTGGAGGGCCTGTTTTGAGCTATTTGGCGGCAGCCGGTGTTGGAACCATCGGTCTTATAGAATTTGATACGGTTTCGTTATCCAATCTTCACCGTCAAATTATTTTTGAAACCCAGGATATCGGCCAACAGAAAATTGAAATAGCAAAGCAAAAAATAAAAGCACTCAATCCAAATGTGCAGGTTCTGGCCTATAACACGCCTCTCTCCAGTAAAAACGCATTGGAAATTTTTGCAGAATTCGACATCATCATAGACGGTTCTGATAATTTTCCGACCCGATATTTGGTGAACGACGCCTGCGAGATTTTGAACAAACCGTTTGTATATGGAGCCATTCATCAATTCGAAGGGCAAGTGTCTGTTTTTAACTATAAAGGCTCATGTACGTATCGCGACCTTTATAACACACCTCCAGACCCAGAAACCGCACCCAACTGTGCCATTGGCGGAGTTTTAGGGCCCATAGCAGGCGTAATAGGAAGTCTGCAGGCCGTAGAGGCTATTAAGATAATTTGTGGCATGGAAAGCCCTCTTTTCAACGAAATCTTGGTTGTGGAGTTCCAAAGCATGACTTTCAGGAAATTTAAGCTTACCAAAAATTCGGAAAGGCCAAAGATAACTGCTTTAATAGACTATGAGGCTTTTTGTGCAAGCAAAACAAAAGACAGTTTGGCCATAACAAAAGACGAATTTATGGCTCTTGAAAAAGAAAATATCGATCTAATTGATATTCGAGAAGACTACGAACATGAAGAATTTAATATCGGTGGAGAGAATATTCCGATGGACGAATTCGAGGACGTAAACCTTAGACCAAACAAAACTACGATTCTGTACTGTGCCTCGGGAATAAGGAGTAAAACGTTGGCCAAGAAAATATTAAAGGCAAATCCAAACGCAAACGTCCGATACCTTGACTGCTCTCTAAAAGAATTTATTTGAACTGAGAAAAGACTGAAGTATAATAACGGCACTTATTTTATCCAGATTTCCCTTTTCTCTCCTATCCTTCTTTTTTGTGCCCGAATCAATCATGCTCTGCAGTGCCATTTTAGAAGTAAATCTTTCATCATAAAAATGGACAGGAATAGCAGGGAAATTGGTTCTCAAAGTATCCGCAAATTTCCTAACGTCAGCAGTCACGTCTGTATCTTGAGAATTCAGATTTACAGGTAAGCCCATCACAATTTGCTCCACTTGTTCCGTTTTCATGTAGTTGATTAGATACTGCAATAAATCCACCGTTAAAACCGTATCCAAAGCCGTGGCAATAATTTTAAGTGGGTCTGTAACAGCCAAACCCGTCCTTTTTTTGCCGTAATCTATCGCTAAAACTCTTCCCATATATTTTCAATTAACCCACCACCACAGTAGATAAATCATTCATGTATGTATTAGCCATTTGCTGAACTTCATCTGCTGTAACACCATCAATCTGCTGAAGCATGGTATTATAAAAATCATCTGGCAAATTTTCGTGCAAAATAGCCTTGTGCTTATCCATAATATCGAAAACGGTATTTGTACTGCTCAATACCGAACCTTTCATATAATTTTTTACAAGACCAAGCTCGCTTTCGCTTACTTTCTCACTTTTTAAAACATCTATTTCTTTTTGGATTTCTTCCAAGGCCATTGGCACATTCTCCTTCTTCACATCCGCACCAATAGACCAATAACCCTCTTCGGCCAATGGAACTATCGATGATGAGATGCCATAAGTCAATCCTTTCTCCTCACGAATATTTTTCATGAGTCGGCTTCCAAAAAAACCGCCCAGAATAGTATTGAAGACAAGAAACTTAAAAAAATCGGGATGGTGTCTGTTAAACATTCTTCTTCCTAATCGTATACTGCTCTGTACACTTTCCGGCTTATCAATTTTCAGATTAAAAACATCATTCAAAGCAGGTGACTCTATAATCGAAGGCTTAAAAACCAATGTTTTTTGCTGAAAAAAAGACTGAATGGAATCAACATCTTTATCAGAAAAATTACCAGTCAAGAAAACATTAAAACTAGTATTTTTTATGAATTCAGCGTGAAAATCAACAATTTCTGACTGTGAAACTATATCGATTTCAGACGGCTGCAAGGTTTTACCAAAAGAGTGATCAGTCCCAAATAACCCTTCCCTGAAGATTTTATTGGCCTCCGTTACCGTTTTCTCAATATTCACCAAATACGACTGAGTGGCAATCTTTTTCTGAATATCTAGTTCCTCTAAAGGCAAGGTTGGAGAGAAAACAATTGCTGCCAAATCAGGCAAATATTGCTCAAAAAACTTACTTAGTCCATGAAGTGTGACCACCAATCGCTCTTGGTTTTGACTAACCTCCAAAAACCCACCCAAACGCTCAAAGCTTTCGGCAATTTCATTCGAGCTTTTGCCCTTTGTACCTGCTGAAAGCAATTTTGAGGTAAAATAAGAATGTGCGAATTTTTGTCCGAAATACGAACCCGCCCTAAATACAATCTCTAATCTAAAAATTTCTAGATTTGGATTTTTCAAACAATAAAATTGAACTCCGAAATTGTCAATAACCTTAACCACACTCGGAAGTGATAGGCTTTGGGTAGGAATAAAATCAGGGGCAATACTACGATTAAGCATCTTATAAATATAAATGGAAGAATCGGAAATTTAGACAAAAAAAAAGCCCTATCCGAAGATAAGGCTCAATTTCTTTAGCTATGCTAATTACTTAACCGCAGCAGCAGCAGAATCAACAACAACAGCAGCTGAATCAACAACAGCAGTAGCAGCAGAGTCAACCATAGTAGCAGCAGAATCAACAGCAGCAGCTGCATCTTCAGTAGCTTCAGTAGCAGAAGTACATGAAGCGAAAGCTACCATACCTGCAACGAAAAGAATTCCAAATACTTTTTTCATTTCTTAGATTGTTTATTGTTATAAGACATTACAAATTTAAGAATATTTTAAGTTTTGATGCAAAACTTCTTAAAAAATTCTTAAAATTTTCTTTAAAATTCTTGTTTTAGTGCAGTATTTTATAGAAAAAAGATAATTTTTAGAGAAAATGTCATAAAAAAAGCCTGCTGTTGCAGGCTTTTTAAACAATATCTAACCTTAAACTTAAAATAAACCTCTGAACAAATTAGGTGCTACACCCAATAGAACTGTCATTGCACCGCAAACATAAAGTGTTGCCTTAGCTAATGACGAAACAGTGATAGACTCACTTTCGGTATTGCCAAAAGTTGCTCTGATTGGCTTAAAATAATAATACAATGAAACCGCAGACATAACTATACCCACAATTAGTATCCAAAGATAACCTTTGGTGGCGGCGTCATTCAAAACAAAGAATTTACTCCAAAAACCCGACGTAAGAGGAATTCCCGAAAGCGAGAGCATTGAAATTAAAAGAATAACTGCCAAGTCTGGGTTTCTTTTGAAAAGGCCATTAAAAACATTGATGTTTTCGTTTGGCCTTCCATCCACTAGCTGGTCGTTAGAAACGATTAAAAATACACCAAAAGCAGATATTGTGGCAAACGCATAACTAAGCGTATAAAATCCTAGATTTCCAAATGATTGCTCACCCAAACCTATCAAACTTAGAAGCATAAATCCAGCTTGTGAAATACTAGAATATGCCAGAATCCTTTTGAAATTAGATTGATAAACAGCGGTTAGGTTACCTATCAGCATACTTAGACCAATAATGATAACCAAAAACTTAGACCAATTGGCGTATTCGAAACTAAAACTATATACCGCCAATCTGTAAAGAGCGAAAATAACTGCTGTTTTTACAATGGTTGCCATGAAGGCCGTAAAGATGGTTGGTGAACCCTGATATACATCCGCCGTCCAGAAATGAAACGGTGCGGCAGAGATTTTGAACAACAAACCTATGAATATGAAAATCAATCCTATCCAGAAGAAAATTTTGCCTTCTGGGAGATTATTCGCTACCGAACTGCCACTATTTATATCAAATGAACCCGTAGCACCATAGAACATGGCGATGCCAAATAGCAAAATCCCTGTAGCAAAAGCACCCATCAAAAAGTACTTTATTGAAGCTTCGTTACCCCTCAAATTACGTTTATCGCTTCCAGCCAATACATACAATGCTACTGAAAGTATTTCTAAACCTACGAACAACATGATGAGGTTTTGAAAACTCACCATTATCAATGCACCAACTATAGCAAACTGCATAAGTGCATAATATTCGGCTGGATGGTCTACAGCATCTTCAAACAATCGAGAGCTTAAGCCAGCAACAAGTATTCCTGCCAAAATCACCACACTTTGTACCAATATCAGCGAATTACTTACCTCCACCATATTGTTGAAGTATAAACCCGGAGCATCCCAGTCAATAAAGTTTGACAACAAACCTATTATCAAAAACACCAAATTGATAGGAAGTAAACTCTTTTTTGAAACAGATAAGCCTAGAAAAAGCATCAACAAACCTGTAACTGAAAAAACTATAATTGGATACATATCTTATCTATTTTCTTTCGGTATATACCTAATAAAATTATTTATTTAAAACTCCTAAACTATTTACAAATGAGCCACTTATGTCCAAAATTAGATTTGGAAAAACTCCTGTAAGTAACACAACAATCACTATAGGCACCAATACCATCATTTCTTTAGCTCCTATATCGGTAATATTGATAGTCGTATCGTTTGATGGACCGTACATAGTTTTCTGAAAAAATCTTAACATATATACTGCACCGAAAACCACACTCAATCCGGCCAAGATTCCTATCACATGATTAAAGTCAAAAACAGCCTTTAACATCAAAAACTCACCCACAAAGCCGTTGGTAAGAGGAAGAGCAACACTTCCTAATAAAACAACCATAAACATAACCGTAAGCAATGGAGCTGACTGGGTCATGCCTCCAAGGGTTGTTAAGCTTCTGCTTCCTGTTTTGTCAAAAATGATTTTGGCAATATAAAATAAACCAACGGCATTAACTCCGTGGGCTACCATTTGAAAAATGGCTCCCTGTAAGCCCGTAACACTTAGAGTAAGTACCGCACCAGCCATTAAACCCATGTGGGCAAATGACGAATACGCTATCAAACGTTTTATTTCATTTTGCTTTATAGCTATTACTGAACCATATATCAATCCAATGGTAGCCAATACTATGACGATTTCACCATAAACTTCAATTCCTTGTGGAGCGAAAGGCAACAAAATACGAATTAAACCATAAACGCCCATTTTGGACAAAAGCCCTGATAATAACATAGTGGCAGGCGTCGGCGATTTGCTATAGGCATCAGGCAACCAAGTATGAAAAGGGAAAATCGGCATTTTGATAGAAAAAGCCAAAAGTAGACCCCAAAATAGAATTTGCTTGATGAGGTTTGGAAGCAACGAAACCGTCACTTTGATAGACTCGATATCAGCACTTTGGCCTCTCATGTACAACAACACAAAAGATATCAGCATAAACAAACTTCCAAAAACGGTATAAACCAACATTTTGAAAGTAATCTTAGATGAGTTTTCTCCACCCCAAAAGTTGGCGATAAGATAAACAGGCACCAAGGCCAACTCAAAAAAGAAATAAAATAAAAATATGTCTTTGGCAGAAAATACACCTATCAATGCCGCTTCGGTAAGTAAAATTAAACCCATCATTTTGGGTATATTTTCATAGTTAAGGTTTTTAACCGCCAAAATTATCAACGAAACCAAAACTACTGTAAGTCCAACCATAATAATTGACAAACCATCAATTCCAAGGTGAAATCTAATGGCAAAGTCCGACAACCATGGTTTATCGAATACTAAAAGTGATGAATTGCCTTTGAATACACTGAAAGCGTACCCAAAAACGGCTATTTGAACTAGAGAAATCAAAATGGAAATTGAACCTGCAAGGCTTTTGCTTTTGACATTCAACAAAATCAAACCTGCGATCAATGGTATAATAAATAGCGAAAGCGTTAACATAGGGTGCTTTTCAATTGTTTTTTACTTAATAACCGACTTAAGAGACTCGAACAAACCAGGAACTAAACTGTATCCTAACAAGAGGATAATTCCGATAGTCATAAACAACAAATAACTACTCGTGCCACCCACCTGAATTCTTTTGATTTGAGCACTTGCAAGATTTACGGTGTTTCCTACTCCATTCACAATTCCATCTATAAACTTATTGTCGATGACATTTCCAAAAAACTTCGAAAGTGAAGAAATAGAATTAACAAAGACCTTGTTGTATAGCTCGTCTATATAATACTTGTCGTAAACTACTTTCTTTATTCCGCTCATAGATTCGTCCGAAACTGGAACATTTTTGCCATTTCCGTAAACACTGTAAGCAAAAATGATAGCTACTATGGCAACTACAACAGAAACTCCCATAAGTAACCATTCAGTAGAATGATCTAGGTGAATTACGCCAAATGCTGGATTCACAGACTTACTTCCCTCATATATTGGGCTTAAAAACTCATTGAGCCTGTGGGGAAAATGGAAAATTTCTGGAAAACCAATAGCTCCACCGATAATAGAAAATACAGCCAATACAATTAGTGGTAAAGTCATACTACTTGGCGACTCATGTAAATGGTGTTCTTGGTCATGTGTTCCTCTAAAGTTTCCTTTGAAAGTAACAAAAAACAACCTAAACATGTAGAATGCGGTCATAAATGAACCCAAAAGGGCTAAAACCCACATCAATTTATTATGCTCGTAAACGTGAGCGAGTATTTCATCTTTTGAGAAAAAGCCTGAAAAAGGGGGAATACCACTGATGGCTATTGTTCCAACCAAAAATGTAATGGCAGTAATTTTTATTTTTGGCCAAAGTCCACCCATGTTTCGGATGTCTTGGTCGCCACTCATGGCATGTATCACACTGCCTGCTCCCAAAAATAACAAGGCTTTGAAAAACGCATGCGTGATAACATGGAATAAACCAGATGAGTAGGCCATAACGCCTAGGCCTAAAAACATATATCCCAATTGACTGACTGTAGAGTAAGCCAATACTTTTTTAATATCATTTTGGAAAAGACCAATTGTAGCTCCTAATAATGCAGTTGCCAATCCTATCCATGCAACAAATTCTAACGTTTGTGGTGAAAGACTGTACAGTATATTTGAACGAACAGTCATGTAAATACCGGATGTTACCATAGTGGCGGCGTGTATCAAAGCCGAAACAGGCGTTGGGCCAGCCATTGCATCAGGCAACCAGGTGAAAAGCGGTATTTGGGCTGACTTTCCCATCGCTCCTACAAAAAGAGCAAAAGTGATGGCCAATATTATTCCATCGCCAATCTGAAAACCTTTGGCTTTTTCGAAAACCTCTAAATATTCTAATGTTCCGAAGGTTTGAATAATCAAAAATATACCTACTAAAAAACCCAAGTCACCTACACGGTTCATTATGAATGCTTTGCGGGCAGCATTGGCGTAGTCGGTGTTTTTGTTCCAAAATCCGATAAGCAAATACGAACATAGTCCTACTCCTTCCCAACCGATGAACATAATGAGGTAATTGGCTCCAAGAACCAACAAAATCATAGAAAACAAGAACAAGTTTAGATAAGCAAAGAATTTTCCGTAGCCTTCATCGTGGCTCATGTAACCCGCAGAGTATAGATGTATTAATGTTCCTACACCCGTAATCACAAACAACATAATCAACGAAAGTTGATCAAACTGAAAAGAAAATTTGATGTTGAGGTCTCCAACCGTTATCCAATCAAATAAATTTACAATAACCGGTGTTCCATCAAACTGAAGATAAGCAGCAAGTACACAACCAAATGATAACAATGAAGCACCTGTGCCAATGATGGGAACAAGTGTTTTAGATATTTTTCCAAATCCTATACCATTTATCAAAAAGCCAATCAATGGAAATAAGGGAATCAGAGATATTAGTGTCATAAGAATAGTAAAATTTTAATTTATCCTTTCAATCTGTTTAACAAACTGATATCAATGGTCTTTATATTTCTAAAAATCATAACAATAATAGCCAGTCCTACCGCCACTTCAGCCGCAGCTACTGCCATGATAAAAAACACAAATACCTGTCCATTAGGGTCGGATCTGTATGATGAAAAGGCAATAAGCAAAAGATTGACAGCATTGAGCATAAGCTCTATGGACATAAATATAATGATGGCGTTTTTTCTAATTAATACGCCAACTATACCAATAGTAAATAGCATGGTCGCTAATAGCACGAAATTCACTAAAGGAACTTGCGTAAAAACATCTGGTACTCGGTCTATTGTACTTTCAAACATGTGTTTGTAAGGTTTTTTAAATTTTCGCAAAAATAACACTAATCAGTGAAAATCCCTACCTTTTCATTTTGATTTTAATCTCGGTAAGTTTTCTTTTTGTATCTAACGGAAAGTCGTTATTTATGATCCAATCATAATATTGAGGTTCTCTGGTAAGTACATCTTCTACTTTTTTACCCGCATTTTTTCCAAAATTAAACACCACCTCACCATTATTGTTTAAAATCATCCGCTGAGCAAAATCTACCAAGTTGTTTGAGCTTAATTTGTGAAGTACATCAACATCATTTTGAACTGGCTCATATTCCACGCCTTTGGCGTCTTTTAGTCTTACACCTTCGTATTTTTCTACCTGAGCACACACTACCTCCAAAGTAGCCAAAGTATCTACTTCTGCACTATGGGCGTTTTCAAGCGTTTTCCCACAATAAAACTTGTAGGCAGCTCCAAGCGTACGAGGCTCCATCAAGTGGAAAATCTTTTGGGCATCCACAAAACGACGGTTCTTTAATTCAAAAATATTGGTATCAATCCTCAAAAACTCCTCTACCAACATCGGAATATCAAAGCGATTACTGTTGAACCCAGCCAAATCGCAGCCGTCCAAAAACTGAGAAAGCGACTTAGCCATTTGGCGGAAGCTGGGCTCATCTTTTACGTCTTCGTCATATATTCCATGAATCAAACTTGTCTCCAGCGGAATGGGCATTCCTGGGTTCACTCTTTTGGTTTTGACATCTACGGAACCATCAATATTGGCTTTAGCAATACAAATTTCCACAATCCTATCTTTAGAAATGTTGATACCTGTGGTTTCTAAGTCAATAAAAGCAATAGGTTTTTTTAATTTGAGGGTATGAGTCGTCATTATTTATAAACTTAGCGAAATAATATGGTGCAAAAGTAGAAAATGATTTTCGGAAAATGGCGAGGATTTGGAGATATGTGGGTTTGAATGTTCACGATTATTGATTCCTAACAATGAAAAAATCTCTAACCTAATTCTTAATGATAAAAGTTAGAACTCCTGAAATTAAAAATTATAGCTTTTCAAGAAATAAATATTTTCTAAAAAAGAACCATTTGTAAACGAAAGGCTCATGTCCCAAGTATTTAATTTTATCATTTACAAGTCGCTTTTTCATTTCATCAAAATTAAGAAATAGCGTCTTATGAAACTCAAATACACTCCCATCTTTCAAATACAAAATCAAACCATGAAACCTCTTAAAATCTGTTGCTATATGAGTTGTACTAAACCCCATTATATCCTCATACAAGACACTGGCCTCTTTGAATGAATAAATATTCCGTAATGAAAATGAAACTTTTTGATTACTAAAAATCAAACCATACCTCTGAATAAAAAGAGAACTTAAGGTTCTTAAACCAATGATTAGACCAGAAATGACAATAATAAAAATTCCAAACAGTCTAATCATCAGGTCAATAATATCCAATTTATAATCGAAAATAGAGAAAATAGAAATTAGAGCAAGTATAACAGCTGCACTAAAAAATAGTAGAATAAATATCTTTAGTATAATTACCAGATAATTAACCCTACCGCTTAGGAAATTAAAATTGGTATTGTGATGTTTATCCGTTTTAAGTGCATTTTAAAATTGGGTAAATGTTGCCTTTCTAAAATTAATTGTTAAACTCAATTTTAAACCACACAACCCGAATCTTTTCCAAAAAACACACGTTTAAAAATAAAAACTAAGAAAATATGCTTGTTGCTTTTGATTCGCTTCCTGACCACGCCAAAGTTTGGGTTTACCAAGCAAATAGAATTCTTGATGAAACCGAAATAAACGAAATCACAGATTATTTGTCAGAGCAAGTGGCCAATTGGGAGTCTCATGGCTCGCCTTTGCAAGCATCCTTCAAGTTTTTTTATGATAAATTTCTGGTGTTGGGCGTAAATACCGACCTTCAAGAGCCTTCTGGCTGTTCGATAGACAGCTCAACAAAATGGCTGAAAAACATCCAGCAAACCTTAAATATAGACTTTTTCGACCGCTCCATAGCCTATTTTGAAAACGAAACCTTGAATTTTTTCCCTGTTTTAGAAGCTAAAAAACAAGTTTTGGTAGGAAATATAAATGCAGAAACTACTTTGCTCAATCATCAAGTGAGCACTTTGGCCGACTTGAAAAATAACTGGAAGTTAAAAGCAAGCGACAGTTTCATGAAAAAATATTTTGTGTAAACCAAGTTTTGAAAAACAGTATGCTTGCATACTATTATTGATTTTTATATCTTTCGAAAAAATCATCAATAAATACAATGCATACGATAGAAGGAGTAAATTTCCAATTATCTGAAGAGCACCTTGCAGTTAGAGATGCAGCAAGAGACTTTGCTCAAAACGACCTTTTGCCAGGTGTTATAGAAAGAGATATTCAGACCAAGTTCCCAAAAGAAGAAATCAAAAAAATGGGTGAACTGGGCTTCATGGGCATGATGATAGACCCACAATATGGCGGCAGTGGCATGGATACCCTCAGCTATGTGCTCGCTATGGAAGAAATCTGCAAGGTAGATGCCTCCGCTGGAGTGGCGATGTCTGTCAACAACTCATTGGTTTGTTACGGCCTAAATCAATACGGCACAGAAGAACAAAAACAAAAATATCTAAAACCGCTGGCTTCAGGACAAATAATAGGAGCATTTTGCCTTTCAGAACCCGAAGCTGGCTCGGATGCCACCTCACAAAAAACTACAGCTGAAGATATGGGCGACCATTATTTGGTAAACGGCACTAAAAACTGGATTACCAATGGCGAAACCTCTTCGGTGTGTTTGGTGATGGCACAAACACATGTTGAACTTAAGCACAAAGGCATCAATTGCCTAATTATAGAAAAAGGTCAAGACGGCTTCGTAGTTGGCAAAAAAGAAGACAAAATGGGAATCAGAGCTTCTGATACGCATTCGTTAATGTTTTCAGATGTAAAAGTACCTAAAGAAAACCGTATTGGGCCAGAAGGATTTGGATTCAAATTTGCCATGACTACGCTCAATGGCGGCAGAATTGGTATAGCTGCACAAGCACTGGGCATAGCTGCCGGAGCTTTTGAACTCTCTGTGAAATATACCAAAGAGCGTAAAGCATTCGGCAAAACAATTTCGGAACATCAAGCCATTCAGTTTAAATTGGCAGACATGAAGACCAAAATAGAAGCAGCAAGGCTTCTTGTTTACAAAGCCGCAAGAGACAAAGATGCTGGTTTAGACTATGTAGAATCGGCCGCCATGGCGAAACTTTTTGCTTCTGAAGTAGCGATGTGGGTAACTACAGAAGCAGTGCAGATACATGGTGGATATGGTTATGTGAGAGAATTTCATGTGGAGCGAATGATGCGTGATGCTAAAATCACACAGATTTATGAAGGTACTTCGGAGATTCAGAGAATGGTTATTGCCCGAGAAATCTTAAAATAGTACCACAAGATAGTTTTTTTTATTCTTAATGGAGGCTTGGCCTCCTTTTTGCTTTCTAAGATTTGCACAAGGTTTAAAAAGCCCGTTTAATAAATTTAGTTATCAAAAATATTAGATAATTTTTAGAAAAAACAAGAAATAATCCAAGAAACATATAATTTATTGAACAATTTTTAGTTGTACTAATGTTTGTATCTCAAAGAATAATTATTAGTTTTGTACAAAACAAGTTCAGAAACGCTAAATATTAATAATAATTTCACCTCAGAATTATTATGAAAAAATCCTCTTATGGAAGACTATAACAAAATAATCGAATCGCTTGGTGTAAAGTTTGGAAAAGCTAGACACATAAATATATTGCAGCCCATCACTATCAAAAACTTTTATGATGTAGAAAATACATTGTTGGTATTATACAATGGCGATGTGAAAATAGAAGGCGTAGAAGGAAAAATAGAAGTTGGAGACATCCTTTTCATTCCGGGCGGAAAGGCCGCAACTATTACCTACGGAGTTGGAGAGGCCAAACCAATATCTTACGAAGAGTTCATGACGCGTAGAGAACACTATTTCGAAGCCATGAACGAGCCAGAAGAAATAGGTATCGTTAAAAACTCATTTGGTCTAATTGCTTTTGAGGCAAAAGTATTTGATTCAGTAAACTTTTTTACCTCGCTTGATATCCCTCCGTTTTTCATTTACAAAAACACCAAATTGGCTCAGCTGATTAAGGATATTCTGATTGAAGATTTTACAGAAGAGGCTGGTCGTGGAAGAGTAATTTCGATTAAGACCGAAGAGGCTGTAATAGAGGTTATTAGATATATTCTCAGAAATAGAATGTTTGTGGAGCAATTGGCCACCAACAGTACGTATTTCAAAGATCCACGTTTGATAGATATCTTTACTTATATCAAAAACAACATCGACGGAGATTTGTCTAATAAGCAATTGGCCAATGTTGCCAATGTTTCTGAAGATTATGTCGGTCAATATTTCAAAATGCTGACAGGTATCAATCCACAAGATTATATCGAATACCAAAGGATGGAAGAGGCTGTAAACCTTTTGAGAACTTCGAAAAAGAGCATCAGGGCCATCGGTGGAGAAGTTGGATACAAAGACACCGCATATTTCTGCCGTAGATTCAAAATGATGTTTGGTATTCCTGCTGGAAAAATGAGACGTAGAGAGTCTTTGATGATTGGGAAGTAATTGCTAAAAGAAATACTTAGAAACCGCCAGAGAAATCTGGCGGTTTTTTTATGTCAAAAATTGAAATATTAATTCAGGCGAATTACTATCGAGCTTGTTGGTATTAGGCATGAAGTACAGCCTCTTTTCCCAAAATGCTCACAAAAATGCAGTTCTTGAGTGAAATACTTTCAGGCACAAATACAAACCTACGGTCGTAAAGCTGGCCATCTATCCAATAACTCACCCAAAACTCATTGTTAAGATGAAAAACCGAAGGGTCAATTTTTTCGACTTCTTGAACAGAATTGGAGGAAAAATTACCATAAAAATGTCTGAGCGTACTTGTTGAAATTTTCTCTCCGCTATCGTTATATCCATATCCTGAGGATGTTACAAGCAAATTATCAATTTTTTCAGACCCTTTGTTTATCAAGAACACGTCCCACTGCTCAAACTCTGAGGGAGCTACGGCCATAAGGATATTTTCGTTTTGAGGAAATTCTATATCTTTTTTCATTTTTTTTCTAAAGGCATTGAGGCACAAGGCATCGAGGCACAAAGTTTAGTATTCGTAATTGAAATAAACGATAGTCACTGAGCGTCGGTCACTGAACGAGTCGAAGTAAACCACGGTCACTGAGCTGTGGTCACTGAACGAGTCGAAGTAAACCACGGTCACTGAGATAGCTAAGGTAATTACAAATAAAACTGCAATTATTATGCTACCTTTTTGTACTGAAAAGACTCGTCATACTGAATTCCTGTTCTCACTACCGAAAATACGGTTTGAACAAGTTTATTCTTTATGTTATTCATTATGACAAAACCTTTTTTACCTTCTTTTTTCTTTTTTATATGATATTCTTTTATTCTAGAACTGGATTTTATAGCAGACATTGCAGCTGAATGGAGTATGCCTTTCAAGAACTTATGTGCATGGTTGCTCACATGTGTCCCTTTTCTTACCGAACTTCCAGAGCTTTCCTCGAAAGGTGCTATTCCAACCAATGAAGCAAACTGCCTGGCGTTGATTTTTGAGCTAAAGTTTTTCGTATAAACCATCATCCAAAGACCAACAATTTTACCTATTCCTTTTACCGAGGTCACCAATTCCATTCTTTCTTTCCATCCCTCAACTTCTTCTATAAGCTCGTCAATCATTTGCTCGATTTCCTTAATGGATTTCATTAAACCATCGATTGCAGACTTGCAAGCTTTTAGAAGCATATCATACGACTCTTTACCTCCATGTTCCTTCATTTCGTTAATTGGCGTTGTAAGCCTTTTAAGGTCTACTACGAGTCGATTTCTGGTTGTCATTAAATCATGTAACTTTATGATATTCAAATCATAATGCTCTGCAATCTTTAGTTTAAACTTGTTACTGAGTGCATATTCCACTATTCTGTACGCATCAATTTTGTCATTCTTTCCTTTTAAAATACCACCTGAATGTTTAATGACATATCCAGATTCCATACACACCGAAAAGCCTTCATCTTGTAAAAACATACTTAATAATCGACTATAAATGCCAGTATGTTCTAAACAAAAGATTACTTGACCATCTTGGTAAAACTCCCGCAACCACTCTAAGCAAGAATCAAAACCAAATTGATTATTTGTAAATTTTTTATGCCCAATCTTTTTACCAAAATCGTTTATAATTGCGGAGTCAATAGTTTTCTTAGATACATCAATTCCAATAAATAATTTGTAATTCAATTGCTCTTCTAACTTCATAATGTTTAAATTTACAGTGAAAAGAAAAACTTGGCCTAAGTAAACTCAATTCTGCGAAAGCCTTTAATAGGATTATCGTCTACCAACGATTCCTCAATAGCTAAATAGCGTTGAATAGAGTGAGGGAAGCAGGGCCTTGATCTCGGTATAAGTTTATTCTTACGGAGCCGAATAGGTTTCTCCTGTTTCCCACTTAGGACAAATTACCGTCGTAAAATTATCCTAATTACTCAGTACATTTTCATTTCACAAATCTAAAGGCGGAGCCGAAGTGAGCCGAAGTGAGTCGAAGCGACCTACTTCATAGCCTTCAAACTCAAATCTAGGCTCTTAGCAGAGTGCGTCAAATAGCCCATGGAAACATAATCTACACCACAATCTGCATAAGCTCGAACAGTTTGAGGATTTATATTTCCTGATGATTCTATGGGAAACCTCCCGTCTATAATTTTGATGGCTTCCTTGGTTTTTTCATAGTCAAAATTGTCCAGCATAATTCGTACAACCCCACCAACTTCCAATGCTTCTTGTAGTTCAGTAAGATTTCTAACTTCTATCTCTATTGGCAAATCCAGATTCTTATCTTTTAAATATTTTTGAGCCGCAAACAAGGCATTTTTTATACCTCCAGCATAATCCACATGGTTGTCTTTGATTAAAATCATATCGAACAAGCCAAAACGATGGTTTACTCCTCCCCCAATTTTAACCGCCCATTTTTCTAAAAGCCTAAAGCCAGGAGTGGTTTTTCTGGTGTCCAATACTTTGCATTTAGTCCCTTCCAGTTTTTTTACTATTTCCTGAGTTACGGTAGCTATGCCGCTCATGCGTTGCATGCAGTTGAGTACGAGTCTTTCAGCAGTCAAAATCGAGCGATCTTTCCCTTCCACATACAATACTATTTGGCCATATTCTATCGGCTCGCCATCTTTGATTAAAACCTCGACCTTCAGATCAGGGTCAACAGTTTTGAAAATTAGCTCGGCCAATTCTACGCCAGCCACTATTCCATTGTCTTTTACCAACAAACGAGCCTTTCCTTGGGCGTTTTCTGGCACTGTGGAGTTAGAGGTGTGATCTCCTTCTCTAATATCTTCGTGTAGTGCATTCTTGATAAATGCTATTAAATCTTCTTTTAGGATTTCCATTTGAGATAATTTTTACCGCTAAGACGCTAGGACGCAGAGAAATTTGGATTTCAAAATTGTCTTAGGTTCTTCGCTGTGCTTAATTTATAAATATTTTTTGCGAAAATAATAGCTTACTTACTTTTCTCAATAAAAAAATCATTTTCTATTAAGCATTAAACCCCATGTCCCCGAATATTTGCTTATCAAAATGATCATATTGGTCTAATAAAATATCCTTCAAAGCCCTATGATATTCAGGAAATGAAGGTAAATCGTTATGCCCTCCGCCATAAATAGGGACTAAATGCGTGTTCAAAGGGGCTGTTTTTGCCAATCGCACGCTTGAACTCATGGGTATTAGACTATCCTTAGTGCCATGAATGATGAAAATTGGGCAGCGACAATACTTGAGCCATTGATCGGTTCTGACTTTAAATCTCAAAAGTATAGAAACAGGCAAAAACGGGAGAAATCTATTCGTAAGTTGGGATAAACTATAATAAGGAGCATCAAGAATCAACATTTTTGGCCGATTTGACGAGGCCAATTTTGCAGCAAAGCCAGAACCCAAAGACCTTCCGTAGATGATAACTTTATTTTCAGGATATTTTAGCTCAAATTTCATTTTGTTATACACATGCTGAGCGTCTTTTTTCATTGCGGATTCCGAACGCTTTCCTTTACTTTTTCCAAAACCCCGATAATCGATCATAATCACATCATAACCATGATTGGTAAAATCCCTAGAATATTTTGCCCAACCTTTTATACTTCGTGTATTTCCGTGGAAATAAATCACCACTCCTCTTTTTTCTTTTTCTTCTGTAAAAAAACGAAGTCCGTTGATTTTTTCCTTTTCGGAAATCGCAAAATTGAGCTCTTCAAACGGAAATTCATATTTAAACTCGAAGTCCTCTGAGAGTTTTTCGGGCTTAAATATGAAAAATTCCTGAATGAAATAAACCAATATGTTTATTCCCAAATACACCAAAACGATGATGACAATGGTTTGATTACTCATTTTATAAGGTTACGCGTCATTTTAATCTTCTTCTTCCTCAAATCTACCAGCAGAAATACCACTACTAAAAAATAAAGAATTCAAAAACAGTTTGTTTGTTCCATACCAAAATGCTCTGAAATTTGGGTTATCAGAAATGCTCACGATTTTACCTTGACCCAGCGTTTGGGCTATAATGGCCGGGCTATTCTTAAATCTCTCCAAGTTTTTTGCATGAACATAACCCGCCAAAAGAGGCTTATCTGTAAACATCAAAGGCGTATTGTATGGATTCCCCGTTTCTTCAAAAGTTACATTATTCACCTTGAAAATCGGCAAAGTGCTCTGCTTGTATCCATAACAAAGCGGGTGACTAGGATCCAGCTTTGCTTCTAAAATAGCACCACTTGTTACCAAAGCTCCATCGAATCCACTTTTTGCCACAAATGGCCTTTTCGCTTTTCCGTCATTTGATGCTTCTGGTTTTATGCCCACCGTACCAATCTTCTTTTGTGATAACCAAGAAGCCGCATCTCCTAAAGCAACGACCGTACCTCCTTTTGCCAAAAATCCCTTAATTTTTTCATCTGAAAGGTCGGCATATCTACCTTGATTGATGATGATGTGTGTGTATTTGGTCAAATCTGCACGATTTACTGAAGCAATATCCATGTGACTAAGCGGAATACTTACCCTTTGATCCAATAAATGCCAAACTTCGCCCGCATCGTTATAATCAACACCATCACCCACTATCATGAGTGCTTGTGGCTTTTCCATTCTTCTAAACTTCTCACTGCCGAGGTTTATTCCACTTTGGGTAAGGCCCGTTTTTTGTCCATAAAAAACAGTTCCATCACGTTTCGCCAATTCTTCTAAATATGCTTGGGGATCATTTCCATCACATAAAATCTGAATTGTGCCATAAGAAAACGTTTTATTCTTTCCTTCAACTATAGCTTCAAACGGCTCGGTGGCATATTTAAGTTTGTAACCTTTATTGAGCAATTCATAAGCCGTTCTTGCTGCAAAATAACCATCCCATTCAAATAAATAAGAATATGTACTATTTCCAACAACTTTTCCGAGCGGGAAATTAATTTCAGAGAGTCTTTGCCCTAAAGAAATGGCAGTTTTTGAGTCTGCGAAAGGTACGTTCATGCAAAGCGGTAGTGTCCAAGCCGAAATATCGTAAAAAGCACTATCAGCAAATGTGGTTCTTTTTTCAAAAAGGGACTTCACCAACCTGTGTTTGGGTTGACTCATCGGGACAACGTAGGAGTCCGAGCTTGAAAATTGTGAACTACCTAAAGTTTCATTTTTAGATAGTTTATACACTTCAATTTTGTTTCTAAGCATCACATTTACCATTTCCCAAGTTCTAACTGGGTCGTTTCCTCCACCGAAAACAAAGGCTTTTATCTCATCTGTAGATTTTTCTGCATAAAAATCTCTCATGTAAGTCAACAACTCATTTCTCATGTTTTTGGAGGCTTTCAAAGTAGAAAGTGTAGCTGAAAACTGGTTTCTAACCGTAAAAGGAAAACTCAAGATACCGTTAACGCTTTCTTGCAAATGACCACGAGATGACGCTTGTTCGAACAAAATGCCGATGGCTCCATTCACATCTGGAAGTGTTGAGCCTTTTCCATAATAGAAGTCATCATAGTTTTCTTTGGTATAATAATAAGAGCCAATACTATCCAATCCTGCGGCATGAAACTGTCCAATTTTGCTTGTAAGTTCGATGTTTTTGACTGGTGTCATCGGGTGTGTACGTGCAGGAATGCCTGGCTGAAAGAAAAATGTAGAATTGCTTCCCATTTCGTGGTGATCAGTCAAAACGTTGGGCAACCAATCGTAATATTTAACCAAACGTCCTTTGCTTTCTGGCAATTGCTGATAAAGCCAGTCGCGGTTCATATCAAACCAATAGTGGTTGGTACGTCCTCCAGGCCAAGTTTCTCTAAACTCTCTTGAATTGGCATCCGAAACCAAGCTTTGGCTTTTGTTTTGGTTTACCCAAGTCGAAAACCTCGTTGCACCGTCAGGATTTATACTGGGGTCCACTAAAATTATACTTTCATTTAATAAAGCATCTATCTCCGCTCCTTGGGCTGCCGCGAGATAATAAATCGTCAATAAGGAAGAATTCAAACCAGAAGCCTCATTTCCGTGAACCGAATAACCCATCCAAACTACAATTGGCATTTGCTCGGGCTTTAAGCTTTTCGAAACTTCTGAATTTGCCAACTTCAGGTGTTCTGCTCTTATTTGGTCAATATTCGCTAAGTTTTTAGGAGAAGAAACAGTGGCTAGCATTAATTCCCTGTTTTCGAAGGAACGGGCATAAGTTTCAAGTTTTATTCTATCCGAATATTTAGACACTTCTCTGTAATAAGCATAAATTTCATATGGGCTTACATGTTGCTCACCTACTTCATAGCCTAAAAAGGATTTTGGTGTAGGTATTTTGCTGTTGTAAGTTACATTTTTAGGCAGGTAATAATCGAGACCAATTTGCGAAAAAACAAAAGAAGGAATCAACAATAGAAATAAGGCAATTTTAATTTTCATATATTAGAGATTGATGAAGAGGTTTAATAAAATAAAGGTAACCAAAGTATGCTTTAAAAACAAAATTTGGATATATTTGGATTAGAAAAAAACCTCTCAAACTATGAAAAAAACCTTCTATTCATTCTTTTAATCATGATTTTGACAAATCATGCCCATTCTCAAAAAAACACTAAAAAGAAACCTGCAGAACCCGATAAACTGGAGCTTCTGAAACAAGAAGTTATTGCCAAAATAGACAATAATCAAAAACTCACTCAGGAAATAAACGACATGCTTTTCAGTTTTAGCGAATTGGGCTTTCAGGAATATGAAACTTCGAAATATCTAACAGAACTATTGGAAAAGAAAGGATTTACAGTAGAAAAAGGCATTGCGAACATTCCGACTGCTTGGATAGCAAAATGGGGAAGCGGCAAACCTGTGATAGCCATTGGCTCTGATGTGGATTGCATTCCGAAAGCATCTCAAAAACCCGGTGTAGCATACAAAGACCCCATTGTGGAAGGTGCTCCTGGACACGGAGAAGGCCATAATTCTGGCCAAGCCCTTAATATTACAGCTGCTTTGGCATTGAAAGAAATTATGGAAAGAGAAAAAATACCAGGTACACTTATGCTTTGGCCGGGTGTGGCTGAAGAACAAGTGGGTACGAAAGCGATTTTTGTAAGAGAAGGCTATTTCAAAGACGTGGACGCTTGTATTTTTACGCATGTGGCCAATAATCTGGGCGTTTCGTGGGGCGATGCTGGAAATACAGGTTTGGTTTCTGTTAAATTTCATTTTGAAGGTGCCGCTGCACATGCTGCAGGAGCACCTTGGAGAGGCAAAAGTGCTTTGGATGCCGTAGAGTTAATGAATATTGGCTGGAACTTCAAAAGAGAACATCTAGAAACCACCCAAAGGTCTCACTATGTAATTTCCGATGGTGGCGACCAGCCCAATGTGGTTCCATCAAAAGCTACCGTTTGGTATTATTTCAGAGAAAGAACTTATCCTAAAATTAAGAATTTATTTGATAACGGGATAAAAATAGCCGAAGGTGCTGCTCTTATGACGGATACAAAATTCACTTACGAAATATTAGGTAGTGCTTGGCCGGGGCATTTCAATAAAGCATTGGCTGCTACAGCTTATCAAAATATCAAGAAAGTGGGTTTACCAAAATGGTCGGAAGAGGACCAATTGCTTGCAAAAGCATCACAAATAGAACTAAAATCTCCTGAAGTGAATGGTTTGGCTATGGAACTGGATTCTGTTTCTGAGCCAGTGTATTCGCCCCTTGTAATTAGACAAGGTGGTTCTGATGACATTGCCGACATTTCATGGTCATTGCCCACCATTGTACTTAGATATCCTTCCAATATGCCTGGAATGCCTGGTCACCACTGGGCAAACGCCATCACGATGGCGACCCCAATAGCCCATAAAGGTTGTACAGCAGGTGCTAAAGTAGAAGCCATGACGATTTTGGATTTGCTTTACAAACCGCAAATTCTTAAAGATGCTTGGGAATATTACAACAATACCCAAACCAAGGAGCAAAAATATACGCCATTGATTTCGAAAGATGACAAGCCAGCTATTCAGTTGAATACCAGCATAATGCAAACTTTCAATCCTGAGCTGAAAAAGTATCACTATGATCCGAGTAAATACAACACTTATTTGGAGCAATTGGGGATAAAATATCCAACGGTAAGACAAGATCAATTAGATGCTTTGAAGGCTAAAAAGTAAGGGTTTTTATCTTTTAAAATTCTTAAACAAGCTCCAGATTTTCATCATAACCACACCAAAAACAGCTTCTTGGAAGATTTTGGTTGACATTTTAGATTGTCCGAGTGTCCTATCAGTAAAAATGATAGGCACTTCTTTTATTTTAAATTTGAAGAGATAGGCATTAAACTTCATTTCTATCTGAAAGGCATAACCTACAAAACGTATTTGGTCAAGCGGAATCGTTTCTAAAACCTCTCTCGAATAACAAATAAAACCACCCGTGGGATCCATGATGGGCATGCCTGTTAGAAATCTTACATAAATCCCTGCACCGTAAGACATCAAAACTCTGCCAATTGGCCAGTTGACTACGTTTACACCATTTATATATCTGGAGCCAATAGCCACATCATTTCCTTCTTCAGAACACGCTTTGTATAGTTTTACCAAATCTGCCGGATTATGGGAAAAATCCGCATCCATTTCATAAATATATTGAAATCCCTTGGCCAAAGCCCATTTAAAACCGTGAATATAGGCAGTTCCGAGTCCTTGTTTTCCTTTTCGTTCTTCTAAATGAAGTTGTGAAGGAAACTGATGCTGAAGTTCTTTAACTTTTTGAGCCGTACCATCTGGCGAACCATCGTCTACTATCAAAACATCAAACCAGACGGGCAGATTAAAAACCGCTTTGATGATGGCCTCGATGTTTTCTATTTCATTATAGGTAGGTATGATTACCAGATTTTTCATTCAGTAGGTAGTATTTTTGTTTTTATTTTTTTCAATGATTTTTTCGGCCTGAACATAAATAGAAAGCAATTGTTTTTTGTCTTTGGCATAAAAATCAAAGCTTTTGAGATACAGAACTGAATCTATTTTATATTTTTTGTATATCTGCTTTTCTAAGTATTTAAAAGCAACTCTAGACGAATCTACTCCGCTGAGATTTAATCTACTTACTTTCGCTTCAGCGGTTTTTAATTCGGCAAAAACTATCGCCATTGTTTTTTTATCTATAAAATCTTCTGACGAAGACTTGCAAGAAAAAAAACATGTCAACGAAATAAATACTATTTTTATGCCAAGTTTACCCAATGTCTATGGTTTTTAGATATTACGAACAAAAATAACTAATTATCGGGCAAGGGATAAATCTAAGCTCATAAATTTCGTTAAAACAGCATTTTGGTCTTGTGAAAGAAATAATCAATAAACTCAATAAGTACGAAATTAAAATCAGAAAAGCTGTCAATTCACATTTGAATGGCAACTTTAGCTCGGTTTTTAAAGGTACTGGTTTGGAGTTTAGCGACCTTAGAACTTACCAATATGGCGACGATGTCCGTGCCATTGACTGGGTAGCAACGGCCAAAGGACACGGTGCTTATGTGAAGATATTTAAAGAGGAAAAAGAACAAACTGTTTTTTTTATGCTCGATGTGAGCGGTTCACAAGATGTAGGAAAAGACGGCTCTTTGAAAATAGACACTGCAAAGGAAATCTGTGGTGTATTGACACTTTCGGCCATAAAAGAAGCCAGCCAAGTGGGTTTGTACTGTTTTTCTGACCAAAAAGAGCTTTACTTGAAGCCCGAGTCAGGCATGAAACAGGCCTACAACATCATTTCTAAAATGTTTAGGCTGGAGCCACTTTCCTTAAAGACCAATCTACAAGAAGCCATAGCTTTTGCTCTAAATATTCTGAAAAGAAAGAGTGTGATTATCCTCATTTCTGATTTTCTTGATAAAGACTACTCTCACAACCTAAAAGCTCTTGCAAGAAAGCACGATTTGGTAGTTCTGCATATTTACGACAAAAGAGAAGTGAATTTGCCTAGCTTGGGCATTGTTCCAGTGTATGACAAAGAAGCAGGAAAAACAACTTGGATAAATACAAGTTCCAGATTTTTTAAGCGTGAAATGAGGGATATTTTTGAAGAAAACAGTAGCGAACTTGAAAAGCTTTGTAAACAAAACAAGGCTAATTATCTATCAATAGAGTCGGGGGCTAATTATGTTAATAGTCTAATTCAACTTTTTAGGTATAGAAAATGAGAATCTATTTAAGCTCCTTATTTGTTTTCCTATATGCTTTCGGGTTTGCTCAAAAGCCCAAGGCTTACTTTAGCAACGATTCACTGTTTATCGGAAAACCTGTTTTTTTCTCTTTGACTTATTTGCACAACGGCAAAACTGATTTGCTATTTCCAGACTCCTCCTATAACTATAAGCCTTTTGAGTTTTTAGATGTAGAATTTTTTCCAACGAAAACACAAAATGGGAAAAGCCTAGACAGTGTGGTATACAAACTCATAACGTTTAGTGTGGATAGCACTTATTCTTTGTCGTTACCTATTCAAGTGTTGCGTTCTAAGAAAACCATTTTTTCGGATACGGCCAGTATAAAACTGAATTCACTATTAGATACTACTGACATTAGAAATCACATTATTAAAAAATCTACGGGGTATTTTACCGTACCGTTAGATTTCAATTTTCCAAAGTTGCTATATTATTTAGTCCTACTCCTTATTTCTTTCGCCGTTTTTTGGGCTTTGTTTGGAAAATTTCTCGTTCGGAATGTTCGCATTTGGCAGTTTGGACAAAAACACCAAAAGTTTTCTGCGGCATTCAAAAAACTCAGCAAAAGTCCAAAGAACTTTGCCAACATAAGCAGTGGTCTGATCATCTGGAAAAACTATTTGGAGTGGTTATTGAAAAAACCCTACTCAACCATGACCACCTCTGAAATAAGCAAAACCCTTAAAAACGAGCGTTTAGAAGATGCCCTTAAAGAGTTCGACTTGGCCATATATGGAGGCGTTTTGTCCGATCAAATTCCTTTTGCATTCAATATTTTGTTTGATTTTGCCTCTGATTCTTTCAAAAAACAACGAAAAATTTACAAAGACTTTCTAAAAAATAAATAGTAATTATTACCACTTCAAATCTATATCATAAGACTTGATGATTAGTTTTGCATAAAAATTGAAATTGATGAAAAATCCTGTTGTAATATTTGGTGCTGGTACATTAGGCCGTTTGGCTTTGGACATATTCAGTAGCAACGATGTGTTGGTTTATGGCTTTTTGGACGATGACAAGAAGAAACATAACACTGAGATTTCAGAAGTTGTGGTGCTTGGCGACCCGATGGACGATGGCTTTTTAAAAATTATTGGTAACAAAACAGAGGCATTTGTGGCTTTAGAAAACAAAACCCACAAAGAGAAAGTAGTAAAAATGCTTTTGGAAAGAAGAAAAACCATGCCCGTGAATGCCATACACGGAAAAGCAATAGTTTCTGAAGACGCTGAGCTTGGACATGGAATTTTGATAGCAGGGGGAGCTGTGGTAAATCAAGGGGCAAAAATAGGAAATCACACGATAATTCTCTCAAATGCAGTAGTTGACACCCAAGCTGAAATAGGCGAATTTGTAGAAATAGGCAACGGTGCCATAATTAATGCAGAAGTTACTATTGAAAACGGAGCCTTCATTGGCAGTGGAGCCATAGTGGTTTCAGGTATAAAAATCTGTAAAAACGCACGAGTAGGTGCCGGTTCTGTAGTCATTGAAGATGTAAAAGAAGGAGCAACTGTTTTTGGAAATCCTGCGGTTGTGGTTGGAAAGTGAGGCGATTTGTAATATCGGATGCTATATTTCTAGCGTAATCCAATGAAGAATTAAAAAGAATGAATATCAAACTAATTTACAAGGTTATTCAATTTATATATTTTTTTCCATTCTGTTACCTTTATTTTAAATATCTAAAAATGAAGTTATCCTATTTTAGGGGTAACATATTCAGAGCGATTATTAGCATCTGCGTTTTTGAATTATTTGTAGAAGATAGTGAAATAAATAAATTGAATAATATTCTAACAAAAAAAACATTGCTGTACTTTATTATAGCAATTGTTTCTGAATTTGTTTATTTAAATATGTTATAATCTAGCTGTGCTTAGTCTGAAGACTAAGCACGAGTGACCATCGGTCTCCAGACCGAATTACTGATTCAATTTACCCCTCCCCCAAGCACTCAAAAACCATTCTATAAAAATCAGGATGCGATTGCCATGTTTGGCCTGAAACGTATCTTCCGTCTCTTACGGCTTCGTTCTTTCCAATAAAATTTCCTCCACAGGCTTCTACTTCAAATCTTACGTTTTCGTAACAAGTAACGGTTTTATTTTTAACCAAACCAGCTGCAGTGAGAATCTGAATTCCGTGGCAAATAGAGAAGATGAATTTGTCGGCTTTGTCAAATGCTCTTACAATTTCTATCACTTTATCATTATGGCGTAAAAACTCGGGTGCTCTTCCACCTAAAATCAAAACGGCCAAATATTCTTCCTCTTTTACGTCATCAAACGCAATGTCTGACTCCACCATGTATCCTGGTTTTTCAACATAAGTATCCCAGCCAGGTTCAAAATCATGAATAACCAAATTGAGCCTTTTTACACTTGGTGCGGCAATAACAGACTCATAACCAGCTTCTTCAAAGCGGTGTTTGCCATACAAACATTCGTAACCTTCGCCAGCATCGCCAGTGATAATAAGAATTTTTCCTTTCTTTGACATTGTATTAAATTAGGTTGAATAAAGAACAAATATAAAAAATTCTGCTACCAATTCGGCAGATTACGACATTATGAGGGAAGAAAATTGTGATTTTGAAATCAAGCAAAACCCTTCGGAAACTCTGTCAGATAGAGTTGACAACTTTTTAAAAGTTGCCAACTCTGCTGCTACCTTAATGTTAAAAAAATTACAACGTCTCCTCCAAAATCTGCTTAATAACCGCCTGCACAGACCAAACACGGTTTCCTGCTTGTTGGATAACCGCAGCATAATCAGCATCCAAAACTTCGTCTGCTACTTTCAGGCCACGCCTTACTGGCAAACAGTGCATAAACTTGGCTTGGTTGGTCAGAGCCATTTTTTCTGGGGTAATTTTCCAAGAAGGATCTTGTGTGAGTACTTGCCCGTATTGCTCATAGGACGACCAGTTTTTGGCATAAATAAAATCTGCTCCAGCAAATGCTTCTTCTTGAGAATGAACCACTTTGGCATTCTTTCTAATTTCTGGAGATAAATCATAGCCTTCTGGATTGGCAATTACGAATTCATAATCAGTCATGAGTACCCATTCGGCAAACGAATTGCCAACAGCTTGCGGAAGTGGCTTAAAATGCGGTGCCCAAGTAAGAACAACTTTCGGTTTTTCTACGGTTTTCAGTTCTTCAATAGTAATCAAATCGGCCAAAGATTGGCAAGGGTGGCGAGTGGCTGATTCTAAGTTTACAATAGGAACACCTGCATATTTCCTAAAACTCTCTAGAACGGTTTCTTTATAGTCTTCGTCTCTATCTTTAAGTTCGGCAAAGGCTCTTACGGCTATAATGTCACAATATTGACCCAAAACTGCCGCTGCTTCCTTGATATGCTCTGCTTTGCCTTGATCCATTACAACACCATCTTCAAACTCCAGCTGCCACGAATCTGAGCCTACATTCATCACTATCACATTCATTCCTAAATTCAGAGCTGCTTTTTGAGTTGAAATTCGGGTACGCAGGCTGGAGTTGAAAAACAAAAGCCCTATTGTTTTATTCAATCCCAAATGTTTATTGGCAAATGGATTGGCTTTTTGTTCTAGACCTACTTTTACGAGTTCGGCTACGTCTGAAACGTCATTGAGGTTTATAAAATGCTTCATTTCTTGTTATTCGCTTGATAAAAATTGAACAAATGTAGCTTTAAAGCAATTTTAAAGCTTCATCGAGAAAGAAAAAATTGAAAAATCTCTTAATTTGCCTCGAAAAACTATAAACCATGTCTATCGTTTTCAAAAATGTCGAAATTTCTAAAAACAACTTTACCATTCTTTCAGACTTCAATTTTCAACTTAAAAACAACGAAAATGTAGTGGTTTTAGGCGAAAGCGGCTCAGGGAAAAGTACATTTTTAGATGCAATAGCTGGTTCTGTTTTTCCAACCAAAGGCAAAATAGAAAAAGACAAAACAAAGAAAATAGTAAGTGTAAATAGAGACTATAGTTTTCATCGATTGGTTGGGCCAGTTTATCAATATTATCAACAAAGATTCAACTCTCAAGACGCAGAATTGGGGCCAACGGTTTATGAAGTTTTGCAAAATCAGGTCATTCCAGTCGGAACTATAAATGAGAACTCAGTAGAAATTAAGCCTCCCCTGTATTCGGAGGATTGGCTAGGAGTAATTGTACAAAAGCTAAAATTAGAACACCTAGTTCACCAAAAAATCACCTCTCTATCGAATGGAGAAACTCGCAGGACATTAATAGCAAATGCCCTTTTGAAGAAACCCGACATTTTGCTTTTAGACAACCCGTTTACAGGCTTAGACATTAAAAGCAGAGGGGAGTTGAAGTTGTTATTATCCGATTTTACAGAAACACAAATTATATTGATTGCCAATGCTCATGACATTCCTGAAAAGTTTGAAAAAGTAGTATTCCTTGAAAAAGGCAAACTTTCATTTTTCGGTAAACTAGCAGAATTTATCCCGAAGGCAGCAATAAATTATAGCATAGGCACTGAAATTTTGAAAAAAATAGAAAATTTATCTATTCCTCAATTTAGCAGTTTCGAAACGGCTATAAAAATCAATGACGGGCATGTAAGATATGGCAACAAACTGGTACTGCAAGGTATTAACTGGGAAGTTAAGAAAGGAGAAAAATGGGCACTGATGGGGCCGAATGGTTCTGGCAAAAGCTCGCTTTTATCACTCATTACTGGAGACAATCCACAATGCTACCAAAACCAATTATATCTTTTTGATAAAAAACGAGGCAGCGGAGAGAGTATTTGGGATCTAAAGCAAAAGATGGGCTTTGTGTCGCCCGAGCTTCATCTTTATTTCAACAAAAACAGCACGGTTTGGAAAGTCGTAGCTTCGGGATTTTTTGATTCAGCAGGCTTGTTTCAAAAACTCACCGAACAGCAGTTGGAGTTAACCGAACTATACTTAGATTTGGTTAATCTCTTTGAGGTAAAAGACAGAAAACTCAATCAATTGTCTTTTGGACAGCAAAGGCTGGTGTTTTTGGCTAGGGCATTGGTAAAAAACCCTGCATTGCTCATTCTCGATGAACCATGCCAAGGCTTAGATTATAACCAAATGGTGTTTTTTAGAACTATTCTCAATGAAATTGCGATTCATCAAAATAAAACGCTGTTATTTGTTACTCATTATGAAGATGAAATCCCGCTTTGTATAAATAAAAGATTAAATTTATTTGAAGGAAAGGAGTTAAAATTGTAATTATTGCACAAATTTTCAGTTGCACTAAATTCTTAAAAACACTCCAAGTCCATCCATTAAAAGAATTTTAAGCTTGAAAACGTTAATTAACCATTTTTTGAAATGTCGAATAGATTTCTGGGATTGTATTTAGCTATTTTAATCATATCAAATATATTTTTCTTTAGTATCTTTTTGGAAGACGGACCATTAACATATTCAGATATGATTCTTGGGAAGATAATTAACCAAAGTTGTCATCTATTGATTCTATTTTATATCATTTTTAAGAAATACATTTCATTTAAAGATACAGTTATAATTTGTGTTTTCTGCATCCAGTTGTTAGACATAGCCAACGAATTTATCAATTATCTTTCTCCTTTTAGTGATACGGTGGCAGTAGATATGGTTTTCGTAATGAGTCAAAGGGTGCTATGGTCTGTAATATTTGTTACTCTTGGCTCAAATTTTATTTCTAACAGTAGATTAAAAAATATTCTAAATCTTGCTTTTGGAAGCTTTATATTTTGTTTGTTTCTTAGCACTTTTGAAAGTCTAGATAAGCTCCAACCAAACGTTGTCATATCCTTACTAATCCTTTACATAATGATTATTTATGGCTCCAACTTTAAAGATAAAATTTTGCATCAAGTTGGGATAGGTGTGTTGTTAGTTGTGTTGGCAGATATGGCATTTTTGTTTTCCGGACTTCACGACGATTTACACTGGAAATACCTTTATTTGCTACCCCGCTTGTTCTTAAATTTAGGAGAATTACTTATATTGTATAAAGTATTAGAAAAATACAGATTGCCGACTTTGCCTCTTACACCAATCTCATAACACTCTATAAACTATTAAATTAACCATTAAAATTAATAGAAACAATATTTATTAAGATTTCTTACCTAATAATGTTGTCAAACTTTACCTTTTAATAAATGATAAAAAAAACAACCTTTTTATTAATATTTGTATTTATTTCCATAACAGCTAAAGGAAGTTTATTATCAAAACTTAATGTTTCAAAAATTGAAAAAATCAGCTCAGACTCTATAAAAAATCACAGAGATTCCTTAGAATACTTAATCAATACTAATTCATTAGATTCATTAGAAAAAAGGGCTTTTATAGATGACTTTTATGAGAAACCTTTAGAACTGTTTTTTGAACAAAAATCTATAATACACGCTTGGAAAGCCTGTATTATAGATGATAGCTTAAGAAAAGTAAACAATGTTTTACTAAAAACTGCCACTTTTTTAAACCGAAATAAGAGCAAAATCCAGTCCTTTAAAGAAGAATTTGAAAATACTGTTAGGTTGCAAAGACCCACATTTCTGCTTCGAACTTGGTGGGTAGATAGCCTCAAATCAAACTTTGATAGCTTGGGCAACTCCTCAGGTTTCAAACCCTTGGGAATTGACATAAAAGAAGTAAAAAAAAGCCTACTTGATGAAATGAGAACAGAAGCTTCTGCACCCCAGTTTGTGGAGAGTTTGATAAATAGTGGCAACACTATTCCAAAAAAAATCATAATAGGAGAAGGATATATTTTATATAAAATTATACCTAAAGGTAATCCCCCTCCTTCTCCATTTACTCCTTTTTGGACAAAAATTGAAGACATAAAAAAGTATATTTCAGAGAGTTTAGAACAGAGGTTTGGTCTGCCAACTGTAAGTCATTCTGCAAAATATGACGTTTACAAAATACAATTAAAAGAAGGAAAAACTGCTATAATATTTGAAAGCGAAATAGCCCAAACCATAGAAAATAATTATAAAACATCAGGAGGTGGAATGCAGTCCTTGGTATTAAATAGAGCAAAATGGACCTTCCCAGTATTAATTTCTGAATTAGAAATATTTCCCCCTTTCAAAAAATGAAACCTTGTGAAATACCTGAGATAGACAAAGTGAATAAAGCCCTGATAAAGGAGGCCAAAACTGTAATTATGAAAAATAAAAATCCTGAAAATATTTTAAAAAAAATATCAGACTTCAGGCTAAAATTAGCCTATAATAAGTCTACAGAATCCCTAGAATCTAATTTTGGATGGGGAATTTTTTATGAAAGTCTTATAGATGAGCTGTCCAAAAAATATTAAAACTTAAAGCTAAACTTATCTTTGTTTGGAATACAACTTCCATCTTTTAGTGTGCAGGTGTAGCTATTTATTTTACCCTCAACAGTTGCCCCTGCCTTTAATATCTTGATCTTCTGGATGAATTTCGCTTCTTTTGTAAAATAATGTATTGTCCCTTCCCAAATTTTATCGTACTTCTCTTTAGGATTTACGGCTATCAATTTGCCGACTTTTTGATAAGTTCCATTAGAAATCAAATCTAATTCGGTTGGGTTAGGCCCTTCTACTTTAAGTTCAGAACTATAGATATACCAATCCTTTTCGATTTTCCCTGTGAAGACTAAATCTACCGTTTGCCCTATTGTTGGTTTTGATGGCGTACTAGCAAAAGTCCATTTTACCGGTTTTAAAATTTCAACAGACATCAGACCAATGAAAGTTAGAGCGAGTAATAATTGAAATATTTTATTCATAAAAATAATAGAAATGATGTTCTCGTAAATTTTTAAAAAGCAAAGCCTTCACTTTGACTTGGAATAATAATATTTTTAAAGCCTTCAAGAGTTAATTTCTCTTTGAATGCCTTTTGAGTATCGTATTCCCCATGTACCAAAAACAATGTTTTCACCTTTTCTGAATCTTGGCACTTCAGAAGTTCAATAATCTCCGAATAGTCCGCATGTGCGGAGAATGAGTCCATGATAGCAACTTCGGCTTTAACAATCTTCTCTTGCCCAAAAATCTTAACCGTCGGCTGACCCGTTTTGAGCATGGCACCTAATGAATTCGGTGAGCAATACCCCACCATCAGGATGGTATTGTCGGGATCTTCGACATTATTAGCTATATGATGCTTAATTCTTCCAGCCTCGGCCATGCCTGACGCTGAAATGATTATGCAGGGTTCTTTTGACTCGTTCAGGGCCTTTGACTCTTCTACTTCGGTGATATAGTGCAGATTATCAAAGCCAAAAGCATCGCCGTCTCTTTCAATGTATTTGAGGATATCGGGATTAAAATCTTCTCTGTGCTTTTTCATGACCATTGTGGCATTTACAGCCAATGGGCTATCGACATACACAGGAATTCGCGGAAGTTTGCCTTCACTTTCTAATTGATCTAATGCAAAAACCAACTCTTGTGTTCTATCAACCGCAAAAGCCGGGATAATCAACTTTCCACGTTTTACGACACATGTTTTATGCACCAATTCAAGCAAATGAGCTTTCATATCTAGCTCTGGTTCGTGCAGTCGATCTCCATAAGTTGATTCACAAATCAAATAATCTACCTGAGGAAAACGCTCAGGACTTCGTAGGATTTTATCATTCGGTCGACCAATATCACCAGTAAAATAGATTTTTTTAGTGTTGCTTTCTTCTTCTAAATGAATCAAGATGCCCGCACTACCCAAAATATGACCCGCATTAAAATATTCTATTCTAATTCCTTCTTCCAGGTAAAATGGTTTATTGAGATAAACTACCTCAAACTGAGTTAAGGCTTCTGTTACATCTGATTCTTCATATAAAAGCTCCAGCTCGTCTTCTCCCCTATTTTTTCTTCTTTTATTAACTCTTTCGAGATCTCTTTCTTGAATTCGAGCAGAGTCCATCAACATAATCTCGCAAAGGCTTTTTGTGGCAGCAGTGCAAAATATTTGGCCTTTGAACCCTTTTTTTACCAACCTTGGCACCAAGCCTGTATGATCAATATGTGCATGCGAAAGTAATAAATAGTCTATTTCAAGAGGATTAAACCCAAAGTTAAGGTTCATGTCGCTTGTGTTGATACCTTGAAACATACCACAATCTAGCAGTATTTTTGTGCCTTTTGAGGTAGTTAAAAGATGTTTACTGCCTGTTACTTGCTGTGCTGCTCCAAAAAATTGTAGTTTCATTGTTTTAGTATTTGGCCATTGGCATGTAGCCAATAGCTTTTTTTATGCAAAATAAGCATTTGTTTGGTGATTTGAAACAAAATGACAGAAACTCAATGATTGAATTTCTGTCATTTCTCCTCTATACATTTCAAAAATCTTTTTTTGGGGTCAAACAAAAAAACAGAAACTCAACAATTGAATTTCTGCTTTTTTAATTACTCTATGCCTTTCAGGTCGGACCTGCGGTCTGACCGTCCTTTTTTAATGTAAGAAATGTCTAACGCCAGTCATTACCATTGCTATGCCGTTTTCATTACAATAGTCGATTGACAATTGGTCTTTTATTGAACCTCCTGGCTGAACCACTGCTGTTACTCCTACATTTCCGGCTATTTCTACACAGTCTGGAAACGGGAAAAATGCTTCAGAGGCCATCACAGAACCGTTTAAATCAAAACCAAATTCTTTTGCTTTGTCTATCGCTTGTTTGAGTGCGTCTACTCTCGATGTTTGGCCAACGCCGCTGGCAAGTAATTGTCCGTCTTTCGCCAAAACCACATTGTTAGATTTCAAATGCTTGCATATTTTCAAAGCAAATTCTAAAGCTTTGTTTTGGTCATCAGTTGGAACCGTATTCGTTACAACTTTAAAATCAGCCGTTTTTTCTGTCGAAAGGTCTTTATCCTGCTCCAAAACCCCATTCAGAAGCGTTCTAAACTGTTTTTTTGAAGTTTTTACTTCTTTTCTGATTAACAATCTGCGGTCTTTTTTCTTTTTCAAAATCTCTAAAGCATCAGCATCAAATGAAGGTGCAATCAAAATTTCAAAGAAAAGTTTGTGTAACTCCGCCGCCGTGGCTAAATCTACGTTTCCGTTGGTGATGATAACTCCACCAAAGGCAGAAACTGGGTCGCAAGAAAGTGCATTCAGATACGCCTGATGCGAAGTGGCGGCGGTCGCTACTCCACAAGCATTGTTATGTTTTACAATTACGTAAGTCAAATCTTCAAATTCTTCAATCAAACGCACACAAGCGTCCACGTCCATAAGATTATTGTACGAAAGTTCTTTTCCGTGCAATTGGGTAAACATCTCATTTAGATTTCCATAGAAACTAGCGGATTGATGCGGATTTTCTCCATATCGTAATGGCGTTTGTTCCGATGCTCTGAAATTTCCGCCGTCTTCGATACCAGCAAAATAGGCATGAATGGCTGAATCATAATGTGAGCTGGTTCCGAAAGCCAATTTTGCATATTTTTTTCTATCATCGAAATCAGTTCCACAGTTTTTGGCAGAAAGAATTTCAAAAACATCGTCATATTGAGTTCTTGAGGAGACAATCAAAACATCTTGGAAATTTTTGGCAGCACCTCTGATTAAGGCAATTCCACCAATATCAATTTTCTCAATGATATCATCTTCTGAAGCTCCCGAGGCTACAGTTTCTTCGAAAGGATAAAGGTCAACAATAACTAAATCAATAGCAGGAATTTCGAGTTCAGCAGCAGTTTTCACATCGTCCTGATTGTCTCTTCTATGCAAAATACCTCCAAATACTTTCGGGTGTAGCGTTTTTACTCTTCCTCCAAAAATAGATGGATAAGAAGTTAGATCTTCAACCGCAATCACGGGAATTCCCATTTCTTCAATGAAGCTTTGAGTACCGCCAGTTGAATATATTTTTACATCGTTTTCATGTAAAAGTTTAACGATTTTGTCTAATCCATCTTTATAAAACACCGAAATGAGTGCCGACTCAATTTTCTTTGACATATTGATTTTTTGAAATTTTGTGCAAAAGTACGGCTTTTTAAATTAATCGACTAACGTAGTGCGATTTTTCAAGATGCATGAATACCATTAAGCGATTTGGAAAATCGCACCACGCGTAATAAAATATTGTTTAAATTAGCATAGCGGCATTTTTTTAATAATTTTACAAGAATTCTTTTTCTAGAAAAACCCCTAAGTTTTAGAAAATCAACAAAAAAATAACCTATAAACTATGTTAAAATCACTTTTTCGTAGAAAAAACATTGATCAAGCCATCAAAGATGTCAATTCTGTGGAACATGGTAGCGGCCTTGCCAAAGTACTTGGCGTCAGAGACTTAACCATGTTCGGAATAGCGGCCATCATAGGTGCTGGTATTTTCAGTACCATCGGTCGAGCAAGCTTCAATGGTGGTCCCGCAGTTTCTCTTTTGTTCGTTTTTACCGCAATTGCCTGTGTTTTTACCGCTTTGAGTTATGCTCAATTTGCATCCACTGTACCCGTGAGCGGCAGTGCATATACTTATGCTTATGTGTCTTTTGGCGAACTTTTCGCTTGGATTATTGGCTGGGCATTGGTGCTTGAATATGCAGTTTCCAATATGGTAGTAGCCATTTCTTGGTCCGAATATTTTGTCAGTATGTTGGAAAATATTTTCCGAGTCCATTTTCCTAGATGGCTGGCTATAGATGCTGGTACAGCAAAATTGGCTTATCAAGATGTTCAAAATGCAACCGCAAACGGAACTTTAGGAGAAATAGCATCAAACATGAAGGCCTTGGCTCAAGCATACGTTGATGCTCCAACGATTGGTGGGATAAAAATCATATTTAATTTACCGGCGGGTGCCATAACTGCTCTCATTACCGCTCTGATTTACACAGGTATAAAAGAGTCTCGTAATGCCTCAAATATTTTAGTAGTAATAAAATTGGCGGTGATATTATTGGTAATAGTCGGTGGCGTTTTTTACATTGATACTGCCAACTGGAAGCCATTCGCTCCCAACGGTATGAAGGGTGTTATGATGAGTGTGGCTTCTGTATTTTTTGCTTTTATTGGCTTTGACTCCATATCTACAACCGCCGAGGAGTGTAAAGATCCGCAAAGAGATTTGCCCAAGGCCATGTTGATTACCTTGGCTATTTGTACAGTATTATACGTGGTTATCACCTTGGTGCTTACGGGTATGGTAAATTATAAAGAATTGGGTGTTAATGACCCATTGGCTTATGTTTTCGAAAAAGTAGATTTCAACTGGATGGCTGGGATTATCTCCGTGAGTGCTGTTGTGGCTATTACAAGTGCTTTACTTGCCTACCAAGTGGGACAACCCCGTATCTGGATGGTGATGAGTAGAGATGGCTTGCTTCCAAAGAAGTTTTCAAAAATTCACAAAAAATATAAGACTCCAAGTTTTGCAACCATCATTACAGGCCTTTTTGTAGGTATTCCATCGCTTTTTATGAATATGCAGTTTTTTATTGACCTCACGAGCGTAGGAACATTTTTTGCGTTTATATTGGTTTGCTGTGGTATACTTTACATGGATCACACAGGTCTTAGCAAAAACTCCAAATTCAAAGTGCCGTATGTGAATGGCAAATTCATAATTGGCATCGTATTTCTTGGCGGTTTGTACTGGACTCACTATTATACCGACGGAATATTTGCACATATTTCAGAAAAACCACTAATTGTTGTTTTTTGGTTGGCTTGGCTTACCATATCTGTTTTGGCCTTGAAATACAAATTTTCGCTTCTGCCAGTAATGGGAATTCTTACTAATTTGTACCTCATGACCGAGCTCGGCTGGTCAAACTGGCGAATGTTCCTGATTTGGGTTGTAATTGGAATCGCCATATATTTTCTTTACGGCTATAAAAACAGTAAATTGAACAAAGCTTAATTTTTCATGAAAAAAATCAAATTTAAGTTCTTAATTCTTTTCTCGTTAATAAGTTTGGGTGGTTTTGCCCAAGATTTTGACACCTTGAGTTTTGTTAAAAAAGGAGCAAAACTTGTAAAGATTTCGAGCCAATTTAAGTTTACAGAAGGCCCAGCCGCTGACAAAAAAGGAAATGTGTTTTTTACTGACCAACCCAACAATAAAATCTGGAAATACGATACCAAAGGACAATTGAGCGTATTTTTGGAAAATGCTGGAAGATCAAATGGCTTATATTTTGACAAAAAAGGGAATATTCTTTCATGTGCAGACGAGAAAAACCAACTGTGGTCTATTGATAAAAAGGGAAATCATACAGTTTTGTTAGATAATTACGAGGGAAAACTCCTCAACGGCCCAAATGACCTTTGGCAAGACAATAAAGATGGAATCTATTTTACAGATCCATTTTACCCAAGAGATTATTGGACCAGAAAAACGCAGGAAATTGACAAAAAGCGTGTTTACTACCTGCCAAAAGGAGCCAAAGTACCTCTAATTATGGATGAAGATTTTAAACAACCGAATGGGATAGTGGGCACAGCAGATGGCAAAAACCTTTTTGTGGCTGATATTGGTGCCAGCAAAACCTACAAATACGACATAGATGAAAACGGGAAATTAACAAACCGTCAATTATTTGCCAAAATGGGCTCTGATGGAATGACACTGGACAACGAAGGAAACCTCTATTTGACAGGAAGAGGTGTAACCGTTTTTGACAAAAACGGCAAACAAATAGCTAAAATCCCTGTGCCATCTGGCTGGACGGCCAATATTTGTTTTGGTGGTAAAAACCGTAAGCTATTGTTTATCACCGCCTCGGAGTCTGTTTACACTTTGGATATGAATGTGAAAGGGGTGAATTGAGATGAAGCTTAACGTGGTCTTATGACTGCATTCGCAGGTTTTAGGCTATTTGACCTCCGTTTATCATTGTATAATTGAATGGCGTTTTTCATGGCTTTGCGGCCTTTCCAGACTTTCAATTCTTGCACAAAATTGTAAATACTAAGTCCAAAACTCACCCCACCTTGTAATTCTGGGCTTACATAAACCAACGGTATACTTGCTAATCTAGCGGCTGATCCTATCCAAAAATTCCTTCTGTGGGTTTTAACATCATAAAGGCCATCTGAGAATATAAAATGACTTTGTTTGTCATACTTCCACATGACCTCTTCCATCTTTTTAGCCTTAACACGCTGACCATTAACCTTATATACGTAGTAAAAAAACCTATATCCTCGCTTCAAAATTGGAGCAGGAGGCAAAGTATCAATTTTTATTTCTGGAAATAAAATATTTTGTTTAGTTGCTAAGACATCCTTTGAAAGGACATCCTTAGTAGCCTTTTGATTGCTAAAAGTCCCCAAATTCTGATTTTTCAGAGCTGACAATAAAGCTAAATTTTCATATTCCTGATCTATAATATATTCCTTACCAGTTCTCCATATTATTTTATGAAGAGAGGATTTTGAAATTTCAAATGTTTCAGATGCCTGAGTGTTTGTTTTGACATAAAAAACCTTTAGGGCTTCAATATTTTTCACAAAAACACTTAAAGTATCCCCTTTTTTAGTGAGAATCCTGTCTTGAGAAAAAGAAGATGAAAAGATAAAACAACTGATTGTGGAATAAATAATGCTCTTAAAAAAAGAATTCATTTAAATGTGGTTTCAAGAATTTGTAGCAAAAAAAAGACCAAAACTCTTTACAGTTATGGTCTAATGTTTAAAAAATCTTTTCTCACCTCCCAAAATCGTCCTGCACTCTAACGATATCATCTTCATTAGAAGGGTTTTCTTTGTCGGTATGTTGCCAAATTTCGGCTACCACTCCCCAGCCATCTGCTCCCAAAAGTCTGTGTCTTTCTCCACATTTGAGGTTTATAACTTGACCAATTTGTAGTGGTTGAGGTATGGTTTCTTTGTCGGTATCTGATATTACTACGCCTGCAACTCCACCTATCAGTTTCCATATTTCGGCTCTACGGTGATGATATTGCCATGAAAGTCGCATCTGCGGAGCAACAACCAGAATCTTGGGACTAAGTTTTTCAAATCCAGCAAAATCGGCCAAACTCAAATGAGCAAAAAATCTTTTTATGAATGCCGGAGCTTGTGATTCATCTATCACAAAAAAGCCTCCCCATGGGCGATTTTGGTCTTTCGAAATAACAGAGAATCCTTCGTTTGTTATAAACTCTGCAATAGATTCAAAAACAAGTTCTTTTGTGTTGCTCTTTTCTAATTTCATTTTTTATGAATTGGTTAAAAAACTCTTTTTTTGGTTTATCTTTTCCTTGCCATAATTTGTGTCCCTTTATCTGAAGTTTGTGCCCACACAAACTTTCTACCTTTTGCCACACATTGCTCTGGTTATCATCTCAAACTACTTTCAGGTCCGACCTTTGGGTCTGACCGTAGCAATAAATTAATATCCAAATCTCTCCAATTTGTTTTTTTGCTGCCGCCAATCTGGCTCCACTTTTATGTATTGTTCCAAGAACACTTTTTTTCCGAAAAACTGTTCCATTTCTTTTCTAGCCTCAGTGCCCACAACCTTTATTCGCTCTCCCTTATGCCCCAACAAAATCGCTCTTTGAGTAGCTCTTTCCACATAAATTTCGCTAGAAACCTTTATGATGTCGTCAGTTTCTTTGAAGGCCGTAATCACGACCTCACAACTGTAAGGGACTTCTTTTTTATAGTTCAAGAATATTTTTTCTCGGATGATTTCGGCCGCAAAAAACCTTTCTGGCTTGTCAGTTAATTCCTCTTTCGGGAAATATGGCGGATGCACAGGCATCAAATTGATGATATTTTCCAGAAGGCCATCAATTCCTACTTTTTGCAGTGCCGAAATAGAAAGGATCAAACTTGGATTCAAAACCGCCTTCCAGTGATCTATCTTTTCTTGTACTATTTCTGGGGTTGATAAATCTATCTTGTTGATAATTAGGATTATTGGACTCTGACATTTCTGTAATTTCTGAATTACGTCTTCCTCGTCGTATTTTTCATAAATATCGGTCACAAAAAGTATCACGTCACCGTCTTCAATAGAGCCATGCACAAATTCCATCATGGCATTGTGCAGCTCGTAAAGGGGCTTTATGATACCCGGCGTGTCGCTATAGACCAACTGAAAGTCAAAATCTGCGGTTTCGCCATTAACAATGCCCATTATTCTGTGGCGAGTAGTCTGAGCCTTGGAGGTGATGATAGACAATTTCTCGCCCACTAGCTGATTCATCAAGGTAGATTTTCCTACATTTGGCTTGCCAACAATACTAATAAATCCCGCCTTGTGTTCTTTCATTCTACTGTTAATCTGTTTTCTATCAATCTGTTTTGATATTGTTGGAGAAATCCTTTCGCCTGCAATTGCATTTCCACTAATTTTTGGGGCTCTTTCTTCGATAAATTGTTTTTCAGCAATGCCTCATTTGCAAAATTAAATAATCCCTGCGGTTTTTCGCCGTCAAAGAGCATAACATATTTTCCAGAGTGCCATTGGTAATTTTCAAAGTAGTTAATCGCATAATCTTTGTACTGATTTGAAAATACATTTTTGCCAAAAGCCAAAAACGGTTTTTCGAATTTCAACAAGGCCATTAAACTTGGAAATATATCTATCTGTTGAATCATTTTTGCAGTTTTTGTAGGCTCTATTTTTTCCGGAAAGTAAAAGAAAATTGGTACTCTAAACCTACCAAGGTTATTGCTAAAGGCTGGTAAAGTTGCGTGCGAACTCGTATGATCTGCCGTGATAACAAAAACGGTATTTCGGAACCAAGGTTTATTTTTTATGGATTCAAAAAACCGTTTTAAGGCAAAATCTGTATAGCTGAGGGTTTCATAAATCGGATGTGGGCCTTTTTTAAATTTGCCTTTTAGATGACTTGGAATTTTGAATGGATCATGTGAGGAAAGCGTAAAAACAGTACTGAAAAAAGGCTGGTGAAACTGGTCAAGTTTTTTGCCAAAAAACTGCAAAAAAGGCTCGTCCCAAATACCCCAAATACCGTCCGAATCTGCTTCATTGGCGTATTCGGTTTTACCAAAATAATGGTCGATACCTGCCAAATTGGCAAAAGACTGAAAGCCCATAGAGCCATTTGGGGCTCCATGAAAAAACGAAGTATGGTATCCCTTGGTTTTCAGAATGCTTGGTAAGCTATTCAACTTGTTGGTCGAAAATGGAGAAAGCACAAAAGGTTGCTTAAAGCTTGGTAGGCTGCACCAAATAGCCGGAAGAGCCTCAATAGACTTCTTCCCGTTGGCAAAACTATACTCAGAATAGAATGACTTTTGCCTCAAAGAGTCCAAAAAAGGAGTGAACCCACCAGTTGTTTTGTCTTTATTTACAACTCCTGAAGCCTCTTCGCTGTAACTTTCAATAATAATAATCACAACATTGTAAGGCCTGAAAGTATTACTTGAATCGGCCAAATGAATAGGGTTGAATGCTTTTTCAAGCTCAATATCATTTTGAAAAAACGTTAGCTTCTTAATTTTACTGCCGCCCAAGGTCTTGAAAATCGTAAAAGGCGTATTAAAAACCAATGCCGTATGATGCGGCTGTTCTACATACTCTCCGGCATGATTGAGCCCCAGAGGCCTTGTGGAATGATACAAGTCACCTCCACGTAAGCCCGCCACAATAAAAAAGACCGAAATAATAGCAAAGTCAAACTGTGTGTGTTTGTTTTTAAAAGTCCTTGACGGTTTTATATATTTGATAATCAACCAAATACTAACCAAAAAAAATACCCAAACTACCCAAACAGACCAATAGCGTATAAAAAAGCTAAGCAAAAGACTACTCAGATTATTTATATCCTGAAGCTCTACCAAACTGGAAAATATAGACCGCCTGAGATTAAATTGATAATAAACCCCATCGATACAATTGGCCAAAAGACCGATGGCGTTGGTTATAAAAAACAAAACGTCTGTGAAAACTATGAACTTCTTACCCTGCAGGTGATTTCCGGGGAATATATAAATTAAAACAAAAGGTAGATTAAGATAAAGGACGCTAACGGTATCGAACCTTATGCCGCCCTGAAAAATCCTTTTGAACTCATGAAAACCGATATTGTCAAAGAAAGCGAGATTGGAAAAATAAAAATGTAAGCGAGACAAGGAAAACAAAAACAAAACAGCCAAAATTCTTAGAATCAAGGTTAATGATGAGAGTTTTGCTAATTTTTTAATTGAATTGAACATTCTGATGGCGATGTAAATACAATATTTTTACAAATATACTTGATAATAGAAAAATTTGTCTTACCTTTGCAGTCCAATATCGCGGGATGGAGCAGTTGGCAGCTCGTCGGGCTCATAACCCGAAGGTCACAGGTTCGAGTCCTGTTCCCGCTACTAAGGAGGTCAATCGACCTCCTTTTTTTATTTATTGCCTTTTAGGGATATGATCCGAAGGGCAATGGGGCGAGGCGGACGGCTAGTCTCCTGTTCCCGCTACTAAGGAGGTCAAAGGACCTCATTTTTTTATTCAATCAAGTCCGAAATCAATTTCCCGACCTGTTATTTTTATATTAAATGTTTTTGGTTTTAGGTTTTTGTCTTTTTTTTAATTTTAATTTGACAAAACTTTTAATTCCAAAATGAAAACAGGAATCTCTTTATTTATATTCAATCTTTTCTTTTTAACACTTTCTTTCGCCCAACAAAAAAAGGTATTGGTAATATTGGTTGATGGCATTCCTTACGATGTTATTACCAAAGTAAATACGCCTCATTTAGATAAACTTACATCCAAAGGTGGTTTTGGTAAAGCATATGTTGGTGGCGAAAAAGGTGGAAAAACTGAATCGCCGACCATATCAGCCGTTGGTTATAATTCCATGCTGACCGGCACTTGGGCCAATAAACACAATGTGTGGGGAAACGGTATAGAAGCTCCGAATTATAACTATCCTACTTTTTTCAAAGTTGCAAAAGAAGCAAATCCAAACTTTAAGCTAGGGGTTTTCTCTACTTGGCTCGACAACCGCACCAAGCTTTTGGGCGAAGGGCTTACAGCCACTAACAACTTGAAGATAGACAATAAATATGACGGTTATGAATTGGACACAGTGGCATTCCCACACGATAAAAATAAGATTTACATCAAAAATATTGACAAACTAGTAACCGAAAAAGCTGCAGAAACTATAAAATCAAAGGGCCCTGATGTATCGTGGTTATATTTGGAATTTACCGATGACATGGGCCATAGACATGGTGACAGTAAAACTTTCTACGAATCTGTTGAACACGCAGACCAATTGATTGGTCAAGTATATGAGGCAGTAAGTCTTAGAGAGAAGAAATTCAAAGAAGACTGGCTAGTGATAGTAACTACCGACCATGGTCGTGACGCACAAACTGGCAAAAATCACGGTGGACAATCAGACAGAGAACGTGAAACATGGATAGCGATTAATAAAAAACCGAAGACTCAGAGATTTAGAAATGGCTTGGCCGTGGTTGATATTTTTCCATCAGTTTGTAAATTTTTAAACATTGAAATCCCGAAATCTGTAAAAGAAAACTTGGAGGGCGTTTCATTTTTTTAAAGACTAAAGTCCGTTTTGGAAGAATTATGTGTGGGTTTTACAAAAAATCCATTTACATTTATAAAACATTTATTCTTCCTTAAAAACATGAAAAAAACTTTGATTTTGGCAACTTTGGCCACGTTTGTTATTATCTCTTTCAAGCCTTCTGAAATAACCAGAAAGAAAACACCATCTGATGTTCCGAAAAGTGAAATTACAGTTCCTGCCGGCTTTAAGGCTACCATCCTCGGAACAGAATTGGGTCCTACTCGCCATTTAACGGTTTCTAAGAATGGTGTAATCTACGCAAAACTTTCTAAACTGAAGGATGGAAAAGGAATAGTAGTACTCAGGGATGACAATAAAGATGGCAAAATAGAAAAGACCGAAATGTTCGGAAATTATCCTGGAACCGGAATTACGATAAAAAATGGCTACTTGTACACCTCCTCCAATACTGGTGTTATGAGATACAAACTCAATGAAAAAGAAGAAATTATTAATGTTGATGCCCCCGAAAAAATTGTTGAAGGATTGGTAGACAAAGGCCGAGACAACGCAAAACCATTCGTATTGGACAACGCCAACAATATTTACGTAACTGTAGGTTCCTACAATGACCCTTGTAGAGAAAAAGGCACAGGAAAGGGAATGATGCCTTGTACAATTCTGGATTCTGCCGGTGGAATTTGGAAATTCAATGCCTCCAAACTAAACCAGGCCTATTCAGATGGAAAACGATATGCCACTGGTGTAAAAAATGCTGTGGGCACTGCTTGGAATAACAAAACCAATACTTTGTTTGCCACAATTCATGGCCGCGGGCAGTTTCATGATTTCTATCCGCAATATTACACGCCAAAACAGAGCCAAGAGCTTCCCGCCGAAACGCTCTATGAGTTGAAAGAAGGGGACGACGCTGGCTGGCCGTATATATATTATGACCAATTTCAAAAGAAAAAAATAGTAGCCCCAGAATACGGAGGAGACGGTAAAATGACCGGAGGAGAGAAAGCAATAAACCCATTAATTGCATTTCCAGCACATTTAGGTCCAAATGATTTACTCTTTTATTCAGGAAAAATGTTTCCTGCCAAATACCGAAATGGAGCTTTTGTGGCTTTTCATGGCCAATCTCCCGAACTAAAAAAGGGCTATTTTGTAGCCTTTGTCCCTTTCTTAAATGGAAAACCGTCGGGTAAATGGGAGATTTTTGCAGATAATTTTGCTGGTACTGACTTGGTGAAGCCAACTGGTCCAATTCAACATCGTCCGTGCGGATTGGCACAAGGCCTAGACGGTGCTCTGTACGTGAGTGATGATCTTGGAGGCACAATCTTTAAAATAGTTTATAACAGCAGAAAATAAAAAAAATGGTGATTCGTCGTATAAACGAATCACCATTTTCTACATTACTCAGTTATTTTACCTTCGTAAATGTTACAGTTAGTGAAGTGGCTTCCCCCTGAAATACCTCGTCATAAGTCCAAGTAAATTTACCATCTGCAAAAACTACTTTACCCTTATATGGGGTGGCATCATTCTCTATAATATCTAGTGAGATATCGTCTGTTAGTGTAAAAGTCCCCGTTTTGGTAAACAAAAACAATGATACTCCATCTTCATCTACACACCCTGTTGGCTCGGATACAGAGTACTTTCCATCCTCGGTAAACGACATTGTAATATCTTTTGTACAAGCATAGACAGCATTGTACAAAGCCCAAAATTCTAAAGGACCTGATGAATCTTTGTAAACTGCACTTGTGATTTTCCAAGTGCCAACAATTTTTGAGTTTGGTCCAACATCCTCTTTTTTACAACCACCCAATCCAATGAGTAATACTGCTACCAAAACAAGAGACCGAAGTTTTAAGAATTTCATTTTTGTTAATTATGTTTAATAAATCCTAAGTATCAATAAAAGTACATAAAAAAACCATCTTTTTGCCTTCTAGAACAATTTCATAGGCTTAATTATCAATTGTTACCGATAAAAACTGAAATAAAGCAAATACAAAGCCAAATGATTAATTTGTACCTATTATTTATGTAAAAGAAGAAATAAATGTACTTTTGGACCACAAAAAGAATATTTTAGAGAATACGATGAATTCAATTTTGGTGTATTGTGGTGCCAACTCCGGCAACAAAGAAATTTATGAAGAAACGGCCAAAGACTTAGGTTTGGCTCTTAACAAAAGAAACATATCTCTTATCTACGGAGCTGGAAATGTGGGCCTTATGGGCGTAATATCGAGAACTGTAATGGAAAACGGGGGAAAAGCCATCGGCATCATACCGGATTTTTTGGTAAAGATGGAGGTCGCAAATCCAAATCTCACAGAGATGATAGTAGTAGAAACCATGCATCAAAGGAAAGCCAAAATGGAGGAAATATCAGATGGAATAATTACAATGCCTGGCGGATTTGGAAGTATGGACGAACTATTTGAGATACTGACTTGGGGGCAACTCGGTCTGCATCAAAAACCGGTTGGGATTTTGAACGTAAACGGATTCTATGACAATCTACTCAAACAAATGGATGTGATGGTGGACGAAGGCTTTTTGAAAAGAGAAAACAGGAACATGGTTATTGTAGATGAAACTATAGATGGCCTCTTGGATAAAATGGAAAGCTACGAGCCCAAATATGCCGAAAAATGGCTTAAGAAAGAGCAGCTTTAGTGCAATTTTCCTAAATTGCTTTCCAATCTTCTACAATCTAAAAAACAGTGTAGAACGATTTATGAAAATCGTTCTACCTTGCTGCTAAAACTTCAATTTCGAAAATTAAAGGCGAATTTGGCGGAATATCGCTACCTGCACCTGCAGCACCGTATCCTATAGACGAAGGGAAAATCAAGGTTCCTTTTTCTCCAACTTTCAGCTTAGCTATGCCTTCGTCAAATCCTGTAATTACCTGGCCTATCCCCAACACAAAGTTGAAAGACCCTGCATCAAACTGCTTATCATTGAGCAATCTTCCTGAATATTTTACTTTTACAGACTGACCTTGTTTTAAAGACATTCCATCTTTTGCTTCCTGATTAAGTATAAACCTCAAGCCACTGTTGGACTTAAAATCTATCTTCAAATCATTCTTTTTTATATAATTTTCTATCTGTACTTCTTCCGATTCTTTCATTTTTGTGTCTTTTACTTTTTTTGTGTTACAAGCCAATATCCCTGCCCACATACAGAGCAATGCAATTATTTTTAATTTATTCATCCACAAAACTACGTCATTTTTCCATTGGATGCATTTCCATAAGCTGTCTTGGGCTATAAAAATCTTTCTTTTTTGAACTGGCCGCCCTTACCTGCTTCACTTTTTCGGGTTGAACTGGTGAAGCTTGATTTCCAAATGAATTTCTGACATAAGTGGTCACTGCTGCCACCTCTTTGTCGTTCAACAAACCACCGTATGGAGTCATGGGCACTTGACCCGGAAATTTTTTGCCGTTTACCTCAATCTCTCCCATCAAACCATTCAGAACTATTTTTATGAGCCTTTCTTCACTTCCTTTCACCCAGTTTGTACCTGCCAATGGCGGAAAACCAGAAGCTGGAAGTCCTTTTCCATCTGGCTGGTGACAAGTACCACAGTAGCCTTCTTTGTTATAAATTTCTCTTCCTAGGTTAAACATTTCTAGGTCTTTGCCTTTTAAAACACTGGCAATCACGGCGGCCTTTTCTTTGACTACAGCTTTACCACTGAGATGTGCCACTGCTGTTTTGTGGGCATGAATCATCCACTCGTCTAATGGTTTCTTCTCGGCTACTGCTAGTATAGGTAAGCCTTTTGTTTTCCCAATCCACGAGGCGGCCACTATGGCATCCAATCTTACTCTACTGTTTTGATCCTGAGCAGCTTGTGACAATAAAAGAGCATGATCTGGCACTTGGTGCGTTGTAAATCTTAATACTTCTACCGCTGCTGCTCTTGCATGATAATCTTTTGCTTTTAGCATCTGTTTCAGTAATTTCTGATCTACTTTTCCAAGACCCCAAGTTACCCAAAGGGCTTCCAAAACATGGTGTTCATACTTCGGGTCATTTTTGTCTAAAGTGGCCACCCAAGCTGTCACTTTCAGTAACACTTCTTTGGGGCTTCTTCCTCTCAACTCTCTGCGAGTGCGGTATCTTGTACGGTATTCCGGCAGTTTAAGATTGTCCAGTAGAGTTTCAACACTTGCACCGTCTATTTTGGCTGGTGTAAGCATTGGTCTGGAAGGGTATGTGACTCTATAAACTCTTCCATGGACGTGGTCACGCAGTGGATCACGTGCATTGTGTTGCATGTGTCCAATGAGTATGTTGTGCCAGTCAATGACATAAAGGGAGCCGTCAGGAGCTATTTCCATATCTACAGGTCTGAAATTTCGATCTTCGCTCACAATCAAATCTTGACGGTGTTTGGTTTTGTAACCCGTTCCGTCATCCACAATACTATGTTGTTTTGTTCCTAAAAAACCAATCGTGTTGTTTATCAGCATGTCGCCTTGTACTTCGTCTGGAAAGTGTCTGCTCCAAAGAAATTCTAATCCTGAAGTCGGACGCACCATGTGATCTTTTTCTATCAACTGAAATCCTTTGTGTGTAGCTTCGCCATAACGAGGCAAAACCGTTCCAGGCATCATCCACCGCACGTCCGGACTAGAAGTTTCAGCAAAAAATGGCTGCCCCCAATGGTCAAAAGCTATTCCCCAAGGGTTAGGAATGGCGAGCTGAGCGGTTCTTTCTAGTTTCTTAAGTTGCGGACTATATCTGTAAAAACCGCCATTGGTAGCTCTAACCGTACCGTAAGAAGTTTCAACATTGGTATGTAGAAAAACACCTTCTCCAGTGTAAATAGCACCAGAAGGATCTGCACAAAATGCACTGCTGTTGTGGTGTGTGTCGTGGTCGTCAAAACCACTAAGCAGAATTTCTACTTTGTCAGATTTGTCGTCGCCATTGGTATCTGTAAATAACTTCAAGTTAGTTCCCTGAGAAACATATACACCCTCAGCAGCGATTTCAAAACCTAAAGGGAGGTGTAAACCTTCTACAAAAATTGTTTGCTTGTCGGCTTTACCGTCGTTGTTGGTGTCTTCCAAAATCAGAATTTTATCATTTGGCTTAGTATCACCAGGTTTATAATGCGGATAGCTGGGCATAGTAGCCACCCATAGACGTCCTTTTCCATCAAAGGACATCTGAACGGGGTTGGCCAAATCTGTGAATTCTTTCTCCGAGGCAAATAGCTCAATTTTATATCCAGCTGGCACTTTGAGTTTATCCAAAGCATCTTGACCGTATAAATATTCAAGACTACCATTTTTTTCTGGGTTAAAGTTGGTTTTTACGGGAGGTAAAGTCCTTGTTTTCTTATCTTCTGCCGCCACATCAAGTTTTTCGCCTTTTGAAGCCGCAAGCCAAATCGCTCTGTCTCTAATATCTGTCATCTCTCTGATTTTGGCTATTTCGTCGGGATAGTTATCGGGTCCAAATGGATTATATCTTCTTCCATAAGCGTGCACTCCGTTCGGTATTTTGTAGTCGTTGTGCCACATCCAGTTTTTTTCCATCACGGCGGTACGTACTAAATCACGGTTTGGCTCGACTTCAAAATCTACAATTCCAAAAATTGAATCAGAAAGTAAAAAGGCTAACTTTTTATAACCCTCTTCATTCAATTGCGAACCATCGATTGTGAGAGGCTCTAAAGAAGAATCATACCATTTTTTTGAGGGAGTAAAAGCATCAACAAACAAAACATCGTTAGCTTCACATACTTCCTTCATACCTAGTGTGTACATCCACAGATTGGCATTTTCCTTCACGCCATTCGGCAAATCAAACTTGGCTGATAAATCCTCAAAGGCAATTGGTGAAACAATAGCCAATTTTGAGGTTTCATTTCCATTATATTTTTGATTTTTGGTGTGTTTTATAAATGCTTCCAACTCGTTTTTAAAATTTTGTAATCCTGCCTTTCCTTGGAAAGACTCGCTGTAGCCAAAAAAGCCAATTATTACGTCTGTTTTCAAACGAGTAAGCCACTGGTCAGGAGTTTCAAAATGCCCTTCACTTTCAGAATTCTTAGCATATTCGGTCTGAAATTTCTCTGCCCCCGGAAAAGCCCAAGGTAAATTGCGACTTGCGTGTGGCCTAAAACCAGGCGTATCACCGCCATCGCACATATTTCTGATTATGAGATTTTTCTCTGGATTTCTTACATATAATTCTGTTTCAAAATGACCGTAATTCATCATTCTCGAACCCAAATTCCCACCCACCATCGAAATGTGTGCATCATTTTTTAATTCAATAGGATTTGGCTTAAACCAATGAAACGAATCAAAATTCGAAAAAGTAAAGACAAAAAAGAGGAGAATAAATTTTATGCTGAAGGCCATAATTTTTCAAGAATAATATTTTAGAAATTAATTTACCATGCCTCTGTAAGGCACATTGATATCTATTTTTCCTTTCCATTTCTTAGGTACCTTTTTCCCTAACTCCCAATGAATCGCATTAATGAGCAATCTCTGGAAAGCCTCAACCGAAAAATCCTCTGGATGACCAAGCGTAGTAGTGAAAACTTTGGCACCGAAAGAATTTGTTCCGACCCAAGCCACTGGATTGTCGATAGCTGCTTTGTCTGGATTAATTGATTTGCCCATCAAAAGCCACTCCGAACCTTTGGTTGGATAGTCTGGCAGCACCCTATATAGCCAAGAACTTACATGGAAGTTTGGTGGTACGCCTGTCAAAATTGGGTGTTTCTTTGCGTCTTGAATGACCGACACATCGGTGGTGCTATTGTGTCCATAATGCGTATGAGCGGCTTTCCCGCCCCATCCAGGAGGTGAATTAAGAGCAAACTCCCCAAAGGCATTCCATTTTTCAGATTCGTGTCCTTTCGGAAAATTAAAGGCATGCGTGGTGGTTCTGAAGCCCATAATTGGCTTTCCTGACTTTAGGTAATCTTCTATTAGAGCGAGCTGCTCGGGTACCAACTGCCTCCATCGTAAATAAAACACCGCCAAATCGGCCTCTTTTAAAATCTCTAAACCGGGAATATTTTTTTCCGAATTTTGATTTGGGTATGATTTTAAGACTTTCGCCCGAAATCCATAGTTTTTCTCTAGCTCGGCTGCTAAAATAGGTAATGTTTGCTCACCGCTGTACTCGTGGTCACCGCACACAAAAACTATCAAAGGCTTTTTCTGTGCGATAGCATCTTTTTGGAAAGTCAGGCATAAGGTTAGCCAAAAAAGAAGGATTAATTTCTGCATATTTGAGGGTTGAATATTGTCCAATAAACTTAGTCATTTCCTGTTAATAAAAAAAATTAATAATTGTCGGGCTGGACTTTAATTTTTTGAAAACCAAAATGCACAGCACCAAAAGCTACCTTTCTCTAGAGACTCCAGAATTCTGATTAATAATGAATTAGTAAGAGTTCTGTTGAAGGATTCAGAATTTAATCGTTAGTTTTAAACAAATTTTACCCAAAAAGAAAAAGAAGATTGTCGGATGTTCGTTTAAATTGTTTTAATTTTGTTGAACATTCGCTTTCCCATAAAAATACTACGATGTCCAATTCTTTTCGAGCTAAAAAGAAGGCCGCCAAGCCGTCTGAAAAGCGTCCGTCTTCCCCAATTCCGGGAAACATCATGCCTCAAAATGGCCAATTGCCATTTATAGCTGGGGTTTTCCTTATTTTGTTATCGGTCTTTTTATTGATAGCATTTGTTTCTTATGTCTTCACTGGCTCTGCCGACCAAGACGTGCTGCAAGAAAGCATGGAAAATGTGATATCCAAACTTGACAAAAAAACCAATAACACACTCGGATGGTTTGGAGCAAATATAGCCCATTGGTTTATTTATATCTGGTTTGGAATTTCAGCTTTTTTGCTCATTCCTATAATATTTTTCTCAGGTTTTCGTCTTGTATTTAAGGAGGATTTATTCCGCTTTAACCTGAACAGATACACCATTGGCTCGGTTTTCTACTTATTTTTCATATCTATTTTCTTTGGCTATTTTGTTTATGTCTTTGAAATAAAGACACTTACACTTACTGGTAACTTGGGCTACCATACCAATGAATTCCTTTTTGCCATGTTTGGCTATGGCGGCTTTCTGGTGATTCTGTTATCTTTATTCATTTGGCTGGTATTTTTTCATGGCTTTACCAAAATCGACGACTATGTTTTGAGTAGATATTTCCCAAAAAAGAGAAAGTTTACATTCGGAAATGACGTTGAAGAGGATTTTGAAGAAATTGAGGACGATGAAGTAGAAACAAAGCCAACTTCGCTAGCCGATAAGTTTTTTGATAAAATAAAACCGAATCAAAAGGCCGAATCAACAGTAAAAATTGATGAAAAAGAAGTGGTTTTTGAACCTTCTTCTTTAGCAAAAGAACCTTTTAAGGGTGGAAATATAGCGTTCACGGTAGAATCTCCAGAAGAAGAGAGACCTTCTGTTGAAGAAATAAAAGAAAGTATTTTGTCTAAAACGCAAATAGAAGAAGATTCTGACGAACTGTTGAAAGAATTTGGAGAATATGACCCAAAACTCGACCTTTCGAATTATCAGTACCCACCACTATCGCTTTTGATGGATTACGGCAACAATGGCCCAAAAGTTAGTAACGAAGAGCTTGAAGCCAACAAAAACAAGATTGTAGAAACTATCAACAATTTTGCTATCGGCATAGCATCAATAAAAGCCACTATCGGACCTACGGTGACGCTTTACGAGATTGTTCCCGAAGCGGGTGTGAGAATTTCGAAAATCAAAAACCTTGAGGACGACATTGCTCTGAACCTTGCGGCTTTGGGTATTCGTATCATAGCACCAATGCCTGGCAAAGGTACAATTGGTATAGAAGTACCGAACAAAAACCGAGAAATGGTGTCCATCAAATCGGTCTTGGCATCAGATAAATTTCAAAAGTCGGGTTATGAACTGCCTATAGTTTTAGGAAAAACGATTTCGAACGAAATTTTTATTGCTGACTTGGCAAAAATGCCTCACTTACTTATGGCCGGTGCCACGGGACAAGGAAAGTCTGTAGGTTTGAATGTCATTCTGACTTCATTACTTTACAAAAAACATCCATCTGAGGTCAAATTCATTCTTGTAGACCCCAAGAAAGTGGAGCTCACGCTTTTCAACAAAATAGAAAGGCATTTTTTGGCTATGTTGCCTAATGCCGAAGAAGCGATCATAACGGATACCAAAAAAGTAATAAACACACTTAATTCGCTCTGTATAGAGATGGACAACCGCTATAATCTCTTGAAAGATGCTGGGGTAAGAAACATAAAAGAATACAATGCGAAGTTTATCAAACGTCGTTTGAATCCTGAAAAAGGGCACAAGTTTTTACCGTATATTGTATTAGTCATTGACGAATTAGCCGATTTAATGATGACGGCTGGGAAAGAGGTCGAGCAACCAATTGCTCGTTTGGCACAGCTGGCAAGGGCTATAGGTATTCACTTGATTGTGGCTACGCAAAGACCTTCGGTCAACGTAATTACGGGTTTGATTAAAGCCAACTTCCCTGCAAGACTTTCTTTCAAAGTTACTGCCAAAGTAGACTCCAGAACCATTATGGACACAGGTGGTGCCGAGCAATTGGTAGGAAACGGAGACATGTTGCTTTCTACGGGTTCAGAGATCATTCGTATTCAATGTCCATTTGTGGATACGCCAGAAGTAGAAAGTATTTGTGAATATATTGGCGAACAAAGAGCATTTGAGTCGGCATATCTGCTGCCAGAATTCTATGGCGATGACGAGCCAGATACACTGGATTTTGACCCTAAAGAATTGGATGCTCTGTTTGATGATGCCGCCCGACTATTGGTTATTCATCAACAAGGAAGTACTTCGCTCATACAAAGAAAAATGAAACTGGGCTATAACCGTGCTGGGCGTATTATTGACCAACTCGAAGGTGCAGGTATAGTTGGGCCATTTGAAGGTAGCAAAGCCAGAGAAGTTTTGATTAAAGATTTGGAACATTTAGAAGAAATTTTACGAAATTTGCAGCGAAGCTAAAATGATTTGCGTAGGTTTAAATAAACTATTGGCTTCAGATTGCGTCTAACCTATAAACAAACCAATGATAATGAAAAAGGGATTCTTAATAATAACAGCACTGTTTTTTGGATGGAGTGCAGTGGCACAGGACAAAAAAGCCGAGGCTATATTAGATGCCATGAGTGCAAAATACAAAGCATTGAAAACCTTCAATGCTAACTTTACGTATGGTGTAGAGGGGGCTAACATGAAGCTCAGCAATGTTTTTACTGGTAATGTAACCGTAAAAGGGAATAAATTCAAACTAAAAACTGCTGGCCAAGAGATATTCAACAACGGCAAGGATATTTATACCTATGTAAAGGAAACCAACGAGGTGAATATTTCGGACTTCAATCCGAACGACGACAGTGATTTTTCTCCAACCAAAATATACAGCATCTACAAAAAAGGCTACAAGTACATTTTTAAAGAAGAGAAAAAAGAAGGAGCGGCATCTTATGAGGTAGTTGAGCTATCGCCAACATCGGGCAAGTCTAATGTAGCTAAAATACAAATATCTGTAAATAAGAACGATAAGAGCATTAAAACTTGGAAAGTTTGGGATAAGTCTGGCAAAAAAACGGTTTTTAGAATCGACAAGTTTGTACCAAACGTACCTGCAACTGATGCCCTTTTTACATTTGACAAAGCAAAATATCCAGGAGTAGAGGTCGTAGATTTGAGATAATCACTCTTTCAAAAGAATCAATAAAACACTTAAGCTCCCGTCAATTCTTTGTTGATGGGAGTTTTTTTGTGAGCTCATCGATTGATACACATTATAGCTCGGCTCAATCTTCCCGAATTTTGTAAAATATTCCTGATTGGTTTTTAACCATTTGTCCTTAATTTTTTGGGCTAATTCCGCTTTCCCGTGCTTTTTTAGAGCTTCAATAGCATAAAACTGAAACTCGGCGACTCCTAATTCTGAACCATTTAGCTCGTTTAATAAACCACCATTTTTGAGAAATTCTCTCTCTAATTTTTCTGCAACCTTATCTGCTTGTTTCTGATCCGCTAAACCGACCAAGAGTGGAAAAACACCTGCCAAGGTTGAAGATTCTCTCTGTTTTTGATTCACAAAATCATAATCATAATAAAAACCCATCCTTTCGTTCCAAAAATATTGGTTGAAAATAGCTTTTCGTTTTTGAGCCAACAAACCAAAGCTTTTGGCATAATCAGCCTTTCCTTTAGCCCCATAAACCTCGCTCAAAGTAGTTTCAATGAAATATAAGAGTGCATTCAAATCCACTGGTAAAATATCGGTAGTTTTGGCCAAACCAGAATTTGAAAGCCATCTTTTACCATCTGTCCATTCAGACTCCTGAGTTGCCCTTAGGTTTTTATAAAAATCACTTGAGGTATTTTCAGATTGTGACTGTTCCGCCAAAGAACCATTTTCAATATCCAAATACCTATTCAGTAGATTATTATTTGGCAAAAATGCTACCTTTTGATACGCCTTCTGACCCTTCTCTTTTGCTTCTTTTTGTTTAGAAACTTCTTCATTCGACTCTGAAGACATCCAGTATTGGTACTCACGCATAAGTTGTGTACTAAAAATATCCAATTGTTTGGGGTCCTTTTCGGCAAGCTTTTTTATCATCAAAGCAAACAAAGGCGGATTGCTCCTTGACATATAGTAAGTACGATTTCCTGCAGGTACGTGTCCAAAATCTTGGATAAATTGAGCATTATTTATGGCCTGATTGAGAGCCAATGTGTCTTGTTTTAGTGCCTGTAAAGCTCTTAGCGTCAAATAACTACGGAAATAATTTGATTCCTCAAATTTACTGCCACCCGCAAAATAACTTTTTCGGGTAGGAATCAGCGATCCGTTGTCGTCTTTGGGTTCTCTTTTCAGTGCCAATAGAGTGGTTTCGAGGTATTTCTCAAACGCCAAACTTGACTTTTCCTCACTTAGGGCATAATCCGGCAATTTGAAATTTTCGCTTACAAATTTCTTTAAATCAAACCCTACTGTTAACCTTTGCTCTTCAAATTTTATTAAAATGCTGTCAGATTTAAATTTTGGTATGGCATCTGCAAAAACTTTGGAATCATCAAAGATTTTCTGATTTTGCACCTCTTCAAAAAGTTCTCCCCATTTCTTCTCAGGTGACTGATACTCTTTTTTAGTAACAGTTTCACCACAAGAAATAAGTAAAAAAACGAATCCCAAGTACAACAAAATTCTCATTTTGAACCATTTATTCATAAAAAAAGGCATCTCTAATAAACAAAGATGCCATTTTCTGATATTTCCTAAATTATTAATATCTCTCTAATCCACTAAAGAAAAACGCACTTTCGATGGCTGCATTCTCGTCAGAATCTGAACCGTGAACAGCGTTTTCAGCCTTTGATTTAGCATACGCTTTTCTCACCGTTCCATCTGCTGCTTCGGCGGGGTCTGTAGAACCTATCAATGCTCTAAAGTCAGCAACTGCATTTTCTTTTTCTAAAATCATGGCAACGATAGGCCCTTCTGACATCATTTCGCACAATTCACCATAAAAAGGACGCTCTGCATGAACTTCATAAAATTTTCCAGCTTGAGCTGCTGTCAGTTGTGTTTTTTTCAAGGCAACAATTCTAAATCCGCCTTCTTCTATCATTTTCAAAATTCCTCCCACATGATTATCTGCCACTGCGTGTGGTTTTACCATCGAATACGTTCTATTGCTTGACATGCTATTTTGTTTTTTTGCAAAAATAATACATTTTGGCTTCGTTTCAACAAGTTCTATTATTTGTAACAAGTAGAGATTTTAAGAAAATAGCTTCGTAAATTGCGAACGAATTGAAAAATAATATGGTAGAGTATTTTACGGACGACAAACAGAAGCTGGATTTATATTTAGATTGGACCCCAAAAGCTAAAAATATTGTAATCACAAGTCACCAAAATCCTGACGGTGATGCCTTTGGTTCAGCTTTAGGGCTTTGGAATTATCTCAAAAAGTTTGATTTTGAAAAAGTCACTTTTATAAGTCCTACCGACTATGCCGATTTCATAGCTTGGATGCCTGGAGTTTCTTCTATTGTGGTATACGATAATAAAAACAAAGCACTTGCAAACGGACTCATTGCCGAAGCGGACCTGATTTTTTGCACCGATTTTTCTTCGGGTTCACGAATGAAAGATATGAAAGACGTAGTCTTGAGTTCTTCTTCCAAGAAAATAATCATTGACCACCACGAGCAACCCGAAACCTTCGGAGATTTACTCTATTGGAACGAGCACGCTTCCTCAACCTGCGAGCTTATTTATCAAATGATAGTTAAATTGGGTCATGAGGCTATGATTGACCTCGACATCGCAACATGCTTATATACAGGACTTTTAACTGACACTGGCTCTTTTAAATATCCGGCTACTACGCCCGAAGTCCACAATGTTGCGGGCAAGTTGTTAGCCAAAGGAGTAGTTCCATCTGCAATTCACAGAAGTCTTTTTGACCAGAACGATTTCGAGAAGCTACAGTTTCTTGGCTTTGTTTTGAGCAAGAAAATGACCTATCTGCCAGAGTACCGAGTTTGCTATACTTATATTTCAGAAAAAGAATTAAAAAAATATAACTCCAAAAACGGCGATACCGAGGGAATCGTAAACTATGGCTTATCCATAGCGGGCTCGGTAATGTCTGCCATATTTATCGAAAAAGAAGGACTTATAAAGATTTCGTTTAGATCAGTTCATGATTTTTCGGTGGCTGATTTGGCTCGAGACTACTTCGAAGGCGGTGGCCATAAAAACGCCGCTGGAGGAAGGTCTAGTCTATCCCTTGAAGAAACTGTCCAAAAATTCTTAACTTTGCTGCCCTATTTAAAATCTCAATTAGAATTACAACCAAATTAACATTTTTATAATCATAAAATACAAACAGATGAAATTTACATTTAGCGTTTTAACAATCCTCGCTGTTTTGGGCTTGGTTTCTTGTGATAAGTTCAAAGTAACCACCACAAAAGACGGTGATAGATTGCAAATCCACGAAGAAGGAAAATCAGGCAAAGTAGGTAAGGACGGAGATATTATATCTTTTGATTTAATTATCAAAACAGCCACTGATTCAGTTATTAAAGACAGTTACAAAGAAGGACAAGCTTTTATAGTTCCTATCCAAAAAGGAGCATTTAAGGGTTCTTTTGAAAACGCACTTTATCACATTGGCGAAGGAGATAGCACCACAGTGCTGGTAAACGCTGACTCATTGTTTAAATTAATGGGACAACCACTTTCGCCAGGAATTGCAAAAGGTAGTGATTTAAAGTTTATAGTAAAAATGCACAAAGTGCAGACCAGAGCTGAGTTTGAGAAAGAAGCAGCCGACAAAAAATCTCTTGAGCCGAAAACAGTTGCCGATTATGCAGCTAAAAGCATGAAAAACGCACTAAAAACTGCCGAAGGAATATACTACACAGAAAATAGTGTGGGTACCGGGGCAACGCCAGTAGATGGACAAACCGTAGTAGTAGAATATGTTGGCAAATTTATGGATGGCAAAATATTTGACCAATCAAACGGTCAGCCATTTGAAGTGCCGTTAGGTCAAAGCAAAGTAATTCCAGGATGGGAACTTGCTTTGAAAACAATGAAGAAAGGTGGCAAAAGCACTTTTATTATACCTTCGGCGTTGGCATACGGAGAGCAAGGTGGCGGCCCAATAGCACCTAATACTCCTTTGGTTTTTGATATTACGCTAACTGATATCAAGAAATAATAACTTGAGTTTACCGTTCTTTATTTTTAAATAGTATTTAAAATGTTTTTATTGAAAAGGTTCGTAGTTTTAATAGTATCTGGCATTGTGCTTTCTTCTTGTTTGGGAAAATATGTAGAAACAGACCTCGATGCGTTAACAAAAAATGAAGAATTGAAGATCGTAGAATATGGTCAGACCAATTCATTGACATTAACAAAAAATGCTGCCACAGGTATCTATTATAACATTTCCAAGACTAATAGTGCTGGCTTGGCCGTTTCTTCGGCCTATGATTTGCACTTAGCCTATTCCTTAAAAACTATTGACGGATTTGAAATTGTAAAAAAAACAGCAGCAGATTCTGTCATGTTTAATTTCTATACCACTCCGGCATTTGATGGATTCAAATATGCCCTATTGTTTTTAAAAGAAGGTGAAAAAGGCACATTCCTAATACCATCCTATCAGGCATATTACGAAAATCCACCGACAGGTGTAGAAAAATATGCCGTCATTGTGGCTGAGATAGAATTGGTCGATTTGTTGTCGGAAGACGATAAAATCAATAATTATGTTAAAAAGAAAAATCTAACAGTTACCGAAAAAACCAATACTGGTCTTCGTTTTATTAGAACCAACGCAAAAACTACCAATGATTCATTAAAAGCTGGTGACAACGTATCTGTAAAATACAACGGTATGTTTTTAAACGAAACCAGCTTTGATAGCGGAACATTTGGTATAGTTATTGGTTCTTCTTCGACTATTGCTGGATTCTCTGAGGGTATTTCAAAACTAAAAAAGGGAGAAAAAGCGAGAATTATATTTCCATCATCTATTGGTTATGGGAGTGCCGGAAGTGGTACGATTCCACCATACACCCCATTAATATTTGATATAGAGATAGTTACGGTTAACGGTCTGTAGTTCGACTATTCACTGAGATATTAAAAGAGACTTGGCATTGCTAGGTCTCTTTTGCTTTATGGCAACCATAAAATGCTAATTAATGGTCAAAACACCCCATCAATATTACTCAATAGTCATTTTTACTAAATATCTTTTATTTTGTAGATATTTTATATTAATTTTGTTGCGTTATTAGACAATAGCAACAAATTATCAAGTATTTATAGATAAAATACCTTTTATGAAATCAGAAAATGCATACGTTCCTTACAAAGTAAAGGACATCTCTTTGGCCGAATGGGGTCGTAAAGAAATACAATTGGCCGAAGCAGAAATGCCCGGTTTAATGGAAATTAGAAAAGAATACGGCCCTTCTAAGCCTTTAACGGGTGCTAGAGTGGCTGGATGTCTTCACATGACTATCCAAACTGCCGTTTTGATTGAAACTTTGGTAGAATTAGGAGCTGAGGTTACTTGGTCATCATGTAATATCTTCTCTACACAAGATCATGCTGCGGCTGCAATTGCTGCTGCGGGTATTCAGGTTTATGCTTGGAAAGGCCAAACAGCCGAAGAGTTTGACTGGTGTATTGAGCAAACATTGTTTTTTGGAGAAGAAAAACAACCATTGAACATGATTCTTGATGATGGTGGCGACTTAACCAACATGGTTTTTGATGTATATCCTGAATTGGTTGCTAACATCAAAGGACTTTCAGAAGAAACAACTACGGGTGTTCACCGTCTTTACGAAAGAATGAAAAATGGGACTTTATTGTTACCAGCTATCAACGTAAACGACTCAGTAACAAAATCGAAATTTGATAACAAATACGGCTGTAAAGAATCATTGGTAGACGCTATTCGTCGTGCAACTGACTTGATGTTGGCCGGTAAAGTTGCAGTAGTAGCTGGATACGGGGACGTAGGTAAAGGTTCTGCTGAATCATTGAGAGGAGCAGGATGTAGAGTATTGGTAACAGAAATTGACCCGATATGTGCTTTGCAAGCTGCTATGGATGGTTTTGAAGTAGTTACCATGGACGAAGCTTGTACAAGAGCTCAAATCTTTGTGACTGCCACCGGTAATTACAAAATTATCAGAAGCGAGCATTTCTTGAAAATGCGTGACAAAGCCATTGTTTGTAACATCGGCCATTTCGACAATGAGATTGACATGGCTTGGTTAAACCAAAACTATGGCAGCAGCAAAAACGTTATCAAGCCACAAGTGGATATGTACACTGTGGAAGGAAAAGATATTATCATTTTGGCAGAGGGCAGACTGGTAAACTTGGGTTGTGCTATGGGTCACCCATCGTTTGTGATGTCATGCTCATTCTCAAACCAAACTTTGGCTCAGTTGGAGCTTTGGAACAACACTGCGGCTTACGAGAAAAAAGTTTATGTATTGCCAAAAGCATTGGACGAGAAAGTTGCAGCTTTCCACTTGGCTCACGTTGGTGCTAAGTTGGACATCTTGAGCAAAGAACAAGCTGATTATATCGGCGTAAATGTTGAAGGACCATTCAAAGCAGAAATGTACAGATATTGATATACATTATTGTTTTTTAAGACAACCATCCTTACTTTTGGTGAGGGTGGTTTTTTTATTTTATGATGAAATTCAAACGAGCACGTACCGACGAAAGTCTTTTACAAATATTAGATTTACAAAAGCGAAATCTTAAGAAATATTTGACCGATGCCGAAAAGGAATCTCAAGGATTCGTAACGGCAGAGCATACTTTTGAGCAATTGAAAAAAATCAATAATGCCGAACCTTGCGTAATCATTACTGATAATGACCAAGTGGTTGCGTACGCCATAGCGATGCTCGAAAGTGCTGCCAAAGACATGCCTGTTTTTGATGATTTGTTTTCCACGGTAGCTAGTTTGACTTACAAAAGCCGCCCAATGACAACCTACAAATACATTTTTGTGGGCCAACTCTGCATCGATAAAAACTACAGAGGCCAAGGTTTGGTAGAAAAACTCTATGCATTTTACAAAGACGAGCTCAAAGAAAAATACGATTTCGCGGTGACGGATATCAGCGAACACAATCCCCGTTCTTTAAAAGCACACCAAAAAAGTGGATTTGAAGTAATTCATACTTTTTACGACAGCTTTACAGAGAGTAACTGGAATATTGTGGTAATGGATTTTCAACATTAAGAGCAATAAAAGTATTTATTGAATAAAGACATTTTCCAATAAAATCTGTGTTGATCAGCGTTGCTTGCATCCGTGTCATCTGCGTGCCATTATCGCAAACTTAATCACATATTCCACCTAACTAGCCACTTTTAGGTATAAATCCACTATTTTTGCAAACCATTTTAGTTTTAAGGATTTTTGATGAAGAAAAAAATAGCCATATTGGGTTCGACGGGTTCTATCGGAACACAAGCCTTGGACGTAATAGCTGCCAATAACGATATCTTCGAAGTAGAAGTTTTGACCGCCCAATCCAACGCCGATTTACTGATTGAGCAAGCCGTAAAATTCAAGCCCAACGTTGTGGTTATTGGCGAAGAAATGCTTTATGACAAAGTTAATGCCGCCCTTGATTCATTAGATATTAAGGTTTATTGTGGTCAAAAATCTTTGGCATCGGTCGTTGAAAACGAGAGCATTCATACCGTTTTAACAGCATTGGTAGGTTATTCGGGGTTGATACCGACCATCAACGCCATAAAAGCAGGAAAACACATAGCTCTTGCCAATAAAGAAACCTTGGTAGTTGCTGGTGAGATAGTTACAAAACTGGCCATAGAACACAAAGTAGATATTTTACCAGTTGATTCTGAACATTCGGCTATTTTCCAATGCTTGGTTGGTGAATATATAAATCCCATCGAAAAGATAATATTGACAGCTTCGGGTGGGCCTTTTAGAGGAAAAGATAAAGAATTTCTCAAAAGTGTAAAAAAAGAACAAGCCCTAAAACACCCTAACTGGGACATGGGAGCCAAAATAACCATCGATTCGGCTAGTATGATGAACAAAGGCTTGGAAGTTATAGAGGCCAAGTGGCTTTTTGACCTAAAGGCTGAGCAAATTGAAGTTATAGTTCATCCACAAAGCATCGTGCATTCATTGGTACAGTTTGAAGATGGCAGCATTAAGGCTCAGTTAGGTTTGCCAGACATGAAACTGCCGATTCAGTACGCCCTAGGTTTTCCTAAAAGGCTAAAGTCTGATTTCCCAAGATTTGATTTTACAAATTACCCCAACCTGACTTTCGAAAAGCCAGATTTAGAAACATTTAGAAATCTTGGTTTGGCTTTTGAAGCTCTATCGAAAGGCGGAAATATGCCTTGTATATTAAATGCCGCCAATGAAGTTGCAGTGGACGCGTTTTTGAAAGATAGGATAGGATTTTTAGAAATGTCTGATATCATAGCATACTGCATGCAGACCATTAATTTTGTAGAAAAACCTTCTCTGGAAGATTACATAGAAACCGATAAATCAACAAGACAGGCAGCTTTAAACAAAATAAAATAAACATGAAACCAAAAATTCCATTTCACGTAATATACGAAGATAACCACCTTATAATTGTAAATAAGGCTGCAGGTGTACTCGTGCACGAAGATATTACCAAAGACAAAACCCTAGAGGATTATGTAAAAGAATATATCAAGGTAACCCACAACAAACCAGGGGATGTTTTCTTGGGTACTATTCATAGACTTGACAGACCTGTAAGCGGCATTGTTGTTTTTGCTAAGACTTCCAAAGCCCTTACGCGTATGAATGAAATTTTCAGAAAAAGATTGGTGCAAAAAACCTACTGGGCAGTTACTTATAAAAAACCAGAAAAGAAAGCCGGCAGACTGGTGCATTGGCTCAAAAAAGACAGTGCTTCTAACACCGTAACAGCCTACGATACAGAAGTGCCAGATTCGCAAAAGGCAGAGCTTACTTACCGATATATGGGAAACATAAATAAATATCATTTGATAGAAGTAAGCCCAATTACTGGCAGACCGCATCAAATTAGAGTACAGCTAGCATCGCTAGGTTGCCCAATAAAAGGAGATGTAAAATATGGCTCACCAAGAGGAAACCAGGACGGGTCGATAAACCTTCATGCAAGACGTATTTATTTCTTGCATCCAGTAAAAAACGAACCAATAATTTGTAGAGCTGCTGTTCCTGAACAACCATTTTGGGAAGAGTTTCTCAGCCTCGATGATGAGGATATCAAATTAGAAAACCTCGGTTTTATACATTAAGAAACCACCTCCTGCTTTTCAAGTATATCAGATGTGGCCTGTTCAAATATTTTCTTCACCCCCTCAAAAGCACCAGTAATAATTCCTAAAGGGAGTATCAATGGCATAAAAATTAGCCATTGAACAGTCATAAAAAAATTTATTTTCTTCATAATGGTTAGTTAAGTACGTGAATAATTGAAAAGACATGTATTTCAATGCAAAAAACGTACCATTTGCCCATAAAGTAAAATAAAATATTTGAATAATGCAAGTTTTTTAGAAAAAGTATCAAAAAACTTTCTCTAAAACTATCAATATTTCCATCTCACAAAAGCTTCCATGGCTTCATATTCTGCTAGACCTAGTTTATTGTATAGTTCAGCCGTGACTCCATTTCTTTCTTCGGCTCTTTGCCAGAACTCCCTTGCGTCTGATCCTTGAAATACAACCCCATCTTTTTGTGATTGATGCTTAAATATTCCAAGCCTTTTCTGAATCACCTGATCAGGACTCATCGGTACAGCCATCTCTATCTCATGGATTTCCCACTCAGCCCAAGCACCACGATACAACCAAACCCAACAATCCTTCATAAAGTTTTTATGCTTCAAATGTGTTACTGCCTCCATAATGGCATCAAGGCATACCTTGTGAGTTCCATGAGGATCAGCCAAATCTCCAGCAGCATATATTTGATGTGGTTTGATTTTTTCAATCAAATCTTTGGTAATCTCTATATCCATTTTTCCTAATGGGGCTTTTTGAACTTGCCCTGTTTCGTAAAATGGCATATTTAAAAAGTGAGCATTTTCTACAGGAATTCCCACAAACCGACAAGTGTTTTTGGCTTCTCCTTTTCGTATAAGACCTTTTACATGTCTTACTTCTGCTGTATCAAGCTCACTGTCTTTTTTGTTTTGAAGAAACGACTTTGCATTTTCAAATATTGTTGCTGTTTCATCATTATTGATTCCAAACTGCCTATTGAAATCAACCACAAAGTCAATGAATCTTATAGCTTCGTCGTCAGAAACTGCAATATTTCCCGAAGTTTGATAAGCCACATGGACTTCATGACCCTGATCTACTAATCTTTGAAAAGTACCGCCCATTGAAATAATATCATCGTCCGGGTGCGGACTAAAAATTATAACTCTTTTTCTTTCTGGAAGAGCTCTTTCAGGGCGATTTGTATCATCTGCATTCGGCTTTCCGCCTGGCCAACCCGTGATAGAATGTTGAAGTTGGTTAAATACTTCGATGTTTATTTCGTATGCTTGACCATACCCTGCTAATAAATCTGATAAGCCATTGTCGTTGTAATCTTTGTTGGTAAGTTTAAGAATAGGCTTTTTTAAATCTAAAGCTAAACTACAGACTGCTTTTTTGGTCAATTTGCTGTCCCAAATAACATCTTCCACTAACCATGGCGACTTCATCCTCTTAAGGTCTGAAGCTGCCGCTGTATCAACCACAAACAGAACGTTACCGTGACTTTGAAGGTATGAAGATGGATTATGCTCAGAAACGGAGCCTTCAACTGCATCAGCAATCATGTTAGCTTTCCTTTCTCCCCAAGCAAGAAGTACAACACGCTTTGCATGTAGTATTTTTGATACACCCATAGTTATGGCTTTCTTTGGAACTTTTATAAGCTCTCCACCAAAATCCATAACCGCTGCAGCTCTTGTAGAATGATCTAACATCATCAAACGAGTTTTGGAGTTAATCAAAGACCCTGGTTCATTAAAACCAATGTGACCGTTTCCCCCAATACCTAATAACTGAAAATCTAAGCCGCCTAAATCATCTATTTTCGCCTCATAACTTCTGCAAAAGTCTTCTATTTGATTCTGAGGAATATCTCCCAACGGTAAAAAATAATTTTCTTTTGGAATATCTACTAAATCAAACAATTGTTCCTTCATAAATCTCCAGTAGCTTTGAATAGCATCTGGCTCCATGGGATAGTATTCATCGAGATTGAATGATACCACATTTTTGAAACTTAAACCTTCCTCTCTGTGCATTCTTACAAGTTCAGCATAGACTGTCTTAGGCGAAGACCCCGTTGCTAAGCCCAAAACACACTTTTCCCCTTCTTGTTGCTTTAATTTAATCAAATCAGCAATTTCATGTGCCACAGATTTTGAGGCTTCTCTTGGATCATTAAAAATTCGCGTCGGTATTTTTTCGTAAGCTATTGGTTCTTTGAAAAGAGCATTACTCATAATGAATCAATTAGATGTTTTTTGTGCAAAAATAATATAAAATTTCTTTTTCAGATTATACTTATTAAAATATTTTAAAAACTAATTGCCGATAATTGAATAATATACAGATAAACTTGTGACTAAATTAGAAATTAAACAATTAAAAACTATTTAACTAAGCGAGACGTTAAAATAAGATATCCAAAAATACAAGACACTGAATATTAAATAATGTCAAAAATTTATAAAGAACATTTTGCCTTTAAGGTCGTTTATTTCCTCCTAATTTACACAATCGGAATTTCAAATATTGTAATTGGCCAAAATAATTACACTATAAGCGGCAAAATAAGCGAAGCAAAGAACGGGGAAGGCATGATTGGGGTAAACGTTTATTTGAAAGAACTGAAAATTGGAGTAAGTACAAATGTTTACGGTTTTTATTCTATAACTGCCCCCCAAGGCAAATACACCATTGTAGCCAGTTATATCGGATACCACTCTGTTTCAAAAGAATATTCCCATGACAACAATCAAACGTTGAACTTTGAACTATCTGAAGAAGGAAAGCTCCTTGATGAAGTAGTTGTGACCGGAAAACGAGAAGATGACAATGTGAAAAACGTGGAAATGTCAGTGAACAAAGTAGAAATGAAAACCATCAAAAAAATGCCGGCCTTTCTTGGAGAGGTGGATGTGATAAGAAGTATCCAGTTTCTTCCAGGCGTAAGTTCTGTTGGTGAAGGCTCCTCCGGATTTAATGTAAGAGGTGGTGGAATCGACCAAAACTTGGTATTACTTGACGAAGCTCCAGTTTATAATTCCTCACACCTATTTGGGTTTTTCTCTGTTTTTAATCCGGACGTTGTAAAAGACGTAAAACTGATAAAAGGAGGAATACCTGCCACTTATGGAGGTAGAGTTTCTTCAATACTAGATGTAAGAATGAAAGAGGGAAATTCAAAAAAACCTGAATTCTCGGGTGGATTGGGGACAATTTTTTCAAGATTTGCCTACGAAAGACCTTTTCTAAAAGAAAAAGGAAGTTTTATAATCGCCTTGCGAAGATCGTACATCGACATTCTGGCAAAGCCTTTTCTGAACTCCGACTTGAAAGGGTCTAGATTCTACTTTTATGATTTTACGGCAAAAACCAATTATAAAATAAACGACAAAAATACTATTTTCCTTTCTGGCTACTTCGGTCGTGACGTATTCGGGGCCGACTTTGGTTTTAATTGGGGAAACTCCACAACTTCTTTTCGTTGGAACCATGTTTTCAACAATAAACTGTTCCTGAACACAACCGTTTTTTACTCAAACTATGACTATTCCCTTGACTCTGATTTATCTAATGAAAATGATCAAGATTCTTTTGAATGGAAGTCGAACATATTGAATTACAGCATAAAACCCGATTTTAATTATTATCTGAACTCTAAAAATACAATCTCATTTGGAGGACAAGCCATATATTATACTTTTAATCCTGGACAAGCCACTGCGGTTTCGGGTGGGCAATCTCGCTCCATTGGTTTAGATAGTAAATATGCGATGGAATCTGCTCTGTACATTGGAAATGAGCAAAAACTGACCGACAAACTAACCCTTAATTATGGCCTTAGGTACTCTTTCTATAGCTACATGGGCCCTGGAACAGTGTATACTTTTAATGAAAATACAATTCCTGGAGAAAGAAAACAAATAACCTCAACTCGAACCTCAGAAAAAGGAGAAGCCATCAAAAATTATGGCAACTTAGAGCCTCGGATTGCCCTGAACTTGGGAATAAACAACAGCACCTCCATAAAACTTGGGTACAATAGATTGGCACAGTACATTCATTTGCTTTCTAACACCGTGGCTTCTTCTCCACTTGACGTTTGGACACCAAGCAGCAATAACATCAAGCCGCAACTCTCCGATCAAGTGGCCTTGGGTTTATTCAAGAATTTTTCAGAAAATCTTTTCGAGACTTCAGTTGAAGTTTATTACAAAACCCTGAAAAACCAGATTGATTACATAAGAAATGCAGATTTGTTACTCAATCCAGCAGTAGAAGGTGATCTCATGTATGGTATTGGTAGAGCTTATGGTGCCGAGTTTTTTGTGAAAAAAAATAAAGGCAAACTCAATGGTTGGGTGAGTTATACCATAGCCCGAACTGAAAGAAAAATTGATGGGCTGAACAACAACGATTGGTATGCCAGTAGGATCGACAAAGCACACAATATCTCGGTGGTTGGTATTCTGGATTTGTCCAAAAAATGGTCTATGGGTACAACTTTATCTTTCTCAAGTGGCACCCCTGCGAGTTTTCCAACCAATAAGTTTGCATGGCAAGGCATAGCACTGCCGCACAATTATACTGACGATAGAAATACCTACCGCATTCCGAACAGCCACAGGCTCGACTACTCGGCTACTCGTAAAAACAAACATGCTTTGTTTGGAAAAGGTGAAAGTGAGTGGGTGTTCTCGGTATATAATGTTTACAATAGAAAAAATCCATTTTCGGTTTATGTGCGTCAAAATCCTGATGACCCGTCCAAAACGGAGGCTGTAAAATATTCGGTTTTTGCGGCAATTATTCCGGCAGTTACATACAATTTCAAATTCTAAAAATCATGAAAAAAATCTTATCAATACTTATAGTTTCGGCTGCACTGTTTTCTTGTGAAGAAGTAATAGACTTTGACGTAAAAGATGGAGTAAATCAACTAGTGGTAGATGCGTGGCTCACTGACGAAGATAAAGAACAAAGCGTAAAACTAACTATTTCGCAGCCCTATTTTGAGGATTCTGCCCCCAGGCCGGCCTTGGGTGCCGAGGTAATAGTATATAACAAAGACAGTACTGCCCATGTGTTTACAGACCCCAACAACGACGGGATTTATACCTATAAACCAAAAACTGGGAAGTTTTTAAACGAAAACGAGCAAGTGGCATTGGCTGTAAAATATGAAAATGAGCAGTATTATTCTCTATCACAACTCAAGCGGGTGCCGAAAATAGATTCTATCGCCTATGAAGTATTTAATTTCCCAATAACGCCACCAAACGGTGGCCCTAAAGATGGCTTTTTAGCTCAGTTTTATGCCAATGATCCCGTTGGCGAGGGAGATACCTATTTGGTAAGGTCGTACAAAAACGACACATTGAGATTTAAGCCCACAGATATTTCACTTGCTTACGATGCTGGATTTTCGCCTGGTTCAAAGTCAGATGGTCTGATGTTTATTTTGCCCATCAGGCAATCGTTAAACCAAACCTTGTTTTCGGATAAAGATAAACTGAAGGTGGAGCTCTTTTCTATTCCTACTGAAGCTTATTACTATTTGCTACAACTAAGGCAGGAATCAACGAATGGCGGAATATTTGCTACGCCATTAAGTAACATTCCAACAAACATATTTAACCTAAACTCCAAGTCAACCAAGAAAGCCTTAGGAGCATTTATAGTATCCAAAGTAAGTACTTTTGAGACAGTAATAGACAAAAATAAGGCCAGGCCAAAGCAGTAAAATTAAATTCTAATATTATTACTTTTTACACAATAAAGACAAAAGACTCGCTAACTTATCTTTAAGATCTTTACGATCGACTATGAAATCAAGGAAACCATGCTCCAGAATAAACTCAGCAGTTTGGAATCCCTTCGGCAAGTCTTTACCAATCGTTTCTTTAATGATTCTTGGGCCTGCAAAACCTATCAATGAGCCTGGTTCTGCCACGTTGAGGTCACCAAGCATAGCAAAAGATGCAGTAACTCCACCTGTTGTTGGGTCCGTCAATAGTGATATATAAGGCAATTTGGCTTCCTCAAGCAAAGCTAATTTGGCCGAAGTTTTGGCCATTTGCATTAGTGAAAACCCAGCTTCCATCATTCTGGCTCCTCCAGATTTTGAAATCATCAAAAATGGTGTTCGTGTTTTTATAGCATTGTCTATGCCACGTGCTATTTTTTCTCCTACCACCGATCCCATTGAACCACCGATGAAGCCAAAGTCCATACAAGAAATCGTAATATTTTGCCCATGCATTTTACCGTAAGCCGTTCTACAAGCGTCTTTTAAGCCTGATTTTTCTACGGTGGTTTTTATACGATCGGGATAAGCTTTAGTGTCAACAAACTTCAATGGGTCACCCGAAATCATATCCTTATCCAGCTCAGTGAACGATCCTTCATCAAATAGCAGACTGAAATAAGCCTCTGAGCCTATTTTGTCGTGGTAGTTGCAATGGATACAAGTAAAGGCATTTTGCTTGTGCTCACGTGTATGCATTACATTTTTGCACTCTGGGCATTGATACCAAAGACCGTCAGGAGTTTCACGTTTGAGCTCGGTGGGAGTGTTAATCCCTTTTTCTGTTCTTCTAAACCAAGACATAAAATGGTAAGATTTTGGAGGGACAAATATAAAAGATTTTTTATGCCAGATATGCAGAAAGCCTGTTTTTTATTTGAAATAGAATGGTAAGTCAAACCAAAATATATTTGTCAAAACCAGTTCAAAACCAAAAAAAAGATGCTTTTTAACGAATTTCCTCATCGTTTTTAAAGTATTTTGTACCCTCCACACCACCATAATAAATCACCCTTGCTTTACCCTCTTTTCGGTCCGCAATGAAGTCTACAATAATCATGTCCCCATTTCTATACACATAAGTACTTTGATAACCATGCATTTTCCCCTGATAAAAACCCCCAATGTATTTGTCTCCATTTTTAAGAAAAAGCGTGCCTTTGCCGTTGTACAAACTGTTTGAAAACGAACCCTCATATTTCTTTTTGCCATCTTTGTAATATTCTGTACCCTGACCGTGGCGTTTGCCCACATGCCAATTCCCTTCAAACTTCTCTGATGTTTTGGAGTTAATTGCCACACCAAAACCCTCTAGACAATTGCCATCAACGCAACCTTTTTTACGAACTGGCAAAGTCTCGGAGTCACTAGATACTGTAGTTTCTATTATGATTTCGTCCAACACTTTTTCGGTCGAAACTTCAGGCTTTCTTTCCAATTTAATAGCTTGAATATCAGGATATAACTCCCGTGCATTAATGTAACCCTTCTCTATTGATTTCAACCTCAAACTTCTCGGAGGATGCGTGGAAGTAGTATATTCGGTAGTTAAACTGGCAATAGCCGACTGGGCTTCCTTAAGTTTTGCACCCATTTGATACATTACAAAACCTGAAAACTCATCTGCTTCTAGTTCTTTTTCATGCTCCGAACCTCCTTGTTTTATGGTGTGCCCTTGCAAATGATGCCCGATTTCGTGAGCTAAAATACTTAATGCTCCCCAATCGGTTTTTGTAACGTTACTTAATTTGTTGATAAACTTTGGGTCGTACACAATCAACCGCTCGCCATTTCGAGTCGCGGCAAAGCAATTGTCGGTATTTGGGCATTCCATCACATAAAAATTCTGCTTCAAACCCGACCTCCTCACAATGTTTTCAATAGCTTTACTGACCTCTGGCCGAGTAGAAAAAGCTACCCAGTTACATATCTCACGCTCATTTATTGCTTGCCCGTAATAGTTTTTACCAACTATTATTCCCGTGTTGCTTTGAGCAAAAGAAGTAGAGCTAATTAAAGAAAAAAGCAAAACACCGATTGATAGCTTCATGTATAGCGTTTATAAGTTTTGTAAACAAACGAAATTGGCACACAAAATAATACTTGAAGTAGACGAAACTTATTATATTTTGATTTTTCTTGAAAAATCAAGAATAAAAAAACAGCAGAATTAAGAATAAAACGGAGTTTCGCGGAAAGGCATTTCTTCCAAAAAGTTCGAAAAAAATCTGCTATCTAAGCAAATATTGATAGTTTTGTCGGTGAAAACCTATGATAATTAAAGATAAGATGGAAAACAACAGTGCTCAAAGTCCATTTGATGTATGGAGAAATGGCCATTCTGGCTTTAAGAGTGCCTATGCAAATCAAGAAATGAGCTTCGTATCCAAACTCATTCCCGAAATATCAGTTGGGCTGAATGTGTTCGATATACTTCAAATTCTGCAGTCTCGATTCGGGACAGATAAACTTGGACAAGCTCTTAATCCTGGCATTACTTATCCTAGTCCACTAAAAGGCCAACAAAACGGCGACTGGCTAAAAACCACCAATATGGTCGGCGTGAATATCCGTACAATTGGCAATATTTTTAATCTTATCAAATACCTCCTAACCATAGGTAGCTGCCACGATTCCATTCATATTTTGCCCATTTGGGAGCCTGGAGTGGTTTCAAGTTTGTACGGTAAAGTGAGCTGGAATATCAACCCAGAGTTTTTTAGTGAAGAATTAAAAAATGCTATACCGAGCCTCGATACAGTAGAAAAACAGCTCAAAGTAGTAAGCAATCTCATTCACATGATGGGGAAATATGTAGGATTGGACATAATTCCGCATACAGATAGGTTCTCGGAATTGGTGTTTTTGCACCCACAAATGTTTGAGTGGGTAAAGCGAAAAGATCATACTATTTTATCAGTAAATACCCAAAATGGGCTTGAAGTAGAAGATATTATTTGGGAATATTTAAACCAACATGGCACAGCTAATGGCAGTTTGATTTCCTACAGCAAATCAGTATTTTTTGATTTCAACAATCCGATTCTTAGCGAGCAACAAAGACTAGAAATTCTGTTTGGACGGGTGGATGAGCGAGATAAAAGATTAAGCAGAAGACTAGAAATGATGCAGCAATTGCTCTATCATGGATTAGAAACCTTACCCGTAACCATGGCTCCGCCTTACAGAGGGCTGCATTTGGTAGAAAACGATTTCATTTATGATAAAATGGGCAACAAATGGTACAATTACCAATTTGATAAGCCGGAGGCCATGTCAAGGGTATTTGGACCGCTAACGCGATACAAGTTTTATCATGCCGAACATAATCAGGAGCTGGAATTTGAGAATCCAAATATTCCGGCTTGGGACTATGTTTGTCAGAAATATTATGAGTGCCAGCAAGCCTACAATTTTGACTTTATGCGGGGTGATATGGCCCATGTGCAGCCAAGGTCGGGAGGTGTTCCAAGTGAAATAGGTGAGTTTTATGACCCACTGAAAGCGATCAAAAACTACATTGTGGCTAAAGGCGTAAAGCATTTCGGATTTTTTGCCGAGACTTTCATTGCTCCACCTGATACCATGGGTTATGGCAACGAATTGGACCACCTTGAAGCCATAGAAGCAGATAGCACGCTTGGAGACTTACAGGCCTCGCCGGTAGGTTCAGAGGTGTTTATGACCCAATTAGAGGATTATATTTCATTGGCTGAAAACAGAAAGTTTGCTCCGAATTTCACGATGATAACTGCGGACAAGGACGATCCTAGGTTTGATGAATTTTATAAAAAAGGCAATCATTTGAGGTTTTTTGTGGGTCTTTTCCTGCCAGTTCTACCCTCTTACATGTCTTTGGGCTTTGAATGCCGTAATCCACACCTCGAACGTGGTCTGAACGAGGAATACACCAAACTCTACGTTTTTCAGATAAACGACGACGCCGAAACCGATAAAGTGACCCACGGGCCTTTTATTTGGGGTAAAAACTATGGCCTTTTTTCTGAATTAGAAAAAATGAAGCTTCTATTCGAAACCATACAAAAAGAAACTCAATTTACTGATTTTAAGTGGATTACGAAGCCGTCAAAAACTAATTTTGTAGCTGAATGGAGCATTGGGAATTTTTTGTTTGTCGTGAATTTTCATGCTGAAAGTAAGCTTTCTTTGACGGATAAAGATAATTACGAGCTTGTTTATACTTCGGCAGATTTTGTGGCTGAGCATGAGTGTAGAATTTATAGAAAGTTAAAGTATTAAAAGTATTAAGAATTCTATGATAAAAAACGAGAATTTTGACAATTATAGATGCCTTCCGGTATCCATCATTTCATGTAAAATTCTGACTATTACAACAGAACTTTCTTCAATATAATAAAAAATTGAATGGTGCTGAACATTGAACTTGTAGTACCCCAATTTTAGATTGTCCAAGGATTTCCCTTGAAAAGGGTTTTCGGATATTTTTGATATCCCTCTATCCAAAAAATCCTGATACAAGTTGGCTTGGTCCAAAGACCATTCATTGAAAGTATAAAACCAAATATCCTCAAGGTCTTTTAAAGCAAAGGGTGTGATTCGAACCTCAAACATTTTTTTCTACATATTTGGCAAACATCTTTTCTTTGAACTTCTCAGAATTATATGGAATCGCCAAACCACTTTCTTCACCGGCTTTCAATGCTCCTCTCAGAAATTCATTTTTTCTTTGTTCTTCTTCCTCCAGTAGTCTCAACGCCGACCTCACAACTTCACTTGCTGATGAATATCGACCTGATTTTACCTGAGAAACTATGAATTCTTGGTAATGATCACCTAATAAAACAGAAGTGTTATTTCCCATTTTCTTAATTATTTAGAATTTAAATGTGAATATACCAATTCTTGGTATTTGGCAAAAGCAATTTCTCAAAAAATCCAAGTCACAGCTTAGAAACATAAAGCAATCCCTCCAAAAGCCTATCCAAATCTCTTAAAGAAGTGTAAACATGCGGTGTAACCCTGGCTCCGTTAATTTTTTCCCATTTGGTGGGCGAAGTATGCACTTTGAATTTCTCAAAAAGCTTGGATTCTATTACACCGGCCTCCATACCTTCCATACCTACATTGGCTATGGCACAGGAGTATTGAGCATCTAACGGTGTGTACATTTTCACTCTCGGTATTTTTACAGCTTCTTTGGTCCAATAGTCTTTCAGGTACCGTATGCGGTCTTCCTTTCGCTTGTTACCTATTGTGTACTGGAAATTCAATGCCGTGCCGATTCCTTGCTCAATCATAAACGAACGTGTACCTAGATTCTCATATTTTCTAACGTTTACACTAAATGGATCACCATTTGGAATGAGCGGAAAGACGTTCTTGATTTCTTCTTTCTTAATCCAAAGCATACCAGAGCCTATCGGAGCAGAAAGCCATTTATGCAGGCTTGTGCCATAAAAATCACAGTTGAGTTCTGGAATTTTGAAGTCTAACAAGGCAAACGAATGAGCCCCATCGACCAACACTTTTATGCCCTTCTTTTTGGCTTCATCAGCAATTTTCCTGACCGGTAAAATCTGCCCGTTCCAGTTTACCACATGCGTAAGATGTACCACTTTCGTTTTGGGGGTAAATTTCTCCGTATATTTTTTCAGAATCAGCTCATTATCAGCCAAAGGCAAATCAATGTCTACATAAACCAACTCTATGCCGTCTCTCACTTCTCTTTGTCGCCACGCATGCAGCATGTTGGGGTAATCGTACTTTGACAGTACCACTTGATCGCCTTTTTGAAGAGGTAAACCCAATATGACCGTATCGATAGCTTCTGTGGCATTGCGATTGATGGCAATTTCTTCTGGTGAAACTCCGGCAAACTTTGCCAGATTTTCTCTCAAAGGCTCTCTTCCTTGGTCCATTATACGCCACATGTAGTAGGAAGGCCCGTCGTTGGCCAGCTTGTTGTAATGTTCTACGGCATCCTGCACCACTTTAGGGGATGGACTTACTCCACCGTTGTTGAGGTTTACAATTTGTTGAGATGTCGTGTAAGCCATCCTAATCTGAGCCCAAAAGTCTTCATCATCCGCACTTGGGTTGGCTGAACCAACGTAATCGCTTATTTCTTTCAAGAAACCCGCATCTGGTATTTTAAGAAATGGCAAAAAAGCACTTGAAATAAGTTTTGATGAGAAGGACCTTCTGTTTAGCATTGGTTTATTGATGAGTTTGGGATAGTAAGTTTGTGAAAAATTGGGAGATTTTAAAGATAAAACCCGAGAAAAGATTCAGACTAAATTTTTTATCGGCAAAAAACTAAAAATAGACATTGGTATTAGAGGAAATTCTTGCCGGTATCGGCAAGTTTCCATTCAGAAATTAATATTTACCTACTTGGAAAACAAAAAAGTGCAAGTCCAAAGGACCTGCACTTTCACTTCAAAAAATCTCAAAATATCAATTATACTTCTTCTCAATGTCTTCCAAGCTAAGTCCTTTGGTTTCGAAAACTACGAATTTGGCAAAAAATAGTCCTAGAAGTACCACAATCATATAAATGAAGAAAATGCCGCCATTCTTTCCTAAGGAAGTGGCACGCATCAATGGAAACGAAATTGCCACCATCAAGTCAAAAAACCAGTGATTGAAGCTTCCCATGCTTGAGGCAAACCCTCTGATTTTTAACGGATAAACTTCCGAAATCAATAACCAACCCAATGGCCCCAAACTAATGGCGAAGAAAATAATGTAGGTATAAATTCCGCCCACCAACATCATTTGTCTTAACCCTGCAGGTAAACTACTTTCAAACAAAAATGCCAAACCAACAGTACCCAAACAAACCGCGGTACCTATCAAACCTGTATAAAGCAATGGTTTACGGCCCCATTTGTCGAGAAACTGCATACCCAAAATGGTGGCCAATGAGTTTACAATTCCTACACCAACGGTGGCCAAAGTAGCCTGCGAATCACTAAAAAGTGACTTAAAAATATCTGTGGAGTAATAAATGATAGCATTGATACCCGAAAATTGTTGAATGGCAAATATCCCGATTCCGATGAAAAGTGGAATTCTCAATTTTGGCATGAATAACTCCATCCAGCTTGATTTATTGAGTTTTTCTTCTTCTAACAATTTCAAGGTTTCGTTGTATTCTGCAACGGCTTCATCAGGCGTTCTTAGCTGATTCAGGACTTTTAGAGCTTCCTCATTTCTTCCTTTTGTGAGCAACCATCTTGGGCTTTCTGGCACCAATAACATGCCAACAAACAAAATAATCGCTGGCACAAATCCCGCCCAAAACATCAATCGCCAAGCGTTTTCGGCATCCCCAAAAATATACCCGACCACATAAGAGAGCAAAATACCTAAAGTAATGGCCAACTGAAAGAACGTCACCATTCTACCACGTTTGTCTTTGGGCGAAAGCTCCGCCAAATATAATGGAACCGTAGCTGCCACGATACCAATAGCCAAACCCAAAAGCAATCTACCTGCAATGAGTGAATTGGTATCTGGAGCGATAGCCGCCAATATTGAACCCACCACAAAAACCAAAGATGCAATGATGTTGATTTTTTTACGACCCAATTTGTCTGTTAAAAATCCTGAAATAAAAGGACCAAACATTGCCCCGAAGAGTACCGCTCCTACCACCATACTTTCTTGCGATGGGGTAAGTTGTAATTGTTCACGAAGTGAAGGAAGGGCAACATTGATAACACCCGTATCGAAACCGAAGAGTAGGCCTCCTGTGGCTGCTACGGCAGCAATAAAATAAATAATAGTGTTTTTGCTCATAGGTTTTGTAATGTATTTTTCACAAAACTATGAAAATAATTGGCATTTATATAAATTTCTGAAGAAGCATTAACCCAAGTTTATAGCCCTCAAGATTTCTCTTTTATGGGGAGGTCCTTGGTGTTTTTCTATTTTATAACCCGCTTTCTTCAGGTTTTTCTGTACCATAACTTTTGAGCAATAAGTGGTCAAAACTCCATCTTTAACGAGCATTTTTCTTAATTTTTCGAAAACTTCGGCAGTCCAAAGCTCAGGCTGAGCATCTGGAGCAAAAGCGTCAAAATAAATCAAATGGAAAGTTTGGTTGGATTCGTAGTTTTCTACTTGAATTTCCTTTTTTTCAAAGCTAAAATATTTCGAAAGCCTAAGCCGCCTCTCCCACTCACAAGTGTGATAAATTTGCAAATCCTCATTCAGGCTTTGAAATAAATCTGGCTGAATTGGAAAAGCTTCTAGACCAACATAAGAAGTTGGGATTTGATGTTCCTCTGCCATTTTCTGACTTAAAAAAGCATTTAGGCCAGTTCCGAATCCGATTTCCAGAATTCTAATTTCCCCGAATTTCTTGATGGCATCCAAATATCCCAGATCTATATAAACCCACTCCGATTCTGTTTTCGCACCAAAAACCGAATGATAATATTGTTTAAATTGCTCCGAATAAACAGTTTTGGAGCCGTCTTCCGTAGTTCTAACAATCATTTGTGCTAAATTTGACACAAATATAAGTTTTGAAACCCATTCATGCTTTTCTTTGTTTTCATTTTTAAAATCAAACTATTTTGGAAATTACTCACAAGCAGATACCTTTTTCGCAAGCCTCTCATTTTCCTAAACTTTTCACAGATTATATAGATAGAAATCCTCAATTGAGTGGTTTTTACGGTTCTTTTCCCGATCTAGCTGGTTTCAAAGAAACAATTTCTAAACGTAAATTTAGCCATAGAAAAGAGTTGGTTGAGGCTTTGAATCATCAATATCAAGGCATAGAAAATCCTCCCAATATTGACATTCTGCTTGACGAAAATACATTTACGGTAACCACTGGCCATCAGCTCAACATCTTTACGGGACCTCTTTATGTGATTTACAAAATAGTGAGTACCATCAATTTGGCCAAAAAACTGAAGGCGGCTTTTCCAGCATATAACTTTGTGCCCGTTTATTGGATGGCCACAGAAGATCATGATTTTGAAGAAATATCTTACTTCAATCTCTTCGGTCAAAAACACAAATGGGAAACCGAACAAAAAGGCGGGGTGGGTAGAATGAATCCATCTGAATTATTGCAAATCATTGAAGGCCTGAGAGATAAACCCGAGGTGTTTGCAAGAGCTTATGGAGAAAATAGTACCTTAGCGGGAGCTGTCAGACAATATATGCACGAGCTTTTCGGAGCTGAAGGATTGGTCTGCATTGACGGTGATGACAGATTACTAAAGTCAGTATTTGCTCCAATAATAAAAAAAGACATTACGGAGAATGCAGCTGAAAAGATTGTGGCCGAAACCTCTGCTCGTCTAGAAAATCAAGGATACAAAACACAGATTCACGCTCGAAACATCAATTTCTTCTATTTAGACGAAAACCTACGCGAAAGAATAGAGAAAAACGGAGAAAAGTACGTGGTTGTAAACACAGATTTAAGCTTTACAGAATCCGAAATATTAGAGATTTTAGAAAAAACTCCTGAAAAAATTAGTCCAAATGTAGTTCTGAGACCGATTTACCAAGAAACCATTTTACCTAACCTTGCTTACCTTGGTGGACCGTCTGAAGTTTGTTATTGGTTGCAACTAAAAGATATTTTTGAACATCACCAGGTGCAATTTCCTATTCTTTTGCCAAGAAATCTTGGGTTAGCCATAAATGAAGGCACGAAAAAGCGAATGGAAAAACTCGGAATAGAAGCTGAGGAGTTGTTTCAAGACGACGTGACTCTGAAAAGAAATTTTGTAGAAAAAAACTCTGAAAATTCTCTTTCATTAGCAGATGAAATAAACCAAATAGCCGCGGCATTTGACCAAATCATCAAAAAAGCAGCCGAAGTTGATCCAACGCTAAAGCCAGCTATGGAATCAGAGAAAGTCAAAAATGCCACATCCTTGGAGCATTTAGAGAAAAGAATCAAGAAAGCCGAAGAGAAAAAATTTGAAACATCCTTGGCTCAGTTACAGGGTCTGAAAGAAAAACTATTCCCCAATGGTGGCTTACAAGAACGTTCCGAAAATTTCCTTAATTTCTATTTAAACGACCACGAGTTTATTGCGAAAATTTCACAAAACTTTGACCCTTTGGACTTTAAATTCAACATTATTTTTGTTTGAAATTCTTTTTGACTTCAAAATAAAGCAGAATAGTATCGAAAAATTACACCAATTCCTTTGAATAGGATAAGCGTTTATTTTACATTTGTGCTTCTTTTATTCAATCATAGGTTATACATATACACAAAGCGAGGGAAGTTTCTTCTTTCGCTTTTTTATTGTTTATTTAGACCATTTTGTCATTTGAGCCAAAAACGCTATTATTTGGTCGAATTCGATAATCACACTTTCCTTTATTTCATGCAATTTTGTCATCGAAAATTTATCAAAAGAAAAATATGTCTAAGAAAACTCTTTTTGACAAAGTTTGGGACTCGCATGTGGTAAAGCACATCGAAGATGGCCCAGATGTCTTGTTTATCGACCGTCATTTTATTCATGAAGTTACAAGTCCCGTGGCGTTTCTCGGACTTGAATCACGTGGAATTGGAGTGTTGTTTCCTGAAAGAACATTTGCAACAGCAGACCACAACACGCCAACCATCAATCAGCACTTGCCAGTTGAAGACCCACTTTCAGCCAATCAGCTTAAAGCTTTGGAGACCAATTCTGGTAAATATGGTATTTCGCACTGGGGCTTAGGAAATCCTAAAAATGGCATTGTTCACGTGGTAGGGCCAGAAAACGGTATTACACAACCGGGCATGACCATCGTTTGTGGCGACTCACACACTTCTACGCACGGTGCATTTGGGGCTATTGCCTTTGGAATCGGTACCTCTGAGGTGGAAATGGTGCTCGCTTCACAATGTATCATGCAGCCGAAACCAAAGAAAATGAGAATTAATGTTAATGGTAAACTTGGAAAAGGAGTAACACCAAAAGACGTAACACTTTATATTATTGCTCAAATTTCTGCTTCAGGTGCTACAGGCTACTTTGCCGAATACGCCGGGGACGTTTTCGAAAACATGAGCATGGAAGGCCGTATGACGGTTTGTAACATGTCAATAGAAATGGGTGCTCGTGGTGGTATGATTGCCCCTGATGAAACCACTTTCGCGTTTCTTGAAGGTCGTGAAAAAAGTCCAAAAGGAGAAGAATGGACCAAGCAAGTTGCATACTGGAAAACTTTAAAATCTGACGAAGGTGCGGAGTTTGACTTAGAACTTACGTACAACGCAGCTGACATCGAGCCTCAAATCACTTATGGTACCAACCCTGGTTTAGGTACTGGCATCTCTAGAAATATACCTAAAGCAAGTGAAGTAAAAGATGGCGAAGCCAGCTACAAAAAATCATTGGCTTACATGGGGTTTGCAGAAGGCGAAAGCATGATAGGTAAAGAGGTTGATTATGTCTTTTTAGGAAGCTGTACAAACGGACGTATAGAAGACTTTAGAGCCTTTGCTTCGATTGTGAAAGGACGCAAAAAAGCAGATAATATCACCGCATGGTTGGTTCCAGGTTCTCATATCGTAGAATCTCAAATCAAAGAAGAAGGTATTTTGGATATCTTGACCGAAGCCGGTTTTGCTCTCCGTCAGCCAGGATGTTCGGCTTGTTTGGCAATGAATGATGATAAAATTCCAGCTGGAAAATTAGCTGTTTCTACTTCAAATAGAAACTTTGAAGGTCGTCAAGGACCAAACTCCAAAACTCTTTTAGCTTCTCCATTGGTGGCGGCGGCGGCGGCGGTTACTGGTAAAGTAACGGATCCAAGAGTATTTTTATAATTAACATCTAAGTTAAAAAAATAGGATTCTAGTTTGAATCCTATGCTGAAAAATAAAAAATTATGGCATACGATAGTTTTAAAATCTTAACATCTAGCTGTGTTCCTCTTCCTTTGGAAAACGTGGACACAGATCAGATTATTCCTGCTCGTTTCTTGAAAGCGACAAAAAGAGAAGGTTTTGGGGATAACCTCTTTAGAGATTGGCGATACAATGGAGATGACACTCCAAAGGCTGATTTCGTTCTTAACAACCCAACTTATTCGGGAAAAATTCTTGTGGCAGGTCGTAACTTCGGCTCTGGTTCTAGTCGTGAGCACGCCGCTTGGGCCATTTATGACTATGGATTCCGTTGTGTGATTTCCAGCTTTTTTGCTGATATTTTCAAAGGAAATTCACTAAACATAGGGATATTGCCAGTGACGGTTAGTCCTGAGTTTTTGGATAAAATATTTACTGCTATCGAAAGCGACCCAAAAGCAGAGGTAATAGTAGATTTGCCAAGTCAAAAAGTAACAATTGCCGCCACTGGTGAATCAGAATCATTTGATATCAATGGTTACAAAAAACATAATATGACCAACGGTTTCGACGACATAGATTATCTGCAATCTATGAAAGCTGAAATTGGTGAATTCGAAAAAACACGTATTTGATCAAACCCAATTTTTTGAATTTATTCAAAAGAGTACAATAAAATAATCCATGCTGTTGGTTTTATGGCCAACAGCATAATTTTTAGCTGATGAGACATATCGAAATAATGGACACCACACTCCGCGATGGTGAACAAACTAGCGGAGTATCGTTTTCTGTGTCTGAGAAACTTACGATAGCCCAACTTTTGCTACAAGAAGTAAAAGTAGACAGGATAGAAGTGGCCTCAGCCAGAGTCTCTGATGGTGAGCTCCAAGCAGTAAAGCTGATAACCAATTGGGCTGCAGAAAATGGTTTTCTTGAAAAAGTAGAAGTCTTGACATTTGTTGATGGCCAAGCTTCTATCGATTGGATGCTTCAGGCAGGAGCCAAAGTGATGAATCTTCTTACAAAAGGCTCCATGAATCACCTCACGCATCAGCTCCAAAAAACACCAGAACAGCACTTCAAGGAAATAGAAGAGGTAATAGCCTTGGCCATTGAAAATGACATAACCGTAAATGTTTATCTTGAAGATTGGAGCAATGGCATGAGAAATTCTCCTGATTATGTCTTTCAATTTTTGGCTTTTCTAACTAAGCAACCTGTCAAGCGTATTCTTTTCCCCGATACACTAGGGGTTTTAACGCCCTCAGAGACCTATACTTATCTGAAGTCCATTATTAATGAATATCCAAATACACATTTCGATTTTCATGCACATAATGACTATGACCTTTCAACAGCCAATGTAATGGAAGCCCTGCGTGCGGGAGTACACGGCTTACATTTAACTGTAAATGGAATGGGTGAAAGAACCGGTAATGCCGCTTTATCTAGTGCTGTGGCTGTGATAAACGATTTTATGCCCGAGTTTAAGACATCTGTGGTTGAGAAATCATTATATTCTATAAGTAAAATTGTTGAATCGTTTTCAGGTCTAAGAATTCCTGCCAATAAACCAATTGTGGGAGAAAATGTATTTACACAAACTGCTGGTATTCATGCTGATGGAGACAAAAAGAACAACCTTTATGTGAGCACTTTGAGTCCCGAACGTTTTGGGAGAAAAACAAAATATGCCCTTGGAAAGACTTCTGGAAAAGCCAATATTGAAAAAAACCTTCAAGAGTTGGGCATAAAATTGAATGATGCTGACCTCAAAAAAGTAACCCAGAGAATAATTGAACTCGGAGATAGAAAAGAAAATGTAACAAAGGAAGATTTGCCTTACATAATTTCTGACGTATTAGACACAAGTGCTGTTTCGGAGAATGTAAAAATCCTTAATTACGTACTAACTCATTCTAAAAACCTCCAGCCGTCTTCTACTTTACAGGTACAAATTGGCGATGAGATTTTTCAAGAAAATGCCCAAGGAGATGGCCAATACGATGCTTTTATGAACGCTCTAAAGAAAATCTATATCAAAAAAGGCAAAGAGCTACCATTGCTAACAGATTATTCCGTAAGAATACCTCCAGGTGGAAAAACCGACGCTCTATGTGAAACCATCATCACTTGGAGCATCAACAGCAAAGACGTAAAAACCAGAGGACTAGACTCCGACCAAACGGTATCGGCCATAGAGGCGACCAGGAAGATGCTTAATATTATTTGAAATTTTACTCAAAAACAAGAGTTACGCTGTGAAAAACCTAGTGTACCTCTGTGATACAAAACAAAGCAAAATGAAAAAACACATTTTAGTAGTGCCAGGAGATGGCATCGGACAAGAAGTTACCGTAATAGGTAAAAAGGCTTTAGAAAAAATCGCTGCCAAGTTTGGCCATGATTTCACCTACGATGAGGCACTTATGGGCCACGTGGCTATCGAAGCTACTGGAGATCCTTTACCGGAAGAATCGTTAGAAAAAATGCGTGCTTCTGACGCCATCCTTTTCGGTGCTGTGGGACATGCAAAGTACGACAATGACCCACATGCAAAGGTTCGTCCTGAGCAAGGTCTTTTAAGAATGCGAAAGGAATTGGGTTTGTTTGCCAACCTTCGCCCTATCAAATTATTTGATGAGTTATTGGGAGCATCAAGCATCAAACCAGAAATCTTGAAAGGAGCAGATATCCTTTTCTTTAGAGAATTGACAGGAGACGTTTATTTTGGTGAAAGAGGTCGTTTAGACGAAGGGAAAACTGCCTACGACACCATGATTTATAGCAAATATGAAGTAGAAAGAATAGCTCGTAAAGCTTTTGATGCTGCTATGACGCGTGGTAAAAAACTAATGTCAGTTGATAAAGCCAACGTGTTGGAGTCAAGCAGACTATGGAGAGAAACAGTACTTGAAGTAGCCCAAGATTATCCTGAAGTAGAACTGGAGCACCAATTTATTGATGCCGCAGCTATGCTTTTAATCAAAGACCCGAAGCGTTTTGATGTGGTGGTGACAGGAAATATATTTGGTGATATATTGACCGATGAGGCGTCTCAAATAGCTGGATCTATGGGAATGCTTGCTTCGGCCTCAGTTGGCGAAAGTACAGGCGTTTATGAGCCCATTCACGGCTCTGGCCATGACATTGCCGGAAAAGGAGTAGCTAACCCAATGGCCTCTGTCTTATCAGCAGCATTGTTATTAGATATATCATTTGGCCTGAAAGCAGAATCAGAAGCCCTTATTAATGCCATTGATGGTGTTTTGAAAGCTGGATGGAGAACTCGCGATATTGCAGATAAAACTACTCCTGCCGATAAAATATTAGGTACAGATGCTATTGGAAAAGAAATATTAGATAGAATTTAATATTCTTTCCGAAACACCAAAAAGCCACTTCAAATTACTTTGAAGTGGCTTTTTGAATATAACGCTAAATTCAAAATCAAATAGAGGTTTGATAATAATTACAATCAGCATTTAGAATGCACTGATCGCATTTAGGATTTGTCGGACGACAAATCTCACGCCCTAGAAAAGAAATCGGCATTCCTACTTCCCACATATCTTGTGTAAGCTCAGCCATTATTTGTTTCTCTATTTTGTTTCCATCTTTAGACTCCGCAGCCAAACCAAGCCTTGGTGCAACTCTAATCACATGCAAATCAACTATAATACCTTCTGATTTGCCCCCAGATTCACGCAAAATAACATTCGCGGATTTTCTCCCAATGCCTTTTAGTGCAACCAAATCTTCCATAGTTTGGGGAATATTCTTGTCTTCTTTTATGATTTGGGCTATTTCTACAAGCCACGAAGCCTTGGTTTGGAAATTTCTAACCTTAGAAATAAAAGGGATAAGAGAATCTATTTTAGCCTTAGATAGGCTCTCCATGTCAGGAAAAGCCTCAAACAAAGCAGGAGAAATTTTGTTGATATTGGCATCAGAATCTTGAGCGGACAGTACCACCATTACCAACAGTTGATAAAGATTCTGATATTCCAAAGGGTGTCTTTTGCTGCGATATAACTCCAGCAAAGGCTTAAGAATCTTATTCCAATCTTTCATAGTATTTAAAGGTTTTAATATTTAGAAATCGAAAATTAAGCTTTTTGAACTTAGTTTTCAAAATTTGCTAAGAAACTAATCTATTTATCCCTTAATATTTCCAATAATAACCACTCTGATTATCCTTTCTAACACCAAAATTGGCTTTCATTTTATTGAACTTATAGCTCGGATACCTCTCATGTACGGCCTGCTCAAAATCAATAAATTTCTCTAAAGACAGCATATATTTACTTGGCTCTTTTTCTAAATCAACCAGAAAAATACTTGCCCAGTCGATAATTTCGGAATTCTGTGTGGACATAATTTCTGAAGCCAAATTATCAAAAGCCTTATCAAAATGTTCAAAAGTGGGTTCTTTCATTGTATTTAATACAGTAACTTCACGTTCCCAATTTTCAAAAATCCTGTTTAATTGCTGAGATTCAAAAGAATCAATAACTTCAAATTTTCCTTTTTCTAAATCAACATTTACTTCTAAATCTTGACTCTTTTTTAAGTAAACAAATATGTAAAATTTGGAATCAAATGACACAACATGTATCCCTTCAAAATTAGATACTAAAAGTAGATCCTTCCTTTTGTTCGAATCAAACTTAGCTGAATCTAACACTAAATTATCCCTTCGAAGTTCTACGACAATAGTACTAGACGAATTCTGTTCGAAAACAATTCTAATCTCGTTTGCAAAGCTATAACTTGCAAACAAGAGGCAACAAAAAAAGGAACCTATAAAAATCAATTTGTTACACATCAAATTTAAAATGACAACAATACATAAATGAATTGGTTGTTCTATAATCAAAGAACTTTATTTCTAGAATAATTTATAAAATCATCTTCAAAATAATTGTTCCCAATTTATCCAAAAGAATCTAGAAACGGTAAATAAAATAACTCCATTGCTAAGAAAATTAGATAATCGCTTGAATTATAGCAAAGTACAAAATTTTATTATTTACTTAGATTTCAAAATAAAACAAAACTATGGAAAAAGAAAATCTTCTGTCCGAGCCCATTATTTGTGATGTTATGTTCAATTTTCCTAAAAAAGAAAATGAACTGATAAAGAATGAAAAAAAGAATATCCAGCTTAACTATGGGGACCAACCAAAGAGCTCATCAATTCCACATATCACCCTATGCTCTTTTCTTGTATTACCAGAAAGGAAAGAAAAAGTAATAAATAGTTTAAAAGAAAAATTGAGAGATTTAAAAGCAATTCAAATTTCATTCAATGGATTTGATGTGTTCTCAAATAATGTAATATACACTAAACTAGAGCCAGAAAGCTCATTTATTCCATTCTATAATATGCTGAAAAAGTTTCGCTTTGATAACTATTATAAAGAAAAAAACTTCAAAATCTCACAGAAACCACATGCAACTCTTGCAAAAATTGATAATAATGAACTCTTTTCAACGCTATCCAAAGAATACAAATCAAAAGCAGCACGATCAACATTTGTTTTAGACAATCTTGTGATTCGAACACAATACGTTGATGGAAATAGTAAAAAATATGAAAATATAAAGTTATCAAGGTAGTTTTGTCAAAGAGTAAATTGCAACATAAGGTTAGTACAAATAAATATGAATCAAAAAACATTCATTCAACTTTCATATTAGAAAAAAAGCACTTCTGTCTCAAAATTATGAATTCAAGACGATAATACTTAGGCACTTTCGTTTGGCCATTTCTTGAATTAAATATCTTTAGAAATTTTATGAGGTATCGGAACTTGAAACGAAGTTATCCATAAACATAGAAACCGCAACATTACTGTTGAGGTTTTTTAAATAAAAAACTGGCATCTACCAAAACGTCGAACCGCTACCGTACCGGAGCTTGCCACCCACATTTGATCCAAGTACCAGCGGAGGTACGGTAATCCGATGATCCAAGTACCACACTGGGGTCGCATCCGACCGGTGCGGGTGATGCGACACTCCGCATAAAGCTCTGTTCAATTTTTTTTTACTTAAATATTGAGAAACTACAACTTATACTTTACAATCAAAACTAAAAAATATTAAGAAGAATTACTTTCTATAATCAGTCTAAAACAAAAAAACCTCAACACTTACGTATTGAGGTTTCATAAATAAAAAACTGGCATCTACCTACTCTCCCGGGTTTGATCCAAGTACCATCGGCGGTGCGGGGCTTAACTGCTCTGTTCGAAATGGGAAGAGGTGTTCACCCGCCCTATCAACACCATGAATAATCCTGCCCCCTAGCCCCCGATGGGGGAATCTAGTTGACTATTTCTTCTGACTGTCTTTTGGACATCTAAATTCTTTTGACATTAATGTTAGCTCTCTTTATTCCCCCTTTGGGGGTTAGGGGGCTAACATTGTGATTGAGAAAGACTGAAAATAAAAATTTAAGAGCTCTCGGTTCATTAGTACTACTCGGCTGCATACATTACTGCACTTCCACCTGTAGCCTATCTACGTCATAATCTCTAACGTTCCTCAAGGGAAGTCTCATCTTGAGGTGGGTTTCACACTTAGATGCTTTCAGCGTTTATCCCGTCCCGACTTAGCTACTCTGCCGTGCCCTTGGCAAGACAACAGATACACCAGCGGTCAGTCCAATTCGGTCCTCTCGTACTAAAATCAGAGCCTCTCAAACTTCCTACGCCCACCACAGATAGGGACCGAACTGTCTCACGACGTTCTGAACCCAGCTCGCGTGCCACTTTAATCGGCGAACAGCCGAACCCTTGGGACCTTCTCCAGCCCCAGGATGTGACGAGCCGACATCGAGGTGCCAAACCTCCCCGTCGATATGAGCTCTTGGGGGAGATCAGCCTGTTATCCCCGGAGTACCTTTTATCCTTTGAGCGATGGCCCTTCCATGCAGAACCACCGGATCACTATATCCTACTTTCGTACCTGTTCGACTTGTTTGTCTCGCAGTCAAGCTCCCTTTTGCTATTGCACTCATCGCACGGTTACCAAGCGTGCTGAGGGAACCTTTGAAAGCCTCCGTTACTCTTTTGGAGGCGACCACCCCAGTCAAACTACCCACCAAGCGGTGTCCCCCA
>NZ_RJUE01000054.1 GCF_024343735.1 Lacihabitans sp. CCS-44
TAGACTATTTTTCCACTATCATGATTGAGCCATTTACGTCGCTTGATTTTTAGAAAACAAGCCTTGCCACGAAGTGGGAAATCCCTAACTGTTTCTTCCTCAAAGTAACCTTTGGATTCAAGCTTTTGACCATCGAACTCTTTGGGAATAAGGTTGAGTTCGGTAATATGGATATTGTAAGAATTTTCTACTTTTTCTACTTTAACTACTTCAAAATATTCAAATAAGCCTTCTGGTAGAAGTAATCGGATAAGGTCTTGGTTCAATATATATCATTTTGATCCCAAAATAAATAACTTTTTTCATTCCCCCCAACTTTTTGGATTGATCCCTTTTGACCATCGAACTCTTTGGGAATAAGGTTGAGTTCGGTAATATGGATATTGTAAGAATTTTCTACTTTTTCTACTTTAACTACTTCAAAATATTCAAATAAGCCTTCTGGTAGAAGTAATCGGATAAGGTCTTGGTTCAATATATATCATTTTGATCCCAAAATAAATAACTTTTTTCATTCCCCCCAACTTTTTGGATTGATCCCTTTTGACCATCGAACTCTTTGGGAATAAGGTTGAGTTCGGTAATATGGATATTGTAAGAATTTTCTACTTTTTCTACTTTAACTACTTCAAAATATTCAAATAAGCCTTCTGGTAGAAGTAATCGGATAAGGTCTTGGTTCAATATATATCATTTTGATCCCAAAATAAATAACTTTTTTCATTCCCCCCAACTTTTTGGATTGATCCCTTTTGACCATCGAACTCTTTGGGAATAAGGTTGAGTTCGGTAATATGGATATTGTAAGAATTTTCTACTTTTTCTACTTTAACTACTTCAAAATATTCAAATAAGCCTTCTGGTAGAAGTAATCGGATAAGGTCTTGGTTCAATATATATCATTTTGATCCCAAAATAAATAACTTTTTTCATTCCCCCCAACTTTTTGGATTGATCCAATCTCACCAACGGTTTCATCCATGAAAAGGACATATCCATTTTTAGATTTTACACAAAAGAAAAAGCCTCGGTATTTCTACCAAGGCTTCCCCTTTTTCACTTCACATTTTTGTGACCCTACGGGGAATCGAACCCCGGTTTCATCCGTGAAAGGGACGTGTCCTAACCGCTAGACGATAGGGCCGACTGGTCCCATTTATCGAAATTGGCGTTTAAAAAACATCATTTTTTCTAAATGACCGATACCGTTTCCGTTATCGTGGTGCAAAAGTATAAGCTTTATTTTAATTACACAAGTCCTGATTTTAAATATTTTTGATTTCCTTAAAATTCTTTTAAAAATTCAATGAATTATCAGAAAAGGTAAATAAAAAACGGCTTTTTGCGATTCCTTGCCCAAATCGCCCCAATTTGACTATTTGAGTGGCTTTTTTTTGCTTAACAAGCCTTTATGATTATTTTTGAGGCCTAACCATTTATCTCGAATGCTCAATATCAACAAACTAGCACTTTTCCTGTTTTTTGTTTCGCATGCTATATTAGCCCAAACCCTAAAATCGCCTGAAGAATTCTTTGGAAACGCCACCGGCTCTAAATTTCATTTCCACCACCAATTGATAGGCTATGCCGAATACGTGGCGGCAAACAAACCCGAAAATGTGAAGATTTTTCCGCTCGGTTTCACCACCGAAGGCCGTCCGCAGATAATTGTGGCCATCGGATCCAAGGAAAATATCCAAAACATCGAGCAGATTCGTAAGTCCAACCTCCAAAACATCGGTCTCATGGCTGGAGCTGGCAATAAAAATATCCCGACGATTGCCTATTTGTCGTACAACGTACACGGCAACGAATCCGTAAATGCCGAAACCTCGGTAAAGGTGATTTACGAAATGGCCAACGGAACCTCTGATTTGGCCAAAAAAGTCTTGAAAAACACCTTGATTTTGATAGATCCTTGTGTAAATCCCGACGGATTTGACCGTTACAGCCAGTGGTACAACCGTTATTTGGGCAAAAAACCTGATTTGCATGCTGCTTCTGTGGAACACCACGAGCCTTGGCCGGGTGGTAGGTTTAACCACTATTTGTTTGATTTGAACAGAGACATTGCTTGGCAAACACAAAAAGAAACGCAGCAACGTATCAAGTTCTACAATTCGTGGATGCCGCATCTGCACGCCGATTTTCACGAAATGGGACCCAACTCCACGTACTATTTTCCGCCTTCTGCCAAACCTTTCCATGAAGATTTGACGGGTTTTCAAAGAGAATTTCAAGAACTTTTGGGCCAGTACAACAAAAAAGCATTCGACGAAAAAGGCTGGTTATATTTCACCAAAGAAAACTATGACTTGTTTTACCCAAGCTATGGCGACACGTATCCGTCTTACAACGGAGCCATCGGTATGACTTTTGAGCAAGGTGGAGGAGGAGCTGCGGGATTGGCTTACAAAAGAAATGATGGGGATACCTTGACGTTGAAAGACAGGATTATGCATTCGTTTTCTACAAGTTTAGGTACTTTGGAGGCACTTTCTGACAAATCAGAAAAGACGATTGAGGAGTTCAATAAGTTTTTTACAGAGGCTCAAAGTAAAGGTTTCGGCAAATACAAATCTTATGTGATGAAGTTTAAAGGCAATGAAGCCAAAGTAAAGGCCTTGGCAGAGCAATTAGACAAAATGCAAATTGAATATTCTTTTGCCAACAAAAAATCTTCGGGAACGGGTTTTAACTATCAAAACCAAAAAGAGGAAACTTTTAACATTGAGGATAATGACATGATAGTCAATTCTTACCAGCCCAAGGGCGTTTTGGCCAAAATACTTTTCGAGCCGAAATCTTATTTGGAAGACTCTAATACTTACGACATTACGGCTTGGGCATTGCCTTATGCGTATGATTTACCAGCATTTGCTTCTAGCCAAAAACTCAGCGGAAGTACAACCAAACCAAAGTTTGATACGAAAGTGGAAGTCACCAAAGGCAAAAGAGTTTTTGCGTTTGCATCAGAGGTCAATTCTTTCGAGGAATCGAAGTTTTTGGCCCAACTTTTCAAAGAAAACATCAAAGTAAGATTACAAGAGTCATCGTTTAAAGCTGGTGGAAAAGATTTTGGTGCCGGGACTTTGTTGGTAACCCGCAAAGGCAATGAGAATTTGGGTGAGAACTTCGAAGCCAAAGTAACTTCCATCGCCAAAGCGTTTGATATCAATTTATTATCGCTTTATTCGGGATTGGTAGAAAGTGGCCCAGACATGGGAGCAAGTTCGGTAGATGTGTTGAATCCTCCGAAAATAGGTTTGATGGTAGGGGCGGGCATAACACCCACTGCAGCGGGAGATGTTTGGCATTTCTTCGATCAGCAGCTGGATTACCCTATCACGCTTATCGATGGTTCATATTTTGGCAGAGTTGACCTTTGGACACTGGATGTTTTGATTCTGCCCAATGGTCAGTACGGAAATATCATAAAAGACCACAAGGAATTGACGCGTTGGGTGAGCGATGGTGGCAGGGTGATATTGTTGGAAAGTGCAAATGATTTTCTGGCAGGAAAGGATGGGATAGAATTGAAGGCAAAAAGCAAACCCGATGCTAAAAATGACATAAACAAAAGCTATGGCTCAAGAGATAGAGATGCTATTTCAGACCAAATCCCTGGAGCAATTTTCAAAGTGAATCTTGATAATACGCATCCTTTGGCTTATGGATATGATAAAACTTCTAATGTGATGATAAAAAATACTTTGGATAACGAATACCTCAAAAACGGCTGGAATGTAGGTAAATTGGGAGAACATGTAAGTGGTTTTGTGGGGCAAAACGTCAAAAAGACAATGAAAGATGCACCTGTATTCGCTGTTCAAGACCACGGAAAAGGTAAAATAATTCACCTTTTAGAAAGTCCAATCTTTAGAGGCTTTTGGTACGGAGGAAAACTCCTAATGGCCAATGCAGCTTTTTTGGTGAGGTAGGTTTGTTCAAGTATAATTGGAACACGGATGACACTGATTTCAACACGGATTGACACGGATTTATGACTTATAAAAATCTGTGAAAATCAGTGTTATTTCAAATATCAGTGCGGCAGCCGTTGCCGTCATCTGTGTGCCATTACCACGTATCTTAATATCAACAGAATGTATAAATTCATTATTCTGATATCAGTAATCCTCCTTTCTTGTTCCTCCAAAAAAAAGGAGCAAGAAACTGATTTTTGTTCGAAAGTAAAACTGAAAGAAGCTGGTGGTCTTACTCAGATTTTAAGTCCATTCAAAGATAGCCTAAGCACTAAAACGGCATCCTATGTGCTGGAAGACGGTGGAGGTTCATTAATTACAAGAGCATGGTTTACTGAAAAAGCCGAAAAGAGTATTGATATTCAGTATTTTATATTTTCTACAGATAATGTAGGTCTTATAGCTTGCGATTATTTGGTCAGAGCCGCTGATAGAGGAGTAAAAGTTAGGCTTTTGGTAGATGACATGATGGTGGATGCTGATTTGGAGGATATTTTGACACTAGATGCTCATCCAAACATTGAAATAAAAGTCTATAATCCTGGTGTGAATTTGGGTAAGAACATAATCAACAAACTAAGTAAGTTCGCTACGGATTTTAGGTCTGGTAATCTTAGAATGCACAATAAAACCTTTATTGTGGATGAAAAAGTAGCCATCACTGGTGGTAGAAATATAGCCGACGAGTATTTTGATTACGACCACGAATACAATTTTAGAGATAGAGATATTCTGCTGATGGGAAAAGATGTAAATGCCATGCAACAGTCATTTTTATTATTTTGGGAAAGCAATTTAAGCGTTTCTGTTTCTAAAATCAGTGAGAAAAAGGTAGTCAATAATAACAAGGCTTATGAGAAACTTCACCAATACGCTTGTAATCCTGAGAATTTTTGGCCGCAAGTACGTGCAGAACTAGATAGCTTTTCTGAAACATTTAATAAGTTACTCAGTTCCAAAAACTTCGTTTGGACTTCTGACGTAAAATTTATTTCTGATTTGCCTGGAAAAAATAAAAACCATAAAGGATTGTTGGGTGGTGGCGAAACCACAAGAGAATTGATAAAACTTATCAATAATGCAAAAAAGTCAGTAGATATTCAAACACCTTATTTAATCACAACTGAAGTAGGTAAAATAGTTTTTGCAGATGCTGTAAAAAGAGGTGTTAAAGTGAGGATATTGACCAATAGTATGGCTTCAACAGACAATGCCGAAGCTTTTAGTGGATATCAAAGGGACAGAGCAAAACTATTGAAAACGGGCGTTGAAATCTATGAATTTAAGCCTGACGCGAAAGAACGTTTCAAGATGATGACAGGGGCTTTGCAAAAGAAAATGAATTTTACACCGATTTTTGGTCTTCATGCCAAATCTATGGTAGTAGATGGGCAGCTAGCAGTTGTTGGTACGTTTAATTTAGATCCAAGAAGTGCCAATCTCAACACAGAATGCTTTGTTGTTGTAAATTCCAAAATACTTTCTTCAGGAGTTTTAGAAAACATGGAAACCGACTTCCTCCCCGAAAACTCGTGGCGAACCACCGAAAAATTCAACCCAGACAAAGAAGTAAACCTCTCCAAACGCTTAAAAGTAATGAGTAGGAGAGTAGTGCCGAAGGAGATATTATAATGACTTTTAATGGTTTATGTTCTAAAACATCATAATCCCATCGTAGAATTGTCTTATTTCAAGAATAATGCAGAATTGGCATTGTTCTGAAAATTATTCTCATTACCTTTGCATCGTTTTTAATCGAACTATCCGTTCGAGACTCTGCAAATGGCAAAAGGATTATCGACTCCTTTTATTTTTCCCTTCAGAGCAGGCAACGGATACAATCCGTGATGTTCACGTAAGGGCGTATCGCAATCGCCTCATTTTATTTTATTATTTTCAAAAATTCGGTCGTTAGCGAAACGCCCGACAAACAGATTTTATGCAAACAGTTAAGTTTACAGATTTCCCTGTGTCTGAGTATATACTCCAAGCAGTGGAAGCAATGGGATTCGAGAACACTACACCTATTCAAGCTGCCGCTATTCCAGTGGTTTTATCGGGTAGAGACGTTATTGGGCAAGCTCAAACAGGTACAGGTAAAACCGCAGCGTTCGGTATTCCAGCCATCGAGCATGTAGATGTGGAGAATCGTGCTACACAAGTATTGATTATGTGTCCAACCAGAGAGTTGGCCCTTCAAGTAAAAGAGCAAATCACTGCTCTAGCGAAATTTAAAAAAGGATTATTGGTAACTGCCATATACGGTGGTGAGTCTTACGAAAGACAATTTGCTAACCTTAAAAGAGGTACGCAGATAGTAGTAGGTACTCCAGGTAGAATCATGGACCACATCGAAAAGAAAACTTTGAAATTGGACAATATTTCAATGGTGATTTTGGATGAGGCAGACGAAATGTTGAACATGGGCTTCAGAGAAGATATCGAGCAGATATTGTCTCACGCTCCTGAAGAAAGACAAACCGTTCTTTTCTCGGCTACAATGTCAAAAGACATATTGAATATCACTAAGAAATTTCAGAAAAATCCTGAGATTATCAAAGTGACTAAAAACGAAATCACTAACGTAAATATCGACCAAGCTTACTACTTAGTAAAAAGAGAAGCCAAGTTTGAATTGATGGTACGTTTGATTGACGTTCACGATTTGCAGTTGATGTTGGTGTTCTGTAATACCAAATCGAAAGTGGATGAATTGGTAGAAGACCTACAAGCACAAGGCTATGCAGCTGAAGGTTTGCACGGAGACTTACGCCAAGCGGCTAGAAATCAGGTAATGAACAAGTTCCGTAACGGAAACACTAAAATATTGGTAGCTACAGACGTAGCCGCTAGAGGTATCGATGTAAGCGGCGTTGACGCTGTTTTCAACTTCGACCTTCCAATGGATCTTGAATATTATGTACACCGTATCGGTCGTACAGGTAGAGCGGGTAAATTGGGCAGAGCGTTCTTATTTATCAGCAAAAGAGATCGTAACAGAATGAGAGATTTGGAAAACTACACCAAGTCGGCCATTCCTCAAGGACAAATACCAACACAAGCTGACATGACGAAAGCTCGTCAAAACAAGTTTGTAGAAAAGATTAAGGCCAACATTCAAGAAGAAGGCAATGAAGCTTTCGAAGGAATAGTGGATCAATTGAAAGAAGAAGGTTTCTTGACGCACCAGATTGTATCAGCTTTGATGCGTATGCAATCTGGAACAGTAAGAAAGTCAAGCTTCAAAGATCACGAACTTTCTGACGACGGCGGTAGAGGTACTGAAAGAAGAACTGAAAGCAGATTTGGTGGTAGAAATGAAAGACCAACAGGTGGCAGAGGTTATGAAAGAGGTGGAGACTCACAAAGAAACGGAAGTTTTGAGCGTAGAGGAGATGCCACCAGAAGTCGTGGCAGATTTGAAGGTGGTTCAGAAAGCCCAAGACCAAGACGTGAGTTTGGTGCTGGAGCTCCAACTGGCGTAGCAGAAGCTGGAATGACACGTTTATTCCTTAACCTTGGAAGAAAAGATAACGTATCTCCAAATCATATTGTAGGTGCTATAGCTTCTGAAGCTAAAATACCTGGAAAGGCTATTGGTCAGATAGATATGTATGACAAATTTAGCTTTGTTGAAGTGGCTCACAAAGACGTAAGTCGCGTGATAGACGGTATGAAAGGGAAAACCATCAATGCTCGCGAAGCGAATATTGAAGTTGCGAAATAAGAATTAGGATAAATTTTTATAGATGAAAGTGGATCAGCAATGGTCCACTTTTTTTGGTTTTTAAGCGACAAAAGTTTAACAAATCGTAATAAGTAAAGATGTGTAATAATAGCACACAGATGACGCTGACGGTTGGCCGCTGCCATGCAAGCACCACGGATTAAACGGATTTTTAATTTAAAAAAAGCTTTACCGTGGAGATAAAATTAATCCATCAAGAGAATTAAAAATCCGTGTCTAATCCATAAAATCCGCGTTCCATAATCTACTTTTTCCTGAAAATCATCAAACCAATTATAGTAATTAATCCATTCAAAAGTAAGTTTTCAAATCCGAATATATAGCCTGTATATTTCTCAATAAGTATCACTGAATAGTAAGTAAGAATAGGCGATGCGATACAAATGAATGGGACATATTTATCGATTACATTTCTTTTGGTATAAATTCCGTAAGCAAAAAGCCCTAAAAGAGGTCCATAAGTATAGCTCGCAATTTTATAGACTGCCGAAATAACATCCGAATTGTTCAGAAGATTAAAAATCAGAATAACGATGACGAAGATCACCGAAAACATAATATGCACTCTGTTTTTGATTTTAATTCTTTCGGCTTCTGGCTTGTTTTCAACATCCATAAAATCTATCGAAAAGGCAGTTGTCAAAGCTGTTAAAGCAGAATCAGAACTGGCGTAAGTAGCTGCGGTAATTCCAATCAAAAAAGTTACTCCAACCAATATGCCAGCGAAACCAAAACTTGGATCACTGAATATTTTTAAGGCCATCATTGGGTATAAATCGTCTGTGTTGGTCGGGGTGGTGATACCTTTTTGGTTGGCGTACATGTACAATAATGCACCTAAACTCAAGAACATTAAATTTACGATAACCAAGGTTACAGTAAACCAAAACATGTTTTTCTGAGCCTCTTTTATGTTTTTACAAGTCAGGTTTTTTTGCATCAAATCTTGGTCCAAGCCCGTCATTACGATGGCGATAAATGCCCCACTTATGAATAGTTTGAAGAAGTTCTTGGCGTCGCCCCAACCTCCATCAAAAAAGAAAGTTTCTGACAATGGGCTCGAATAAACCTGACCTAACATTTCTCCAAAACCAAGATTTAGTTGTTTGGTAATCAGGTAAATGGTCATGGCTACTGCTGTGATAAGGAAGAATGTCTGTAGCGTGTCGGTGATGACGATGGTTTTTATTCCTCCTTTAAAAGTGTAAACCCAAATTAGTGCTATCGTGAAAATAACTGAAAGCTCAAAGGGCACTCCAAGTGGGTCATATATAGCTATTTGTAGAACTTTGGCAGCGATAAAAAGTCTTACAGCAGAACCCAATGTTCGTGAAAGTAAAAAGAAAGCGGAACCTGTTTTGTAAGACCAAAATCCAAAACGAGTTTTGAGGTAACCATATATAGAAATGAGGTTGAGTCTGTAATACAAAGGCATTAAAACTGTTCCGATGAAAACATAGCCGGCCGTAAAACCCAACACCATTTGGAAATAGGAAAAGAACTTTGTTCCCACGGCTCCTGGTACTGAAACAAACGTAACCCCAGAAATACTGGTGCCAATCATACCAAAAGCCACCAACCACCAAGGCACCGATTTATTTGCAGTAAAAAATGAGTTAGAATCGGCTCCTTTTGAGGTTTTTATGGAAATAAGGATGAGAATAAAAAAGTAAACGAACAAGATTCCAAGTGCTAAATAGGGCGTCATAGAAAAGGGTTTTTAGAAATATGAGGACAAATATGTGGTAAAAAATGGAAAGTTTTGGCTGAAATAAAATATTTGTGACAAATTGAAGATTTAAGTTAAACCAAAACTTTTTAAAAGTGTTTAATAATTTATGAATAAAGGTCTTCAAGTTTTTTAAAATTTGGTAAATTTGTAAAAAAAATCATCAGGTACTAAATATGAAGTTCGCTCCCCAAACAGACGTTGAGGTATTGATTGAAGAAGAGATAGTGGTTGACGAAGTAAAACTATACTCAGTAGTAGTTTTTAATGACGAAACCAATACCTTTGATCACGTTATAGATACACTCATAGATGTCTGCGAACACTCTCAAGAGCAGGCAGAACAGTGTACACTCATCATTCATTTCAAAGGAAAATGTTCAGTTAAAAATGGTGACTTTGACGAACTTGCACCCATTCGAAATGCCATTTGTCAAAGAGGAATATCAGCAGAAATTTTACTTCGCTAAATACAGAAAAGATTGAATTACCCCTCCAAACTAATAGAAGACGCTGTAAACGAGATATCAAAATTGCCCGGAATAGGGAAGAAGTCTGCTTTGAGGTTGGCTCTTCATTTGTTGAAATCCGAAAAAAATCAAACACATAATCTTAGTAATTCATTAATAAATTTGATAGAAAAAACTACTTACTGCGTTGACTGTCATAATATTTCTGATGCTGAAATTTGCCAGATTTGTGGTTCGCATAGAAGAGATTCTTCAATTTTAGCCGTTGTACAAGATTCCAAAGACGTGCTGGCGATTGAAAACACCAGTCAGTTTGTAGGAAAATACCATGTGTTGGGTGGTATCATATCACCTATTCAAGGAATTGGGCCACAAGATTTGAATATAGAAACCTTGTTACTTCGGATCCAAAATAACCCAGAAATTAAAGAAATTATTTTAGCATTAAGCCCAACTATGGAAGGTGACACCACCGCTTTTTATATCCGCAAAAAACTCCGAGACCTTTCTGTAAAAGTCAGTACCATAGCTAGAGGAATCCCAATCGGGGGAGATTTAGAATACACTGACGAAATCACGCTCGGAAGAAGTATTTTGAGTAGAGTGGAGTTTTAAGTGCAAATCCTGTAGTTTTTTTTGATTTTGACTCCTTAAATTTCGTATCAAACTAATTCGCAAGTATGCATTGAAAAACTTTCAAGGCCTATTTTCTCATCGTTTCCAAATTTTATTTAAATTGAGGTCTCATTTACTTTAATTCAACAATCATGACAAGGAAAGATTTTGTTTCTTCATTGTTTCTCGGTTTAGTAGGCACTAAAGCTATAGCGAACGGCACTTCAAACCTCTTTAATTCAGCAGATGCGTTTAGTTTGCCTAGTTTGCCTTACACTTACAATGCACTTGAACCTTTCATTGATGCTCAAACTATGGAAATTCACCACAGCAAGCATCACCAAGCATACGTAACAAACCTAAACAAAGCAGTGGCCGGAACTCCCAATGAGTTTACTCCTTTGGTGGATATTGTGAAAAATATCAGTAAATCATCCATTGCAGTAAGAAACAATGGCGGTGGTCACTGGAATCACTCATTTTTTTGGGAGATTTTGTCACCCAAAGCTTCCACTCCGTCAGATGCTTTGATGGCTATGATAAATAGAGATTTTGGTAGTTTAGAAAAAATGCAATCCGATTTTAATGCCGCAGCTACAAGCAGGTTTGGATCAGGCTGGGCTTGGCTGATTGTTCAAGACAATAAATTGAAGATTTGTTCAACTCCCAACCAAGATAATCCACTCATGGATGTTGCCGAGGTGAAAGGAACACCAATTTTAGGATTGGACGTTTGGGAACATGCTTATTATCTTAAATACCAAAACAAAAGAGCGGATTATATAAAGGCATTTTGGAGCATAGTGAATTGGGACAAAGTGGAGAAAAATCTCAAAACTGTCTAGTAAGTCTTACAGTAGGATTTTAAGCACCCGTTGGTGTTTTTTTGGTACCAAGTCCCTCTTTAAATCATTATTTTTGGTTTTTACGCCGTCGCATATTTTATTTTGGAGACAAAAAAAATTAGATATATTATATTTTTAAAGGATGTTCTAATTCTTTCTTTGACCTGCTTTGGTGGGCCACAGGCACATTTGGCTATGTTTATCAAGCGTTTGGTTTTGCAGCACCGCTATGTCACCGAGGAAGAACTTATGGAAATGCAGGCCTTGTGCCAATTATTGCCAGGCCCTACCTCTACTCAAACCATTACTGCCATTGGATTTAAATTGGGTGGAGCTAGACTTTCTTATCTTACTTTGTTGATTTGGATTCTACCAGCCACAATTTTTATGGGTATAACAGCCCTGGGTATTTCATTTTTTGAGAAAGGCACCCTTGTCAGACTTACACAATTTATAAAGCCAATGGGTGTGGCTTTTATATTTTTTGCTGCATTTATAATTGGTAGAAAGGTTATTAATTCCAAGACTTCTGTTTTGCTTATGTTACTTGCAGCCATTCTTGGTTTTATATATCCCTCACCGTATTTGACGCCATTTCTGATACTTTTTGGTGGCTTAGTAGCATCATTTAAGTATAGTAAACAAGTGAAAATGGAAAAGCGGCCCATTAGAATTCAATGGTCCAACTTTCTGCTTTGGGCTGGAGTTTTTGCTTTGGTAATATTTGTTGGTTCATTTACAAAATCACTTCCTGTTAGATTATTTGAAAATTTTTACAGGAATGGTAGTTTTGCTTTTGGTGGAGGGCATATTCTTAAGCCATTGTTATTCAATGAGTTCGTAGAGTTTAAAAATTATTTGAGTGCCGATGAATTTTTATCAGGTATTGCTTTAGCCGAGATGGTACCAGGGCCTACTTTTTCCATTGCTTCATATGTGGGGTCACTTTCTATGCGAAGCTGGGGCATGAGTGGCCAGATATTGGGTTCTTTGGTGGCATCTATAGGTATTTTTCTGCCAGGTATTTTTATGATATTCTTCGTGATTCGTTTCTGGGAGCAACTTAAGCAATTCAGGGGAATAAGGGCGTCTTTGGAAGGAATTAATGCCACTTCTACGGGTTTGACTTTAGCGGCGGCCATCTCTTTGTTTCAACCTATGGTGGGGAGTTCAGTAAATATTATTACTATTCTGATAACTTTGGCTTTATTATATTCTGAGAAAATCCCTAGCTATCTAATTATCATAGGAGGTATTTGTCTCGGTGCCGTTGTTTGATTTTCAACAAATTAAAATTCATGAATGTTTTTTTTACTTATTTTAAGCTTGGATATGAACACATTACTGACCTAGCTGGCTATGATCATATGCTTTTTATAGTGGCACTCTGTGCTGTGTATAATTTCAATCAATGGCGAAATATTCTATGGGTAATTACTTTTTTCACTATCGGACATTCGATTACTTTGGCCTTGTCAGTTATGAAAATAGTGAATGTAGATTCTGCATTAATTGAGTTTTTAATACCTTGCACTATATTTTTTACTAGTTTTAATAACTTTTTCAACAAATCTGACAAAACCAGTTCACAAAGAAATCAACATCAATATTTGAGATATTTTTTCACAGTATTTTTCGGTTTGATACACGGTTTAGGTTTTTCAAATTACCTGAAAAGCCTTTTGGGACAATCCTCCAACATCGTGAATGAATTATTTGCCTTTAATATTGGACTTGAAATCGGGCAGCTGATCATCGTGGTCTTCTTTATGCTTATTACTTACATTTTAACCAATATTTTAAACATCAAAAAAAGAGAACTGAATTTAATTATTTCGGCTTTTGTAGCAGGCATCACCACGCATCTGATTATCGACAAATGGATATTTTAATTTTTAAACCTTCAAATATGAAAAAAACGCTTCTGTTCCTAATGATAGGAATTTGGGCTCATGCTCAACAAACAACAAACTACAACGCCAACACGGTTTTTGAACAAATGGGAACGAGTTTGCCCACGCCAAACACCTACAGAACAGCTAGTGGAGCACCTGGCAAAGAGTATTGGCAACAAAAGGCAGACTATGACATTAAAGTAGAGCTCGACGATGACAATCAGAAAATTACAGCTTCTGAGAAAATCACCTACTACAATGCCTCACCAGATGCCTTGACATATTTATGGCTACAGCTTGATCAAAACAATTTCAATGAAAAGTCTGATGCCCGTACCACCCGTCAAACTTCTATAAGCCACGAAAGAGGCTCAAGCGGAGCTGCATTGAGAAATCTGTCAGACAAAACAGATAAAGAATACGGCTATTTGATTCAAAAGGTGATCGATAAACTTGGTAACAAACTCAAATACACCATAAACGGAACAATGATGCGTGTGGATTTGCCCGCTCCTTTGCTCAAAGGTCAAAATTTCATATTTAATGTAGATTGGAGTTTTAATATTGTTGATGCCAACGCTCAGAGAGCGAGAAGTGGATATGAATATTTCGAAAAAGATGGTAATTATCTCTATGAAATGGCTCAGTGGTTTCCACGTATGTGTGTTTACGACGATGTAACAGGCTGGCAAAACAAACAATTCCTAGGTCAAGGTGAGTTTGCATTGGCTTTTGGCGATTATAAAGTGGCCATTACAGTGCCAAACGACATGGTTGTAGGTGCAACAGGCGAATTGCAAAATCAGAAAGAGGTGCTTTCGGCGACTCAGATTTCAAGATTGACACAGGCTGAAAATACAACGGCACCGGTTTTAATTGTAAATCAGAGCGAAGCTGAGGCTGCCGAAAAAAGCAAACCAAGTGGCAAAAAAACTTGGGTTTATGCAGCCAAAAATGTAAGAGATTTTGCTTTTGCTGCTTCTCGCAAGTTTATTTGGGATGCTATGAAAGTAGATGTTGAAGGCAAAAAAGTGTGGGCAATGTCTTTGTATCCAAAAGAAGGAAATCCACTTTGGGGCCAATATTCTACCAGACTAGTGGCACATACATTGACCCAATATTCGAAGAGAACCGTAGCCTATCCATACCCAGTAGCCTATTCGGTTCATGGACCAGTGGGTGGTATGGAATATCCCATGATGAGCTTCAACGGAGCACGTCCGCAAGCAGATGGAACCTACTCAGAGGACACAAAGAATTTTTTGATCTTGGTAATTATTCATGAAGTGGGACATAATTTCTTCCCGATGATAGTAAACTCTGACGAAAGACAGTGGTCGTGGATGGACGAAGGACTAAATAGTTTCTTGGAAGGAATTGTTTGTAGAGAATGGGACAGAGATTTTCCAGCGGATGGTATTGAACCACAGCACATAGTACCTTACATGAAACTTGACGGCAGTAAGCAAAATTCTATCATGTCGAGTAGTGACAATATTCTTCCAGGTACTTTTGGCCCGAATGCCTATTCTAAGCCAGCCACTGGTCTGAATATTTTGCGTGAAACTGTGATGGGAAGAGAGCTTTTCGACTACGCTTTCAAAGAATATGCACGCAGATGGGCATTTAAACATCCTACGCCAGCTGATTTTTTCAGAACCATGGAAGACGCCTCCGCTGTGGATTTGGATTGGTTTTGGAAAGGCTGGTTTTATAGTGTAGACGCTCTGGATCAAGGAATTGCAGAGGTTGAATGGATGCAAGTGGATACCCAAAATCCCGAAGAAACCAAGCCATTGGCTAAGCAAACAGCCGAAGCTAAGAAAAAGACTTTAAGTACTATGAGAAACGAGAAGGATATTCAACAGTCTGTTGTGGAAGCTGACCCGAGCATGAAGGATTTCTACAACAATTATGATCCTCTTAAAGTGACCGAAAGCGATAAGGCCAAATACCAGAAATATTTGGAGTCTTTGAGCCCAGAAGAAAGAAAGTGGATAGAGGACAAAAAGCAATTTTATGTTTTGAAAATCAAGAACAAAGGTGGCTTAGTGATGCCATTGATAGTTCAGGCTCAGTACGAAGATGGTACCACCGAAGATTTCAGATTTCCTGCCGAAATATGGAGATTAAACAACAAAGAAATTAAGAAGACCATAACCACGAACAAAAAAGTGGCGAAGTTTAAGCTTGATCCATATTTTGAGTTGCCTGATATTGATGATTCTGACAATGTTTATCCAAAAGAGCCAGAAAAGCCGACTAAGTTTCAACTCATGAAACAACAAAGCCAAAGGCCAACCACGAACCCAATGCAAGAGGCTCGCCAAAATGAAGCTGGAGCAATAGGAGGAAGTGGAAAGAATTAAATTTTGAAGAAATACAGAATAGACTCAGCCAAAACTGAGTCTATTTTTTTTATTCAAAAATCTCGGTAAACTGAAATGTAGTACCATCAAAAAGCCCTTTATCTGATAACTTTAATGATGGAATAACCAACAAAGCCATAAAGGAAAGGCTCATAAATGGAGATCTGAGCGGACAATTTAGTTGGGTTTTGGTAAATTCATCTATCTGCGTATAGTCACTGGCCACTTCATAACCATCTTTGTCGCTCATTAGTCCCGCAATCGGTAAAGGCAAAACGCCCATTTTTTTATCCGCAACCACCGATATTCCACCTTTTTCTCTGACAATTAGATTTATGGCTTCTGCTATGTCCACATCACTGGAGCCTACCGCTATTATGTTATGAGAATCGTGAGCAACAGACGATGCTATGGCTCCGTTTTTTATCCCAAAACCATTTATAAAAGCTACAGTCGGCTTCGAATCTCTGTATCGATTATAAACCACCAACTTCAGGATGTCATTTTGAACTAAGTATTGAGAACCCTGTTGGGTTAATTCAAACAAAAAAGAGTCGGTAATTAACTGGCCATCATTTACTTTGATAGTTTTAATGCACTTCGATTCCTTCGGAATTTCAAGATTTAAGTCCTCAGCTTTGATAGGTTTTGCACTAAAATTATTAATTTTTTCTGCCTTAACATCGGGTATCAAAGTTTTACCTTTACTGGCCACCAATTCACCGTTGATGTAGGTAGAAATCACTTTGAATTCTTGTAGATTATTTACTTCAATGAAATCTGCCGTTTCTCCTTCACGTAACAAACCAACGTTTAGGTCGTAATGCCTAACTGGATTGAGTGATGCCATCCGAAGAACTTTAAATACATCTACTCCACTTTCTATGGCCCTTTTTACTAAAAGATTGATATGACCTTCGGCGAGGTCATCGGGGTGTTTGTCGTCAGAGCAAAACATCATTTGGGCCGAGTATTCATTGGCGAGCGGAATCAAATCATTGAAATTCTTCGCGGCACTTCCTTCTCGAATCAAAACCTTAACGCCCAAATCAAGTTTCTCTTTAGCCTCATCATAGCTAAAACACTCATGGTCAGTAGTGATTCCATGCAAAAAATACTGCTGAGCTTGTTCTCCTCTTAGCCCAGGAGCGTGTCCATCTATTGGTTTTTGGTATTTTTTAGCTATCGCTAACTTTGCCAAAACTTGCTCGTTTTCATAAATTACTCCAGGAAAATTCATCATTTCTGCCAAGTATCCAATTTTTGGATGAGCCATTAAATATTCAATATCTTTTTCAGAAACTAAGGCTCCTGCGGTTTCAAATTCTGTAGCAGGTACACATGAAGGAGCCCCAAAACAAAACTTAAAAGGGATTTTTTCGCCATTTTCAATCATAAATTCCACGCCTTTGGTTCCTAATACATTGGCGATTTCGTGTGGGTCGGAGACTGTACCTACTGTGCCGTGGACCACGGCAATTTTACCAAATTGACTTGGAGCGAGCATCGAACTTTCAATATGTACATGAGCATCCACAAAACCCGGAAGGAAATACGGTGCATCTGGCATTTCATCCTTGGTTTTTATGATATTAAAAATACGGCCTTCAAAAACGGATATTTCTCCAAAAAATATAGAATTGTCAAAAATGTTAACAATATTACCTTCGTATTTTTTCATCTGATTATTTTTTTCTAAAAGGTGCATGAAGCGAAGAAATTATCATTCTTTCTAAAGCTCCTGTACTTTTTAGTTTCATTCGAATTATATGCAAATAACAGAAATAGTCTTTCAGGCTCAAAATTTAACATCAATTTTAGTCAGAAAGAAACTTTTACATTAAGTATATTTACTTTTTTTATCAGGGGTTTTTACGCGTTTTATGTTTTAGTAATCACGTAAAAAATTGATTTTCAGGTAATTAAAAATAGGTATTCGTTTTGACTGTTTGGAGAACTGTTTTTTTAGGGTTAGATTTACTAATAACAAAACAAAATTTTTCAACATGGAAACAAAAGATAACAAAGCAAAAGTAAGTTCGACCTCGGGTGAATTCATAACCCTCGAAGAAGCTGTAGCTAAGCAAAAAAAACACTTGGAGCTTAGGAAAAGAGCCTTTAAAGAAGATGATCCAGTGCGATCACAATTTTTTGGGAAAGAGCACCTTATGGAAATATTAAAAAATGAAGATTGTGTAGGCATAAAAATTATATTTGGTTTGGAGGATGAGAAAACTCCCAATTTGGTATTAATTGGAGCGGATGAAAACCTCAAAAACCTAGCAAAAGATTCAACGGGATTGAAAGATCCTAATAGACCTTATTTATCAAATGGGCCAGGATGCCCCAATACATGCAATTGACTCAAATTATAAATGAAACCATAAGAATTGGTACTACATATCCAGAGTATGTGGTGGGGAGCTTAATGCCTTTATTGCCCTTAGCTGTTGGAATTTACAGGTTAAAATACACAAGTAAATCATCCAAATTTTTATTATTTTTTATTATTTTTTTTATTCTGAGTGACGTTCCCATGTGGATAACGGCTGCATTGAAAATTAATAATTTATTATATGGGCATACCAGACATTTTTTGATTTGCATATTTCTTCTCTTAACCTACTTTATTGGGCGAAAGAAAAAAAATGATAAAAAGATACTTTTGAGTTTCCTGTCAATTATGATAATTGTTATGTTTTTAGAGTTTTTTGGAATAATTGAAAATGGCCAACATAAATGGCTAATTGGCTTATTGTTAGGAAGTGTTTCTGTTTGGTATTTTGTTAGATTGTTGGATTATCCTAAAATAAAAGACATACTTAGCTACCCTTTTTTTTGGTTCAACTCGGGCATTCTTTTTTATTGTTTTAGTACAATTTTAATTTTCTTTTTTTTTAAATTCACAATAAAAGTAGATGTTTATAAACCAACTCACTTTTTGTTTCATAAGTTTTTGGAATACTTAACTTCGGTAATGTTTGTGCTTTTCGCTATTGGTTTCTGGAATTTGAAAAAGAACGCCCAAATTAAAAATAAATGAAGTTCTCTGTAGAAACATATTTGATTTTAGGTACTTCAATGCTCGTTTTTTTTATACTCTCTTTTATAGTTTTTGTGGTTTATTATCAGAGAAAACAATTCAGACTGGAAATAAAACAAAATGAGGAAAAACAAGTAATTGAATTGGAGTTTCAGAGGAAATTGCTTGAAAACTCTATGGAAGTACAAGAAATTGAACGCAGACGATTGGCCAAAGATTTGCACGACGAGGTGGGTGCCTTGCTTTCGGTACTTAAAATGGGCAACAATCAACTGGTGAAAAAAGAAGTTGAAGACGAATCTATCAAAAAGTTGGTTAACAATAACAAAGAACTCATTGACGAATCAATTGGTTTGGTCAGGAGCATTTCTAAAGATTTGGTGCCGCAAACGCTCGAAAACTTCGGACTGATTCATGCCATTGAAGAGTTTTTTCACAAAATCGAGAAAAACTCTAGTATTGAATTTAAATTTTTATATAAAAACATCTCAGAAAAAAGTAGATTCGCTCCGAAGGTCGAACTATCTGTTTTTAGAATAATTCAAGAACTTTCAAACAATGCCCTTAAGCATTCTGAAGCTTCGAAGATAGATTTGATTCTTAATTTTGAAAACAACACTTTGTTCTTGATATTTGCTGATAATGGAGTTGGGTTTTCAATAGAAAACGTTCTCAGAAATCCAAACGGCGGCCTAGGAATCAGAAATATTGAAAGTAGATTGTCCATCATTAATGGGGTCATAAAAATTCTAAATCCCGAAAAAGGAACGAGATTTGAAATAGAAATAAGCGACTGTCATGAAAAAAATTAAAATAGCCTTGGTAGATGACCATAAGCTCTTTAGAAAAGGTTTGATGTCTATACTCCAACAAAATGAGGACTTTGAGGTCCTTTTTGATGCTGTCAATGGCCGGGAGTTTTTAGATCACCCACTGCTCAATGAAGTAGAGGTGGTTCTTTTGGATATTCAAATGCCTGAGCTTGACGGCATAGCCACTACCAAACTATTACGTGATTACAACCAAGATATTAAAATTATCATACTTTCCATGCACGATGAAGACCAGTTTATACTTCATTTGATGGAAATCGGAGCAAATGGCTACCTCCTTAAAGATACCGATACAGATGAAGTAGTTTTGGCCATTAGAAAAGTACAAGATTCTGGGGTGTATTTTTCGGATTTTGTGAGCCGAGTGATGCTCCGTAAAATGAATAAAAGCACACAGACTCCTAATAGGATTTTTAATTATAAAACCGACCTTTCCACAAGGGAGTTAGAGGTTTTAAAACACATCTGCGAAGGCCTTACTACTACCGAAATTGGCGACAAAATGTGTATCAGTCCAAGAACAGTTGAAGGGCACCGATTAAGAATTATGGAAAAACTGGGTGTAAATAACACTGCAAAACTGGTTGCATTTGCCATAAAAAATGATTTGGTTGATTAAAGCATTGCTGTAGCTTCTATTTCTACTAAATACTTGTCATCAATAAGCTTTGATACTTCTATCATGCTTGTGACTGGCTTTATATTGGCAAACATTTCTCCATGAGCCTTTCCGATCTTCTCCCAATTGCTTATGTTAGTACAAAATATTCTGGTTCTGACTACATTTTCTAATTTTGCACCTAACTGCCCAAGGGTGTTTTCTAATTTCATGAGGATGAATTTAGTTTGCAGATACTCATCACCTTCTCCAACAATTTCACCGCTGTGATCTGTAGAAACAGTTCCGCTAACTTCGATTGTATCACCAATTTTAACTGCACGGCTATATCCCACAATGTCTTCCCATTTTGAGCCAGAAGATAAATTCACTCTTTTCATGATTGGTACTAATTTTTACAAAAATATATTTTTTTTAACCAAAAACTAAAATCTTAGTAAAAATTAATAAATGAATAATCTGAAGCGGTTGCTGATATTTTAAAGTTATAAAATTTAATTGTTAATTAGCTCATCTAAAATTCTAAGTAAGGCTCAATTTTTAAAATAGTTGCATCGTCGAGAATCTTGATTTCTTTCAAATCCTCTGCATTTTTAAAGTTGCCGTGTTGTTTTCTATAGGCAACAATTACTTTCACTTGGTTGAACTTAAGGTAAGGGTGTCTGAAATTATCCAATTCATTTATCCTAATCTTTTTTATTTGTGAACCCATTATAGCAACTTTCTTCAATTCGGGCAAAATGGAAGGGTCAATTCCGTAAGTTTCTCCAACTTGGTCTATCGAATGAAAACCACCTAATATATCGCGATATTTAATGATTCTGTTCGCATACACTTTTCCAATTCCTCTTATTTGCATCAGTTGAGAGGTGTCAGCGGTATTAATATCAAATTTACTGATACTAAATTCCTTCTTTGTATAAACTGGCTTTGTATAAACTGGCGTCTTAGGTTCTGTAAAAACTCGTTGCTCATCAAAATCTACAACTTTTTTATCCATTTTTGAGGGAAGCAAAACTAGATTTTCTATTTCACCATATAAATCTGGTTTCATAGAATAGATTTTCAACAAATCTTCTTTATACTTAAATTTCCCACCTTTACTTCGATATTTTATAATCGTTTTGGATAGGTATTTTGGAAAACCCAGTCTTGTTAGTTGATCTTCGGAAGCAATATTTGGATCAAATTTAAATTTTTCAAACTTCTTTGCATATTTTTTATTGGTATTATAATCTACCCAATTACTTTTTCTCTCTTCAGTTATAGGAATTTCTGTTTCGCCATAATCTTCAATAAGGATTTTACTCTGTTTGTTTACAGTGGAGGCAGAATAAGAATAATAAAGTAAGATATTGATTAGAATAATCGTAAAGAAAATCAAAGCACTTTTGGCTTCGTTGTGAGTGAGTTCGAAATGCTCCCTTAATGAGTTTATAAGTCGCTTCATGTGAATTTATTAAAAAAACCTTCACTAAATTAGTAAAGGTTTTTAATAATTCAAAGCAAGTTTTATTTTTTGAATTCTATTTTTGATATTCCGAATAAAGGTTTGCCTTCAGCATTTTCATTTTTGAAAATAAAGAATATATCTTCTGTTTTTGGGAACCCTCTGGGTAATGTGACTTCTTTAGGCTCCATACTACCTGCATTTATGGAGGTGCTACCTATCAAAAGACCATTGGAACTACCCAATCTAATTTCAATGCTGCCCCCAACTGTTTGACCAGCTTGAGAAAATGCCGAGATAGAAATTTTGCTAATTCCTGTGAGGTCTATTTTTTCATACAATGCATAAGAATTGTGATTGGCTATGAGCAAATCGCCCACTGGAGCTAATGTGAATTTCTGTGTATTTTCAGTTTTGTCGTAAGCTTGAGCATTCATAATAGGTGTTTTAACGGCCACAGATTTTGAACTGGTGATAGAACCAATAACCTTTCCGCCTTTATCTGTATACGAAGCCTGAATGATGTAGGCACCCTCTTTCTTTGCTTTATGGTCACTGGCCTTAAAACTTCCAGAAATTGGCTTTGAAGTTACCTTTGGGTCTTTTATAGATAGGATATAGTCAACAATCTCTTTGGCCTCTGTTTGACCCAATTGTGGGTGAGCAGCCATAGCTTGCTCGCCCCAAACACCTCCACCACCTGAGATGATTTTGTTGGCCAAAATTGTTATGTTGGTAGCATTTTTTGGATATTTATCTGCAATGTCATAATAAGAAGGTCCGATAGATTTTTTATCCTTAGAATGGCAGGCAGCACAATCGCTTTTTTCGATGTGTCTTTTGCCAGTCATGAAAGATTCGTTTGATTTATGTCCTTGCTCAAGCACGGTTTTGTCATAACCCTCTAGGTAATTTATGCTTACCATTACATCTTCAGGATTTATTCCTCTGATAAGACTGCCATCTTCTTTGTCAAATACTGTAACTTCGTAATCAATGGTTTCGTCAAGAACGAAAGATTTGTTAGACTTAATTTTGATATCCACAACAGGCACTGCATTGCCGACTTTTATTCTAACTATTTCATTGTTTTCGTTTCCTTCCGAATCCTTCACAGTAAGATTTACATCATAAACACCTGGTTTAGTGAATACAACAGAAGGATTGGCCAGTTTTGAGTTTGGAATTGATTTGCCAAAAGTCCAGTCATAAGAAATCCTGTCGTTGTCATAATCTAAGGTACCTTCGGAACTAAACTTTACGGTTAATGGAGCGGCACCTTCTGTAACATTTGCTTCAACTTTTACCACTGGCTTTCTGTTTCCAGCGTTGTACTCAATCATCGAAAGTTGAGCTTCTTCATTTTGAGCAAACCAATTCATGCCATATTCCAAGGTGTACAGAACTCCATTTTGACCAAATGCCATATCCATGGGATGATAGAATTTTGTATTTGGCATAAATCTCTCCATACCAGCGTAGTTTCCATCTTTGTCTAGCGTCACTGCTATTATCCAATCTCTCATCCATTCATAGGCGAAGAATTTGTTATCGAAATAGTTTGGAAACTTTCCATCAGAATTTTTGTATTCTTCGGAGTGATAAACAGGACCACCCATTGGATTTGCACCACCTTTTTCCATTAACGGGAATTCTTTAGAATCTCCATAACCATACCATATCATTGGTTTTTGGGTAGGAGGTAGGTTTTTTAGACCCGTATTGTGTGGAGAAAGATTTAGAGGTTTTAGTGGGTCAAAAAGTTCGCCAGGTTTTTTTGTTTCAAAATCGTAAGCTCTGTAAGGCGTATTATTTCCTGCAAAAATCGGCCATCCAAAAAAACCTGGTTTACGAGCTTGATTAAATTCCACATATCCCTCTGGTCCTCTTTCTGGATTGCTTTTACCGGCATCCGGACCAATCTCTCCCCAATATAAAAACCCAGTTTTTTTATCAACTGAAATTCGATAAGGGTTTCTGTTTCCCATTACATAAATCTCAGGCCTTGTTTTTTCCATTCCGTTGGGGAATAAATTTCCTTCAGGTATGGTATATGTTCCATCATTTTCTGGATGAATCCTTAAAATTTTTCCTCTCAAGTCGTTTGTATTTCCCGAAGTACTCAAGGCGTCCCATCCTTGGCGACCTTCTCTGAAATCAATCGGTGCGTAACCATCTGAAGCAAATGGGTTGGTGTCGTCACCAGTAGATAGGAAAAGATTTCCCTTTGCATCCCAATCTATTGATCCTCCTGTATGGCAGCATTCATCTCTTTTGGCGTGTACTCGCAAAACTATTTTTTCAGTACTAATCAACACCGTATCCGCATTTTGATCATAGGTAAATCTCGACAAGAAATTATCTTTGTGTTGATCAGTTTCTGGTGAATAATAAAAGTATAACCAGTTATTATTCTCAAAATTTGGATCTAGACTAACCCCCATTAATCCATATTCAAACTTTTTATATACATTAAGTTGCCCTACGAGCTTTGTTTCTTTGGTTTTTGGATTCCAAAGTTTTATAGCTCCCTTTCTTTCCACAAAAATTACTTTGCCATTTGGCATTACGGCCAATTCTGTTGGTTCATCCAGATTTTTAACCAATGTTGTTTTTATGAATCTGTTTTCTTCCGGAGCTCTTTGGGTTTTCGCTTTAGTATAATCAAGTTTGCTGGCCCAAGCCCATTTCAGCCCTTCGCTAATGTGTTTGGTCATCAAGGGTTCGCTAAAAGTGGCTGGAGTATGTCCAAAATTGCTGTAGAAAGACTTTCCACCGTCAAATTCATGATACCAAGACATTGGATGGAAATCTCCCATTTTTCCCTCTTTGTAGGATTTTTCATCCACTTTTATTAAAAACTTGAGTTTATCAGTCTTAAGAGACTTAAAGTCGTAAAATTCGTCTTCACGTTCAAATGTTTCGGGCAAATGTGCGGTAGATGGGTGATTTTTGTCGATAACCATCATTTTGCCATTTTGTACATTGGATACGTTTCTTCCAGGATGGCTAGCAAAGTACCCACCCATTAAGTCATTGTACCAAGGCCAGTTATATTCTGTATCTGAAGCAGCATGTATGCCCATATATCCGCCACCTGACTGTATATATCTTTCAAAATCAGCTTGTTGAGCCGGATTTAGAACATCCCCTGTAGTGTTAAGAAATACCACAGCATTGAATTTTTTTAAATTCTCCTCTTTAAAGTCATCCGCATTTTCTGATAATACAACTTTGATTCCGTTGGTTTTTCCTAGATTTTCAAAAAACTCTTTGCCTTCTTTTATTGAAGCATGTCTGAATCCTGCCGTTTTTGAAAATACTAAAATTGAATTTTGTTGAGCAAAAAGTTGAATGCTAGTAAATGCGGTTAATAGAAAAAGGTTGAATTTTTTAGACATGTTTAGTAATTGATTTTATGACAAATATATTTACAAACGAAAGAAACTAAAGGGATTTTCATAAAAAAAACCACTGAGGTAGCTCAGTGGTTTTTAAATTTCTTTTTTTTAAATCAAATAGATTCTTCGATGTCTCTGTATTTAACTACCAACTGGTCGTTAAGGAATTCTTCCAAGGCCACACTAGTTGGCTTAGGTTGTCTTTCATAGAATTTTGAAATTTCTATTTGCTCTCTGTTTTCAAATATTTCTTCTAAGTTGTCAACACTTGAAGCAAACTCGCTCAATTTCTGAGTTAGTTCTTCTTTTGTTTTTATAGCAATTTGCTGAGCTCTTTTCGAAACCACAAATACTGATTCATAAACGTTACCCGTTTTAGCTGCTAATACGTCAGTGTCACGAGTTACTATTGATGCGTTTATTGCCATGGTATATATTTTTAAAATTTATTTTTCGAGGTGCAAAATTAACTTAAATTATTGAACAATAAGCATAAATGCTTAAGATTTCTCTTTTTCTATTAGTTTTTTTGCTTCTTCTATTTCTTTTTCTGTTTTAGCTACTTTTTCCAGCCCTTTCAAAGACTTCTCATAGATTTTATCTAATTCTTTCAAATATTTACTATTTGGATATTTGTCTATGAATTTTTCGTGAAGATTTATGGCTTCATTGTAGCGTTCTCTCTGCTTTATAAAATAACTTACGTCTGACAATTCTTGCTGAGCCAAAATCTGTAAATAACTCAACTCTTCGTTGAATTTTGAATCAGGAAAGTCTTTTCTGAAATTTTCAACACTTACAACTGTAGCTTTATAATTACTTCTTCCCAAGAAAGATGGCTCTCTGGTTTTGAAATAAAGCTTTGCTTTTTCGTAAGCTTTAAGTTCGAGCCTAAACCTTAGGTCATTTAAGTCTTGCGAGCATTTCTTGGCATATTTGCTATCTGGATAGGTATTTATGAAAGTTTGCAAAGCATCTATCGCAGTTAGTGTGTTGGTTTGGTCAAGGTTATGAGGCGGTGCATCTTTGAACATCGAGAAAGCATACATATAATAGGCTTCTTCAGCAAACTCACTATTGTTGTAAGTAGCATAAAATGTCTTAAACAAATAGCTACTCATTTGATAATTGCTCTGGTAGTAGTTGCAATAAGCATTGTAAAATTGGGCTCTTTCAGAGGTGCTATCTCCTTTCAGTAAGGGCGTTATCTCTTCTAACAAAACACCAGCTTTATAATAATCAGCTTTTTGGTAATAATCTATAGCAGCTTTATATTTTTCGTCAACAGTGCCTTTTTTCTGTAGTTGATTGAATTTTTTTGAACAAGAAAGTTGGAAAAGGCTAAAGGCTAGAACGATAACTAAAAATCTCACGTGTAATAATTTCATTTTACAAAACTACGAATTCTATCAGCAATAAAACGTTTTAGAAATAGAAAAATTGGACTAAAGCAGAAAATTAAATTAATTGTGTCTCACCAAAAGCTTTTTGGTGGAGATTTTTTTACCATCAATTATGAGTTGATACATGTAAATACCAGATTCCCAGTTGGAAGTATTGATTTTGAGTTTCTCCGAATATTTGCCTAGTGGATACTCTGCAACTTGTTTTCCTAATAAATTAAAGAAGGAAACGTTTGCCGAATTGAAATTTCCATTTACTGAATAGTCCAAATAGGCATAGTCGTTGGCAGGATTTGGATAAATGTTGGAAACTTTAATCTTATCCGCAGCACTTTCTTGAATTGGACTGGCAACTGATTTACTGTCAATATTTTTGGAATTATTGCTTATGAGCAAATCTCTATAAAACTGCGTGTAATTGTTTTTGGAATTGAACGATATACCCTTTGACAATGTGCTGTTTTTTGCTAGCAAGGAATTGGAGATTATCGTCTTTTTAGGAGATTGACCAATATTTAGCCTCGATTCGTCTTTCTGACCAAAAGCGAAGCCGGTGACCAATATGGTCATAAGCAAAGCAGTTGATATTTTAGAAAGTATATTCAACGAAGTAAAGTTTAATCTATAAAAAATTATTTTTTACAAAAGTATAATAAAAAAACCTATTGTTTTATGTATTAGACGTTATTTTTTGTTAAAAGGTTGCCCCTCGACATAAAAAAAACTAAAATATTGTCTAAATCTCTAAAAATTTAACAAAAATTATTCCAAAATGTTTAATATGAGCGGCTTATCAACAAGAAATTTTTCCAACTCTTGTTGCATGCCTTCCTCCCTCAAACTCAGTATTTATAAACGTTTTGGCAAATTCTAAAGCTTCCTCGGGAGAAATAAATCTAGCTGGCAAACACATTACATTGGCATCATTGTGCATTCTAATGAGTTTCACTACTTCTTTATTCCAAGCCAAACCAGCTCTAATACCTTGATGTTTGTTGGCTGTCATACATACGCCATTTCCGCTTCCACAGATCAAAATTCCCAAATCATATTTTCCATCTTCTATGGCTTGTGCCAATGGATGTGCTGTTTCAGGATAGTCTATTGAAGCTGTGGTATATGGCCCAAAATCTGCAGTCTCAAAGTTTTCTGTTTGTAACCATTTTAAAATCAGTTGTTTATATTCAAATCCTGCGTGATCTCCACCAATAGCAATTCGTAATGACATTTTGTAAGCGTTTTTTTTATGCAAATATAATATTTAGGAGAGTTGGGTCTGTTTAAAACTAAACTTATTTGTTCTTTTAGAACTTAAAATTCTAGAATCTCAAATTGATAACTGAAACTTAGAAAAGCAAATCAAGCCCTAACGCTTCTTTTAGTTTCCAAATACTAGGATTTTTTTCAGCCATAGATTCGAATTTTTCTTGCTCTGTTCGAGGTTTCGCTTTGGTCTCTTCGGCTGTTATTGTGGCGTCTATTTGAATATCAGAGTTGTGAAGTTTTTTCCTAAGAAAGTCAGTTAAGTCTTGCCTGATTTCGAAGAAAATGTCGAACAAGATTTTATTGGGCAGTTTAAAGCTTAAATTATTTTTAATTAGATCAAAATCTCTGGTAACCACCATCTTCTCCGTTTGGGTATTTCTACCGTCCGCAAAATCCGCTAAAACTCCGATTGCCATCGCTTTGGTGAATTCTTTGGCTTGATGAACTGACGAACTGTGTCCTGTGGAGATTTCAGTTAAAGTATCTTGAGCCACTTCTTCTTCCATTGCCAAAACGGATTTAAAAGACTTCAGCCCAGTTTTCTTTATTGGATTTACAGAATTTGAAACATTTGTTTGGGTCTCAGAAGGATACTTTGTTTTAGTTTCAAACGTTTGTTTGGTGGCTTCTTCAATCGAAGTTGTGGTGTTTTTTACACCCCCATCAACTTTTTTTTTTGACCATCACCATCTGGAAGGTCTGCCAAGTTTAATACTGCATTGATTTGTGAGAGTTTCAATAAACCAATTTCAACGTGTAATCGCTGATTTTTGGCTGATTTAAAGTTGATGTCTATGTTGGAACCCACACTCAAAGCCGACATCAAGAATCCTGTAGAGATCCTTTTGCCTTGCTCAATATATTTTTGTTTGATGGAGTCAGATAGTTCTAGGATTTCGAGGGTTGAAGGTTCTTTGCTAACCAGAATATTTCTAAAGTGTTCATTCAGACCTACCACAAATTGGTGAACATCAAAACCTTTGGATATGATTTCATGTAAGATCAGAAGCACTTGGGTGATATTTCCTTCATGCAGAACATCCAACATTCTTAGGTAATAATCATAGTCAAGAACGTGTAGGTTTTCTAAAACGTCTTTGTATGATAATTTTCGGTCTGATGAGAATGTGACATTGAGATCAAACATGGATAGTGCGTCTCGAAGTCCACCATCTGCTTTTTGGGCGATGAGTTCAAGAGCTTCAACTTCAAAACCAATATCTTCTTTGTCTGCAATTTTGGCCAGATGATCTGCCATATCTTTGATTTGAATTCTATTGAAATCAAAGATTTGACATCTACTCAAAATCGTAGGCAGTATTTTGTGTTTTTCTGTGGTAGCCAATATAAAAATGGCATAAGAAGGCGGTTCTTCAAGGGTTTTAAGGAAGGCATTGAATGCCGCCTGAGACAACATGTGCACCTCATCTATTATATAAACCTTATATTTTCCATCTTGTGGAGGGAAACGCACTTGGTCTATCAAGTTTCGTATATCTTCTACCGAGTTGTTTGATGCAGCATCTAATTCATGAATATTAAATGATGCGTTTTGGTCGAAATTTCTACACGACGAACATTTATTGCAAGGTTCGGTGTGTTCGTTTACATCCAGGCAGTTGATGGTTTTTGCTAAAATCCTTGCACAAGTAGTCTTTCCAACACCTCGTGGACCAGTAAATAGAAATGCTTGAGCTAACTGATTGGATTTTATGGCGTTTCGTAGCGTGGTGGTAATGTGCGACTGCCCAACAACCGAGTCGAACGTGACTGGGCGATATTTACGAGCAGATACTACGAAATTTTCCATGTGGCAAAGATATAAAAGAAATTGGATTTGAATAAAAACTTTTTGACTGGAGGGAATATTACTAAAAAAAATACCAACCGACGTGGTTGGCATTTTTCTCTTCAAAATCTGAAGATATATTTCATGGTTGAATAAATGATATACAAATGTATGTGTACCAAATTATTGCGGTCGAGCTATTCTATTAAAAACTTGTTTTGAAAGATGATTGAGAGTATTGTATCGACAAGCGATTTTAAAATAAGACTATTTCTTTAAAAAGTATTCAATTATTGATTCATGTTGCTTTCACAAAAACGGCCTTTTGATTGTCGGTTTTGTTGATTGTTTTTAAAAACTCAATCCATTTGGCGTAATCGGCCTTAGAATAATTCCCACCACATATTTTGAGCAATCTTTTATGTTGGATTTTACCATCAACTACCGTTGTAGTTGATTTGTACTCACCAAAAACTTCTTTTAAGCTGATTTCTTTAGGTAAAAATTCTACATTGTAACCAACCGGGATTTCAATTTCAATATTGTCTTCATCAAAAAAACTCTCAGAATTCGGATTCAGGAAAAGGTTTGTTTTTCTTTCTTCTGACTCTGTCATAACTACTTGATAGCGTGTCATAATGTTAGGCTTTACAAATAGTCTTTTGCCACTTGTAGTAGCGTACCTACTGGCCAAGAGTTCGATTTCTTCGTTGAGTTTTGGCAGAGCTGTTTTTTGTCCTGAAAGGCTAAAATTTGAAATTTCAAAATTAGGAAGGTTTAAAGCTTTATGAAGCCATTGTTTTTGCTCTGTTTGGCTTAAATTTTCCATTACTGAGTTTCTGGTTTCTTGCTGCACACCAGTGTAGTTTGATTTTACACTTATTTGGGCATCTCCATTTTCGATTATTTTAGCACTTATTTCTCTCTTTTGGATATTTCTCTCCGGCTGATAATTTACAGTATTTACCAGCTTACCTTCATTTTCTTTGACCAAAAGTGCCTTTCTGTTGCCAGTGAATGAACCCATATAACCGCTAGGATTGGTTTGGCTGGTGCATTCGAGCCAAACGGTATCTTTTTGAAGTGGCACACAAGCTATAACGTGGTTGAACCTCGACATTGGGAAGTCCTCAAATCTTTCGTTATTGTTGCCATCTCTACCACCATATATTAGTGCTGGGTAACCCTTTATTCCAACTTGTTTGAGTAAGGCCAAAGTGTAGTTAGTCAGTGCTTTACAATCTCCATAGCCTTTTGTGGCTACTTGCTCTGCTGTCATACTTTGCCAGCCTCCAACACCCAAAGAAATAAGAAAATATCGGGTACTCGACTGCATAAATTTATACACCTTATCTATGATTTTTTTTGGATCTTTTTCGTTTCCTATTTCAGTCTTGAGTTTTTCTACGGTTGCTTTTGGAAGAATATCTCTGCCTTTGTTTAGTGTGGTGTAAAAATTTGCGATATCATTCCAGTTTTTCGAAGGACCAGAATAGTCTCCCATGGTGTACTGAACAGAAGCCAAGTAAAGTATTGGTGTGTTTTCATGGACAGAAAACTCCTCGTATTTTACAGGTTCTAAATCTTTTGCTTCCCAAGTTTCCTCATGGTATTTTCCGTCAAAATGTTTTTTTGAAGCTTTGGGTAGATTGACTTCCTTTTTTCTGTAGCCGTTTGCATCAAATGTCTTCACCGTAAATCTCGCATATTGTACACCTACTTTTTCATAGCTCTGTAAATGCCATGAAGGGAAAAAGAAGGTATTGGTCGATTCTTCCTCAAAACTAAATTCTACAGTGTAGGGAAGAGGATAATATTTTTTATCAAATTTTGCTGTTTTCTTTTTACTATCAGTAATGTATTCTGAAAAACTTGAAAGCCCAATGTCTTCAATATCAGATGGTTTTAGTTTTTTTAGAAGTTTGCCAGATTGGTCATAAATACTGCCCTCTATTTTCTTTATTTTTTCGAAATTATTGTAATAGGCATCAAAAGTAGCATGGTCATCTTCGCCCGTTTCCGTAAAAACAGTAACCGCCCAATGTCGTTTGGTGATTATTTTGGAGTAGCTTTCGATAATGAAGTCTGTTTCATCAAATCGCACTACTGCATCTGCATTTTCTTTTATTTTTTGAGGGATTTGCGAAATTGAAAAGTCGTTTTGACAAAATCCGCCAAAGCATGTCAAAAAGAGAAAGGCTGTTTGGATGTATTTATTCATATCTATGTTTTTTAAAAGCGGGAATGCTCTGATTTTTTATGAGTTATAAATTTTCATGTTTGGATTTTTTTTATTTCTTCTTCAATACAATCTGTTCATCATGTTTTTGGACGATTCTGTTAAAAAGTTCTTTGAGCTCGTGATATTGTTCGGCAAAGTACATTGGATTTTTTATGACCATTCTACTCACCAAGTTGATTTTGTTATTGATAGAATCATACGTACAGCTGTAAATAAACTGTGCACTTTTGTCAGCCAAAACGGTATTTGTACTTTTAGGAAGTGATTCTATAATATAGTCTTTAGGTACTTCGAAGTTAAGGATATATACGTTTTCTGTACTATAACCAAAGTCCACTGGATACAACCTTTCGGGTTGTTTAAATGGGTTCTCTTTTACTTTGTTACTGAATATCGGATTGATATAAAGCATATCTTCAGCTGTAACTTCTTCATTTGACTCAAAATTAAAAGTGATTAGGTTTGTTTTTTCTTGCTCCTCTAGGTTAGTCAAACTTAGGTTGTTCAGGGCAATATCGGTATATTCCTTTCTGAAATCTTCTTTCATTTTTTCTAAACCTTTTTCTACAAAATCGCTACGATTGCTATATCCGGCATATCCGAAGTGGTTCTGTACTATTTTACCTGTGATTTTATTCTTGGTAAAATCGATTTTGGCTTCCACAGTTTCGTTGATTCTTTGTTTTTCGGTGGGATTAAGGTCTACGAATTGTCCGCTAGACGAATTTATCTCAAATCCTTGCCCGTTTAAACAGTTGAAAGGAAGCATACCCAGTTTTAGGCTTTTGTCGCTAATGTCTAGGTGAATGAATTTACCGTCGAGTTCAACACGGCAGATCAAATAGTTGAACCTATCAAGCAATGGAAATAATTCATTGATTTTGCCATGGTCTCTTGTACTTAATATCACTGGATTGGCCTTGAAGTCAAGCTCTTGTAGCAAGGCTGTAAATAGAAGGTTTTGTTCGCTCGAACTGCCTTTTTTATTTTCCCAAACTTTTTTTAAGTCTTCACAGTAGATGCTGTTGTATTCGTCGCTATTGGTAAACTGTCTGTTCAGATAATAGTACACTTTTTCTAACCTTTCTTTTTTGTCAGAAAAAACTGAGAATTTCTCTTTTAAGTCTTTTAAATAATTGCTTTTGCGGAGTCTAACACCAAAATAATCACTGTCCATCAAATATTTGTTGATATCTGGCCATGTCATTGATTTTTTTACGGTCATTTGGTCAGGCAATGAAACACTCGAAAGTTCGAAGTCAACCTTAGAAATGTAATTTTTCTTGCTGCTAACAAATGCCTCTTCTTTGAATGCCGGAGCATCTTTGACTGCGAATGTGTACTTTATTCCATTGGTGTTTAATTTAGTATGTCCAAAGTCTACTGAGACTTTTTCCTGCTCGGTTATGGCCAGTTGGAGGTAACCACCCAAGTTTACTTGATAGTAAAAGTGAGAAGGAATAGTAATGACGTATTCGCTCCACAGTGCTGGTGTAGAACCTTGGAAATTCCATGTATCGGGTTTGTTGCTTACTACAAGCGGCGAGGTCATGGTATAGCTGTACTCTATGATTGATCCTTCTTTTATTTTCGGAAACGAGATTTTGGTCTGAAAGTATTTATCTTTCATTTTTTCCTCGAAATAGTCTTTTTTAGTGAGTTCGAGCTTATTGACTGAACCATTTTCTAACCAATAAGTGGCACCTTTAATACGTACAATGATTTGACTAGACTCGTGGTTGTTGCGGTAAGTTTGTATGGCAATGGTACCGGCCGAAAGTGCAGAGGCTTTTAGTATTTTTTTTCTAACGTGAACCGTCGATTCTATATAAAATCCGTGTGTTTCGTCATAACGAAAATCTACGTCGCATTTTTCATACAAAATGACCGCATCTGCAGTGGAGTCTATCTCGTATTTTGATTTTTTTAGGTCGTCTAGGCTCACGCTACCGAATTTTACATTGGGTTTTTGAGCTTTGGTTGTCAAGGAGGATAAAGTCAAAAGAATGACGATAAGGGCTTTGGGATAATTGAGCATGGAATACTTAAATTTTATTTGGGATTTGTAAAAACGCAAAAAAACTCTAGCAAAAATTTTACCAGAGTTTTTTAGAGACAGAAAAATATAATTTTTCTAGATTTTCAAACCTTTCATAAAGACCGCATCGTTTTTCATAGATGTGATAGAATCTACCGGATATTGTTCTTGTTCAACTAGATAATACTTCATTCCGTTGTCTTTGGCGGCTCTTAAAAGCTTGGCGTAGTCTATAATACCATCCGCAAGATCGGTTTGCTTAGGTTTTGGGTCTTTTTCTACCAATTGTTTTACGTGACAAAGTTCGTATCTGTTGCCGTATTGTTTGAGGTGGTCTATGGTGTTTTCGCCAGCAGCCTCGCTCCAACACATATCCAATTCGTAACAAACAAGACTAGGGTCTGTGTTGTCCAATAGCACTTTTTGACCCTTAAGGCCATTTACAAAAGCAAAAGAGTAGGAGTGGTTGTGATAACCAAATTTCAAGCCGTATTTTTTGCACAATTCGCCTCTCATATTAAACTCAGAGGCCTTTTGTTTCCAAGCGTCAAGGTCTTTTTGCGGGCCAATTGCTGGACAAATTATGTATTCTAAACCAACCTTGGCGGCTTTTTCGACCAAGGCTTCGTTGATATCGGCCAAGCCAAGATGTGTACTTATCATTCTAACATCTATGTCTTTCAGAAAACGCACCGCCTCATCGGCCGACATTCCCCAGAATGGGTCTTTTGAGTAAGATTCAAATAATTCATATCCCATTTTGGCCAGGGCCTCCATGGTACCTTTGGCGTTTTTTGGCATCAAGTCTCTGACACTGTAGAGTTGGCAGCCAAAGGTCTTGAGTTTTTTGGCAGCGAAAATGTCTGTGCCAACCATGGTGGCCGCACTTAAAGCGATTGTTTTTTGTAAAAAATCTCTTCTATTCATCTTGTAAGGTCGAAATTTAAGGGTTAATATTAATCTCAGTGTTCAAATAGATTACCAAGACCACCTAAAACAGAGCCGCTTTCTTTGCTTGCGTTTCCGCCATAAGGCGACAGTCTTTGTATAAGTTTAGATATTGGAAGCGATTGTATCCAGACTTTGCCAGTTCCGCTCAAAGTAGCCAAAAACATGCCTTCGCCACCGAAAATCATTGACCGAAGGCCTCCAGCACTCTGAATATCGAAGTTGAGCTGCGGTTCATAGGCTACCAAACATCCTGTATCTAGTCTTAGCACTTCGTTGTTGAGCGTTTTTTCAATAACCACACCGCCCGAATGAATGAAAGCGAGGCCATCGCCTTGAATTCTTTCTAGGATAAACCCTTCACCGCCGAATAAACCCGCTCCAAATCTTTTGTTGAAATGAATGGAGATACTCGTACCCATGGCCGCACAAAGAAATGCATCTTTTTGTACAATGAGTGTGTTTTGGTTGATGGTAGCTAAGTCAACAGCCTTTATAGTGCCGGGATAAGGTGCTGCAAAGGCTACTTTTCTTTTGCCCACGCCGCGGTTGGTGAAGTGGGTCATAAACAAAGACTCGCCCATCAAAAGTCTTGAACCGGCTTGAAACATTTTGCCCAAAATACTTTGATTGGCCTGTGAACCGTCGCCCATTTTGGTTTCGAAACTTATGCCGTCTTCCATAAAAAGCATCGATCCTGCCTCGGCTATTACGGTTTCGTTGGGGTCAAGCTCTATTTCGACTACTTGTATATCTTCTCCTAAGATTTTATAATCTATTTCATGACTTCTCATCTTCTTTCAAATGTTTTAGTTTTTTATCTTCTACTTTATTGTTCAAAAAATCGTTGATTTTCTCAATATTATACGACATCTGGATTTCTCCAAATGAGTTGATGGTAACGTCAAAACCTTCGAGGTCTTTGTGTACTTTCGGTAGCTCTACTTTTTCTTTTACTTTTTTTGCCATTTTAGCTTTTCTAATTTGAAACAAAAATACAAGATTTCTTTATTTAGAGCTTGGAATGCTATTTTTTCTTTTCCATTAAATATTCGTTAAGTTTATTAAATTTTTTTAAAAATATAATTCATAAATAAACTTTTGTGCTTAATATTATAGTTTGAAATGCTGGGGCAATATTTTGGATAACATCGAGATTCATTGTTTCAGAAATTCTTTAACAAAATACTATTCAATCAAACAAATATGGAAAAAAAGATTCTAGAAAAAGGACGGAGGGACTTTTTGAAAACTGGCCTTGTGGCTGCGAGTTCGTTCTTCATTGTGCCTCGCCATGTGTTGGGCAAAGGCTTCAAAGCCCCAAGTGATAAACTTAATCTAGCAGCAATTGGTGCTGGTGGTAAAGGTCGCTCGGATATTTTTAACGCCTATAATAATGGTGCAGAAAACGTAGTTGCTCTTTGCGATGTAGATCCGGGTCAATGTAAAGCGGCTATCGATAAATTCCCGAAAGCCAAGCTCTATTCTGATTTCAGGGTGATGTTGGAGCAAATGAAAGGAGATATTGATGGCGTGACGATTTCGGCACCTGATCATATTCACGGTGTGGCGGCTATGGCAGCCATGCAAATGGGCAAGCATGTTTATGTGCAAAAACCGCTTACTCATAACATTTACGAAACTCGAATGCTGACAGAAGCAGCGAGGAAATACAAAATCGTAACGCAAATGGGTAATCAGGGAGCTTCAAATCCTGGTCAACAACAAATGATAGAATGGCATAAAAAGGGACTAATTGGTACGGTAGATACTGTATATGTATGGACCAACAGACCTGTTTGGCCACAAGGAATTCCGGTACCGAGTACTAAGCCCGAGTTGCCAGATACAATGAGCAAAGCCAATTGGGATTTGTTTATAGGACCGGCTGATTATGTGGACTATCACCCGCTTTATCATCCATTCAAATGGAGAGGTTGGTGGAATTTTGGTACTGGTGCTTTAGGCGACATGGGATGTCACCTAATTGACCCTCCATTCAGAGTTTTGGAATTGGGTTACCCAACCGAAGTTGAATGTAGCGTTGGTCAAGTTTTCTTGAAAGATTGGCAAGCAGAATATATTCCTGAAGGATGTCCGCCGTCGTCTCATGTGCAGTTGAAGTTTCCTGCATCGAAGAAAAACAAGAAGGATATCAAAATGATTTGGACAGATGGTGGCGTAAGACCATTCCATCCAGATTTGATTCCGGCGAATGATTCTATTGGTGAGAACGGTAGTGCAAATGGCGTGATGATAATAGGTTCTAAGGGTATTATGACTTGTGGAACCTATGGACTTGTACCAAAAGTGTACAAAAACAACGGAGATGTTTTGGAAATGCCTAAGGATTTTAAAACCTCCAATCCTAACGAGAAATTGCCAGAATATGGCCATCAGGTTTCATGGTGCGACGCCATTAAAGAAGGTTTTGGTGGTAAAAAACACCAAGCTTTGACTTCGTCTTTTGATTATTCTGGACCTTTGACTGAAACCGTTTTGATGGGTAACTTGGCCATAAGAAGCTATCAATTAGGCAAAAAGAAAACAGGTGGGGCCGCAGGTATGGATTTTGACGGTCGCAAGAAATTGCTTTGGGATGGTAACAACATGAAAATCACCAACTACGACGAGGCCAACCAGTTTGTGGCTCGTAACTACCGTGAAGGTTGGAAAACGATTTGATTTTGGTGGATTGGTTTGCTGGTGGATTGGTTACTGGTTTACTGGACACTGAGCACAATGAAATTCAGATGATAATCTGAATGAAATTGCGACTGATAGGTCTCGAAGTGTCATTCGTATTAAAATATAAAAATGGGAAGCAGAAATGCTTCCTTTTTTTATACTTCTCCGAATTGTTTTCTTTCAAAACCTCTTTTGGTGATTTCTTTTAAGACATCAAGGTTGATGTCACTGAGTTTTTTGACGTAAAGGCAAGATTTTCCTGTTTTGTATTTTCCGAGATTGGAAATAATATCCAAGTTTTCCTCAGAATTGGCTCCAATATACAGAGCCAAGGCATCCTTTCTTGGTGAAAAACCTACTCGTAACATATCAGCTTCTCGGCCGCTGTCGTATTTGTAATGGTATTTTCCGAAACCTATAATCGCTGGTCCCCACATTTTGGCAGGTGATTTGGTAATTTCTTCCATTATTTTTACCAATTCAAGGCTGTCGTTTCTCTTGGATTCGTCTTCAACAGTGTTTATGAATTCCGTAGCCGAAACCTCATTTTCTGTTGTCTTCATTTCAACTTTTGCCATTTCGTATCTTTTTTAGAATGTGACAATCTGCATCATGAGCTCCAGAAAGATAACCTGTGCTCATCAAGAATTCGTTAACTATCTCTCCACCAGTAAATTTAAAAGTTTTTTTGAATATTTTTACCCATTCTTCTTTGGTTTTTGGGTGATGGTGGTCTATCCAGTTTTTAAACGAACCATGCTCTTTTTGCAGTTTCTGAATCTCTTTGGCATTGTGTATGGCGGCATTGATTTTTAGTTTATTACGAATCACACCAGCGTCATTTAACAATCTCTCCACCTCATTTTTGTCATAATTTGCCACGGTTTCTATGTCAAATTGGTGATAGGCTTGGCGAAAAGTTTCTTGTTTTTTTAGTATCAAATCCCACGAAAGGCCCGCTTGGTTGATTTCAAAAACAAATCTTTCGAAAAGCTCGTTGTCTCTATCAATCGGAAATCCATAATGATTGTCGTGGTAAATTCTGTGGTGGTTGTCTTCTGGAAGGGTTTTACAGTAAGTGCAATAGCTCATTTCAAGTGGTTTTTTCTCAAAATTAAAAATTAATTCAACAAAAAGCGTGTTAGTATTTTAAATGATAAAAAATTAAGCAAAATGATCGCAAACTTCATATTCAGGAATCCTGTCAAAATTATATTTGGAAAAGATACCATCTCGCAATTGCCCAAAAATATCCCAGTTCAAGCCAAAGTTTTGATGACTTATGGTGGGGGAAGTATTTTCAAAAACGGTGTTTATGATCAAGTCAAGGCGGCACTTGCAGGTTTTGAAGTCATAGAATTTGGAGGAATTGAGCCCAATCCCACTTTCGAGACCTTGATGAAAGCTGTTGAATTGGGTAGAGCTGAAAAGATAGATTTTATATTGTCTGTCGGTGGAGGTTCGGTTTTGGACGGCACAAAGTTTATTTCGGCCGCCATACCTTTTGTGGGTGGAAACGAATGGGAAAACATTGTTTTGGGCAAAACGAGATATAAAACTGCCACACCTTTTGGTGCTATTTTAACTTTGCCAGCCACAGGTTCAGAAATGAATTCAGGAGGCGTTATTTCAAGAAAAGAAACACATGAGAAATACGGCATGGGAAGTCCGTTATTGTATCCACAATTTTCAATATTAGACCCCACGACTACGTATTCGCTGCCTAATGTTCAAATAGCCAATGGTTTAGCAGATGCGTTTACGCATGTGATGGAGCAGTATTTGACCTATCCAGTAAATGCTCTCATCCAGGACAAATTTGCCGAGGGTGTACTCAAAACATTGATTGAAGTAGCACCGAAAGTAATGCATGACCAGACAAACTACGAGGATATGTCAAACTTTATGTGGGCAGCAACTGTGGCTTTGAACGGCTGGATTTCTCTTGGCGTACCGAGCGATTGGGCTACGCATCAGATTGGCCATGAACTTACGGCATTGCACGGAATTGACCATGCTCGGACTTTGGCTGTTGTTTTGCCACATTTGATGCGATACAAAATGGAGTCGAAAAAGGCCAAAATGATTCAATATGCCAAGGAGGTTTGGAGTCTAACAGGGACAGATGACGAATTGGCGGGGGCTGCTATTCAGAAAACTATTGAATTTTATGAATCTTTAGGCATACCCACAAAAGCATCGGCTTATGGAATAGGAGAGGAGACAGTTTTAGAAATTACGAAGCGTTTTACAGAAAGAAAAGTAAAATATGGTGAAAATTCTGATATTGATGCCAAGGCTACAGAAGCCATTTTAAGAATGAGCATAGCTTGACTTTATAAAAGCCATAAAAAAATAGAATTATATTCGCTTCAGGCCATTTGGTTTCAAAGCGAAATTAATTCTATTAATCTTTCAAGAAAGGTTAAACTCTCGTAAACTATTTAAGTCTTTTCAATGAATTTATTATTTTGAAAGCTTCGGTTTCCGCATTTTCATCATCATCGGCAAAAGTGATGGCTACAAAAAGAGTGGTCTTGGTTCTAGGATCCATCAGGCCAGCAAACATTACTCGGTGACCGTCTAAGAAGCCCTCTACATAAAATCCTTCGAGTTGATTGATTTTTGTAGCATGAGCTTGGTCTATTTCTGTGAGTTTCATGGCCTCGGCCCCAGCGACAGTTGCTTCCTCTAAGTCTGCTAAAGTGATTTTTTCTGCAAAAATACTGATGGCCAATTCCATTCCATCACCTGACATTTCAAATTCTTCATCCGTGTTTTTTACAACCTCAAAGTCGTCAGGAACGGTTATTTGAAGTTTGTATTTGTCCCAAACATAAATATTATCAACTGTAAATGAAGAAAATGCAAAGGCAAAAAGGAGAATTAATAATTTAGTTTTCATTTTGTTTATGGTTTATATGACTATAATTTCTCTAAAATAGTGGGAAGGATTTTAAAATCCAAATTCTTTGAATGGATAAATTTTGATTTTCAGTCTTACTTTAATTTAAACGCCGTTCATTATTTTTTCGGGATTTTTCTTTTTAAATTTTATCGAGATTCAAGATTATATATTTGATTGATTTTATCATTTTTTCTTCATGAAAGGAGTACGAAATATGTAAATTCCCATCCGATGATTGTATTAAACTGGGGTAGGAATAGCTCTTTTTTTTAGTACTGTCATTTTCAATATCGTATTTCCTTTCCCACGTTTGGCCTTCATTATCAGATAAGTAGAGACTTAGTCGATACCTTCCATCCGTTTGGTCATTGCCCACAAAAGCCCATCGACCGTCTTTTAATACCAATAATTCTACGCTTGCGGTATTTGGGATATCTGTTTTGGTGGCTGCTGTCCAAGTTTCACCTTCGTCATAAGATTCACTTTTTTGAACCCGTGAAGGCTCATCGCCACTATCTCTCAAGAGAGCAAATAAATGGCCGTTTTTTTTCTTTATGATTGCCGGTTGAATCGGCCCTCGGCCAACCAAGGGCGAGCTAGGCCTCCAGCTTTGACCATGGTCTTCTGAAATAGCCATCAACGACATGTTGAAGCCGTCAGAGTAGAGTGGCAATACTATTTTTCCGTCTGCTAAAATCAGAGGTTTTATTCTTGTCATCCACCCAAAACTTCGTTTTACAGGGTCTTTGCTTGCTTCCATAATCATATCATCGTATTTAGCAGCATATCCAGCCCAACCAGCGGTTAATTCTGGTAACTCTTTGAGCTTTTTCTCAACCTCTACCGCAAAAGAATCGTTTGGTTTTAAAAGTATGTTGTCTTGCCAATCCCAAACTGGTGGACCAGAATTTTGGTAGTTTGATGAGATTTTATATCTCAAAATTGATTGTTCCCATTTATTGGCTTGTACTGCTATCCACACCAAGAATAACTGATTTTTGGCATTTAAGAATAGCACAGGGTTACAATCTGGGATATTCGGCGTATCTGCCATCAAAAAAGGCTCGCTCCATTTATTTTTGCTTTTCTCTAATCTGGAACCCATTATTTTTACGTCGTCTGAGGTTCTTTCTCCACTTCCCTCAAACCAAACAATGAGCTTGTCATCGTTGGGCAAAACTACCAAACTACTGGCATGAACGTGTTTTTCTTGTAATGGGAAAACTAAAGAACTATGAATGATTGGAGACTTTTGGGCAAAAATCTGAAACGAAATTATAATAAGGAAGCAGATTCTTAAATTTTGAAGTTCCATTGAACAATTTTTTTGGTTGAAAAAAGTAAACCAAATTTACAGATTTTATTATTCTTTTTGAAATATTGATTTCCTCTTACGCTGTGAAAGATTTTCTAGCGTAAAAAAAGTACGTTCACAAAGCAGCATCGGAATGTTGAGACTCGTAATGATTATAAACAAAACGAAAATTTGAAACTTATGAATTATTTAAAAAGTGGTTTGGTCTGTTTGCTGGGTTTGATTTCTATCAATACAATGGCACAAACTGAAATGCAAACCTTGTTCGGCAAGTCTAAAAACAAAATTCAGTCGCTTGGCTTTTACATTGCTCCAGAGCTATCCTTTGGTCAGCTTAATAGCTCATTTTCGCCTATTGCTGGCAATAGCGTGATGCTAACTGTAAACAAGAAATTTGCCATTGGTGTAACTGCTTCTGGAACAATTGGAGATAACAGTGCTACAACTACCAGAGGGCATTTTGGAGGTTTAAAGATGGAATACACACCAAAACCAGCCGCTTTGGTTCATGTTTCGTTTCCATTAATTATTGGTGCGGGGAGTACAGCAACTAGAAATAGTTTTGAAGGTTTTGACCGACGTGGGCGATATGACGACAGGTTTGATCTCGACAGAAATGGAAGCTTCGTGCTTCAGCCAGGTGTTAATGTAGAAGCGAACTTGTTTAAATATGCCAAAGTTTTCTTGGGGGCTAACTATCGCCTAGCAGCAAACAAAAGTGGTTATAATGCTGACTTAAGCGGATTTTCAAGCTCTTTGGGCTTGAAATTTGGAGTTTTTGATCATAAATTGAAGAAGAAAATCAAAGAAACTGTCGAGCCTGTTGAAGAGGTAAAATAGTTTTTATGTAAATGAATGAGGTCATAGTTTAAACTTGCTATGACCTCATTTTTTTTATTTCAATATTTTTACTTCTACCAAGTTGTTCGTGCTTCTTTCTTCATAGAAAACCGTAATCGTTTTTCCATTATATTTTACCATTTCATCGGTTACGTAATATTCAAAGTCAAGTGTTTGGTTGGCATTGCTAACCGAGACTTTGTTTGGCAAGTCACCTCCAGTGACTTCTTTAGCACCACTTAAAACGCCAGAGATATTTTTCATTTCTTTTGTTACGGGTATTATGTCAGTTTTGAAAATAGATTTTCCATTGTTCTGAATATCCATCAATGCATTTTCAAAATTGCTAGCATAAGAAAAATCCAAGTATTTACCTGTGGATTGTGAAAGCACTTCTTGGTCAATGTTTTTTACTTCTTCCAGATTTAGACTAAAAGTCTCTTCCATTTTTCTTTCTGGAAATTCAATAGTTAAAGTTGCGAAAGGATAACCGCCATCTTCAAATTTCTTCAAGATGCCTGTTTCATGAACGAGTTCTCCATTTGGAAACGAAGACGCTTCGAGGTTTTCAGGATACAGCGTGGTATCAGTTACAGCTAAAGAGTCTAATGTTGAATCCGATTCATTTGAGCCACTTTGCTGACAAGCATTCAGTCCAAGTAAAAGGATAAGAGAAAAAATAGTTTTGATTTTAGTTTTCATTTTTTTTAAAATTAAATTCTTTTTAGTGTTTCAAAATCTTTCACAGACGATAAATACAAGTAATTGAGCAACAGCCCGTTGCTGTTGTTTATTTTATGGTGTCCATCTATAAAAGGATAAACATGCGTTGTTATTCTTTCAAATTCATAGGCAGTACCCATTTCTTTATTTTCGAAAGATTCAATGTCTTTTTTGTCTAATTCTATTTCACAAAAGTAAAAATACATGGCCTCGTCCGAGGTTCCAGTACTTGGAAAAAGCCTTTTGTTCGGCGAAAGATTGATGAGGTCCTCTTCAGACACTGTAATTCCTGTTTCTTCTTTGACCTCCATTACGGCTATTTCAAGTGGAGTTTTGGTGCCATCAACCATTCCGGCTGGATGTTCATAAGTATAACCGCCTTCTGCTATTCTTCTTTGTTTTACCAACAGTAAATATTTCTCATTTGTTGCTTTATCTATTAAAACAATGCAAACACAGACTACTTCGCCTTTTATGAAACATATTGGCGGTATTTTGTCGCCTTCAGGAGTGACGGCGTCAAGCATCACGAGAGAAAATAAGGCCTCGCCATTGTATCTGTGTCTTGTATAAATTTCGTCTATATTATTTATTTTTAGTCCATTAGTTTGTAAGTTGGCTTTCCAGATTTTAAATTTATGAGCATTTTCGAGCGACTCTTTCATTATTGAAATTTATAAATTGAAAACAAAACTACTTACTCCCGCTTTTATTCTTCTCCTTTTTGGTGGTTTTTATTTCTTTGGTTCAAGCGATAAAGCGTATCATTACAAAGGATTGAAGATGAAAGGTCTATCTCTGGTGGCACCGCCAAAGGAGGTGGACACCACTTGTTTTCATTCTATTCAAAAAGTGAACGCAAATTGGGTTTCATTGATGCCTTATGCTTTTGTGCCAAAAGAAAGTGCCAAAGTTCGGTTTCAGATAGACACCACAAAAAAGCACCAATGGTGGGGCGAGACACCTGTCGGGGTGAAGAAATGTATTGCGTTGGCTCATTCAAAAGGTATAAAAGTGATGCTAAAACCGCATTTATGGCTGGGTTGGGGGCAGTTTACTGGCGAAATGGATTTCGAGAAAGAGTCTGATTGGAAGATATTTGAGGATAGTTTTAAGGAGTATATCCTCACTTTTGCTCGTTTGGCGGAATCAGAAAAAGTGGAAGTTTTTTGCATAGCTACCGAAATGGGCAGTCACGTACAAGGCAGAGAGGCGTATTGGTTTGGGTTGATTTCGGAAATCAAGAAAGTATATAAAGGGAAGCTCACTTACGCTGAAAACTGGGATTGCTTTGACAAAGTGCCGTTTTGGCATGAGTTGGATTTTATTGGAGTGGATGGTTATTTTCCACTATCTGATGAGCGAGATCCGAGCATCGATGAGCTAAACAAGGGCTGGAAAACGCACTTAAAAAAGCTAGAAAAATATGCTGTCAAACACCAAAAATCTATTTTGTTTACAGAAATTGGTTATCGAAGCAATGATTTTAGTGCAGAAAAACCTTGGGAAACTGAATACTCCAAGCCAAAGAATGAATCTATTCAAGCCAAGGCCTATCAATCGTTTTTTGAAACTGCATGGAAACAACCTTGGTGTGCTGGTGCATTTATATGGAAGTGGTTTCCGACAGAATTAGACCGATTTCATGAAAGAGAAACGTTTTCACCCCAAGGCAAAATGGCTGAAAAGGTGCTTGAAGATAATTTTGCTAAGTAATCATTTCATTTTCTTTAACGTCCACAGAATTTCGTCTAGTCCATTCGATTTGATCTCGTAAACGGTAGAAAGTTGCATACCTAGCTTTCCTTCGGGAAAGCCGCCTTTTCTTAAAAACCATTCCAAATAACTCACGGGCAAATCACACAAAAGCGTGCCTTTGTATTTTCCAAATGGCATCTGGTTTTTTACAATTTCTAATAAAATTTGTTTGTCGGGTTGAAACATAAAGTTTTTTGAAATGGATTGATGGAATTCTACCGCACAAAATTAGTCCTAATAGTTTGAGAATTTACACAATTCAAAGAAGTAAAATAAGTCTTGAAAATCCTTACTTCCATAATACCTAATTTAACGGTTACAAAAGTCAAATATATGTTTGAATTTTAACAAAATAGCACCGTTTGATTACTCTAAAAGTTTGATTTTTTTGAGATGCTTTTTAATTTAGAGGGTTATTACTTATTTGATAAAGTATTAATACCTAATGCCTTACCGCAAAATAAAAAACACCCAAATTAGTCTTTGATAAAATTGTTTAAGTTCAAATCATTGGTCACTTTTGAATCGAAAATTATTTCGATAAAGCCATGAATTCATTTAAAAAACTAGCGATTTACCTTGGAGTATTCTACATTTTTTGTTTTGCAAGAAATGCCTCAGCCATACCAAAATACAACGAAGGGATGGTAATGGTAAAAGGAGTACAGTTTCTGCAAGAAAGGGAAGATCCCAATAATTATTTCTACCTACCCCAATATCCAAGATTGTCTAGGAAAGAAGACGGAAGTTTTGAGTTTTTATGTATGAAGTACATCGGACAAGGCGGAACAGAAACCAATGGGGGAATATTTCATGCTTTGGTGGAGTTTACGCTCCCTGGCTCTTTGATAGAATCGCTCGAAAAAGACCTCAAAGAAAAAACTGGTAACCCAAAAGCAAGAATTGCTGGTCCAGTTCCACTACAACAAACCATGAAAGACGGCGAAGCTGCTCCGGGAGCTTTCAAAATAGTTTCATCCATTTTGACAAATACCACTGGAAAAGACGCTTTTACAAAAAATGTTATCACTTCGGGTCATGCACCGGTTCTCCCGGGTTCTAAAGCGGCGATTTCCGCCAAACTCTCACAAGAGGGAGCAACTTTACTATTTGAATCTCTTAGAGGAAACACTTCAGACGTTTCTGTTACATTGAGTGGTTACTATGAGGCTGCGGCACAAGCCTACAATGCCACAATTACCGCCGAAACGTCTATAATTTACAATCATTACAGTCGTATTCAAAACGAGCAAGAAGGATTTACGAGAGATCAAATGAGAAAAATATCTGACAATATGCTGCGTGACCAAGTGTTGAAAATCGATGTTTTTGACAGATCCTCAGCCTTGGGAGTTGATTCTAAGGCTATGGCAGGTATTTTGGAAATGATTACAGACAAGTTAATTGAACTCATGTTTGATTCTCAAAATGGCTGGTCTAAAGAACCCAATAGGGAGAGCGGAGTTGAGCAAGGCCAGTTATTGGGTCGTCAGGAAAGAGGATGGTTTAGCCAAACTTTCGGTGGAGCTCAAGATACACCCTACTATACTGATCATCAGTATGTTTTGAAGAAAAGAGAAGACATAAGAACCAATAAGTTTTATTTGAATCTTAGTCAATCTACAGCCATAAAAGTTCCGTTTTTTACTTCAGGAAATTTAAGTGCCGTTTATGATTCTCTCCAAGTTAACGAAGAAAAGTATTTTAGAACAGTAAACTTGGATGATCCTGATTTTCAAAAAAGAGATGTTCATTTTCAAGTAGATGGTGAGTTTGTGGAGTCTTTTAAAGACATCTTTAATTTTGTTACCGTGAGTTTTAGGAAGTTATATGGCGAAGGGCTGCCCGATGCCACCAAAGACTTGGTTTTTAAAAGGGGTGATATAGAGAAAGGTACTGATATGCAGTCTGTATTGTATGCAAGAGCTGGGTCAGTAAGTTCCGATTGGCTTAATTATGAGTACCGTGTGAGTTGGAGCTTAAAAGGCAGTAACCTCAATATAAAAGAGCCCAAAAGTGATAATGACTGGAACAAAAGCAAAGCCTCTGCCATTTCATTAATTCCGCCGTTTTCGAAAAGACAAATAGAAATTGATGCAGATAGAGCTCTTTTTAAAGATGGAAACATTAGCTCGGCTACTGTAAGATTCGTGGTCCTTTTGGCTGGCAAACCTCAAAACCAAAAAAATGTAATTCTCAGAGGCAACGATGCCCAAAGTACTCAAAAAGTCACGCTATATCATGATCCAAATCAAACGGTGGGCTACCAAATAACTTGGTACGACAAAAAAGGAAAGGAATTAAGAGGCGATGTACATGAACTGACCGACAATTATTTGCTACTAGTGCCTCCTGCACAATAGTTTAAAATTCTGTATTTCAATTATTTAAAACACATGAGAATCAAAGTTGTTTTGCTATTCTTATTTATTCCTATGGCCAATTTTGCCCAACAAATATTGGTGGATAGGGGCGTTCGGGTCGGCGGATTATGGTGTTTTCCTTTAATAAGCGATTCACTTTCTTATTTGTATTTGCCTACCAACGCTCACCTCTCTTTAGATGAAAGCAAAAATCCTCAATTTTCGTTTTTAAGATATGTAATAAACAAGCCCAAAAGTGGCAACAATGCTGTTTCAGATGCTGACGGAGGTGGAATATTGAATTTTTTGGTACAATATGACACACCAGAAAACTTGGTAAAAACTGCTCAAGGAATTCTCAGAGAGCGACTGAAAAGTGAAGATATTACCATAAAAGGACCTTTGGTTTTTGATAAAGGCAGGTATACTTTGATATCATCAATCATAAAATCGGATACCTCCAAACCTACAAGAAAGGTTTTAACAACTGGCGAAGCTCCCGTATTAGAAGGAAGTAGAATTGCTCTCACTTTTGACCTAAAGCCTGAGGCTTCAAAATTGCTGCTCGAGAGTTTTAAAATGGCAACACCTGACGTTTCCTTGGTTTTTGAGCTGGGATTTTCAGGTTTGACAGATTCCTACGATGCTGAAATGACCGTTGATTGGTCGGAGGTGAAGAAAAGTGAGGCGTTTAAAGCGAGTGGTTCGGTTTACATTGTAAGTGCCGATGTGGAGTTGGGATTTGATAAGTTGAAAAGAGACGGAGCTATAAAACTCAAATCAAATGGAAGCGATCAACAAATGGAGGCTTTGGTACAAACGGTTTATGATAAGTTACTTACGCTGATGTTTAAGCCCGTGAAGCCAGAAACAGTTCCACCTGACCAGCAAGGTGGATTGATGGATGCTTTGTTGGGTCCAAATGGAATTCTTGGAAGTAAAAATACCCTTGGTTTTGGGCTAAATGTGGGCTTTCAGATGAAGGACTTACAAAGTGAAGGCAAAACCAATCTGTATTTCAAAGGCAGAAGTACAGTGAATCGCACACATTTTGTGACTTTTAATATTGGAAATCTATACAACGAATACGGTAAAGACGAAAAGTATTTTAAGGATATTCCGATGTATGACCCCACGTTTCAACAACGAGAAGTGCTGGTAGGCGTTGATGGAGATTTGGAAAAGGAGTTTACAAAAATGGTAAATTCTGTAACAGTTATTTTAGATAAAAAACACCAAGATGGTAGAGAAACGCTTCATAGTGTGATAATTACGAAGAAATCTCAAGACAGTCTGAAAGTATCAAAGAAGCCTTTGGCGATGGTGTACGGATTTCAAAAGGATACCAACAGAGTGGAATGGCTGAAGTATAAATACAAAACCATTTGGCAGTTTCAAGGTGGTGGAAATCTTGAGATGGACTGGAAAACGGAGTCTTCAGCGATGATAAATCTGTATACGCCTTTCATTCGAAAAACCATCATGTTGGAGGGCGATGCAAAGGCTATAAATGCCAAAAATATTCGTGCCATTTCGGTTCAAATAGAATACCCATTTTTTGGACAAAAAAAACAGCAAAGAGTTACGCTAAAAACCTCAGAATCATTGATTGACAAGAAGTTTGAAATCACGTTGCCAAACAATGTGGAGGAGGTTGACTATAGCATTACCTGGTTTGGAAACGACGGAAGCCAGAAGAATGTGAAAGGCAAAGACAAATACGGATTGATATTTTTGGACGAAATGCCCAATTGAAAATTAAATTGAGAAAGTATCTCGAAATCATGAAAACTATAAAAATTTTAAGCCTTTTCTTGGTCTTTATGCCTTTTGCCTCGGCTAATAGCCAAGTAGTGCGAAGCACCAGTCCAATTATTGAAGAGATGGGTGGCTTGAAAATTTACGCTTTTCCCACTTATTCTGACAATTCCGATTTTCATCCATATTATTATTTGCCTGTAAATATGAGAGTTGCCGAAAAAAACGCAGCTCCAGAGTTTTCCTTTATAGCATACAGAAAAGACTCATTATCAGAAATTGAGGGAGGACTATTGCATTTTCTGTTGACATGGGGGTTGGATTCGGAGCAAGAAACCTTGCTAGATTCTTTATTTAAAACCCAATCTGACAGTTTAGCGACTTTCATGGGGTCCTTAATGGTCAAGCCAACAGATTTTGAGATTACCACAGAAAAGCCAATCGCCAAGATTTTAAAAGGTACAATTTCAAATATTCCTAAAGTTCCAAGTTTTGCTGGTGGTAAAATGGCCGTTTCTTTTCGATTAAACGGCGAACAAGCCAAGATGGTCAGAAAAGCCATAAAATCGCCACAAACAGTCAGTGATATTTCGCTGGTTTTTCATTTCACTTACGAATCTATGGCTGGTGAAAAACCATGGGATATCTCATTGAAATTGAGTGATTTGTTTTCTTATGTCGGTAAATTTCCTCAATGTGTTTTATGAAAATAAATATTAAAATATTGATAATGTGCTTGTTGGTGAGTTCAAGTACTTACGCAGATGTGTATGTAGTGATTTTTGCAACACACAATGGCAAAACAGGTCACGCAGGGATTGCCATAGACAATTATCAAATATTGAACTATGAAAAAGAAATGGATAATCAAGTGGTAAATAGGTATGATACTACAAAAGTGTTTACCCTTACTTATTTTGATCTTTGGCCTAAGAGTGATAGTAAATCTACGCTTTTACAAACCTTACCGGCAGAATATAATCTACTGCCAGGTAGCAGCTCAGAGCCAACAATTACTGTTGAGTCTTTGATAAACAAAGGCTTACCTCATAGAAATGGATATTTGGCAGACGGTATTTTAAAAATAAAAACATCTCCGACGCAAGATTTTTTTTTGAAAGAGTATATCAAACAACTGATAGACGAAGGAATACCTTTCAACACCCGAACCCACAATTGTACAGATTTTTGCCTCCAATGCATTAACTATTTGACGGATTGGGATATTACGGCCAAGGAATTGATACTCACAAAACGCTCCAACACTCCCAATAAATTGTACAGAACTTTAGTCAAAAAGTCAGGAGTAGAAATAGAAAAAGACGCTGGGAGATTGGTGAAGGGAAGTTTTATGAGAGAACGTGTAATCGAAGGATTTTTTAGAAGAACATAAATCGAATTTTAAATTTTAATTAAATATGACCATGAAAAACTCAATTTTAAAATTAATTCTCATGCTTTTGATGAGTATTTCTTTTGTAAATGCCCAAGTATTGGACTCTCAAAATAAAGTGGCCGTGGCCTTGGACGATGGAACACAAGTGGTCATGTACGGCCGAGCCAAATCACTCGATAATGGCTTTACAGGAGAATACTATTATTTGCCAACCAATCTACGGCTTTCAAAACGTGACGATGGTACCCCTGAATTTTTGTTTTTGAAATATACCACTGAACAAAGAGCCGATGCTGGCGGAGTTCAAGGAGCCTTGATGCACTTTCTTATGGAATGGGGTTTATCAGACACACAAATGAAAGAGGCCGAAACGAAACTAGTAGCGAAGGTCAAAGATTTAGCAAAAACGCCAGGCACACCTTTCAAAATGGTTACCAATCCAAAGCTGATGGGGCCAGCATCTTTAAGGTCAGATACACCAGAATCATTCAGGATTATTTCAGCTGTTTTGGGAGATAAAGGCTTTACACCCAGTATTGTAACATCTGGTAGAGCACCTCTTTTGCCAGGCTCTAAAATAGCTGTGGCCTCACGTTTGGAGAAAAACGGAGCACAATTATTGGCGGCAACTTTTGAAAAAAATCGTTCCATTACAGATGTTTCGCTCGATTTGAGATTCCGATATGATATTCTAACTCCTGCCGTCAACGGACGAATAGTAGTAAACTGGAGCAAAGTAGACGAAATGTATCAAGAATATAAAAGAGACTATACACATAAAGACAAAGATGATGACACAATGCCTTACAAAAATAGTTTGCAGGACGACATCATAACGGATACAGAAAGGGATAGTTTGTTCAGCAAAATGACAGAGAGCAAGGCTGTTACTATTGAGATTGATAACCTAAAACCCGATGACCCGAATGTGCAGAAAATTACAGCCACTTTTATGGATTATTTTATGTCTTCTATTTCGGAAAAACAAATGGCTGCTCCTCAACCAGCCGCAGCTCCACCTGCCGATGGTAGGTATAATCCACCTTCCGATTTGTACGAGTATCATATCACAAAAACAAAATATGAAAAACGTATAGCCACCAAAAATGAGACTTATAACCTGAAAGTCAGAATACCAGTGACTGAGGATATTACGATAACCGAAAACCTTGCCTCCTGGTACGATGGTGTAAAAGACAATCCCAAATGTGTGTCCTCTGTAAATCTCAACGATCCTTTTTTTCAGCACCGCGACATCAACTTTATTCTTGATTTAGAAGCAGAAGAGATGTTTGGAAAGGAAGTGAATTTTGTAACAGTAAATGTTAGAAAAAAGCGAAATTCAGGAAATGCCTTCTCTGACAGGGTAACGATTGATAGAGAATACCTTAAAAAGAAAGGAGTAAAAGCTACAATGACTTACGCCCGTGGAGAAGATAATAATCCAGATAGCTACGAATATCAAGCAATGTGGAGTCTTAAAGGCGGAAATAACTTCCCTGCTGACGCTCCTTGGGTAAAAGGCCAGTGGGACGGGGTCAACTTAGCTCCTCCTGTAAAACCTCGCACTGTGGAATTTGAAGCTAGTCCTGAAGAGCTGAAATTAAACGGAATAGTAAGAGCTACGCTGCAATTGCGATACATGAAATTTGGCAAAGAGACAGAAACAAATATTCCCTTGAGTACAGCCACTGGCAATCCATTGGCCAAGGACATCATTTTCCTTGACAGAGATACCAAAGGATACGCCTACAGATTAGTTTTTGATCACAAAGATAAAGGCAAACTGGCACTTGATTGGAAACCAGAGACCTCAGATTATGTGTATGCGGTTATTCCTGAAGAGTTTAGAGACGTCACTTCTGAGATATTCTCAAAAGCCATAGAGGCGGGACAAACCATACTCAAGCCTGACAGTGTCGGCGGAACCATTCTCGATAAGTTTAAGGATGTACTCGGAATTATTAAAAAATAAGACTTATGAAAAAGCTATTTTTTATTTCAATACTTCAGGTTATTTCCTGCCTAGGGTTTTCCCAAAACATACTTTTGGATAAACCTGTGGAGGCTGGCGGCTTGATATTATTTCCTGATGTTTATGAGCCTACAGTTTATTATTATTTGCCCAACAAGATAAGTTTGGGTAAACAGGCTGACGGGAAGCCTCAGTTTTCTTTTATGCGATATGTGCAGAATGTAAAAACTGGTGCCGAAGAAGAAACCCGAGGTGAGGGAGACGGCGGTGGTATAATTCATGCTTTGGTGCAGTTTGATGTGACCGAAGACATGTTAAAAGCTGCCCAGAGAGATATAAAACGGAAAGGCAACGGAATGGATAGTGCTGTTATTAGAGGGCCACTGATTTACAAAGGAGGCACATTGGCTATAGTTTCTTCGGCGGCTGACGAAAAAGGCGAATTTACCAAAAAAGTAGTTGGAGTGGGCAAAGCTCCAGTAATTGAAGGTACAAAAGCTGCTATTTCAATTCACCTCAACAAGTTGGGCTCAAAGGTTTTGTGGGAATCCTTCAAAACTGCTACGCCTGACTTGAGTTTTTCTTTTGTGATGGATGTTAGCGGTTATCGCTCACCTATAAAAGCAAATATTGTGGCAGATTTTGATCAGATATACGAGCATTCTATGTTCAAAGCTGGTCTAGAAGGTAGAAATGTTGACATTGGTATAAAAGCCGCCTTCAGTGATTTGGTACAATCCGGAGCTATAAAAGTCAATAACATTGGGTCGGATAAATCTCAAGAAGAACTTTTAGAAATAGCTTTCAACAAGCTTTCTGCTATGATGTTTGAGCCAGTAAATACCAATGAACAAGCACCTCAGCAACAAGCAGATCCCTTGGGTGGCTTGGCACAAATCATCGGCTTGGCATCTGGGGCAGCCACTGGGGGAGTCGGAACGGCCGCCACCGTAGCTGCATCTACAAAACTTGTGGTTGGTTTCCAATTTAAAAAAGAACGCAAAAGAGGAAAATTTGTCATTGATCTCAACAAAAGTATGAGCGAAGAAGTATCCTTCCGATTCGATGAGAATGTGGGTAGCGATGCAGTAAAATGCACCTCTTGTTATCGCCAAGTAAATCTCGATGATCCGTTTTTTCAGCAGAGGGAAGTGTTGGTTTCTGTGGATGGTTTAAACTCTGACCAGTTTGCTAAATACATAAATTTCGCCACCATATCGATGAAAAAAATGCATGGATCTAATGGTGATGCAACCATTCAGGAGGTAAGAGTTGGTCCAAAAGAATTCAATGCAGGTAATGTCTATCGTCTGCTTTATGGGTGGAAAGACGCCCTAGATAACAACAGAGCCGATTGGCTAAAGTATGATTATAAAACGACTTGGAGTTTTTTTGGTGATCATAAAATTGAAACCGACTGGAAAACCTCTGACCAGATTGGTGTAAACCTTGCTCCGCCTTTTCATCCTGTAAAAATCGATTTTGAAGCTAGTCCTGATTTGGTAAAAGAAAATCAAATTCGCTTAATAAACATTAAGATTTATTATGACTACGGCGATGGCGAAAAAATGGAACAAGTTACTATAAAAAGTACGGACAAAGTACTCGCTCAAAAGGCTGAGTTTATGCTCAAAAACGGAAATTATACTTACGATTATGAAATAAATTGGCGACTATCTGGCAATAGAGCCATGACCAGTGGCAGGAAAAAATCGTCAGACACCACGCTTTATGTGGATGAGTTGCCTCAATAATTATTTGAATTTTAAATAAAATAGACATGAAAACTAAAAAAAATGTAAAAGTCTTCTTGTTGATAGGAATACTGATTTCTGTCAAAATTGGATTTGGGCAGCAGATTCTTCTTGATAAACCCTTAAGAGCTGGTGATTTAACTTTATTTCCGGAATTAAATAATGAGACTGTTTATTATTATCTTCCTGATAAAGTAAGAATTGGAAAACACGCAGATGGGAAACCACAATTTTCCTTTTTAAGATATGTGGAAAATGTCAGAAGCCAAAATGAGTCTCGAGAAGGTGAAGGTGGAGGAATAGTACATGCTGTCATCGAATTAAAAGTTCCAGATGAAATGCTATCAAAAGCAAGGCAGGAGTTGAGGCGTTTAAAATCTAATGCTATTATTCAGGGACCAATTGTATATAAAGGCGGAACAATTGCTTTAATTTCCTCTTTTACTGACCCAACTAGTGGGTTTACAAAAAAAGTAATTGGGTTAGGCAAAGCTCCAATATTAGACAATGAGAAAGCTGCTATTTCTGTGTTGTTAACTAAGCAAGGTGCAAAAATACTATGGGAGTCTTTTAGAACCCCAACACCTGATATGAGTATTTCGTTTGAAATGGAAGTTACTGGATTTAGGTCTCCAATTGGAGCAACTATTGAGGCGAATTTTGATCAAATTTATTCACATCAAAACATCCAAGCTGCAGTCGCAAGTCCTGTTTTGGCAGCAGAAATAAATCAAACTTTTGATGATCTTGTGAAAACTGGTGCAATAAAAGTAACTCAAGTCGGAACTGATGCCAATATTGAGAGAGCAGTTGAAGCAGCCTATACCAAACTTACAAATATGATGTTTGATCCTGCTGGAGGGTCTGGTACACCTAGTCTAAATCAATTGACAGGTACAGGCGGACAACCAAGCCTATTGGATAGAGCAACTACAATGTTAAATACCGCTCGGACAGAAACTCGGCAAGAAAATGAAAGAAGAAGAACCGAAGCTACTGAAGAGCTAAGGAATTCTGAAAGATTAGTTAATCCTGCCACTAATCCGAGTACTACACCTGCACCACCACCTACACCAGAGACTCCGGGTTTGCCTAGTGGTATGCGGAGAGTGCCAAATGATCAAATGACTCAACTGGAAGATGTTTATAATAGAAGAAGAAATCTGATAGAGCAGAGCCAAGTTCCACAACCTTCATTGGCGGTTGCATTTTCATATGAACTAAAAAAAATTCATCAACAAGGGATATTTAGAATAGACCTAAACAAATTTAACTCAGATAATTTAGTAATGAGATTTGATGAAAACTTTGGGCAAATCAATTGCCAAGAGTGTTTTAGGCAAGTTAATATTGATGATCCATTTTATCAACAGAGAGAATTGTTGGCATTTTTGGATGGTGCCAATTCAGGGGATTTTGATAAGTATATTAATTCTGTAAATGTTACACTTAGAAAAAAACATGCTTCGGGTGAGATTTCTACTGATGAACTTAGAATCGATAGGAAAAATTTAAATGCTGAAGGCAATAATTTTAAACTCATTTATGGATGGAAAGGGGATGAAAATAGATCTAAATGGCTGGATTATGAATACAAAGCAGATTGGTTCTTTTTTGGCGGCTTTAAATCTAGTTCTGATTGGCAAAAAAATTCTACATCCACCATTCCATTGTCTGCTCCGTTTGTACGAAGGTTAATCAATATAGAAGCCGATCCAGATGTAATTAAGGCCGAAAACGTAAGATCAATCGAAGTCAAAGTTTTTATAAAAAATGGTGAAACAGTTCAGCAAAAAGATTTAAGATTAAATACAAGAAACAATCAATTTTCAGGTCAAATTGAAAGTATTCAATCTAAAGACAATCAAGATTTTGAGTTTGAAATAGTTTGGTATTTATCTGATGGAAAAACAAAAACTTCTGGACGAAAAACATCAAATAGTACATTAATTTATGCAGACACTTTATAATTTATTAACATGAGAAATATATTGATTTTCCTTATTTTTATAATTGCCCAATCAACCTATGGGCAAACTGTAAATTTTATATATGCTGCTCCGACAGCAAATATAAATACTGCTTTTGGGGCTGGAAATACTTTTGGGTTTACTGTAAAAGATGCCCATAATAACGATGTTCCTGTTGTAAATGGTTATAGGTTTATTATTGTACAACCTAGCAACCTAGCAATTTTTAGAGCAAATGCATCTACAGGTATAAAAAAGACATATGACTCATTGAGTAAAAATACTTCAATGGTTCACAGAAAACTTCAAAAAGTACTTACACTGGCTCAGCCTAATAAATTGGAATCTATAAATGTTTTCATGATTAACGATGTTGGAGGTTTACCGAATGATGCTGGTAGGTATTTTTGTCCTAGTCCAAGAAATGGAAATTTAATGGCTTGGCCATGTGCAAATACATGGTATTATACACCAAATAGCAAACATTATGGTAAAGTTTCCTTTGGAGAGGTCGCAATTAGTAGTCATGGTGATTTTAAGGAATGGGAGGCTACACTTTTGCATGAATTTTCACATACCCAAATGCTGAAAAACGAAGATACTACCTCAGCAAATTGCGGTTGGGGCAATGGGGGATGCGTTTCGATTGCATATGGAGGAGATAGTGGTCACTGGGGTGAAGAACTACAAGGTGATGAGCAATCGCCGTTAGATGAAGGCTTGGCTACCTTTTGGGGTTTGGAACATTCGCCAAACACAGCGGCAACTCTTGAAGCATTTTTAGTGAATAATGGAAATAGATTTTTATTAGGTAGTCATTCTTTTTTAACTGGAACTTCAGAAATGTGGAATGCCCCTCACAATGAAGTTTTCACCGTAACGGTTCCTGAAAGAAATGCTAATGGAGATAGAATAATTAGTGTACCACCATGGAATCCAATCAATTTAGTAAGCAGTCATATACAGACAGGTGCTAATTATCAATTGAGGTCTTATAAATGGCTTGATGTACCTGGAAAGTTTATGTATTCAAATGAATTTATGATTCAAGGTTTTTTAAATATTTATTATAAAAAGGCCTTTGAAAAAAAAGATACCTCGTATAATAAAATTCTTTCTGTTTCAAGATTGTTGGCATACCCATCTGATCATCAAAGGCATAGATATACAGTTAGAGCCGCTATGTGGCTTGCAAAAGAAATGGAAAATTATGCAAACTCAACAACTGGAAGGGCAGAAGCAACCGCAGGATCTTTGGTTTCAAGTATTTTTCCTTTAGCCTTGTATGATATGCTGGCTCATTTTGGTATGTCAGACGCTGATTTAAGAAGGGAATTTGTAATCAGTAATTATTCAGTAAGTGGTGTTCCAACTTTAGCACAGCCACTTGCTTTCGAGTCATATATGCTAAAAAGGGCGGAAATTAAAAGGTTACTATGTCCATTTTTAAGTAATAATACAGATTGTAGGCAAGCCAATGCTCCAATTTTACTCAATGAGGCAGCAAATGCTTTAGTAACCTATTGTAAGGACCCTTCAAGAATTTTACGATAAATCTCAACAGCCATGAAATACACAATAATCCTATTTTTCATAAGTATTTGCTCTCTCGCACAGCCCCCTACAAGGGTGCTGTCGCGAGATTTGCAGACCGTCAAAACTGCCACGGTTTTAAAACCAAGTGTTGTGAGTTTTGTGAAGGTGCCAGCTGTGTTTGAAGTAACTGCCAGTCAGGCTAATACAAAAGGGCATATACTAAAACTAGACAATGTTTCATGTAACGGAAATCCAAATGCGGTGGTGTTTGCCATGCAAAAATTTGGCAATTACAATGCCAACGAAATTGGAGTTTGGTATGATGGCTCTTCTTGGACAGTTTTTAACCAAAATCGCCAACCGATACCTATGGGCTGCAAATTTAATATCTTGGCTTTTGACAATGCACCTGGAAATGTATTTACACATACAACTCAGACAAGTAATATCGCTGGCCATGTTACTACTATTGACAATCCCCAAACCAATGGAAAAGGTGACATCATCGCCATAGTTTCGCAAAATTATGGAAAATACAATACCTCGCCAGTTGGACTTTGGTGGAACAATGGCAAGTGGACAATTTTCAATCAGAATTTTAGTCCAATGCCAGTGGGGACAAAATTCAATGTTTTGGTACTCAAAGGAGATGTAGCTCGAAAATATGGAGAAGTTACAGCAATGGCTTCTCAGCAAAAGACAGAAGTCTCAAACCGAAAAATTCCCCATTTGATGACCATAGACAACAGTGCGGCTAATAATAATCCAAATGCTATAGTTTTTGCAACACACAAGTGGATAGGTACTTACAATGTCCATCCGGTTGGAGTTTGGTACAGCGGAGGCAGGTGGACGGTTTTTAATGAAAACCAGCAGGAAATGAAACTCAACAACGATTTCAATATTGTTGCATTCATTAAAGAGGGTTCAGGCTCAGACACCAAAACTTCGCCGGTAGTGAAAAAAGTCAATACCTATGATATCATCAAAAACAATCCCAACATATTGGTAATTAGGCCAAAATTTGAGTTGCCGGGTTCTACCACACCTTCTCAAATTCCTCCTCCAGCACCCGAGTCATTAGATCCTTTGGGGCCAAAAATGAGCGGAATTCCACATTTAATGCGTGCAGAAGTGAGTGAAAATTTCAGGCAAGTATTGACAAGGATTAATTTGTTTGATGAATTGTACGAAGACAAAAATCCCAAGTCCAATATTTATTATTATTTACCTGCCAAGTACTCTCTAAAATGGGATTCGGAACTAAAAAATTATTCATTTTCCGTGTATTACCTTTCTGCTGCAGACGGAAGTCGTGGCTCAGTGATAGTTACTGCCAAACTTTTTCCAAATATCAGAGAGGAAGATGTGATTTTGGCAGAAAAACTCTTGGCCAAAACTTATGGAAAAGAAGTAAAATTGAGGTCATTGACCATGCTTCTAAAAGACACACCAAAGGTTAATTTCGGAAGTGCCCTTTCAAATTTTGATGTGAAAAATGAAAGTATAAATATCACCGTTCCTTCTGATGTTTTTTCACCCATAATCATGTCATGGAGGATGGATACTCGGGTGGAAGACCTCATAGGTGCTATGATGAATGACCAGGGACTATCCGGAAACATCACTTTTTCGCCCATGGGAGATGTAGAAAAGAATATTTCGGTGATAGCCTCCATGAAAGTAAATGAAGCTCAGACATTCGGACAAATGCGATATGATGACGGTTTGATTTTGTTGAAAGAACCAAAAAATAATTTTGATTACCCAATTACGCTCAAGAATCTTTTGGTATTAAAGAAAAAAGATAACGGTACTAATTTTAGCACCGAGCAGATAAAAATCACCTCTATTTCATCACCACCACATGAGGTTTTTAGAGTTAATCCGCTCGATATTATCAAAGTGAGTAAAGCCACCTTGGTAGAGCCTATGGATTTCGTGAATGACAAACGAGACTCTATCAGGAAAAAGGAGGTTGAAAGTATATGGGTGGATTATAGTGTTGACAATTGTGCCGACTGCAATTTGGCTATTCAACAAAAGATTCTGAATGGTACTACGTCAAGCAAAATTCAAAAAATTGCTTTGGAAGTGATGAATCCCTTAGAATTCACAAAAGCATCGGCCATAAAAATACAGATAAAGTCTGTGATGGGCGATCCAAATGGGAAAAGTGAGCAGTTACTTCCAACTATTGATATAAAAGAAGATTTAAAGTCTATTTCGGGTGGTGATTTGTTTGTAACAGAAGGCAAAGACCCGGCTTTTGATTACAAAATCTATGTTTTAATGAAAGATGGGACGCTGTTAGAAAGTGACTGGATAACCCATGACAATTTGATTTTGACTTTGGGCGAAGCTCAAATAAAAGAATTATTCTCACAATTTGCCAATCCATGAAGACAAAAATAAATATCAAAAAGTATTTGGCCTTAGCGATTGCTTTGGTCAATACTTTGATGATTACTGCACAACCCAATATGAGTACTAAAAAGGTTATAAATGATTTAACTATCTATCAAGATTTTCTGAATAAAAAGATATTCTATTTTGCTCCAGGTCATATAAAATTGGTAAAAGAAGCCAATGGCAAACCGAAGTTTTCACTTTTATCGATGAGATACACTGGCACATCTGCCACTGGGAATAGTGGTGATAAAAGATTTACGAATCTTGTTCAGTTTACCGTGCAATTGGAAAGCCCTAAGCCAGAAGTTGTGAATTCTGTAAAACAATCTTTAGGCGGGAATGGAATTCAACTTCGATCTTTTCCTGTCAAAAATATAGAGAACAATTTGGTAGCTTTTTTCAACGATAAAGAGAAAGAAATTGCTAAATCAAGCGGAATAATTGAGGAGAAAACAGGAAGTTCTGAAAGCTTTTGGACGGAGAGAAGCCTCAATTTTAGACTCAGTAATGAAGATGCTCAATTATTGATAGACCAAATAGAGCATAAAAAATGTGCTTTAAGCTTTAATTATGCATTTTGGGGCGACTGTGTCAATGGAGTGGATGGAACAGTAAATATTACAGGAACTAAGAGGATAAAGCCAATTGAAATTTCGGCGGAGATAGTCAAAGACACCACTATTAGATACCAAGTAGTTTCTTCGGATATTTTACAGATTGAATTGGACCATGAAAAATTTCCAGACTTGATCGAAAAAATCGACCTCAATGAGGAAGTTCCGCCTGCCTACGCACTGTTAGAGGCTCGTTGTTATGATTTTTATGACAATCTGCGTCCTGATTTATTTATGAAAACGCTAGAAATACAAGCTGTTGGAGTAAATGGAAAGCCAGTTTTATTGCCTGCAAAGCGATTTACAAAAAACAAACCCGATGTTTTTTCTATTCAGATTCAATTTCCTTTTGCTGTTCGCATGTATCAACCTTTCAAATATCGAGTTACCGAATATCTTTCAGATGGCAAGCGATTGGAAGGTCAATGGATTGAAAAGGCCTCATTTACCGAATTAATTGATATCACTACGCCTCTAGATTTGAACAAATATGAAAATAAGAGCTTGGAATTTGAGCTTGAAAATGAGGGTTTTATACGAGATAGTGTTGCTACAATTGAAGCTGAATTTTCTTATTTTCTTAATGAGAAAACTGTTGCCAAATTGATAAAGTTTGATGATTCCCAAAGATTACTAACTAACATTCTTTTTGATAAAAATCATCCTTTGTTGTATGCCTTTTATGTCTCTCTAAAAAAAGGTGGTAAACTAAAAACCGAATCTAAAGAACTAATTGAAAGTTATTTATATATAAAATCTAAAGATATTTTCGACAATCTGAATTAACCAAAATAGCCATGAAAACCATTAAATTTCTAATCCTTTTCTTGTTTTTTACAGGAGCATTTGCTCAGGTAAAAACAACCTTACCCGTGAGTCCTAGCATTAAAACTACGGTGCCTATCACTACAAGTCCAGTTGTGAAAACAACCACTACGCCAACAGTAAAGCCGGTGGTGACACCAACGGTAAAACCTGTATCAAACGTCAATCAGGCGGTAATTACCGGTCCAGTTATTAAAAATACGACTCCTGTGGTAACAGGTACAATAATTCCTGGAGTAATAAAACCACCAGTAACAGGCGGAAAAACTCCAAGCCCAGTTACTACTACAAATCCCGTTACCACGCCCAGTTCTCCAACACCTGAAACTAGTCCGGGAGGCGGAGGTTTCAATCCAAATTTTGAAGAAGTATCGAGTGCAGTAGATAAATTAATAAACAATGATTTGGTAAAGAGCTTATTTACAAGACAAAAGGCTGTCAAAATTGAAGGAGCGTTGGGGCCTAATGTGGCCGTTCAAAAGAATGTTCGTTTATTATTGAAGGACAAAGAACTGAAGCCTTTTTTCGATAAAATAAATATCTCTGACGAAGTATTTGACGATAAAAATCCCGACGCCAAAGTTATTTATTATTTGCCTCAAAGTTATCAGATCAAATACTCACCAGACAAAAAAGATTATTCTTTTAATGTGTTTTATAAAACAGCAGATGCCAGTGAAGGTAGAGTTATTGCCACGGCACAGTTGTATCCCAACATAGACGAACAAGATATTTTGATTGCTGAAAAAATACTCAGGAAAGAGCTGAAAAAAGATATCCAATTGGTTCCTTTGCCATTGAATAATACTCCAAAAATATCGTTTGAAAACTTTCTCCAAACCAATTACAACATAGCAGAAGCTGATATTTCGACCCATGCCCCAACTGATATTTTTGATCCAATTACGGTTTCTTGGAAAATGGATGCCAACTCGGCAAATAACTTGGTAAATCTACTTACAAACAACCTAGAGATACCGGGCAACGTATATTTCTCTCCCAACACAGATGGAGCTAAGCAGATTCCGGTGCCTTTTAAAATCAAATTTAACGATAAGGATACCTTTGGTACTCTACAGTTTGTAAAGGATGAAAACACTTTTTCAGGCATCGTAAATAACAGTTTTGAGTATCCTATTGTGATTGAAAGTGCAAACGTTTTAAATGAAAAAGGCAAAAATTATGAAGTCAAGAAATTTGAAACAAAATACTCCAAAATGCAGCCCGGTGCTTCTTTAAACATAAAAGACATATTAAAGGAGCCAAAAGAATCTAAAGAAATACAGAGCCAGGATGCACAGCAAGTTTGGTTTACTTACTCTACCAAAACTTGCGAGGAGTGTGACCTTGGAATTCAAGAAAAACTATTAAAAGGAACTTCAAATAAATTGGTAAAGCGTATTGAAATTCAGGTGCTTACTCCAATTTCTTCCACTGGTGCAAACTCTTTCAGGTTACTGTTTAAATCTATTCAAGGCGATCCTAGAGGTACTAATGAAGTGATATTGCCCATGGTCACCATCAAAGAAGATAATACTGCAATCAATGGAGGAGAGCTATTTATTCTTAACAATGATCAGCCTACTTATCAGTATAAACTCATAAGAATAGACAAAGATGCTTCAAAAACGGAGAGTGATTGGATTCAAACCAACGATTTGCTTTTGATAATTGGTGAAAAAACGGTTACTGATTTGATAAAGAAATGAAACAATTGTTTTTTATATTTTTTTTCCTTTCAAAAAGCTTACTCGCTCAGCCAGATTTGAGTTCGAAGAAGACAGTAAATGGTATAATCTTTTTTCAAGATTTCAGAAAAGAAAACACCTATTATTTGATGCCACCAAAGCTACAACTAATCAAAGAGTCTGATGGAAAACCTAGGCTTGCTTTGATAAGTAGCAGATATACAGGTAGTTCTGTTTATGGGGACGTGGGTGAAAAAAAATTTAGAAACATACTTCAGTTTGGTATAACCATGGAAAGTATGGACTTGGAAGCCATTAAAAACTTGAAGAATCAGTTGGGTGGAAACCATGTTAACTTGTTGATGATGCCCATAAAAAATCTTGAAACCACCGTACTGATGCCAGCTGCAACAGCTCAAAAAACTACTCAGAAACTAGGCAGAATTGGTTCTTTTACGGCTTCTAGCAACGACGAAAATACATTTGGGTTTTGGAAAGAAAGAACTTACTCCATTCATCTTGAAAACCAAGAGGCAGAATTGGTGAGTAGCTTGATGCAAGATGGAAAACTGTTTTTGAGTTTCAACTACGCCATTATTTCTGAAGTCATAAAGGGAACAAAAGTGGTAAAAAAAGTTATAAATCCTCGTCAGGTTTTTCAGAGTGTCCAATCAGAAGTGGTTGAAATAATTAAAGTAGACTCATTGGTTACGAGTCTTCCGATGAGAGCTGATGCTTTTTCTATCAATGTAGACACGCAGAAATGGAATCTTATCAGGAAAATTGATATCAATGAGAATATCCCGCCGGCCTATTCCGTTTTGGAGGCCCGATGTTATGATTTTACAAATCAACTTCGGCCAGATTTGGCCGTGAAGATTTTAGAAATCGAAGCTACTGGGCTGAATAACAACCCTGTAAGTCTTCCAAGTATTAAGTTTTTGAGTTCTCAACCAAGCATAAATACCATATCGGCAAGTTTTCCTTATGCTGTAAAACTGACCAAACCGCTTAGGTATAAAATAACAGAATACAAAAAGGATGGTGAAAAAGTGGCTTTTGAATGGGTCTCAAAAGACAATTGGGTGGAGGTGATTGATATCACAACACCCTTAGATTCAATAAAATACAAAACTTCTGACTTTGAGTTTGAAATAAACCCCGAAATGCTTCAAGATACTTCATTGGTCTCCATTGAAGTAGAAGTCAGTTATTCATTTATGCAAAAGCAACAAAAAAACACTTTAGATTTCACTAAAAACTCCTCAGTATTTCAAAGAAAAATATCTTTAATTTCTGACAAAAAAGTACCCATTAATTATAAAATTCTACTCAACGGAAAAGAGAAAATTTATGAAACAGAAATGAGAGAATTAACGGAAGTGTATTTGCTGATAAATCCTACTATGCTAGGTATTTAGCTCATGAAAATTTTAAAAAATCACTATGAAAACAAAACTACTTTTTATTGCTCTTTCTTTGTTTTGGTGTAATTCTTTTGCTCAAGAGGATTCAATAAAGACCGTTAAGGAAAAAGTAAAAATAACTACTGGGAAAATTAATGTCGGAGTGAATCAATACAAAAGTTTCAAAATATCAGACCGCCAAAACCCTTTTGAATTTACGGTTTCCGGTCAGCCTCTGATTCAATACAAAAGCTTTTATATGCCCATTAATTTTCTCGTTTCGACCTTGAGCCGAAAAAATCAACAGCCTTATAACTATATTGGTTTCATCCCAACTTTTACTTGGGGACGTTTTTATGTCGGCGACACCTACCTTGCATATTCTCCTTTTAGCTTAAATGCCCACAGAATATCGGGTTTAGGCTTTGACTTATATCCCGGCAAACACTTTCGTGTTGGCTTTATCTATGGCCGTATGCAACGTTCAGTGACCGAGGATTTTTCTATTCCAGACAACCCAAGTACTTTTTTGGTGGAAACACCTTTCCCAGCTTATGGCCGATATAGTTTTGCCGCCAAACTTGGCTGGGTCATAAAAGATAGTACTTACATCGATTTGCTTGTTTTTAAAGGAAAAGACAGGCTGAATTCTATTCCTGATATCACTAGCATCGGTGAAGACGGATTAAAAGTTATTAGTCCGGCTGAAAATTTGGTAGTGGGGTCGAAGTTTAACATTAGGCTGGGGAAAAGACTGTTTTGGATTACTGACATGGCCACAAGTTTGTACACAGCAAACCAGAATGCGGAGCCTTTTGAGGTAAGTGAGGTTTCAAACCCATTGATAAACAGGCTTCAAAGGAGTTTGTTGTCAAATTTTATGAATGTAAACTCGAGTTCGCAGTTGAGTTATGGTGCTGAGTCAGCTATAAGTTATTGGGATAGCACATTTAGTTTCAAATTAAAATATCGGGAGATTTCTCCCAATTACAAATCGCTAGGAAGCTATAATAATTTCTATGATACCGATGTAAGAAGGCTGAATTTTGCATCATCGCTTCAAAAAATGAAAGGCAAGTTGGTTATGAATTCATCACTCGATTATGAGCAAAATAATATAAGCAAGAATAACTTTTACACTGGGAAAACATTGTTGGGTCTTGCTGAAATCTTGTTTTTCCCAAGCCAAAAATTCGGCACTTTTATTCAATATACCGGAACCCTCAGTAACCAAAATGCCAAGGGATTTACCCGTGACCAATATGGAAGCACAAGTAATTTACACAATGTTTCTATGGTTTCGCGATTGACTTTTGATACACCAAAGGTTTTTAATCTCATTACACTCACTGCAATGTACAATAACATTCAGAATGACATTGTTTTTGAAAGCGTGAAGACACCATCTTTGTTTAATATTTACACACTCAATCTTGGCTACAACCTCACTTTGTTGAAAAAAGCCTCGACCATTGACGCTGGTCTCTGGAGAGTAAATCTATCAGATATTGACAAAAAGACACAAAGTAATACAGGATTGAATGCAGGTTATTCGCAAAATTTTCTTAAAAATAAAGCCTCTGCTGGTGGATCTTATTCTTTGTTTTTTAATAAATATGGTGATGGGAATTTTGGTAATACACATCAGTTTGGATTGAACCTTAATTATGCTGTTGTTCAGGGTCATAAGATTTGGTTTAGAGCTTCACTGCTCAATAATGCTGTTGATGCTCCAACATCAGACTTAAAGCCGTTTTCGGAAGTTCGAACCTCTGTGGGTTATGAAGTAGATTTATAAATTAAATTTTCAAATGAAAAAGATATTATTGTTTATTGTTTTGATATTTAGTGGATTACGGCTTAGTTCCCAATCCAACTTTTCGGTGAATGTCACCCCTTTATTGGGTTTGAGCCCAAGTCCATATATTGAAAGATATTATAATAAACCATTTGTTTTGCTGACAAACAGTTCACGATCGGCCATTAATATTAAATTAATAGGCAGCATTGAAGGCAATAATGGCTTGGTATGGAAAACGTTTGATAATTACAATCCACAGGTTCCTATAGTCTTGCAGCCTGGCAACAATGTTCTACTGGCCAACAATCAAAATTTAGATTTTTTTGCTTCAAAAAATGTAGAAACCAGCTTGAACAGTAATCAAAAAAAACAACTCTTTGTAAATGGATATTTGCCTCAAGGAACCTATCGTTTTTGTGTAAGAGTATTAGATTTTTTTAAAGGAAATCCATTGAGTCCAGCCGATCCTTTAGGTTGTTCTACTATCAATATTTCTTATATAAAACCACCTCAAATTTTATCTCCAATCAATATAGGATCCGTGATTGGTCAATTTCCTGTTTTTACTTGGGCAACACCAATAGGTAATATTTTGAATTCTAGAATAACCTATGATATGGTTTTGGTTAAGCTAAAAAATGGACAAAACGCTTATGAAGCCTTACAAAACGCTTTGACTTATCGGGTTGGAGTGATCCTGTTTAAAGAGGATATTTCCACGAATTTTTATCAGTACAAACCGAGTGATATTTCTCTTGAAGATGGGCAGGTTTATGCTTTTCAGGTGGTAGCAAAAGGACGAGATTTGTTTTTTGAAAATCAAGGCAAAAGCGAAGTGGTGACTTTCACTTATCGGAAAGAGATGCAAAAGTATGGAAATAAATAACTTACGAAATGCTGTGATTGCAATCTAAGATATATAATACCATTTTTACTATCTAATCGAAAAAGCATCATATTTTGAATCATTGAATTCTTACTTTCCGATACAAAACTTCCCAAAAATGTTAGCCAGCAAGTCTTCTGTAGTTATTGTCCCTGTAATTTCTCCTAAATGATGTAGCGAAAGCCGGATATCTTGAGCCAAAAAATCCCCAGTTATGCCTAAATCCAAGCCACTCAGTACTTCCGTAAGTGCTTCGTTGGCTTTTAGGAGGTGTTCGTAATGGCGGAGGTTGGTTACTGTGGTGTCTTGGCTGCTTTGGAGTTTTATTTTGGCTACCAAAGCTTTTTTTAGTTCTTCTATTCCTAAGTCGTTTTTAGCCGAAATTTTCACATCAACATTCGAATCAAATTTTTCATTGAGATCAATTTTGTTTTGAACCCAAAGAATATCTGCGTTTGTGGTTTCTCTCTCGAGTTGATCTAAAAAGTGTTTATTTGCTTCATTATCAAACAAAAAGATTATAATTTTAGCCGAATGCATCGCTTTTCTGGAACGTTCAATACCCATGGATTCTATGATATCTTCTGTATGACGTATTCCAGCCGTATCGATAAACCTGAATTTTTGACCTTCAATAAAAACTATGTCCTCAATGACGTCTCTGGTGGTGCCTGCTATATCGGTTACGATTGCTTTTTCTTCATTCAAAAGGGCATTTAAAAGTGTTGATTTACCTGCGTTCGGAACTCCGATGATCGCCACAGGAATTCCTTCTTTAATAGCATTACCACTTTCAAATGATGAAATAAGTGGCTCTAGCTGACTTTGAAGTTCGTTTATCAAGGCTCGCAAATCATCTCTGTCTGCAAATTCTACATCTTCTTCGCCAAAGTCGAGCTCGAGTTCTACTAAGCTGGCAAAATGTACCAATTTCTCTCTTAAAATGGCCAATTTTTTAGAAAATCCACCTCTTAGCTGGTTGATGGCTATTTGGTGCGAGGCTTCAGAGTCTGCGGAAATTAAGTCGGCCACGGCCTCGGCTTGTGCAAGGTCAAATTGGCCATTCAAAAATGCTCTTTGCGTAAATTCTCCAGGGTTTGCCATACGGCAACCACTTTTTATGAGTAGTTTAAGTGCATATCGAACAATGTATTCGCTTCCGTGGGTTGATATTTCAACAGAATCTTCTTTGGTAAAACTTTTGGGCGATTTGAAAACGCTTACCAGTACTTCGTCTATCATCTTATCACCGTCCATTATTTTTCCATAATGCACAGTATTGGCTTTGGCTTTTTCCAAATCCACGCCCTTGAATATCTTATTGACGTTCTTGAAAGTTTCAGGCCCAGATACTCGGATGATGGCCAAGGCACCGATACCCTGAGGAGTAGCTAAAGCACAAATGGTTTCTTGTTGATTCAAACGCTTTTATTTTTGTGCAAAAATAACTCAAAAACAGGTCTTTTATTGAGACAATTCAATTAATTTTGAACTTAAATCAAACCCATTGAAGCCTATTTATGCTTTTTAATTCCCTTCAATTTGTTTTTTTCTATATAGTTGTTACCATTCTGTATTTTTCCCTAAGGCATAAGGGTAGAGTATGGCTTCTACTTTTGGCGAGTAGTTATTTCTACTTGGTTTTTAAGCCCGTTTATATTTTTATTCTACTGATAACTATTGTAGTAGATTACTTTGCCGGCATTTGGATTAGTCAGTCAGAGGGCAAAAAACGAAAATGGTTGCTGATTCTGAGTCTCATTACCAATGTCGGTTTTTTAGCTTTTTTTAAATATTGGAATTTTATAAACAAGAATATTTCTATTGCTCTTGGACTTATTGGTACAGAAAATCCTTTTCATGATTATCCCTTCGACTTACCAATAGGTCTATCTTTTCACACATTCCAGGCGATGAGTTATACTATTGAGGTTTATAGAAGAAATCAAAAGCCAGAAAAAAACTTCATAGTGTATTCACTCTATGTGATGTTTTACCCACAGCTGGTTGCTGGTCCAATCGAACGTCCGCAAAATCTTTTACCACAGTTTCATACTTATTTTAAGTTTGATTTTGAAAAACTCAAGTCGGGTTTGATGCTTATGGCTTGGGGCTTGTTTAAAAAAGTGGTCATAGCTGATAGACTGTCGATTATGGTGGATTATTGTTACGACAATCCCACCCAATTTTCGGGTCTAACTTTGCTTTTGGCTACTGTATTTTTTACAATTCAAATCTATTGTGATTTTTCTGGATATTCAGATATAGCCATCGGGGCGGCCCGAACGATGGGTTATGACCTCATGTTGAACTTCAACGCTCCATATCTTTCCAGGAGTATTTCAGAGTTTTGGCGGCGTTGGCATATTTCGCTATCTACTTGGTTTAGAGATTATTTGTATATTCCATTGGGTGGGAGTAGGGTAAGTTCTGGGAGATTGTATGTCAATTATTTGATAGTTTTTACAGTTAGCGGCTTGTGGCATGGAGCTGCCTGGACGTTTATTATTTGGGGAGCCTTACACGGGATTTATCTGGTTTTAGCTATAATGAGAGATAAATATTTGCCATTTAAGTTGCCGAAAAATACGTTTCTTTCCATACTTTTCACTTTTGTATTGGTCATGATTACTTGGGTGTTTTTTAGAGCAAAAGGATTGTATAATGCTAAAATAATCCTCTCTAAAATTTTTAATTTTGGAAATTATGACAGCTTTTCTATGCCTTTCACTACTAACGAGTTTGTTTTTTGCTGGATTTTGATGTTGATTTTATTTCTGAAGGACATTTTTATGAGAGAAATAAAAACCTCGAACACACCTATGTTTTATGCCAAATTTGTAGGCTTACTGTTGGTTTGCTATTTCTTCGGTATATTTTCTTCTAATCAATTTATTTATTTCCAATTTTGATGATGAAAATACTTAAATATTCCACGCTCATTTTGTTCGCATTTCTTTGGTTTTTGGGTTGTTCTAAAACTGCCTCGAAGTACGCTTATGACCACCATATTGTTGAAGATGACTATCGTTATGGGGATTTGTATCGTTTGGCGAATTTGGGAGAATTTAGAGTCAAAGTAGAAAAATGTGATCAAGACTTCACCAGTAAGAAACTCAATGTAGCTTTATATTTGGCAGGAGACAGTTTTACAGAAAATGGCAGATTAGAGGGTGATAATTTTGCAACTGAAAACTATTTTAGAGGTTTTGTGGCCGAACCTAACAAAGGATTTGCTCTCTTGCCAGGCAAGAAAATATTGGTAATTGAGACAGTAGAGAGGCATTTTAGAGAACGTTTTCAAAAGCCCTGGAAAAACTGGGATATTGCTACAGGAAAGGAGATTGTAAGTGACCAAACTTTAGAGGAAAAATTGCTGGGTATCAATGTGCCGTACAATACTCAGATGCATGAATCTCTGCTTTTTGGCTCGGACTTTATGATGAAAATTAGAGAAATCAAAGCTCAATTAAATCTCTGGCTTTTTGGTAAAACTGATGATAAAGTAAAGCTTTACAATGGGCATTTACTGTATTATTTGGATGTGAATCCTGGAATCAGCAGTAGTTTTGACAGAATTGAGGATAGCGAAATAGAACTTATGGTCAAGAATGTTAATCTTACTTATGATTATTACAAAAGCTTGGGATTTGATGAGGTTTATTTAAGTATTATTCCGAATAAGACCAGTATTTTAGCCCAAGATTTGGGTGAATACAATCATTTGATTGAAAAAATTGAAGGGAATAACAGCCTTAAAATGCCTACCATAAGTGTTTACCAGGACTTTCTGAAGAAGAATCTGTACTTGAAAGGTGATTCTCACTGGAATTGTGAAGGGCAGCAGATATGGGTCGATAAAGTAAATGAGAAATTACTGAATACGCAGCAAAATGCTTCCAAAAGCCTCTAAATCATGCGTTTGTTTGTAAAAAGTGCCATCAATTTCCCTTTCTTTTGGGTTTTCTAGATAGAAAATAATCGTGTCTTTTATCGCACTGATATCATAGGGGTCTATGATGCTCCCAAGTTTATACTTTTCGACTTGTTCAGCCATTACGCCGTTGTTGGATACTATGCAGGGCTTGTTGTGGTTTGCGGCTTGGCCAACAATGCCACTTGAACCAAAGAAGTTGATGTTCATTCTGAGAATTATATCTGACTGCTCAAAAGTAGACTCCATTTCTTCGTCGCTCACAAATTCGTCTTTAATAATAGTTTGATATTTTGAATTCTGAGGAATTAAACTCTTGATTTTCTCCAGATAGCCGCCTTTGAACTTTCCGATGATGACCAAAGTGATTTTTTGTGCTTTTATATCATCTAAACTATTCAGGGCTGCTATTATGTTTTCATTGTTTTTGCGTTCGTCCATGTTGCCAAACTGAAGCAAAATCAAATTCTCCTTCGGGATTTTATATCTATCTCGAAGGTTGAAATTTTCAAGCAATTTGTATTCAAAATAGGGGTCAGGGAGGTAGAAGTATCGCCGACTATCTAACCAATTCGGCATGGCTTCGTCATTTAGAATAAATACTTTTTTTAAGTTTTTATTCACCAAAGCCCATTTGATGGTCAATTTTTTCTGTAAAATGGTTCTCCAAAATATGATTTGATTCCTTAATCCTGGGCCTTCTTTTTGCATTCTTGCGTACGGTCTAAACCAAATACCCGCAATACTGTAAGTCGTTTTTGTCTTGCCTATTTCAACCTGATAAGGGTCGAGTTCCATCAAAACCAGGTGGTTGATTTTGTTATTGACGCATTCGTGGTGTATGATTTTCCATTCTTCAGCAGACTTTTGGAAATAGTGCTTTTGTGATGTAATGACAAGCTGCTGTTCCTCAGTAGTGGTGAGAATTTTAATGTTTGTTTTGATCGTTTCAAGTTTAAATTCTGTTGAAAAATTCACTAAAATAAAGTACTCATTTTCAGTGCTTAAACCTTCAATGTATTTCAATAAATTGATGACATAGCCAAATTTATGCCCATCCAGTTTTATGTTTAAATCCGTAATTAAAATCCTCATTTATCGTGATAAACTGTTTTGGATGGTACACGCATCAAAAGTAAAAATCCTATAAAAAAAGCCACCATCAAGAATAAAATAGAGGTTCTCATGCTGCCGGTTACGGCATTGAGATATCCAAAAATAAAGGTTCCGGTGGTAATAGATGCCTTTTCTAAAATATCAAAAAGCGAAAAGTACGAGGCTGTGTGTTTGATGTCTTCGGGTATCAACTTGGCGAAGGTAGAACGAGAAAGTGACTGGATGCCGCCCATTACTAAACCCACCATTCCTGCTATGACATAAAACTGTGTGGCAGTTGTAGTAAAATAGGCTCCTAGCGGCACCAAAAACCAAATGAAAACTTGAATTCTAAGGGCAACCGAATTGCCAAATTTCCGAGACAAGTATGATGCCAAGTAACTACCAGGAATGGCCACCAACTGTATAACTAAAAGCGTGGCTATCAGTCCATCTCGTGGAATTTTGAGTTCGTCTTCAGCAAATAAAGTGGCTACGTAAATCACCGTCATTACACCAAGATAGTATGTAAAATAGGCGGTAAGGAATTTGGTTAAAATTTTGTTTTGTCTGACTTCTATAATTACTGATCGAAGTTCTTTAATTCCTTTTTTTACCCAACTAAGTTCAAATTTTTTGCTATTGTCCTTGGGTAAAAAGTAGAAAGGAATTTGTGCAAATCCAAACCACCAAATACCCACTGTTAAGAAGGCAATTCTTGAAGTTAATCCTGATTTAGAATCAGCCTCTGATAGTCCAAAAAGTTCTGGTTTAAGAATCATTAAAAGATTGAAAACTAGCAGTATAACACTGCCAATATAACCAAAAACGAAGCCTTTGGCACTTAATTTGTCAAAATTATCCTCGGTAGCAATTTGCGGTATATAAGAGTTATAGAACACGATACTTCCACCCCAACCAACTATAGAAAGCCCAAAAGCTATCATTACGCTGTTGAGGCTTTCTTTCGTGAAAAAGTAAAAATAGGCACACGAAGCAGCTCCTAAATAGCAAAAGAACTTCATAAACATTTTTCTTCTGCCAGAATAATCCGCTATAGAAGTAAGAATGGGCGAAAGAAAGACCAATGTTAACGCTGCTGCCGAAATTGTAAAGCTATATAATGAGTTGTTATTGACTTCGAATCCGAAAAAAAAGACCTTGTCACTGCCATTAATTCCGACTGCTGTTGCATGGTAATATATCGGAAAAATGACAGTAGTAATGACCAGATTATGCACTGAATTTGCCCAATCATACATTGACCATGCGTTCCAGATTTTTTTGTTGTTTATAAAATTCATGTATAGGGTTTAAATATTAGGCAATATAAAAAAAGCTTTGTCACAAAATTAAGAATAAAAATCAATTTTAAGTTTTTCTGAAATCGCTCGGCGAAACTCCTACATTTTTCTTGAACAATCTTGTGAAATACGCTGGATCATTAAAATTCAGGAAATAGCTTATTTCAGAGATGGAGTAGGATGTGTTTAAGAGGTATTTTTTAGCTTCTATAATTAATTGCTCGTGAATTATTTGAATGGGTGATTTGTCTAAAACGCTCCTGCAGACTCGGTTCAGGTGCATGGTGGTGATTCCTATTTCTTTTGCATACTGACTAATCGTTTTGGTTTCTGAAAAACCTTGTTTTATGCTTTTCTGAAAAATTTGAAAGTACTTTAAAGTTTTGTTGTCAGTTACTTTAACGGCTTTTTTTTGTATTTGATTTAACCTGAAAATAGCTAAGAATATTGTTTGAAACAAAGAGTTGATGAAGATACGTTTTTCAGCATTCTCTTCGTTTAATTCCTTAATTATCATTTTTTTAAGTGTATTTATTTGTTCAAAAAGTGCATTGTTTTTTTCAAAGTTAAAACATTGTAAATGACTTAATTCAAAGACGATTTTCTGGTTTTGCTTAAAGTTGTTTTCAATAAAAAAATCAGCAAAAGTAATTACTTCTCCTTTTATATTATCTTGAAATGTGAAACCATGGAGCGTATTTGTAGGAATAAAAATGATATTTGGGCCTGAAACTATAGTCTCTTTTTTCTCCGAAATTAGAATTCCAGATCCCTCCTCAATAACAAAAAGCTGAGCCAAGTCGGTATGCAAATGTTCGTTAATTTCCCAATTATACATTTTACTTCTCGACTCTAAGGGCTCTGCGTGGATGAATTCAAGAATGGGCTTATAATGGTTGTCGCCATAAAGTCCGTTGAATATTACGAGCTTTGCTTTCATGTTATAAATGTGCTTTTGTTAATTTCATTTTTTTGATGCTTTTTGAAGCTATAAAGTATTGTTTATCAATAGTTATTCTGTTATTTTGGTTTGAATTTAATTTTGTTTACTTAATTTGTATATTTTTACAGCTAAAATTATGTTATAAAAGTACAAATTATATTTTAATTAGTCCAAGAATAAATTATACTTTCAATATACATTTGTGTCATCGTTCAATTTTAAATTCAAAATTTATGAGTCAATTGATATATAATCCTTTTGACATGGAGGTGCATCCTCCTAGATTATCGCCAGACTATAAGTCAACTATTCTTCGGGCACCAACTAAGCCTTTGGTGTTGTTGAAACAATCATTGGCCGAACTTTCGGGGCCAGTTTTCGGAGACTTTAATTTGGGTGAATTTGATCATGATTTAACAAAGAATTCAATAAAAAATGGGGAGCCATTAGGCGAGCGAATTGTCGTTCATGGAACAGTTTTTAATGAAAACGGGCAGCCTATTCCACATACATTGATAGAGATTTGGCAAGCCAATTCATGCGGGAGATATGTTCATAAAGTAGATCAGCATGATGCTCCTCTTGATCCTAATTTTTTAGGTGCTGGTCGTTGTATGACAGATGAGAACGGCAATTATAAGTTCTATACCATCAAGCCCGGAGCATATCCTTGGGGAAACCATTACAATGCCTGGAGACCAAATCACATACATTTTTCGTTGTTTGGTGCCAATATTACTAACAGATTGGTGACACAAATGTATTTTCCTGGCGATCCACTTTTGCAGCATGATCCGATCTTTCTGGCTGTTCCTCCAAAAGGAAGAGATTTGTTGATTTCAAGGTTTGACCTTGAAGCTACCGAGCCTGATTTTGCATTGGGATATCGTTTTGATTTTGTTTTGAGAGGACATAATGCTACACCATTTGAAAAAATATAATTATGAGCAATAACATGTATAAACAAACGCCATCTCAGACAGTCGGACCTTATTTTGCCTATGGCCTTACTTCAGAGCAATATTTATATGATTTTAAGAGCTTGGCAAACAATGAGTTGGTTTCGATAGATGATGACTCGATTACTATTCGAGGAAGAGTTTTTGATGGAGAAGGAAATGTGATTCCGGATGCGATGTTGGAGATTTGGGACAATCAAAATAACCTATTTGGGAGATTCGGTACGGGTACTGAAAAAGATAAAGGCTTTGTTTTTAAAACCAAAAAACCGCAATCTATTGCTGGAAATGCCCCCTGTTTGTCTGTGATTTTATTTATGCGTGGCCAATTGATCCATTCATATACAAGAATTTATTTTTCTGATGAAGTTACAAATGCAACAGATGAAGTTCTAAATCAAATAGACAATGATAGAAGAAGAACTTTGATAGCTCAGAAAAAGGATAATTACTATTTATTCGATATCCACATGCAGGGCGACAGCGAAACAGTTTTCTTTGACATTTGAAATTATGAGTTTATACAGCCAACTTTTTTATTCTTCTGAGGTAAATGAGCTTTTTTCAGACGAAAATACTATAGCTGCAATGCTGGTTGCGGAGTCGTCTTTGGCTCAAGCACAGGCAGAAATTGGCATTATTTCAAAAGAATCTGCCAATGTTATTTCTAATTGCTGCAGCATTGATTTTGTCGATATTGATAAACTTAAAAAGGAGGTTAAACTTGGTGGTAATGCAGCCATTCCATTGGTGCAGCAACTTACAAAGGTTGTAAAAAATCAAGACTTTGAGGCCTCGAAGTATGTCCATTTTGGTGCTACCAGTCAAGATATTGTGGATACGGGTTCTATACTCCAAATAGCTCAGTATTTGAATTGGCTAGAGAATAAACTTACCGTTTTGAAGATTGAGTTGATGAAAATCACTGAAAAGTACAAGAGGACAGTGATGGTAGGCCGGACGCTTTTGCAGCAAGCTCGCCCAATCACATTCGGTCTCAAAACTAGTGCTTGGTTAGAAGGCCTTTGTAGATCAATTGAAAGAATCGATGAAATGAAAAAAAGGCTTCTGGTGGTTCAGCTTTCTGGAGCTGTTGGAAGTCAAAATAAGAATATTTCTAATGAGGTCGTAAATTTATTTGCCCAAATTTTAGGCTTAAATCCTTCATTTTCTTGGCAATCTCAAAGAGATAATATCAATGAATTGGCAGGTAAGCTGGGCATTTTGACAGGCTCATTGGGCAAAATAGCCAAAGACGTTTCATTGCTGATGCAAACTGAATTGGGAGAGGTTTTTGAGGGAGCGGCCGAGGGAAAAGGTGGCTCGAGTACCATGCCGCACAAAAGGAATCCTGTTACATGTGCGGCTATTTTGGCCAACGCCACAAGAGTTCCTCATTTGGTTGGAAGCATGCTCTCATCAATGCTTCAGGAACAAGAGCGTTCGGCAGGTAATTGGCATGCCGAATGGGAGGTTTTGACCGAAATTATGCTTTTGACTGCTGGAAGTTTAGAAAAAACTACGGAGTTGATTGGAGGATTGGAAGTTGACGAAAAGAGAATGTTGGCCAATATTGAAATTACACAAGGTTTAATTTTTGCTGAAAATGTGTCGTTGGCCTTGGCTTCAAAAATTGGAAAAATTCAGGCTCACGAACTGGTTGAAAAGGCCTGCAAAGCGGCAGTTTCAAAAAACAGACATTTGAAAGAAATTTTGATTGAAAACAGTACAGAAATAGAGAGTTTGGATGAACTATTTAATCCTGAAAATTCTATTGGAAATAGTGTAGAAATTGTGGATGCGATATTAAAAAAGTATGAATAATAATAATGTTTCAAAATCCCCTACTGGGGGTAAAGGGGCTTTCAAAATACAAGGAACACCAAATAGCCCAGTACTGATTTTCTCTAACTCACTGGGTTCAGAAATGATGATGTGGGATGAGCTGATTCCTTATTTGTTGCCCTATTTCAGGGTGTTGCAGTATGATACCCGAGGCCACGGAAGTAGTTTGGTTTTTCTACCCGAGCATAAAAAATCTATAGGACAACTTGGAGAAGACGTAATCCAGCTTATGGATGAACTTGGTATCGAAAAAGCCTATTTCTGCGGTCTTTCTATGGGTGGTTTGATTGGGCAATATTTAGGAATACATCACCCGAATCGTTTCATAAAGATAGTTTTGAGTAACACCGGAGCAAAAATTGGTAATGATGAGCGTTGGAATAGCCGTATAGAGACCATCTCAAAAGACGGAATGCAGGCCATTGTCGATGATACAATGGAGCGTTGGTTTACTGAAGAATTTAGAAGGCAAAATCCTGAAAAAGTTGCTGAAACAAAAGCCATGTTTTTACGCAGTGATGTTCAAGGGTATTCAAACTGTTGTTGTGCCATTCGTGATGCTGATTTTAGAGAACAGTTACAAAAATTGAGTGTAGAGACCTTGGTAATTACAGGCGATGAAGATCCAGTTACAAATGTAGAACACGCTGAGTTTTTGGCGACTAATATTCTTAATGCTACTTTAAAAGTGCTTCATGCCCGACATTTAGCCGCTACCGAACTACCGAAAGAGTATGCATCGGTGTTAATTGATTTTTTTGTTGGAAATAACACTTTTGATAGGGGAATGCATGTTAGAAGGAGTGTTTTGGGAGACGCCCATGTAGATAAAGCCAATAGTAAAATCAATGATTTTAATGCTGATTTTCAGTCTTTTATCACAAACTATGCTTGGGGTGAAATCTGGACAAGGCCGGGTTTGTCCAAACACAATAAAAGCCTAATCACTCTGGCTATGCTGATAGCACTAAATCGCCCAGCTGAGTTTAAAATGCATGTAAAAGCTGCATTTAATAACGGAGTTAGTGCGGATGAAATCAAAGAAGTGATCATGCAATCGGCTTTGTATTGTGGATTACCAGCCGCCAATGATGCCTTTCACTTGGCACTGGAAGTTTTTAGCCCCCTAACCCCCGATGGGGGAATTTAATAACTAAAAAAGTATAAATCTAATTGTATGAAAGATAAAGAAAAAAAAGCCCCCATTGGGGGTTTGGGGGCAATAAAGACTAAAGTAGGAATTATCGGAGCTGGTCCAGCTGGTCTCACCTTGGCTTTAATGCTTCAAAAACAAGGAATTCAGAGCATTATAATTGAGAATCGCAGTCGTGAATATGTTGAAAACAGAGTGCGAGCAGGTTTATTGGAGCATAATACGGTTGAAGTCTTTGAAGAACTGGGTGTGGCGGACAGGTTGCACAAAGAAGGCTTAGTGCATCATGGATGTTATATTGCTTACAATGGAGTGATTCAACGAATTGATTTTCAAAAACATACCCAAAGAGAAGTGACTATTTATGGTCAACAAGAAGTGGTAAAAGATCTGATTCAAGCCTGTATTGATAGAAATATTGAGATATTATTTGAGGCCGAGGCCACAGAAATTAACGATTTCATGACTGGCGAACCGAGTATTTCATTTACTCATTTGGGTGAAAACAAAGTTTTGAATTGCGATTTTGTGGCAGGTACAGACGGATTTCATGGCTTAGGTAGAAAAACTCTACCTAAAGAAACGTACAATGAGTTCAAAATAGAGTACCCGTTTAGTTGGTTGGGGATTTTAGCACATTCAAAACCAAATTATGACGAACTGATTTATGCTTATCACAATGAAGGTTTTGCTTTGGCAAGCATGCGTTCAGAAAAAGTATGCAGGTTGTATTTGCAAGTTCCTAACGATGAGAAAATAGAGAATTGGACGGATGAAAAAATTTGGGCAGAACTCGAAAATAGATTAGGGATAGAGCTAGATAAAGGTGATATTTTTGAGAAAAGTATAACTCCTATGCGGAGTTTTATGATTGATAATCTGCAAGCTGGGCGATTATTTTTAGCAGGTGATGCTGGACATATCGTGCCTCCAACGGGTGCAAAAGGCTTAAATTTGGCAGTGGCGGATGTTCGAAATCTAGCAAAAGGTGTAACTGAATTTTATAAAAACGGAAGCGATGAATTGCTAAAAAGTTATTCTGAAAAATGTGTGGCGAGGGTTTGGAGGGTACAAGATTTCTCAAATTTCATGACTTATTTCTGCCATAAACAGGCCGAAAATGGAAGTTTTGAGCAGCTATTACAAAAATCAAAATTTGATTACCTGAGGATTTCGGAAGCATATCAAAAAACGATTGCGGAAAACTATGTGGGTTTGCCTTTTGATGTTTTTTAGTGCCAAAATAGCAAAGGAAGAAGTATGAACTATATATTTTTAAAGAATTGATTGGAAAAAGTTTATGAAAAAAGTACCTGTTTTGAGCTTAGTTGAGGCCGTTAAATTTGTAAAAGACGGAGACATTCTCCTTCAAGGAGGCTTCGGGATGACAGGCAATCCTGTGCATTTGATGCATGCCTTGGCAGAGACTGATACTAAAAATTTGACATTTATTGGAAATAATACTGGCGAGCCTGGTTTGGGTGGCGATAGATTGTTGGCGAATGGGCAATTGAAAAAAATAATTGGTTCGTTTTTTACCTCAAATCCAAATGCAGTCAAGGCCGTTCAATCGGGATTGGTAGAAGCCGAGCTTTTGCCGCAAGGTACACTCGCCGAGGCCATTCGAGCAGGTGGAGCGGGCATAGGCGGTTTTTATACCCAAACTTCTGCTGGAACAAAAATAGCCGAAGGCCGCGAAACCAAAATTATTGACGGAGTAGAGCAAGTTTTCATCAAAGGCATAAGAGGAAATGTAGCTTTCATTCGTGCTTGGCGAGCAGATACCGCAGGAAATTTGCAATACCGTATGACCGAAAATAACTTTAATAAAGCTATGGCAACTGCCGCAGATTTGGTCATTGCAGAAGTAGAAGAAATTGTTCCAGTAGGCGAAATCGCCCCTGAGAATATCCATACGCAAGGCTGTTTTGTAGATTATTTAGTCCAAGCAACACTTACGCTGGAGGATTTGGGCACTTCAGCATCAGTATCTTCTTCAAAAAAAGTGGATGAAGTGAGAATGAACATGGCAAAACGTGCATTGGCGGAGTTAAAAAAAGGCGATGTAGTAAATTTGGGAATCGGAATCCCGACTTTGGTGGCGGATTTAATTACAGAAGAACACGGAATTATACTCCATACTGAAAACGGAATGTTGGGCGTTGGTCCTGTGCCAACTGATGGGGGAGGAGCAATGAATTACCCTGTAAATGCTGGGAAAATACCTGTAACTCCCTTGCTAGGAAGTAGTTATTTTGATAGTGCAGAGTCTTTTGCTATGATTCGTGGTGGGCATATAGATGTGGCCATTATGGGTGGTTTGGAGTGCGACGAAGCTGCAAATCTCGCCAACTGGGCTGTTCCTGGAAAACCTCTTTTGGGTGTAGGTGGTGCTATGGATTTGGCAAAAGGAGCCAAACGACTCATCATTACCATGACGCACACCAATTCTGACGGTTCACCGAAAATTGTTCCTTCGTGTTTGTTGCCACTTACCGCATCAGGTGTTGTGGATATGATCATTACAGATTTGGCTGTATTTTCTTATCCCGATGGCGTGTTAACATTAGTAGATTTGCTTCCAAACGCTACTTTGGAGGAAGTTCAGGCAAAAACCAGTGCGAAGTTTGCTATCGATTTGAGATAATTTCGGTCGGAAAAATCTGTTTTGATTTTCTAATAAATCATTTAAATATCAGCTTTGGAGTAAAAAGATTAATTTTGTCTTATAAAAAACTCATTATGTCTCTAATTCATATATTTAAAAACAGATGTCCAGATTGTAAAAAAGGGCATATTTTTATCAATAGAAATTTGTTTTCATTTTTGCAGTTAACGGATATGAACCAGAAATGTCCAAACTGTAATTATAATTTTTTTCCTGAAAACGGTTTCTATTGGGGAGCCATGTTTGTAAGCTATGGTTTGGCTAGTTTGGAGGGTTTGATGGTGATATTTGCTTGTGTTTCGTTTGGGAATGAGATTTTCGACTATGCTAATCTTTTGATTATCATAGCTTTTATGATAATTCTTTTTCCTCTGAATTTTAGACTTTCTAGGCTTATTTGGTTGTATATTTTTGGTAATAAAATAAAGAAATGAGGTCATTAGGTACCAAAGGAATCAATATTTCTTTGGTACCTAGCTACCTAACGGTAAAATTTAAACTTATGAAAGAGGCTTTCATTATAGATGCAATAAGAACTCCCATTGGAAGTTTTGGTGGTAGTTTGTCACCTGTTAGAGCCGATGATTTGGCTGCAATTCCAATCAAAGAATTGGTAAAAAGAAATCCCAATATTCCTCTTGAAGTAATCGAAGATGTGATATTGGGTTGTCATAATCAGGCAGGCGAAGACAACAGAAATGTGGCTCGAATGGCCTTACTTTTGGCAGGTTTACCATTCACTATTCCTGGCGAAACCGTCAATAGATTATGTTCTTCGGGTATGTCTGCGGTGATTCATGCCAATAGAGCCATAAAAGCTGGTGATGGTGAGGTGTTGATAGCGGGAGGAATGGAACACATGACGCGAGGTCCATTGGTCATGAGCAAATCTTCCAAGCCCTTTGGTGGTGATATGCAGCTGTTCGATTCGAGTTTCGGCTGGCGGTTTGTAAATCCGCTGATGAACAAAATGTACGGAACAGATGCGATGGGTATTACAGCCGAAAATTTGTCCGAAATGTATAATATCAGTCGTGAAGATCAGGATTTGTTTGCTTATAACTCTCAACAAAAAGCTTATGCTGCACAGCAAAATGGAGTATTGGCCGAAGAAATAGTTGGCGTTGAACTGACAGATAAAAAAGGCAACGTAACTATTTTTGATAAAGATGAATTTATAAAAGGAACCACAAGCCTTGAGACTTTGGCGAAATTAAGACCTGCATTTAAGAAAGAAGGAGGAACGGTTACTGCAGGTAATGCCTCGGGGTTAAATGACGGAGCTGCTGCTATGTTTATAGCCTCTGAAAATGCCATAAAGTCTTATAATCTTGTTCCAAAGGCCAGAATCGTAAGCTCCGGAGTGGTAGGAGTAGAGCCGAGAATAATGGGAATTGGGCCAGTGGGAGCTAGCCAAAAAGCCTTACAAAAGGCAGGTTTAATATTAAATGATATCGATGTAATAGAGTTCAATGAAGCCTTCTCAGCTCAGTGTTTGGCTGTTTCAAGAAATCTCGGTTTGGCAGATGATGATGCCAGAATCAATTCAAACGGTGGAGCTATCGCTTTGGGGCATCCTTTGGGTATGTCAGGCACAAGAATTATTCAAGCGGCTGTAAATCAGTTGCAAAGGACCAAGAAGCGTTATGCTTTGGCCTCAATGTGTGTAGGTGTGGGCATGGGATATGCTGTTGTTTTGGAGCGGGTATAAATTTAAAAAAATACCACGAAATTAAGAAATCAGTGTTAATCCGTGGTATTTTAATATCTGTGTCATCCGTGTTCCAATTTAGCGAAACTAAATTTCACATCAAGCCCAACATCCGAATCGCATTTTCTTTCAAAATCAAAGGTTTAACCTCATCTTTAAATCCAGCCTCTTCGAAGTCCTTCATCCATCTTTCTGGTGTAATTAACGGAAAATCTGTGCCGAAAAGGATTCTGTTTTTGAGCATGGTGTTGGCATATTGCACCAGTTGTTTAGGAAAATATTTAGGAGACCAACCGCTCAAATCAATGTAAACATTGGGCTTGTGCATAGCTACCGAAAGGGCTTCGTCTTGCCAGGGCCAACTTGGATGGGCTATGATAATCGGACAATCAGGAAAATCTATGGCTACATCGTCGAGGTGCATGGGGTTGGAGTATTCCAGTCTTAATCCGCCACCACCACGAACTCCCGAACCAAAACCCGAATGACCTGAATGAAAAAGCATGGGTAATTTATATTCTGCGATGACCTCATACAGATGATAAGCCATTTTGTCTTGCGGATAAAATCCTTGAACTGTAGGATGAAATTTAAAACCTTTTACACCATAATTTTCGATCAAATCACGGGCTTCACGAGCACCCATTCTGCCTTTGTGAGGATCTATGCTCGCAAAGGCTATCATCACATCGTCGTTTTTCAGAGCAGCTTCAGCTACTTCGATATTTGGAATACGTTTTTTGCCCACTTCATGCTCAGAATCAACCGTAAACATCACAAATGCCAAATTGTTTTCTCTGTAAAAATCGGCAGTTTCTTGAATGGTCGGCCTTTTATCTGATTTGAAATATTTTGCAAAAGCTATATCAAATTCTGGTCGATAATCATCGTGTGGTTGACAACAAGATACTTCCGCGTGTGTATGTACGTCAATTGCGATTACTTTTTTTATGTCTATCATGATCAATCTATGAGTTCAATGTTCGGGTCAAAAATAGTTAATGTGTCTGTTTGGAAAAGTAACTCAGCCAATTGCTCCACTTTACTTAGTTCATATTTAAAGAAAAACTTCAGGGTTTGTATTTTTGAAAGGTAAAATTTACTTTCAGAAGTACTGCCATTAATCTGCATTTGAGCTTTTTCTGCCATTTTTAGCCATTGCCAAGCAGCATTTAGCAGCCCGAATAATTCCATATATGCTGTGGCGTCTTTCAAAAATATTTCTAAATTTCCTTCTTCTGGTATTTTTTCTAAATGCTCATTAACTTTGGCAAAAATGCTTAGTTTTTGTTCAAAATTATTTACAAATGGTTTTAGTTCTGCTAATTTTCTGGCTTTTTCTAAACTCACTTCTATTTCAGAAAGCCAATATTTTAGAGCAATTTTATCATTTCTAAAAACCTCTCTTCCCAAAAGTGCCAAAGATTGAATTCCGGTTGTTCCTTCATATATGCTGCAAATCCTTACGTCTCTGGCCAATTGTTCCAACGGAAAATCTTCTGTATAGCCATAGCCACCCAATACTTGCAATCCTTGATTTACAGAAACAATGCCCATTTCAGCACCAAACGTTTTTGCCACTGGAGTTAATAATTCAAGTAAAGTGTCGTAGTAGGATTTTTTTTCAGGGTTTACTCGAGTTTGATCTATATAAAAATAGCATTGCAACATAAAAGCCAATCCGCCTTCTACAACAGCTTTCTGTTTGAAGAGCATTCTGCGTACATCTGGATGTTCAATGATTTTGGCAGAAACAGCTTTTTGATTCAAATCCAAACGTTTTCCTTGAATTCGTTCCTTTGCATACTTTAGAGAATGATGATATGCCGCTGATGCACAAGCGATTCCGGTCATGCCCACTCCTAAACGGGCACTGTTCATCATTTTGAACATTTGGGTTAGACCTTGATTGGCTTCCCCTAAAAGATACCCAAAACAATTGTCATTTTCGCCAAAAGCCAAATGCATAGCTGGAGTAGCTTTTTGACCCATTTTGTGATAAATACCAATCGAAGTCACATCGTTGGATTTATCCAAATTATCTACATGGTTTTTTGGAACAATAAATAAAGAAATGCCTTTAACGCCTGCTGGAGCTCCTTCAATTCGGGCTAAAACCAAATGAATAATATTGGGCGTAATGTCATGGTCTCCAGCAGAAATAAAAACTTTTTGTCCTGAAATTTTGTAAGTTCCATCGGTTTGAGGAGTGGCCTTTGTGGCAACATCTGAAAGTGAACTGCCCGCCTGAGGCTCGGTAAGACACATACTGCTTAGCCACTCAGCCGAGAGAAGTTTGGGAACGTAAAGCTCTTTTTGATCCTGATTGCCGAACATGGCGATAAGATTTGCACATCCGTTGGCCAAATCAGTGAACATCATGAAGCTATTATGGGCACTCATTCCGATGTATTCTGATGCAGCATATACCGTTTTGGGTAATTGTTGGCCATCAAAGGTCTCATCAAAAGTGGCTGAAATCATCCCGGCATCTGCATAAGTTTTTACGAAAGTACGTACGCCAGAATGAACGCTCACTTGACCATCAATCAGTTGCGGCTGATTTCTATCGCTTTCGACAAAAGCTGGTAAAGCAGTTTTTTGACTGATTTCATCGGCCATATCAAGCACCAAATCGAAGGTCTCTTTCGAATGATTTTTGAAATAATCATCCTCGCAGAGTTCTTCCACTTTCAGCACTTCATGCAATATGAAATCTATATTTCTTCTCGAATATAATTGCATTTATTGTTTGTTTAGGATCGTTTTAGAACACAGATAACACGGATTTTACTGATTTACACTGAAATCAACTTTGATCTATTAATAGTATTTTAAAAGTAAAAAAAAATCTGTGTTCATCTGTTAAATCTGTGCGGCCGGAGTACCGGTCATCTGTGTTCCCATAAAAACAAAATCAGCTTTCGCCCCACACTTTTATGGCCGTATTTACTACCAATTCCATTTTACGCCATTGGTCGTCGTGGCTCATGTCGTTGCCGTGGTGTGTGCTTGAGAATCCACATTGCGGACTTACACACATGTTTTCCAATGGCATATATTGGGCAGCTTCGTCAATTCTTTTGCAAAGGTCATCAATGTTCTCCATTTCTCTTTTTTTCGAGGAAATTATACCCAAAACTACTTTTTTGTTTTTTGGGACAAATCTTAATGGAGCAAAATCTCCAGAGCGTTCATCGTCGTATTCCAAAAGGTATCTGTCCACATTTATTTCGTTGAACAAAATTTCGGCAACCGGCTCATAACCGCCCTCGGCAAACCAAGTACTGCGGTAATTTCCTCTGCATAAGTGTATTCCGACTGTCAAATCGTCTGGTCTTCCGTCTATCACAGAATTGATAAGGGCAGCATAAGTTTTTGGCAATTCGTTCGGGTCTTCACCTCTTTCGGCGGCTGCAGCACGCATTTTTGGGTCGCATAGATAAGCCAAGTTGGTGTCGTCTAGTTGCAAATAACGTAATCCAGCCTGGTAAAGATGGTCAATTTCCTCCTTGTAAGCATTAGATAAATCATGAAAAAACTCGTCCATGTCAGGATATGAATTGATATCGATAGATTTACGTCCACCTCTAAAGTGAATCATGGTTGGTGAAGGAATTGATACCTTTGGTGTTGCAGTAACAATGGATTTTAAGAAATTAAAATCTGCAACTTGAATGTCGTGTTGATGCCTTAATTTTCCTGTTACACTCAAAACAGGAGGAGTAAAACCGTCAGAAGCCACTTTGGCTTGGCCACCACCAACACCGCCTGTTACAGTAACTCCATCCAGTTCCTTTAGAAAATCTAAATGAAAATAATCTCTACGAAACTCGCCGTCAGTTATGGCTTTCATACCTGTAGCTTCAAGTTTCTTTACAGTTTCTGTAATACCTATATTTTCGATTTCTCTGAGTTCCTCTGCAGATATTTGGCCGTTTTTCCATTTATCTCTATTCTCTTTCACTTCTGGCGTTCTTAATAAACTACCCACATGATCTGCTCTGAAATTGTTGTTTTCCATATATTATTTAAGATTCATTTTTTTTGAAATATGATTGATAGTTTTTTTACAAATATAAATGATTATTTTATTTGGCTCCCATTCTTATGGCTCCGTCTAGTCGTATCACTTCGCCGTTGAGCATCGGGTTTTCTATTATTTGCTTAACTAAACTTGCAAATTCCTTTGGTTTTCCAAGCCTTGATGGAAATGGAACTTGCTGGCCAAGAGAATCTTGAACTTCCAGTGGCAAAGAGGCCAATAGCGGGGTTTCAAAAATTCCAGGTGCGATGGCCATCACCCTTATTCCCATTCGGGCCAATTCTCTAGCAATCGGCAAAGTCATAGCTACTATTCCACCTTTTGAAGCTGAGTACGCGGCCTGACCGATTTGCCCGTCAAATGCAGCCACCGAAGCTGTATTGATAATTACGCCTCTTTCACCACCTTCATTAGGCTCATTATTTTGCATCATGTTTGTTGCTAAACGTAACACATTGAAAGTGCCTATGAGGTTGATATTGATTACTTTAGAAAAGAAATCAAGTCCGTGAGGACCATTTTTGCCAACTACTCGCATCGCAGGGCCTACTCCGGCACAATTGGCCACGCCATGAATTCCTCCGAAATGTTGAACCGCCATTTCAACGGCATTTTGAACTTGGTCTTCATTAGTTACGTCAGTTTTTACAAACTTGACATTTTTGCCCAATTTTGTTTCGGCCTGTTCTCCTGCTTCAGAATTTACATCTAAAAGTACGGCATTCCCGCCGTTTTTAATGATCATTTCAACTGTAGCAAAACCCAAACCCGAGGCTCCGCCCGTCACTAAGAATGTTTTATTTTGTATTTCCATGATATTCATTGGAACACAGATGACCAGTACGCCGGCCGCACAGATTTTGCTGATTTTCACTGATTTTTTCAGAGTTCATCACGATTAATCTATGTTACTTGTGTTCAGTTTTTATTTTATTTAAACAACTCCTCCACCAAATCTGCTCGATGTTTTAAAACTGCTCTTTGATTCAATGATCCTTTGTCGGTTATTTCTCCCAAGTCTATAGATGGTGGTTCGACGGCAATGATTATCCTTTCCACTCTTGTTGAACTTCCAGTCGATTGTGCGTTGAACTTTTCGAGCATTTCTCCTAAAAAATGATGCACTTTTTCGTGCAAATAGGCTTCTTTGTTTTCCAAATTTTCTCCAATCAAATTTCGACAAGAATCTGCATTTAAAAACAAAATAACACCAATATATTCTTTATCCAATCCGGCAATCACCACATCTTGAACAATTGGCGAGCCAGCAGATATTATTTTGGCTTTTAGTACCCCTACATTTACCCAAGTGCCCGTCGAAAGTTTAAAATCCTCGGCTATCCTTCCATCAAAAACCAAGCCTTTGCTCGGCTCATTTTCGTCGACAAACCTTACCGCATCACCGGTTTTATAATATGCTTCCTCATCGAAAGCCTTTGATGTTTCTTCAATATTTCTCCAATATCCGGTAGTAACATTTGGAGCTTTGTAACGGGCCTCCATTTTGTCGCCGTCTTTAGCTAATTTGACTTCCATACCGGCCACGGGAACTCCTAAAAGACCTGAGAAACTACCACCCCAACTTGCAAACATGGCGGAAGGACCCGATTCAGTGCAGCCCAGACCGGTTATAATTGGGATTTTTTCGCCAATCGTTTCCATCGCCAATTCTTCTAAACGATTCCACACAGGTTGAGCCAAACTCGCTCCTGCATAAAATAGAATATTGAGGTTTTGGAAGAATTTTTCTCTCAATTTTGGCTCATTTTCAAAATACGGAATCAACATCTCAAATCCTTTCGGTACATTGAAATATGCGGTGGGTGATATTTCTCTAAGATTTTGAACTGTGCTTTCTATTCCCCTGGCGGTCGGTTTGCCTTCATCCAGATATAAAGTCCCACCATTGTAAAGTGTTAGTCCGAAATTATGATTTCCACCAAAAGTATGATTCCATGGTAGCCAATCTATGAAAACAGGTGGCTCATTTTGCATAAATGAAAACACCTGCGTGATTTGCTGCAGGTTAGCACACCACATTTTGTGTGTGTTTATTACGCCTTTGGGCAAGCCAGTAGAGCCTGATGTAAACAAAACTTTTGCAACGGTATCTCCATTTACTTTTTCAAAAGCCTTTTCAACTTCTGCCGTAATATTGGTATTTATGGTTTCTGAAAAATCAGTTTCACTTGAGTTTTCGGCTGTTAAAATTTGTACTTCTGGGAAAAGCTCTTTAGTCAGTTCAAGGGCTTTGGCATAGTGTTTTGCATTTTGGGCAAAAACCAATTTAGGCGTCATGAGTCCGAGGCAGTGCTTGAGTTTGCCAAAGTCGTTTGACACCAAAGCGTATGGCGGTGAAATTGGCGTGTAAGTAATCCCGACATGCAATGCTGCTAAAGCCAACAGAGCATGTTCAATACTATTTTCAGATAAAATTACAATCGTTTCATCTTTCGAAAAATTAAGATTCAGCAGGTATTGCCCAATCGCATTTACTTTTTGTAAAGTTTCAGCGTAAGTGAGTTTCTCCCAGTCATTTTCGGTCAAACTTCTTCTGCGGGCTATAAATATTTTATCTGGTGTCTTTTCTGCCCAATAAATAAGTTTTTCGGTTATTTTTTCGGGGAAATCGCCAAGTTCTTGGTCAAGTTTTAACAAAATAGAACCATCGTCCAAAACGGTTTTGGTTGTTGACGTGGGTCCGAATGAAGTATTTTTGAACATCTCTATTTAATATTGTTTTGAAAAAGTGGTTTCGGCTCTGCTCAACCACCAGGTCTCTGTTTGATTCAAACTTTGAGGTTTTTGCTCCGCTCAAACATCGGTTTTTAGCTATATTTAAACACCAGATTTTGGCTATTGTCAGCTGTTTTTATTGTCATTCTTGAAAATTCTACAGTCGTTAATCTACAATCAAAAATCGTAAATTGACCAATCGAATCATTCACCTACTTTCTTGGCTTTCCCTTCCAGAAAATCATTTAGGCGTTTTTTTGCCTCTGGCGATGACGAAGAAATGGTGGCTATCAAAGACTCCATCATTAAGCCTTCCGCTTGGCCAGAATCTACTATTCTGGGCAACACGTGCATCAATGCATAATTGGTGGTTTCGGCGTTTTGGGCGATTCTTTTTGCCAGTTCTATACCCTTTTCTAAGCCTAAGCCATCTTCGGCAACGTACTGAGACATCCCCATAGCCATGCCTTCCTCAGCCTTAATTACTCTGCCAGTAAACATCATGTCGGCCATTCTGGCCATTCCGATAAGTTTGGGTAGTCTTACAGATGCCCCTCCACCTACAAAAATCCCTCTTTGGCCCTCGGGCAAGGCATAGAAAGTGCTTTTTTCGGCCACACGAATATGACAAGCCGAGGCAATCTCTAGACCGCCACCCACGCAGGCACCATGCAAAACTGCCACTACAGGAACAGTGCCAAACTGTATTTTTTCCAGGGCTCGGTGCCACATTCTTGAATGCTGCAGACCTTCGATGATATCTCTTTCTTTTAGTTCAGAAAGGTCCAAACCTGCACTGAAATGTTGGCCTTCGCCTGATATTATTGCACATTTTACGCCGTCGGGTATGTTTGAAAATATGTGTTCAAGTCCCAAAATCAAGGCATCATTTACTGCATTTCTTTTTTCAGGGCGGTTTATTTTTACAAAAAGTATTTCAGCTTCTTGTTTTACTATAATATGTTCTGTCATTTTTCATTTTATTTTTTAATTCAACCTTCAATCCCCAAACTTCCCTCTCTATCAGAAAATATCTTCCTGTATGGTTTTAGTGACATATAGCTTAATATCAGGCCTACGCTGCCGCCAATTATAAACAAAAGCATCAACGAGTACCGAATCATGCTTTCGTCTTTAAAGACGGTGTCTGTAAAAAACGCTACCACAAATGGCCCTAGCCCCATACCCAAGAGATTTATAATAAATAACAATACGGCCGAAGCAGTAGCTCTGACTTGGTTCGGCATGATTTCTTGAATAGCCGCAGTGGCTGCCCCATAGGGCATGGCCATTCCAAAAACTGGCAATGCGGTTAATAGAATAGCCCATTCCGCCTTTGGAGCTAATCCCACCAACAAACCCAACAAGCCCAAGGTCATGCCTACTATTCCTACTCTTAATCGACCGTCGGTTTTACCGGCATTGGTCCATTTGTCGGCCAGCCACCCGCCGGTAAGTGCTCCACTAATGGCTGCTAAACAGCTTACTATGCCATAAAAGAAACCTGCTCTGGGTACTTCCCAGCCATAGGTGCGGTTTACGAAAGTGGGTATCCAGGCGTTCATTCCGTAGTTTACAAAAGCCTGACAAGCAACGGTAAAACAGATTAAAAGAAATGCTTTTTTGTGGGTAAAAATTATTTTAAATGACTCTGTAAGGCTTAGTTTGGCTATTGCCCCGTTTTTTTGAAGGGAATTTGTTCTTGCAGGTTCTTTGATAAATAAAAATAGGAGGGCAATCAAAAAGCCTGGAATACCAATATACAGAAAAATCATTTGCCAAGGGAAAATATCACCCAAAATCGGTACCGAAACCATGCCTTCAGTGGGTAGTTTGGCCACAATGCCTGACCCTATAAGTGTGGCTAAGCCCGACCCTAAGAAAACACCTAAAGTAAATACGCTGGTGGCTCTTGCTAATTTTTCTTTTGGAAAAAGATCAGCAATGAGAGAGTTGGCTGATGGCGACAAGGTAGACTCACCCACGCCTACGCCCATCCGTGCTAAAAAAAACTGGAGATAATTGCCTATACCAGCACATAAGCTAGTCATAACCGACCAAATACTAATGCCTAACATGATTATTTTTGTTCGGTTTTTGGTGTCGGCTAACCGGCCTATCATTATGCCAAATAATGAATAGAATAAAGCAAAACTTAGACCCATCAATAGGCTCATTTCGGTGTCAGAAAGATGCAAATCACGTTTTATAGGTTTTACCAATAAGGCCAAGATTTGCCGATCTATAAAAGAAGAAATATTGGCGAGTGTGAGTATAAATATGGCTAACCAAGCGTGCTTGTTTGATTTCATTTATTTTTTAGGTTTATTTTTTAGGATGCGTTCTTGATTCAATATTGTTATAAGAAACATTTCAATTTAGCTTTTTTTTAATATGTTTTCAAATTAAAGATTTAAAAGAAATCATTCTATTTTTATTTTTTATGCTTTTTTATACTTTCATTAAGTACTATAAATCGCCTTATTCGATGTACCCAGCCTTTGCCTTTGTGCCTGTTTTAACCCAAGCTCGCAGCTCGTCAAAGGCGATGCCTGTTTGGTTAGGGGTAAATGCACAGTGAGCCTGACCGTTGGTGTATTTTACAGTAAAATATTGGTCTTTCCCCTGCTTATGTACCATGTTTTCAAAGTTTACTTCACCGTATGTAGGAGGTATCAATTGATCATAAATGGTGTGCATCATTAAAACAGGCTTGTTGATGTTACCTGTTTTGTCATATCTGTCAAAAAGCTTACGAGGATCGCCAGAGGCAGTTAGGCGTTCTACTTTTTTATTCATTTCGAGGTCATTTCCAAAACCTGTGTATATGGTGTTGGTGTTGTCAAATGGGTTTCCGCCTGCTTTTTGGGCATTGTCTCTTAATACATTTTCGTTAAACATCAATGACATGTGTAAGTCTGAAAGTTTAAGGTCAAAGCGTTTGGCAAAGGCAGCTGCGAGCACCGAATCCTTCATAAATCCGTCTCTGATGGCTTTGCCTTTCGGACCAAACTCACGTGGATTAAGTGCTTTGTAAGGTACTGAGGCATCCATTACGTTTGATAAGGTTGGCACTACACCAGGGAATAATACATTGAAAGTAGCATACATATCGAACTCTTTGCGGCATTGTAAATATGCCCGACTTGCAAACGGACAGAGTGGTAGGGCACCATTGTAATTTTTATCAAAGTTCTCCATGATGGCTATACTTATGCCACCACCCATCGAATGTCCCACCATGAAGGTACTGTCGGGTTTGCCGTATTTTTTGAAAAAATACTTACGAAGATTCTCTGTATCATCTACGCCTTCAGGTAGTGCAAAACCTTGTAGAGAATAATCTGAGGCCGCTACAGCAAAGCCACGATCTAGAAATGGTTTCATGCGGTCAACCCAGGCTGGGTTTTTACTCTGACGAGGTAAAGAGCCCATAAACTCATGTCCGTGAGCATACATCACCAATTTGTTTTTATAATTTTCAGGAAAGATTATCTTAAACTGGGCGTTTTTTATAGTTCCAGTGTCTGTTTTTGCAACTTGGCAAAAAGCGTTTAATGATAGTGAAAGGAGCAATAATATTTTTTTCATCTCGATGTTTTTTTAATATTTATTAAGGTCGTTGTTTATTATTTTTTCGAATTTGAACTATAATACTTTCCAAACCAAAATTCGTACAAAACCTTGGCCGGTTGGAATTCCTTTACATATAAAAATAGCATTGTTCATCCAGTTGTATTTGCTCTCGGTGGGGGCATCAAATTTTGGAGCGGCTCTGAAGTAAATTTTTGAAAAATCAATAGGCGTTCCAGCTTTTTGGGCTTCGTTTTGTTCTTTCGTTCGGCTTACCAATCCTACATTTCTTATGTGTATGAGAACGCCATCGTCTGTTTTTACGGTGTATATGGCTTCTATTTCTGTTCGAGATTCACCATTGGAGTTTTGAGTGAAATATTGATAATCCGCTCCGCCGTTGAGTACAGTTCCTTTTAGTAATGGTCCATCGAAGGTGCCGCCAGTTATAGGAATGATTCTCCGTTCGCCATGGGTAGTTTGGCCTAGAATCATAGCCTTTTCGGTGCTTACTTTAAGTTCACAAACAAACTCTAGCTCAGGTTGTAATTGGGCATAAGTATTGACAGAAATAATGATGTAAAGAAACAAAAGGGCGTTTTTCATGAATAATTCTTTTTAAGTTTGAATATGGCCCCCTGATAGCAGCGGCATCCTTTTTTGAGGCTTGGTGTTCTACTACGCTCACCCACCAATGCTCTCAAAAAAGATATAGCGGATAGCAGGATGAGGGTTTCAAAATAATATTTAAAGATAAAAATAATATCGTATTTTTTTGATGTTAAAATAGATTCCTTCTATTGAAATTATTAGAAACAATGCTTAATGTATTTTCTAAGCATTTGGTTTTAAAAAAGGTAGCCCAAAGATTGAACTACCTTTCGATCATAATAAATGTTTATCGGGTTTTAAAATTTATAGCTAAATGTCAAGAAATATGCTCTTGGCATGTTGCGTAACGCTGAAAATGTATCATTTGGATTAGAAGCAACATATTCTGGTGTTATTCTGTCTCTGTTTAAGCTGGTAGGGAAACCACCTGAGCCAAGCCAGTTCGTTACTCCAAATTGGTTAATTACGTTATTGATGTTTAATTGCAAAGCCATTTTTCTATTTAAATCATACCCTGCGGAGAAATCTACGTTGTTGTAACCTTTCATTTCGAAGCCGTTTGGCGTATTGGCTGGTCTTTTTGATAGGTGATTATAACTTAGAATGGCAAAGAATTTATCATTAGAATACCTTGGGGCTATATTGAACATAGCTGGAGGTATGCCCCCTGCTTTATTTCCAGAAAAATCCAATAGTTTGTCGTCGGCTGGGCCATTGGCGTTAGCTATCCAAGTGGTGTATGTGGTAGCTGTAGAGTTTTGAAAAACCGAAGTAGCTCGTACACTTACATGATTTGAAAGTTTTATGTCAGCCTCCATTTCCACACCTTTGGTGGTAAAGCTATTGAACTGAACCGGTGGAGCGTAGGCGGTGTTGTCGACATTTCTGAAATAAAGTATATTGGCTACGTTGCCAAGTTTGCTGTAAAACGGAGTTATAAATAGCTTCAGATTGTTCGATGAATATTTATAACCAAGCTCAAACTGTGTTATTTTCTGCTGTAGATCTTTTTCTTTGGTGTTGTCGATATTGAATTGCGTATTCAGCAGCGAGGTAAAAGTGTTGACATCAGCAGATTTTCCACCATCTGATACTCTTAAGTATATAGCTTGATTGGAAGATATTTTGTAGTTCAAACTGGCTGAATAAGCCAAATACTTGGCATATTTGGTATAGTTCAATTCTGGGCCTTTTTTGCCACCAAAATTATCATAAAGCGTCAAAGGATTATTGTCAACACCACCAAATGTAGGGCTATCTGTTGTATTTATGGGCACAGTTACGGCGTTCCAACCATGGTTTTTAACACTTTCATAACGCAATCCCCAATCCAAGGTAAGGCCTTTTGCCAAATCCCACTCATGAGCGAAAAATAAAGAGTACTGGTCTTGCTTGGCCAGACCCGTGTTTTGCCCAGCTTCGTCTACTTTCATAAAGCCTTCAGGGCTGCTTACTTGATAGGTTTTGCCGTCAATTGAGGCTAATTTGATGTCTATCATGTGGGGCTGATGCTCAATAGTAGCTGCTCCTGGGCCAGAGCCAGTGTTAACGCCTGTGGCATCCATTGATGATTTTGCATAATAACCTCCAAATGTAAAGCTCATTTTATTGAGTTTTTTTGAGACGCTTATTTGGTTAGAAAAATCTCTCATGGCTCTTTCAGACATAAAGGCTGGCATAAACAATACCTGGTTATTGATGCCCGGAAATTTGTTGTTTGCTCCTGGCACTATGGGTTTGCCCGCCAGTCTTTCGAATGTACCCAGCTGCTGTCCAGTTACTTTGTCTGTAAATGTGTAGGTGCCGAATCGTCCACCCAACCCTGGAAGTATATAAAATATGGCGGCAGTTGGAATAAACGGTGCTATAATAGTGGAACCCTGCTGATAAAAGTCTCTGTCAGATATACGAGAGGCAATTTTTAGCTCTGTTGTAGGATTGAATTTGTGAGACCAAGTTAAGCCTACAGCCTTTTCTTTAGAATCAAATTTTCTTCTTGAGTCATAATCTACCAACTCACCATTGCGAGAGAGTGTGCCTTGGATGGACGGAATATCATAACTATCGGTATAATTAAAGCCCGGTGAGAGTTTTTGGTCGTTCCAGTTTTCAGTCGGGGTAGATGCCGTTACGGCATTGTTGTCGTCTAGGTATTTCAAGTATACCTTTAAGTCACCTTTTTTATATATTTTGGTGATGTTGGCTTTAAGCTGCCCACCATTGTTGGCTAAGTAGCCAGCATTTCTAGCACCATAGGAATACCTTAAAAAACCACCTGCATAGAATCTTAGGGATTTGTCTTTATTTAATGGGCCGCCAATACCCAAATCTGCTCGGTAATAAGGATTTTTGCCATCACCCTCTAAACCAAATTTTGTTCTTACTTCACCAGCTATGGTTTCACCGCCAGTTTTAGAAATATAGTTAAAAATACCACCCGGAGCATTGGCACCTGTTACGGTGGCTGATCCTCCACGAAGTGCCTCTACTCTGGCTGTGGTTACGTCGGGTCTAAGATAATTATCAGTGCCATAGTTGAAGTTTGACATGGGTAGGCCGTCTTCTTGCATGGATACATAGTTATAACCGCTTGCACTAGGGAATAGTGTTAATCCTCTAGTGGTAATGGTATTACGGGTTTCTCCAGCTGATGCATCTACGAAAACTCCAGGGATATTTTTAAGCAAATCGGCACCTGAGGTAGCTGCCATGCGTTCAATATCTTTGGTCTTCATGATACTGATGGAGCTCGAAGCCTCCAAACGAGTACGGGCATCAAATACACCGGTTACGACTACTTCATCAAGATTAGCGTTGGTTTCAGTAAGGGCCACGTCGAGATTGGTTTGATCAGTTAACGTAATGGACTTGGTTTCATGTCCTATAAATGAATAAACCAGCGTATTGCCTATTTCGGCGTTGAGGCTGTAGTTTCCGTTGGCATCAGTTATGGTGCCTTTGGTAGTGTTCTTAATGGCTATAGAAACGCCAGGGAGTGTTTCGCCCTTTGTGTTGGTTACTTTTCCTGTTATCGATTGGGCATAGACCCCGACAGAAAAAGTGCATAGGATAAATAGGTAAATAAGTCTTTTCATTTTCAAAGGTTTTAGGGTATTTTATTTCATTTTTTTTGAATCTTTTCTGGAAGAAAATAATTGGACTTCTTTTAAAAGTGCAATTTTATCTTTAAAAAAGAATACGCAAAAGTCCTGAAATTTTCTTTACCTAAATAAGCAAAAAAACTTAATATATATGCACAATCAATCAATATTTGAATTTCTGTACTGAAAAGGAGTAGTTTTTGTTTTAGATTTGAAGAATCGGGCAAAATCACTGGGCTCATATTTACCTATTTTGAAGGCTATTTCACCTATACTCATGTCTGTTTGTTTGAGCAGAACCTTTGCTTCAAGTATTCTCATTTCTTCGAGCAATTCTCTCGCCGATTTTCCTGTGGTGTTTTTTACACATTTTAAAAGATGGTTGGGTGACACTGAAAGCTGATCAGCAAACTCCGCAACTGTTTTGAAACTATAAATAAACTCGGAAAGAGCGTTTTTGTATTTTAAGGTCAGCATAGCAGAGGCATCCTTTTTATCTGTTTCTTTTGAGATAGAGTTGTTTTGGATTTCGAAAAGTAAGGTTATTAGATAAAAAGAGATGAGACTTTTGTTTTGACTTTGGTATTCAGAAGACAGCTGGGTGAACAGGTTTTTTATCTTTTCGGGATTGGAAATTTCGAAATGAGGCTCTTTCAATAATGAGAAAAAGGGCAAATCTTTGCCAATGTCGATTTTGAGGTTGGGGTTGTTAAAAATATCCGGCAAAAAATGAATGTAATAACCTGCAGCATCGTCGCTCACATAGTCTATACCTGTTATTTGATCGGCAGCTAGGCAAAAACACGAATTCTGTTTTAATTCATACTTGTTTAGGCCCTTGGTTCTGACTACCACGCCTTGGGTTAGAAACAATAGGAAATAAACCGACCGCCTGTGTGGAGGTGTAGGAATAATCAGGTGATCTTTATAGTTTTCGATTTTCTCAATATGAAAATTATCGTAAAGCCCACTAAAAACTGGAGCTTTCCAGTTTTTGAAGAGATAGTTGTCAAACTGAGCCGGCTTTACGAGTGGTATATGCTTCATTTCATAAAAGCTTCCAAACTTTTATACTTACATTGTCAGGATTTCTTTCTCCCGTACATACAAAAATTGCGTTGTTCATCCATTCATATTTACCTGTTGGTGCTTCAAATTTTGGAACAGCCCTAAAATAGTATTCTGTGGGGCTGACCTGTTCGCCGCGACCAATCCTAGCCGCCACTTCTGGTGTAGCAACTCTCAGGCCAGTGTTTTTTATATATATGGTTACGCCGTCGTCTGTTTTTATTTGATAATGTGCCTCAAGTTCGGCTACGCCATCTTTTCTAACTATCTGCCAATCAGCTCCTCCGTTAAGTATTTCTCCTTTTATTTTGGGACCTTCCACCGTGCCGCCTACTATAGGTATTATTCGTCTTAATCCATGAGGTGTTTCCCCCACTAAGTAGGGCGGGTTTAGTTTTACTTTTAATTCACAGAGGTATTCAAGGCTTGGTGCTTGGGGCATTGTTTGGGCGTGTAAAGAGCTAGCTAGTAGCATATTTAAGAGGAAAAGTATTTTTTTCATTTGAAATTTTGATGAGTTTTGCCTTTGCAATATTATATTATTTATTCAATAATCGAAATTTTTTTATTCCTCCTATTTATAAAATACTTTTTAATTGTATTTTTTTTGTTTTGTAACAAGTCTGGTCTTAAAGTGTAGTTGCATCTAGGTACATTCATCAAAAAATATGGCACTTTTGATTCATTTTTGTGTAGGGTTTAATTTTAATGTAAAATTGCACCGTCTTCTCAAAGCTAGAATTTTTAAATAGAATCAATGAAAGCAGCCTTATTAAAGAAACCGAAAGAAATCGAAATTAAAGAATTTGATATACCTGAGCCTGCCTTGGGAGAAGTGAGAGTTAGGCTGACAAAGGTCGGAATTTGTGGGTCTGATGTACACTTATTTATGGGTCATAGAAAAATAGACTCTCCTACCATCATAGGCCATGAAGGGCTAGGATATATTGACAAAATAGGAGAGGGAGTTGAAGGTAGAATTTTAGGCGAACGTGTTGCGATAGAGCCGAATATACCTTGTAGGAAGTGCAGACAATGCCAAAGTGGCCGTGGAAATATATGTGTAAACAAAAGAGTGATTGGATTAAACGAATCTGGGTGTTTTGCGGAGTACATCTGTTTACCACAAGAGTTTTGTTGGTTTATACCCAATTCTATCTCTGATAATGACGCTGTCACAATTGAACCAATGGCCGTTGCATATCATTCCTTATTTTCGTCGAAAGCCATTCCGGGAGATACCATTGCTGTTTTGGGGCTTGGAGCTATAGGTTTATTATTGGCACACTTAGCTTTGAAACTCGGATACAAGGTTTTTGTGAATGAATTGAATGCCGAAAAGCTTAAAATAGCCGTTGAAAGTGGTGCAATAGCGGTAGTTAGCACGGGTACATTGGAGCAGCAGACCGCAGAGGTGGCCAAAATTTGGCTAGAAAATGACGTTATAGCTATTTTTGAATGTGCGGGGTCGCCATTTACCGCTACTTTAGCCACAGGTGCAGCACCCCGTGGCTCCGAGATTGTGTTGGTGGGGCTTTCAGAAAAAGACGCAAGCTTTAAGCCATTAAAAATCGCCAGAGAAGAGATCAGCATTGTTCCATCCATAATTTACGATCATCCGTTTGATTTTAAAAGGGTCATTCAGCTTATAGAAACCAAAGTAATAAACCCTGGGTTTATAGTTTCAAAAAACACTTCGCTCGATAAGATAGAGGAAGGATTAAATCTAGCAGCCGAAGGCAATCATTCAAAAATAATTGTAAACATTCAATAGTCTAATGTTTAAACATTCAATAGCTTCTGTTTCGTTGCCGGGTACTTTGCAAGAGAAAATATACGCCGTAGCAAAGGCTGGTTATGATGGCATTGAGTTGTTTGAAAACGATTTGACAGTTTCTAATCTATGTCCAAAGGAACTGAGGATTATGACTTCAGATTTAGGTATTGAAATTGTTGGATTACAGCCTTTTAGAGATTTTGAGGCTATGCCCATAGGCATGCACCTACAAAATCTAGAACGTGCCAAATACAAGCTTGATTTGGCAAATGAATTGGGAACAAACAAGCTCTTTGTTTGTAGCAACACCTCACCATTTGCTATAAACGCCTTTGATTTGGCCTCCGAGCAATTGCATGCCTTGGCCACATTAGCCGAAAAACAAAAAGTAGAAATAGGTTACGAGGCTTTGTCGTGGGGTCGATACGTAAATACTTATATTCAGTCCGTAGAGATTGTCAACAGGGCAAACCATCCTAACCTTGGCCATATTTTAGATAATTACCACATTGGGGTTGTGGGTACGCCAATTGATGATATTTATAAAATAAATGGTGACAAAATTACCATTGCTCAAATTGCCGACGCACCTTTCTTTGAAATGAGCCCGATGTATCTTGGGCGGCATTACAGGTGTTTTCCAGGGCAGGGTTCTTATCCAGTGATAGAATATATGCAGGCCATAATAGCCACAGGGTATCGGGGATATATTTCGCACGAAATTTTTAGTGATGATTTTAGGTCAGGTTTGTTAGAACCAGTGGCGGAAGACGGAAAACGATCGTTGGTTTGGGTTACGGGTATTGCCGAAAATCCACTTTCAAAAGTTAAAGTTAGTGATTTTGAATTTGTGGAGTTTTCGGTGCGTTCAGGTAAGCAGATGAGCTTACTGTACATATTAGAAAATCTCGGATTTGCTGAAACGCATACGCACAAAACACTGGACACAAGCGTCTTTCAGAACGGACATGCCAATATTGTTATCAATATGGCGAGCGACCAAGGTGTTGAACCGAGGGTGATGTCGGTTGGTTTAAGTACTTTAGGTATAGAGAATATTGAGCATTGGGCAGGAAAGTTAAAATACAATTGGCAGGAAAATTCAAAAAACAATTGGTTAGATAGTCCAAGTATAAAGAGTTTGGGAGATTTATCATTCTATTTAATTGATAAAAACCCAGATTTATCATTTTTTAGAGAAAACGAATTTCTGCCGACTCAAAATGAAGCTAATGAAAATGGGATTTTTAGAATTGACCACCTCGGTCATGCCGTAAATCCTGATGATTTTCATGCTAATACTTTGTTTTACAGAACGATGCTTGGCTTAGAAATAGAACAATCCTTAGACCTTTTTGACCCCAACGGCATTGTAAACAGCCGGGTAGTGAAAGAAACAGAATTCAATAACATACGAATTTCGTTAAGTTCTACAAAGAGCCGAAATACAAACATGGATCGTTTTAAGAGCCACTCAGAAAATACAGAAATACAACAAATTGCATTTGCTTCACACGATATATTTAAAACCGCCCAATGTATAAAAGACAAGCATATCATTCTGCCGATTCCGAGTAATTATTACCAAGATTTGAAATCCAAATTCCTAGTTGATCAAGCGACCCTTTTTAAGATGGAAAAATTTAATATTTTGGTAGACAAAAATGCAGATGGCATGTTTTTTCATTTTTATTTAAAAGAAATCAATGGTTTGTTTTTTGAGATTGTTCAAAGAGTTGGCCAGTACGACCGTTACGGTGAAATAAACGCACAGCTACGCCTTACCGCTCAGTCGAGAGATCATGCACAGAGTTAAATCGCTAAAATTTTTTTCTTAATAAATTCATTATTCAAAAGATATTTTACTTGTCGTTTTTGATAATCTATATTTGATTATTTAGAAGAAATTTGATTATCATTTTTTGGTAAAATCGAAACTTTTGCTGTTTTTTTTTCTTAGCGAAGTGATTGTGCATTCAGTGTTATTTTTTGTACAAAAATTAAAATTATGATGATTGTTTTCTCATAAAATTGAATCTTTATCTTCGTTTTTTAGCAAAATTCAAAACATTTCATCTGTATTTTTACGGTACTTTTGTTAAAAGTAAAGGTATAATCGAACCATTGTTGTTTTTTTTTTAACAATATGATAATATATTTGATAGCGGTTTTTTAGCAATATTCTATGAATAAATTACAAATAATGAATATTGCGAATCAGCTGATTTTAAGCATATTTGTTTTTTTGATAATAACTAAAGTTTGGTATAAATATTTACAACTATATATTGCCAATGTTTGAAATTATTTTTATCAGCAATTGATACCTGATTGTGTTTTCTGAAAGAAAAACATAGAGTTTATCTAGCCATTAGCATTTAAATGAGTTTTTGGTAATTAAGGTATTTGAAGTCTAAAATGGTGTTTAGATTATAAATGATTATGGAAGGTGAAAACAGCAATTAAAAACTTTGGATTGTATGGCCGAGAAGAGTCAACTATTTCGGCTGATTTTATCAATTTGGTGTCAATAGATTCCAGTTGTAGAAAACATAATTGGGTCATAAAACCGCATTTTCATAGCAATCTATATCAGTTTTTTTTTATCGAATCGGGTTCTGGCTCATTTATTTTCAACGAAAAAGCTAAGAATTTTTCGGGTATCAACATGATTATTATTCCAGAGAACAACTTACATGGTTTTCAATTCAGCGAAGACACCAAGGGCTATACGCTTTCGGTTTCTTCGCATATTATCGATAAAATCATCAATAATGACAAAGAATTGATTTTTCAAATAAATAGAGTTAGGCTGATAAATCTAAATAATAATTTTGAAGAATTTAACGATATAATGGACTCTATTCGCCGAATGCTGAAGGAGTTTTCATCAGAATCTGAAAAAGAGACTTTGTTTTTGGAAACTTTGCTATTGCTTCTCATTATCAAGATGTATAGAATGACGATAGAGTCCGAGAAAGAATTTGTGGCGTCGTCTCGGGAGTTGGCATATTACAAGGAATTCATGAAAATGGTAAAAAGTACCGTTCCAACCAATAGAAATATCAACGATTTTACGAGTTCAATAGGCATAAGCAAGACCCATTTAAACCGTGTCTGCCAAGCTATAGCTGGTGTTTCCACCAAAGAAGTCATTAGTAAATATCTCATAAATGAATCGATGGTATTGATGGCACACACCGACATGACAATCTCCGAAATTGCTTATCAACTTGATTTTAAAGATGTAAGTTATTTTTGTAGGTTTTTTAAAAAACAAGTTGGTCATTCGCCTGCCCAATACCGAGGTGAAAACCTCACCAATGATATATTAGAAAATGGAGTTGCCTTAAATTATTAAAACTATTACCTATGAACAATGAAAATCTGCAATCACGACTAAAAGAAATAGTCAACAAAAGCCCCATGGGTTGGTATCAAGTAGTGGTGGTGGCTATTTGTTTTATTTTAAATTTTAACGATGGTATCGATGTACTTGTTGTGTCATTTACAGGCTCAGATATTTCTAGCGAATGGGGATTGTCTAAGTCTCAGTTGGGCTATATTTTTAGTGCAGGTTTGGCAGGTATGACAGCTGGTTGTTTGCTAATAGCCCCGCTTGGAGACAAAATTGGCCGAAGAAATATCTTTCTGATCTCTTTGTCTTTGATAACATCGGGCATGTTATTGGTCTATTTGGCAGAGGCTTATTGGCAGCTTTTAATATTTAGAATCATCACAGGCTTGGGAATTGGAGGTATTTTGCCCAATTTGGCCTCAGTAGCCTCAGAAATATCCAATGAAAAACGAAGAGACTTTAATGTGGGGATTGTTCAGGCCGGCTGGCCACTAGGAGCCATCCTTACTGGATTTATAACTGTTTGGCTTGTTCCTGAGTATGGCTGGAGGTTTTGCTATTTATTGGCCGGCACTATTTCATTTTCCATGTTAGTTGCCATTTATTTTTTCATGCCAGAGTCAATAGGTTTTTTACTAAAAAAACAGCCTAAAAATGCTCTTGAAAAAATTAATAATATAATGCTTAAAATAGGTCACCCGCCTATAGATGGGTTGCCAGAGAAAACCATAGAAAATGAAAGCAGTAATATTCGACGGCTATTCTCGCCGGAGTTCAAAACCTCGACCTTTATGCTTTGGACTGCTATATTTTTTGGTTTTTTAACCTTATATACACTCATGAGTTGGGTTCCGAATGTAGCCAAAGAGTCTGGTATGCCTTATGCATTAGCTACTTATGTTGGTACGGCCTTGAATTTGGGTGCTTTTACAGGTGTATTTGTCATGGGGCTCTCAATAAGCAAATTTGGTATAAAAAAAGTAATAGTCACGTTTCTGACTTTGGGTTTTTTGGTGATGGTTTCTTACGGTACTTTTTCATTGAGTTATCTGGCTATGTTTATTCTCACTTTTTTTATTGGTTTCTTGGTTCAAGGTGGTTTCAATACGTTTTTTCCTACAGCCACGAGGGTGTATCCGGAGGAAATTCGCTCCACAGGAGTGGGCTTGGCTATGGGAATTGGCCGTTTTGGTGCTATCATTGGGCCTGCCATTTTCGGGATATTAACTGACTCCGGATATTCCGTAGCTTCAAGATTTATTATTTTCTCTATTCCATTGCTAATAGCAGCATTTTTTGCCTATAATGTTCCATCTAAAAATTTGAAGTAGATTCTCAGAAACGCATACGTCATGGTTTTACCCAGATAGTATGCGTTTTTTGTTTTCTGAGAGAATATTCTTTTTCTAGTTCACTTTTTGAATCCAAAAAAGAGAAGAGGTATTGACTGATTTTTTAATTAAAAACGACAATTTTGTTTTCCATTGATTAATATAAACTGCCTATTATTCTAAAAACTATTAATATTGATTGATATTGAATATAAAATACTTTTTCGGGATTAATAAATATTAAAAAAGTAACATACATTTGTGCAATAAAAAATAGTAATATTTATAAAATTTGAACGATTGGAATATGATACTTGAAATTGCGGAGTTTGATATAAGCTCTGGAAACGAAAATTTGTTTGAAGAAGCTACGCATTCGGCTAAAAAAGTAATTAGTCAATCCAAAGGGTTTGTAAGTATAGAATTCAGGAAATGCCTCGAAAAGCCAACCAGATTCCTAGCATTTATAAAATGGGAAACATTAGAAGATCATACGGTAGGTTTTAGAGAATCTCCCTTATTCACAGAATGGAGGGCCATACTTTCGCCTTATTTCAACTCGGCACCTGTGGCCTTACATTATAATTTAATTTAAAACGAAACATCCAAGCTGAGTTAAAGATATGCAAAGGAATGAATATTTTTTTGCGTCTTTTTCAGCCTAGCTTCTATTTATAAAAAAACATGAAAAGAATATTAAAATCGGCCATTGCACTCTTTGAGGCAGAGTCGAACGACAAAAAAGTAAGAGAAACTGTTGAGGGTTTTATAGCTGAAATAAAAGAAGGTGGCGACAAGGCCGTCAGAGATATTTCGAGAAAACTCGACAATTGGTCACCTGAAAGTTTTAAGTTATCAAAGAGTCAAATTATAGATATCATAGCCAGTTTGCCTTCTCAGGTAATTACAGATATTGAGTTTGCTCAAGCTCAGATAAGAAATTTTGCTCAGCATCAAAAAAATGCCTTGGTTGATATTGAAGTTGAAACACTTCCCGGGGTCTTTTTGGGGCATAAAAACATTCCGGTAAACAGTGTCGGATGTTATATACCGGGTGGAAGATATCCCATGGTGGCTTCGGCACACATGAGTGTGCTGACAGCTAAGGTGGCTGGTGTTAAGCGTGTTATAGCATGTACTCCTCCCATAAAAGGAGAAATTCCTGCCGCCACAGTGGCAGCTATGCACATGGCAGGTGCCGACGAAATTTATCTTTTAGGCGGTGTACAAGCAGTAGCAGCCATGGCTTTAGGAACTGAAACAATAGGGGCTGTAGACATGATTGTAGGCCCGGGCAATGCCTATGTAGCAGAGGCCAAGCGTCAACTTTTTGGTAAAATTGGGATAGATTTGTTGGCGGGGCCAACGGAAACATTGGTGATAGCCGATGATACAAGTGATGCCGAAATATGTGCCACTGATCTTCTTGGTCAAGCCGAGCATGGGCCTACTTCGCCAGCAATACTGCTGACAAACTCCGAGAAATTGGCACAAGAAACTATACTAGAAGTAGAAAGGCAATTAAAGACTCTCCCCACTGCGGATGTGGCAAGCATATCTTGGAGAGATTACGGACAGGTAATCGTTGTGGATTCTGTTGATGAGATGGTGGCCGAGGCGGATGCTATAGCTAGTGAGCATGTACAAGTGATGACGGCTGACCCAAGATATTTCTTAGAGAAAATGACCAATTACGGTGGACTTTTCTTGGGGCAATATACCAACGTGGCCTACGGAGACAAAGTAATAGGTACAAATCATACACTGCCAACCAAACACGGAGCCAAATATACAGGAGGACTATGGGTGGGAAAATTTATGAAAACCTGTACCTATCAAGAAATCAGAACGCCCCAGGCAAGTGCTTTAATAGGTGAATATTGTTCAAGATTATGTGAGATAGAGAATTTCGCAGGGCACAAAGAGCAGGCAGATATAAGGGTGAGACGATATGGCTCTCCAGCATGGCTTTGAGTAATATTTATTTAGTATTAACGATTTTAGATTTATAGGATACTTTGGGTTCAATTTTCGTTGATTAATATTTTTAAAGTTTAGATTTATGAAAACAGTCTTAGTAACAGGTGGAGCTGGTGAAATTGGTTCGGCTATTTGTAGAAAATTTGCAGAGAATGGTTTTGACGTAATTATCACCTATAATTCTAATGCCGAAAAGGCTGAAAAAGTGCTGTCTACGCTTCATCATGGAAACCATTCTGTATTTCAAGCACCAACTATTGACCCTCAGAAAGTAGCAGCTTTGAAGCAATTTGTACTCGAAAAGTACGGAAAATTAGATGTTTTGGTAAACAATGCGGGCATCACAACTCCGGTAAAACATGAAGATTTGGATGCTTTATCTGACGAATGGATAGATAAAATAATGCAGACCAATTTTAGAGGAGGTTTTGCTATGGTGAGAGCTTTTAAAGATTTGCTGAGTAAGTCTGAGGAAGAGTCGGCGTTGGTAGTAAACATTTCTTCTATTGCTGGAATTTATGGTATTGGCTCAAATGTAGCCTATTGTGCTTCAAAGGCCGCCGTTGATTCCATGACTAGGTCTTTGGCCAGAGCCTTGGCTCCAAAAATAAGAGTGGTGTCGGTGTCTCCAGGTTTTGTAGAAGGGGAATACACCAAAAGTTTTGATCCAGCTTTTCTGAAAAACCAAATGGATAACACACCTTTGGAGCGTTTTGCAAATGGAAATGATGTGGCCAACGCAGTTTTTGCGGTTGCTACACAGTTGACTTTTTCTACAGGAAATATCATCACTGTTGATGGTGGTAGACTTTTAAAGTAATGAAATTATGACTGATGTAATAGTCATAACTAAGAAAACCAAGGAGTAAAAATAGCTTGTCAGTAACCATTAATCAATCAAACAGTAACCAATTAACCAATAACCAGACATGCGAATAATAGATCTTTCAGTGACAATTTCGGAAAAAATAAAAGAACCCATGGCCACCAAAATCGATTATGAAGGTCATAAAGATGGTGCAAAGAAGATAGGAGCGATGCTTTTTGGAGGTATGACCGATTGTTTTATCAATGATAACGGCCCTGCTGGTGAGACTCTTACCGTAACAAGTCATTGTGGCACGCACGTAGATGCACCTTACCATTACTACCCAACCTGTGAAGGTAAACCTTCTCGTACGATTGACGAAATGCCGCTGGATTGGTTTTTTCACGATGGGGTAGTCTTAGATTTTACAGACAAGCCTGATGGTTATATGTTTGAACCTGAGGATTTGATTGAGAAATTGGCAGCGATAAATTACACTTTAAAGCCGTTTGATATCGTATTGATCCGTTGTGATGCAGACAAACGTATTCACAATGACGACTTCGTAAAAATTCATGTGGGGGCATCGGCAAAAGCGACACATTGGCTAATAGACCAAGGCATAAAAGTAATGGGTACTGATGGCTGGGGTTGGGATATTCCGTTGCACATTCAAGCGGCTGATTATAAGGCTAATCCAAGGCAAGGGGTTATTTGGCAAGCCCATTATGTGGGAATAGAAAAAGAATATTGTCAAATAGAGAAACTTGCTAATCTGGATCAATTGCCACCTTTTGGTTTTAAAGTGGCTTGTTTTCCTGCCAAAATAGAAAAAGCAAGTGCTGGCTGGACAAGAGCGGTAGCTATTTTTGAGTAAATAGGTTTGGTTACTGGGCAAAGCCCACAGTCACTGAATTGAGCCATGGTCACAAGGCGAAGAGGCAGTCACTGAGCGGAGCCGATTGATGTTTTTGCAAAAAATGAAAAAAGAAATTAACATACCAGTTATAGAACCCAACGGAATGGATTCCTTCCATTTCGGTGGGGTCAGCTGGCCTTTTAATTTGAGCAAAGATCATAATCTTTTTCATATCAATCGCATTGAAAACTACAGAGACAAGCTCTCGTTCCCACTTCCTCCGCATCGTAAAACAGTATATGACGTAATTTTTCTTACAAAAGGGAAGTCGGTTAGGAGTAAGGGTTTGGCTAATTATGAATTCGGAAATGGTCAGTTTTTCTTTTTGCCGCCTTATCAAATTACTTCTCATGAGTTTATGAGTCAAGATGCGGAAGGATTTTTCGTTCATTTTGATACAGATATTCTCAAACATTATTCTTTAGACAAGCACCTCAATAAGTTCAATTTCTTAAATTTCCTTTCAAACCCAATCGTAGCCGTACCTAATGAGGCTATTGAGGCAATTTTAAATATTTTTTATAGATTAGAGGCATTAGACCAAGTTGCAGAAAACAAACAAATGGATTTGATTGCTTTTTATGTTTTTGCATTGCTCAAAGAAGCGGCTTTGTATGCCGAGACCGACTCAAAACCTCAAAAAAATGCTGCAGCAAGCCTTGTTCAACGTTATAAAGAAGCACTTTCTCAATTTATTTATCAGAAACAAAAGGTTAGTGACTACGCTGATTATCTGCATGTAACACCCAACCACTTAAATAAATGCGTGAAAAACATAACCATGAAATCATCGCAGGATTTGTTGAATGAAATGATGATCCTTGAGGCAAAGTCACTTTTGAAGTATTCGAATCTGCACATTGCCGAAATTGCCATAAAATTGGGAAACCAGACACCGAGTAATTTCGCTCGTTTCTTCAAAAGCAAAACAGGCATGATGCCCAAAGAGTACAAGTAATGGTTTAATAACAACAATAACTCTAAAAATCAACAACAGTGCAGTAGAGTTTGTGGAATTGTTTTCTTTATTTTTGGTAGAGATTTATACTTCTCAAAATTGATTTGTTTTTTTTTAATTTAAGAATTAAATGATCTAGGTTTGAAGTAATGGTGAGATTAAATAATAAGCTTCTGTGATTTCCTAAATCAGTTTTTTAATACTTTTATGCTTATTAATTGATAAAATATAAATTGAACAAAAAACAAGAAAATAGTCTTTTTGAAAATCAAGTAGCGATAGTTACAGGTGCTGGTGTTGGGATAGGTTTTGAGATTGCTCGTAAATTGGCTGACAAAGGAGCCAGTGTGGTTCTAAACGACATTGACGGTGAATTAGCACAAAAAGCATGTCAAAATATTTCTAAAAACGGGGGAATTTGCAAAGCCTTTGCAGGTGATGTTTCAGATATGACAGCCATTGAGAGAATTGTTGAATTTGCTGTAAATTCATTTGGAAGACTGGATATTTTAATTGCAAATGCAGGTATTACAACCTTTGGCGATTTTTGGGAATATCAACCAGCTTCTATGCAGCATTTGTTGCAGGTTAATCTTTTCGGTACTTTTTTTCTGACACAAGCGGCCACCAAACAAATGGTGGCTCAGGGGCAAGGCGGAAGTGTTTTGCTTACTTCGTCTGTAACTGCTCATGCTGCCCATAAAAACTTGGCTGCCTATGGCATGACAAAGGCGGCGATAGACCAACTTGCAAAAAACCTGATTGTAGATTTAGCTCCGCATGGTATCAATATAAACACCATTGTTCCGGGGGCGACACTTACGGAGCGAACCTTGGAAGATACTGAATACATTTCTACTTGGTCAAGAATTACGCCAACTGGTAGACCTGCCACAATAGAAGACATTGCTCACGCTGCATTGTTTTTGGTTTCGCCATTTTCACGGCAAATTATTGGGCAAAATTTGGTAATAGATGGTGGATGGACCTCGGTGGGAGTTTCGCCTTATTAATAATTTTTTTTTGAAATAATCTTAAAAATATGATACGCCATTCCGTAATTCTAAAATTAAAAAAAACCATTAGCGAAGCTGAAAAGCAGGCCTTTTTTGAAGCGGTTGATACACTTGCAGATATTCCTGATGTTCAGAAGTTTGAGGTTTTGAATCAAATAAGTCCCAAAAACAGATTTGAATATGGTATTTCGATGGAGTTTGACAGTCAAATTCAATACGATGTTTATTCCAATCACTCAGTTCATGTAGATTTTATTCAAAACTTCTGGATTCCCAACGTTGAGGATTTTTTAGAAATTGATTACACTCATTTTATTTAAAATATTGAAAAAATTAATATTCTTTTTATTTGTTTCGAGTCCTTTCTGCCAAGCCCAAACTTTGGCCGATTCTATACTTATTGAGAACCATCACCGAAGTTTTTATTTTATTCCCGCCCCAAAGCCCAAAGCCTCGCTTGTATTTGTAATACACGGCTCGCAAGGCGACGGGCAGATTATCAGAAAAAGCCAAGCCGAGAAAAAACTAGAGGGCATTGCCGACGCTGAAAATATATTTTTGGTATATCCCAACGGCTATAAAAGGTATTGGAACGAATGCCGTAAAACTGCCAATTCGGCAGCCAACATGGAAAATATCAATGAGGAGGCGTTTTTCAGCCAAATGTTAGATTATTTCAAAACAAAATATGATATCAACGAAAAGAAAGTTTTTGCAATAGGTACTTCTGGAGGTGGACACATGGCTTATAAATTGGCTTTGACCATGCCCGAAAAATTCAGAGCCATTTCCGCATTTATCGCCAATTTGCCCGATACCAATAACTTAGATTGCTCAGAAAAACGCATTGCAAAACCAGTAATGATAGTCAACGGAACAGCTGACGAAATAAACCCATACAATGGAGGAGAAGTAAAATTGGGACCAAAAGTGAACTTAGGTTTTGTTCGTTCAACCGACAGAACGCTTAATTATTGGTCAAGTCTTGCAGGCTATAAAGGTTCTCCAAAAATGGAAACTGTCCCAGATAGAGACCCTAAAGATGGCAAAACAATGGAAAAATATACGTATAAGTCAAAAAGAAAGCCAGAAATAACACTCTTTAAAGTTATTGGTGGCAAACACGATTATCCCAACGACATAGATATTTACCTTGAAGCTTGGGCGTTTTTTAAGAGAAACTAAATGAGCCTCTAAATTTTGCGGTGTTCAGATTTTGTAAGTTTACTATTTTAACCTTAGATGAAAATGAAAAAGTTAACCCTCCTTATTGGATTAATCTTCCTTCAATTCCAGGTATTTTCTCAGTCCGAAAACCGACTGATGAAAGACATGCCCGCGGGAACATTTTTGCATGGAAACATCCCCTACAACAATGACACTCTAAAAAAGCATCTTTTGGATATTTATTTGCCAGCCAACGCAAAGGGAAAACTTCCGTTGGTCATCATGGTGCATGGTGGTGGTTGGTTGGTGAATGACAAATACGCCGATTTGGGGTACATGAAGAAAACAACTGCCGAACTTTTAAATAATGGATTTGCCTTGGCATCCGTAGATTACCGTTGGGCTTCACAGGCTATTTTTCCGGCATTGATTCAAGATTGTAACAGGGCGGCTTCATTTCTTTATGATAACGCCGAAAAATATGGCTTGGACAAAAATAAATTTGCGGTGATGGGTTGGTCTGCCGGTGGGCATTTGGCATCTCTAATGGGGCTTTCAAAGAACAATAATGTTTCAGATTTTTTCATGCCTAATTCTAGCCAGAAATTCAATTTAAAAGGAGTAGTAGACTTTTATGGGCCATCTTCGTTGATAAGTTTGAAAAATACAGATGACCCAAAAGTCCCTGAATCTATTTTGTTAGGAGATACACCTATAAATCGTCCTGATTTAGCCGAAAAAGCAAGTCCAGTGACTTTTGTAGACAAAAACGATCCTCCATTTCTTATCATTCATGGGGAAAAAGATGAAAGTGTTCCAAATCAACAGTCAAAGTTGTTAAGTTCTTGGCTGAATCTCAAAGGTGTTAAAAATGAGCTAGTTATCGTTAAATACGCACCACATTTCGGAAATATGTTCGACGTTGAAGAAATTAGAGTTAAAGTCGTAGCTTTTCTTAAAGACGTACTGAAATAAATCTTCTATAGAAACCTTAAATTCTTGATATAAATATTTATTAAAATGAAAAAACAAGCAAAATATCTGATGGCTGGACTGGTATTCTTCAGTTTTGTGGTGAATGCCCAAGACTTAAAGACAGGCTTCCAAACATTGCCAAATGCAGCCAAACCTCGTGTATGGTGGCACTGGATGAACGGTAATATCTCAAAAGAGGGTATCCAAAAAGACCTTGAATGGATGAAAAAGACTGGAATTGGCGGCTTTCAAAATTTCGATGCTAATTTGTTTACTCCTGTTGTAGTGCCTAAAAAACTGGTTTTCATGGATCCTGAATGGAAAGATGCCTTTAAGTTTACCACTGACTTGGCTATAAAAAACGGTTTAGAAATGGCCATTGCGGGTTCACCAGGTTGGAGTGTAACGGGTGGGCCATGGGTAGAACCCAAAGATGCCATGAAGAAAATAGTGTGGTCGGAGGTACTGATAAAAGGCGGAGAAACCTTTAATGGCAAACTTCCAGCTTTGCCTAATAATATCGGTAAATATCAAGAAGTGGCCGAAAGTGGCGGAGGTATTTCGGGAGGATTCGTTGGTGTAAAACCCGAGTTTGCAGCAGATGCTTATGTGATAGCCTATAGACTTTCAGATAAAGAAAAACACTTGCCGCAGATGAATCCAAAAATAACGGTTTCAGGAGGTGATTTTGACGTTAAAGGACTTTTAGATCATGATATTAAAACATCTTATTCCATACCGCCTATGGAAGTTGGGCAGGATATGTATGTTCAATATTCGTTTAATGAGCCACAAACTTTCAGAGCATTTGCTGTATCTGGAGCCAGTCAAGATGCTTTGGCGGAGTTTAACGGTGCACCTGAAAACAGAAGCTTAAAAGTAAGCGATGATGGTGTAAACTGGCGTTTAGTAGGAAAGGTATCGGGTAGCACTGTTCCTTTTAATACTGTTTCTATTCCTACCACCACCGCCAAATACTGGCGTATGTGTTTTCAAACACTGCCGATTACCATTAGTCCAATGTTGGCTATGATGGGTATGCCAGCACCTACCAAGCCAGACGGTGTCAATGTGGCTGAATTTGTGCTTTTTAATACTTCTAGAATCAATCAAGCAGAAGACAAAGCTGGTTTTTCGCCTTGGAAAGAAGACAGTGAATACGGAGATTTAAGTTTTAAAGCCGAAACTCCTGATGTGATTCAAAGTCAAAATATTATTGATTTAACTTCAAAAATTGGTGCTGATGGTAGTCTTAATTGGACAGCTCCTGATGGCGGAGAATGGATAGTTTTGCGATTAGGATACGGTCTAACTGGTCGCCAAAACCATCCTGCTTCGCCAGAAGCCACTGGTCTGGAAGTTGATAAATTGGATAAGGAAGCTGTCAGAAAATACATAAATACGTATTTGGATTTGTACAAAGATGCTACTGGAGGCCAAATGGGTGCCAAGGGACTAGAATATATGATTTTGGATAGCTATGAGGCAGGTCACATGAACTGGACGCTAAATATGCCACAGGAGTTTCAGAAAAGACGTGGTTATAGCTTGTTCAAATATCTTCCTGTACTCACTGGTCGAGTTGTAAATGGTTTGGATGAAAGTGAGAAATTTCTTTGGGATTTCAGAAAAACCATTGGTGAAATGATAGCCGAAAATCATTATGATGTTATAGGGGAGGAGTTGGCCAAGCGAGGAATGAAAAGATATACGGAGTCACATGAAGGCGGTAGGATTTATTTGGCCGACGGTATGGATGTGAAAAGAAATGCGGATATCCCGATGGCTGCCATGTGGACACCAGGTAGTTTGGTGCCTGGTGCAGACGAAGAAGTGCGAAGTGAAGCCGACATTAGAGAAGCCGCATCTGTAGCTAATATTTATGGTAAACCTTTCGTGGCAGCCGAGTCCATGACTTCTGTGGGTAAGCCTTTTCAAGAATATCCAGAAAAACTCAAAAGAACTGCCGATCTAGAATTGGCCTCTGGCCTTAATCGATTTGTGATTCATACCTCTGTTCATCAGCCTTTAGATAAATCTCCTGGTTTTTCGCTCGGGCCATTTGGTCAGTATTTTTCAAGATTAGAAACATGGTCTGGGGCAGGTGCCAAAGCTTGGATGGCTTATTTGGGTAGAAGTTCATATATGCTGCAACAAGGCAAAAATGTGGCTGATATTCTATATTTATACGGCGAGAACACCAATATCACTTGGATTAGCCGCAAAAGTTTGCCGAATGTTCCAAAAGGATTAGAATTTGATTTTGTTAATTCTTCAGCTCTTATCAATGCCATTCAAGCTAAAAATGGACAATTGGTGGCTCAAAGTGGTAATACCTACAAAGTTCTGATGCTCGACGAAAGTGCTAAGCTGATGACTTTGCCGGTTTTGAAGAAAATAAAAACTTTGGTAGATAGTGGAGTAAAAATAGTAGGAGCTAGACCGGAAAAGTCTCCAAGTATGGCTGATAGCGATTCAGAATTCCAAAAGTTGGCTGATGAAATTTGGAAAAGTAATAAAGTCACAACTATTGATAATATTAATATTCAGCCAGATGTAAAAATTTCAGGAACAAATAATAAAATTCTTTTCAGGCATAGAAGTACGGGCTTTGGCTCTGCTCAGCCAAGTCAGGGGCATGAGGTTTACTGGCTAAATAACAGGAGTGATGCTCCTACAACGGCCGAGGTAAGTTTTAGAGTTACTGACAAAATACCTGAACTTTGGAATGCTCAAACAGGAAAAACCGAAAAACTGAGTTATCAAATAAAAGACGGTCGTACGGTTGTTCCATTGCAGTTTGAGTCTTGGGATGCGTACTTTGTGGTGTTTAGAGAGAAAACTACAAGCACCAGTTTGACACTGCCGAAAAAGGCTGAAACCACTTTGGCTCAAATTTCGACATCATGGAAAGTGAAATTTGGAGCTAAAAACACAATGTTTGAAAAATTAAGTTCATGGTCAGAAAATACAGATTCAGATGTGAAATATTTCTCAGGAACAGCAATTTATGAAAATGTATTATCACTTAATCGTCCCGCAAGCGGTGAGGTTTGGTTGGACCTTGGAGATGTAAAGAATATGGCTGAAGTTTTTGTAAATGGCCAAAACATGGGAACAGTTTGGAAGAAGCCTTTCAAGGTTGATATAACTAAGGCCTTGAAAGATGGCAAAAATGATATAAAGATAGAAGTGACGAATACTTGGGTGAACCGACTGATCGGCGATGCTCAACCTAATGCGGTTAAGACGACTTTTACCACTATGCCATTTTATCGTTCTAACTCTCCATTGGTACCAGCTGGGCTTTTGGGCGATGTAAAAATTATAGGTGTTAAATAAGGATTTTATGTTTTTAAGAAGAGAGAGCAGCTTAGGGTGTTCTCTTTTTTTATGTGGTATTTCTTAGTTTTGATTTGAAGATATGTAAAGGAATCGATTTACAAAAGATGACAATTCAAAAGTTGAAAGCATCTCAATGAAGCTAATTTTCTATGATTATTCTAGAATGGCGTTTATTATAGTTAATCATGCCAAATATTAAGAAGATATAGGAAGTGGTTTGTAAAATTCTTACGAATGGATATATAAAGAACGTTTCAGAATTGAATACAAAATAGCTTTGTATAATGTGTATAAACTCTGTCAGCCAAATACCTATAATTATTAAATATCTGCTTGAGTATTTGACTGCCTGCGGCAAAAACATTACAAAAACGCAAGTGCAGGCCGCAAATAATGCGAATAAAAAGGACAAAACTTTAATTTGAGTATCCTCCATTGGTAGTATCACAAAGAAATAATTCAGGAAAGGAATAGAAAATACAATTGGGACCAATAAATAATTAGTACCTGGAAACTTGATTTTTTTAAATTCTGCCCCTAAAGATTTAAAGATATTCAACCACAAAGCATAAATTACTAAATATAGAACAATATTAATTTTAATAGCATTTAGACTAGAAAATGTATATCTCGAAAGACCTAACAGTAAGGGTATCAGTATAGTTATGAGAAATTTTATCTGTATTTTGTTCAGTTTTGAATTTTGATATTGGTAGTACCAAATCGCCAATACTACATTGACAGATTCTCTAAATGTAAAATCAAGAGTGCTCATTGAGCCATCACCAGTATTTAGAAATGTGATAATTTCAAATGAAGACAATAGAAATATTGTTACCACAAAAATGTAGTTGTTTTTCAAGGCTTTTTGTTAGTTTATCGTAGGCTATTCTAGCAACTAAATTAATGTATTTTTTGAAAACCTCAAACTCAAATAAAAAAACAATTTTCTTAAGGTATGTACTTTGTAACAATTTCAAAATAAAAGTCATTAGGGAATTTGTTTTGTTAATATTAAAGCCTTTTTTTTCAATCAACAGCTTCTAAAAACAGTTCATTGTATAAGTACATATACGACTTTTTGTAAACAAAATATCTTTAAATGATTTTAATTTATTGATATTTGCCACTTTTATTCTATAATTATTTTTGAGGTCCGTTTGAAATAGTATATCATTCCCACTATTAAGATAACTGTGGAGATAGTTTGTAATAATCTAGCAAACGGATAAATAAACAATGATTCAGATTCGAAGTAGAAATAGCTCTGCATCATGTTAGTGATACCTTCTAACCAAACACCAAGAATTATCAAATATCTTCCTGAAAAATATTTGGTGATTGGCAAAAATAATATGTATACATATTTACTACCCGCAAACAAGGCAAACAAAAATGATAAAGCTTTATTTTTTGAATCCAACATTGGAAACAATACCATGAAATAATATACTATTGGAATTGAAAAGATTATTGGAACAAGTAAATAATAGGTGCGAGGAAATCTTTTTTTGTTGAAACTCGCTCCAAGGGAATTAATGATGTTCATCCATAAAACATAAATAACAAAATAGAAAAAAGTATTTATTTTGATGGCATATTCGCTAGGAATAATGTAACTGCTTAGACCTAAGAACAAGGGAATCAGTATGATTATGAGGAATTTCTTTTGTGTTTTGTTTAGTTTTTGGTCTAGTTCTCTATAATACCAAATTGCAAGCATTATTGTAACCAATTCTCGGAAAACGAAAGTTATATTGGCTCCATATTGTGCTTTTGTGATACGAAATGCAATAATCTCACACGATATCAATATAAATATCAATACCAAGTAGATGGAGTTGTTTTTCATGCTTTAATGTATAGTTTTCTAATGGCAGTATTCTTGCACAATTTATAGAATTATCTATACTAATCCTATATATTAAAAACATTTTATGCATATTAAGAGTTTAAGGAATTTACTTTTTTTATGCACTTAGGAAGTTTTTATCGGCTAATAGTTTTCAAATTCTTTTTCTAAAGAATTAGTCCTCGTTTTTTATATGTTAAGCCAATGTTTATGATTTCGGAAAGAATGATTTCTGTGTGTTTCAATAATAGAAACGCACTTTTAAGTCGCTCATTATTAGTTTAATGTGGATTAATAGCATTAGTTGTTGTTCAGATTTGAATGCGATTATGATAGAAAAACTATTCCGGTATCAGTTAAATTTATCCTTGTACTGTGCTTACAATAGCTTCTCATACACAAAATTAAGAGGACCTAATGAACAGTTTGTAAAACGCTTGCAATGAGATACATTAAGAAAGATTCGGCGTCGAAATTATAGAATCCTTGCATCATGTGTGTAAACTCTCCGAGCCAAATTTCAAGAATAATTAAGTATCTATCCGAATAGCTTTTTTGTAGGCAAGAACAATACAAAAACGTCTGCACTACTTGCAAACAGTACCAAAATGAACCTGAGTATCTCACTGTTTACCTTCAGTATCCGAAATAGTAAAAAAATAGCATACTTGGGGTATGATATATATGATGTGTTTAGCAAATATTTTACACGCCGAAATTTTAAAATCTTAAATACGGTTCATAGAGACTTGAAAATGTTTAGCATTAAAACATATATTGTAAAATAAAAAAGTGGATTTGCTTTGAATGCATTTGGTTCGATATGGAGATGTTTCGAAATTCCTACCACCAAAACAATCAGGATAGTTATAAGGAATTTCTTCTCTATAAGGTCTTTATTTGAAAGTGGCTCGCCATATTATCGTACTGTTAATTCCAAAATTTCTAATTCTCAAAAAAAGAGTTTCAAATGTTCTGAATCCATCTTCGGCATTCATGCATGAAGTGATTTGACATGACAAGAATATAGATGTAGAAACGATATAAATGTAGTTGTTTTTAATGGGTTGGATTTAGTTTTCTTAAAGCTATATTCAAACACAAATTACTTTAAAAAAAGTATTTTTATGGGTAGAAAAAAGCAATGAAATTCACAAAGAAATATTTTTTAGAAATATCGATTTGCACCCAAAACTTTCTTAAGATAGTTTAAGCTAGCTTTAAGATTTTACTATAAATTGGGAGATGCTTTTTCTTCAATTCTGATTTTTTTTAAGTTCAAAAAACAAATAAAATTATTAAGCGGTATCATACCATTTTTTTTTGTTAAAAAGCTCTTTTTTAGGGTTTTTGGCATGCAAAATGGAATGGTTTTTGCCCTCAAATATTCAAGTTATATTAGGAGTAAAATACATCAAGTAATTACCTCATTATAGCTCTAACCAAAACCATTTTTTTAAAAGAATCTATATGAATACATTTTCTACATCTTACCGTTACGTAAACGAGAATCCTACTATCAGAGACTTTAATATGGTGTGCGACCTTATAGAGGTTGTCTTAGTTAAGAAAAATTCAGAGCAGTTATCTGTAGTTTATGAGGATATTTTGGGTAACCTAACCACCCAGTATAATGAGTTACTTGAGACAGATATGATAAAATCGAAGCAAGACAAGTGGGTAATTCGCGATCCTTTCGCTAATGTTAAATGCTGATTCTAACCAAAACATAGGTGTCTTTCTCTTCCCGATGGTAAGTGAAATTTAGAGCTTAAGTTAACATTAAACAGTGCAAACTAAAATAGCGTGTTCTACTTTAGTAAGCGTTAATTGATTATTGTAAATAGTTTTCCATGATACTTTAGTTAGTAATCTTCATCATTTTTTTAAAAATTGGTGGGGTATTTTGTTAAAATTTGATTTAGGATAAATCATTTGTCTTATTCAGAAATCTTAGCAAATATCCAATAAATAAATGCTCAATCAGAGATACAATAAGCTGAAAGCAGTAACTTTGTATTAAAGTTATTGACATGTCGCCAAAAATAGATTTGGTGTCTTTGTATCTGTTCGATGAAAAATATATTTTTCTATTCCAACTTATTTTTAAGTTTACTTTTAGTAACACTTTCAAGTTCAGTTTTGGCTCAAACCTCTGAAGAAAAAGCTCATCCTAATCCTCCAATGCCTGTGGAATTGATGCTGGGTGACAGGGGGCTTAATTTTCAGCTGAATACTACCAAACAGCTTAGCCCAACAAGCAGATTTGGTTTTTTTAATGTAACGACTTTTTTTGCTGATTATAAAAATGTTGTTCCTAAAAATGAAATATTTTCCCAATCATTATTAACCGTCAAAGTCTGGAGGAAATTATCTGCAGTCACAGGATTTTCTATCAATCATTTCGTAGGTTTTAAGCCTACTGCGGGTTTGCAATTTGTACATGCTGATCCAAAAACTTTGGTGGTAATCCAACCTCAAATGGGTTTGACAGAAAGGCACCATTTTGAAAACTTCTCACTACTAGAATTTAAGCCAAAATTCAACAAACATTGGGGGCTTTATACTCGGATCCAAACCGTAATAGATTATAGCCCATCCACCAAATTGCACAACCGCAGCTATGTATATTTAAGGGCCGGAGCAAGCTTTAAAAATTATCAATTCGGTCTTGGTAGTAATTTTGATTTCTACGGACCCGCCAAGCACAAAGAGAATAGTTTTGGGATGTTTGTAAGGGCCGAGTTATTTTAATTACAAGATTTATCGGGAAGTTGTTTTTTTAATGAATTCCCAAAAAAAAAATGCACAATTGTACAATGCAGCAAACTTTCCAAATACACTTCGGGTTGTTAATGAAAGTACCTGCATCAAATGACCAAAATACCTTTGTCTGTTCTTGAACTTGCTACGGTGATAGAGGGAGGAAATCACCGCACCGCCATAGACAATACAGTTAAAATTGCACAGCATGTGGAAAATCTTGGTTATCAACGAATTTGGATGGCCGAACACCACAATATGGAGTACATTGCTAGTTCAGCAACGTCTGTTTTGATAGGTCATGTGGCAGCAAAAACCAGGATTATTCGAGCAGGTTCGGGAGGAATAATGCTTCCTAATCACAGTCCGCTGGTTATAGCCGAGCAGTTCGGCACACTCGAAACCATTTATCCAGGACGAATAGATTTGGGCTTGGGTAGAGCACCAGGTTCCGACCAAGTCACGGCTATGGCTTTGAGGCGAAATCAGGAAACTGCTCATTCGTTTCCGAGAGATGTGCGTCAATTGCAAACCTATTTTAGCGAGGATAACGCGGATGCAAAAGTGCGGGCATTTCCGGGCGAGGGCTTGGATATACCAATTTGGATATTGGGTTCGAGTACCGACAGTGCCTATTTAGCAGCTGAAATGGGACTTCCTTATGCTTTTGCCTCACATTTTGCTCCAGCCCAGTTTCGTGCTGCTATTAAAATTTACCGGAGTAATTTTAAGCCCTCTACGGCATTGCAAAAGCCCTACGTGATGGCCTGCGTAAATGTGATAGGAGCAGATACTGATGATGAAGCAAACATGTTATTAAGCAGTTTGTTGAATCTTTTTGTGGGAATCATTACCAATACCCGCAAGCCGCTCAGGCCAGCGGGCATTTTTCCAGAAAGTTATAATATTCCAGAAGTGAAAAACGCTGTCAACAATATGCTTTCCTGCACATTTTATGGAAGCAAAGAAACACTCAAAAAGAATATCTCACAGTTTATTGCCGAAACCGAGATAGATGAGTTGATGGTGGCATCGCACATTTTTGATTTGGATGCAAAACTGAAGTCTTTTTCCATTTTGAATGAAGCTCTTGCTGAGATTTAAATCTACCTTTTTATAGCTGAGCACTAAAACGGTTATTTGATTTTCGTAAGTATTTCTTTCGAATTTGTTCATTTTTCTTATTTTTTAGTCTTAATTTTGTAATGTTAATCTACTCTAATTTAACGTTTACAATGATTTTGCGATTTCGAACTGTTTTTTATCGAGAAGTCTTTCTGCTTTTATTAGTCCTATTTAGCTTTCAAAGTACATTTGGGCAAACTGAAGACAGTACCGCCAAGGTTATAAATTTTAGAGGTACTGCCAGCGTTACTAACAACGGCTTTTCTTTTATTCCGGCTTTTTCGTTGGGGAAACCAGCTGCTATTTTCGGTTTCAATATCAATGGTGGTAAACGATTTAGTTTCGAGCCAGAGTTTCGTTTTGCCCTTCAAGATGGCCGCCCGTGGTCTTTTATATTTATTTGGCGTTATAAAGTCATCAACCAAAAACGTTTTCAGGCCACACTTGGAAGTCATTTTCCGGCCGTTCCGTTTAGGGTGCTTGCCTACGAAACTACCCCCGAAGTGAAAAACACCTTGGCGGTTTCGAGGGTGATTCCATTCGAGTTTACTCCAAATATTGTCATCAACAAAAACAACAGCATCAGCTTGTTTATGTTGTATGCCAAAGGCGTCAGCGACGACGCCCATAACAATACATCTGTAATTATGCTGAGGTCTGTTTCAACAATCCCTCTCAACAAAAAACTATCTTTTCGCATAAATCCGCAGGTTTTTTTATTAAAATTGGACGAATTTAAAGGAACTTATATCGCCTCAAATTTTACTTTGACCTCAAAGAAAACGCCTTTTTATTTGGGCTCTACAATCAATGCTCCTATCAAATCTGATATAGCTGGAAAGCCCTTCAACTGGAATCTGAGCATGGGTTATTCGCTTGATAGAAAATTGATTGTGAAAAAATAAACTATGGAAAAAATAGAGTCGATAGAGGATTTTTATAAGCGAAAATACGACTGGATTCCAGAAAATCTTAAGAGTGAGATTGGACATTTTAATGTTTTTGCTCACGAACCCATAGATCCAAATAAGGCCAAACCTTTGCCCTATAAAAGGCGGGATTTTTATAAAGTTATGTTGGTAGTGGGCGAGGTAGAAATGCTTTATGCCGACAAGGTAATAAAGGTAAAAAAACAAGCATTGTTCTTTTCAAATCCTCAAATTCCTTACAAATGCGATAATTTGGAAAAAATAAAAGAAGGGTTTTATTGTATCTTCAATCAGCACTTTTTCCATAAGTTTGGCGATTTAAACCAATATTCAGTTTTTCAACCTTCTGGTAATCATGTGTTTGAGCTTACCGATGATCAAGCAGAGGCCGTAAAGCCGGTATTTGTTAAAATGTTTGATGAAATAAAATCAGACTATGTGCACAAATACGATGTGCTTCGGAATCTGGTTTTTGAGCTTTTGCATTTCGCCATGAAAATGCAGCCTGCTTCACTTTTTGAAAAACATCAAATCAATGCGTCTCAAAGAATTTCAACGCTGTTTATGGAATTGGTCGAGCGTCAGTACCCAATTGATGAGAGCCATCCTGTCATCAGTTTGCGTTCGGCTTCGGATTTTGCTGATCAACTCAATGTTCATGTCAATCATCTAAACAGAGCCGTTAAAGAAACAACCCAAAAGACTACCTCACAAATTATAGCTGAACGGGTATTACAAGAGGCCAAAATTATGCTCAAACACAGCAAGTGGAATATTTCAGAAGTTGCCTATGCTCTTGGTTTTGTGGAAGTTACGCATTTTAATAATTTCTTTAAAAAGCACATGGATATAAGTCCGTCGAGGTTTAGGAAAGAGTGATGGGGATTAATTGGGAATTAGGAATTATGAATTATGAATTAGGAATGTTGAATGTTGAATTATGAATTGGGAATGAGGAGTTTCGATGTGTTTATGGCTTTTTGATGGATAGGTTATTGCGGCTCTTTGGGCTAAGTTTTTGTTTTTTAGTGTTTAACAGATAAATTATTTTTAATGGGAAGGATTTTTACGATTTTAGTTTTAGTTGTGTTTAGTCAAATTCGATTATTTGGTCAAAAAAAAGATAGCACAAAGGCTGCTATTCAATTTTCAGGAAATATTACAGCCACCAACAATGGGGTTTCTTTGGTGCCAACTTTTTCTTTAGGCAAACCAGCCATTCTGATTGACTTGGCTGTAAAGGGCAAAAGGCTGAGCTTTGAACCTATGATGAACTTTGCAACGGATAAACTCAGGCCTTGGGGTTTTATATTTTGGCTTAGATACAAAATGGTGGAAAAAGAAAAATTTAAATTGAAAGTTGGGGCTCATCCTTCGTTTGTGTTTTCTGCCAGCCAAGTCATTGAAAATGGAAACAAGAGGGAAGTTTTAACAGCAAATCGATATTTTGCGGCCGAGGTTGCCCCTAGTTATGCCGTTTCTAAGAATACAACACTGGGCGTTTATTTGCTTGGAGCTAATCAAATAGCCGTCGGAGTGATAGATCCTACCTATTTTTTGGCCATAAATTCTGTTTCCACTTTTGATATTTCTAGAAAATATTTTCTAAGGACTATTCCGCAGTTTTATTTCTTGAAACTTGGCAATCAAAAAGGATATTACACCAACGCCACCGTGATTATCGGCAAAAAGAAATTCCCACTTTCTATAAACGGCATGGTTTCTAAAAGTATCAAGACCGAAATCGAGGTCAATAAATTTGTCTGGAATGCAGGATTAACTTACTCGTTTTAAGTTTTTTTTGCAGTGAGTTTTGTTTCAGAAATGTTTTGTTTCTCTGATTTGAATACTTCGAATTATAAACTGGTAGCTCAATTTATCCGCACAACTGCTTGCAAGTACACCCAAATTTCAGTTAAAAAGTATCGTAAAATATAGAGGGAATTTATCGTAAAGGTTTGGTGTTTTGAAACAAGATTAGTATTTTAGTACACAAAATGTATGCATTATGTTTACAATTCAATTAAGAAATTTACCCGAATCAACTTATTTGGCCATTAAAGAGTCTGCAAAAGCATCAAAACGCTCTATGACACAAGAGGCAATTGTATTATTAGATAATGCTCTAAAAATTGGTAATTCAGTGCAAAACTCAAAATTAAAAGCTTTGAGTGAATTGAAGAATATGTCTTTGGAAAATAAGTACGTTTCAAATATGAATGAGATATTAGGTCTTATTGAAGAAGACAGAAATCGATGATTTTTGATACAAATGTTTACCTAGATTTATGTTTTGATCCCAAAGAAAAACTCATCCAACTAGCTTCTGAAAACACACTGGTCGCTCCGAATTTTTTAAAGTTGGAAATAATAAATGTCCTGAGAAAGTATCATTTTCTTAAAGCCATTCCAATGGAGATTTTGGAAAAATATGAGAAGTTCACTTTTGACTTGGTCGATGTCTTTGTTCCTGATTTTGAGTTGTTGGATGTTGCAAAAAGGTTTTCTTATCATCTTAACCATCCAATTTATGACTGTATTTTTTTAGCTTTGGCGGATGAAACCAAAGATACCTTTTGCAGTTATGATCAAAAGTTGTTAAAAAAAGCGGAATCAATTGGAATAAAAACTATAGGCTTTTCAAATTGATAGCCTAATTCATCCCTCGCCACTCCAACGGACTCAGCCCAACTTTTTGCTTAAAAAGTCGAGTTAAATGTTGGGGATATTTATACCCTAGGTGGTAAGCTATTTCGCTGATAGACTTGCTTTGGTCATGAAACTTTTCTTTGGCTATGTCTATAACTTTAGCTTGGATGTATTCTAGGGCAGTTTTACCAGTTTCTTTTTTTACCAAATCTCCGAAATAATTAGCTGATAAATTCATTTTTTCAGCACAAAAGGCTACTGTTGGCAAGCCCAATAGCTGAGGTAAATTCGACTCAAAATATTCGTCAAGAAGCTTCTCTAATTTGCAGAGAGTATCCTTGTTTATGTTTTCACGGGTGATGAATTGGCGGTCAAAAAAGCGAACACAATAGTTGAGGAATAGCTCTATGTTATTTATAATTAGCTTTTTACTATGTTTGTCTATGCCACGCTCCAATTCTTCCTTTATTTTTGAAAAGCATTCCAGTATAATTTGACGTTCACGAGTAGAAATATGCAAGGCTTCATTAACATCGTAAGAAAAGAAGCCGTATTCTTTGATAGTTTTTGCCAAAACTGTACCTTTTATAAAGTCGGGATGAAATATCAAAGCCCAGCCGCTGGGTTGAATCAAAACATCGTCGGGCATTTCAAAACCAAAGGTCTGATTCGGAGCAATAAACAGTAAAGTTTCCTCCTGATAATCGTATTGGCTACGACCATACTGAAAATCTTCACACCGAACATCTTTCAAAAAAATGACAAATAGCTCTGAAAAATACCTTTTGGCTGTTATTTTCTTAGATTTGGATTGATCCAAAACACTCACCAAAGGGTGCAAAGTTTCTTGACCTCTTTGCGAGTTGAACTTTGTAACACTGCTTAGTTGTTCAATTTTTTCCATTCCTTTTTTTCTGATTTCCAATCCAAAAATAGAACAAATCTTTCTGTCTTTTTTATAAACCACCGCTCATAGGTAAAAGTGGTAAATAAAGCAGTGAAACGGGTAGGCTATTATCGCTGATTTGAAGCGAACTTTGCAAAAATTAAATATAGATATTTTCAGATGAAAAAAGCGGCTATTCTTTTTGCTTTATTTTTTTTACATTTTTTTTCTTCCGCTCAAACAATTGACACCACCCAAACGCCCAGTTTTTTGAGAGGGCAAATAACGGCTACCAACAATGGTGTTTCGCTCATACCTACATTTTCGCTTGGAAAGCCAGCGGTGTTGTTTGATATGAACATGGGCAAGGGTCGCCTGAGTTTTGACCCCATGATACGCTTTGGCATGAATGGCAAACCTTGGACTTTTGTTTTTTGGTGGAGATACAAGCTCGTTCAACAAAAGAAATTTACACTCGGCTTGGGAGCACATCCTTCGGTGGTATTTCGGGATATTTCTGTGGTTGACAACGGCATCAAGAAAGATTACTTATCGGCACAGAGATACTTCGCATGGGAAACTTCGCCAACCTATATTATTAACAAAAGCAGCAATATTGGGCTCTATTATTTAGGTTCCAAGGGCCTAAGCAAAGATATTATTCAAAACACGGCCTTCATTGCCATCAGAAGTGTGCTTAATGTTAACCTTTCCAATAAGTATAGGTTGGGTTTAATTCCGCAAGTTTATTACCTCAAAATGGATAAAAACGACGGCACTTATGCAAACATTACACTGAATTTATACAAGAAAAAATTTCCAGTATCTTTCAATGCCATTGCTAGTAAAGCCCTAAAAACCGAGATTAATGGCAAAGGCTTTCTGTGGAGTGCAGGATTGGTTTATAATGTCAATAATACGTATTTGAAAAGGTAATTCCTGTTTGAATTTCGTAATAAAATGTTTGAAATTGGTTCAATTTTGGCATTGTCTTGTATTAATTTTGTAAGGTAAAAAAAGTATTTTTATGCAAAAAAGAAATTTAGGAAATCAGGGTTTAGAGGTGTCGGCTATAGGATTGGGCTGTATGGGAATGAGTTTTTCCTATGCTCCGTTTCCTCCTAAAGAAGACTCAATATCTCTTATCAGAAAGGCCGTTGAGCTGGGCATTACATTTTTTGATACTGCCGAAGTTTATGGCCCATATAACAATGAGGAAATAGTAGGACAAGCCTTGCAACCGTTTAAAAATGAGGTAATTATTGCCACTAAGTTTGGTTTTAATATTCAAGAAGGTAAAATGATGGGCGTAGATAGCCGCCCCGAAACCATCAGGCGTGCCGTGGAAGGTTCCTTGAAAAGATTGGGAGTGGAGTGTATCGATTTGCTTTATCAACATCGGGTAGATCCAAAGGTACCCATAGAGGATGTAGCTGGCACAGTAAGAGACTTGATAAAGGAGGGTAAGGTTAAGTATTTTGGACTTTCTGAAGCAGGGGCAAATACCATCAAAAAAGCTCATGCCATACAGCCAGTTTCTGCGTTGCAAAGCGAGTATTCGCTCTGGACTCGCCAGCATGAGACCGAAATTATGCCCACTATAGAACAATTGGGAATAGGTTTCGTTCCTTTTAGTCCGCTCGGAAAAGGTTTTTTGACGGGTACAATTGATGAAAAAAAAGAGTTTGCCGCAAGCGATATCAGAGCAATTATCCCAAGATATTCATCTGATGCCAGAGTGGCTAACCAAGCCTTGGTTGATGTTATTGCCAAATTTGCTGAAACAAAAAATGCAACTAATTCACAAATAGCCTTAGCTTGGATTTTAGCTCAAAAGCCTTGGATTGTCCCAATTCCTGGAACCACCAAAATTCACCGCCTGATTGAAAATAATGGTGCAGCCGGTATTCAATTTTCTCCGGAGGAATTGTCAGAGCTTACAGCGGCCTCTGAAAAAGTAAAAATAGTAGGCACAAGATATACCGAGGCCATGGAAGCTGCAACGGGAATTTGAAGCAGAAATGCTTAAGAGTTTTTGGTTCTTAGGGTTGTCAAAACAGCGGCCATTACTATAAATAAGCCTAATACAAAGCCTAGTCCCAGTCTCAATCCGAAATTTTCAGCCAAATATCCAATGGCTGGTGGGCCGATAAAAAAGCCTGTGTAGCCTATTGAAGTAGCCATAGAAATACCGGCCGATGGGCTAATATTTTTAAGGTTTCCGGCTGACGAAAAGACGATAGGCACTATGGTTGAAAGTCCCAAACCTACTAAAAAGAAACCCAAAAATGTACTCCAAACCGACACAAAAACTAGGGAAATTCCTAAACCCAAAATGGCAAAAAAAGCGTCTATCAACATCAATTTTTGTTTGCCTAGTTTGAGTGTGAAATAATCACCAAATATGCGTCCAATGGTCATGGAGACACCAAAAGTGCCAAAAGCCCAAGCACTTATTGCTTCGCTTTGTCCCACCACGGTGTTCATAAATATAGCCGACCAATCTACCATAGAGCCTTCGCCAGTCATGCAACAAAACGCAATGATGCCAAAAGGAAGTATAGTTTTAAAGGCCAAGAAATTATCTGTTTTAACTTTAGATTTTACGGTTTCTAGTTCATGTATTTGGTCTTTTATAAGTTTTGTAGATGCCCACAATATGGGAAGAGTTCCTAAAAATCCAATAATGATTAAATGGGTTTGAAGAGAAACTTCAAAATTCGAAAAAATACCCCCAGCAACTGCTCCAATGGCCATGCCTATGCTGAAAATAGCATGAAATGAAGAGAATATAATTTTGCCCCAAAGCCTTTCAACCAAAACCGCCTGACCGTTCATAGTGACGTCCATGGAGCCGGAGGCTGCTCCAAGAAAGAAAAAGCAAAGACGTATTACCCATTCGTTTTGAGAAATAGCCACCATCGGAATAGCCAAACAAAATAGAATCGCCACTATTTTGACAATTTTGTCCGAGCCAAATCTGCTCCCCAACCAACCCGCAAAAGGCATAGAAACCATAGAACCCAATGCGATACAGAATAAAACTGTACCGAGTTGAGCGTTGTTCAGCCCGAAAAAACGTTGTAATTCAGGCAAGCGAGAGGTCCAGTTGGCATACAAAAAACCGTTTACAAAAAAGAAAGTAGAAACGGCGATTCTATTGATGAGTAATTTGTTGTCTTTCATTATGGAATATTTGATGCAAAACTAAAGAAAGCAAAGCTTGTCAAAAAGTAATTTCAGAAATGAACGATAAGTTATTTTTAAAGAATAAGAAAAATCTAGAATACCCTCACTTGGTTTGGAAAGGTAGTTTTCCTAAAAAAATAGAGCTTTCTAATCAAAGAAAACTCCATTTTGTTTTTGATAAATATTTATTTTCAAAACAACTTCTCTTGTGGCGGTTTTGCACCTGCCAGGCGGATATACACCGTTGTTTGACCTCTGTGGTGGGTTTGGTGTTCAAAAGCCTTTGCAATAGCCATGCCCTTTGTCATTTCAAATCGACCGAACATTTTTACATTTTCGCTCATCGTTGCTGGAGTCATTTTTTTGATTCCAGCTATCACAAAATCATAGCCCGCCAAAACCAACTTGGTGGTGTTTTCTTTCGATTTGTCTGCTGATTTCTCAGATTCACCTTGCCCTATTGGGCTTTTTTCGCCCGTTGCGGCGGCAGCAAAAGCATAATTAGCATCTGTGAAATGTAGCATTTGTTCTGCAAAAGAACGCATTTCTGGTGTTGGTTTTATATCATATTTGTCAGCTGGCATAGCGTCCAAATACTCTTTGGTATAGGTTTTGGCTCTTTCCCATTCTTTCACCATTTCGTCAACAGATTGAGCGTTAACTGATTGGAAAGTAAGCAAAGTCACAATCAGAGAAAATACGAGTTTTAGTTTTTTCATTTTTGTTTAATAATTTAGGATATAAAAATAAAGAATTTATTGAATTTATTCATGAAAACTGTAATATATCTATTCTATAGCCACGCCATTGGCTTTCAATACTTTACTGAAAAACAAAACATGAAAAGGTATGGCGTTTTGCCAATAATCCCAAGTATGTGCCCCAGGTCTCTCGGTATATTCATGTGGGGTGTTATTATACAACAGTCTTCTGTGAACTTCTCGGTTGGCCTCTATCAGAAAATCGTCAACGCCACAGTCAATAATGACAGGCATGCCGTTCTTTTTGATGGTATCCACCATATTTAATACAGAATTTTTTACATAAACATCATTAGAAGTGTCCGCTGTACCTAAAAGTTTAAGAAAACGGTCTTTCAACGATTTTGCAAAATCTTCATTTATCTTAAATTTGGTGTAGTTCATGTCCAAAGCACCACTCATGGAGCCAGCAGCACTGAATAATTCAGGATGACGCGTGGATAGGTACATAGCTCCATGCCCACCCATCGAAAGGCCCGTGATTACCCTGCCTTTGTTTGATTTCACAGTTCTGTAGGTATTGTCTATCTTAGTAATAACTTCTTTTGTAATGTAGGTTTCAAACTGACTGTTTTTGTCAAAAGGACTGTCCATGTACCAGCCAAAGGTCTCTCCTTCGGGCATAACAATAATAAGGTTGTATTGGTCGGCGAGGTTTTTAACCACTGATTTGTCGGGTGTCGAATTGAGCCAGTCTCCAAAATGCCCGCCACCACCGTGCAAAAGGTACAGTACTGGATAGGATGCTTGATTTTTTGAGTAAGAGCTGGGTAAAACTACGGCTGCTTTATATTTTTTGTTCATTACCGCACTTGGCACCTCTAAACTGTCAACCGTCGAGGCGGACGACGAGAAACAAGAAAACAATGCGAACGCAGTAATTGAAAAAAATAATTTAGAAATTTTCATAAGGTTGTTTAATATTAATGGGCAAATTAATAATATTTTTTGTTTTGAAAATGAATTTAAATCAAAATGAATTTCTCACAACTGTTTTAAAAAGGACATAATTTTGGCCATGGAAGGAAAAGCCTGAAATATTATAGATTTATTTGCTTCTCAAGAAAAGTTTATTGCACTCAATGTGCTGATTTCTTAATTCAATAAATATATTTGTCTGTAATAATTCAATCTTATTAAAATAAAAAAATGAACAGACGAGAGGTCATTAGAAATGTAGCCTTGATGTTGGGCGGTACGTTTTCAGCCCCAACGCTCCTGGCATTGAACCACCGGGATACTGCCACAAAAGCCAATATTAACCTTGGGAATTTTAGCCTTACTAGCTCAGAACAAATGTTGATAGCAGAAATAGCCGAAATAATCCTCCCAAAATCTATTACTAATGGCCAATCCTCGCCAGGAGCTAAAGAAGTAGGTGTGCCAGCATTTGTTGAAATGATGCTGAAAGATTGCTATAAAGAAACCGAGCAAAAGAGTTTTCTGGAGGGCTTAGCTACTTTACAAAAAGTTAAATTCTTAGAATTAAATAAAGATGAAAAAAGTGGTGTCCTGAAATTGATGGAACAAGAATCCAAAATCATCACGGGAAAAACTATTCCTTTTTGGCGATTGATGAAGGAATTAACCCTTTTGGGATATTTTACCTCCGAAGAGGGTTTAAAGGCTTCTTTTGACTACCATCCCATTCCGGGTAAATTAGAAAATATTAAGATTTCAAGCTCACAAAAATCGTTTGCTTACTAAATTCTAAGGCCAAAAATATTGTAAAACTGGCCTAACGCTTTATTTTTTTCAACCTTCTTAAAAATTTATACGCGATGAATATTATCGGTAAATCAAAAAAAAACAATACGTTTGACGCCATAGTGGTAGGATCAGGAATGACCGGTGGTTTTGCAGCTAAAGAACTCACCGAAAAAGGGCTGAAAGTCTTGATGATTGAGCGTGGAAAGGAAATTAAACATGTGTCGGGATATGATACCGCGATGAAAGAACCATGGGAAATAGAACACCGTGGCAAAACCTCAAATTTGTCGGCTGAAGAACGCTGGGCAAACAGTAGATTTTGGGGTCTTGGAAGCGAAGAAGTGGTAAATCATTTGACGAACGACAAAGAAAATCCTTACATAGAAAAACGTCCTTTCGACTGGATTCGTGCCTATCACACTGGAGGAAAATCGATGCATTGGGGTCGTCAAAGTTATCGCTGGGGCAAGCACGACTTTGAGGCCAATGCCAAAGAAGGGGTTGGTATTGACTGGCCCATTAGATACGAAGATTTAGAGCCGTGGTACACGCATGTAGAAAAGTTTGTAGGTGTATCAGGACAAAAAGAGGGATTGGATGTTCTGCCTGACGGCCATTTTTTGCCAGCGATGCCATTATTTGCACCTGAGGCATATTTCAAAAACAAAATGTTTGAAAAACTTAACCGTCCAGTTACGGTTGGACGTGTGGCAAACCTCACACAGCCGCAAGAAATCCATACTAAATTGGGACGGGGTTCATGCCAATATCGTAATAAATGCCAGCGAGGATGTCCTTATGGAGGCTATTATAGCTCATTGTCAGGAGCTATTCCGGCAGCTATGCTCACCAACCGCCTTAATATTTTGCATGACAGTATTGTTTCCGAAATAATTTATGACGACACCAAACAAAAAGCTGTAGGTGTGCGAGTTATAAACCAACATACGTTTACAACCGAAGACTTTTTTGCCAAAATAATATTCTTAAATGCCGGCTCAATCAACACCGCAGCCTTGATGCTCAATTCAAAGTCAGGACGTTTTCAAAATGGATTTGGTAACGACAGCGACCAAGTAGGTAGAAATTTAATGGATCATCAATTGGGGTCTGGAGCAACAGCTTCTATTGATGGATTTGAAGACGACTATGTATTTGGCCAAAGACCCAATGCCCTTTATATTCCAAGGTTTAGAAATTGGGGAAATGACAAACAAACGAGCTATTTGAGGGGTTTTGGCTATCAAGGCGGAGCCAGTAGAGAAGGCTGGGAAAGAGGTGTAAATGCCGATGGATTTGGTGATGATTTCAAACAAAGTCTAACCAAGCCTGGCCCATGGAGTATTAGAATTGGTGGATTTGGCGAAATATTGCCTGATCCAAACAATAGGATTTTTTTAGATCCTGAGAAAAAAGACAAATGGGGAATACCTATGATAGTAACCGATGCCGCTTTTGTTGAAAACGACTGGGCCATGCGTAAAGACATCGTTTCGTCTGCAGTAGAAATGCTGGAAATGGCTGGTTTTAAAAATGTTACGCCGTATGACCGACCAACACATATGGGTTTAGGAATCCACGATATGGGTACTGCCAGAATGGGTCATGATTCCAAAACCTCGGTTTTGAATGCCTTTAACCAAGTTCATGACTGTAAAAACGTATTTGTAACAGATGGAGCTGCCATGGCTTCGTCGTCGTGTGTAAATCCTTCGATAACCTACATGGCTCTTACCGCTCGTGCAGCAGATTTTGCAGTTAAGGCCTTGAAGAAAAAAGAGTTGTGATTAATTTTTTGGACAAATATTGCAGGTAAAAATGTTGTTTAATGATATCCAATTCCTTAATTTTTAAGTTTTTTAATACGGACATGAATAAAATGAAAGAAGTGAAATTTGTAAGAATGCTATTATTTTTTTTATCAATAAGTTTAAGCCAAATCTTGTATGCTCAAACAAGTCAAAATTCTGAATATACCTTAGTGGTAGAAGGTTTTGATTGGGGGCCTATGGTTAATAAGGTGACTGTTGGACTCGACACACCGACGAAAGCAGTGAATATGACTGATTATTCAGTAGTGGCAGAAAGAAGCCACCCATGTGCCGTTATTTCACCTGAATTTGCAAAAGGAAATCGCACCATAGTTTTTGCCTATGTTTCAGACAGTAAAGGGAATAGAATAGATGAAGGGTCATATGTGACACTGATTTTGTACGTGGCTCCTAATTCTCAAATTTGCTCAGCATTGCAGTATTCACAAAAAGCCGATTGCAGAGGAAACCAGTGGGTTGACTACAAGGTCACTGTTACTAATACTAAAACCAACCACGTTTGGAATAAAAAGAAAGGTAGAATTATGCCTATTGGGGACGATTTTGATCTTTCTGGGAAATTTGAATATGAGCCAGGAAAGAGTTTAACTCTCGCCGATTTTGTTCCAAAAAGGTCTGTTGAAAAATCCCCCCTTATTATATGGTTGCATGGAGGCGGCGAGGGTGGTACTGACCCAAGTATTGCATTGATGGGAAATAAGGCCTTTAATTATGCAAGTCCTGATATTCAAAAATACTTTGGAGGAGCTTATGTATTAGTTCCACAAACACCTGGTGCTTGGATGCACGATAAAGAAGGAAAGATGCAACCAGGGAGTAGCGAAGATATCTATAATGTAGGTTTGATGGCATTAATCAAGAACTACGTAAATACGCATCCTGGAATTGATAAAAAACGTATTTACATTGGAGGGTGCTCTAACGGAGGATATATGGCTTTGAAGCTTTTGCTCAAGGATCCTAAGTATTTTGCGGCTGGATATATTAGTGCATTAGCCTATCAATCGCAGTATATATCTGATAACCAAATAAACAGCATTAAAAATATACCTATTTGGTTTATTCAGTCAAAAGATGATAAAGTCACTGATCCTGTAACTACTGTTATACCAGTTTATGAAAGGTTGAAGAAAGTAGGTGCAAAAAATGTGCATTTTAGTTTTTACAACCATGTAACAGACTTGTCTGGAATGTTTGGAGGAGAAAATTATCATTTTAATGGGCATTGGTCATGGATATATTCCCATGCCAATCAATCTCACACGGAATTTGATGGTTCTGAGGTGCTTCTAAATGGTAAACCTACTACATTGATGGAATGGATGGCTGCTCAAATTAATCGGTAATTTTTTTTTAAATGTTTTCTGCCACGAGTGTAAATGAGCTTCATTCGTGGCTTTTTTTATAATTTTCTTCTCGAATTTAAGTTTTTTTACTCATTTTGATTTACTTTTTTTTGAAGTTGGTTCCAATTTTTATAGATAAAATTTGCGTAGTTAAATAACTACATATATATTTGTAGTCAAATAGCTACAGATGAATTTAAGAAGAGACGTATTTCAGGCCATTGCAGATCCTACCCGCCGTGCCATACTTTTGCTGTTGGCTACTCAGTCAATGTCTGCTGGAGCTATTGCGGCCAATTTTGACACAGCAAGACCAACGGTTTCCAAGCATCTGCAGATTTTGACCGAATGTGAACTTCTCAGGCAAGAGCAAAATGGGAGAGAAGTCATTTATCAACTGAATCCCTCAAAAGTGAAGGAAGTGGCGGACTGGGCGGAGCAATTTCGTCAATTGTGGGACGATAGATTCAACAAATTGGAGGATATTATGAAAAAATACATTTGAAATGGAGCAGAAAACCAAAATACATGCGGAGGAAAACAAGCAAGAGATAATTATCACCAGAGATTTTGATTTGCCATTGGCCTTACTTTTTAGAGCTTACGTTGAGTCTGAAATTGTGGAGCAATGGATGGGCACAAAAGTAGTTAAATTGGAGAGTCAAAAACAAGGAGGCTGGCGTTTCGAAACTTCCGATCCTATGGGAAACGTGCACGTTTTTAGTGGAGTTATACATGATATTTTAGAAAATTCAAAAATCGTAAGGACTTTTCAGATGGAAAACACGCCTTTCGAACCACAATTGGAATTCCTTGACTTTGAGTCAGTTTCGGACTCCAAAAGTAAGTTAACCATGCATGTTATTTATCGTTCAGTAGTTTTACGCGACCAAATGTTGGCCTTACCTTTTGCCCAGGGTATTAATATGGCACACAACAGATTACAAGATATTGTAGAAAAATTAAACTAAAACATAATGAATAAAAGGAACAAAATCATCTATTGGGTTGCCACGCTTTGGCTAGCTTTAGGCATGACCTCTACTGGTATAGTGCAGTTGATAAAAATGAAAGAAGAGGTAGCGAAAATGGGAGAATTGGGTTATCCAACTTATTTTCTTACGATTCTGGGTGTTTGGAAGATTTTAGGTGTTCTTGCTATTTTAATTCCTAAAAATCCTTTGCTCAAGGAGTGGGCTTACGCCGGTTTTTTCTTTGCGATGTCAGGTGCGACAATCTCTCATGTTTTTGTAGGTCATCCTGCAAGTGAGATTTTTCCATCCATATTATTACTTGTTCTAACCGCAGTTTCTTGGTATTTTAGACCTGCAGATAGAAAAACTACTTAAAATTATTCGAAATGATGAATGAACTACTGAATGATTTTTTTGAGAAAGATCGCAAATGGCAGGACGAACTCAATGAACTCAGGAAAATTGTGCTCGAAACGGGCCTTATTGAAGAATTGAAATGGAAACAGCCTTGCTATACGCTCGATGGTACCAATCTTTTAATAGTGAGCAGTTTCAAGGATTTTGCTTTTGTGAGTTTTTTAAATGGTTCACTATTAGCCGACACCGAGAGCATTTTGGTTAAACCTGGTGAGAATTCTCAGTTTTCAAGGCTGATGCGGTTTTATAATGTAGATGAAGTGAAAAAACTAAAACCAACACTTTTGGCCTATATTTATGAAGCAATAGAGGCCCAGAAAGTAGGTATTAAACCTGTAGCAGAGAAGGATAAAGTGCTAGAATTTCCGGAGGAATTATTATCGAAATTTAGTTCAGATATTCAATTCAAAACAGCCTTTGAGGCCTTAACTCCTGGCCGCCAAAGGGCTTACAATATTTATTTTACGGGGGCGAAATCATCAAAAGCTCGTGCATCGCGAATAGAGAGTTATACAGAAAGAATAATGAACGGAAAAGGCTTCAACGATTGCATTTGTGGTTTTTCGAAACGCATGCCCAATTGCGACGGGTCTCATAAGTATTTGTAAATGCGTGCTTTATTGTCTGTTTGCTAGGTTTTTTGCTCTCAAAATTGAGTTTGAGAAACCGGAGCAAATGGCGGTGATAATAAAAAGAAATTCATTTCATTTGTCAGATAAACTGGCTTTTGCGTTATTTGTCATAAATACCAATTAGTATCTTTTATGTCAAAAGCGGCTGCTACACGTCTCAATATTCTCCACAAGGCATTTGAACTTATCTATGCAAAGGGTTATCAAACCACCAGCATCGATGAGATAATAGCCACCACTAAGGTTACCAAGGGAGCATTTTTTTATCATTTCAAATCTAAAGACGAAATGGGTTTGGCTATCATCAATGAAATTTTGAAGCCGACCATGGAGGAGTCGTTCATTAAGCCACTTGAAAACGCCACGGAACCGATAGGCGTTATTTATCAAATGATGTACGATTTGCTTTTTAATAATGAATTTCTGAAGCTTGAATATGGCTGTCCCGCGGGTAATTTAACACAAGAAATGACTCCGTGGAATGTTGAATTTAGCGAAGTTCTGTCTTCATTAACCCGCAAGTGGCACTCGACACTTGAAAAACTAATAGAAATAGGCAAAAAGAACGGTAACATAAGGCCCAATGTAAATGCCGCACAGGTCGCTTATTTTGTGATGTCAGGTTATTGGGGAATCCGAAACTTCGGAAAAGTTTACAAGAGCAAAGATTGTTATTTTGCTTATTTAGAGGAACTTAAGGTGTATCTCGACGGTCTCAAATAATTTTTTCATAAAAACATACTAATTAGTATGTTTTTTGCTTTAATTTTGCGTCATAAATAAGAAATTTATGGTGCAAACGCTTACATTCTGTCATTCTGTATTTAGGTGGCTGGTTTTGGCTAGTTTAATTTACGGTATTTTTAGAGCCGCTAAAGGCTATTGGTCAAAATCTAGTTTTGGCAAAGTCGATAATTCGGTAAGACATTGGACAGCCACCATTGTTCATATTCAACTGACAATTGGCATAGTTTTATACAGCCAGAGTTTGGTTGTTAAGTATTTCTGGACCAATTTCAAAGCTGCCATAACCAATAAAGACGCCACTTTTTTTGGTCTAATTCATATTTTTTTGATACTCTTAGCGGTCGTTTTTATAACTATAGGCTCTGCATTGGCCAAAAGAAAAACCGCCGACCATGAAAAGTTCAAAATCATGCTCGTTTGGTTCTCTGTTGCACTTTTTATCATTTTTATAGCTATTCCTTGGCCATTTTCTCCACTAGCCAACCGCCCTTATTTTAGATAATATGAAAGATTTAATCAAAACAAAAATTGGCCGATTGCGAATTATTGGCTTTTTGGAAGGCATCACCTTGTTAATTTTGGTATTTGTCGCCGTGCCGCTCAAGTATTACTTTGGCAATCCCTCACTTACAAAAATGCTTGGGCCTGTTCACGGAGCCATATTTTTGCTTTTCTTGTTCAATTCACTGTCGGTAGGAGTGGAGCAAGGTTGGAAGTTCAGAACCACCACTTGGAAAGTGATATTGGCCTGTTTTATTCCCTTTGGTACTTTTTACATTGACAAAACCATCTTGGCCAAAATAAAAGTGGGATAAGAACTACTGATTTTTTTAAATTTGCTTGTCTTGTTTTCGATACCATTCAAGAGACAGTTTAGAGAAATTTGGCCTCCAATTTTTGCTCAAACTAAAGAGTTTTAATATCTTTTTGTAAGTTCGCAAATGGTGCAAAACTTTTGAAATGCAAAATTTTAGATGAAAGACAATGATACCAGTCGACTGGCAAGGCTGACGGCCATTGTTACGCAGTTGCAAACCAAGCGAATCTTGACTTCTACAGAACTAGCTGCCAAGTTTTCGGTAAGCGTCAGAACCATTTATAGGGATATGAGAGCCCTGGAGCAAGCTGGTGTGCCTATTGTGACTGAAGAAGGTAAGGGATATTCGTTGATGGAGCATTATCGACTTCCGCCCATTATGTTTTCAGAGGCAGAGGCCAATGCTCTGATTTTGGCCGAACAATTGGTTTTAAAAAACAAGGATGCGTCTTTTATAAAAAATTACACAGAAGCTATTGACAAAATAAAGGCGGTTTTAGGAAGTAATATTAAAGATAAAGCCAATTTGTTGATGGATAGGACACGATTCAGTCAAAATATCAATGGCGAAAGAAACAGCCACAATCTGTCAGACTTGCAGTTTGCTCTTACAAATTTTCTGGTCACAGAAATAGAATACACCAATGAGTTGACAGAAACCACTCAACGAAAAATTGAACCTTTTGCCTTGCTATCTACCCAAGAAAACTGGCTTTTGGTGGCTTGGTGCAGATTAAGACAAGAATTTAGGTATTTCAGATTAGACAGAATTCAAAAAATAAGCGTGCTTTCGGAGAAATTCGAACCTCATAAACTTACACTTCAAGGTTTTTTTGACAAATATCATTGAGCCTTTTATACCCCTGACATAGGGCTGTCATTCGTGGTATTTAGTTTTGTATCATAATCAAAACAAAATAAAATTATGATCGGTCAAATTACCAACCTCAACTGGATTAGTGTCTTTCTTGCATTTATGGCATATTTTCTACTCGGAGCCTTATGGTTTACCGTATTTTTTAGTAAATCTTACAAAGTATCGCTGGGCAAAGCGGGAGAAACTCTGCCGAACAAACCAATTTTTATCATCGGACCCGCACTTTGTTCTTTGGTTATCACAGTGACAGCAGCCCTCTTGATGTATTGCCTAAATATAACCTCAATAGCAGATGCTGTAGAATTTGCTCTGCTTATCGGTGGAGGATTTTTGGTAGCTAATGCGGTCAATATTGCCATTAATCCCAACATTCCGCGGCCCATTTTGTATGGTATTATCAGCGGAGCGTATCATTTGTTGGGAATATTGATGGTTTGTATTATTTTAGTGACAATGAAATAACATAAATGCCCAAACAAGAAATAGAAACTTTTTGCCCGACAAGCCGACAGGATTTGAGGCGTTGGTTAGAAGAAAATCATCTCTCAAAGCCTGCGGTCTGGCTTGTTTTATATAGAAAGAAGGCCGGTGTTCCATCTGTTTCATGGAGTGAGTTGGTTGATGAAGCTCTGTGTTTCGGTTGGATCGACAGTGTTCGGAGAACCATAGACAATGAAAGATTTATGCAGTTTTTAAGTCCCAGAAAACCCAAAGGGACTTGGTCAAAGATAAACAAGGAGAAAATAATTCAACTGTCGGATGCTGGACTGATGACCGAGGCGGGTTTACAGGCGATAGAAAGGGCCAAGCAGAATGGTTCCTGGTCTACTTTAGATGCAGTAGAGGATATGATAATTCCGGCAGATTTGGCGGACGCACTTGAGGCCAATATAGTGGCAGGAGAATATTTTCAAAGCCTGAGTAAATCCTCAAAAAAAATCATATTGTATTGGCTGGGCTCGGCCAAACAAACAGAAACTAGACAAAAGAGACTTGGTGAAATAATAGAATCGGCAAACGAAAGAATGAAACCAAAGCCTTTTCGATAGGCTCTTTGGGTCTAATATTCTAGTTGTAAGTACATTAAATACTCTTTGGGTATTTTTAAAGAAGGGCTTAATTGATTAGATATTAAAATTTTACAATTAAAATCTTGTAAATCAATTAATCGATTTTAGGATTTTTGTCATTCTTAAAACGATACAAATACGGAGCCTTATTGGCCGCTCCAGTAAATTTCTTTTCGAGTCTTTCTAAAACATCCAAATCTAGCATTTTCTTCTGGAAATTGTTCCTGGCTAAGGGTTTGTCATATACGGCTTCATACAATTCTTGAACCTCTTTCATGGTGAAGGTTTCGGGTAGTAGGTTAAAACCAATCAGTTTATGGTCAAGATTCTGCCGAAGAGTTTCAAGTGCATAGCTGACCATTTCGTTGTGGTCCATAATCATTTTTGGCAAGTCTTTAATATTGTGCCAATTAATATCTCCATCAAAGCCTGTTATTTTGGGGTTTACTTTGTTTATGTCCACCAAAGCATAATAACCAATAGACACAAATCTCTTTTTTAGCCAGGTTATATCAGATTCTTCAATACCAAGGCCTAAGAAGTTTTCCTTGCCGAGGTCATTGAGGTTGTCTATTAAGTCAAAATTTGTTCTGTTTGTTTCGCCGAAAACCCTGTATTGTTCTAAAAATATATTTGTTAGGCCTGTCCTTTCTTCCAATATCCTTTTGGCAGCCAAGTCAATGCTTTCATCCTGAAGAATAAAACCGCCAGGAAGAGAAAAAAGCGGGTTCTTGAAATTGAGTTGTGGAACCAACACTTTTAGTTCTTTATTCTTGTAACCAAATATCACACTGTCAATCGACAATTGTTGAATGAGGTTTTTTTCATCGAATAGTTTCATGTTTTGGATGTCTTTGGGTGTGTCTTTTATACGTAATAATAACCGCTTGTAAAATATAATTATTCAAATATATAATAAAATTAAAATATATTGTCTAAAAAATAGACAATGTTGAAATTTTTTCTACATTTGTTCAGAATTCGTATGTTCTATCAATGAATCTATTCCTAATCTATGAAGAAAGCTGTTAAAATTATACTCTGGGTTTTCCTTGGTATTGTTATTATGCTCGGAATTCTTTTTGCAGGATTTGTTTATAAAGTAAAAAATGGATTTCCGGTTTCTTATGAGACCGAAGTTCCTAAAATAGCTTTTCCTGCCAATCAGCCTGCCATTTTGCTATTTTCAAAAACCTCGGGCTTTCGTCATAGTAGCTCCATTGAAGCTTCGAAAAAAGTTGTGGCAGATATGGGTAAAAAGAACAATTGGTTTGTTTATGAAACCGAAGATGGGGGTGTATTTAATGCCAAACAATTGGCTAAATTTAAAACGGTAATATTCAATAATTCTAATGGAGAAGTAATCAACGATCTGCAAAAGAGAACTTTAGAGCAATATGTAGAGAATGGTGGAAGTCTGATAGGTATTCATGGAGCTGGCGATAATTCTCATCATTGGCCGTGGTATGTAGAAAACCTATTGGGTTCTGAGTTTTCGCATCATTCACTCAAAATACCCCACGAAACTGCTGGTATAATAACTGATAAGCAGTCTGATAGTCTGCTTACTACTGGTATTTCTAAAAAATGGAGCCGTGCAGATGAATGGTATGTGTTTTTTGAGAATCCACGTAAGAAAGAATTTCAGATATTGTATACCATAGACGGCGAAAAAATTGATCCTACAGCCAATATTCCTATTTTAGCTCCAAACAAAAACTTCGGTATGGGCAAAGACCATCCTGTGGCTTGGCACAAGCGTGTTGGCAAGGGCAAAACTTTCTATACTTCAATGGGGCATGATGAAACAGCTTGGAAGGATACAAATTTTGTGAAACTCATTGAAAATGCTGTTTTTTGGACAATAAAATAATTACAAAAGAAGATTTGCTTGTAATATCAATAACAAAATGAAGCCTAATTTACAAATATCGAAATACGGAAAATATGCAGTCTTAATACCGATTTTGCTGTGTTTAGGCTTTGTGGTTGATACTAATCTTAAACAAAATCAACAGCAGAATATCCTTTGGATTACCTGTGAGGATATGTCACCGGAGCATTTGGGTTGTTATGGAGGAAAAGTAGCAAAAACGCCCAATATTGATCAATTGGCTTCAGATGGTGTTCAATATTCTAAGGTGTATTCTACCGCAGGAGTTTGTGCCCCAAGTCGCAACGCTCTCATCTCTGGCATGTACCAGACATCTATTGGGGGGCATAACATGAGAAACTATCTGCCAGGAAATGTTAAAATTCCTGGGCTGGAAAATCTTCCAAATTATTCTATTGTCACGCCAGAGTCGTTTCGTTGTTTTCCAGAATATTTAAGAAAAGCTGGGTATTATTGTACAAACAATGAAAAACAAGATTATCAGTTTGAAGCTCCGGTAACTGTTTGGGACGAGAATTCGAGAAAGGCCGACTGGCGTGGACGATCAAGTAAGAGTCAGCCCTTTTTCTCTATTATTAATTTCATGGATACACATGAGAGCCAGATTTTTTCAAGGGATAATAGACCGCTTACCGTTGATCCCAAAAATGTGATTTTGTCGCCGTTTGTTCCTGATACTGAAGCTCAAAGAAAAGACTTAGCTCGCCATTTATCCAATATAGAAGAAATGGATAAAAAATTAGGAGAGGTCATTGCCAAACTAAAAGAAGACGGGCTGTACGAAAATACAATAATATTCTTTTATAGCGACCATGGAGATGGCTTACCTTACGCTAAGAGAGAACTTTATGAGCGTGGTTTGAAGGTTCCGCTGATTATAAAGTTTCCCAAAAACGCGAACGCAGGAAAGAAAGATAATCAATTAATTAGCTTTGTTGATTTTGCCCCAACAGTACTTTCTCTTGCTGGCCTCGATATTCCTAAATTTATGCAGGGCCAATCTTTTCTTGGCGAGAAAGCTTCCAAAATCCAACGCAAATATATTTATGCTGCTCGTGATAGAATGGATTCTGAAGTAGATAGAGTGAGAGCAGTGAGTGATGGGCGATTCAAATATTTAAAGAACTACATGCCAGACAAGCCTTATTATCAGGATATTCAATATAGGATGTCAATAAAAGGTATGTCTGAATTAATTCAATTGAGAGATCAAGGTAAATTGTCGGGTCTGCAAATGCATTGGTTTAGGTCCAATAAACCTCAGGAAGAATTGTTTGATACATCGGTCGATCCTTTTGAAACGAACAATTTGGCCGAAAGGCCTGAGTTTAAAACTAAACTTCTTGAATTAAGAGCCATGCATGAACAGTGGCTTCGCAAATACGGGGATTTAGGTTCTATATCAGAATCTGAAGTAGTAAAGAAGTGGCAAGCTGGGAAAGATTATAATCTTAAAACAGGAAATCCTAAAATATCACCGTCCTCGAATTTTGTAAAAATTGAGTGCAGCACAAAAGGAGCCTCAATAGGTTATAAAAGACATAAGTCCGACTTGTCTTGGAAAGTGTATGACAAGCCAATAAAGGTATCGAAAGGAGACACTATCATTTGCTTTGCCCATAGAATTGGTTCTTTAAGTAGCGACGTCATTACGAGGGTATTTTGAAAATGTATTAGAGAAAAAAATATATGGATAAGAAAATAGCAGTAATAACAGGAGCCGCTCGTGGCATAGGCTTAGAAATAGCCAAAAGATTTAATTTGGAAGGGTATCACTCGGTGATTCTTGATATAGATACTGCCGAACTGGCCAAATGTGAAAGTAACTTGGAAGGACAAGATGGCTTTTCGTTCTATGTATGTGATGTGTCTAGTCATCAATCTGTTACTGAAGTTTTTGGTCAAATTTCGGCTAAGTTTCCTGAAATTCATGCTTTAGTCAATAATGCCGGCGTCGCAATTTTTAAACCTGTTCAAGATGTGACTTTTGAGGATTGGAGTGCCGTAATTGGGGTTAATCTAAATGGGACTTTCCTGTGCAGTCAAGCATGTTTGACGGCATTAGTTGCAGGAAAAGGCAGTATTGTAAACATTGCCAGTATTTCTGGTGTTCGAGCAAGTACATTACGGATTGCTTATGGCACAAGCAAAGCGGCCATCATGCACCTAACAAAACAGCAGGCCGTTGAATATGGTAATATGGGCGTTCGTGCAAATGCAGTTGCTCCAGGTCCGGTAGAGACCGAAATGGCAAAGTTGGTGCATAGTGCCGACATTCGCACTTCTTATGCCGATGCCATTCCCTTGGCTCGATACGGTAGCACCGAAGAAATATCAAACGCGGTTTATTTTTTATGTAGCGAACAGGCAAGTTATATCAATGGACAAATTCTTTGTGCTGATGGAGGTTTTGATGCCGCAGGAGTTGGCTTGCCGAGTTTGAGAGTATAATTGGAATTATGAATTATGAATTATGAATTATGAATGGTGAGTTATGAATTATGAGTGATGAATGCGGTCCGACGGTTCGGTGAGTTATGAATTATGAGTGATGAATGCGGTCCGACGGTTCGGTGAGTTTTGAATTATGAATGATGAGTGATGAGTGCGGTCCGACGGTTCGGTGAATGATGGGTGAAATGAATCTTTTAGAAATTTATTTGTGAATTCGTGGCAACAGTGGTAGTTAATTAGAAACAAATGAAAAAACATATCTGGCTTGCTATAATAGCCTCAGCATTGGGCTTTTTTGTTGATTTGTACGATATAATGATATTGAGTGTTGTCCGTAAAAGTAGTTTATTGGCCGTGGGTGTACCCGAAGCCGAATTGCTATCCAAAGGCGTATCGCTTATCAATGTTCAGATGGCAGGGATGCTGCTTGGCGGTTTTATTTGGGGAATTATTGGCGATAAAATGGGGCGACTTTCCGTACTATTTGGTTCAATTATTTTATACTCTTCAGCCACTTTTGCCAATGCATACGCTCCTAATTTTGAAATTTATTTACTCTTGAGGTTTTTGGCTGGAGTCGGTTTGGCTGGCGAACTTGGAGCAGCCATAACACTTGTAACCGAACAAATGCCTCAAAAATATCGTGGCATCGGACCAGCTATAATTGGTGGTTGCGGAATGTTAGGAGCCATATTCGGGGCATTTATTGGAGGTAAATATTCTTGGCAGTTCACCTATCAACTAGGCGGAGGCTTAGGCTTTTTATTGTTAATTCTTCGCTTGGGAGTACTTGAGTCGGGTCTTTATAATCAAATAAAAGACAAAACCACCATCAAAGGTGATTTGCGATTACTCTTTAAAAACAAAGATTACATTAAAAAATACATCAGCATTTGCGTACTTGGCTTTCCAGTTTGGTATGTCAACGGCGTAGTAATGACCTTTACGCCCGAAATCGCCAAGGCGTGGGGAATGGTGGAGATACCCTCGGTTTCTACAGTAGTAATTTACTATTTCATCGGACTAACATTCGGAGATTTGACAGGCGGATTCGTGAGTCAGTATTTTCAAAGCCGGAAAAAAGCCATTCGTTTATACCTCTCCATGTATGCTGTGGCAGCGGTAGTATTTTTTATGTTCGGCAATAAATCCATAATTATTTACAACGGACTCATTATGTTCTTGGGTTTCTGTGTGGGCTATTCCATTGTATTATTGACCTTGGCTGCTGAACAGTATGGCACAAATATTAGATCAACTGTAACCACATCTTCATTAAATATTCTTAGAGCCACTGTTATTCCTCAGACCTTATTGTTTGGTTTTTTGAGTCCATATATAGGAACCGTAAACGCAGCCATGGCGGTTGGAGTGATAGCTATTTTGTTGGCTTTTTGGGGTTTAAGAAACCTTGATGAGACTTTCCATAAAGATTTGAATTATATGGAAGAGTTGTAGATATGGAGTTTTGAGCGGTGTTTGTGAGTGATTATTTTTTAGTGAGAATGAATTAGCAATTAATTAATTTTAAATATATATGAAAAAAAATGTTTTAAACACAATTAAGCGGTTTCTAATACCCGCATTTTTGTTGTTTTTTGTCAACACCCTTTCTGCACAAACCAAAACAAATGTTTTGGTATTTAGCAAAACAGCGGCGTTTAGACATCAATCTATCGAAGCAGGAAAGACTGCCTTAGCCAAAATGGCCAAAGAAAAGGGCTTTGGAGTAAGTTTTACAGAAGATGCAGCTCAGTTCACTGAACTAACTCTGAAGAAGTTTAACACCGTCATTTTCTTGAATACCACGGGTGATATTCTTAATAATGAACAACAGAATGCTTTTGAACGCTACATCCAAGCAGGTGGTGGTTATGTGGGTATTCATGCCGCAACAGATACTGAATACGAATGGCCGTGGTACAACCAATTGGCCGGTGCGTGGTTTCTTGATCACCCATCTACACCTAGCAACGTACAGAAAGGTAAATTTATCGTAACAAAAAAGAATGAATTTACGGCCGGAATGCCAGACGAATTTGAAAGAAGCGATGAGTTTTATAGCTTCAAGAATATTTCTCCGAAAATCAATGTGGTATTAAAAATTGACGAGAAAAGCTACATTGGTGGAAGTAACCCAGACTATCACCCGATGAGCTGGTACCAAGAATTTCAAGGTGGGCGTTCGTTTTACACGGCCATGGGTCATACAGACGAAACCTTTGCCGAGCCTTTGTTCTTGAATCATTTATATGCTGGTATCAAATACGCCTCAGGTGGAGATGCTCCGAAGCCTTTGGACTTCTCAAAATCCAAACCCGAAGAAAACCGTTTCACGAAGGTAGTTTTGGAAGAAAAACTTGATGAACCCGTAGAACTAAGTGTGTTAGATAAAGACCGTGTGCTTTTTATTCAACGTAAAGGCGAAGTAAGACTTTATAACACAAAGACAAAAACGCTTAAAACCATTACCAAACTTCCAGTAAGCTTAAAATATGTAAGCAAAGATGGAAAAGAAGCAGTAGCCGAAGATGGACTTTTGGGTTTAAATAAAGACCCTAAGTTTGCCCAGAACCAGTGGATTTATCTATATTATTCTTCTACAAAGGGGTCTTATAACGTCCTTTCAAGATTTACAATGAAAGGTGATGAGATTCTTTTGGATTCTGAAAAAGAAATGTTGAAAGTAGAAACCCAGCGTGAAGAATGCTGCCATACAGGTGGCTCTATTGATTGGGACAAGCAAGGGAACTTGTTTTTATCGACGGGTGATAATACCAACCCGCATGCTTCTAACGGATATAGCCCGAGTGACGAACGCCCCGGCAGAAGTCCTTGGGATGCACAAAAATCATCGGCAAATACCAATGATTTACGCGGTAAAATATTAAGAATCAAGCCACAAGCTGATGGTACTTATACAATTCCAGAAGGAAACCTTTTCTCGAAAGGTACTGACAAAACACGTCCAGAAATTTTCACTATGGGACACCGTAATCCTTATAGAATATCTGTTGATCCTAAAAATAGTAAATTGTATTGGGGCGATGTAGGCCCTGACGCCTCTAAAGCAGATGCTAATCGTGGTGCTGATGGAACTTGCGAGTTTGGTCAAGCACCGTCTGCTGGCAACTATGGCTGGCCGCATTTTGTTGGTGATAACAAAGCTTACAATAAATTTGATTTTGCAACCAACACCTCTGGTGACAAATGGGATTATTTGAAACCCATAAATACTTCTCCAAACAATACAGGACTTACACTTTTACCTGAAGCCAAAGGTGCCATGTTGTGGTATGGTTATGGTGCCAGTAAGGAATTTCCATTGGTAGGTGCAGGCGGATGCAATCCCATGGCAGGACCAGTGTATTACAAAGATATGTTTGCCACAGCTCAGAGGGCATTTCCAAAATATTACGATGGCAAATTCTTTGCCTACGAATGGATGCGAGGATGGGTAATGGCTGTGAGTTTTGACAAAGATGGCAATTATGCCTCTATGGAGCGATTTATGCCAAGCTATAAATTCAGCAATCCTATGGATATGGAGTTTGCAGAAAATGGCGATTTGTATATGCTTGAATATGGCAGTGGCTGGTTCACGGCCAACGATGATGCCCGTTTGATTCGTATAGAATACAACGGATTCAATCGTAAACCGCAAATACAAGTGGCGACCAATCAGATGGGTGGAGCGATTCCATTTAACTTAAAACTGAGTGCAAAAGGCACTAGCGATGCAGACGGAGATCCTCTGAAATATGCTTGGAAGATTACCTCAAAAAATGGTTTTGTTAAAATCATACCTGCTCAAGATGCCAACTTAACGCTCACCAAAGCTGGTGTTTACAAGGCTACGCTTACTGTAAACGATGGCAAAGGCGGCATTAACACGCAGTCAATGGAAATTACAGCAGGAAACGAGCCACCAATTTTGAGTCTCGATATGCCAAAGGCCAACAAGAGTTTCTATATCGCTAACAAATCATTTGATTACGAAATAAAAGTAAAAGACAAAGAAGATGGCGATTTGGAAAATGGTATTTCTGCTGAAAATGTAGCCGTGAATATTGATTATTTGTCTGAAGGTTTTGATAAAAACATGATAGCCATGGGTCACCGTTCGGCTGATGAAAGTGCTGCTTTTGCGAAAGGCAAAAAGCTTATCGAGGCCAGCGATTGCATGGCTTGTCATAAGAAAGATTCGAAATCTATCGGGCCATCTTACCGCGATGTCTCAGTGAAGTACAAAGGCGATAACAAAGCCATGGAAACATTGACAAAAAAGATTTTATCAGGAGGAAGTGGTGTTTGGGGTGAAACGGCCATGGCTGCACACCCACAAATCTCTACGGCTGATGCCTCAGAAATGGTAAAGTATATTTTGAATATAGCCAATGAGAAACCGAAGACATCTTTACCTGTAAAGGGCTCGTTCACCACAAAAGCTCCAGCTTCTGACAAAAACAAAGGGGTGTATATTGTACGTGCAGCTTATGAAGACCAAGGTGCAAATGGCTTACCTGCTTTAAAATCTGAGCAAAGTTTTGTGTTGAGAAACTCAAAAATAGACGCTCATGGATTTGACGAATATGTGGACATCAACAAAATGGCTTTTGGTGGAAATAACCTGGCCATTCCTTCAAAGTCAGGAGCTTACATGGTTATGAAGCAAGTTGATTTGACGGGTGTGTCAGAGATTCAGGTTGGAGCTACTGCTCCTAAGCCTCAGCTCAATGCCGCTGGTGGGTCGATAGAGGCAAGGTTGGGAAGTCCAACAGGTGCATTACTTGGTCGTTCGGCTTTCCTTGAAGCTACTGATAAGATGGATTTTACGCCGAAAACTGTTTCAGTGCCGGTTCAATTACCAAACAATTTGGACGGAAAACCGCAAGATGTTTACTTGGTTTTCTCTAATCCTAAGGCCGATGCGGGCTCGTTGATGGTGGTGATGAGCCTTGAATTCAAGTTGGCTTACGAGGCATCTCTGAAAGAGCCAGTAAAGGTTGAAGCTGCAGCAGGAAATGATTTTTTTGTGGGAAAATGGGCCACTAAGTTTATCGGGACCCCAGGTGGAGATGCTGCTATGGATTTCATCATCGAGCGAAACAACGGTGTGCTGACAGGAAAAATGGTTTCTCCACAAGGAACTCAGGCCCTAGACAAAGTAGAAGAAACGGATGCCGAGAATATCAAAGTGTTTTTCCAAGCCAATGGAATGGCCATCAGTATAGCCTTACAAAAGGAAGACGCCGACAATTTTAAAGGCAGATTGATGGGTATGTTTGATGTGAAAGGAGCAAGAGTGAAGTGATTTTGATCGGGCGGCGTTCTGCTTACGATTGTAGATTGAGGATTGTAGATTGACGATTGAGGATTTACGATTAACGATTTTAGATTTACGATTGATGATTAACGATTTTAGATTGGGCGGTGTTCCGCTGAGGATTTTGGATTAATGATTTACGATTTTTGAATTTTTTGATATAAACAAACGTGGCGACGGAACGCATATAAAATGAAAAAAGTAAGTGTGATTTTATTTGCCTTGATTTTCGGTTTGGCTACCGCAGGTTTTTCTCAAACTTCGAGCAATTTCTTTGAAGGGAAATGGACAGTTTTGGTAAAAGGTACTCCAGAAGGAGATGCGGCTATTCCTATGCGTTTTGAAACCAAAGACGGAAAATTGAAAGGGTATTTTATTGCGAAAGGAGAGCAAAACGAAACCGAAATGACTTCGGCAGAAGCGAAAGGCGACGAATTGACTTTAGCTTTTACTATCTCGGGTTATGATATTTCTTTGGTAATCACCAAAAAAGATGAAGACCATGGAATAGGCAAACTTATGGATATGTTTGATGTGGAAGCCAGTAGAGTAAAATAAGGTAATCCTTATTGAAAAGTAAAGCCTGCAAATTATCATGAATTTGCAGGCTTTTTCTCTATTTTCTGCTGATATGTTACTTTATAATTATCACGCAAATGCCAAAACCACCGGTTAATTTTAGTTATACCATACGATTTTGTTTAATACTTATCCTCCAAACGGCACTTTTTCAATCACCTCATACGGCCCTTTTGCTTTCTGTTGTTTTTTGTAAATAGCCACACTTTCGCAAATGAAACTTTTGGGATATTCGATATCGGAGTTTTTCAAAACTTCAAAAACTTCTCGACTGACATATCTGGCCAAAGTAAGGTGGAGTTTCAATTTGGTGAGTTTACCACCAATGGCACTCATAAATTCTTTGTTGAAAGCATGGACAGTTTCAGCATTTTTTACTTGCATTATTATGGTTAGCCCGCCAGGGTTTGGGAAATAACCCATCTCAGAGAATTCAATCAATAGTGGTTCTTTTTTTGAAAGAAATTCAAATATTTCAGTTTTGACTTTTGTGTCATTTTCAGGGCAAATAACGCCATCAATTGATACATGGGGCAGTTTTGTGATGCCAGAAGGTTTTACTCCATGTTCTATCAATCGTTGATTTAAAACTGCTATCTCCATCATTCCTGCCTCATCAGGAAGCAGCACGGGATAGTATTCGAATTTTACTGAAGTTTCACCGAAAAGGTTTGTTTGTGATGTATCTGTAACTGGCATAGTTAATGTTTTTTCTGTTTTTTGATTTTGACAGCTTACTTTAAAGAGGCAAGCTGTTAAATTATTTTAATAGTTACTCTTCTTTTGTTTGCATCATTTAGGCCATCAAAAGGTTCAGATTTTTCTGAGAAATGTGCTCTGATATTTTCTTTTGGTAGTCCAAGTTCTATGAGAATATCTTTGATTTTTTCTACACGGATTTCTGCCATATTTTCTTTTTCTTTCATCTGTATTTCATTTGAAAGCAGGGTGGTGGCTCTGTATCCTGTTACTTCAATTTTTGCATTTTTAAGGATGTGGGCAATTCTCACAGCTTCACTTACAATCAACGTGGTATGTAACGTTAAAAAATCACTGTCAAAATCGAATGGGATGGTAAATTCTCTCAGACTATCAGGCATGGCCGATCTAGAGGCTGGTGGAATCGGTTTCGGTGGTTCATACCCTTCTTCGGCAGGCCATATTGTATTACAATTTCTATTAATTTCTTGCATTACAGAAATCCTAACATTGCTAAGTGGAATACCGCCACAAATACGGGGTTCATCACTTATAACTCCTTCCACAAGAACTTGATGGTTTAATTGTGGGGGATAAAAAGCCGAGCTGGTTCGGCCTTGTTGGCCTAAGTAATACAATTCGCCTTCGTATTCAACCAACCAGCAAGGTAGTGTTTTAGAGTCTCGTATAATCGGGCAGCTGACGAAATTTAACCATTTAGTAGGTTGATTTGTTTTTTTGTTTTGGGAAAATGCAATTAAAGTAAAAATAGAAAACAGAACGGTTAATGTGGCTTTGTGTAGCATTCTGTTTGGTTTCAACTCTTTAGTATTGAGGAAGTTATTGAGTTGGTTTGTTGAAAAATAAATAAACGATTTACGAATAATCAATTCACTACTAACTAATTTGTCAATTATGAATCTCCAAGTAACCAATACTATTTTTAGTTTCATAAGACACGCATAAAGTTTACTAAATCTTGTTTTTCTTTTTCAGTAAGTTTGATATCAAATCGGCGGTCATAATAATCAACTACTTCGCCCAAGGTTTTTGCAGAGCCATTGGCAAAATAGGGTGGCCGAGCAGATAAACCTCTAAACTGTTGCATAACAATAGAGCCAATATCCGCACACTTCCCCGAAATCAAAGCTCGGCCTGGGTCTGTTGTATAAACCACCCTACCCAAATAAGGGTGTGGGGGAGCAGATTTATCACAGGTACATTTGAAAACCGGTAAATCGGATGTCAATTTGGATACAGTATTTTCTGTCCAGGTTGGATAGTTTGTAGTGCCTAAGTCTACCCAGCCCGGGGCGAGGTCTTGGGCAGTCATTTGTCCGTTGTGGCAAGTTGTACAACTCCGTCTTACTGGATTTCCAAGGCCTATTGTATTGATATGTGTGGCATCTCGAATCCAAAACTCACGAAACATAAAAATATCATTTCCCCTCGCTACCGATGCTCTGAATGCTTTTTGTTCGGCTGTTAAGGTGTTGGGCATGGTTTCAGGCTTTTCCCAAGTCCTGAACCAATGAAAAATTGGGTCTCGGTTGTTATTTGCCAAAATATGAACTTTCCCTTCTTTCATAGCTTTGGTACCTAAGCCAGCAGGTTCGTCTTTTTCTACCAATGGGCTGCCCCATTTGTCATAGCTTTGAGCCACATAAATCTGCTTTTCAAAATCTAAGATTTGTTGCAGTTGTTCTTTGCTTAGACCCTTGTGTCCTTCTAAATGTCCAAAATAGGCATCATTTGCTTGTTGTTTCAGTGTATAGTGCCTTGAGTCTGCCATCATATTCATGCCCACCGTCAAGCCGGTTTCTGGGTCTGTTGCTGCCAAAGTACCAGTTTTGATATTAAAAACAGGGTCTGGCGACATCACATATTTCATATTAGCAACTGGGCGAGGACGACGAAAAACCGAAATGGTAGGATTTTTACTTTTCAAACCCAAATCTGAATCAAGGTTTACACCTGTGGGGTCACTCACTACTTCTATCGTAAATTCAGTTTTAATCGGTTTGCCGTTATCAAATTTGTTGGGAAAAGGCAATGCGATTCGAAATAAGCCCCGATTCAATAATAAGGAATGAGAACTTTCTAGGTGCTGTGGTAATTTTGGATTATTTGACCCATCAATAGCAGCAAAAACCGGGTCTTTTCCACTTGTGATTTTCCATCGCTCCTGGAGTGATTCAGTAGATATGCTCATGCCATTCATGGGTTGATGGCAAGTAACACATGCACGTCCGTTTGATCCCAGAGGCTCAAAAAACGCATGGTTTTTCATATCTACCGCCCCTTGGCTGTTTAAAATCCCTAGCTTTCCTTCAGAGTTCTTTAGGTTAGTTTCGGCTTCCAAAAGACCACCTTTCCCGGCTTCAATCCAGCCAATTTCCGATAGACTTGTCATGGAGAAAGTCAAAAAACTAGCTAGAAGAAGAAAATATTTAATCATACTTCGTATTAAAATTTTTTGTTTCAATTCTCCAGCCATCCTTCTTGCACCAGCCGCAGGTGGTACCTGAAAATAATTTAGCGTTTTCTTTTTTTCCTTTCATCTGCCAGTCTAACCAATCTAAAATTAATGGAGCAAATGCTCCACCATGTGGCTGGCGGTAGGTACCGCTATGCCCCACATTCAGATTCGCCATCACTACTGGCACATGATTTATTCTGCCAAAATCGTCCATTGCGTTTTTGTAAGCTATGTCGGTACTGTCGCCAATTACATACAAAGTAGGTGTATGTATGTCCTGTAATTTTTCTTTGGTGGCAGCTGGCATTTGCCCCATATTGGCAGGTGGAGGAGCGTTGAGCACCCCACTGTTGAGTACCAAAGTAGTTTTGAAACGCGGGTCACCTGCCACTTCAATAGCTTGTAGACCTCCACAAGACATACCTGCCACAGCTATGTTTTCTAAATCTATTTTTTTGAAATAAGGACTATTCTTATTTGCATTTTGAGCAGTAATCCAATCCACCGACTCTAAAAGCATTTTTGAAGTAGTGCGTTTCTTTTGGTCTTCAGCACTTAGGGAATCGCCCTGTGGCACAAATGGGCCATTGGCCAAAACAATATATCCTCTAGAAGCTATTTCATTTAAGAAATTTTGGTAATTGTTGGATGAATTTGAGCAACCTCCATTTCCCCAAACTATCACGGGCAGTTTTTTTATTTTGCTCAGGTCTGTGGGCCGAAATATACTGTGTTGTGGAAGAGATTTCTCTCCAACAACCATGGCTTTGTAAAGCCCTGTGCCACCATTTTCAATAATTTTTGAGTTTTGCGAAAATCCACTTATCGCACTCAGCGTTAGAAATAAACAAAGTATTTTTTTCATTTGTAATTGCGATCCGTCGCCACGATTTTTAAATTTCTTCTATTTTTTCTGAAAACCTTGAGCTTTTAGCCAATTTAGGAATAATTCACTCCAAGCATCGCTTGTATTTTCTTGTTTGTCAATACTGTAGCCGCCTTTTCCACCACTGAAAAGATGCATTTCGGCAGAGTTTCCAGTTTTTTTCCACTCCATAAACAAGGCTGTGCAACCGGCCGCCACATTTGGATGGTCTACATTGGTACAAACAAACAGCGGAGGAGCGTTTTTAGGAACAGAAACATCTATGAGCGATGGGCCATAATTTATGGCCAAAAAATCGGGTCTTGCCTCACCTTCTGCATGAAGGATTGTAGCTGCTATAGCTACCCCACCACCCGCTGAAAAACCAAGAAACCCTATTTTGTTTGGATTTATGTCCCATTCCTTTGCATGCTGTCTTACTTTTAATATGGCCTCTTTCGCTTCAGAGGCGGCCTTAAATACTATTTCTGTGCCCTCAGGGTCCGTAGAGGGGTTTGCGTTGGCTTTATTAAATTTCTGGTAATCGGCTATGTCTACTCTAAAAGGAGCACCATAAGGTTTGGTGCTGTCTTTGGGCATGGGTATGGTGCTGTTTTGCATTAGACTGTATTTTAGTCCTATGGCGGCTATACCTTGTGAATTGAGCCATTTTGCCATTTTTATTACGTCGTTGTTCCAGCTAAGTACCCGCATAGCTCCACCTGGGCAAAGTATCACGGCTGCTCCTGTGGCCAGTTTGGGGTCAGGTAAATATACTGTTATAGTAGGCTCCGAAACATTTTTTATGATGTTAACTTCGCCACTAGCAGTTTTGGTAAAAGTTTCATTATTAACTGATTCCTTTCGCTCGGAGGTCTGCGATAGTTTGATTACTATCTGTGAATAGCCATTGAGTGTAAATGATAAACCAAGTATAAAGAATAAACCTTTTGGATTCATTTAGATAGTTTTAAGGTTAATTTTTGTTTTCACAGATGTTTAGACTGCAAAAAAAGGTAAATTATAAAAGTAAGAATAATTGTTGATTTTTAATAATCTGCTTTTCGTAAATAGTCAATTTCGGAATTTAAACTTTCCTAAACCTATATACATACGGAGCCTTGTTTGCAGCACCTGTGAATTTCTTTTCCAGTCGTTCGAGAACATTTAGCTCCAGTATTTTCTTCTGGAAATTGTTTCTGGCATAGGTTTTCTGAAAAATCGTTTCGTACAAATCCTGCACCTCTTTCATAATAAAGGTTTCTGGAAGTAAATTCAATACGATAATATTATTATCCAGATTTAGCCTAAGCGATTCAAGGGCTTTTTCTACCATTTCAAAATGATCCATCATCAAGTCGGGTAATTCGTGGATGTTGTACCACTCCATAGACTCATCCAATTCGGTTTTGGTGGGTGTAACCTTATTTATGTCCACTAAAGCATAATAGCCCAACGAAACAAATCGGCTTGTGAGCCAGACAAAGTCTTCTTGTGAAAAATTTATATTCTCACTCATGAAAAAATCTTTGTTCTGTTCCATTATTTTTTCAAAAAGCCCTTTATTCGTTCTTTGGGCCTGTCCAAAGTTTTTGTAATGTTCCAGAAATATATTTGAAATACTTGTACGTTCCCTAAGAATTCGGTGGGCGGCTTCGTCTATTCCTTCGTTTTGAAAAATAAACCCACTTGGTAAAGAATAAATATCACCTTTCAAATGAAGTTTTGAAACCAGTACTTTGAGCTCTTTTTCTTTGTATCCAAATATCACACAATCTATCGCCAGTTGAGGAATATAGGTTTTACTATCGAATCTATTCATCTAAAAATCTCATTAAATAGTTTTTGCAAAGGTAGCTTTCGTTAGCTATAAATGCCATTCAGAGTTTATTAATATTCAAAGATATAATATTTTAAAATTTTATTGTCTTTTTATTTAGACAATATATAGGTTTAGTATATATTTGTTTCATAATCTAAAAATCGTGGCGACGAAACGCTCCTAAACAATGAAAAAAGTAAATATTTTCTTTATCGCATTATTCTTCGGAATTGCTCTTGATGGTTTTTCTCAAACTGCAACAGCTTCAGACTTTTATCTGGGAAAATGGGAAATTACAATTTTGGGTACACCGAATGGTGACGCAAAAATGATTGCATCGATTACCCTTAAAGATGGCAAATTGATTGGTGAAATGACAAATCCTGCAGAGCCAACTGCAGTGGCTAATCCAATGACTAGCATTGAAATAGTTGATGGTAACATGACTATTTTTTTTACGGCAGAAGGCTATGATTTATCTATCCCTTTTGAAAAAGTAGATGCTGATAACCTAAAAGGTAAATTGATGGATATGTTTGATGTGAAAGCGAAAAGAGTTAAGTAAAAAATATAAGAAGGGAGTGCCAAAGTTTAGGTGTTCTCTTCTTCAATTAAAGGTCTAACAAGTAAATTCAAAAATATATGCGAAATAATGTCTGTGTTATCGGAATTTTAATTGCCCTGTTTTTGGTCAAATCGAATGTTTTTTCACAAGAAATTCCAGCAGAATATATTCAAAAAATATGGCCCGCCAAATGGATTTCTGTTCCAAAAACAAATCCGACTGCTTATGGCGTGTATTTGTTTCGCAAGCAATTTGAACTAAAAGAATCTCCGAAAAATTTCAGGGTATTTATTTCTGCCGACAACAAGTACAAATTATTTGTAAACAATAAATTGGTAGGCATTGGTCCAGCAAAAGGCGATATTGGTCATTGGAACTACGATATTATTGATTTAGCCCCGTTTTTAGCTCAAGGAAAAAACACCATTGCAGTCAAAGTTTGGAACGAGGCCGAGGCAAGACCAGAATTTCAGTTTTCGGTAAAAACAGCCTTGGTTATTCAAGGAAGCAACCCAGAAACACAAGTAATAAATACCAATAATTCTTGGAAATGTGTGCAAGACAATAGCTATGAACCGCTATTGGTGAGTGAATTTATGCCTGACCCAGCAAAAGTAAATGTGAGGGGTTATTATGTGGCTGGACCTGGTGAAAAAATCGATATGAGTCAGCACATCAAAGGCTGGGAAGATGTCAATTTTGATGATGGTGATTGGAAAAATGCACAAATTGTCGCCCCAGCTATGTCACAAAATACGATTGGATTAGATGCTGGAAATTCATGGCGATTGATACCTTCAATATTGCCCCAAATGGAACTGACCCAACAACGTTTTGAAAAGCTACGAAAAGCTGAAGGAATTACTATTTCAAACAATTTCCCGAAAGAAGGAAATACGATTTCGATTCCTGCAAATACTATTGCGACGTTAATACTCGACCAAACTTTCTTGACAAATGCCTACCCAACGGTACTTTTTAGTGGTGGAAAAGATGCCAAACTAAGCCTAACTTACGCCGAAGCATTTTATACAAAAGACAAATCAGGCTCGGAGGAAAAAGGCAATAGAGATGAAATTGAAGGTAAATTTATGGTAGGTAGAAAAGACATTATTTTATCTAATGGTTCTCAAAACCAATCATTTACGACATTGGCTTATCGGACATTCCGTTATGTAGAAGTAAAAATCGAAACAAAGGATACTGCACTTAATCTTGAAGACATTTTTAGCACTTTCACGGGTTATCCTTTTCAACAAAAGGCCAAACTCAACACCGATAAAGTAGAAATCAACCAAATCTTAAATCTTGGCTGGAGAACTGCCCGACTTTGTGCCATGGATACCTACATGGACTGCCCATATTACGAACAATTACAGTACATCGGCGACACCCGAATTCAGGCAATGGTAACTCTTTATAATACTGGCGATGACAGATTGGTGAAAAATGCATTGAATTTAATGGACAATTCCAGAAAGCCAGAAGGAATTACGGCCAGTCGTTATCCGTCTGTCAATCAGCAGATTATACCTACGTTTTCGCTCTGGTATATCGGTATGCTCCACGATTATATGATGTATGGGTCTGACAGTACTTTTGTTCAAAACAAACTACAAGGCACTCGACAAATTATCAATTATTTTGAAGGATTTAGAGACAAAGAGGGTTCGCTGAAAAATCTGCCCAACTGGTTTTTTGTGGATTGGGTAAAAAAATGGAACAGAGGAATGCCACCTATCGGCAAAGATGGTAGTTCTGCTTTATTGGATTTACAACTTTTGTTGGCGTATAAATATGCCGCCGATTTAGAAAAGCACAAAGGCATGATGGCCTTTTCAAATCTGTATGAAAAGCAGGCCAAAGCATTTTCAGCCATAATCAGAAAAAAATATTGGGACGATTCTAAAAAACTATTTGCTGATACGCCCGAAAAAAACATTTTCTCGCAACACACCAACGCCTTGGCAATATTGGCAGGAGTAGTTTCTGGAGTAGAAACCCAAGCACTTGGCAAACTTCTTCTTTCAGACAAAACCCTTACGGAAGGCTCAATTTATTTCAAATATTACATTCATCAAGCCCTCACAAAAGCAGGATTGGGAAGCGATTACAGCAATTGGCTGAGTATTTGGCATAAAAATATAGAATTGGGCATGACAACCTTGGGCGAAGACTCGGAGGTAGAAGAAACCCGCTCCGACTGCCACGCTTGGGGAGCAAGTCCAAATATTGAGTTTTTTAGAGTCGTTTTGGGTATTGAAAGTGCTTCGCCGAACTTTAAAACAGTGAAAATTGAGCCGCATTTGGGCGGAAATCGCAAAATCAGTGGCGAAATGCCCCATCCCCAAGGCATGATTTCGGTGGCTTATGATTTAGATAAAAGCGAAGCGAATATTAATCTTCCTAAAAATGTAAGTGGCTCTTTTGTTTGGAAAAACAAAGGCTATAAACTTAAAGGCGGAGGAAACGCCATAAGACTCAACTGACAAAACAATTATTTTAAACAGTAAAAATTTCCAAATGGGAAAAAGGCTATGAAAAATCGTATCATATTTTTTGTCATTATTTTATTCTCAATTCAAACCACTTTTTCTCAAATAAAACAAGGAAGAAATCAGTCCTTTGATGCCAATTGGAAGTTCCAAAAAGGCAAAGGAGTTGATGCGAAAGCCACCGATTTTAATGATACCGATTGGCGAAAATTAGACCTTCCGCACGATTGGAGCATAGAAGATTTGACTGATACCCCAAATGATAGTACCGTGGGGCCTTTCTATAAAAATAATGCAGGAAAAAACGCCACAGCATTTACAGTGGGCGGCACGGCTTGGTATCGCAAAACTTTTACAATGGATAAAAGCACCGCTGGTAAAAAGGTTTTCATCCAGTTTGATGGTGTGTATATGAATGCCGATGTTTGGATAAATGGGCATCATTTGGGCAATCATCCGTATGGCTATACGGCATTTGTGCATGATTTGACGGAGCATCTAAACCCCGCCGGCACGCCAAATGTGGTAGCGGTTGAGGTCAAAAATGAAGGTTATAACTCTCGTTGGTATTCTGGTTCGGGCATTTATCGTCATGTGTGGCTCAATGTAGTAAACCCCAGTCATATTGGTAATTGGGGTGTTCAGATAGTTTCTAAAAACGTTTCTGAGCAAGTTGCTGATATTCATTTTACTACTGAAATTGAAAATAGTGTCGCTAATCTTTCGCTAACGGTGGAGATTTATTCTGCTGATAATAAATTGATTAGTGCCAATGCCGCCGAGGTTTCGGGCAAGGACAAAGTTGAGCAAATGATAAATCTCAAAAGCCCCAAATTATGGGACATAGAAAACCCTTATTTGTATAAAGCTAAAATGATTTTGAAGCAAAATGGAAAACTTATTGATGAGCAAACGCAAAGTTTCGGTGTACGAAGTATTCATTTTGATGCCAAAACTGGCTTTACTTTAAACGGGAAAAATATCAAACTCAAAGGCGGCTGTATTCATCATGACAATGGCCCTTTGGGAGCTGCTGCTATAGACCGAGCCGAAGAAAGGAAGATAGAATTACTCAAAAAAAATGGATATAATGCTGTCAGGTTTGCCCATAATCCATTTTCGGCGGCACTTTTAGATGCTTGTGATCGCCTCGGAATGTTGGTAATGGATGAGGCTTTTGATATGTGGAACACCAACAAAACGCCTGACGACTATGCCGATTATTTCAAAGACTGGTGGCAAAAAGATTTGACTTCTATCATTCAAAAAGACTTTAATCATCCATCCATAATTATGTGGAGTATCGGCAACGAAATTCCCGAAATCATTGACAGCACTGGGCATAAAACATCAAAAATATTAGCTGATTTTGTTCGAAATTTGGACGATTCAAGGCCCGTTATCAATGCTATTCCGTTTCATTTGCCTTTAATAGCTCGGAAAAAATGGGACGTTACCGACCCCGCTTTTGCAAGTTTAGATGTGGGCGGTTATAATTACGCTACGCAATATTATGAAGGTGACCACAAGAAATTCCCCGAAAGAATTATGGTGGCTACCGAGTATTTTCCACCAAAAGCACTCGAAAACTGGAATTATGTAGAGAAAAATCCATACGTGATTGGAATGTTTAGTTGGTCGGCCATTGATTATTTGGGCGAAGCCGGGCTGGGTTTATCAAGATTGAAAAACAAAACCGATAAAGTTGGCGGATTTCAGGATACTTTCATGGCACCAGAATGGCCAATTTTCAATGCCTACACAGGCGAATTAGATTTAATTGGTAATAAAAAAGCCTCATCCTATTATTTGGATGTAGTTTGGCGAAACACCCCAATCGAAATGATGGTTCATCGCCCAATTCCGGCAGGCAAAAAAGAGCTTACTGGCTTTTATGATTTTCCAGATGAAATGAAAAGCTGGACTTGGCCGGGACATGAAAATGACACGCTTCAAGTGAGGGTTTTTACGAGAAGTTCAGTTGTTAAATTGGAACTGAATGGTAAAATTATTGCTGAACAAAAACTGGAGAAAGGATCCATCATTGCCAAATTTAATGTCCCTTATACGGCAGGTAAATTGGTCGCTCGAAGCTTTGAAGGCGAAAAAGAAATTGCCTCAGAAACACTCACCACCGCAGGAAAACCTTTTGCCGTTCGCTTAAAATCAGATAGAACAACCATCAAAGCCAGCAAAAATGATTTGGCTTATATAGCTGTTGAAATTGTAGATTCGGAAGGAAACATTGTACCTAATATTGATGATAAATTGATAAAATATCAAATAACTGGAAATGGCATTTTGGTAGGTGCAGGAAATGGAAATCCAAGAGATATGAGCAGTTTTAAGAAACCTGAGAAAAATGTATTTCAAGGTCGAGGCTTAGTTATAATTCAACCAAATGGAAAAGCTGGAAATATTAGCATAAAGGCAACTTCAACTGATTTAAAAGATGGTATATTAATGATAAAAAGCAAATAATCGATGAAAGTAGAAGACAAAATCATAGTGGTCACTGGTGCTGGTAGTGGTATTGGTAGAGAGCTGGCCTTGTTATTATTACAAAAAAATGCCAATATCGTCGGAGTAGATATTCACCTAGACAAGCTAATAGAAACCCGTGAAATGGCCAAGGTAGCAGAGGATAGGTTTTTAGCGGTAAGCTTAGATATCAGCAACAGAGAAAAGGCAGATGCCTTGCCGCTCGAGGTTATTAAGCATTTTGGAGCTGTAGATGGTATTATAAATAATGCCGGTATCATCCAACATTTTATTCCTGTCAATGATTTGTCTTATGAAGAAATCAATCGCGTTTTTAATGTCAACTTCTTTGGTACTTTGTATTTGACAAAAGCTTTTTTGCCGCATTTTTTACAAAGACCAGAAGCACATATTGTGAATATTTCGAGCATGGGTGGTTTTATACCTTTTCCTGGGCAAACCATCTACGGTGCTGCCAAAGCAGCCGTAAAGCTTCTAACAGAAGGCTTGTATGCTGAACTGAAAAATACACAGGTGAAAGTTACAGTGGTGCATCCAGGAGCTATAGCTACCAATATCACCGAAAATTCTGGCCTAGGGAAACCCAAAATGGAAGCCAATGCAAATCAGGCTAAAATGGCACTTTCTCCGATTAAAGCAGCTGAAATAATCGTCAAAGCTATAGAAAATAATAAATATAGGGTAACTGTAGGTAAAGACGCTACCATATTAGATTTGCTCTATCGGCTTAGCCCAAGAATGGCCACCAATTTTATTGGTAAAATGATGAGCAAGATGAAAATGTGATGAAATTAAGAGATTCGTCAATTCTCGGAAAAGACAAATCTCTTAAATCCTGCTACTTCACTACCTCACTCACTAATATAACAGGCGTGACATTGGTGTAATTTGGGAAATCGGCACGTATGGCATCTCGATGAGGTCCTATGGCGGCTTGATAATCGCTAATGTTTTTTAGGTAAAATGTGCCAATCGCCATATAAGGCAATGCTTGGTTTGGAATACCATTGCCAAGGCCTTTTTCAATCGTATATTTAACCAGATTTGAGCCTAAATACCCAGCCACCATAGGCATGTGTTTGGCTTCGTAATAGTCCATATTAAAGGTTTTACCTTCGGCATAAGGATACATGACAGAAACCTTAATTAATCCTTTTTCACCAGTGGCGATGTTGTGACCTTCATGAATTTGCTGGCTATAGGCCGCAAAGCTAGCGGCTAAAAATATAAAAGATATGAATAGCTTTAATTTCATTGTTTGCTCATTTAAATGATACTTTATTCAATTTTAAACTTAATCTTCAAATATTAAATCAGTATTGTTATTTGGAGAACTGATATTATAGGAATTAGTGTCTTTAAGGAAGCCTCTCTCATTTCTTGGCTTCCATTATCTGCTTTACATTCACCAATATCTGCTTTTCAGTTTTTTCTATCATGGGTTTACCGATCAATATCGAGGGTAGGTTCATAGGAAATGGAGCATCAAAAGCCGTAGAAACCGTTACTACCGTGGTGGTAGAGTCTTTGCTCTCAAATTTGTTCACGACCTTTCCGTGGCCCTCCATTGGCGAAATAAACTCCAAGTCTAATGCTATCTCGTTGTCAGACATGGCCGTAATGGTCTGGCTTCCTTCGCCCACATCGGGGTTCGAACTTTTCCAATAAGATTTTGAGCCCACAGTGCCGTCTACACCGCTGATGACAGGCTGCAGATTTGGGTCAGGCTTGGTCCATTCAGAATATTCCTTCTGATTTGCGAATATTTTGAGGTAATCATACACCTCGGCTTTGGGTCTGTTGATGGTTTCAGAAACAGTAACAGTGTAGCTTTTGGGCATGAGGGCAGCGGCAATAAGTGCCACTAAAACCAAGCCGCCAGCTACAAACAAAATAGTTTTTACGATTTTCATAGTATTAAAATATTAAAGGTTAGACTACGAAATTATGAATTTTTCACGAAATCGTTATTGCAGTAAGAGAAATTTCTTTGGAAGGGGGAGGGAGGGGGTATTAAGGCACTAAGGCAACGAGGCAAAAGGCATACGTACATACAACACTGTGGGCCTTTGTTCAAAACCATGTGTTCTCAGTGATAAAAAAAGGCAAGGATGCATAAGTCTAGTGCCTAGTTTTGTTTGCTTCAATATTTTCATTGTTTTTCGATGTTCTAGCCAGTAGGTTGTAGAGATTCGCAATCTGCTACACCCGATCTTAGATGATATATTCCCCAAGGCTTAGGTAAATATATTAAATTACACCTTCTTTCTTCAGAAACATGGCCACTTCCTTAATACTCGAAAAAGCCTCTATGTCGAAGTGTTCTCTTGCCTTGGCTATAATTCTTCGGTTAGTGGTTTTTTGCAATGTTTCTAGTTTGATATCTAGTTTTTGGCATATTTCTTTTTGTGTGATATCGGGTTTGAAGGCTATCAATTCAAGGATTTTTATTTCGTTTGTGTTGAAGCTAAAAGGTTTGTTTAAAGTATCAAGCAGCATTTTTTGATTGTTTTTCAAGGCATTGCTTTCGGCTTTTGTCACAAGCTCCGCCTCATTTCCCACTCTTAAATCCATGGCGTCAAGGTCTTGGTATTCCTTTAGTACCACATAATGATTGAGGTAGGAGGTTACCATGCCTGTTTTTTTGTCTATCTGAAACGGATAAAGTGTTCTTTTCGTCAAGATATATTTTCCGTTGGCATGTAACAAAGGTATCTGAATTACAATCTTTTGACCCATGAATTTTAAACTAAAAGCATCAGAATTGGCCGTTGCAAAAGCCGACTGTGCCGACATATTTAGAGCAGCTAAGTGCCTCGAGTGAATAATGCGGAAATAGTCAAATAAGGCAAAGTTGGCATCAGGATAACCCAGCCATTCTCCGATGCCGTAGGCATGTTCTATTTTTCTTTCGGGAAGATTGAGTACAAAGAAAAACTGCTCATATTTTACCGTTTTTTTGAGGTTTTCTATCTCGGTTTCTTGCGTGGTTTTTTCTACCAAAAAATCATAACTAGCATCGGTGGGGTATCTCTTGTTGAGTTCTTCCAGAGCTATTTGTAGAAAATTTTGTTGTATCATATTTTACAAAATATTTAAGAGTTTTGACGGACTCTCCGCCAAATATACTTAATCACTAAGTCTATATTTGCCGAATAATAAATTTTTTGTTTTTTTATTTAGTGGACAGCAAAGATTAAGTAGTATTGCACAAACCTATACCATTCCTTATGAATTTCTGCCGCTTTTGTGTAACTCAAAAAAATAGAATTGGCGTTTTCCTATTATTATTTCTGCAAACGAGCTTTACTCTATCCGCTCAAAAATACCCTTACAAGCTTTTTACGATCAAAGACGGCCTCTCGGCCATGCAGTGCACTTCTGTTTTTCAAGATAGCCGAGGTTTCTTGTGGATAACTACCAAAAATGGCCTGAATAGGTTTGATGGTAAGACATTTAAAAGATTTTATACTGAGGATGGATTAGAGAATAATACCCGTTTCAGTAAAATCGTTGAGTTGCCTAATGGCGAAATTTGCTTCATGAATGGCAAGTATTTAATGTTTTATGATAATATTTCATTTAAAAAAATAGCTTTGCCTAGGGAAGTAGAAACCTATCAATTCGGTAATGGACTGTATTATAATCATCAAAAAAAACAATTAATTTGTATAACTACAAAAGATAATTCAAGAATCCCAAACAGTGTTTTTACATATAGTCTCACATCAAGAAAATTTACAAGACATACATTTAGGGAAATTTCCAAGGGGTATTCATTCTCTCCAGAATATTTTGATTCTAACACCCAGGTTTACTACGGCAATAGTATCAACACTGAACTTGTTTCTGAGGATGTATACACTTATGATTCAAATAATAATTATAAAAAAATATTAGAAACTTATCCACGGGAATTGGCTTCATTTAATTATTCGGATGATAATCAGATAGTTGCCAAGTATCGAAATGAAGGTGGTACAATAGTATACGATATAAAAGAGGGAGCGACTGAATTTAAAAAATGGCTAGTCTTAGATAAAAATGATAATTTAAATGTAGTCAGTGTATCTAAAAGAGACCAACTTGTGGCCAACAATAACAAGATTTTCTATATTTCTAAAAACTCTCAGGACTTAAATTTACTAAATGAAGGATTTGTAGCTGTGTTAAGCAGTGTCAAATCAAAAGATGAGAAATTGATTTGGATGCCCACTGAGAAAGGTCTTCTGCAATTTACCAACAATGGCATTAGACATTTCGACGAAAAGGATGCAGAATACGTTTGGTCCGTCACCGAGGATGATAAAAATGATATTTGGATGCTGTCTTTTGAGGCACCCCTCAAGGTCTTTAATGGCAAGTCTGTCAGAACTGAAAATGGTCATTTGAAGCTTTTTCCGTTTGTTGGGCGGAATAAAAATATTCATACTGTTTCCGATGCCAATCGGTTTTATTTTTCAGCCGTTAAGGATAAAAGAGGGGGGCTTTGGTTACCCAATTCTAGTAGTCAGATATTGTACAAAAATGGCAATTTCAGTATGCCGAATCTCTACGGGGCATATTATAATTATTACGATGCCGAACATGACTATATTTTTCAAGGAAGTGCATTGGGTATAGGTGTTTACCCAGCCTTTTCTCCCGAAAAAGAGTTTTTCTTGCATGGTGGGAAGGAATTATTGTCCTATCCCAACTACATGTATATCTATAAAGATCGTAAAAAACGCTATTGGTTGGGCGGTTGGGGCGGTATGAACAGATTTGAGACTTTTGCCGATGTTTTCAAGAAAAAATCGAAGGAGTATAGCCAAGCGAAAAAAAATATACCATTTAGAGGATTTATTACCATGTTTGAAGACGTGGATGGTACGCTTTGGACTGGCACTGTTGATGGCTTATATTATTATGTAGAAAGCAGCGATTCTTGGCAGAAAGTCATGTCTAATCAAATTAAAAAATTTGTAACACTTATTGGGCAAGTGTCTGACGATAAGTTGATTGTTGGTGTAGAGGAAGGTCTGATGATACTAGATAGAAAAAAACTGAAGGCCAACCAACCAGCACTTATTAAGCTCTATAATTATCACAATGGTTTCGAAGGTCTTGAGCCCGGTCAAAATGGACTATTTAAAGATTCTAAAGGTAGGCTTTGGATAACGTCGGGCTCTGTTTTGAGTGTAATAGAGCCAGATAAATTGGACTTGGACAACAACGCATTGGTACCATACATAGAAAAGATTAACAAAAAGAACATAAGTTTTTTTCAAAAAGATGCACTGGTTTTGAAAGAAAACGAAATCCATTTGGAGGTAGGGGCGAACGGCTTTAATAGGCCTATGGAGTCGCAATATAGTGTAAAAGTTGATGGTGGCAACTGGAGCAGCTGGCAGAAATCGTCTGAGTATTTTGTTTCGGCCTTGCCCAATGGCATACATCTGATTCAAGTGAGAGCCAAAACGGAGGGCATTTTGGACGAAAACTTGTTGCCAGTTGATTTAAAGGTTGATATTCAGGCACCTTTTTATAAATCGCCCAACTTCGCCTTATATCTTGGAATAGCCTGTGCATTCTTATTTTCATGGTTTTTGTATTCTTTCTTTAAAGGCAGGTATGAAAAACGAAAGTTGGCCGAAAAGGAAAGAACTATAAACTATCTTCAAATACAAACACTACAGGCTCAACTTAATCCTCACTTTTTATTCAACGCATTGAGTTCTTTGCAGCATTTAATACTCAAGAAAGAAACCGCATTGGCCAACAATAGTTTAACCAAACTCGCAAGTTTGATGCGAGGATATTTGGAGTCAAGTGTGGTGGCCAATAATCCGAGGATTCAGAAAAATGAGATAAGCCTCAGGCATAAAATTGAATTGTTACATTCCTATCTAGACTTGGAGAGTATTCAGCACCAAGATAAATTCGATTATCAAATTACATTTTCGGAAGAATTACCACTTGATAGTATCAAATTACCTCCACTTATTATTCAGCCATTTGTAGAAAATGCCATAAAACACGGCTTGGTACACAAAAAGGGCAAGGGGAGTTTACATATAAAGTTTGAATACGCAGAGGAGGTTTTGGTATGTACCATTGACGATGACGGCATAGGAAGAGCGGCTGCTGCCGAAATCAAAAGACGGTCGGAGCATTCCTACAAATCCTACGGTACACACTTGGTCTATGAACGTGTGAAATTGCTGAACGAGTCTGATTATGAGATAAATATCCAAACTATAGATAAACTGCAGGGAACAACTGTAATAATTAAAATTCAACAAAAATATGAAGATTAAAACCATACTAATAGAAGACAATCCGAAGATTCGAGAGTCGTTAGGTATACTTCTAACCACAAACTTTGAAGAAATAGACCTTGTAGGCGAGGCCGAAAGCGTGGAGGAGGGCGAAGAAATAATCCGTAGCCTAGAGCCTGATTTTGTGATATTTGACATTGACATCATCAATGGTACGAGCTTTGATATTTTAACAAACCTCAAAGCCAAAGGCGGTGTGGCCTTCAAGTTTATATTTCTAACTGCACACAGCAACACCGAAAATACGATAAAGGCCATAAAATATTCTGCCAACGATTTTCTAGTGAAACCCCTAGACCAAGCCATGCTCAAGGACTCCGTTTCGGCCATAATAGAAACTGTAAAACAGAAGCAAGACCAAAATCACAAGCTTGACTTGCTGCTGGAATTGTTAGACAACCCCAACAACCTCAACCAGCGAATTGGGGTGCAAACCGCCAAAGGGCAGATTCAAAACGTAATATTAAAAGACGTGATGTATCTCAAGTCTGACGGTATTTTGACAGTCTTTAAATTTACTGACGGCTCTGAGTTGAAAGGCTTTAAAAATATAGGGTTTTATGCTGACAACCTCTGTAGAGATTATGATTTTATACAAATACACCAAGGTATAATAGTAAACCTCAACTACCTCAAAACTTTTACGCCTACCACTAAAAAAATAATACTTAATAATGGCCTTGAGCTGGAGGCTTCAAGGAGTGGCAGCAAGGTTTTGAAAGAATATTTGATGGGCTTTTCGCCCACCAAACTGAAGCTAGGTTTTGTGAAGGATTTACTGGCAAAGTTGAGGATTTAGGGTATTTGTCGATTTTTATTTAATTACTTCTTAATGTATTTTTAAAATGTTTTAAAATCCGGCAGTGCTATTAGCAATATTTTTATAATGCTAAATCCACATTTACCAAATATTATAAAATCCGACCGAATTTTATTTAGCGGTTGACTCTTTTCGTTGGTTTTCTGAAATTTGGATGATTAATTTATCCAAATAAACTATGAAAGAACATTTATCTAACTCTTTTAACATCACCCACTTGGAGGCCTCAGTCAATTATACAATTTTTCACTTCAAAGATGGCCACAGAGAGATACACGCCTACACCCTCAAAAAATACGAAACTGATTTTTCTTCGTCCAAAGCCTTCTCCCGCATCCACCGCCGCTTTTTGGTAAATCGACAGTTTATTGCTTCACACAATGAGAGTGAGGTACTTCTTTCTTGTGGGAAGCGTTTGCCTTTGGCTAGGAGGAGGAGGGTGTGAAGTTAGGGAATATTAAATAAAATAATAATATTTTGATATAAAAACAATAAAATGCTCAAATTCTGTTTGATAATAATTCTTGAGGTCACTGCTTTTTGTTTTCAAATTTCAGTGTACAATTATGAAATCTTTCAAAAAACTGATAAATCTTACGGATATAAAATAAGGAAGGAGTCAAAAGTCTTGATTTACCAAGAAATTGTACCAGGTAGGGACGGCAATATGGGCTTTAAGTCAAAAGTAGATTGTATTAAAATTGCTCAATTAGTACTATTGAAAATGGAGTCAGGAAGGTTTCCTCCAATAGTAACAAAAGAAGATTTAAAAAAACTCAATATAAAATGAAAACAACTTCTTACACTCCCTTGGTTATATTTATGCTAATTAGTTCTTTAGCGTCTAATTTTTTAGTTGCCCAAAATACTGTAGAAAGAAAAGCTAGCTTGGGGATAGAAACGCCTATGGCTTTAGAAAGGTATAATGGTTTCAGTTTCTCAATTGGAGATATGGGGTACATAGGTGGTGGTCAAAAAACTGTTAATGGCCAAGCTGAAGGTTCTGCACTTAATGATTTTTGGGAATACAACATGATTACTAATGAATGGACGAGAAAAGCTGATTTTCCTGGTGAGGGCAAAATTTCTGCAGTAGGATTGACAATAAATAATAAAGGATATGTTGGTGCTGGTGGAACCAAAGAGTTTTGGGAATATAATGCTGAACTTGATAAGTGGACGAGAAAAGCAGATTTCATAGACAAAAGAACTAGTTCGGCTGGTTTTTCGCTGAATGGAAAAGCTTACATAGGAACTGGTTTGGCTGGTGATAATATAGGACCAAGGTTAAGAAAGGATTTCTATGAATACGACCCTTTATTGGATATCTGGACTCAAAAAAGAGATTTTGGTGGTGTTGGTATTGAAAGAGGAATTGGGTTTTCCATTAGTGGGAAGGGTTATATCGGTTTAGGGGCAAATTATCAAACAAGTTCAATATATCAAACGGCTATTTGGGAATATGATCCATTAGGTGATACTTGGGTTCAAAAAGGAAATTACCCAACTTCATCGACTTCTAGATCCTCGGTTGCAACTGTAGGTGATAAAGCTTACATTGGTATGGGGGAGGGATTTGGAGGTAGTTCTGGACACGCAAGTAGTAAAACATTTTATGAATATAATCCCAATATTTCAAATAGTTGGAATTATATTTCTTCCACTCCAATATCTGCAAGGAATGGAGCTTTTATGTTTTCAAATTTAACCAGAGTATTCGTAGGAGGAGGAAGGGATGAATTTAATACATATTATAATTTTTATAAAGCAGATTTATGGGAACTTAACCCCTCCAACTATTCATGGTTGCAGAAATTTTCTCAATACAATTATAGTGTTGCGGATGCAGCAAGTTTTGTATTGAACGAAAAAGCATATGTAGTTTCTGGTAGAAGTGAGTATAAAGGAATAAAAAAAGATACTTGGGAATACAGTCCATCCAATAACAATTGGACTAAAAAAAATGATTTACCAATAGGACGACCAGGGGCAGTTAGTTTTTCTATTAATAATAAAGGATATTTGGGTACAGGTAATTTATCTTATCATAATAACACCAATGATTTTTGGGAATACGATCCAGTTTTAGATACATGGTCACAAAAAGCGAATTTTCCTGGTGCCAAAAGAAATAATGCTTTTGGCTTTAGTAATGGGACAAAAGGTTACGTAGGAGGTGGAAGTCCTTCAAATAATGAGTATATGGGTTTAAATGATTTTTATCAATATGATGCAATCACCAATATATGGACTAAATTAAATAATATTCCGACAGATAGATTTAACGCATTTACTTTTGCTGCCAATAATAAAATTTTTATGGGCGGCGGCAGGAGCTTATTGCCTACAGGATATATGAAGTATTATTCCGATTTCTATCAATATATTCCAGAAACTGATGCTTGGATTGCAAAACAGAATATCCCAATGATTTCTGAATGGAAATACATTTCATTCGGTCTAAACAAAAATGGATATGTGAGCGGGGATTATGTTGGAAATCCTGATGCAAATAATCTTTTCTTTGAATATAATATTGAAAATGATAATTGGAATAATTTTGGGTCCCATAGTAGTCTTTCAAGAGTAAGTTCCTTTTCGTTTGAAGTGAACGGAGTTGGCTATTTTGGTGGCGGATATAATGTTTGGCATTCAACAGAATTAAATGATTTCTGGGCATATAACCCTTGTAAATATGAGGAAATGATTCCACCTCTTACTATTTCCTCTGAAAGGTGCGGGCCAGGTACTGATACTTTAGAAGCACAAAACTGTTATGGAGTGTTTAGGTGGTATCAAAATCTGACTGATGGAAATATTTTCTTGGAGACTTCTAGTAACAAAGTTGAGTTCAAGAATTATGAATCCACCACAAAATTTTATGTTTCTTGTGCTTGCGGATCTTTAGAAACTGCTAGGTCTGAAGTCGAATTTAAAATTAATTCTACACCTTCTGCTCCTTCAAATGTAACCAAAGAAGTGTTTTCAGGTCAATATAGTAATATTGAAATATTAGGATGCGATGATGGATTGGTTTCTTGGTACGAAAATTTAAATGACAGTTACCCTATTTTTGTTGGGAATAAATTCAAAACTCCAGATATATTTAATAATAGAAATTATTACGCTTCATGTACAAAGAACTCTTGTGAAAGCTTGAACAAAGCCACCATAAATTTAAATTTAAAAAATTGCGAATTTTCTGATGTCTTTGAATCTGTCATGCAACCAGAAGGAGAATATGCATTCAAAGATAATCTGAAATCAAAGGCAAATATATACCAACCAATTTCTTACAGGGCTGGGAAAAATATTTTACTTGAACCAGGGTTTGTTGCCGAGAATACAGTTTTTCAAGCTGAAATAAAAGATTGTCCCGAAGTTCAAACGACCTCTCCACCAACTATTCCAACTGATGGACTATTGCTTTATTGTCCTTTTAATGGTAATGCAAACGATGTGAGCGGGAATAGTAATAACGGCATTATACAAGGTAATCCAAACTTTATTTTAAGGGGTAGTCAACAAGCTTTAAACTTTAGTCCCAATTCTGGACAATTCGTTTCCGTTGCTAACAATTCAAGCTTTCAAAATCTCACCTCAATGACATTATCCGCTTGGATAAAACCTTCGTTATTTGATTTGAATTGTTACACCGAGAGAGAGCAATTAATTGGAAAAGGAAAAGATGTGAGCGATAATGCATTTGGATTATCCATCCAAAGAAATATAACTCCGTCATCATGTGGCGAGGCAAGCTCTTTTGATTCTTACAAATTGAATTTTGAATTGGGTTCAAGTACGATTTCATCTCCAATTTATAGTATTGATAATATTTGGAAACATGTATTATGTACCTACGATGGTGTAAATCAAAAAATTTATGTTGATGGAATATTAATGCTACAAGCAACCGTTGGAGCCATTAATACCACTAATAGCATTCCTTTATATTTTAATTATTCAACTTGGGATGGAGGTTACTCAAATACTAATGGGAGGTATGGTGGAGGAATGGACGATATTAGAATATATAATAGAGCTTTGTCAGATTTAGAAGTTACAACAATCTATAACTCAGAAAAATGAAAAGTAAGTTTTTTTCATTGAGTCAAGTTTTTTATAACAAATTGGCGGCTGCCCACCCCCACAAATTTATTATTCGGTAACCCACATAAATCCAAAAAGTAGTATCTTGCAAGTTCACGATACTACTTTTTTATGATTAGAATATTTACATTTATCTACTTACTTTTTGCTACTTTAGGTGCTCATGCCCAGTCACTTGAAATGTATAGACTTTCCAACTCCTCAGGGGTTTATGCGGTTGGTTTTAATCCCGCACTTTTGGCCGATTCCCGAAATGGGGGAATGTTTAACTTAGGGCTTTTTCATGCAAACACCAGCTCTGAGGCTGTGTTCAATGATTTTGTTCCTTCTTCCAAGCTTAATCTCAAGCTCAAAGATGCAAGTTTTAAAACACAAGAGATTAGTCTGCAAGGGCCATCATATATGAAGCAATTTAAGAAAAACTCTGCTTTTGCTATAAGCACCCATTATCGGGCTTTACAGAAGAGAGAGGGTGAATTTGCCGATATTTTCATTCAAAATCCACAAATTGGTAGAAATCAGAGCTTGCTTGGTACATACGAGTCTGTGGGATTAAAAGAATTGGCGTTTTCTTACGCCCATCCTTTGGCTTTCAGTGAGCACTTTGTCAAAGTCGGCACAACTGTAAAACTGGCTTCCCTCTACCACAGTTATGCTCTTGAAAGCACCGATTTGGCCATTGCGAATACCCAATTAAACGGCACAGTTACCGCTCTCATAAACACAAATGCAACAAGTTTCAATTGGCTAGATATGCTCAAAAGCAAAACCATGGGAACAGGATTAGACCTAGGCTTTGTGTATGAATATCGCCCCAAGTATGCCGACCATCAATACTTAATGGACGGAAAGCAACAATATGACCCAACAGTCAATAAATATTTGGCCAGATTCGCCTTTAGTGTCACAGACATTGGAGGTGTAAAGTTTGAGGAGAATTCTCGTATAGGTCTATTTAACCAAACAGCTGTAAATCAAAACAACCTGGCCAAGGGTGTTCCTGTGGCTATACAAGAGCTGAATTTTACGGGTGAAAACATTAATTCATCAGAATACATGCTGCCCACTCGCATAAATTTATTGGCAGAAGTTAGGCTTGGCAAAAAAGGGTGGCACTTGGGTACGGCCTATCGCTCGGCCACTAAACGCACCGGAATGGGTTTTAACACCCAAAGTATCATAGCATTTTACCCAAGAAAAGAAATAAATGGCTTTGAGTTTTCGATGCCCGTCATACTCAATCAAACCACCAAGAAAACGGGCATTGGTTTTCATTTAAAGCTCGGTTCATTTATTTTGGGCACCGAGGCATTGAATTACCTTTTCTCCAAAAACTCACCCAACCCATCTGTTTATGCTGGGTTTAGTTTTTCGGGTAAGCCCAAGAAAATCAAAGACCGCGACAATGATGCCGTTTCTGATGCCAAAGATAAATGTTTGGAAATACCGGGCCTTTGGGCCTTTAAGGGTTGCCCCGATACCGATGCCGACGGTATTGAAGATAAATTAGACAAATGCCCTGAGCATGCAGGTCCTAAAGAAACCAACGGTTGCCCAGATGCTGATGGAGACGGTATTTTTGACAACCAAGATGCCTGTCCAACTGCGGCAGGTGAGGTTAGATTCAATGGCTGCCCTGATACCGACAAAGATGGACTGCCAGATAGCGAGGACGATTGCCCACAAAAAGCGGGTTCGGAAGAGTTTGGTGGTTGTCCGGACACCGATGGCGACGGCCTGATTGACTCCGAAGATGATTGCCCAGAAGTGGCTGGGGCCAAATTGTTTAAGGGTTGCCCAGATACCGACGGCGATGGCATACCTGACAAAGACGATAAGTGTATAAGCGAGAAAGGTAGCTTGGCCAACGGTGGCTGTCCAGATGCTGACGGCGACGGCTTTATTGATAAGATAGATGAATGTCCAACAGAAAAGGGAAGCCTGAATGGCTGCCCTGACACCGACGGCGATGGAATAAAAGATGCGGAGGACGATTGTCCAAAAGACAAAGGTTCGAAAGAAAATAACGGCTGTCCAGACAGTGACGCAGACGGCGTGGTAGATTATTTGGATAAATGCCCAGACCTACCAGGCACAAGGTTGTGGAGTGGATGCGTTTTGGTTTCGAACTTTCAGCCTTTAGACAGCCTTGATGCCGATTTGAATGTATTGCTGGTGGATTTGGTAAACGGCATGATTAAAAAAGAAGTGGATAACGCTAAACTAGAACAGATTAAGGCCAAAGTATCAACCTTGATTAAACCGCTAAAATTGGTGGTAACGGGCAAACTTTCTGCTGAGGTAAGAATGACTTACGGCCTGGCCTTGCAAAACATGGGTGTGGTGCTTGTTGAAAGAGAAAGCGAGAATGCTTCTAGTAGTATTAAATTTGAACAATGATGTTTTTGAAAAATATAATTCTGGTTTTGTTGGTATGTCTAAACCTGGCCTTTGGTCAATCCAAAAAGAGATTACCCAATCCCATAAATACCTCTAGCTCTATTGAATATGCACCATCGGTTACGGCGGACGGCCAAACGCTTATTTATCAGTCAGACCAATATGGGCTTTTTGTAAACAGTGCCAAAAAAGTCCCTCAGATAACAGCCGATGGAAAGAGCAATATAATACTGGATGAGTTTGAAACAAGTTTTTTTGGAGTTTATGAGGTTAAACTACACCCGTCAGGCAGCTGGATGCCACCTAAAAACATAGAACCCATCAATCTATACGCCAACGAAAACAACACACCCGTAATGGGCGGCCCAAGTGTGAGTTATGACGGCAACACCATTTATTTCTTCGCCAACTTTGGCAAAAGTGGCTATGGGAGAGAGGACATATTTGTGTCGGAACGCAAGAAAAATGGGTGGTCTAGGCCAGAGAACATTGGTGCAACCATCAATACCGATAACTACGAAGGTTTTCCGTCTATTTCGCCCGATGGTAAAAAACTATATTTTACCAGAGAGATATTAGGCAAAAAAGTAAACGATAAACAATGTTACCGCATAATGGTAACTGAAAAAGCAAGAAATGGCAAATGGCGAGCACCCTATGAGCTGCCCGCACCCATAAACATGGACTGCGAAAAAGCCCCTCGGATACTTGCGGACGGTAAAACGCTGGTTTTTTCTTCTATCAAAAAAGAGGGGAGAGGCGACTTCGACCTTTACAAAAGTACTATGCTGGCGTCTGGCGGTTGGTCTGAGCCGGTAAATTTGGATTTCATTAATACCAAAAAATCGGATCTTTTTGTGTCCATAAGCCCGTGTGGCGACCTCATGTATTATGTCACCGACGGTGATATTTTTACCACCACCATACCAGAATCTCTCCGGCCCATCAGAAGTGCAACCATACAGGGTTTTGTTTTGGATTCTCTTTCTGGGGAACCTTTGCAGGCCAAAATTGTGGTTAAAAACAAAGAAACTGACCAGATACTTTCGGTTTTGGATAACAACTCGTCAGATGGGAGATATACGGCTATTGTTCCTTTTGGCGAATCCTATACGCTTTCGGTCAATATTCCAGAATATTTCAATAAAGTTACGCCGCTTTTAGGTGAGCAAATTGTTGATTGCAATACCATTCCGATAGATTTTAAGCTTCAAAAGATACCTACCGAAAAAGAAGAAATAGTAAAGCTTGCCCTAAACTCGGACAAGAATCAGGTCTTAATAGACGAGCAAAGGTTAGCCGCCGAAAAACTCAAACTGGAGCAATTGGAATTAGAGAAGTCTCAGAAATTGGCTTTGGAAAAGAGACGATTAGAAGATGAACGTTTGGCTGCCGAAAAACTCAAACTGGAGCAATTGGAATTAGAAAAAGCCCAGAAGTTAGCTTTGGAAAAGAAGCGAATAGAGGATGAACTATTGGCCGCCGAAAAACTCAAACAAGAAGCTTTAGAATTAGAGAAGGCTCAGAAATTGGCTTTGGAAAAGAAACGATTGGAAGACGAACGTTTGGCTGCCGAAAAACTCAAACTGGAGCAATTGGAATTAGAGAAGTCTCAGAAATTGGCTTTAGAAAAGAAACAATTGGAAGACGAACGTTTAGCCGCTGAAAAACTCAAACTGGAGCAATTGGAATTAGAAAAAGCCCAGAAGTTAGCTTTGGAAAAGAAGCGAATAGAGGATGAACGATTGGCCGCCGAAAAACTCAAACAAGAAGCTTTAGAATTAGAGAAGGCTCAGAAATTGGCTTTGGAAAAGAAACGATTGGAAGACGAACGTTTGGCTGCCGAAAAACTCAAACTGGAGCAATTGGAATTAGAGAAGTCTCAGAAATTGGCTTTAGAAAAGAAACAATTGGAAGACGAACGTTTAGCCGCTGAAAAACTCAAACTGGAGCAATTGGAATTAGAAAAAGCCCAGAAGTTAGCTTTGGAAAAGAAGCGAATAGAGGATGAACTATTGGCCGCCGAAAAACTCAAACAAGAAGCTTTAGAATTAGAGAAGGCTCAGAAATTGGCTTTGGAAAAGAAACGATTGGAAGACGAACGTTTGGCTGCCGAAAAACTCAAACTGGAGCAATTGGAATTAGAGAAGTCTCAGAAATTGGCTTTAGAAAAGAAACAATTGGAAGACGAACGTTTAGCCGCTGAAAAACTCAAACTGGAGCAATTGGAATTAGAAAAAGCCCAGAAGTTAGCTTTGGAAAAGAAGCGAATAGAGGATGAACTATTGGCCGCCGAAAAACTCAAACAAGAAGCTTTAGAATTAGAGAAGGCTCAGAAATTGGCTTTGGAAAAGAAACGATTGGAAGACGAACGTTTGGCTGCCGAAAAACTCAAACTGGAGCAATTGGAATTAGAGAAGTCTCAGAAATTGGCTTTAGAAAAGAAACAATTGGAAGACGAACGTTTAGCCGCTGAAAAACTCAAACTGGAGCAATTGGAATTAGAAAAAGCCCAGAAGTTAGCTTTGGAAAAGAAGCGAATAGAGGATGAACTATTGGCCGCCGAAAAACTCAAACAAGAAGCTTTAGAATTAGAGAAGGCTCAGAAATTGGCTTTGGAAAAGAAACGATTGGAAGACGAACGTTTGGCTGCCGAAAAACTCAAACTGGAGCAATTGGAATTAGAGAAGTCTCAGAAATTGGCTTTAGAAAAGAAACAATTGGAAGACGAACGTTTAGCCGCTGAAAAACTCAAACTGGAGCAATTGGAATTAGAAAAAGCCCAGAAGTTAGCTTTGGAAAAGAAGCGAATAGAGGATGAACTATTGGCCGCCGAAAAACTCAAACAAGAAGCTTTAGAATTAGAGAAGGCTCAGAAATTGGCTTTGGAAAAGAAACGATTGGAAGACGAACGTTTGGCTGCCGAAAAACTCAAACTGGAGCAATTGGAATTAGAGAAGTCTCAGAAATTGGCTTTAGAAAAGAAACAATTGGAAGACGAACGTTTAGCCGCTGAAAAACTCAAACTGGAGCAATTGGAATTAGAAAAAGCCCAGAAGTTAGCTTTGGAAAAGAAGCGAATAGAGGATGAACTATTGGCCGCCGAAAAACTCAAACAAGAAGCTTTAGAATTAGAGAAGGCTCAGAAATTGGCTTTGGAAAAGAAACGATTGGAAGACGAACGTTTGGCTGCCGAAAAACTCAAACTGGAGCAATTGGAATTAGAGAAGTCTCAGAAATTGGCTTTAGAAAAGAAACAATTGGAAGACGAACGTTTAGCCGCTGAAAAACTCAAACTGGAGCAATTGGAATTAGAAAAAGCCCAGAAGTTAGCTTTGGAAAAGAAGCGAATAG